>NZ_AUXY01000081.1 GCF_001625695.1 Pseudoalteromonas luteoviolacea H33-S
AATGGGTGTCACTTCAAAATCGTCTCTTAAAAATCTCTTAAAAGTCTCAAAATCTGTTGTCACTTAAAAATCGCTGTTTTGAAAATCACCGAAGTGTGGTTATGGTATAAATTTGAATGGGTGCCATGTGTAATGGAGACATCATGTGTAGTGGTGTTAGAGTTCAACCTTATTTTTTGTATAATTATTATGGGCGACACTTAAGTTTCACCCACTTTTATACGATTTATAGTTCAAGTTTATTTAGCTATAGCTGCCTGATTTTCATCAATAGCCCTATTCAAGATCCTTAAAACTTGTGGTGGCTCGAAGGTATCTGCTGTACCTCCCTTTACATTCTGTAAGTGGTTTACTGAGAGCCGCTTCAAACTTTTCTTCTTAAACTTCATTATATAATCCTTATTTCTCTTTTTAAAGTATCAACATATTCCATAACATGTTAGCTCAGCGAGTTGGAAATAACAATGAGAAGGCTAAATCAGATATTCATTGAAAATTGAATATTACAAACCCGAATTCAACATACAAGTGTATAAAAGTGAATATGACACCCATTTTAATTTGGGAATAGTTTAAGAAGCCGTCTATGCTTTAATGAATGTTAAAGTATGGAAGGCTTTTCTTATGGTAATTGCAAGGAGAGACAAGTTAGCTTGGTTGATACCTATTATTACCACCACGATACGTCAGACTCGTGTTTTTATGTGTAGTGCACTTACATGTTGAATTCGGGTTTGTATCAAAGGTAGGTCTTGACTGAAATTAAGGAATGTTATTCATAATCACCATAATTACTACAAATATCTTAGATTTAACATTTGTACTCATCATGACTTAATGTTGTCTTTTATTTAAATAAATTTATTTAACGTCAAAACCTGAGTGGATAGTAAGCAGTTGTAAATGAAGAGTCCCTCTATTTTTTGTTGAGTTGAAAATATTTTAAAGTAATTATATAAACACATTGATTAACAATTATTTTTTTAAAATAACATTTTAGATCTAAAATTACCCTTTGCGGTTCGAAAGTTGTTCGTTTTGTTTTTTTATTTGAGTTTTTTGGTTTTATTTTCTAAATATATTAATTTACATTTCTTTTTGGTTGAATGTTTTTGGTTTGAAAAGTATGTTGACATCTATTTTGTTTGTAAATATATTTAACTCAGCCAATGATTAATATTTAACATTAATAACTATTTATAAAGGATTTCTAATGAAATTATCATTTAAAAAAACAAGCCTTAAATCTCTTAACCAAAAAAGTTCGGAAATGGCCAAGAACCAGACAAAAAATGTAGCTGGTGGTAATGCTCGTTATACTTTAAATTGCTTAACTGGCGGTCCAAATGATTGGTGTCAAGAAAAGTAAATTTGAAAATGGCTGATAAGACTTTTGCATTTTAACACTGTACTAACAGTGTTTTTTTAAAGGCCAACACTTTCCCAAGGATTGGTGGCAGTTTAAAAAAGCCGTTTATGCTTTAATGAATATTGAAGTATAGATGGCTTTTTTTATCGCAATTTCATGAGATAGATAAGTCGGCTTGGTTGACGCAGGTTTGCTAGTGGCGAGTCCCCAACCATTTCGAGATACTGAATGAGTTAATGGGCGAATGCAAAATATGTTAGGACTAGGATATTGATTTTTATCTATTTGTAACTATGATATATTATATAATTTGGAGTTTCTTATCTTGTGAGGATGAATTTATAAAAGTCAAAAAATTCTGGTTTCTTTAGTTTAAAAATTAAATGAATTTGATTTGTGTATGGCTAAGAAAGCTACCAAAGCAGGTTTATTACATATAGTCCATGCTTCGCGAGAATAACAAAACTTACTGCTATACGTATGGCCATCTGAATTACATTTTCTTGTACTACCACCGATCTGCGGCGTCGCTTCTTTATTAAGTGAATGTGATGACTTAGAAATTTGCTTTACTTTAATTTATTCTAGTTTAACTTGATATTTAAATGCCACTGTAAATTTAAAAATAAAATCCATATTAATAGTCTTATTTGTGTTGGTTTAGGGTTGGTTTTTTTTGGGTGTTATAATTATTATTGATTTTTATGGGTAAGTTTTTTAGATTTTAATGGAACAAATGTGGTAGCAGTTATGATTTGAAAATTTATTTTTAGCCAGTTTTTATTTGTTATAACTTGGTTTTGTATAGAGTTGTCTTTGTTGTGTTTCCTCATTTGTTAGTGGCCTTTAAAATAAATTTCCATGAGGTTTTTGATTTTATTTAGTTGCTAAATCAGAGAGTAAATGAGCCTTCAGGAGATGGGGTAAGGCGTTTTCGGTAAGAAGGTGCTAGATGGAGGTAAGGTGTATAGTGCCTTGTATATAAGAAAAATATAGATAATAACCTGGCTAAATATTTATTATATATAATGTTTTGTTATGGGCTGTATGTAGTTGTACAAGATTTGAATCAGGCAGAAAATTATTTTATCTATAGATTGGTTAAACCAATAAGGTAGATATTGCTAGAGAGTACATTGCTTGCAAAAAAAGGTGGTGGTTTACACCTAATTTAAGCTAGTGTGTTACTTAATAACAACCTCATAATTAAAATTTATAAATTAAAGAGTTTTTATTAAATGAACAAGGTTAAATAGTGTTGATGGGTAATTTCTTTTCCTTTTTATATTAAAGGGATGATATCCTATTTCAGTAATATCAACCCTTTAAATCAATTTTTACTTCTTACCATGGATACCCAGTCGTCGAAGTAAACAGCATACCACCTTGCCACTCGCAGTTTCTGCGTTCTACAGCAGTATCCCATGAGAAATAAGTAATTCCGAAGTTAAGTACTTTACCGCCTTTTTTACATACATAATAAGTTTTTTGTACTGATTGAGGAGTAACTCCTTCTTCTGCTGCGACATTGACTTGAGCAGTTGCTGAAAATATAGTAAGCGCTGAAATTGAAGCGAGTAATAGTTTCATATTAATTTCCTTTTTTTGTTTAATATATATGTTGTGTTTTCACACTGTTAAAGATGTTTTTATTTTTTGTGGTTTGAATGTTGTTTTAATTTATAGTCATTGTCAATGTTTTTGTTTGAAAAATCTCATTAGTCACAGAAAGTGGTTTTTGTTATAAATCATAAAAATTTTCATTTTTACTTTAAGAAAAAATTAATATTATTAATGGAGTTTGTAGGCATGCTTGTCTTGTATTTACGGTTCATAGATTGTCTTAAATCAGGTTTATGGTACTAATTTTAAAAAATTATTTAAAATTTCATATGGTGTAGTGTGGCGTTTTTCTCCTGATTACAGTTGTGTCTTTAGTAAAAGACCGAGTTTGATAAGATTTACCCTGGTATTGGACGGAATGTTATCTAATAAAAATAATAAATTAAATTTATTTAATAAAACAATGCTTTAAGTTTTGGGCTGAAATTTGTTAGTTTGTTCACTCACTCAAAATAAATAGGAAGTAGTATCAAAGTTGGCAAGGCAACTTTTGAAAATTCAAAATGAGGCCAACTTTGAATTTATAAAAATAATAAGGGGGTTTATTTTAGTGCCAAATGCTTTACGACATTTTATCTTAGCCAATATAGTGATTGGCTCCTCACTCTTATCTAGCGATGCAAATTCTACACCAAGTGTTAGTGTTAGCGAAGCTCAGCCATGGCAAAGGGGCATTCAAAAACCACTGTATTGTCATGCTGACGTGCCATTTCGTCAGCAAATATCAAGTCATGTGTTTGCTGAGTTAACTTGGTTATTGCCTGCTGGCAGTCAGGTTAAAAGAGGTGAGTTATTAGCAAAGCAAAATGACTTTTATCTAAAACGCCAACTTGCGCAATTGGATGCCAATGCAAAAGCTGCGCATGCAAATTATATATACTCTTTCAATGAGTATGAGCGATTAGGCAAGTTAGATGAAGGTGGGGTTGTTTCTAGCTCTGAATTACAGCAACACAAGAAGGATTATCAAACTGCATTAGAGCAAAACAAAATATATGCAGAGCAATTTCGTTTAGTTGAACATCAGTTAAAAAACTTAACACATCGGGCGCCTGCTGATGGCGTTGTTCTGTCTTTATCAGGTCAGCCAGGACAGTGGGTTGGAGAGGGTGAAAGTATTTTAGAGTTTTTGCCTGCGGATCATCATGAAATGACTTGTCGAGTAGCACTAGATTTGTATCAGGAATTTAATCATTTTAAGGATGTTAAGTTATCTTTGTCAGATGGGACAGAGCTGTTTTTAGACCGTCATGCTGGTTTGGTGAGTAGCCAAGATCAGACAATCAATTTACATTTAAAGTTCAAAAGTACTCCCCCTGAAAAGTTTTTAATAGGCCAACGTTACGTTGTCGATGTATCGATGGCTGCAAGCAATTTGACCAAGGTACCGTATGATGCTTTGACCATTAACAACAGTGAATATTATGTTTGGCGTGTAAACCAAGACAACCAAGTGAGCAAAGTAATTGTACAAATAATTGATTCTGAAAAAAATTACTCAGTAATTCAGGGGAGTATACAAGCAGGTGACAAACTAGTGGTTAAAGGGAAAGTTGCACTCAAAGAAGATACAACAGTCACTATTAATGGTCAGGGTAAATTATGAGATTAGTTGAAAAGTA
This sequence comes from Pseudoalteromonas luteoviolacea H33-S, assembly GCF_001625695.1. Lineage (GTDB taxonomy): Bacteria > Pseudomonadota > Gammaproteobacteria > Enterobacterales > Alteromonadaceae > Pseudoalteromonas > Pseudoalteromonas luteoviolacea_B. The sequence goes on from NZ_AUXY01000081.1 coordinate 4,615, forward strand.
TGTTTCTATTATTATCGCTTTCTCTTTTTTACTTGTTGTATTGGGCGTTTTTGCAGGTTTAAAACTCCCAAATGCGCTTTTACCAAAAATTGATAGAGCACAGATTGCCGTGGTCACATCATGGCCAGGTAAAACGGCGGCTGAAATTGAGCAAAGTTTAATTTCACCGCTTGAGCGTCAACTGGCTGGCTTAGGTCAATTAAAAAATTTACAAACCAATATTTCTAACGGTCAAGCTTGGACTACTTTGAACTTTCATTATCAAGCTGATATGGAAAAAGTGTATATGGAGGTTCTGGCGCGCATTAATCAGGTACCAGATTGGCCTTCTCAAGTTGCGAAACCTCGTGTGATTGACTTTAGCAATGGTGCGGGCTCAACTTTGGCTTCTTTGTTTTTGTACTCTGAGACAGAAAAGTCACAAGAAGAGTTTATGCATGCTTATCGTGCTTATGTTGAACCTGCAATGACAGATATTCCAGGTATTACCAACATTAATATGGATAATAATCGACTGGCACAAAGAGTAGATATTGAGTTTGATCCGCAAAAATTGACGCAATTTTCACTGACCATTGATCAAGTCATTCGTAAGCTTCAAGGCTTGGTTGACCGTTCTGGTGACAGCTTAATGTTGGGCTCAAAAGAGTATGATTTGCACTTTAAAGGCCAGATGGCATTAAGTGAATTAAGAAGTTTACCAGTTGCAGTTACTGGCATTCGCGTTGTGCGCTTAGGTGAGGTTGCCACTGTACACAAACGATTTGTATATGATTGGTCATATTCATCTTTTAAAGGCAATCAATCAATATATTTTTTCCTACAGCCAGATAAGGATATTAATGTATTAGAAACAATAGATCTCATTAAAGCGACTTTAGCAGAATTAAATGAGGGACCTTTGTCGTCACTTGATTTGAAAGTTGTCATGAGCAGAGACAACTCAATACCTATTAAACAAGCACTACTACTGGTTTATGGCAACTTGTTGTTAGGTGTGCTGCTTGCTTGCGGGTTCTTGTATTATTTCATACGTAATTTGCGCGTTGTGTTTTTGATTTTTGTCAGTATTCCTGTGTGTTTGTCTTTAGTGCTGTTAGGAATGCAATTGGGCGGGCGCAGCTTGAATTTAATTTCTTTGGCGGGGATGGCGTTGTCTGTCGGACTATTACTTGATGCATCCATCATCATAGTTGAAAACATCCAGCGCTTGAGGAGCACAGGGCTATCGCTGTTAGACAGCTGCCGACAAGGGGTATTACAAGTACGAGCAGCGCTCATTTCTTCTACTCTATCTAGTATTGTCATTTTTGTACCTATCGTTTTAATGCATTCAGAAGTAAGCCAGCTATTTGGCGATCTCGCATTTACGATTTCAAGTGCATTAGTGGCCTCGATTTTGGTTGCGCTGTTTTTATTACCTGCGTTATCACGGCAGCTTTTGCCTAAAAACCAAGTTTCATCCGGTAAACAGCTATCAAAAAAATGGACTACCTTTGTCACCGCGCCGTCTCGTTCAAAGATTCAAGGCGCAGTATGGCTGATATTAGCAATTCCCGGTGCTTTGTTAATTAGTTGGTGGATGAAGCCTGAGCTAGATTTACTGCCCAACCCGAAAGAAAACATTGTGTTGGTGTACACCGCTTTTGATGAACCGCTTTCAGTTAATGCTGCAAAATTACAGATAGGGGATGTTATGGAGCAGCGCATTGCAGCGCAAAAAGAGCTTGGTAACAATCCTGCTTTTGACATTCATGGTGCTTTTTGCCGACCAGCTAATTGCCTGTTGTATTTTTATCCCGAAGGGGATTGGGACTTTCCTGCATTCAAAAAGTGGGTGGAAACTGAAGTAGTTAAGGATTTACCTGATGCAAGAACCTATGTTTATCAAGGCACCTTACTTAGGTTAGCACTGCCTGATGCGCGTACCAGCCAATTGGATTTAAAAGGCTTAAGGATGCCAGAGCTACAAAAAGCTGGGCAAGCATTACTTAACCATTTAGTCGAGACTTTTCCTGACGCTCGGATCACCGAAGTCATTCCAATGAGAGATACAGTAGCAAGAATTGAGTTTACGCCTAAAGTCGACACGCTTGCTTTTATGGGGATGTCTCAATCTGAATTAAATCAGATCTTGGTGACATTAACCGATGGCGCCTATCTCGGTCAGTTTTATGCAGATAGTGATACTTTGCCTTTCTACTTAAAAGGGAAAACGCCTGAGCACCTTGAGCAATTATTGCAAACAGAAGTGATGATACCCAATCATGGACTGCATCCAATACGCTCTTTGGTAGACACACAGTTAAACTTGGCACCAAGTGCGATATATCGCACTGACCGAGAAGTCAGTATGTCAATTAATTTAGTACCTGCCAGTGGTCAGCCTGTGGGTCCGTTTATTTCGCAAGTAAAAGCTGAAGTTGATGCTTTTTTGGCGCAGAGACAAGAGCATGGGCTATATATCAATTACCGTGGTAGTGCAGATCAATTAAGTGGGTTTTTAACTGAGTTCTTCCAGATGTTTCTTGTATCTTTATTAATTTTATTTTTATTGATACGGATTGCACTTAGCTCATGGTCGTTAGCCATTGCTGTTATGTTGTCGATGCCATTGGCACTACTTGGTGGCATGCTCTGCTTGAAATTAGTCGATTACTTTGCTCCACAAAATTTAGACATCGTTACCATGATAGGCTTTATCATTTTAATGGGATTAGTGATAAATAATGCCATCTTACTTGCTAGTCAATATCGTTCGGCGATGGTGGCTGGTCAAACTCAGCAGCAAGCGATTATACAGTCAACAGGTTATCGTATGCGCGCCATTTATATGAGCACAGGTACAAGTATTTTTGGCATGTTGCCATTAATGCTCAGTCCTGGAGATGGCTCAGAGATTTATCGAGGTTTAGCTGCTGTTATTGTCGGTGGCATGACGTTCAGCGCTTTATTTAGTTTGGGCTTTATGTCGGCTTTACTGTCACTGCCGATTTTTAATAAGCAGCCTCAATTGAAAGATGACTCTGAAAATGAGCCTCTGTTAGAAAGTTAATGGCAATATGGCTTCTTTTACGACTTCTCTTTTATTGAGTAGGTAAGCAGTTGAAGCCATTACGACTCATTGTCGTTGTAAGTTTTTAAGTACGCTATAAATGGAAGGTCGCAAGTTATGCGACAGACATTAATGCGAGCCTTTGCTTTGGCAATTAGGTTCATGCGATTAAAGGGATAGTTAGATTTTATGATTGCGAGATTTTTATTGTGTTTGAGTTTATGTATTTTGGGTGTAAACACACTACAGGCTAGGGCTGAGGCAATTAGTCCTGCTCAGCAATTACAACCAGCACAAGCAAAACAAATAGTGGCAGAGTTTGCTCAATCTATTGAACAAAATTATATTTTTACCGATATAGCAAAAAAAATATCAGCTCAGCTACGTGGGCTAACTTTTCAAAGTTCGTTATCTCGTCATGGCTTGTCCAAACAAATTACAGACTTGGTGAGCCAATACGATAAACATTTAGCCTTAGTTACCCGCGTTGATAATAATGGCAAACACAGTAACGGTGCGCGAGAGCCTTGGTTTACCGAATTAAAACGCAAGAACTCGGGAGTACGACAAGTAGAAGTACTTGCAGGAAATATTGGTTATCTGGAGATGTGGGGTTTTGATACTGTATCTTCACAAGCCAACGAAGCGATTGCCGCGTCGATGACTTTATTGCAAAGAACCGACGCGCTTATTTTAGATTTTAGTCAAAATGGTGGCGGTGATGGTTTTATGGTTTCTCACCTTGCTAGTTATTTCTTAAAAAAGCCGACGTTACTGCATACTTACTTATTTAGAAATGACAGTCGCTACCCTTTTCATAGTGCTCAGCCTTTGGGAGCAAGTCAATTGCGTGATATACCTTTATATATATTGATTGGCCCAGGTACGTTCTCTGCTGGAGAGGCATTTGCATACGCGTTGAAACATTTAGGGCGAGCAACTGTGATTGGTGAGCCATCAAAGGGTGGCGCAAACCCGATCAGGCAATTTAAGTTATCCCATGATTTTATCGCATTTGTAGCAATTGGAACGAGTATCAGCCCAATAACTGGTGAAAACTGGGAAGGAAAAGGGGTAATGCCAGAAATCAAAACAGAGGTTGAATTTGCAAAGTCAAAAGCCTATCTCATGGCTTTACAAAAATTAGAAGGACAAAGTTCTAATCCTTACTTAACAAGGGAGAGAGCAGAGGCAAAGCGTCAGCTAATCTCTCAGCTGGCAGTCTTAGATGCAACAGATAGTAGTAATTAGTTGAATTCGATACTTTTCTGATGACGTATCGGGGTTAATAATCAAGTCATACCTGGTTGGTTTTATGCTCCTCTAATTCGCCTTTAAGTAATACGTAAAAGCCAAACTGAGGCATTTATTAAAGGCGTAATAAACTTTATCAATTAGGTATGTTATAGGTAGGAGAGATACTTTAAGAGTCGAGCGGTAAATTTCAATATAGCCTGTGGTATGAAATATATGAAATAGTAACCTGTATCTATAGTAAGTGAGAACTACTCAGTGGATACTAGCTGCGACTCTTATTTCCAGCTGCCAGAACATGTCGGTGAGATTTTTATTTCGAATCCCATTGTTTGGTTTTCAAGCAATGCACTCAGTTTAATGGATAGACTTTTCAGAGGTACGTAGAGCAAAGCTTTCCATTTCCTAGGGTTAAGTGTCCCTCTATATTTTTGCAGAAATATCAAAATTGGAATGATCAAGCGTGTTTGTAATAACGGTTGATTTTGTAATACCCAACCTATTCGGGGGGGCTTACAACCTATGAATGGCAATCACATATTATTGATAAAGCCTTAGATTCTATTTATAAAAATACAGGAAAGCGGCTGATAATAATTTAAAAAAGCTAAATGGTGTCCGTTTTTTTGAAAGCAGTAAATTAAAAATATAGGTGTATAATCCATCTAACAGGGGAAGGAATATGTTGAAAGCAGGAGTTGTATTAGGGGCTTTGCTAGTATCTGCAAGTAGTGTAGCCAATGAGGAGAACACGCTCCTTTCTGTTCATGCGGCTTTTATGAGTGACCAGAATAAACTTGATAAATCATCTATTCGTAAAAGACGAAGTGGTTTTGAAATTGAAAATATAGACACTGGTGAAATAACCAAGATTTATCAAAATAAAAAAGCCAAATCCATTTACTTAGAGCCTGGGGAGTACTGTTTCTTATCTAAAACAGTGTTTTTCCCTGTAAAGGCGCCGATTGTAAATCCAGTGTGCTTTTCTATTAGCGACAACCAAGTTAATAAATTAGGTACAGTCGTAATTGCGACTAGGATGACTAATAAAGGTCATAGGGCAGCGATTTTAGATATAAAGCAGAATTTTAGTGAAGTGGCTGCCGATGCAAAGTTTGTATACTATGAGCCTGTAAACTTCTATCTCAAGAATCAAGGTTAAAGTACTTATTAGTTTCTACAAAGCCCCATTGCTAGGGGCTTTCTAAGTACACGAAACTAACATGGTTTAAAATACTCAGGTCTAAAGTAACTAAAAAAACTTGTATTGTGAGCTGACTCTCTTTTTTCTCTTTCGCTTTAAGCTTTTTATCTTGATCAAAATGCCATTTAACGGCAAAAAATAGCTATACCTAACGCAACTACCTTAACACCCATAAAAATATATGGGAAAAATAAGAACAATTGTGTTCCATCACGGGCTCCATAAAATCACTTATCATTTACCACAATAAAGAGTCTTGCTACAAAATTACTTTTTTGAATGTCAATTCTTTTTAACCTTGGTCAAAGTTTGCCTGCTGTTATACTTTATTCGGCCAGTCACTGGGTATGGGCTTATATTTATAAATTCTGCTCATTCGATTCAAAAATATAATGAACTGAGACAATGTTTTAAAAATAAAATAAGGAAGGTGTATAACTGTCTCATAATTTTCAGCAGAAATATACATGGTGTAGCAAGCATGAATTTCAACTGGGAATAGAGGTTTTATAATTCAGTATAATTCAAGTGCTGTAAATTTTTATAGTTGGAAAAAGTGTTATGCATGATGATGTATCTAACATCTATTTGCTATGACTTGTTTTTTTCGATTGAGGCGGAGGTGTCGGTCATTTTAAATAATATCCAATCTGATATATAACTTTTTTACTATTGAGTTTGCTTCAATTTTGTGACTATATATTATTGACTTTTCAATATTATAAAAGGAGATTTTATGAAAAAGTTCAAAATGACGAGTATTACCCTTGCTATGCTACCCATGTTGAGTGTTGCGAGTTCAGAATTAGTCCTGCCGAGTGGGTTTTCAGATTCACTGGAAGTAGGCAAGACAGTTGTTCATAGCAATCAGCGATTAATAATAAAAAATGCAATGCTTGCTTCCTCGTCCTCGACTGTTAACGAAACGGATCAACAGACTGCTGCTTTCACGCAGCGCTGCCCAGATACTCTTAATATTAACACCAGTTACACGCTTGGGGGCGCGCAGACTGGCGGTAGCGATTGTTTCCACTTTAAACTCGACAGGCCGAGTAAGATCTATGCGTTTGTAACGGCGCAAAATGCACAAACCAATGTGAATCTGAAACTGATCCGCCATAATCCGGATGATACCTTGACTGAGATAGGGGCTTCGTCAAACGAGGCTGGATTGGATGAGCTGGTCACGACTGTTTCACAGGCAGGTGATTACTATTGGCTATTAGAATATGCTCAAGCGGATGGAAGTGAATTTAATTTTGGGGTTATGGCCAGTGAGTTCGTCGATAGTTATGAAATAAACGATACAATCTCACAGTCAACGATTTTACCGGACCAACTTAACAAAGTTGTCGGCAATCTGGATGGAATACTTGATATTGACCACTATGCGTTTGAAGCGAAAAGAGGACAAGAGGTCCTGTTGAAATTTTTGGACCCGGGTAATACAGGTGAATTTGTACTCGAGTACCTTGAGGCCGGAGCCTGGGTGGAAGTGCCACTTGCAAAAGGTAAGCTAATCACTCCTGCACAAGCTGGTGAATATCAAATTGTACGGGTCAGACCAAACTATAGCTTACCTAATAATCCGGCGAGCGTTTATCAACTTACTTTAGGTTCTAATGTTGCGTCCTATGCACAACATGCGGTGGAGCCAGATGCAAATATGTTACGCGTTCCTTACTCAGTTCAGAGCTCTCCATACATGACAACACAGACGTATCAAAAACTGACGTGGAGCCTTATTTTACAAGATTCTACAGGTCATCCAGTGGAGGGGGGGCAAGCGCACTTCATCAAGTGGAGTGACTACAATAACATGGCGGGAGCTAACGCTGAGATTACTAGTGCAGTTTCAGATGCACAAGGCAGAATCTCGGAAGTGATTGACCTGGGCCGCTGTACATGGGGAAGAGACGAAGCTATTCATACTCAATATAGCATGGGTTATGAAAACCGTTGGCGCTCCCGCTACAATATTGGTGCCTGGCGGGTACAGATCCCAAGTGGACTGGATAGCTACATAGGCATTGGCGGCAATCGTCATTCTGTTGTTACGCTCGGTCATATTTGTGATCAAGATCTGTTATCAAGCACTCGACAGTAAGTTAAAGGCCCCGGAAGGCTTTAGCCTTCCGCTACAATAATTATTTTGCAAAAGTGGGCTCTGCTCTTGCCTGTAATTGGTCGGATATATTGATCGTCCATTCCCACTTATTGAGCAAATAGCCTCTTTTCTCTCTTTCAATCTCGTCATTGCTGCCTTGTTCGATCATCTCTTTAAAATCGATGATCTGAGCAAAGTTGCCTTCGTTGACATCATATTTTCCCCAATACTGACTTGTACCGGCACTACCACGCTCAATTTCTAGTCCTTCCAAAAAGCTGGTTTTAAAATCTTTGGCGGCACTGACTAGTTCTTCATTGCTATTTAAAGCCTCTTCAACAAGTTGCTTATCTGCCTGATTCAAATGGCCTGTAGCAACCAGTTTGCCCGTTTCATCAACTGTAAAGCCCCAGCTTTTATTCTTTAGTCGCGGGTTCTGTTCATACAAATCTGCAGACACTTTTTCATACTCTTCTGCGATTCTGTTCGCTGCGGCTGGTGTTTCGTGTAAATACAGCTTGCTGGTGGAAATGATGGCGCTCTCAAGTATGCCCCTGTGTTCTTCATATCTGGCTGGTAGATCGAGTCTGCCGTTAGCCTTATAGGTGATTACAGTCAGTTTACCGTTGTCAGACTTAGCTCGCATTTGCTCTGCAGGATGTGTCGGCTCTGAATTGATAAATTGTTTGGTTGGATCTACTTTGAGGCCCTCTTGACTGCTTGGGGCTATATTTCTCATTTCATCACTAACCTGATTGTTTTTTGCATGCAGGAGTGGTCCCGCACTTGCGTTAATCTTCATGTCATTATCCTTATTACACGCTTTTCTCTGTACTGTATCGGTTACATAGAGAATAAATTTAACAAAATTTTATATATATTTTAAATTAATTTAAGGAGAACACCTATGGTGACTCTGTATTTAAGATTGAAAAAGTGACATATCGGTTGTTTTTGTCATTATAAATATAACAAAGCAATCCTCTTGGGTTTATTTTGGGTACTCAGCAGTTTTATAAAAAGGAAAAAGGAGGAATACACATGACACTTAGCCAAATTTGGGAATAGTTTAAGAAGCTCCCTATGCTTTAACAAATGCTAAAGTATAGACGGATTTTTAAATGGCAATTGCATGGAAGAGGCAAGATAGCTTGGCGGATACCAATTATTATAATTGTATATCGCGATGTGTAATACGTGCACTTTTATGAACAGAGGACAATAAAAGGTAAGTCTTATGAGTACCAAAGAGGGTAGATTGAAGGGTGAGCTGTTAAAACTAGCTAAGGTGCCTTGTATTTGATGTGTGCGCTCATGTTGTGATTAATAACCATATTTATCATGTTTTATATGCAGGTTATAAACAGATAAAACAAGGCTCACTCGTTGGTACAAACAATTTAAAGGGGCTTACATGACACACAAGCATGTTAATGGTGTGCCGTTGAGAAAACTGTTTCTATTTTATTGAAAAGAAAGATGAGTATTAGTGTGAGATATAAAAGCAAAGTAATAGCGCATGATGGCTGTTAATAATAAGCCACTTTTAAAAGTGGCTTATTATTAATAATTCTTAGCTAAAAAATTAACTTTCTTTTTGCTCTTTCGCTTTGAGCTTTTTATCTTGATCAAAATGCCATTTTACAGCAAAAAATCCAGCTATACCCAACGCAATTACCTTAACACCCATAAAGATATATGGGAAAAAATCAGACCAATGTTGTTCCATCACACACTCCACACAATTACTTATCATTTACCATAATGAAGAGCGATGCTACAAAATTGCCTTTATGAATTTCAATTCTGATTTGCCTTGGCTGCTGTACACTTTTTGTCATACTTTATTGGGCTTGCCAATGGGCATGGACAATTTTTTATAAATGCTATTCGCTCGAGACGACAATATATTGATCTGAGATAAGATTGTCAAACTATAATTAGAAAGTGCAGAACTTTTAGAAATCTTTGAAAGTTTATTGTGCAGCTAATTGAACTGAAGTGTTGGTTTGTCGTGCTTCGGTTTGAATTTATTTATGTTTATTTTTAAATAAAATCAATTGCTTATGTGTTTTTTGGTTGTGCTGGATGGTATGTGGTTCTTGTTTGTTATGCACATTGAGACAACACTATAAAGTGAATATTTTAGAATTGAAAAGCAGAAAAATTATGACCTTATGCATTAATATAGAGGTACATTACGACCTTAGCACCCAAAGTTTTCTTTTCAGTTATCCCTGATATTTGATACCGTCTAGCCAGTACGATAAAACCAGTGGATTCAAAATAGGTTATATAATGCAGTCACAAAGTAAAGCTAATCAGCCCATTATTGCACAATTAGGGCATCCTGTATTACGAAAAAAAGCTGAATTGGTTGATGATATTTTGTCAGATGAGTGTCAAAACCTAATTGAAGAAATGATGTTAGCTGTTGAAAAAGCAAACGGGGTAGGATTGGCTGCACCGCAAATATATCAGAGTTTACAGCTTTTTATCATGTGTTCTAAACCGAGTGTTCGATATCCGACCGCGCCTACTATGCGACCAACTGCGATCATCAACCCAGAGATCATTGAAGTCAGCGATGAGTTAGAAAAAGGGTGGGAAGGGTGTTTAAGTGTACCCAGTATGCGTGGATTAGTGCCTAGGCATAAACGTATTTCGGTTAGGTACTATGATCAAAATGCCCAGATGCACACACGAGTATTTGACGATTTTATCGCGCGTATTTTTCAGCATGAATTGGATCACTTAAACGGTTTGACCTTTATTGACCGGCTAGAGTCACCGCGAGATTTGGTGAGCGAAAGTTATTGGTATGAGCACATTGCAAATAAACAGTGAATTTGAATTAGGGTAGAGCATTGCATCGTTTTTTTATGCATATGATTGTGATAATAAATTGGAATTGGCTTTATTTCGAATACTGCGAAAATGAAGCAATGCTCTTAACATAATTATTTGTTAGTGAGTTTGATAATTCACCACATAGCCCATCATCCTAGTGAATCCATATCCGCTAGATAATGCATCGTCTGATACTCTAGGAAGCTTACAGTTAATAAATGCACTGATGTCTCCCCCCATAAAGTTTTGATAATTAGCTTGGTATGATTGTAGGTTAGCTTGAAATTCTTCAGATGGTTTCATCGTTAACCTAGAGGACAATTCGAAAACTCCGTTTGTTGTCGATAGTTTAACGCTGGGATTAGCCATGCCTCTTATTTCTAATGTGCATGATGCATCAGAATGTGGGTGTTTACTTGCAGTGTTAAAATAGGCATATACCGATTCAATTGGTGCACTTTGGTCCAAGTTTATTGGGCAATAAACATAAATATTTTTGTTCGTTGTATTTTCTATGCTTGATGATGAGAAGTGTCTATATTTTAAAGTTTCTTCCCCTGGGTTGACATATCGTTGTTGACACTCAGTTGCATTGAACGAAACAGAGCGAGCCTCAACACTTTCAGACACGCTTAGTGTAGCAACGAATAATAAAATAATATGTGTTTTCATAATTTCCCTTTTGTAGTAGATATTAATTCTTAATTCTTTTTTAACCCTCTTATAGCTTAAATTATTTTTAATTGACTTACTAATCTAGATTGACGACCTCCATATCTGAGAGATTTCACTTATTGTGAAGATGTTGCAATATCTTTGTATAGATTTTTCCTCGTTATATTCTGTCTATAGTTTTTCACAAGTAATCTAATTGAATACTGTAATTAAAATGAATAAAAATAGAAAATTACGTTCTTTTTAGTAAGTTAAACACGGCTTATGTAGTACTAGGTAATGGATTGTAAGTAACTGTAATGTAGACTTTTGGTTTTAAAATTATATGTGTAATGTTAACTAAAATACAAAGCGACGACAAATTTATAAAAGGATAATTAGCATGAAGACCAAGATTAAAAACATAGTTCAATTGTTGGTTGCGATAGCTGGAAGCTCAATGACGTCTGCATTCGCTCAAAGTTCAGAGCCTATGTCTTGCCAATGGCAATTTGATCAGCAAAACGAAGTTGCCATACATGAGAGTTTACTTTGCAATAACCCGGTAGGTTCAAGTTCGTCAGATTTACTTATAGCTAAAAAAGTAAATATACCGAGCCAAGGTTTTTGTAGTGTGAATTGGCTTGATGGCTATAGATCTGAATTAAAAGGCAGTATTCAAGTTACAGGCGAGAAATCAGCTTGCTATGGTTCTGCTGTTTCTTTCAAACCTGCACCGAGGTCTCGAATAGTTAATGGCGTAACTGAAAGCCTGCTTGATTGTAGTTGGACTCCTAAGGGAAACAATACGCATCAATTAATGTGTAATACTAATCAAGGACAGGCACTTAACTTACCAATTGCAACCAAATTACAGCAGAAGAATTCTGGTAGCTGTTATATGATTTTTAACGAGAATTCGCTTAAACATATTGATGGTGGTACGGTTGTTATCGATAACGCACCTAGAACAGATGCCTGTGATATTGGCCCAGCATATTTTAGAGCATATCCGCAAAAGCGCGTTGTAAATGGGTTTGAGCAAACACTTCTACAATGTGAGTGGCGCAATCAAAGTGAGCAAGTGAGTATGAAGTATTGTACTGGTGCGCAAGGGTGGAATGGTGATGTGGCAGTCGCATATAGAGTGGGCGCTTCTACACACTCTTTGGTAGACGCTTTAAATGAAGGGTTAACTAACGGTCAATTGATAGAAGATAAGTCGCTTAATTCTACTAATCCACCACTTTACTTTAGTGCATATTGATGATTACTTTATGGAAAAATTATTTTCTATTGCTAGTACATCAGGTGTGGAGTCGATAAGGGAATAGATAGGTATATTGTAACCAAATGACAGTGTTTGCAGATCATAGATATAATGGCTTTTCAAGACTTGTATTGCGACACTACTATCTTGCTGCTAAGTAGTTTTATTTTAATAGAAGCTACGCTTTGGCTAAACATGATATAAAGTAGGTTGGATGATAAAACCAACCTACTTAACTTTATAACACTTTCGTCGTTTAGTTTTAATGGCTAAACTTTAGTTTTTTACTACTGTTAAAGATCAAATAAAGCGATTTTCTTTTAATAAGTTTAATTTTTATATGTCAAATTATAAAGGGTTTAAACTGCCCCATTTTTTAATAGTAATACCTGCTGAACCTGTGCCGGTGTAGCCATCATTATCTGTCACCTTAACGGATAAATAAAATGATTCCCCAATGGCGCCGAATACCTGTACTTCGCCTAAACTCGTGTTAATAAGTTCCCCATTTAGTCTTATTTCACGTGATACAATTGTGCCATCTCTGTCACCCTCATTTATCTCAAATACAGCTGAACCTTCACTAAATTGTCTCACTGAAACAGATACGCCTGGTTTATAGTCACAAACTTCTTTAGTAACATCTTCAGTGTGAGAGAAAGGAACCGTTGCACGACAATTTAACCATTCACCGTTTATAAATTGATGTATCGTTCTTTGCTGCAAGACTGTTGGGTGAACATATTCCCTTATTTGTTTCATTCTACCGTTGCTGCTGAATGCGTTACAGTATGACCATCCTCCGTATAGATTAACTGTGCCCGCGTCGACTATGCGGCAGTTTACAGGAGTCGCATCTACAAATGTAGATGAAAGTATTAAAGGTAGGGCTAAGGTTATGCGTTTTATATTCATACTATTCTCTTTTTAGTTTTGTGTTGATTGAATCTGGATTTAATGAATAGCACTGAATCTTAGCAATTTAACTTCATAAAACTTTAAATTTTCCTTAATGTTTTATTATTTAAATTTTTATCAATAGGCAATTGTTTTTTTTGATGAGGTTTTAATTTTTCTTTTTTTGAATTAAAGCTTTTTTGTTTGTAAAAATTGTAACGATTTAAGTTTTTTTAACTTACGCCTTTGATATTTAAGTTTATTTTGCTTTTATTTTTTTTGCAGTTTGTGTCATGATATTAATGATTTATATAGGGAGAAAATATGATGAATAAATTAACTGTCCTTGTACTGGCAAGTATGTCTTGCGGTGTTTCAGCCAATACGTATTGGGAGTTGCTTTCCGATTCAAATTTAAACGGTGTACTTGAATCACCTTCTGCACATGTTCAGTATCTAGACATCCGTGTGTTGGCGAACAAATTTAGCGCAATTGCTGTTCAAGAGACAGAACCATCACTTATACAAGGTGAGTTTGAGCATCCAAATACGTTTGAGATAGGTTCTGGTACTACTCAACGTGTCCAATTTACAATTTCAAAAGACGGTCATCGATTGTATTATCTTGGTCAAGGTAACGCTCAAGCGGGTTACCATGGAACTTGGTATGGTCCTAATAATGATTCTGGTGATTTCACATTGGCAGCTAGAACACCGGTTGTCTCGTTACCATATAACTGTGCTCAAATTCTAAGTGAGAATCCCGAAGCGACGTCAGGCATTTATACAATAGATCCAGATGGTGAGGGCTTGTATGAGAGTTTTGATGCCTATTGTGACATGGACACAGATGAAGGGGGTTGGACTTTAATTGGTACGTACGCAAAAACTGAGCCAGGTGGAAAAGAGCGGATTAATCAATATAACCCGTTCCCTGATTCAACCGCAATGGAACCGTCAACAGGCCTATATCAGGGGTCTCTCAATACATTTAGAGATGTAAGAGAACAAGTCGCTTGTAACTCTACAGGCTGTAAAAGCACTGCATATCAATCTTCATTAAAAGAGGCTGAGCTGGATATGATCCGTTATACATGGGGATATATGGATCAACAAGAGATGCAGACAGAAGAAACACCGTTACCAAACTGCCGTTCACAATACGAAGCCAATAGCAAAACTTTCACAAAGTGTCTGATAAATCAAGATCGTAACAACATGAATGTGATTGGATGGCAACGTGACATTCACCCTAGCCACTATGCTTGCTGGTTGGGGCATGCATTGTATAACACTCCGCAAGCTAAGGGCAGCCCAGGTTGTGGGTCTCCAGTGGCAGGAGATGGAACAAAGTGGGGTCTTTTATGGGTTAGATAATACAGCCCATATAATCAATTCGGAGTATTATAGTGATTTATAATACTCCGAGTTTTACTAAACGTTTAAGCCATTATAGTAACTGGGTTTTGATTGTTTTTTCGCTCTTTATATAGAAAAAAGCAGAGCGAGAGGAGCGTTAAAACAGTACCTACCATGCCAGTAAAATACCCTAAATCTCGCAAAAAAATATTCCAATCGATAGTGTGGTTATGCGTGCTTTGATAAACCATGACGCCAACCGTACCTAAATAACCAAACGAATCAGCCAGATAGGTTAAAAACCCGACATTAGCAGGGCGGTTAAATGTGGCTATCAGTCGTTCAAATAATGACGTTGTGAATGGCACATAAGCTAGATACAGACCAATGCCATTACATACCATCCAACTGATAGGGCCGATTTGGTGGTGTTCGTACGCAATTGAGCTTAGCAGAGTGATAACAAAACCAAGGCATATCAAAATGTGATTAATTATCATGGCTGTATGGTTATTTTTTACAAGCTTTAGTAGCGCTATTATAATTTATACAACCACAGCGATTGGCAATTCAGTTAGCGTGAATAGTGCAGGTTCGCTGCTAAGTCCTGTCGCTTGCCAGACATCGGCTGCAAAGCTGTCGCGTAAATCGCGCAAAATAGTCAGTAGGATATAGCCTAAAATGAGCATAGTGATCCCAAAGCCGAGTAACTTTAGCAGCTCTTTACGACTAGTTTTATTCATTGGCACGCGTTTACAGCGTCGTTCAATATCGTCTTGATTTGGTGGCGGCAGTTGGTCCAGCATCCATACTGACACACACAAAAAGGGTAAGAACATGGATGCAGTAACAAATGGCATCCATATTTCACTCACGTTAAAGTTTAGCAGTAAGATGCTGGCCACCGTTTTAACTAGGCCTGATGCGAGAATAAAGCTGGTACAAAGGCCTGCGGCGAGTATTTCTGTAACTCGGCGTCCTTCTAAATAGCTGAACACAATGCCCCAAACCATACCCAATGGCAGTCCATTCAATAACATAAACACGGCGTTCCATGGAGAAGGGGTAACGGCAAACCCTAAAAGAGCGAACCATGCAAACAATACCAAAACGAGGGTTGCTTTGGCACGGCCATGGCTTTGTAGTTCTGATATAACTTTAATTCCGATAAATTTAGACAGCGCATAACCCAAAATTTGTGCGGTTAAATACACGGTTTTTAAAGATAGGCCTAACCAAGTAATGTCTTGGTAAAGACCAACTGCAACCGGTTTTCTAAAGCCATACATAAATGCATAGGTACTACATGCGGCAACAATGGCGTATAAACAAAAGAGAAAAGTATTTGTACTAAGTCGGTTTTGGGTTTGCTTGCCCAATCGGTAAAACATTTGACACTCATAGTGGAACGCGCATATTTGGTATGTACCAAATGGTGGCTGTCTTGAATTTTTTTACAGTTTAATTGGGCTATATTGCAGTTGTTTTACAATGTGTTTCAGTTTAAAAATGGAGCTTAGCTTTGTTTTCTATCATTAATGCATCATGGCGCCAATATTCGCGGTCAAACTCAAAGGCCGTTCCCTCTAAATCTCTCACTATACGAGTTACTTTAAGCCCCAAAGCGCCATCATATGTATTTAAATATTGTGCAATAGGATTGAATAAGCAGCATGATTCAACCGCAATATCATATAGAACATTGTGATGGTGATACGTATTTTTAAGTAATACGCTTATAGATAAAGACAGGTCATGTTTATCAATGTTGGGCAGGTGTTTGTTACTAAAGTTGAGCTCTTCGACGACAACGGCTCGACCGTCAACTGAACGGACGCGCAATATGCTTGTTAGGCTAGTTCTGCCATCTAACTCAAGTGCGTTGGCTATTTCTTTGCACGGCTTTTGCTTTTTTTGCTCAACTAACTTTGTACTTGGTTGAAAGCCTTGAGCAGTTGTGTACTGCAAGAAAGAGGTGTGTTGCATTGGGTCATATTTGAGCTTGCGAGGGCAAACATACCAGCCACTGCGGTTTTTTCTGTAGATCAGACCCATATGCTCAAGCTGGCCCAGCGCTTGTCTTAAAGTGGAGCGTGCGACATCGTATGTGGCGCATAATTCGCGTTCAGAAGGCAGGTTGCCTGTTAATTTTTGCTCAGCAATTTGTTGGCTGATGGCTTCCCGAACTTGGGCATAGGCATAACTCGTGTCGCTCATAGGTGACTTATTCTTGGCAATGTGTTGATGTTATTTATTGTTATCACATTACAACAAACTTCACAAAATGAAAACTTACCTTAATGAATTTTGGTCCATACCAATTAAATTAAAACTTAAATATTTCTGTAAAGTCCCTGTAATGATACGTAACTAAGATTTGCCCCGTTCGTAATTTTGGTATGTACCAATCACTTTCGGGAATTATAATGAAAACTTTATACTCTACAGGCTCTACAAAAATATCTATGCTGGCAATGGCCATCGCTGCGGCTTTATCGGCACCAGCTTTTGCAGAGGATGATCAAGCAAAAGCGGACCAGCAAATCGAAGAGATCATGGTTGTTGGTAAAAGTGTTTCTTACGCAAATAATGCAACATCTGAAGAAATGTTTAAGCAACAGTCATCAATGACCAGCGCGATGGCGATGATTGACAACTTACCGGGTGTGCTTATCAACGAGGGTGATACATTTGGCTCTGACGATTGGTCAACAACAGTGTCAATACGCGGCTTTCAATTGAGCTTAGATGAGCAGCAAGTTGGTATTACCATTGATGGCATCTCAAACGGTAACTCAAACTACGGTGGTGGCGCTAAAGCTAATCGTTATATAGATACAGAAAACCTAATGGCGGTTGAGGTATCTCAAGGTACAGCAGATATTGGCTCTCGTTCTAACGAAGCACTTGGCGGTACGTTAAACTTTACGACTATTGACCCAAGCACTGAGCAAGGCATTGTTGCAAGTTTATCGTTAGCGAATTTTGATGCGCAGAAATACTATATGCGTATTGAAACTGGCGAAGTGATGGATGACACCTTTGGTTGGTTGAGCTATTCAAACTCAAGTAACAGCGATTGGATCACCGGTACAGCAGAAAATACCCGTGACCATTTCGCTGCTAAGTTTGTTAAAGGTATGGATAGTGATTTAGAGATCACTGCGTACCTATCATATGATGATGTACACGAAGACAACTACCAGCGTGTTTCATTAGAAAGCTTTAAGCAAAACCCTGAATCAGATGGCCTAACCGGTGAGTGGACAGGTATTCCTTATATTGACCAAGTTTATCGTCGCGGTTGGTCAACACTGCGTGAAAACTTATTTGGTTACATCGAAGTGGATACGATGCTTGGCGAAGTGGAAGTGACTGCAAATGCCTACTTCCATAAAAACGAAGGCCGTGGTGACTGGGTACCGCCTTATATTGTTGATGTGAATCACGATGGCGCTAAAGGCCATTCTGAACTTGTGTCTGGCACGACTTATCAAGGTGGTAGCTCTCTAGGTAAGATTTATTTTGTTGATGCAGATGGTAAATCACTTCAGCCAATGAAAGGCTGTGAAAGCTCAATTACTTTCCCATACGGCGGTGCAGATGCTGAGTATGATCCAAATTGCTATGAGTCAACTGCACGCCCTGTTGGTTCCTACCGTAACAGCCACTATGAAAAAGATCGCTTTGGCATCAATGCCGACCTGACATGGGAAACCAAGATTGGCGATTACAACAACATCTTACGTGGCGGTATTTGGTATGAAGATTACGAGCGTTCTGAGTACCGTGATTGGCACAAAATCATCGATTCGAAAAGCAGCTTTGACTTTGATCACAACCCATATTGGATCCAGTACGACCGCACATATCCAGTAGAAACAACCATGTTATACCTTGAAGACTCAATTGAGATGGATACGGTGACATTGCGTGCAGGTGTGAAAAAGTACTTGGTCGATTTAGACAGCCACGACAAGTTCACAAGCACGAATAAATCGGTTAATTCAGATTCAGATACGCTGTTATCAGCGGGTGCTGTATGGTACACGCCAGTTGAAGGCTTAGAAGTATTTGCAGGTTACGCAGAGAACTTTGCGGCAATTAAAGACCAAGTACTTGAAGCAGATGCGTCGGCACTGGGTAACATTGAGCCTGAAACTGCGGAAAACATGGACTTTGGTATTCGTTATGACAACAACGATTTTGATGCGAGTGTTACTCTATATAGCATTGACTTTCAAAACCGCTTAACGTTTGTTGCACCTGAGTCTGCGTCTGGTAATGATTACTTGGTTGGTACGAGTGGGCAGTACATCAATACGGGTGGTATTGAATCATCAGGTGTTGAAGCGTCATTGACTTACTATCCAACTCAATCACTGTCTGTGTACATGTCATATACAAGCAATGACTCTGAGTACACAGATGGTACTGTTGATATCAAAGCGGGCAATACCGTATTTGGTTCAGTTGAAGACATGGCTGTGTTGTCGCTTGATTGGCAATCAGAAATTTACTCAGCGGGTCTTTCGACTAAGTGGATTGGCGAGCGTTGGATGGACTCGGACAATACTCAGCGTATTGACGCTTATGCAGTTAGCGATTTGTATGTTGCTGTCGATTTAGAAGAAGTTGGTGCACTAAAAGGTGCCTCAATTCGCCTAACAGTAAACAATCTATTTGATAAGAGTTATATCGGTAGTGTTGCAGGTGGTTGGGGTGGCTGGATCGGCGCACCGAGAACTGCAGCAATCAACTTCCAAACACGTTTCTAATCTTATCGTTGGCGAGCGATGAACAGCGTTCGCCATCAACTTTTGCCAAGTATTGCGGTAAAAAAGGATATTGATAGTGGTTTATAGAGGGTTTGATTATGCGTAGCGCGCAAGCATGGAGCAGTAAGCATAATACACTCTAAAGCACTATGCCGTAAGAGCTGAGAGATTCCTTTCCCCTGATCACTTAGCTCTTTTTTCTGGCAAAAAGTAAATGCAAGAAATCTACTAAATAATATTTACTATCTGCCTTTTGTACGACCTGTGTTTAATAAAAACAAACTCGGTTCTAATGAGCGTTTGCTTAGTCAATATAAGTCTGTTTTACAGGTAGGTGGTCTAAAAAGAGAACATCAAATCATGAATGTTAAACGCCCCATACTATCTACTTTATTTGTTCTAGGCTGTGCAGCAGCCAATGGGCATGCGGCGGGTTCTGTAGATAAAATCCTATTTGGCTCATGTAGTCACCAAGATAAGGATATTCCAATTTTTGATGCAATTAACAAAGAGCAGTCAGATCTTTTTATATTCCTTGGCGATAATGTCTATGGCGACACTGAGAATATGACGGAGCTAGCGGCTAAGTATCAAAAATTAGGCAGCAAAGAAGGGTTTAAAGCGCTGCGCTTAACGACACCTACCATAGCTATTTGGGATGACCATGATTATGGTGAAAATGACGCGGGGAAAGAGTACCCATTCAAAGAGCAATCTCGACAAATCATGCTTGATTTTTGGCAAGAGCCGAAAAATAGCCCGAGGCGAACACGTTCGTCGGGTATTTATACTTCTTACATGTATGGGGAGCAGCATCAAAATGTGCAAGTGATCTTGCCTGACTTACGTTGGAACCGCCCTGAACTCAACTCAATTGCCTCCTTGAGCTATTGGGTTGGCAGCTTCTTCAATAATAAAGGCCCGTATCGACCAGTTGATAACAATAGCTCTATGCTGGGAGAAGCACAGTGGCAATGGCTTGAGAAAGAGCTTTTAAAACCAGCAAAAGTGAAAATAATTGCGTCAAGCTTGCAACTGATCCCAGATTTCACTGGATGGGAAAGTTGGGCTAACTTTCCAGCTGATAGGCAAAGGCTATTGGATTTTATCGAACAGCACAAGATTGGCGGTGTGATAATGATCAGTGGCGACACGCATTGGGGGGAATTATCTAGATATGATACTCAACATGGTTATCCGCTTTGGGAGATCACAAGTTCAGGGTTAACGCAAAAGTGGAAAGATGTGAGTCCAAACCGCCACCGTATCGGAGATTACACTGCGCAAGTGAATTATGGCTTTGTTGAAATTGATTGGGAGCAAGCTGATCCACAAATTCAATTTGGCCTTAAAGATATCCATGGTGATATCACGCACCAGCAAAGCATGGCGCTTTCTTCACTACAATTTGAATAGTTGTGGAGGGCAATTAACATGCTGTCAAATTTTAAAAAACACTCGTCAATTTTCGCTGTTTTACTTTTAAGCCTATCGGGATGCAAAATGCTTGAAAGCAATGTTGATGATAAAACGGCTAAACCATCACAGATTAAAAATATAATCTTGTTGATTGGGGATGGCATGGGTCCCCAGCAAGTTGGTTTATTGGAGGAGTATGCGACGCGTGCCCCCCAATCAATTTATCGAGGTGACAATAGCGCGATATCTAAACTGGCCAATTTAGGTGTGACAGGGCTATCTTTACATGGGCCAGCTGATAAGCTGGTTGTGGACTCTGCTTGCTCAGCAACGCAATTAGCGACAGGAGTAGCGTCTGGCAATGAGATGATAGGGTTAAACCGTGCTGGGCATAAAGTCCCAACCATTTTGCAAAAAGCCAAAGCGTTGGGTAAGTCAACGGGGTTAGTATCTGATACTCGATTAACGCATGCGACACCAGCTGCTTTTGCAACGCATCAAATCCATCGTTCGATGGAAAACGCCATTGCGGAGCAAATGGTGTTAAGTAACGCTGTTGACGTTATGTTATCCGGTGGATTACGCCACTTTATTCCTAAAGACTATTTGTTATTGGGCGAACAAGCGGGATTTGAGAAAAATCTCGCTGATAGTGGCTTATCATTTAAGTCAAAACGCCGTGATAGTAAAAACCTATTGAGGCAAGCTGAAAATCAAGGTTATGAGTTGGTATTTAATAAGAGTCAACTGCAAGATACACAAAAAGCGCGTATTTTAGGCTTGTTTGCAAACAGCGCTATGGTAGATGGCATTGAAGCTTCAAATCTGCGTTATCTGGGTCAACCAAGTTTACGGGACATGACGCAAGTCGCTATCAGTAAATTATCACAAAATCCAGAAGGCTTCTTTTTGATGGTCGAAGGTGGGCAAATCGATTGGGCTGGTCACAATAATGATGCTGGCACTTTATTGCATGAAATGATCAAATTCGATAGTGCAGTAGATGCTGTTTTACAATGGGCTAAGGACAGAGATGACACTTTAGTTGTTGTGACAGCCGATCATGAAACAGGCGGCTTTGGTTTTAGCTATAGCGGTGCGGATTTGCCTCAAGCAGAGCAGCTCAACAATTTTAATAATGATACATATAAGCCTAATTATAATTTTGGTGAGCTTGAGATTTTAGACAAACTTTTTTTGCAAAAACGAAGTTATAGTGCGATGTGGAAAGCTGCTAAGCAAGATCATAATAACCCCAGTGCCGCGAAATTAGTTCAAACAGTCAATTTAAACAGTGAATTTAAAATAAATGGTACAGATGCTAATGCCATTTTGGCAGAGCAGAAAAATGCCTTTTTTCAACGTGGGCACAAAAGTTTAAGTCTCAAGACTAGCAGTAAGATCAATGATTTTTCTCCTTTTTATGTTTATCTAAATGAACGACCGCTCAATCTAATTGGTAGGGCACTATCAACAAAACAAAATATTGTTTGGTCAACAGGTACGCATACACATACCCCCGTAGGAGTTTTTGCTTTAGGTCCACAACATGCGATTAAACAGTTCAGTGGATTTTATACTCATGTAGAGCTTGGCAAGAAAATGCAGCATATATTAATAGATAAGGTAGATGCGAATTAAATAAAATCAGAATAAGAAATAGTTAAGTTTACTATTTTGCAACATTTAACTTTACATTTGGATGTGTTAAGTATAAAAAATACTGGCTATTCAAAAAAAGGAGAATAATTAATGAAGTTAGCATCTATGTTCGCTAGCGTAATAATTGCGCTTAGTACTGCCACCTCAATGACTGTTTCAGCGAAATCAGTTGGAGATTTTGCGTATTACCATATTGGTTGTTATGGATCTGGAACAAACACAATGTTGTGGTACGAAATCGCGGAGTCTAGTTCACAGATCAGAAGTATAATCCAGCGTTGCACCTCGCAAGGTGGGGATTTTAGGATCCAAAAAATTTATACTAATTAGCAAGGCTTATTTCTAATTAAAAGCCCCTTTTTGGGGCTTTCTGCAATGTAATAAACATATAAAACGTAAACACTATTGTGTTATAAAGTGGAAAAGTTTAAACACTTATAAATTAATAAGGAAGTAAATTGAGTATTCATGAGCAAAGTGAATGGTGGTCAATGACGTTTGAAGGTGAAGATCACTCTTCAGATGAGTTCATATCCAAAAGTTTTGAAAGCTGTACTTTTATCGGCTGTAACTTTTCAGAAGCCAGCTTTCGCAGCTGTAAATTTGTAGATTGCGAGTTTATAAAGTGCAATTTAAGCTTGACTAAAATTCACTACAGCGAATTTTCGGACGTCATCTTTCGCGATTCTAAAGTTATTGGCATTGATTGGACCAAAGCCGCTTGGCCAAGGTTAATGCTTAGTGCGCCTATTAAGTTTTACGATTGCATGTTAAACGACAGCTCTTTTTATGGCTTACAGTTACAAGGTTTTGCACTAGAGCGATGTATCGTGCGTGGTGTCGATTTTAGAGATGGTGACTTTGCCAGAGCTAGCTTTAGAGATAGTGAGCTATCTGGGTCTATGTTTTCGAGCACTAACCTGTCGGCTGTTGATTTTTCAAATGCGACGGGATTTGATATTGATATCTTTAGTAACACGATAAATAAAGCGAAGTTTGATCGCTTTGAAGCGACGAGACTACTGAATTGTTTGGAAGTGGAGTTAGTATGAGATGAAATACAATATACTTTAACTTGTATTTAAATCTTTGTTATATAACTTTAAATATGGTTTTTGTTAAGTTAGTTTTAAACTGGGCAGTAATTTTAGAACTCTAGCCTCACTGTATGGACGTTTTTAATTTTCAAATTTTCCTGTATAATTTCGCGCCTGTTGAGTGGGGCTTTATTGTCACTTGTAGAGAATAAGTTCATAGAAACCATTCACACCATATCTAACTATCTAAAGTATAAGGCTAATTGGTAGTTTACTTTTTGCAGTGTTCTATAACGCACTAATCAGTTCGAGCACTGGCTATCTAGCTCTTAACTAATGGAGAAGCACCATAAATGAGAATATTGGCATTATTGATAGTATTTGTTGCACTTAGTGGCTGTGAGGCTACGCGTGTAAACAACGTAAATTCAATAAAAACAAAAGCTAAGCTTAACAATACACTATCATTACCTATCAATGCAGATGTTGCTTTTCATGTAGATCGTTCTGTACCAGAAGATAAGGTCAATTTTATTGGTCAGTTAGAGAGTGCCGCTGAACTAGTGACACAAGAAATGTTCAGTTCATCAAAAAAGCTAGATAGCGATGTAAAGTTTGACTATTTAATTAAATTAAAAGCAACCAGTGATTGGGATATCGTGTGGGGTGGTTGGGACTCAGATTTTACAATACAAATTTTCAGTGCAGATGGTGAGTTAATCTTCGATAAAGCATCCATTGCGAAAGCAAGTGGAAGCGGGGGGGTTTATGATTTTAACGCTGTGTTCAACTCATTTGCTAAAGAAACAAAAACAGCTTTGATTGATTTCGTTAATGCAAACGAAACTCTTTTGCTTAATCCTACAATGGTTAGTGCGCAGAGCAAGCCTGTAAAGTATTTTTTCAAAGATGCAGAGCCTGCTATGTCAGGTACTGGTTTTTTCATTAATAATAAAGGTGTCGCCGTTACCGCAGCACATGTTATTGATGAATGTATCTTTTATGAAACACAAGAAAAGGGAGTAAAGCGAGAAGTTGAACTGATTGCACAAAGTAATTTGTTAGATCTTGCTGTTTTGAAAGTTAAAGGCATTGATTCTGCGTCAGTAACAATTTTAGAAGAGCCGAACGTGACATTGGGCAAGCAAGTGTTCACAACAGGCTTTCCACTGTCAGGAATTTTGTCTGAATATCCATCGATGACGATGGGTAATATTAGTTCCTTAGGTGGATTGAAGGGCGCTAAGGGCTTCTTTCAATTCTCAGCACCTATACAGCCCGGTAATAGTGGCGGTGCAATCTTAGACTATAAAGGAAATTTGGTCGGTGTTGTATCAAGTAGTCTTAATCAAAGTATTATGCTGAAAAAAAGCGGTACTGTTGCGCAAAACGTTAACTTTGGTGTTGATGTCGAATTACTTAAGAAATTCTTGACAAAGCAGGGTGTTACATACAATCAAGGTCAAAGCGAAACAGCTTTTGAGCAATCTTCGGCTAATGCCGTTGAATCGACTATTCAATTGTTATGCTATAAGTAGGTAGTAAAATGAAAACTTTTAATTATGCATATGTCCTTTTAAGTTTAATAATTCTGTCTTTCAGTGCAAACCTACTTGCTAATTCAGGTGGAGAAAACAGTAATACACAAGCAGTTACTGAGCCCGTCCTAACCGAATATAAGCATCAAGGCGTAACTTACCCGCCGGTGTTATTTGTGACGAATATTGAAGATAGCAATTTTACTGACAGTTTAGATGGATACGAAGCTTTTTCTAAGCTTGACAAAGAAGCGGTAGGTTTGCCAATTGGCCTTAGAGTATTAAAACTTCACAGAACAAAGCAAGACGCCACTCAGTTTTCATCTCTAATGCTCTCTGCATCTACTCTTGGAATTATTCCAATTGTATCAAATACAGAGTTCAAAGTTCGTTATGATATCTTTGTTCAAGGTAAGTCAATTGCACACTTTGAATACTCTATGGACTCAACTGATGTTGGAAATATGTGGACTCAAGCATACAACAAAAGAGAAACAAAACCCTCTGAAGTACAGTTTTTAGCAGATACTATTCCTGCATTTTTAAATGAATTGAGTAATTCTAAAGAAGTAAAATTGGCATTTGCTGAATACGAAGAGTATTTTGGCGACTTATAGAAAAGATTGGTAATTAAGTTTGGCGGCCATTTTTAAACTTGACCGCCTTTTTACCAAGCTTCATTTTTGATATATAGAATATTGGCATTACCTTATTGCGCGTAATTTTATGCGTGGGTAATTATATACATATTAGATATGTCGTAGCTTAAGGCATGTGGAGGCAATGTACGGGTTATTTAATACAAATTATCTAGCAATCTCTGAGTAGAGTTTTCTGTGGTCAGCGTCTACCTTGGATTTAAAGCTTTCAAACTTCTTTTAAATAACTCATAAATAAACATTTTTAAAATGTGTCACTTCCTAGATTGATTGTTAATTTACAAGTGTTTTGGTTTACTTTTGGCCGATTTTAGTTTGTTTTGCGGTGAATTGATATCAAACTTCTATCTAAGCACTTATCATATCTATTTTTAAACTCGTCTTATATCGTTTAATAAACATAACGATTCATAACATCAATAGAGCGCAATGAAAGTCAAACAGTTCTTAATTATTTTAATCGTATTCTTATCTGTTAATGGTTGTGGCATGACAGAAGATTTAATGAAAGCACGGTACACGCTTAATAAAGCCCGTCACTCAGTACAAGTCGCTGGCGACCATCCTGCTCTTAATGAGCACCGCCTTAAAAACTCAGCAGAAATTTGTTTAAGAGAAAATGATAAGCAGTGTTTAGCTCTTGCGTATGAACTTTATGGCCATTTATATCGCTCCAATACAATCAGGGTAGAACAGAACCATTACGAAGAAAAAGGATTTGTAGAGCCGAATGTCACATTTGAAAATAGGTTTGAGCATTCTGCTAAACATTTTGAAAAAGCCATTAGCTATTGGGACCATGCTAAAGATCACAAAGAAATATCAACTCTTTATATCCAGCTATCATTGAGTTACCACTTAATAGAGGATATAGAAAAAGAGTGTTTAGCGTTAGAGAAAAGCTTACAGTATCACTTTCAAGCGTACCCAGAAGATGACATGCCTGCTGATGAAATTCCAATGAATTTTGAACGCTTTAGTGACTATATTTTGCAACTACAGAGTCAAGCAGGCTGTGCAAGCAAACCAGAATAACATATCCTTATGGTGCTTAATCACTCGATTAAGTATACCTTGATGAGCGGCTTTTCAATTTTTTACTATCCGATAGTAATGACGATTTTTAAGATCAGTTTCAGTGAGTTTATGAATATAAAAAATACTATGTTGGCAGTTGGTGCTACCTTTGTTTCAACCGGGTGTGAAGTGACATATAAGCAAGAAGATGCAGATAGGGACTTTAATAAAGCAGTCAGATTCTTAAAGCAAAATAAAGCGCCTAAAGGGGTAGATAATCTGCTGAGTAATGTGCTGGAGTTTTGCAATGAAACCAAAAAGCCAAAATGTTTGGTGTACACTCATTTGTATTATGGTGACTTTTACTTTTCTTCTATGCTGACCAACCATAAAGGCACGTTTAACG
Organism: Pseudoalteromonas luteoviolacea H33-S; assembly: GCF_001625695.1. GTDB lineage: Bacteria > Pseudomonadota > Gammaproteobacteria > Enterobacterales > Alteromonadaceae > Pseudoalteromonas > Pseudoalteromonas luteoviolacea_B. The sequence goes on from NZ_AUXY01000081.1 coordinate 31,781, forward strand.
TTTTTGGGTTTGCAGAAGCTGGTGTGTCATATGAAAACAGACACCAGCAAGGTATTACGCACTACTTAAAGGCGATCAGTTTTGTAGACCCAGATAATAATCAAGCATTTATAGCGAGTTTATATGAGAGGCTTTCATTAGGCTATCGCACTATGGGTGAGCAGGAGAAAGAGTGTGAAGCATTGCAAAAAGCTTTAATGTCTCAAGCAAAAGCGTATCCAGATGGTGATGAGCCTGTAGAGCATTTCCCTGTAAATGTTAAATATTTCAGTGAGTATATCGCATTTAAACAAAAGCGTGCTGGCTGTACTCAATTCGAAATAAAGTAGTAATGTGTGCTACTAAATTGATTTTTTACCAATTTAACATAATTCATAAGCTGGTTCGTTTTTGCTGTATCGTGACAAGGGGATTTAGAGGGGGTAAGGGTTTAAAGTTGTTCTTTGTGTTTTAAGTACATTGGAAAGTGTTTTAAGCACATTGAGAAAGGCGCTTAGTTTATGTACTCATTTATATAGTATGTTTCTCGGCCAATTACACTTTCTGCTCAGTTAAAAAAGGCCAACACAAGTTGGCCTTTCAATTACTAAATAATCACGCTATTAGAACGAGTAGCGGATACCAATTTTAGCTTGCCATGCAGATGCACCTTTGGTGATCTGAGAGTAGTTGCGAACGTCTGAACCTTGGTAACGCGGATCGATAACTAATTTACCGTCCTCTAAACCACCAAAATCATATAGTTTTTGGTCGCTGTAACCAAGTCTCTTTTCAACACCCCAATCACTGTTAAGTAGATTAGCGAAGTTTTCAATCATGAAGTAAACTTCGCCTTTGTGTTCTTTGTAGATACCAGGGATCTCTTGAGTAAAGCTTACATCCATTGTAGTTACCCAAGGTTGAGTCCCTGTATTACGGTCAAGTAATTGGCCACGCTCAGAAATACCAGCTCTGTTAAGAAGTGCTTCTAACTCATTCCACGATAACTTAGATTCATTCCAATCTACGTTTGTGTCATCAGGACCTGTTGGAATGTATGCAAGATAAGCTGATGTTCTATCTAGACCACGAGTATCACCAAAGTCGCCATCGTTGTATGAGCCCATAGTATAGCTAAATGGACGACCAGAACGACGCTCGAAGAACATGTTGAACTTAGATGCATAACCTTCGAAGAACTCAGTCTGGTAACGTAAGTTAAGCTTAAAGCTGTGCTCAACTTCATAGTGACCACGGCCAACTAAGTCAACGTTACGGCTATGTGTTGTTGCATGTTTGTAGTTACCGTCAGCTTGTGATGCACTACCCGGCGAGATGTCTTCAACATCTTGATGTGTATAGCTTGCAGACACGTATAGGCCGTTATCGAATTCTTTTGCGATTGCTGTTGAAATGATAATTGAACGTGCATCTAAGTCAGAATTCGTCATCATGATGTCATGATTATCTGTACGACCAGATTCTTCTGTGTAAATACTTTCATAAATTACACGCCCTGTCGCCGAAAGGTTTGGAGCAGCTTCCTTCTGTTCAATAGCCGTATTGTGCCAAACAGCTTCGTCTTGCTTGTTTTGGTAAGCAATTTCAGCAGACCATTTGAAGCCGTCACCTAATAGCTCTGAATCAAATTCATACTCAAAACCAACTTGTGCACGAATACTTGAAGGTAGTTTAAAGTTTGGATCAGTATAAGCTGTATTACCTGCGCCTTGAGTAAGCGTTGATTGAATAGCCTCTGGTACTCGCGTGATATCAACTTGCTCTACATTAGCAAAATAAGCGTTGATATCATCTTGCGATGCTTCAACTTGTGTTATGCCGTCTTTTTGGAATGGGTTGTTGAACCAAACGTTAGGAATACCGCCTTGGAAACGACCAATACCACCGTTAATGGTTAGTGCGTCCGTTGCGTAGAACTTAAAGCCAATACGCGGAAGGATGATGTCTGCGCCATCTAGGTTTTCTTGGTTAGTATAACCGTACGTTTGTAGGAAATATTCGTTAAGATTAGGCTTATCACCTGAAGATAAACGTTCATATCGAACACCAGCAGTGATTTCTAAATCATCAGTCAGGTAGAACTTATCTTCCACATAAAGTGCAAGTTGCTCACGTGTCGCGTCATACGCTAAGTCATTCACATTGTTTGAATTTGCGTTCATGTATGAGAATTGGTAATCATCTTTCCAATTTTGATATAGCTTTTTGCTTTCAAAATCATCTAGGCTACCAAACTTCCAAGTACCCATCGAATTTTGGGCAAATAGGTTGTATAGACGCTTACTTTCTAGTTGCGCACCAAAATTGATCTCATGGTCACCCATTAGGTAAGTTGCATCGAAAGTGAATGCGTAAGTTTCTGTTTCAGAAACATTGCTGTGACGTACATCGTCACGACCAAACTGAATAGACTCACCACGGTCGCTATTATTTAGATAGACTTGAATTTGACCTAAATCAGAATTTGTTAAGCTGTCATTTGATACATCTTTGTAAGCAAAACCAATTTCAGTTGAGAAGTCATCAGACCAATCAGAGTATAGTTTTGTCGCAAAGTTGTTGAATTTAGTCACGTATTGGTAACGGCTAGATGCCATAGTGATGGTGTTACCACCAGTTGCGAAGCCTTTGTCGCTTTCTTCATCCTGCCATTGGTAAGTAAAGTCTGCGCGGTGAAGGTCACTGATGTTCCAGCTAAGTTTGACTAGCAGGCTGTCACTAGTATTTTCTGGATCGCCACCAAGCTCATCTTGTAAACCGTATGTATTACTTAGGATGGTATTGAATCGGTCGTAATCTTGCTTAGAAATATCAAATTCGTGTGATGTGCCAGAGCCATCAAAGCCATAGTCCATTTCTCTCTCTTGTTTCCAAGAATTGTAGTTCACGAAGAAAAATAGTTCATCTTTGATGATAGCGCCACCAGTGCTAAAGCCCATTCTCGCTTCAGTTTCGATTGGATCTGTGCTTGAAACGTCAAACGTTTTGTGGCCATCTTTATCGAGAACGTGGTCGCCAGCTCTGTACTCTTCACCAGTCTCTGGGTTAACGCCATCTTTTGTGTGTTTAGCTTCTGAGATGTTATCTACTTTACCAGCAAGGCTAGGTGTACTTGTCTCGTAAAAACCAGAGAAAGTAAACTCGTTAGAACCTGACTTAGTTACGGCATTGATAGTCCCGCCGCCAAAGTTACCTTTTTTCGCAGAGAATGGAGAGCTATCAACAGAGATTTGCTCAATTGCATCCAGTGCAACTGGTGGTTGAGCTGTTGGGTAACCACCAAAGTTTAAACCAAAGTCATCGTTTTGGCCTATACCGTCTACAGTTAAACCGTTTGTTCTTGGGTTATTACCAGCAATGGTTAATTCACCGTTACCGTTAATGCTTGCAAGTGGGTTAAGACGTGCAACGTCTTTGATGTCGTTGTTAAAGCTAGGTACGTTATTAATGGTATCTTCACCAAATACACTGCTTGAACCGCCGGCTTGTTGTACTAGTTTATAACCACTTACTTGAATTTTTTCGATTGATTGTAGTGGCTCTAGCTGTTTTGTAATACGGTGTGTGTCACCTAGCTGAAGTGAAATATTGTTTAGCTCTGCATCAGAATATTTGTCAGAGTCAATCACAACGCGGTATGGACCGCCTACGCGAAGACCCTTTGCGATGAATGCACCAGAGTCATTAGTCGTAAATGTATTTACTGTGCCTGTCGGCTCGTGAATAACCGTAACTTTAACGTTAGCGGCAGCATCGCCAGCAGGCGTAGTGATTTTACCACGCATGGCTGATGAAGTGTCAGATGCAAATGCACTTGCTGACACACCAATAGCAAGTGCTAAGGCGCCGGCCACTTTTGATAAGCGAACGTTTTTCATTGTGTTGTTTCCCGTGTGTTTAGGTTGTTTCAATCTTAAATTAAAGTTTCTAACTATCTGACTTTAAAGATAAAGTTCAATAATTAGTAAAAATCTGCTTCATCCACACTATTTTATTCAGACCAAAATCAAGCAAGCTTCCAAAAGGAGGCTTACTCGGTGATAAAGTTGGTATGAGAATCAATAGATAGGAGTTACTGCTTATTATTTATAATTAGTACCAAAGAGTGTTTGACCACGAAGATTACAAATAAGAATGCGTAACTGAGTAATGATCAAAAATGCACAGGGCACTTTGAAAAAAGTTGCTATTTTAGTTTGTAACAACAAAATGTTTCGAGTTAACACGTTCTACTCTTTCTAGTCATCTATAAAGGTCTTGCCATTGTTATTGAATCAATAAATTTTGATTTACCGGACATTCATCCTGTGTATTCAATTCAATGTACTTTAAAGTCCGCCTCCCTTCATTTAAGTCAACCTGCAAAACAGCAGTAAAAATCCACTTAAATACGAGAAGAAAAACCTATCACCCTTTGGTTTTGTGCAATTATGGGCGCGCATTATAACTCAAGCTTGATTAGGTTATCAAAGATATTCTTTATTAAAAGAATAAAAAATACACAGTTTCAACGTATATTTTTTGGTTTTAAAGTTGAGGTGTTTATGAGTTACTGTCTGGATATACAGTTATTTGTTTGAAGTGTGTCCAGGTGGTAAAAGTGTTAATGATTTTTTCCTATATTTATGTATATTATAACAAAATATGTTATTGGTCTCTGTTGGATTTCAATGAGTGAGTATGGATTTGAGTTCAAAGTTACTGGTTCATTTATATAACTTTAATGAATGAATAAATTATTGCTTTATGTTTTGTTTTGTAAATTATGTAGAAGTTATTATTGTTTCATGTATTTCTTTATTGTTGTGTTTTTGTCATTTTTAAAAAGTGTGAGTTCAAGGCTAATCGGGATTGTTTAATTAGCCTTGAACATTGGTTTTGGTATTCTGCTGTTATTTATTTGTAAGCATAGTTAAGTGTTACACCACTGTAGTTACTATATCCAAATAAGCTAATGTGCCATGTGCCAGAGTTCGGGTTGGTGAATGTGCACTGTTCCTCGTTTCCGTCTTTCCATGGGCGACAGGTATAGTTGTTTGCATCTGGTTGCGCGTTGTAACGAACATATAGATCTGCATCACCGGTTCCACCTGTGATATTCAAGCTCATTTCTTTCACCCCTTGCGGTATATCCCAAGTGTAGTGCGTCCATCCGTTTTGCGTACCTTGTAAATTAGGCAAAGAACCATTGACCGGCTTTACACCGCCTGGATTACCTGGATCACCGCCACCTTGACAACCGTTTGCAGATAAGTAGTCAGATGCGCTTCTTGCTTGCGCAATTCCATGACCATAGTAGATATCATATCCTGCTGCACCTTTGTCTTTAGCAGTTGCATTTAATGCAGCACGAATTTCTTGGTTTGTACATTGTGTGTGATGGCTCCAAACGAGTGCTGCAACACCAGCCACGTGAGGCGAGGCCATAGAGGTACCGCTTAAACTTCTGTATGTGTTGGTTGGGTAGGTGGAGTTAACGTTTGAACCTGGGCCAGATATTTCAATTTGATCATTGTACTGGGAAAACGATGAGCGAGATTCATTTGAAGTCACCGAAGCAACAGAAATGACTGAATCATAAGAAGCTGGGTATGATTTCGTGCCGTTGCCATCGTTACCGGCGGCTGCAACCAACATCATGCCGCCGTTAACAAAGTTCTGCATTGCAGTGTTTTCAGTATTTGAGTAGTTTCCACCACCCAAACTCATATTAACCACATCTGAGCCCGCATCTTTACATTGCTGTATTGCGTTAATGAGGTTTGATGCGTAAGTCCACTGACCGTTATCATCGAAGATCTTTACAATATGCAGGTCTACACCAGGATAAACACCGACAACACCTTGATTGTTGTTTTCAGCAGCAATTGTGCCAGCTACGTGTGTACCGTGGCCGTTTCCATCATTGTTCCATCTACCAACTGCATTGTTGTTAGCAACACCAGTCACATTGCCATAAGGTAAGTCTGGGTGGCCCAAATTGTAACCAGTGTCTATAACACACACTTTTCGTGCTGAAGTGTTAGTTTGTGACAGTTGGTTTCCCTGTACCATGTTTATGCCATAAGGAGTGCTTTGCGCATAGGGCGCAATAGAGTCCTGAGAGGTTGGTTTTGACAAGTAACGCTTAGGATCAATTTCGATTGACTCAACAGATGACATCTTACGTAATGTTCTAAGGCTAAATTCGTCTAGTTCAGCTATCATGGCTTGCTCATCATTCAGTGCAAATAATGGCTCAGCACCCGCTGTGAATAAGTAATTTAGTGCTATAAAATCGTTGAATGCTCTTTTTTCACCTAGTTTTTCTTTCTTAAATTTTACAATGTATCGGTTAGACTCAACCGTTTTTGCTTTTAACTTATGGTCTGAGCTGTGACCTTCGAAAACAGGCTCATTTGCTAATGTGGGCAAACTTACAGCAGCTGCCATTAGGGTTGTGATTGCAGATAGTTTAAATCGCTGGATACTCATGTTTGTTCCTTGTTGTTTAGGTTTAATGATGCTTGTGAGAAAACATTTCTTATTCAGCCATATGCATTAGAATCTTAATATTCATAAGCATTTGGGTGTGCCTGTCATAAGGTGTAAACATCACGGCAACATGTTGTGTTCTTTTAAATAACATAATACTTGGAACGGTCTAATGGCAATGTCGTTTGCGAATTTAAATTAAAAATACCTATTTTTCAGTTTGTTTTTTGAGCAGAAATTATTGTTATATATGAATATATATAACAACTTGAAAAATACTAATAATGAGGTTTCAGCTTGAATAATGGGTACATGAATTGTGGTTGTTAGGGAAAATTTCGATGAAGAGAAGCTGTATCCGTCTTTGTATCTTTGTCTATCCTTTGCAAAGCTTTGAAAGGAACGGCGAGTATTTTATAGACTTATAACACAGTTGCACTTGCTAAACTTGCTTAGCAAAGTGCTAAAGTTTTGTCCCTAGAGTTAAGTAAACATTTGTTTTGGTTGTTTTATCCCAAATTGTATTAACAGTTTGATGCTAAGTGGTATTGTGCATCTTTAGATAAATAGATAGAGGTATCACAAACCGATGAAAACTCGATTATTTTTAATGTTTGTGTTGTTGGTTGGGTTGGCGCTTAATGTACATGCGACTTCTTCACAAGCAAATACAGCTTTGAGTATAGAGCGCTTATGGCAGCTAGAACGATTAGGTTCACCTGTTGTTTCGTCAGATGGAAATTTTATCGTAGCACCAGTGACTAAATTCGATGTTGCAAAAGATAAAGGTGAAACGCAATTGTGGTTGTTCGATGCGAAAGGAAAACCCGCGCGAGCATTAACATCTGCTAAGTTAAGGGCGAGTCAGCCTGTATTTTCTCCTGATTCCAATCAACTTGCGTTTATTAGTAAGCGTGCAGGGGATAAGGCTGGTCAAATCTATATTTTGCCTCTAACTGAGCCCGGTGAAGCAAAAAGATTAACGAATGTCCCAACTGGTGTAAAAGGTATTAAATGGGTAGGTAAGCACCTTTACTTTATTAGTTCGGTTTGGCCGCAAAAAACCTGGACTGAAATGGAAGGGCTTCTGAAAGAACAAAAGGATACCAAAGTATCTGCTCGACAATGGAACGCTTTGCCATATTCTTCTTTTGATCATTTCATTAATGAAGATAGACAAGCGCACGTTTTTCGTATTCCTGAAAATGGCGGTCAGGTTGAGCCTATTACTGAGCCAATGGGAAGACAGTTGGTTCGCTCGAGTCAATCAGCACTAAGTTATGACATTGACTCAACGGAGACACACATTGCGTTTAATTCTAATGGTTGGGAAAACCAAGTAGACACTAAGACAGATATTTTTGTTGGCAAAATTGGTGCTAAGAAAGCTGTAAATATCTCACCTGATAACAATGCTCCCGACTTCTCTCCAAAGTTTAATCAAAGTGGCAAAACCTTAGCCTATTTAAGCCGCAGCATTCTCGGCTTTTACGCTGATACTGCTGTCATAAAACTATATGACTTAAAAGATAAAGAAACCAAAGTACTCAATATAGACAAAGACCGTTCAGTCACAAATATTACATGGGCAGATAATGGCCGTGATTTTTATAGTTCGATAGATGATGCCGGAACAAGGCGTATTTACCATATTAATGGGAAAAGCGGGAAAACACGTGCAATTACAAAAGATACTAACTTTGGTGCGCCCATATTACTTGGTTCGCGCAAACTGGTAACAACGAATGAGAGCTTTTTATATCCAAAGCGTTTGGTCGTAGTCAATACGCGTAATGGAAAATTAAGTCGCATAGATAGCTTGAACGAATCTGTTATGTCTGAAGTTGAGTTAGGCACTTATGAGTCTGTAACCTACAAAGGCGCTGGTGGGCAGGACATACAGATGTGGGTTCATTATCCGCCAGGGTTTGATAAATCCAAAAAATATCCATTGATGATGCTGATCCATGGTGGACCACACAATGCAATTACTGATGGATTCCATTATCGTTGGAATGCACAGACTTTTGCTTCTTGGGGTTATGTAACTGCATGGCCTAACTTCCATGGTTCAAGTGGCTTTGGACAAGATTTTGCAGATGCAATCAACCCAGATTGGCGTACTAAGCCGCTTAAAGATGTGCAACTAGCAACAAAATGGTTTGAGCAAAAAACATGGATTGATGCGGAACGTATGGTTGCTGCAGGCGCAAGCTATGGTGGCTTTTTGAGCTCTACTTTACTCGGCGATAACCATTCGTTCAAAGCGTTTTTAATCCACGCTGCTGTGTATAATATGTATTCTCAAATGTCAGCTGATTTTGCGGTGCATTCGCCTCGTTTTGGTAGCTATTGGGAACAACCTGAAATTTATAAAACGATTTCACCTCATTTTTATGCTGAGAACTTTGATACACCGACTTTAATAGTCCATGGTCAGTTAGACTATCGTGTTCCTGTAGGTCAGGGGTTTGAGTTATTCCGCACTTTACAGACCAAAGGGGTAGAATCACGCATGATTTATTTCCCAGATGAAAACCATTGGATTATGAAGCCAAATAACTCAATTTATTGGTACAATGAAGTTGAGAAATGGATGACAAAATTTGCTGAACCGGGTGGCAAATAAACTAGACTTTGGGGTATCACTAGCAGTTATACCCCATTTTTTGCTGACCAGTTTTACACAAGGTCTCAGGTGGCAATCTGAATAGCAAACAAATCTATGTTGAAACAAACTAGATAAACAAACCTTGAAATGAATTATGAGTAGCCTGAGCAATTGATATATTGGCCATGGCTAACTGTTTTATCTGCTGCGTTATCCATCTTACTTTAATTATACCTATTCTTTTCTATTGATACTGTTATCAAAATACTTAACGCAACGCACTATCTGAATAAAAGCACACATTTCCATCACGCTAAAGTATTTTTGGCGAGTCTTCGGTCGAAGGTTTTATTTTGACGACTTCGAGTGAAAGAAACTAAACATAAGTTAATAGAAAGAGCCGAATATTAGCTTGATAACTGTTAACTTTGGTTTGTGCTATCCGCTAATTTGGATGACTAATATGAAGAAGAGTGACGTTGGCGCTTAGGGGGCAAAAATAGGGCGCTCATAATTAATTGTTGGTTATATATGCGCCTAAAGGAACTTTAGGCGCCATCAAAATTTAGACCGGCTTTGTGTTTATTAGTGACCAGTTTCGTATGATGCTCTAGCAGTATTAGTTTGCTCCCAAGTACCGTCTTTGTATAAGATCAATGCAGAAGCAGTTGTAGACGAATAAGCTCTTACTGTCACGCCGCAGCTTGTGCTAGATGTGCCACATCGTGCTGCACCGCTCCAACGAACTTCTTGGATTGGTTTTGTAACGTTTTTAAGGTAAAAACGGCCAGAAGTCGAACTGCCGAAAGAAAAGTCAAAGCCGAAGCAGCTCTTTGTGCCATTGCCCCAAGCATTACCATTACCTTTTGGATATACATCACACACAAGGTCTGCTGAGAATGCAGAACCAGCAAAAAAAGTGCCTGCTACAAGTGTGAGAGCTTTTAAAGTAGTTTTCATTTTAAAATTCCTGTTTATTGATGTTTTTTATTGAACGCGATTTCGCATTAACAAGATAATAAAATATTTAAGGTTTCGTCAATGGTGTTTTTTCTGTATGAAACAATTGGCTCATACAGGAGAGTGGATTGATTTTACATTAAGGGATTGAAAGTGTTGTTAATATTTTACTTTTACATCTTGTCTTTTAGTTAATGCTTTTGATATCTATAAATATTTTTTTATTTAACAATTTGGGTGATTTTATGTTAATTTTTATATTCTCGTGATGATTGTTCAGCTTTTGTTTAGGTGGTGGCTGTCATTATTCGAGTTTTTAGATTGAAAAATACGCATAAAGCTCCTTGTTTACACTAATAAACGACAGATAAACATTGACAAATCATTGAGTGCTTAAAGGGAAAAAACTTTGCAAATCTATCAAAGAGTGATTCACCGCTAGCAATAGTTTGAGGAAATTCATACATGTGTTTTGAGGTGGGTAATATATTTTGTTGCTATTTTGAACAGAGAATGATTGTATATTATTAATTTCTTAGTACTATTTAAATACAGATATGTGAGCAGTTCTACATAAGTTCATTCTTATATTAATTACGTTGGTGCACATCAAGAATATTTTTTGACATGCACCATTACTAGCTAAATTTTTTTGACTAGTGACCTGATTGATAAGTTGCTCTTGCGGTGTTTGTTCTCTCCCAAGAACCATCTTTGTATAGAATTGTTGCTGTTGCCTTGTTGATACCATATGCGCGAATAGATACGTTACATTTTTTACCACTACATCTTACAGTTCCGCTCCAATCAACTCTTTTAATAGGTCTGGTTACATTTTAAGATAAAAGCTGGCGCGTGCGGAGCTACCAAATGAAAAATCAAGTGCTTCACAACTTGAAGTGCTATTTCCCTATGATTGTCCGCCGTAGGCAGGATAAATATCACATATAAGTTGAGCAAAGAATGCTGAACTAGAGAAAATAGTACCAGCAACAAGAGTTAACGCTGTTAAAGTTTTTTTATTTTAATTTCCTTGTGATTTACATTATGTATATGAATTTGTGATTTTAATTTTTTATTAAACGAAATTTCGCTTTATAAAATTAGTAAAATTAATTAGGCCCGTCAACCTTATTGAAAACCTTAAAAATAGATAGTTATAGTTTTTTTGGTATACCTTGAAGTTTTGAGTTATTTATATTTTTAGCTTTAAATTTTGTTGTTGTCATATCTTGTGTTGTTTTAAAAGGAAGTGGTTATATGTGGTTTTTTTTATAATTAGGTTGTTTTAATTTTTATTAAAATCTTTCTTTTGTTTTTCTGTATATGCATGTTATTTAAGCTAAAAATATACATTGAGATGCTCTTTTAAGGTGAGTGATCAAGTTAATTTATGTTTGAAGTTAACGACCAGGTTAAGTTGCTTTTTAGTTGTTTAATTTTTATTAATGTGTTTTTTGAACATGTCAGGTTTTCTGTTCGTTTAGTTCTTTAATTTAGAAAGGGGGATTGTAAGTGATTTCTTTGTTATGGGCGTGTCAGCTATGGAATAAATATTTTCATTTCTTATGTCTTTCTAATTTTTATGATAGAAAGATTAGTTGTTTAACCTGTTTCAATCTTATTTAACATTAATTTTAAACTGCAATTAAAAGTTCTTTCGACCACTTTTAAGTAGTAAATCATTGAAATAGTGCTGCCTTTCAGTTGAAGTTTGTGGTTACAAAATATGTCTATTTGACATTTCACAAATGTTTTCTGATACATTGGTGAACACAATTTATCTAACAATAAGGAAATAAGAATGAAAAAGTTCGTGATTGTGTTCGCTTGTTTCGTGCTTAATGGTTGCTCTGTTGCGATAAATGAGTCTAACTTTATTAGTCAATCAGAATCAGTAAAACCATACGAGCGACAATTTATAAAAAAACTCGATCAGGTTATGACGAAACATACTGTTAAAGAACTTAATATGTCTGCAGATGAAGGCACAGTTCAATTAAATGGCTTGCATATAGACTCTTTAGATACAGAAAACACAATATTATTTATACCAGGTAATGGAATGACAGTTGAAAGTCCGGCAACTGAAAAAGCATTACTGCATTTAGCTAAATATAACTTTGATATTGTTGTGTTTGACCGCAGGGGCCTAGGCGCAAGCAATGGCAAAGCCACAATATCAAACCTAGTTGAAGATGCGAAAATGAGTTTTGAATATGTTAAAAACCAGCTTAATGCTGATAAAGTGTTAGTGCATGGTTTTTCCTTAGGTAGTTTCTTGGCAGCTCAAGTAGCAAGTTCCAAGTCAATTGATGGCTTGGTAATGGAAGGATCAGCCACTAATGTTCAAGAGTGGATAGATGAAGCAATTCCTTGGTATAAAAAAATGATTGTTGATGTTCAAGTGGATGATGTCTTTTACTCTGTTGATAATAAAAAAGTGCTAGGGAAGGTGTATAAAGGACCATTACTAGTTATCGGTGGTGGGGAAGATAAGCAAACTCCTGTTTCACTCTCACATGCATTGTATAAATCGAGCAATAGTCAGAATAAACGAATTGTAATTTCTGAAGAAGCTGACCACTATCAAATGTTTGAAAATGAAAAAGTGCGCCGTGCCTATGCTGATTTTGTTGTGAGTCTTTAGAGATCATGTTTAATGGGCTAGCATTATGTCTTAGCTAGCCCGTTTATTCGGATCAGCAGGGTGATGTTGGACAACCGCACTCAGAGTACCAAGTAGGGTTACGAGGCACTGATGGGCCGCAATCATCAGAATATTGATCAGTGTGATCACCCCCTGCAATGCGAGGAGTTATATCCAATGGCAGCTTCAAATTGTCTTTAGATAAACTTTTTAGTGTTTTTTTATTTAGTTTTTTCATTCTTCTTTTTCCTTAAGTGATACTTGGTTTTCATTAACGTATATCAATAACAATAGGATGTAAATGATTTGTTTTTATTATGTATATTGTGGTGGCTCTATATTCGAATTATAGTTACTAATTGCTACCGATTTCCGAGGGCGATATGAAATAAACCTTTATAACTTTATGAGATTAATTATATAAAGTTATAGCCGCTTGAACATGAAAGATGACATTGATAATTTCTACTTAAACACCTTAATACACAGGCCGTGTTATGAATGAAATCCCGAGTTCTTCTCTTATTAAGTCATATGTAGGTAATGCAGATTTTTATGATTGCTTTTCGTCTGATATCGATAGTTACCAAGATGAAACAGCACTTGAGCTATTTATAGAGTTAGTGACCCGCTCACCTGCGTGGTTCAACTTTTTAATGAGTTTGCGTAATAAGATCGTCTCTAGCTTTGGTATGAAAGATCTTGGTGCGATTGACGATGTTAATCCGCAGAAAAATTTAGAGAACATAAAAGTTGGAGACAGGGTTGGAATTTTTACTCTTTATAAAAATACGCAGCAAGAAGTCATATTAGAGGATAAAGATAAACACTTAAACGTTAAAGTGTCTTTTCATGTGACACCAAATAATTCCGGAGCCAAACTCCATGCAACCACTGTTGTCCATTTAAACAATATTTTTGGCAAGTATTATATGTTTCTTATAAAACCAGTTCATAAGTTGATAGTTCCAACGCTATTGCATCGGCTTCGCGGCGCAAAGAACAAAGGAGAACAGACAGCATCTTGATAGATTGGTTGCAATAAGCCACAACCAACCTAATGCTAAATAAGAATTTATCGCTCAATAAATGAAATTAATTTCTCGGCAATTTGCGTGTTGTTTTGCGAGCCAATGAAATCTTCACGGCCTTTGCCATGTGCAAATACCTGAACATCTATGGCAGTATGACCCCCTGTTGTCCAACCGGTGTAACTAGCTTCATTTATTTGCTCGTTTATCGCTTTAAAAAGTGCTCTATCACCCTCTGATTTTGCTTCTTTCAGCTCTTCAGCAACTTCAGACGTATATTCTAAGCCGGTAAGTGCAACCCAGTCTTTTTCTAAGTTTTTACTATCTTTTAGTTTTTGGGTAATGGTTTTGACTGATGCTTTAACATTTGCAACGACGTCACGTTCCCATTTGTAGTCGCCGTCTGCCCCCAGCGTTAGACCACCGGTAGAGTGATCAGCTGTAATAACTAAAAGTGTATCAGGGTTTCTGTCGACATAGGCCTTAGCGAGTTCAATCGATTGAGCGAAGTCATCCATTTCCATCATGGCGCACGCAATGTCATTAGCATGTCCACACCAATCAATTTGACTGCCTTCGATCATGACAAAAAAGCCTTCTTTGTTTTTGTCTTTATCAAGTAGAACGAGTGCTTTATTGGTCATATCAGTAAGGCGAAGAGGGCTTTCATCAATAGCATGTGGCATGCCTTTTTCGGCAAAAAGTCCGATTGCAGGAATTGATTTAAGTGAGTTTAGGTCATTTAAATCGTCAATGTATTGATATCCAGCTTGCTTGAACTCAGACACTATATTTCTATCTTCTCGGATGAAGTATTGTGTACCACCGCCTAGCATTAAATCGACAGGTAATTTTCCTGCTATTTTAACGTCTACATAATCGTTGGCGATTTCATCGTAATTGCGTCTTGACTCATTATGCGCAGCAAAACTTGCTGGTGTTGCATGGTTAATTTGTGATGTTGCAACCAAAGCCGTAGTCATGCCTTTTTCTTTTGCCATTTGCAACATTGTTTTAAGCGGCTTTTTAGCTGTGTCTACCGCGATTGCGCCATTGTAACTCTTCTTTGCTGTACTTAACGCCGTTGCACCGGCTGCACTGTCTGTTACAACTGTGTTGTCGTCAGGATATGTATGCGCCATACCAACTAAAATAGAGTCAAACACCGTAGGCTCAACTACTTTGGTTGTTTTGTCATCTTTGTAGTATCTGTATGCCGTAGTATAAGCTGGGCCCATGCCGTCACCAATCATGTAAATGATGTTTTTTGGTGCAGCGTAAACTTGGCTACTCGCCAATAATGAAATTGCCGCTGCAACTGCCGAAATTTTGCGTGACATAGTTTTTCCTTTGAATTCCCGTGTTTGATTTAAAGTCTGATGCAATAATTGAATTAATTATTTCTATAGCTGTATAGATTTTATCGCGTATGATCATAACTAAATGTGTTTGTGAAGAATATCAATAAATGCTGATTAATAAAAAAAATGAGATGAAAGACAATTTTAAAGATGGCTTTTCTTGGCAACAGGCTGGTAATGGGCCCGACGCTGTTGTTTGTTTGCACGGGTGGTTGGATAACAGTAATAGCTTTAAACCGATAGCGAAGCTACTCACGGAAGCTCAGAAAAAGAAATACACTTGGTATTTTTTGGATCTACCAGGACATGGAAAATCAGCTTGGAAATCTGACGATGCGCAGTACTATTTTGTCGAGTACGTGTATGATGTAATGCGCTTCATGCAAACAGCGAACATAAATAGCGCACATTTTGTGGGTCACTCCATGGGCGCGCTCATTGCTAATCTACTTGCCAGTACTTTTCCTCATTACGTACGTTCATTGAACTTAATTGATGGCATTGGGCTCATATATCAAGGTAATGAATATGCAAAAACAAACTTAGTAAAGGCGTTTGAAGAAAGACAAAAGCTGTCTTCTCAACGTGACCGTTGGTTTGATGACAGGTCATCAATGATTAAGGCAAGAGCTAAGGTTGGCGGTTTTGATGAGCAAATCGCAGAGGTTTTAATGGAAAGAACGATTCTTGCCGAGTGTGGTAAATACAGATTGAGTTCAGACCCTAAACTTAAACTGCCTTCGACAATTAGGCTAAATCAGGAACAAGCGCTGAGTTTATTAGATAAAATTTCAGTAGACACTATGCTTATCTTACCTGAAGAAGGATATGCTCAAATGCGTGATAACATGAAAAAATTTCTTTCGTGTTTTGATAAACTTAGCGTTTCTAAGGTCTCTGGAGGTCATCATTGCCATATGCAACACCCTCAAGATATCTTAAATGAGATTGTTGGACATATCGAAAAGCAGGTGCTTTGCTGATTGTAACTTTGCTTTAAATATGGGAATATCCATCAGTTAGAGTATTTACTCAATTGTTTAAGTGCCTTATTTGCTTTAAGGTTAATGTAAAAAAAGAACGAGAACACAGGAGCTAAGAGTGGAAAAAATCTGGCTAAAGCGCTATCCAGAAGGCATGCCGGCAACGATTGATCCAGAACACTACAACTCGCTGCTAGAATTAATAGACGAATGTTTCACCAATTATGCTCAGTTACCCGCTTATTCAAATATGGGCAAAACGCTGACATACAAAGAGATTGATGAAGCGACTAAATCAGTTGCAAGTTATATTCAAAATACGCTTAAACTTGGTAAAGGCGATAAAGTTGCGGTGATGATGCCAAACTTATTGCAAACACCAATCACGATTTTAGGTGTACTTAGAGCTGGTTGTACGGTTGTTAATGTCAACCCGCTTTACACAGTTAGAGAGTTAGAGCATCAATTAAATGACTCTGAGGCCAAAGCTATCTTTATTCTAGCGAACTTTGCAAGTACGTTAGAAAAAGCGCTTCCTTCAACACCGGTTAAGCATATTGTTTTAACTCAGATTGGTGATCTACTTGGCGGTGTGAAAAAGCATTTAGTGAACTTTGTCGTCAAAAAAGTCAAAAAGATGGTACCAGCTTATAATTTGCCATCGGCGATCCCTTTTGCAAATGTAATGAGTGCTGACCCTAATCGCTATAAAAAGCCTGAAGTTAATCAAAACGACCTTGCATTTTTGCAATACACCGGTGGTACGACTGGTGTATCTAAAGGGGCGATGTTAACGCACGGCAATATGGTTGCTAATTTAGAACAAGTATCAGGGTGTTTAGACAAAGTACTAGATAAAGGCAAGGAAGTTGTGATCACGGCGCTGCCGCTTTATCACATTTTTGCACTTACCGCGAACTGTCTGACTTTCATGAAGTACGGCGGTCATAATATTTTGATCACAAACCCTCGTGACATGGCGGGTTTCGTCAAAGACCTAGCAAAGTATCCGTTTACTGTGATCACGGGGGTAAATACACTATTCAACGGTTTGCTCAATACTGATGGCTTTGCGCAGTTAGACTTTTCGAACCTAAAAGTGTCTTTAGGTGGCGGTATGGCAGTGCAGAGACCTGTTGCAGAAAGGTGGCAGTCTGTCACTAACTCGCGTTTACTAGAAGGCTATGGTTTAACCGAGTGTGCGCCGCTTGTGACGATTTGTCCGTTAGACCTAGAAGGCTATAACGGGTCAATTGGTTTGCCAGCACCAAGCACAGATTTAAAAATAGTGCTAGAAAATGGTGAGGAAGCACCTAAAGGTGAACCGGGTGAGCTTTTAGTGAAAGGCCCTCAGGTAATGGCTGGGTATTATAACCGTCCAGATGCAACGGCTGAATGTTTGCAAGATGGTTGGTTTGCAACTGGTGATATTGCAACCTATGACGATGAAGGCTTCTTTTACATTGTCGACCGTAAAAAAGATATGATCTTAGTATCTGGTTTCAACGTGTTCCCTAATGAGATTGAAGAGGTTGTTGCGAGCCACGATGGCGTGCTTGAAGTTGCTGCGATTGGTGTGCCTCATGAGGTCAGTGGTGAGCAAGTTAAAGTTTTTGTTGTCAGAAAAGACCAATCCTTGTCAGAAAAAGATATAATAGCGCATTGTCGTGAAAACCTAACAAACTACAAAGTTCCTAAAATGGTTGAGTTCAGAGATGAACTGCCAAAAACGAACGTAGGTAAGATATTACGTAGGGCGTTAAAATAACAAGAAACCGGCTTATGCCGGTTTTTTTTCGCAAGAAGCGAAGGAGTCAATGTGCAGTATCAGTTTATTCAAACTCAAGCAGAGTTAGATAAATTTATTAACCTCATTTGTGAAAGTAAAATTTTAGCAATTGATACCGAGTTTATGCGTCGTAGAACGCTATATCCTGAAAGTGCTTTATTCCAAGTGTATGACGGTACACATCTAGCTTTAATTGACCCATTGATTGATATGGACTTTTCAGCTTTGTGGGCACTGTTTACTTCACAAGATGTGATAAAAGTAATTCATTCTCCCTCTGAAGACATTGAAGTATTCCAAAAATTTGGTGGCATCGTGCCTTCTCCTTTATTTGATACTCAATTTGCGTTGCAGTTGTTGGGCGAGGGGAATTGCGTTGGTTTTGCAAACATGGTTAAAAACCTTTTGGATGTTGAAATCGATAAGAGCATGTCGCGCACAGATTGGCTTAAAAGACCATTATCAGATAAACAGTTGGAATATGCCGCAGCTGATGTTTACTACCTTCTTCCTTGTTTTGAAAAACTAATAAAGAAAATAGAAGAAAAGCAGTTATTTGATATCGTGATATCAGAGAGTGAATTGATTGCTCAAAAGCGTGCTTTTAGAACGCCGGATGAATACCTTTACTTAAACATTAAAAATGTTTGGCAGTTAAGAGGGCGTGATCTTGCTGTATTGAGAGAACTGGCGGCTTGGCGTATGAATAAAGCTGAAAAGAAAAATATCTCGGTGAATTTCATACTTAAAGAGCTCAATATGGTTGAGATTGCTAAGCGGCGTCCTAGTTCACTTTCGAGTATGCGCAATATTCCAGAAGTAGACGCCATGGAAGTGAATCGATCTGGTAAAGAAATATTAGCGTGTATCGAGAAAGGTAAAGCCGTACCAGAAGATACTTTACCTGCAAAAGTAAAAAGACTCATTGACTTTGCACAGTACAAAAGAGCGGCGAAAGAAATTAAGTCAGACATTACGGATGTTGCTAAGAAGAGTAACTTACCTGTTGATGTCATTGCATCTAAAAAGCAAATTAATCAAGTGATCAGCTGGAATTGGAAGCTCAGTGCCAAAGAGCGCGAAGTAATGATAAAACCAGATTTATTCCAGGGCTGGCGTAAGCAACTCATTGGAGATGCGCTTAAAAAGTGGGAAGTATAACTGTTGTTTTAGTTTCTTCGAGCGAAGTAGTGTACTTCGCTCGAACTATCTAATCAGAATTTAACTTGCTCACCTTCATTTAAAATATACAGTGGGGAGCGGCTTTTCAGCTCACCCTTCATATGTAACAGACGAAACAGGGCTGAGTGTGATGTATGATCGCCCATTTTCCAGCTCATATTTCCGTGTCCCCAAGGGATCATAACACCGCAATTTAGCTCATCAGCTGCAATTAGCGCATCTTCTGGCGTTAAATGGACATTTCTATACCACTTTCCATGTTTCTCATGGTGGTAAGATGCAATTGGGATAAGACAGACATCCATATCACCATACTGTTGGTGAATATCTTTAAAGTGCCCAGAGTACCCCGTATCTCCGGCAAAAAACAATTTCCTGCCTTTACTTTCGAATACCCAGCCCCCCCAGAGTGTCTCATCATCATCACTTGTGATCATGGGCACAACAATACGACTACTAAAATGGTGTGCAGGGACAAAATGGACTTTTGTGTCACCGATATCATATTTTGAGAACCAAGGCATTTCGACAATATTATACCCACCAGTAGGAAAGTAATCTGCAAAGTTTAAAGGGGTTAGGTAGGTTGGATGATTACCTATGTTTTCAATATCTGATTTATTGAAGTGGTCATAATGGATATGCGAATAGACGACTGCCTGAGTATCTTCAAGTGTTTGTTTACTGTATGCACTGGGCTCGGTTCGATAAAAACCACCTGCCAAGTGAACAAATGCCCAATCTACAGGCCAGTCAAATTGACCTGTGACAGGGTCAATCAGTATGGTTTCTCCCGAAGGTGTCGTTACGGCAAAGCTAGCGTGACCTAACCATCTAACATTAAAAGCGTTTTCTGTAGTAATGGAAAGCACAGGGTTTTGACCAACATACTGGCAGCGTTCCATGTCATTTTCGCACTGAATATCTTGGCTTTTAGGGTAGCAATTTTCTTTACAAGTATAAGGATAATCTTCGGGCATCTTGTATGTATTGGCAAATTGATGGGTATAGCCTTCAGTCACTTTGTATTTAATGTCTTTGGTCGGTTCCAAGCGATTTACATTATTTTGTGAAGCACAACTTGCTAGTAATATGCAAAGTGGAAGAGGGAAGTATTTGTTTATCATGGGTGTAAAATTTCTTATTGTAATTATCCGAGTCTGTCTCTATCCTAAAATTGCTTAACATTTAGAGTGTTAACCAATTTAATTCACTATGGGAGTGTTATGGAACGAGTTTCAGACGAAACCTGGTACGCAGTTTTAATATTCTTTTCGTTGATAATAGTACCTTTTTTAATAGGGCTCGCAATATTTAAAGTGTATCGAAAAGTGTTTCCATACACACATTCTGAGCATGACTCTATTGTAGAGACGTTAAACGCAAAGCGACTGGGTTTTTTTCGACCTTTTTTAATCGGTTGGATTGTGTGCGGACCAATTGTATATTGGTTTTATAGAGAATATTTGCAATATGTGTAGTGGTTAAATAGGCTCATCCTTGAGCCTGTCTCACACTTAGGAAATTTTATTATTCAATATCATGGTTGCTTGGAAGAGAAACAAAAGAGCCAAACCTTGTGACGGCATACGCCCCACATTTCGCTGAGAAATTGACCAAGTCGAGCACTTGTGCCTCACTACTGACTATTTCTTCAAATGGGGTTTGAGGTAATTTTCGTGTTAGCTCAGCAAGTAAGCCTCCCACAAATGCATCTCCACCCGCGGTTGTATCAACTGCTTTTACATTCGGCGGCGTGATGTATCCAGAAAACTGCTCAGTAAAATAACGAATGTCATTAGCACCGTCAGTGATGACAAGCAATTTAACTTTACTAGATAATATTGCCTCAATGGTGTTTTGCTCATCTTTAGAAGGGTGGGCATGTGTATTTAAAAATACCAACTCTTCTTTAGACAACTTAACCACATCAGATTGAGACATAATGTGCCAAATTCTGTCGAGGCAATGATTCATCGAAGGCCAAAGGTTTTCACGCAAATTCATATCAAAGCTTTTGATAAGGCCATATTGCTTAGCTTTTTCCATTGCTGTGACAGTGCTTAGATAAATGTTTTTCTCTGTCAGACTGTTAGAGCACACATGTAAAATGGTTCCCTGCTCAAACATACTTTCTTCGAAATCTTCTCCACGAAATAGCAAATCCGCTGCTGGTGGTCGATAAAAGCTAAAGCTTCTGTCTCCATCACTGTCTAACGAGACAAAGGCCAGTGCTGTTTTTGCTTGAGAAGTAAATTTCACAAACTCGGTATTCACCTGTTGATTGGAGAGTTCATCTTTTAAAAAGTGACCAAACATATCTTCACCGAGCATACCGCAAAATATGCTATCTATACCTTGTTTTGCTACGGCTACAGAGACATTTGCTGGCGCGCCACCAGCATATTTAGTAAAGGACTCTGGTGTGCCACCATCAGATAAAAAGTCGATTAGCGCTTCACCAAAACAAATAACGCTCATTAACTTCTCTCACTTAAATTGTAGGCTCTTAATACTTCGTAACAGGCACCCATTGTATGGTAATCTGTCTTACCAGCAGGGCTCTTTTCATCGCTGTAACTGCGGTTGTCTTGGGTGAGAATTCGATACCAAGCGCCGTATTTATGATCGATCATATTATCCCAGCTGTACTGCCAGATCTTTTCATACCATTGCCAATACTGCTCATCGTTTGTTTCAATCGCTAACAGGGCAGCCGCTGCAAAGCTTTCTGCTTGAACCCAAAAATATTTGTCGCCATCACAAATGCTTTTATCTGGTGCAAAACCGTAGCAAATACCTCCATGCTCTTCATCCCACGCATGTGCAAGCGCTTGATCGAATAAGAATTTAGCCTTGTCTACCATCCAAGCTTCTGGTTTATGCCTATTTAGGATCAATAGTAGTTTGGTCCATTCTGTTTGGTGGCCTGGCTGGAAGCCCCAAGGTCTAAATAGATGCTTAGGGTTGTCTTTATTGTAATCCCAATCTATTTCCCAATTACTGTTGTAATGCTCCCAAACTAGACCATCAGCTAAGCTTGCTTGTTTCACTGTCATATTGTGTGCAAGTATGTAGGCGCGGTCTAAAAATTTGTTATCATTGGTTGTTTCAAAACACATAAGTAGTGCTTCACACATATGCATGTTCGCGTTTTGACCGCGATATTTGTCTGCATTAGTAAAGTTTGCATCAAATTCATCAAGATATAACCCGAACTCAGTGTCATAGTATTTTTGTTCTAATAGTGACCAGACTTGCTCGATAGTATCTTTTGCTGAAGTGATACCTGCTTTTACAGCCATGGCGTTTGCAAGTAATACAAATGCAAGGCCGTAACAATGATTGGTTAGGTCGCTCGCCACACCATTTTCGATAAGCCAAGCGTATCCGCCACTTTCTTGCTTATGGACCTTTTCTAAGTAATCTAGGCCATGTTGCACTAACTCCAAATATTCAGCGTTGTCTGTATTGATATATGCCATGGCATAGTTGAAAACAAATCGCGTACTCGATACTAGATGACGCGTGCTGTCATCATAAATGTCACCGTTATCCTTGAAAAACTGATAAAATCCACCCTTGTTGTCTACGCACCTCGGATGATAGAACGCCATCGTTTTATCAATATGTTGCTGTAAAAAATCTCTACTCTTAAAATCTAGCGACATTATTTGTGCTCCACTCTCAAATCGCGTAGCGGTCAATGTATGTAAGCGCATTTTAAACTGCGATATATACAATAAAAATCTGAACTTGGTCTATTCAGTATATTGACCGTGTTTTCTCATTTATTCATTTACTGTAGCATCTTAAAAAAAATAATGGAACGATCCAATAAAACATTTGTGATTTTCTTGTAACAATGTGTAGAATCATTACATCCTTTAACATGGAGTAATCCGAGTGAGTGAAATCAACATGAATCAAAGCATTGCTGCAGGCACCCAGAACAACGAAAAAAACTACTTTTTTCCGCTTGCTGCAATGACAACCCTGTTCTTTTTATGGGGTTTTATTACTGTATTTAACGATGTTTTAATTCCAAGATTAAAAAGCGTTTTTGACTTAAACTACACAGAAGCGATGTTAATCCAATTCTGTTTCTTCATTGCCTACTTTGTTGTCTCTCTACCCGCCGGTAATCTGGTCAAGCGACTAGGCTATCAAAAAGGCATTATTATCGGCCTTGTTGTCGCTGCTGCTGGGTGTTTACTATTTTATCCTGCGGTGATAGTTCACCAGTACTGGGTTTTCTTAACGGCTTTATTTGTGATGGCATCAGGTATCGTTATTTTACAGGTTTCTGCTAACCCGTATGTTGCAGCACTGGGCACGCCAAAAACAGCTTCTAGCCGTTTAAACTTAGCGCAAGCGTTAAATTCACTGGGCACAACTCTAGGCCCAATTGCTGGCGGTATGTTGTTATTTGGTGCAGGCAGCGCAGCGGTGGTCGAAGCTGCTAATGCTGATTCGGTCAAAGTACCTTATTTGGTCATTGCTGGTTGCTTGCTTGCAATCGCGGTTGTGTTTGCGTTTTTGAAGCTACCAACAATCGAAGCGCATATTGAAACTGAAGACTGTAAAGTCAAAGACAAAAACTTAAAAGAAGCGCCGCATTTAATGATGGGTGTTGTCGCTATATTTTGTTACGTAGGTGCGGAGGTCTCAATAGGTAGCTTTATCGTAAACTATTTTGCTGAAGAACATATTGGTGGCTTAGATGCGCCAACCGCAGCAAAACTGCTTGGTTATTATTGGGGTGGGGCGATGGTTGGTCGCTTTATTGGCTCTCAAGCACTTAAATACGTAGCGCCTTCGAAAGCATTGGTATTCAACTCAGTATTTGTCATGTTGTTGTTGGCAGTGACCATGTTTACAGAAGGTAATGTTGCGATGGTGTCTGTATTGGCGATAGGTTTGTTTAACTCAATCATGTTCCCAACTATTTTCACAACTGCTATTGAAGGTCTAGGCTCACTGACAAGTAAAGGCTCAGGTTGGTTGTGCTTGGCCATTGTTGGTGGTGCTATTATTCCGTTATTACAAGGGGTTGTAGCAGACACAATGCATATTCAAATTAGTTTCATTGTGCCGCTTGTTTGCTATATTTTTATTGCTTGGTATGGCTTAAATGTTGTCAAGCTATCAAAGCAATGGCATGACAAAATAGCGTAACGCTAAAACTTCTTTCCAATAAGGCAAGTGTTCACTTGCCTTTTTTAACTTAAATTTATAAATTTCTATCTCATAAGTATTGAATACGTATTCATAGACGTTGTATATTAAACCTAGTTGGAACGATCCAATCATAATTTAGAATAAAGGAGAGGCACATGCATCGCTCTATTTGGGCTGCAGCTATGTTGTCACTTACCTCAGTTTCGTCGGTAAGTGTGGCAAGCGAATCAAACACGCAGTGGGTTGATACATTCATTGGTACTGGCGGAGATGGTCACACATTCCCTGGTGCAGTTGTTCCATTCGGTATGGTCCAATTAAGTCCTGATACTGATAACCCTATGCGCGGCGTTTCACCACAACCAGAAATATACAAGCGCTGTGCAGGCTATCACTATGATGATCATACGATAGTAGGTTTCTCTCATACGCATTTCTCAGGTACTGGTCACTCTGATTTAGGTGACTTATTGGTTATGCCAATCACTGGCGATGTAAAGCTAACAGCAGGTACTGCAGAAAAGCCAGATACTGGCTATCGTTCGCGCTTTTCTCACGATAAAGAGTGGTCAGAACCGGGTTATTATGGCGTTGAATTACAAGACTACGACGTGACAGCTGAACTAACAGCAACAACTCGTGTGGGTATGCACAAATATACCTTTAATAGCCATGATGACGGTCATGTCCTATTTGATTTAACTAGCTCAATTTATAACTTCGAGAACAAAGTTATTTGGAGTGACATTCGTAAAGTTGATGACAGAACGCTAGTTGCTTACCGTGCGACTAATGGCTGGGCGCGCAACAGACAAATGTACTTTGCAATTCAATTCTCGCAGCCAATCGATGACTATGAGTTTATCAACGAAGACAACATGCGTTACAGATGTATGAATTGTCTGAATACCAAGCAAAAGCACTCAACGATTGAAAACAAAGCAGTTAAAATGACTGCGGGTAAAGCTGTAAAGTTTGTTGCTTCATTCGATGGCCTAAAAGATAAACCGCTTTACGTTAAAGTTGGCTTGTCAGCGGTGAGCCGTTCAAATGCACTTGAAAACTTAAATGCAGAAATCCCGCATTGGGACTTTGATAAAGTGCGTGCTGAGTCTAAGCAGCTTTGGGCTAATTACTTAGATAAAGTTGATGTTGAAGGCACTGTATCTGAAAAGCGCCAATTCTATACAGCGCTTTATCACGCATTACAAGCGCCAAGCATTTACCAAGACGTAAACGGTCAATACCGAGGTGTTGATGGTGAGATCCACGACGGAAAAGGCTTTGAGCACTATACATTATTCTCTCTTTGGGATACTTACCGTGCATTGCACCCGTTGCTGACGTACATCGACCCAGATCGCGTATCGGGTATGATCCAATCTATGTTAGTTCATTATCAACAAAGTTATGAAAAGATGCTGCCTATTTGGTCTTTCCATGCCCATGAAACTTGGACAATGATTGGCTATCACGCTGTATCTGTCATTGCAGACGCTTATCTTAAAGGTATTCGTGACTATGACATTGATTTAGCGGTTGAAGCGATAACTAACACGGCAAATAACAAAGTGTATGACGCGATCCCTGAGTATAAAAAGTATGGCTACGTGCCTATGGATGTATTGCCAGAGTCGGTGTCTATTACATTAGAGTATGCGTATGATGATTATGCTATTGCACGTATGTTTGAAGCGATGGGTAAAACAGAGCTGGCTAAAGATTACTATGCGCGTGCAATGAGTTACAGAAATGTGTTTGATCCTGAAACTAAGTTCATGCGTGGTCGTGATACAAAAGGTAACTGGAACCCTGACTTCAATGCATATGAAGCGAAGTATATGGGCGCATTTACAGAAGGTAACTCGATGCAGTACAGCTTCTACGTACCGCATGATGTTGCAGGCATAATTGATTTGATGGGCGGCGATGACGCATTTGAAAAGCGTTTAGATGATTTATTCGATACCCACTTATCTGCTGACATGATTAAAGAGCATGAAGATATCGCAGGCTTAATTGGTAACTATGCGCACGGTAATGAGCCAAGTCACCATATTGCTTACCTTTATAACTATGCGGGTAAGCCATGGCGTACACAAGAGCGTATCCGTCAAATCATGGA
The DNA here is from genome assembly GCF_001625695.1 of Pseudoalteromonas luteoviolacea H33-S. Classification (GTDB taxonomy): domain Bacteria; phylum Pseudomonadota; class Gammaproteobacteria; order Enterobacterales; family Alteromonadaceae; genus Pseudoalteromonas; species Pseudoalteromonas luteoviolacea_B. Next base: position 58,128 of record NZ_AUXY01000081.1, read on the forward strand.
TACACTGAGCTCTGACAAGCCTGATGGCCTTGCGGGTAACGATGATGTTGGTCAAATGTCTGCATGGTATATTTTCTCAGCGATGGGCTTCTACCCAGTAGCACCAGGTGATTTGTCATACGCAATTGGCGCGCCGCAAACACCTAAAGTCACCTTAAAGCTGGCAAATGGTAAAACATTCACAACGACTGCTAAAGGCTTAAGCAAAACACATAAGTATATTCAATCTGTGAGCTTAAATGGTAAGCCACTAAACCGTAACTACTTAACGCACGCCGATATTATGGCTGGTGGTGAGCTTAAGTATGTAATGAGTGATAAGCCGAACAAAGCATGGGGTAGCGAAATTAGCGCACGTCCACCGTCAATGTCGGAGTATAACTAAGCATGAAAGTTAAAACTGCAATTTCTTCGCTTGCAGTGGCTATGGGCCTGATGGTCCATAGCGCATCAGCGTTAGACAAAATTGATACCGCAATAAAGCCAATCCAGTTTCAAGCAGATATTGCGTGGCAGCAGTTTCCTCTGCCGAATGTGCAAATTAGAAACTTCAGCAAAGAAACCGTGCCTGTTTGGCAGCACGTTAATGTCAATTTGATAAAGCAGATCTCGTATAACGTCGCGCGTATTTTATATAGTAAAAAACAGCGTGCACCCAAGTTACCACTATTGGAAATCATCATTGAAGATATGGATGGCGTCGCTTATAAAGAAGGTAACTTCGATGGCGCTAAAATCCATATTAGTGCGCAATATCTCAACAAATTTGCACAAAACAACAGTGCACAAGCGCTATATGATGAGTTAATCGGCGTGCTTTATCATGAGATTGCCCATGCGTATCAGCTAGATGATCATAATTACCAAGAGATTGGGCCAATTATCGAAGGTATCGCTGATGTTGTTCGTATGAAAGGCGGTTATGTCGATTTTGAACATCGTAAGGCGGGTGGGAATTACGACACAGGCTATAAAACCACTGCGTTTTTCTTGCATTGGTTAGAAGAAAATCACCACCCTAACTTGTTGGTAGAGCTAAACGCCCAATTAGATCCTTCTGATAACAAAAAATGGAGCTGGAAGAGCTTTTCATCTGAGATGGAAATTAATCTCGATACAGCTTGGTCGAGTTATCAAAATAAACTCTAATTTTAGTTCTTTTTTACTATATCAAAGGCAAGTCTAACTTGCCTTTTTTATTGCCAATTAAAAATAATTCAATAAATTTATAATATAAAGATAAAAACTGCCGATAACAGGGGGACAAACCCGTAAAGATTTGATACAACCTACTTAGTAGTAGATAAGAACAACAACAGGATCTGCATGTTTAGCGCCTTTAAATTTACCACCAAAATCACACTTGCGGCCTCGGTCGTACTTGTTATCGTTTTAAGTCTATTTACAGTGAATAACTTTGTCTTGATGCGTTCTCAAACACAAGACCAGTTAACACTTGTATTACAAGAAATTTCTCAATCTGTGTCACAAAATATTGCTAATTGGCTAAATGACCGTTTAGACATCGTTCAGGCTGTGGCAAATGGCCATTTAAAATCTGATAGTAACGAAGATGTCCGCCGGAGATTGCAAACAGCTGCCGCAGCAGGTCACTTTAAAAATACTTTTATTGGTACACCCGATGGTCAATTCGTTTTGAATGACGCGTCTATTGTGTTACCAAGCGATTTTGATGCCACAACTCGCCCTTGGTATCAACTCGCGATGCAAAAGCGTGATACGGCTTTTACAACACCTTATACAGATGCAACAACTAATGAGCTGACAATTACTGCGGTTGTGCCTGTATACAGTAATGGTGTGTTGTCTGGTGCTGCGGGCGGTGACATTGATATGGCAACCATCACAGAAATTATCAATGAAATAGATTTCCTGGGTTTTGGTTATGGCTTTTTACTCGACGGTGAAGGACGTATATTAAGCCACCCTAATACGCAAATGAATGATAAAAACATGCGTCAACTGTTCGGTCAGCAACTTAATTTACAACAAGAGTTTGTAGAGCTTGAGATTGATGGAAAAGAAAAGCTAGTGTCTTTTGTCAAAATGCATGGCATTAAAAACGTAGATTGGTTTTTAGGTGTGGTGATTGATAAAGAGATAGCGTATTCCTCTATTTCTTCGTTCAGAAATATGGCGTTGATATATATGTTGTTGGGTGTAGTGGTTATTGTTGTAATGATGCAATTGCTACTTAAGTATCTAATGAGACCAATGACGCACCTAAACGAAGCGATAAAAGACATTGCGCAAGGTGAAGGTGACTTAACCAGACGTCTTGTCGTTGAGAATAACGATGAGTTTGGTGAGCTTTCTAATTATTTCAACCTGTTTGTCGAGAAGATCCACCAAAGTATTTCTAAAGTAAAGAGCACCACAGATGCACTTGAAAGTGTGATGGAGGGGTTGCAAAAGCAAACCCAAGAAGCGCTCGATATTTACACTGAGCAAACAAAGCGTACAGACAATGTTGCAACAGCGATTAACGAGCTGTCTTCGAGTGCGATTGAAATTTCGAATAATGCCAAGCATGCATCGGAATTAGCAACGGGGGCCAATAATTTATCTGATCAAAGTCAATCAGCGTTAAATTCAAATATTGAAGAAATCGGTGCTCTGAGTTCTAAAATGCAAGAAGCTCAGTCAACTATTGACGGACTTGATAGATTGACCGCAAGTATCGGTCAGGTATTGGAAGTGATTAAAGGGGTGAGTGAGCAGACAAACTTACTTGCACTAAATGCGGCGATAGAAGCTGCGCGTGCCGGTGAGGCTGGTCGCGGCTTTGCGGTTGTTGCAGACGAAGTAAGGCAGCTTGCACAGCGTACTCAGGAGTCTACACAAGAGATTGAAAATACCATTGGTGAATTGCAGCAAGGCTCTGCCTCGGCGGTAGCGGTGATGAAATTGAGTATCGAAGACTCTAGTGCAAGTGCAGAGCAGGCACAGTCTGCGGGTACCAAAATGCAAGAAGTATCTCACGCGATAGAATCAATCGATGGTATGAACCACGCGGTAGCAAATGCAACACAAGAGCAAAACACCGTAATACAGTCCTTAGATGGGGACATTCACGGCATTAGCGATTTATGTGTTCAAGGGAGCGCAAGCTTGCAGCAAACATTGGATGAATGCAAAACGCTAAAATTGCAATTTGATGAATTAGAACACATGATGAATAAATTTAAGGTATAACAATTAAAGGGCTGCATAATGCAGCCCTTTTTAATATTGAATTAATTAGTATAAATCCATTCTTTAAACTTATATTACACCTGTCACAGTAATGTATTAATTGCGCAACACGGTTGTCATTTTTCATATTTAAACTGCACACACTTCAAAATTGGAACAAGCAAATATTATAAAAGGTGTGTGAGATGAAGTGCGTTAACCAATTGCTTTTAGCGGGCGCGTTTGCAGTAGCAAGCAGTGCGCAGGCAAATGATCTCAATCAAGTAATAGACTCTAGCTCTGCCATTAATAAATCAGCGCTAACTTCTCAAAATAAAATCGATGCGATTTCAGATAATATGCAGTCTCGTCTGCAGCAATTTAGAACGCTTAATAAGGAAATTGAAGGTCTTGTTGTTTATAACAGCCAACTAGAAAAGCAAATTAATAATCAGCTTGAAGAAATGGCAGCCATAAATGCGTCGATGGATCAGGTCTCTGTTATTGAGCGCCAGATCACGCCATTGATGCTGCGAATGATTGCAGGTCTTGAGCAATTTGTCGCATTAGATGTGCCTTTCTTATCAGAAGAGCGCGCAAATCGTATAGCGACGCTTAAGTCAATGATGGACAGAGCGGACATCACTTCAAGTGAAAAATTCCGTCGCGTGTTAGAAGCGTATCAAGTTGAAGTTGAATACGGTCGCACAATTGAAGCTTATTCAACACTTATTACTATTGATGGACAAGAGCGCGAAGTAGACATGCTGCGTATTGGACGTCTAGAGCTGCTGTATGTCACTAAAGACGCGGCAAAAGCTGGCAGTTGGAATAAAGAGTCAAAGCAATTTGTTGCTCTGCCTAACACCAACATTAGCCAAATCAATAAGGGTGTTCGCATTGCTCGCAAGCAACTTGCCCCTGATATGTTAACACTGCCAGTCCAAGCTGCTCAATAAGAGGTATAACTAATGAGCTTTTTAAAATCATTCAGCCGCAAAGCATTACTTGTATCTTCAATGGCATTAAGTGCATCCGCATTTGCAAATGAAGCGATGGATTTAGATGCGCTACTTAAAACGTTAGAATCAGGTCAAGCTGCGCAGACTCAGCAAAATAAACAGCGTGAAGCTGAGTTCAGATCGCGTGAAGATCAGCAAGTGAGAATGTTGAACGCACTCGTATCAGATCGAAACAACCAGTTAAATCGCTCTGAGCGCATGGAGACCCAGTTTGAAGAAAATGAAATTAAACTAGGTAACCTCAGCGATACTTTATCTAAGCGCATGGGCTCTTTAAAAGAGCTATTCGGTGTTTTACAGCAAGCGTCAGGTGATGCAAGTTCTAAATTCAGAACGTCAGTTGTCTCTGCTGAAATTCAAAATCGCAGTGATGTGATGGATGAGATGGCAAAAAAAATGGGCTCTACATCCAAGCTTGCGTCGATAGAAGACATCGAAAAAGTATGGTTTGAGCTTCAGCGCGAAATGACAGAGCAGGGTAAGGTTACCCGCTATAGTACTGATGTCATTGTTGCTGGTGGCGAGAAAGTTAATAAAGAAGTTATGCGTGTTGGTGCTTTTAACCTTATCGCAGATGGCAAGTACCTAACTTTTAACCAAGAAACAAACACAATCTCAGAACTGACTCGTCAGCCTGTCTCTCGCTTCCAACAGAGCGCGGCTGATCTACAAGGTGCAAGCTCAGGTAATGTCGACTTTGCGTTAGACCCAACGGGCGGTTCAATCTTAGGGCTATTAGTTCAAGCACCAAATAGAAAAGAGCAAGTAGAGCAAGGCGGTGTGGTTGGCTACGTTATTTTAGCTGTCGGTGCACTTGCACTCTTAATCGCACTTGAACGCTTTGCATCTCTTATGTTAATAGGCGCTAAGATCAAACGTCAGCTTAAATCAGATGTGGCAAAGGATGACAATCCGCTTGGTCGTGTAATGAAAGTCAAAGATCAATATCCTGATGTTGCCTATGACACGTTAGAGCTTAAATTAAGCGAAGCAATTCTACGCGAAATGCCAAAAATTACACGTAACTTAACGTTAATTAAGATCATCTCAGTGGTCGCGCCATTACTGGGTCTACTTGGTACAGTGACCGGTATGATAAATACCTTCCAAGCAATCACTTTGTTTGGTACAGGTGACCCTAAGCTCATGGCTGGTGGTATTTCGACAGCACTTGTAACTACGGTACTTGGTCTTGTCGTCGCTATCCCGACGGTATTCTTGTACACAGTATTGAATACACGTTCACGTAACCTGCTTCTTATCCTTCAAGAGCAAAGCGCAGGCATTATCGCAGAGCGAAGTGAAAAGGGAGCGTAATCATGGTGCTACTAGTAGATGCTATCACCGCACTACAAGAGTTCCTTGATACGGGTGGCCAGGTTCTCCTGGTCATCGCAGTAGTCACCTTTGCTATGTGGTTACTTATCCTGGAGCGTTTTATGTACTTTTTTGGTAAGTACAGAGGCTATAAAAAGCAGACGGTAAAAACTTGGCAAGATAGAGCTGAAAGAAACAGTTGGAATGCAGAGCAAATTCGCCAAGCCATGATTTCTAAAGCAGGTATTGCGCTAAACAGTAACTTACCATTCATCAATGTGATGGTAGCGCTTTGTCCTTTACTCGGTCTACTCGGCACGGTTACAGGCATGATTGAAGTATTTAACGTCATGGCAATTACAGGTTCAGGCAGCGCACGTTCAATGGCTGCAGGCGTATCAAAGGCGACCATACCGACAATGGCCGGAATGGTAGCGGCATTGTCAGGAGTATTCGCTTCTACATATTTACAGCGTAAAGCGAAACGAGAAGTTGAGCTTTTAGAAGATAAATTGCTGTTAGATCACTAAAGAATTTGAGGTATAAAAATGAGAGCCCCTCTAGCAAAAGTTTTCCAAGAAGAAGAAACCGAAGAAATTAACATGACGCCGATGTTGGATGTTGTATTCATCATGCTTATCTTCTTCATTGTGACTGCTTCATTCGTTAAAGAAGCAGGGATAGATGTTAACCGACCAGAAGCTGCAACAGCCGTGAAAAAGCAACGTGCCAATATTCTGGTTGCGATTTCAGACAAAGGGGAAATCTGGATTAATAAACGTCAAATCGATATTCGAGCTGTTCAAGCAAATATCGAGCGTTTAAAAGCAGAAAACCCGCAGGGCAGTGTTGTCATTCAAGCCGATAAAAAGGCAACGACTGAAATACTAATTAAGGTAATGGACGCGTCAAGAGCGGCAGGTGCGTTTGATGTATCTATTGCTGCACAAGAGTCCTAAGGGAAGAAAATGCGTTACATAATTGCATTATTAGTTGCGGGTGTCGTTACATTCTTCTTGTTTCTCGGTATGCAGGCTTTGATCAATGGCGGTCAAGGCACTGCCACTGAGCCTGTCAAAGGCAACGTCCTTGACTTTGTTAGATTGAAAAAAGAAGAAACGATTGAAAAGAAAGAGCGCAAGCCTGAAAAGCCACCAACGCCTAAAGAGCCGCCTCCCCCTATGGATGCGCCACAAATGCAGGCGAATAATCTAGATGCAGCGGGGGCAAATTTTGATTTCTCTGCAAATGTAGATGCTGATGTAGATTTAGCAGGGGGATTAGCACTTGAGTCCAGTGACGGAGAGTACTTACCAATTGTAAAAGTGGCGCCAGTATATCCAAGACGTGCACTTTCAAGAGGAATTGAAGGGTTTGTCATTGTTGAGTTTGTGGTCACTAAGCAAGGCACAGTACGAGATCCTGTGGTTGTACAAGCTGAGCCTGAAAATATTTTCAACCGTGCCGCAATGGATGCTGCCCTCAAGTTTAAGTACAAGCCGCGTGTAGTTAACGGTGAAGCCGTTGAAGTTGGCGGTGTACAAAACAAAATCACTTTCCAAATTAATGGGTAGAGTTAGGAGTTTGTATTATGACATTAATCAAAAATATACTGGTTCTTAGTGCGACGGCTCTAGCCATTAACGCGTCTATTAGTTTGGTGTCTTTAGTGCCTGAAGTGTCACTTTCAAATGCGTATGCTGCGACTAAAACAAAACGTGTCCCGGCGCTCAGAGAAAAGGTATATAGCCAACTTGCTAGGGCGCAGAAGCTTGCTGATGATGGCAATGTGCAAGAAGGCCTAGAAGTTTTAGATTCAATTAAAGCGCGTTCATCGAGTATGAACTCCTATGAAGTTGCTATGATGCACAACTTTTATGGTTTTATTTATTACAACGAAAACCAGCTAGATAAAGCGATTGAATCTTTTGAACTCGTAGTGGCTGAAGAGGCAATTCCTGAGTCATTAAAGTTATCCACGACGTTCAGTTTAGCGCAACTTGCCATGGCCAATGGCGATTATGCAAAAACAGTCTCGTATTTAGATGATTGGAAAGCATTAAATACTCAGCCAGTAAAAGAAAACTATTATACATTGAAGGCCCAAGCTTTATATCAGAATAAATTGTATAAAGAGGCTCTTGAAAATATTAATACTGCGATTGCACTTGCTGAGTCTAAAAATGAAGTACCAAAAGAGAACTGGTTGGTACTTCAACGTGCTTTATACTATTCGTTAAATCAACCTACGGATGTGGTAAACACGTTAGAAAAGATGGTTAAGCTTTTTGATAAGCCGCAGTATTGGATCCAACTTGGAGGTATGTATGGTGAAGTTGGAGCTGAAGAAAAGCAGCTTGCTATTTTAGAAACGGCTAAACAGCGTGGATTTATTAAAACCAAATCTGAAGTACTACAGCTTTCTCAAGTTTATTTATACAATGGTTTGCCATTTAAAGCTGCGCAGACTTTGCAAGAAGGTATAAAGAATAAGGTAATCGAAAATACCGAAAAGAACTTATCTTTTATTGCGGAAGCCTACGTACAAGCGCGTGATGAGAAAAAATCAATCGAGTTTTTCAAATCTGCTGATGAGCTTGTTTCTCATGGTAAATTTCAGCAGCGACTAGCGGAAGTATATATTAATCTAGAGCATTTTGACGAAGCGGCAGACGCCGCAAGGGCTGCGCTTGAAAAAGGTGGGTTGAATTTTGAGTCAAATGCGTATGTTGCGCTTGGTATGGCACAGTATAATTTGGAAAATTTCGACGCATCTATACTGGCATTTGAACAAGCGGAAAAGCATAAAAAATCAGCAGCGTTAGCGCGTCAATGGATTAAATACGTAAAAAATGAAAAGCTTCATAAACAGAGTTTAAAAGAATCCTTAATGTAAAGTATAATAATTATTCGCAACACCAAAGCCGCCTTCGGGTGGCTTTTTTATTTTAAATAAAATTATCCTTGTCATCTTAAGTTATAAAATCTGTCACCCATTTGTAACACGTAATACCTATTCTAACTCCATTAAATAAATACGGTTATAACAATTATATCTTTGGAGACCAACATGAACCTTTCTGGTTTATTTAAAGTAAGCTTAATTTCTTCTGCTCTTGTACTAGCTGGTTGCGGTGGCGGCGACATCAATATCACACCTACAAATAACGACAATCATGTAGACAACTCAGTTGAAAATCCGGTCGTTATTCCAGATACAGGCACTGGTGGTGGTGATAATGGCGGTGGTGATGATAACGACGGTGATAAAGTTGTAGGACCTACATGTGCAAGTTACACAATTGGCGGTTCTACATTTGAAGGTGACGTAGAAGGTATTAATTGTAAATACCCGCAATCATTCGCTAGCCGTGGCAAGAGCATCTCGTCTTCATTCTTATTAGAAGCATTACCAAATGGCGGCTCGCACATTTTTGAAGGTGCACTTTTCATCGGTGATGATGTTGATACTTCTAAAGGCGGCACAATTGACCTTGATGGTCCAATTCTGACAATTGAAGCAGGTGCGACGATTGCATTTACTAAAGCTGATAGCTTTGTGCGTATTGGCCGAGGTTCTAAAATCCATGCGGTTGGTGAGCTTGACAAGCCAATTACATTCACCTCTATCAAAGAAATCGACGGTGATGCATCAACAGTACCTGCAATGCAGGACTGGGGTGGTATCCAGATTAACGGTTTAGCGACAACCGTAGAGTGTACTAAAACTGAAGCTGAATCAGGCATGTGTAATGTACCTGCTGAAGGTGTAGTGTCTTATTACGGTGGTAACAACGATGCTGACAACAGTGGTTCATTAGAGCATGTTGTTGTTAAATTTGCAGGTAACGGTGTAGAGGGTGATGAGCTTAACTCTATTACATTAAATGCGGTTGGTTCAGGTACTACAGTTGAATATATCCACATCCACCAAGGTTACGACGATGGTATTGAGCTATTTGGTGGCCAAGTTAACATCAAGCATATTGTTGTAACAGACACTGCTGATGACGGTATTGACTGGGATACAGGTTGGAAAGGTAACGGTCAGTTCATCCTAGTTCAAACGCTTAACCAAGGTAACCATGGTTTTGAAACCGATGGTGGCAAAAAAGACCCGACGACTGATGCTGGCGCAGACAGAGCAACAACGGTTTCTAACCCAACAATTGCTAATGCGACAGTAGTGAGCAACGGTATTAAAGGTCCACGTGGTCACGGTGCTGGCATGGAGATGAAAGAGTGGGGTAAAGCTCAACTTCATAACATGTTGTTCGTAAGTAAAGGTACTGAAGCAGGTTCTGCATGTTTTGACCTGTATGACAAAAATGAAGGTTCTGGTCCGGTAGGCGTTCATGCAAATGCAAAAGCTGGTGACATTAAGTTCCACAACTCAATTTTTGCTTGTGCATATAACTTTGAACCTGAAAATATCGTGTTAGACGGAGATTTGGCTGATTTTGATATCGAACAGTGGTTCACAGAAGATGGTAACCAACTAGTTGGTTTCAGCGCATTTGAAAACGTACTTGGTGCAGATTTAGCGACTACTAACGGTACTATCAAAGATAAAGATGGTAACAATGTAAGCGTTGAGTCATCAAAGCTTAGCGACGAGAATTCATTCTTTACTGACGTAACATATGTTGGTGCATTAGGTGAAGACGAGACGGACACAAACTGGGCAAAATTCGTAGCACAGTCAATCGAACGTACAAAATAATCTAAGCCATAAAATAAAAAATTGAAGGGCGCTTTAATGCGCCCTTTGTGAATCGAAATTTTGGTTTAGAGGAATTACAAATGAAACCAATCAAAATGTTTAAAACAAATTTGATAACGATTTCTTTGCTTTCTCTTTTAAGTCCTTTGTCTGCACAGGTTATGGCGCAAGAGACTGCACAAGAAATTGAAGAAGTTGTCGCGGTAGGAAGCCGCTTAAAGGGCAGTGCAAGTGCTGTCATTGAAGAGCGTAAGAACCAAGCCTTTGTTGCTGATATCATGGGCGCTGAGCAAATCTCTCGTACAGGTGACAGTGACGCAGCATCAGCACTACGCCGTGTTACAGGTCTGAGTCTGGTAAATGACAAATTTATTTATGTACGAGGCCTTGGTGAGCGTTACTCTAGTGTTCGTCTAAATGGTGCGCAAGTACCGAGTCCAGATTTAACACGTAACGTTATCCCATTGGATATCTTCCCATCCAGCATTATTGAGTCATTGGCTGTTCAAAAGGCGTATTCACCTAATATGCCAGCAGCGTTTGGTGGTGGCGATGTAAATATTCGTACCAAGAGCATCCCGAACGATCGCATAATAAAGCTAGAAGTTGGTTTAACGCACAAAGATACGAACAGTACTGGTTTTGTATATAATGGCAGCGACGACGATTGGTTAGGCGAAGACGATGGACTACGCGCAATGCCAAGCACAATGAATGCGGCGCTTAACAAATATATCAACGGTATTTCGGATATTTCAGTTTTAAATATTCGTGATATTGAATCAAAAGAGCGTGGTGAAGCCGTTTCTCAAGACGAAGCGATCGCTATCAACAAGTCTTTGACTAAATCATTGCACCGCGATTTTGGTATGGTTGAAAAAGACTTGGACCCAGACTTTGGCGCAAAGATCGTCTATGGTGACAAGTTTGATGACGTTTTTGGCTTTGGTGGCGCACTTGGATTCTTGTTCTCAGCGGCTTATGATCATGAGTGGTCTCATAGTAAAGGGTACTCAGCGGTTCTGTCGTCTGTCGATGTAAAACCGGAAGATTGTGGTAAGTCTGAACTAGAGTGTTATTCTGCGAGAACAGACAAAGAATCAACTAAGAAAAACGTTAAGTTAAATACATCCCTCAACCTGGGTTATAAACTTGATGGCCATGACTTAAATGCGTCTTACATGATGCTCAGAGATACAGAAGATGAGGCGTCAGTTTCTCTTTATCAAGAGCCTTCAAAGTCGTTAAGTATCGAAAGTGGTGAAATACAACGTAAAAACTTTACCTCGTTCGAGCAACGTGAGTTAGAAGTTATTCAATTTCGTGGCACGCACAATATCGAATACGACTTTATCAAAGGCGTAGGGTTCGATTGGCAGTACACGGACTCAACTGCAACGACTGATATTCCAAGTGAACTTGAAATCACTGCCAGAGATCGTTATACAGATGGTGTTTATACAGACACGTATACGAGCGGTCCATTAGGTGGTGACCCGTTCCTGTATCGTTTTGTAGATATGGAAGATAAGGTTGAAAACTACGGTTGGAATTTGTCAAAAGCATTCTATTTTGACTCTTCAGAACTAGAGCTCAAAGGCGGTGCATATTACGTAGATAAAACACGTGAATATAAAACAGACTTCTTTAAATATCGCTTTGGTCCAACAGAAAATATCGTTTTAGCTACTAATGCAAATGAGGCATTGGGTATAGGCAGTATTTTCCGTGATGACGAGCGCGTTGATAATACAGAAGTAGAGCTTCTTTTCCAGGAGCCAACTGCCGATGATTACATAGCAGCACAAAAAACTGATGCATATTATGGTAGTTTTGACTATGTGTATGCGAATGATTGGCGCTTTTCTGGTGGTTTAAGGTATGAAGACTTCAGACAGGTTGCACTTGCATTCTCACGTTCTGTATTTGATTCTGCCTTATTAACCGAACAATTAAGTGGTGAAGCAATCCAGCAAGCCTCAGTAATGGAAGATGAGACTTTTGCTGCATTATCTATGACATATAGCCAGCCTACATATCAAATCAGAGCTGGCTGGGGTCAAACGATTGTAAGACCGGACCTACGTGAATTAACACCAGTTCAGTATCAAGACCCACTCACAGATTACAGAACACTGGGTAACCCAACGTTACAATCAAGTAATTTAGATAACTTTGATGTGCGTGTGGAGTTTTACTTTGAAAGCGGTGATAACTTCTCAGTTGGTGCCTTCTATAAAGATATCGAAAAACCTATCGAAGCTCAGCTTAACGAGCGAGACGGGCGTTTTACTTTAGAGTTTGAAAACGCAGATACGGCATATGTATACGGTCTTGAAGCTGAATGGCTGGTGGAATTATCATCTGATTTCTTAGGTGGCGCGTTCTTCACTTCTGGTAACTTAACAGTAAGTGATTCAGAAGTTGAAATCCTAGAGAGTGCAAGAGGGGACTTAACGAACCTTCAGCGTCGCATGACTGGTCACTCTAAGTACGTTGCTAACTTACAGTTGAACTATGATTCTCATGATGGCAATCATCAGGGCTCGGTTATATATAACGTTTTCGGAGATCGTATCCTAGCTGCTGGTGTAAACGGCTTTGATGATGCTTACGAACAACCAATTAACTCCTTGGATGTTGTGTATAGCTATTATCCGACCTTTAGCACGACAGTTACCTTTAAAGTGAAGAACTTGCTTGGCCAAGACTTTGAGGTTGAACAAAATGGTGCATTGATCCGCTCTAAAGAAACAGCGCAACAAGTAAGCTTAGATTTTGCTATTGAGTTTTAAATAACTCACCATGGAAAAAAGGCCACTTTTTAGTGGTCTTTTTTATTCTTGATATTATTAAAATAATTATATCTTTATATTAGTATATTTATTTTAAATTCTTTTAAATATGTACCACTTATGCACGTCTAAAACGTGAGAGAAGATATTGTTGTTTATAATTAATAACTTTCAATTGAGAAATATTACATTTACGTAAGCGTAAACATATATTAGATTTGGATTTTTTTTATAATCTAGATCAATATTAAGACTGATTTTTACTTGAAAATAGTACTAATTTGACTCATAATAGCTAGCACAAAAAGGTTATCGCATATCCTTACCATATTCAGGTGTTTTGTTTACATAAAATAAACATGATGCCTAAACAGAGTTCTAGTTTGATGCGCAGCATCAAGCTTGGACGCAACCTTTACATGTTGTATCCAAACCCCGCACTGCGGGGTTTTTTTATACCTGAAGTTATACTTGCCTCTCTAGAACCTACCTTATCTTACAGGTCGCTAATCTATTTAAAATGAGCTGATATGAGTTATTTTTTAGTTGGCTTAAAAAGTACTAGAGCTGATTGATTAATTTTGATAGGTTAGACGTCTAGACGTACCCCTCACGCAATGAGTAATTTTAAATAAATAAAGGGTAATGTAATGAATAGTGTAGGATTTATCGGCTGGCGTGGCATGGTTGGCTCTGTGTTGATGGAGCGTATGCAACAAGAAGGTGATTTTGCTCACCTTGATGCGCATTTTTTTACTACCTCCCAGTCAGGTCAATTAGGCCCAGACTTTGCGGGTGAAGCCAAACCGCTCAATAACGCATATGACATACCTGCTTTAAAAGAAATGGACATTATTGTGTCTTGCCAAGGTGGTGACTATACAAAAGAAGTGTATCAACCCTTGAGAGATGCTGGGTGGGAAGGTTATTGGATTGATGCTGCATCAGCATTAAGAATGTCCAGTGATAGTATCATTGTACTTGACCCGGTAAATAATGACGTCATTCAGCAAGGGCTAGAGCAGGGGGTTAAGACGTTTGTTGGCGGAAACTGTACAGTTTCTCTAATGCTGCTGGCACTCGGTGGTCTGTTTGAAAAAGACTTGATTGAATGGGTTAGCCCTATGACATATCAGGCTGCTTCAGGTGCAGGTGCTCGTAATATGAGAGAACTTATTACTCAAATGGGCGAAATTCATAGCAGCGTAAGTGCGCAGCTTGATAATCCATCTTCTGCTATTTTGGAAATTGATAAAATTGTTGCTGATAAACTCAAAGATGATGCATTACCAAAAGATCAGTTTGGAGTTCCGCTTGCTGGAAGTTTGATCCCATGGATTGATGTTCCTATGGAGTCAGGTCAGAGTAAAGAGGAATGGAAGGCTGAAGTAGAAGCTAACAAAATCTTAGGTTCGGTTAAGCAACCAATTCCAGTAGACGGTCTATGTGTGCGCATCGGCGCAATGCGTTGTCACTCGCAAGCAATGACCATAAAATTGCGTGAAGACATCGAAGTCAGTGAAATAGAGCGCATTCTGGATGAACATAATGAATGGGTTAAAGTGATTCCAAACGAAAGAAGCGTCACGGAGCAAGAACTTACGCCAGTTAAAGTGACAGGTTCTTTACATATTCCAATCGGTAGGATTAGAAAGCTGTCAATGGGTGAAAAGTATATTAGCGCATTTACAGTCGGCGACCAGCTTTTATGGGGGGCTGCAGAGCCTTTACGTAGAATGCTTCGAATCATCACTGGCTAACTGGCTAATCGCCTAACTAAATTTTTGGTTAGGCGTTTTACTTTAGTGAGACGAATTATAATATTTGTGAATTGGAGTGCTGGCTATTTGTAATTCATTGTAATTGGATTGTATAAAGAATTTGATTTAAATTATTTATTTTGGATTTTAATTAGGAACTATTGATAAAGTGTCTACTTAGTTTGTGGTTAAATAAGGTACGAGTCAGCTTATGTCTGAGTATTTAGTAAGTAAATAATATACATACGAAATGCATTTTTGATTAACTTAAGCGCTGTTTTAGATTTTTAACATTCGATAGTAAAAAGCTTGGTAGATATACTACATATATTTCATTTTTTCAGCTTAATAGCTAAGCAATAAATTCATTTCATTTTCACATGTCTAATTAAAATTTAATTTATAAACAGCACTCTAGTTTTTCGCTGTCTAATGAGTGAAACACGAGCTGACAGAATAAGGCAATAGAGAGCAGTAGATGTCTTGATGTTTGATTAGAGTTCTTAGCTTTTTGATATTTCGGTGAGCCTACGTTATGACGGGGGCATTTGTATGTGAATGAAGGTGTTCAAAAAAATACACATTAACGCAGATATTATGAAAATCAATTTATAACCTATAATTTATATTATGTTAAATTAGGTTTGTGTTTAAGGTTTTAAGTGATCACCTACACTTATTAAACGGTTCAAAGCGCAACATATTTATAATGTCCAATACTTACCAGTATCGGACTTAACTTAGTTTTCAAATAATATAACTTTCAAGCCAAGATTCATTTTGAGTCATTCATGGCACAGTTTATGTTTGACTTAAGTCTGTGTGTTTGTTTTAACTTTAACTCCATTAGCTATCTTCAATCTTTTTAAGTGACTGTGTTGAGTTCTCTAATGCCAAACAGATACTGGAAATGACAAACGCATAAATGTCCGCGATATTAAATCTAATTTTACACCAAACTCGATGATTTCATCATTAGTCCAGCCATCTGGGTGCAACCAGTTTTCGTCTTCTAATTCACATAATATCCCTAGCTCTTTATCTAACATGCTAAGTGGAGCTGCGGCTAAACCCCATAGCATGACGAGCTTGCCTTCGATTTCATAATTGCGAGGTGTATTGGACTCTAATGCGCGAAAATACTTTTTGGTCTCCATCAGTGCTTTTGACACTTCAACCAAGATTGCGTCTCTTAGGTAATGTTTATCCATCGAGATTGAATAAAGCTTTAAGGCGACTTCATTGAGTTTATCTATCAACTCATTATGCGCTTGGCTATGGTGTCTCTCAAACATTTCAACATAGGCATCTTGTGCTGTGGTTGTTGGTTTAAGTGCCATAATCATTCACTCCCTTTGCTTAGCATGTTGTATGTGTAGAACAGACTAAAACTGTTCTTTGCATTGTTAGGTTTAGCAATTCAAAGCACAAATTGACAAATAAAATTATTGATATTTTTTGATTAAATTTGGTAAGAGTTTTAGTTGGTTGAATTTATTAAGATTGGTGCAAGTGCCCTATTGAGGATTTGTTAGTATTTGCGGAGCAGGCTTTAAGTCATGGCTGGTCAAAGTAAAACAGTATTTAAGCTGTACAAAGCTTTTTCAATTACTCAGGCGCTGATTAAACTTATAAATCGGCGGCGGATGCTTATGCAGTATTGGCCCCTATTCCCGTCGTTGGCCCTGCCCTTGGTGCGTCTACCGTCGCAATTGGGTTGCAACATTTTTTTGATTAAATTACGGCAACCCGTTTGTATCGCATAGAATGGTTTAGATTAGGTACCAAATGAAAGCACCTATATCCTACAGCGTGGTGAGAGCGTGCTTTCACCCAAACAAAATGTTGAAATTAGCCACAGCTAGATACTTCTGTCACCAGTTTAACTGTAATTATTTAGCAGTTAGAATGCATGAAACTGAAGGGTCACCACGATCCCCTCCGCAGTTATTACCAGCGAAGACCTGTTTTAAGTTTTTAATATCTTAAGTGTACACCTAATTACTTGTTCTTCTTTTCTGTTCATTTAAAACCTCAACTCACACATTTAAAATATAAAAAATATATCAGCCAAGGTCTCAATTTTCACAATTTATGAGACGGATAAAATTAAGTTACTAGGGTAATTGGGACTGCCATCTGCAATAGTTTTTAGCCAAGATTCACACAAAGCTGTCGAGACATTTTTTTCCTTTATTTTGGAAAAATCGACAGCTGCTTTTTTTGCTAAGTTTTCATCCTGTTTTGAGCCAGCTTGAAACAAGCATAATGCAAAAATCCTTTGCAGCAATTGCATTGCAGTGTGTCCTCTACATACTCTCGAAAGTACGCTTATATCAGAGGATTCGACAACGGGTTTATACTTATTAAAGGCTTCTTTGAACCTACTGAGAATTTCGTGGTTCTCATTAGCTCTCCAAACATTAATATTGAGGGTAACTTCATTCGCAATTATTTCGAAGTCGTCCCAACGAATAACGCCCAATGGATAAGAGCACTTATTTATTTCCCTGGCTGCCAACGTAATAGTTGCTATCATCCTTAGAGCAGAAGGTAACAAACTTTTAAAGTTTTCAGCAGCATTATTCTTGTATTCGGAGCTAGTAAGGTATCTATAAGCATTTGCAATTAGATCAGGTTCTATAAAGTAGTTTTCCAAAGAGTGGCCAATAGTCCAACTGAGGTTTCTATCTGTTTTATGGTCGACCATCATGTCTACTATCTTCTCCTCTACATTAAATGCTTTAAATTCCCTATCACATAGGTAATATAGATTCGAATGTTTAACTGAGTCCTTGCAAATATTAAAAATTTTTTCTATTTTTGCTCTGTTATTTTTAGAGGTATGTTTGCAATCCCCTTTTATTCTCTCGGCTGAATCGATCTTAATTTTGTTTTTACCAAGAACATTCAACAAGTTTGAGATGTGGTCTTTATCGTCTGCTCCTTCTACGAGAATTCTTTTTTTTGAGCTCATTTTGACGCTGGTTATATATTTAGAAATGTCATTTTTTGGTTCCATTAAAAGTCATCCTCATCTTCATCGATAAGAAATGATGTTTCATCAGTTTTTAGGTCACTAAACATTGGTTTGACTTCTTTCATATATTCATCAAAGTCAGCCGCAATTGCTGGCGAATGAGTACAAACTATAATTTGTCGGTCTCCTAGTTGCTCCATCATCTTTTTGAGAAGATCTTCTTGCCAGTCTATATGTAGTGATATTTCCGGTTCATCAATTAAAACAGCAGAGTTACCACTCATTCTATTAACCGCATATAACATTGTTAATAGTTGCCTTTCGCCCGATGACATAACTTTTATGCTACTCCAAGAATCGTCAGGAAACTTTAAGCCAACTTTAGGGACCCTTCGGCTTTCATTAATCGCGTGATAGGCAAGTTCTTTTTTATCTAAAAATGAATTTACAACATCAAAGTACGTATCGATTTCTTTAAACGCTTCCATTCGAAACGATCTTCTTTCTTTCAATGCGTCCCTATAAACCGTGAGAGCACCGGAAGCAGAACTTCCTAAACTCTCTATGTTACCTTGATTAACTAGCCGTTGCAGTTGACGATATGTATTGGAATTCTCTTCAACATCACCAAATTTATCTGCATTTGACTCTTCTGTTAGTTGCGATATCTCAAAAAGTAATTCATGAGCCGAGGAATCGACTATAGAGCCTTCAAGTAATGCAGAAAAAACTTTTACAAATGAGTCTGAAAAAACTGAACTTTCATACCTAGCAATTCTTATTTGGCAGTCCCTAATTTCATCTCGTAATCTACTTTCTATTTCTATCGGTGAAGGGTAGTTAATTGATGGAAGAAACTGGCCGAATAAATTCCTCGCAAACGATGTGGACTGCTTTGTGTTAATTTCCCGAGTCCGCTTAGTATTACGCATCTTCCAATTATCATGCTGTAGAGACCATGCTTCCAGCATAGTTCTAAAAGCGGGAAAATAAGATGTATCGATATGCTTTATATTACTGCTTTTTACAAACTCAGCTATTTTCCCTGAAAGCTCAGGTACTAGCTCTCTAGTGAATCGATCATCTTCATATTCCCTAATGTCCTCAAAAGCAGCTCTTTTACTAAATTCAAAAAAGTCACCTGCTTGAGTTTCAATGGACACAAATATTTCACCATCACTTTCTTTTTGTGAAACAGAGACATACGCTCCATTAGAGTATATGACTTGAATTCTTTTAAACTCTAAAAAAGCGAAGCGAATGAAATCGCAATTTGCTACGTTTGCAATAATGTGGATCAACGTAGACTTTCCTGTGCCATTCTGGCCATAAAGGATATTTAGAGAATCGCTAAAGTCAATTTCTAGGTTATACCTTTTGTGAATTCCTTGAAGTTTGACTTTACGGATAAAATTATTTTTCATTAATGTTCCTTATCCAGTGAAAATGGATTTTAGTAAAATATTGACTCTTACTTTGCTACATCATTACCAGCGTGCTTTATATGTCTATGTACAAACAGTACGTGTCAGCATTTTGAAAGACAATTTAAAGTTTTATTTGTAAATATTATATTAATAAAAAGTGTAAAATCCAGAAGTTTAAAATCAAAAAGTACAGTGAAAATATAAGTTGTATTAAATTTGTATTCAAAGCCTTACGACTTCTGGTTGGACTTCTAAGGTGATTCATAATAATAATGATTTGCTAATGCAGACAAACTGAGGAGTTTTTAAAACGGTTTTAAACAAGGTTCAAAGCCACGTTTCCGATTTAAAGGGTAACTTCAATGGTAAAATTTTCGAGTAAAAATACTTTGGTCCTTGATGTAGCTCTTTCGTTGTTGCGTTCAGTTCTTCGATTTTCCAAGTCGTTTTTTCGTTCAAGCCAAAATGTTCGCAGTTTGTATTGGGCTCTTTAATCACTCGCTGCTCGCTGTTATTTAGATTTACTTTTTGGAATTAGTTCATTTGTAGATTTATAGATCATATATTTAATCTTTGGTTGTGCTAAGCATAATATTTGTAGAAGTTGGAAGCGTTAACAAACCAGTATGTAGAGCATTTTACGCCCAATGTGCTATTCCTCCCCCGCGATTATGAGCTCATTGATTTAACGATGAGAGCCATAATGGAAAATAAGTAGTTTGACTGGTAAGAGATTTTTACCTCTGGTAGCCATAACACTTAAACGGCAACAAAGTCCAAGCAAAGCATTACCAAGGCCATTTATATCTCCGGTATGCCTTAAGGTATTCCCTTTGAGTTTGCATGTAGTAATGTATGATAAGTGTGATTTTTCAAAGGGTATTAAACGTATTTAAGGCAAAGTTAAAACCCCATCTCCCCCATTCAATCAAAACCCCTGCCAGAAAGTGCATCACCTTCTGGCAGAGTGTATGAATGTTAGTTAGAAATAACCACGTTGTTGTGCCTTGTTAACACTGGGCAATCCCACAAGTGTGTTCTTGTGAAGTTATGTGGTGTTGGTGCATCTACACAGCGAGATGGTTGCAATACCGTTTTTAATTGACCATTAATGTATTCAAACTGCTGTGTTGGGCTGGTGTTACAGTCCCAAATCATCAGTTTTTCACCGTTGCTAGTCGCGGAGTTTCTGTAATCTAAGCATTTGTTGTAGTCTACTTTACTTCTCACTTTTCCGTCATTGGTGAATAACCATTTTTGGTTCGCACCATTGTGACAGTCATATAGCATGATGTCTTGGCCATTGCTTGGATGATAGCCTGCAATGTCTAAACACTTATCGAATAGCTTCATCTCAACATGTTTTTCAATGCCTAGGTAATTGTCATTCCAAGTGTGTGGATCTGCAGCTTCTAGCCATCTGACCGTATTTTTCATATTTCCTTTACCAGCGCTGTTCCAAGAGAATAGATAGTCTGAGTCATTAGGTAAGCATAGGTAATTGTCCTGCCATGTATGCGGATCTGCCAATTCGATGATTTGCGTACAGCGCATACCGTCAATCGGGCCTGCATAGGACCATTTCATACCAAGGTCTTGGGATGAGCAGAAGTAGTTGTCGTGCCACGTATGCGGATCTGCTGGCTCCACTGTCTGTACACAGTACATACCATCTACTTTGCCAAATGATTTAAAGGTAAATGATACACCACCAAGGGCTGTGTGCTGGTCTAAAGCGTGGACACCTGTCAGTGCACTGATAGACAAGTCTTGTTGATTACAATCAACGCCGTTCGCTTGTAATCTGCCGTTTTGGCATTCTTTAAATGCAACTTGTCTTGATGTGCTACCTGGCTGCAAGCTGATTGGATTTGCACTGACTCCAACCGCGGTCATTTTATGTTGGTTTCGCAAAGCTTGTACATCAACCAGAGAAAGGAAGTCACTGCTATTCAATGATGCAAATGCCAGGCTGACTTTCATCTTTTTAACCGTACTTGATAGGCTAACGCTGTTTCCGGATACCTGCAAAGGAGCATTCTTATGATAACCAACAGAAAACTTTAATTGGTTGTTAGGTGTTCCTGGATTCACAGCCTGAACAAAAAAGCTCATGATTGGTTCGTGACGGTTAGAGTGATGGCCATACTTTATGCGTTCAAGCTCGTTAACGTCTACTGCAACCCCGACTCCTAGATTACCTTTATTGACCATAAACATTAGAGATTGTGCGCCATCATATGTCTTAACCTGATCAACGACCTGCTTTAAGGTATTGTAGTCAATATCTTTGATTAGGCTATGTACTATGGTTCTTGCTACTTCAACGTTGTTTTCATTAACGCCATCAACTAGGGCTTCTAATTGACCTAGGTGGTGTGCATTGGTGACTGCAACAGTGGCAAAGTGCTCAAGTGCAGTGAGTTTTTGTTGTTGGTCTGCTACAAATGTGCCAATGTTGTCTAAAGTGGCCAGTTGCTGTGCAAGCGATATGGCTTTATCAGTAATTGCTGATGAATCTACACCAACCAAGTTAGTTGCGCTGTTAACAACATTTGCACCATGTCTCAGTGTGTCAATTGCAATATTGGTTACAGGGCTTGTAACGTGTCTAACTACTTGTGCCACTTGTGAAACCGCACCACCAACGGTCCCGATCGGATCTTTAAAGAAGTCACCAATACTGCCCCAACCAAACGCATTTGCTTGGCTCGTCATCACCATAGAGCCAGCTACCACAGAGGCAACGACTGCTGAATTTACGATCCCTTTTCGTGAACCCATTATTTACTCCAAAATTTATTATTGTTTAATTACACGACGCTCAAAGGCATTTACACTGGCTTTGAAATCGTTTCGTAAATTACACTAATGAGTGTGGCTTTTCTATTACAGTGCATTACATATGTAAATGATGTGTCATTTTTGTGGCTGTCTTTTAAGGCGTTTAGTTTTAAGGAGAAGCAATAGAAAAGCGCTTGATTATTGCCTTATTGTTCAGTCGTGGTTACTAATGCAGTTGGGCAAATTTCTAAATGTTGTGTAGAGAAATGAGATTCTCGGCTACAATTTAATAGTGACTTGATGATAGAGGCATAAATAGTGAGTTGCAGTGATAGGTTGGCTGGTTTGTTTTTGATAACTGCTTGTACCTTTAGTGATAGTTTGAATGCACATGGTGTGCATATCTACTTAGATGATCAATTGGACTACGAGCTTTTTAGTTCTGGCGATCAGCAGCCTCTTAATATCGCCGGCGCAACGAATATGTTTGTGCTCTCACAAGTCGAAGACATTGTCGTTCATTATGTTAAATCTAGCCGAAAACGGGCGATTAAATCATTACAGCAGTCTAATGTTGCGGCTTGTAACATCAATATGATTAAAAACGAGCAGCGCAAGTCTGATTATTACTTTAGCTTGCCGGTAAACTTTTATTGGGCACATAAGCTTTACTCTCATCATGACTTGTCAAAGGCAGCTGACAGTGTGCTAAACGCAGAGGGCGAAATTACATCACTGCCAGCGTTGTTTGACGCGTATAACAAGAGTGCAATAGTTATTGCGGAGAACTTCTCGTATGGTGACTTTCTTGATAAGCAATTGGCTTCTATTAGTGTAGGCAATTTGATTTTACGCGGTGGTGCAGATCACTATCAAACGGTATACCGGATGTTTATATCAAACCGGGTCGACTTTTTACTCAACTACCCTGCTGAGTTTCACCGATATAGTAATAATGTTGACTTACCTATTCGCTCCTACCACATAGCTGGCTCACCCAAAGTGATTATTGGGCATTTCATGTGCAATAAAACCCCGACCAGCAAACAGTTTATTGCAACAGTAAACAAAATCCTGTTAAACAGTTATAGTGGAAGTGCATTTTTGCAAGCGCATCTAGATTACCTTCCAAACGAAGAGCATAGTTTACTCAAGGCATACCTTGAGCAATACATCAAAAGAAATGTGCATATAAAGCGCTAGCTCATCATATTACGTTTACTTTTGTTGGCTTACTCTTTGTTGCAAACACCTAAATACAAGTCTAAAGTATTTATATCGCATTTGATGCGATAAGCGTCCTTTTCCAAAAATAAACTAACATCGCCAGTACTTTGATTTGATATAAATAAAGCATTGAGCTCATAGCCGCCATGACATAGTATTAAGTCAGTCGCAGTCAGATAGTATTACAATATGGAACTTGTTAGACCTTTAGAACCTATACTTATTATCGATGATGTAGAAGAAGTTAGAAGCTACCTAATCGATATTTTAGAAAACTTAGGATTCGAAGAAATATACGAATCAAAGGACTTTACGTCAGCCAAGCCTTTACTAGAGTCCAAATCTCCCAATGTACTTTTTCTCGATATAGAATTACCGGATACAGATGGTACGCAAATACTTGAGTATGTGAATGATCAGTTCCCAAATACACATGTGATTATGTGCTCAGGACATAACAGTCTCGAAAATGTGCAAAATACATGGGAACTTGGCGCTAAAGGGTTTATAGCAAAGCCATTCAATGCCAAAAAAGTTGATACTGTAATGAAAAGATTAGAAATGATTGCATGAACCACATTACCAGCAAAATAATTGAAAACTTGTCCCAACTAATTTTAGGGAAAAATGAACAGTTAAAGTTGGCCTTATGCTGTTTGTTGAGTAAAGGCCATTTGTTAATTGAAGACTTACCGGGCATGGGTAAAACAACACTCTCCCACGGCCTAGCAAGCGTTCTCGGTTTAAGTTATCAACGGGTCCAGTTTACCAGTGATTTGCTACCTGCAGATATAACTGGATCGAGTATCTTCAATACTCAAACCCATACGTTTGATTTTCATCCAGGGCCTATTTTTAGCCAAATTTTACTTGCTGATGAAATAAACCGAGCAAGTCCCAAAACACAAAGTGCATTATTAGAAGCAATGGAAGAAGGTCAAGTCACCATAGATGGTCATACTCACCCCTTGGCACAGCCATTTTTTGTGATAGCGACTCAAAACCCGCTGCATCAATCAGGCACACACCCATTACCAGAATCACAATTGGACCGATTTTTCATGCGAATAAGCTTGGGCTATCCTGACTCTGAAGTTGAAAAGTCGTTGATACAGCAGGGCAATAAGCGAGATTTAGATGTGGCCGATCCAAGTCTTGCGATCAGCAACGAGCAATTGGCATTGCTGCAAGAAGAAGTCATGAAAGTGAAACTGTCTGAGCCAGTTGTACAGTATATTTTAGATTTAGTGAGCTTTACCCGTGATTCTGGAGAGTTTAGCGATCCGTTGTCACCTAGAGCAAGTATCGCCCTTGGATTATCAGCTCGAGCACATGCATTGATCAATGGTCGTGACTTTGCACTGCCAGACGATGTACAAGCCGTTTTTGGCTGTGTGGCAGGACACCGACTTAATATCCCCTGTAATGAACAAAATACCGTTGTTAACTCTATTTTTGAACGAGTCGCGGTAGCAGTGTAATGCGTGAGGCTATTTATAAAAGCTGGATAGACAAACTTATCGCAAAAAAGCACAGTGCTAATACCATTAAGTTTTCACATAATAACATTTATGTTATGCCTTCACTGCTTGGTTTGTGCTTTCTTGGTTTTGCCCTCCTGAACTTTATTATTGGTATTAATTATCAAAATAACCTGATCCTTGGAGTGGCGTATTTGATGCTGATGCTGCAAATTTCGTCATTATTTTATGGTTATTTTAACTTGCATGACGTAAAGCTTGAGTTGCTGGATATAACAAGTAATTTTTTTGGTAATCACAACGAGTGTAAGTTTAAGGTGTATTCTTCTAAACCGGTTTATTCGCTGAGTGTGCTCAGTGCAGATTGGGATAGTCATGGTGTTGAGCAGGAGAACATAGCCGAGTCAAGCTCAGCCCATCTTGTCCGGTTGAATCAAAAAAAGCGGGGGAAATATTCTGGCGGTAAATTCAAAATTCATAGCAATTACCCATTTGGTTTGGTCAATGTGTGGAGTTATCTACTTTCTGATAAAAACTTTTTTACCTACCCTGCCCCGCAAAAATGCGAGCTGAGCTTGCATGAATCAGTAAAGATGAGTGACGACGACACTGAGTTATTGGCGAATAAATCCGATAGTTTAGATGAATTCTCTGGCTTAAAACCGTATCAAAAAGGGATGAGTCGTAATCGGATTTCGTGGCGGCATTTTGCTAAAAGCCAAGAGTTACTTGTTAAAGACTATGTTGGTGACAGCCACGGTGTTAGCTTAGTGCTCGATTTCAATTTAATGGAAGGTACTAAGGAATCTCGCCTCTCTCAATTGTGTTTTCAAGTGCTTGAAGCGGATCGATTGGGGTATGAATTTGCACTACATCTTCCAAATACGTATATACCGCCGAGTAAAAGCGAAGCTCATGTAGTTCAGTGTTTGGAAAGCTTAAGTGAGTGTTAAAGTGAGTGTTAAAGAGCTAGTTCGTCAAAATACGCTTATTACTTCATTTGCATACTGTGGTTTGTCTTTATTATTAGTTCAAAGCTTGGGCTATGTGTTTTGTGTTTCAATTTTATTGATTTGTATTTTTAAAATTAGCACGTCTGTAGGCGCTGTAAAATACCCATCAAAGCTTGTCATTAATTTACTCGCGATAACTGTAATTGTGGTTGTCTTTTTGTCTCTTGGGTTTAACCAAGCCATCGAAATGTTTGTTGCTATGCTGTTTGGCGCTTGCTCACTAAAAATGCTCAATGTGAGTACCATAAAACAAGCACAAAGTGTTTATATCTTAAACTTTTTTACCTATCCGTGTTTTTACCTTTTTTCGCAAAATATCCTCTCATTTTTGTTAGTTGCAGCACTGTTACTACTAAATTTAGGGCAATTATTTAGTGTTACACATAGAGTGCCCTTAAAAGTTTCCATAAACAGCTCTGTTAGAAAGTTTGTATTTAGCTTACCTTTGGCCATTGCGATGGTTGTACTGGTGCCAAAACTTCCGCCCTTTTGGCAGCTTCCCAGTGCAAAAAATGCCTCGACGGGATTGTCAGAAGATGTTGACCCAGTTCAGATTTCAGAGCTATCCCGTTCTGCTGAGTTGGCATTTCGCGCTTTACTACCCGACGCCAATGGATTTGCGCCCCCATTTTATTGGCGTGCAATTATTCATGATAGATTTGATGGTAGTAAGTGGGCAATGTCAGACTTACAAAACCGTTTTTTAAGTAAGACCTATGAACCAACTGCGGCCAACTATACCGTAATTGCAAGTCCTTCTAATACCCGTTGGTTGTACACCTTAGATGAAGGCATACCAGCCAGTAAGGGTATTCGTGTTAATTACTTCGGTATAGTGTATCAAAGACATTTGACTAATAAGCCTATGCAATATGAGGTTTCTCCAGTTAAGTTAGATGATGCGAGAATGCCGCGCTGGGAATTTAACTTAAACACGGCTCTACCTCATGACATCAACCCTCAAGCTGTCGCTTTAGCAAAGGAGTGGGGTGAGCAAACAACTTCGACTCAAGCATTTATCGCTAAAATGGAATCTTTTTATAAGACACAGAACTTTGAATACAGCTTGACGCCACCGCGAATTAACTCTGAAGATAGTATCGATGCATTCCTGTTTGATTCTAAAGTCGGGTTTTGCGGACATTATGCATCGTCCGCTGCTTTTTTAATGCGTACAGCTGGGATCCCAACTAGGCTTGTATCCGGTTATTTGGGTGGACAGTTAAATGAAGAAAGCAACTATTATGCAGTATATCAATATGATGCCCACGCTTGGGTTGAATATTATGTCCCCCAGGTTGGTTGGAAAAGGCTTGACCCAACTGCTTGGGTTTCACCGCAAAGGATGTTGGGTTCTTTGGCAGACCTACAGGACCTTGAGGATGAGTTTAATGATAATCTGGGCCTAAGCTTACAGGCATTTTCTAATTTTGCAGCCGTGAACTGGCTTCGATTGCAGTTAGAGCAATTAGATTTTCACTGGACGCGTTGGGTATTAAACTTTGATGATAAAAAACAGTCGTCATTGCTCGAGATGTTGTTTGGAAACAAGCATAAGTTTTTACCTGCACTGAGTGTTATTTTGTTGCTGGTAATTGTGTTTGGCTTTTGGTTTGCTTATTTAAACCTAAGAACTAGGTTCAATGACCCTAAAGAAGTAAGAATATATAAAAAGTTGATGGTGTTGAGTGAGGAAAAATCTGATAAATTAACGCCTAAACAATTGTGTGAAAACCTCAAAGTTAAATGGCCAAGCGCCTCTAAAGAACTGGATGAGTTTTATAGTTTGTTTGAAATTGCGCGTTTTCACATGCGCCCTCTTTCTGCCAAGCAATCTCGAAGGCTTTCTCAACTAAACAAACAAATAATAAAAAAGGCAAAAATAAAATAATATGAATGCAGTACTTATTGGGGTCATTTTGATGCTTGGCCTCTCGCTATTGCGTGTGAACGTAATAGTAGCAATGACAATCAGCGCCTTGGTTGCAGGTTTAACTGCTGGCTTAGGGCTAGAAAATACTCTCAATGCGTTTAATGATGGTTTGTCTGGTGGCGCTGAAATTGCGCTAAGCTATGCAATGTTAGGCGCATTTGCTGTTGCTATCTCCAAATCCGGTTTAACTTTAATTCTAGCTAATAAGTTACTGAGTTTGGTAAATAGTAAAAATAAAGACTCTGCTTCTTATCTGAGTATGTTGATCCTTGTGGTTATTATGGGCTGTGCGATTGCATCACAAAACCTTGTACCTGTGCATATTGCATTCATACCTATCCTAATCCCTCCTCTGATTGTAATTTTTAATAAACTTAAAATGGATAGGCGTGCAATTGCATGCGTTTTGACATTTGGTCTTGCAACCTCTTATATGGTTTTACCTTATGGTTTTGGTGGCATTTACCTGTATTCAATTTTGCATAAAAACTTAACTGACAATGGGCTTGAAATCATTAATACTTCTGTGCCATATGCAATGATAATTCCAGCAATTGGTATGTTGATAGGATTATTGGTCGCTGTGTTTATCAGCTATCGTAAGCCAAGAGAGTATCAGTCAAATGAAATGACCTCTGAAAAAACTGATTTAGTGGTAGAAGATCAACGCAAGGTACTTATTGCTGGTGGTATCGCCGTGATTTGCTCGCTACTAGCGCAAAATGTCAGTGGCTCAATGATTTTAGGCGGTTTGGTTGGTGTCATGATGTTTGCCCTGTTTGGTTTAATTAAGTGGGAACAAAACTCTGATATTTTCACCAAAGGCGTCGCAATGATGGCGATGATTGGCTTTATTATGATCTCGGCCCAAGGCTTTGCATCCGTGATGAAAGAGACAGGCGATGTTGCATCTTTAGTGCAAACTTGTGCCAATTTAATTGGTGACAGCAAGCCAATTGCTGCAGCGGTGATTTTACTTGTTGGCTTATTGATCACTATGGGTATTGGTAGCTCGTTCTCGACGGTGCCAATCATAGCAACTTTGTTTGTTCCTCTCTCTTTAGAAGTTGGTTTCTCAGCTATGGCCACAGTAGCTTTAGTCGGCACTGCTGGTGCTTTGGGAGATGCAGGTTCTCCTGCCTCAGACTCTACATTAGGTCCCACTTCGGGTTTAAATACAGATGGTCAACACGATCACATTTGGGACTCTGTTGTTCCAACCTTTATTCACTTTAATATTCCGCTATTGATCTTTGGTTGGATTGCGGCAATGGTCTTATAAAGTTAGATGGGGGCATTTGCCCCTTTCTTTTTTGATTTATCTCCCCTTTATCATTAAGTAAACTTTTTCGATTTGCATTTTCAAAATGCAAAATTACCTATCTTAATTTTCGTTATGCCTATAAAAATCAATTGGTTGCTTGTTGGCCTATAAACTGCAAAAAGTCTTAGCAAATGTAAAGGCGAGGACTAAAAATATGAATGTGGTGTTTGTAGGTGCAGGGCAAGAAATGCTTGATTTAATGAAGTCACTTAAACCAATGTGTCAAAGGCTCAGTGCAATATGCGCAACAGCTGAGCCAAGTTTTGATATAGATAACAAATGCGCGCTACTCTCTTATTCCCAATTGGAAATTTTACAAAGCATGAGTCTCGCTTTGAACTCGTGTAAAGAGCAGGAAATGGCAAGTCACGGCCATGTAGCAAACTTGGAATTGTTGGCGTTAATGTGTCATACCCCCACAGAAGCGATGACTGTTTTCAATCAATCCCTAAATACGTCAAACAGTGTACTTCCAATGTCGGACTTTGCAACTGATTTGATTGCAATTACATATGGCGGAGAAACGGTTGTTGGCGCAAAAAATATAAATGACCTTACGGCCCTGCCAAAAGAAGTGTTCCTCTCAAAAGATGTGAAAACATCCCTTGATGCTGTCGCGGTTATAGAGGATGCGGATTTAATTATCTTCGGGCCTTGTAATCCAATCACAGATTTAATGCCTTTGTTATTAATACAAGATATTAGAAGTGCAATTTTACAGACTACAGCCAGTCGTTTATTTATCGATATGCCAAATTCCACCAGCGCACTAGTTAATAGCTGTACGTCAGCAGAGTATTTACATTGGATGAAATGTCAGATTGGATATCAGTTTTTCGATGTGACAATTTCGAGCCAGTTTTCTGAAATCTTGCAATATCATTATCAGGAAAGTATGTCGATCAGCCCTGATGATGCAGCAAACAATAAAACTTTAGGTATGTTGAATGCGTTATGTGAGGTACCAACTGCAGTGTCTTTGGAGGCTATGACTAAAGCAAGATTGCAAGTAGCCCCGGTTAGATATTAGGGCTAATGCTTTATCTGTTACTGGTGCATGTGGTTGCATTACCTTGATTACAATAATGAAAATCAAGATAATAGGCACTTTGTTTTGGCTTAGTCTTAAATTTAACATAATCGTATAGGAGTTCTGTGCTTTTTTTGCCCATTTGGTAAGGTTTCTGACCTATATTGATAGTGGATAATCCAAACCCAAGTGCTCTTAGTTGAACATTTTCTGTATCTGCAGAAATAATCGAGACTTCTTGTTTTGATAATCGCTTTTTATTGGGGGTTAACGACGTAACGTAATTCGCATTGAATTGAGCAAATCCAGCGACAGCGATAAATAACGGTGGGTTGTCATAACTTAAAATAGTGAGTAATTGATTAAGCGCTTCATCTCTTTTACCGAGCGTATAGAGCGGACACCTATCGTACTCTATCCAACCAGATGTGCCGTCGAGCTTTTTCTTTGCATTTCCCGACAATGCAAACCTCACTCCTTCTATCCTCTTGTTTAAGTTAGGTGTTGTGTAATGCCCAGATTGAATACAGATTGGCTGTGGTGTTTGTTTTTTGTATTGTTTGGCGGCCTCACCCAGCGCAACGCCAAAATCAAAGTTGTTGGTGCCAACATACGCTAAACGATAATCGCGTTCTTTCTTAAGTAGATCAGAATCAAAAGTAATGACCGGTATGCCTTTTTTCTTTGCATACTTTAATGCGCCGGATACGAGATGTTTAGAGTCTGTCGTTGATATCAAAAGACCATCTACACCTTTATCTATATACTCTTTGGCAATGAGCACCTGAGTGCGCACATCTTGGTAGTCATCAGCGCCGTCATAAACACATGTTAGGTCGCTTTGAATACGCGTAAAATCTTTACAGCCAGCAAAAGCTTGCTGATAAAAACTGTCATTTTTGGTTTTACCAATTAAGGCAAAGGTATATTGCGCAAGCGTATTGGGACTTAAAAAAATGAGCCCAACCACTAAACAATATGAAATACGCTTCACATCAGTCACTAATTCTAAGTCCTTGACTAATTTATGATATGTCACTGTTAACATCTAGAGTTTAACGTGTTTTAAAATGATGGCAATGAAATAAGTCATGACAGCACACTATTTTGTTGTGTATCTGATTATAAAATTAAATTCAGCTATGTGGTTTTTGATTTGCAATTGCTAATTCAAGTATTGATATATGGCGTGACACTTTAGAGGCAAGCAGACGGCTAAAGGCACCAAAAAAATAGATAATTGGAATGATATAAGCAATTGATAGCACCCAATCAAGTTCTATTTCGCTGAGCTTATCGAGCGATATAAGTAGAGCTAATATACCTGGGGCAAAGCCAATACGTTCTATTGAGCCAACGAGCAAGGCTGTCTTTTGCTCAAAGATATGTTTTTGTGCTTTGACTTCTAATAAAACTACTTCTAGCTTTTCGGGGCTTTTTTTCGATAAAAAGTCTATATACTTTTTATCTATTTTTTCAGTTTCCTGAGCGTTGGAATACACCAAGTTGAAAGGGTTCTTGAAATGTAGCCTTATTTCTTTGCTTCTGACGATAAACAACAACGCCGGATGAGCAATTATCCCAAAGTAGCCAGTAAGTAAAAAAATCAAAGAAGTCACTTTGAATGTTTCTAGCCGAGTTAATTGCCATACAAACGCCACGACAATGGCAATTAAGATCAGAGACAAATAAAAGGCATACAGTTTAAACTCTAGGTGTTTAGGTAATCGACTTCCCTGCTTGCATAGGATAGTCTCTCTGCGGCTCAGCCCTTTTAATGCTCTATATATCGAATCAGACACTCCATTACTCCTTGTTATGGATAATTAATCAAGAAAGTGCCGCCTAAATGCCGACACCTTAAGATATAGGTATAGAACAAAATCTGCGAATATGGCGGTTTATGGCTACAAAGCCTGTATCCACCTCGATAAAGCTCTTGTTTGGTGCTTTACGTTAAAATTATCCTCTGCATATTTTCTCGCATTTTTACCGAGTAAATGTTGGTGATAAGCACTTAGTTGCATAAATGCAGTCAACATATTTGACATTGCATCGATACTATTTGGCGGGCATTTCATCCCAGTATTTGAGCTAGTAATTTCTTTGCATGCCGCGATATTTGACGTTAATACTGGTAGCCCGCTGGCCATCGCCTCTTTGATATATGTGATGTTGTTCACTTGCGCTATGCTGTTATCTGAGCAATAAGGTGCAACGATGGCGCTGTACTTTGGCAGGTTTTTCAATATCCAAGAGCGAGGTTTTGCACCTAAAAAATGTACGCGTCTGTTAAGTCTTTTTCTAATTAACTCATTGACGAGCGCTTTTTTTATCGGCCCATCCCCGACAATATCGAGGTTAACCTCAACGCGAGCAGGTAGACTTGCCAGTGCGTTTAAAATGACGTTAAGCCCTGACTCCTTAACGATGTTGCCGATGAAAATTAGTTTTAGACTGGGTTTATTTCTTTCGTAAGGCTTATATTTAGAAATATCTAGCCCTCTATTTAACACTAATGGTTGAACATGCTCAGGTAACCTTTGGCATTCAAGCTCCATGAGTGGCAGGTCGCACTGCTCAAATAGCTTAAACTGCTTCTTACCTATTCTGCTTTGGTTTTTGACATCCCAAAAGCTTGATAGTGAAATATCGGCGCATTTTGTACTGGCAAGGCTTATATAGTAGTCATTTTGGTTGAAGCTGCAGTGTAAATGATCAATCTCTTTTTTCTTCAGCAAGTTTGTAAGCTTTGTACCTTTACCTAACAAGTCGAAGAAGTTTTGCCCTTTGAATTGCTTCCAAATTTCGTAACATCGTCGTAAGTATCCAATTGTTGAGCACAGACCACTGGACTCAATAAGGCTTGGAGAACCTAAATACGCAATTGAAACCGATTTGTGTAAGTTTCTGATATTTTTATATTTGACGCGGGTGATGATGGTGACTTTATGACCGATATCTGCGAGTGCATTAGCCTCACTCAGCATCATGGAAACTTCGTCGATATTCCTCGATGTTGTATAAATTCCAATATGTTTCATTCACTGGCCTACTCATTTGATTTTGATGGTTAACTACATCAAAAAGCAGGCCATTTTTAAGCATCTGATTTGTATAAGGTATAAGTGTTTTATACAAACGATAAACGCAAATTGCGTTGCAAATTAAAAATACGAAATCAATTTTATACTCATGTTTTACTTAACTTTATCCAGCGGCATAGACATAGGAATAAAGCGGATCCCATTAAATCGCCCTTCTGGCTCAGTTGCGCTAAATCCAAGTCCCTCGTAAAAGCTCCGAGCATTAATGGATGCTCGAAGTGACACTTGCTTGCCATCAGCAAAGCTTACGAGATTACTAACTAGCGCTTTACCTACTCCTTTACCCTGAGCGTTTTTCGATACAAAAACGTGGGTAATGTAATTTTTTTCTCGGATAGCGCCAAATCCAATGATTTGACCCAGCTCTGTTGCTACTATGCTTTTAAACAGGGCTGGATTCATGGTTGCCTCGAGGTCTGGTATGACACGACTTATGAATTCGTCTTGGCCTTGCCTGCAAAAATGCGGCAGTATATCCATATTAGATACATCAGCCACAAGCTTTGAAATACTTTGCAGATCCCCATTTTTTAAGGCTCTAATTTGCATAGCTAAACTCCTTTAAATGCTATGAAACATGTGTATTTTCCACCCTATCATAAAAATATACATGGAAGGTAGCTCCGCCGAGCTCATTGTTACATTCAACGTCAATTTTAGCGTTATGTGCGAGCGTTACCTCGTGTACGATGGCTAAGCCTAAACCACTGCCAGTTAAAGTTGATTGCTCCTTTCTCCAAAAACGTTCAAACAGCTTAACTCTGTCTTCTTCTTTTATGCCAGGTCCTGAATCTTTCACAGAAATCCTGTCATTCGCAACTTCAACAATAATATTTGCGCCTTCGTCTGCATGCTTAAGCGCATTTTCTAACAGGTTTTTGAGCATAATGATCAGGGCTGCTTGGTCGCCAATGACAGTCGCATTTTTATCAACTTCTTCGAGCGCCAATTCTTTTTTATATGTGAGTGTTAATGGGCCCAGCAACATACAAACATCTTTTGCGACATCAGATATATTCACTGGTTTATGCAAATAGCTATTTTGATTTTGTGCTCGTGATAAATCTAGTAGCTGTTCAACGACACGCGTCATATATGAAATATCACCCATTAGCTCACAGCCAATTTTTTCTGGTACATTTGCTAATTCTAGGCGTGTGCGAAGTACAGCAAGCGGAGTCTTTAATTCATGTGCTGCGTTTGCCACAAATCGTTTTTGCTCCTTGAAGCCTTTTTCAACGCGCTCCATGGTGTCGTTAAGTGCATTCACAAGCGGTAGCATTTCGCTTGGGACACCTTTTTTATCAAGTCGTCTATCAAGTTGAGAGGGTTCTATGCCATCTAGTTGCTCAGCTACATTGTTAACGGGCTTGACGACCGCCTTAATAGAGACATAGCCAACACATATAAATATTAAAAAAGCGGCAATCATTGTCAGTGTGAGCACTTGGCCTAGCATAGGCAATACAGCTTCATTGGCAAGTTCGCCAATTAGGTCGTCTCTCGCTAAGTCGACATATAAGTCTTTTCCCTGTAAAGTCACCGAAAATCTGTATCTGTCAATACCATTTAAAAATGAGTAACCTTCAGGTAAATCTAACGGAAGAGCCAGTAGGGCAGCAGATGTTTCCAAGTGCTCGTTAGAAGTCAGGATCACACTATTCGTTGCACGGTCGATAACCTTAAATGCAAGGTTGTTAAACAGTGCGTCATAGCCCCATTTTTTTGCCATGTTTGTGGATGAATATATTAACGTGCCCTGCTCATCAAAATATAGGCTTTCGGGAATATCTTCTGCCATGCCATGCATACTTTTTTCTACCGCAATGTTGGCAAAGTTAATTGAAAACAAAAATAAAATTGCGCCGATGAGCGCAAATACGGCACCGCCCATCACACTAAATAGTATAAAGAGTTTGCGTGCTAGTGAGTCCTTTTTGGTAATGCCTGACTGGTTCATGACAAAATATATCCTATTCCTCGGATTGTTTTTATGTCTGTACTTGACCCTGCTTGTTCAAGTTTTTTTCTAATGCGGTGCATAGCCACTTGAATGGCATTGTCTGTGACTTCAAAGCCTAGTGCGTATATTGCGTCATAAATTGCATCTTTGCTGACGGTTAAACTAGCGTGCCTTATCATATATTCTAAAATTGCGACTTCAGTTTTACCCATATTGATATTTTTATCGTCGACCATAACGCGCCTTGCCTTACTATCTAAAGACACGTTGCCTCTGGTTAATAGGTTACCTGAATACTCTACTGGCCTTCTTAAGATGGCACGTAGTCTGGCTTTTAATTCATCAATTGCAAAGGGCTTATTGAGATAATCGTCTGCTCCTAAATCCAGCCCTTTAATTCTGTCTTCGACGCCTCCTCGGGCAGTTAAAATAAGAATGGGAATTGGATTATCGGCGCCCCTAAGCTGTCTGATCACGTCAATACCATCTGTGTCTGGTAGCCCAAGATCAAGAACCAGCGCATCATACTGCCAGTTGTCAATCAGACTATTCATCTCACCTGCACTGTTTGCGATATCTGCCGCATGGCCATCTTGTAATATTGCTTGTTGAATAAACTCTGCAAGTTGTTGATTATCTTCTGTGATTAAAATGCGCATAGATTTAAATTGTCCTTTTTTATTGTTGTATATTAATTCGTTTTAAATGCCTTTTTGGATCAATTAACCAGTGCATACAAATTGGCATAACGAACAACATTATCAGCGTAGAGCTTATTAACCCGCCAATCACAGCCCAAGCAAGTGGTGGCCACAATGGGCTTTGACCAAATGTGAGGGGTAACATCCCGATAATTGTGGTGATTGTGGTTAAAATAATGGCCCTTAGCCTACTTGATATAGCAAGCTCAATGGCTTCAATCTTACTTTTTCCCTTTTTCATTTCTTCGATTGTTGAATCAATGAGCAAAATGGCTGTGTTAACGACAATCCCCATTAATGCGAGTATCCCGAGCAAAGACATGAATCCAAAAGGTATATTTACAAGTGAAAGCATAATCGGTGCGCCAATAGCGCCCATTGGGATACTTATCATTACCAGTGCGGTGAGCTTGTAAGAATTAAACTGTATCATGAGTGCAACGAATAACAGGATTAAGCCTGCCGGTAATGCCATGAGTAGCGCAGAATTTGCCTCTTCTGACTCTTCTAACTCACCACCAAATTCCATTTTAACGCTATATTTATTCGCTATTGTTTTGAGTTCTGGTTGTAATTGTTCAAGTACAGACTCTTCATCAAATCCTGTTTTAACATCTGATAGTACTCGCAGTTCTGTTCTGCCGTTTCGACGTGTTTCCACGGCAGCAGCCCCTGTAATTTGCGTAGAAACGAATGTTGAAATTGGTAAAAACTGATCATTATTTATCACTTGTAGTGACATTAAACGTTCTGCACTTTGTGACGAACTGGTGTCTTGTAATATCAGACTAACCGGTTCCGTCTTATATCTTAGGTCAGCCAACTGTAACCCGGTCCCCTGCCATGCGAAATAGCTTGCAAGTTCAGCCTCTGTCAAGCTAGATAAACTAAGGGACTGCTGATCAATTTTAAGATTTACATTCGCTACGCCATAGCTATAAGCTCTTCTGACATGCTGTGTAGCTTTATCTTTATTTACAAGCATGAAAATGTCTTCTGCCGCGCGTAAATTTGCAGTTGTATTGTTGCTTATCAGTCTTATTTCTATCGGGCTTTCAATCGGCGGACCTTGTCCAAGTTCTCTCGCAATGATGAGTGCTTCAGGAAAGTTCTGCGGTAAAAAAGTGTTAAGTCGTTCAACTATTTCTTTAAGGTTGATATTTTCTTCAACTTCGAAAACAACACGGGCGATGTGACTTTCTCCAGGCTGTTGCACTAAGTTGTAATAAAACCTTGGGCCAGATGACCCGCTAAAAGTCAGTGTTTGCGTGACAAACCCAAGCGTTTGAATGCTGTCACTGACTTCGTTCGCTACTTGTGTGGTTTTCGTAATGCTAGAGCCATAGGGTAATTGGATATCCACATAAGCTTGATTCCTATTGGTTTTTGGGAAAAACTCGCCATTAACTGCTGGTAGCAAGAATATCAGAGATAAAACAAAGGTGACTCCCGCTAATGTTGTTTTTTTCTTGTTTAATGAGAACCTTGCTATCTTGCTACCCATCGACTGTAGTTGGTCATTTTTAAAGGTGTTTTTTGTATTATTTTTAAGGGTAAGGTTTGCCAAAATAGGTATAAACGCTAGCGCAATAATATAGCTAATACTAATGCAAAGGATCACTAGCACAGGTATGGTTGCGATAAAATCCGCGACGCTGCCCTTTGCTAATAACATAGGTAAAAATGCGGCAATTGTGG
The DNA here is from genome assembly GCF_001625695.1 of Pseudoalteromonas luteoviolacea H33-S. Taxonomy (GTDB): domain Bacteria; phylum Pseudomonadota; class Gammaproteobacteria; order Enterobacterales; family Alteromonadaceae; genus Pseudoalteromonas; species Pseudoalteromonas luteoviolacea_B. Next base: position 95,608 of record NZ_AUXY01000081.1, read on the forward strand.
TAACTGTTGCAGTGGCGAGTGGTTTGTAAAGGGCCTTTACGGCTTGCTTACTTGCTTCTATTCGGTTTAGCCCTTGGTCAATTAGCTGTACAATCTTTTCTGCCATTACAATACTGTTATCAACCATTAGTCCAAGGGAGATGACCAAACCTGCGATGGTCATTTGATGAATAACGCCTTGTGCGGCAGTAAACAAACCCACTACGATAAGCGTTATAGTCGGTATTGATATGACGACGATAACAGCTGTTCTCACTGACATGAGTAAAATCAGCACTACTGCGACCGCCAAACATCCTGTTGCCAGTGATGAGAGTAAGTCTGTTTTTCGTTTTTGTGTCCACTTAGGTTGAAATAGCACTATCTGTGCTGGTGGCGCTGTGAATTGGTTGTTAAAGCGCTCTACAACTTGTTTTATTTGCTCCCCGACTGCGGTTACACGCACAGTGTTTGCGGGTAAAGTCACGGCTAAACCAACCGCAGTTTTACCATTTACCATAAAGCGCTCAGGTGCAATTGGATTCGTTCGGTAGTAGATATCTGCCATGGTTGACATCTTGATAGGGCTTGCATCATCGAGTGTTATTTGGCTGTTAGCTATATCCTCTAAAGATTGTACTCTGCCAACAGCATTAGAGTTGGTTGCTAGACCTTGGCTTTCAAAGCTAACTCCCGTTCCAGCAGTATTATCGAACCTTTGTGCAATTTGCATTGGAGATACGCCAAATTCTGTCATTGCTTGCTGTGAATAGTCGATGACGATTTGTTCTTGCGGATCACCCACCAGCGTGACACTTCTAATTGCTGAGAGCTGTTCAAGTTCTGTTCTTAAATCGAGCGCAATGGCACGTTGACGCAATAAGTCATTTGGACTAGTAATAGCAATCACAATCCCTTGCGTGTCCTGTGCCCTATCTACGAGTTGGATAGCAACATTAGGGATGGTTTGTTTTTGGTTGTTTACGGTATCTTTTATTCGCTCCCACACCGTGTCTGTCTCATAAATATGCTCGTGAAGTTCAATATCAATGGTGGCGCTGCCATTTTTGATTCTAGACTGGTAGTTGCTGACCTCATCTATCTCGCTTATTGCTCGCTCTAGTGGGATCACCGCCGTATCTTTGAGCTGAGATATGGTCATGTTGTTGGCATTTAATGTTATAAAACCATTGCGATATGGAAACTGAGGATCCTCTTGTTCATTGGCACTGAACCAGCCAGCAATACCCACAGTGACTAAAATTGCTATCACCCCAAGGATAAGCCTTGGGCTTTGAAACCATTTGAGAGAGGCTTTATCAGTCATTATTTTCCTCCAATGAAGCCATTAGGTTTTTGCTTAGTGTTGGCTCAGGTGATGTGTCAAATTGAATCGAATCTAAATTTTCTTCTGCTGTGATCAATAAGTCACTCCCGCGAGTGCTAACAAGCTCAACATTATATTTGTTGTGTTCTGTATCTAGCATATAGACTTCGCCGTTTGGCATAAATCTAATAGCATTAGTATCAACCCGATAAACTGGCTTATTTGTAGATGCGATCCGTATTTGAGCCGTCAGGCCGAGTAAGTTATCAGCCCTACTTTCAATTAACACTGAGATTTTAAATAACGATGGGCCATTTACCGATGGTATTGCTTTTTCGTTGATTGTTCCGTTTACCTCTTGGTTTAGAGTAGGAACAAAAATGGAGACAGATTGGCCCATATTTAGAGTCAAAGCATCTCGTTCAGGTACCCAATATTCAACTTTAAATTTACCAGACTCCTCGAACCGAATGATTGGTTTTGATGAAGAGACAAACTGTCCTTCTCTAGCATAAAGAGATGCAACTATGCCATCCTGCGGCGCATAAATAGAGAACTCATCTAATGCATTGCTTGCTTGTTTTAACTGTGCTTCCATCTGCGTTACTGTGTCTGTTGCTATCCTAGCTGCTTTTTCTGCCTGTTCTAATTGGGAAACTGAAGCCAATGCTTTATCGCGTAGATTCTTAATCCGCTCAAACTCACTTTGAGCTTCCTCAGCCGCTGCAATTGCAGCGCTGAGAACAGCTTCTTTTTCTATGACTTGGGTTGTTAAATTGGGTGAGTATAATCTGGCGATTAGTGTACCTTTGCGGACATATTGTCCTTCTCTAACAACGAGCTGTTCTATTCGCCCGCTATTAAAAAGCGCCATATCATAACCACGCTCACTTTGAACTTTTCCGTATAATATTTTAGTAGGCGCAGATACACGTTCAGCTTGAGTCGTTGGTTGAACCATTATCTGTGCTACGGGCTTGGCATTCGTCTCACTACAAGCTGATGTAAATGTCAGCACCAAAATGGTTGCTACGCTTGATAGCGCCTTGCGTTTAAAAGACATAAACGTACCCCAGTAAAAATTGGAAAGTCCCAGACTTGTCTACCAGCGGTGAGTCTTTAATTGTGCTGTCAAAAGCGGTGTAACTCGCATCAGCTTTTATCATATGATTTTCACCAAAAAACCAATCACTGCTAATGCCGATTTCCATGTTGGTTGCGCTGTCTACTTCATAAAATGATCTTGATGTAATTGCTTCTGAGCGTTTTACACCATAGTAGTAATTTGCTAGATCCTCACTTGCGAAATTAGCTGAAACGTAAGGCATAATGCGACCTTGCTTCACTCGCATTGGAATACCGTAGGAAAGGCTTGCCTCGTATCCCTCGTGAGTGCTTGTCACATCATGTGTGAATTTAACGCCGAATTCACCGAAATCAGTGTCAATTTCTGCTTCAAAACCGAAATCGAAACTCATATCTCTGTCTTCCATGCCTTTAAACAATACATCATCTGCCTGTTCATATCCGTCAAGTCTAAGCATACCGGTAGCAGCTATTTCAAAGTTTTCGCCTCTATAAAATGTGTAAGATGCATATGGCCCTAATAATCTGAAGTCTCCATACTCAACTGCAATAGCCGGTACAAACTCTGTCTCACTGCCAACGCTTTTGTAACCTTCGTCCTGAACGATAATTGCGCCACCAATACCCAGTTTCAGTTCTTGTTCTTCTGCAAAAGAAGCTGTGCTGCAAGCAAGTGTCAAAGCGCAAAGGTATTTTGTTAGTTTCATGTGTTTTCCTTAATAGAGTATTTAAGCTATAAAATTGGGTGTATTTGTTTCTACATGGCAAACAATAATCCGGGAAACTTTCTCGAAACTTACAAGGCTGTAATTTTTAAAAATAAATGTTGTGAGGGTTAAACAATGTATTAAATACAGCTGATTAATTTGAACTGATGAAATGGAGTCATCTACCTATAACTTAATTGTATTGACGCTAGTGTGATTGTGATGTGTGACGATCTTGATGAATAGTTTAGCTAAGGAGCAGTGTCGCGATGTCTTAAACTTGGTTTAAATGTCTTAAATCTGGACGTTTCAAATAAAGTGATTATCTGATTAGAGTAGTTAGCTATGGATTGAAGATAGATAGAAAAGAGTTAAGTCATTAGTGATTTTAAATGGCGTAACACTCATATGGGAGACGCAAAGTCTCCCTTTAAAACTAGGCATTTTTTAGCACTGGCAAGCCCAGTATCTATTACCTGTCTCAGATTCACGCGGTGGGCAACGAAGCGTGTAAGCTGCACCAGCTACATTTGGTGTTGCGTTTGCGTCTAGGTTTTTATCTTTACTTAACTGCTTTAGTTGTTGCTTTTTAATTGCAAGTTTCATTTTCTATTTCCTTATCTAAAATAGTTGTTTAGCCATATATGCAGCTTACATTAAAGCTTGTTGCAAGCCTGTTAATATTAATAACATTGCTTTGTAACTTATGACAAGAGGGTAAATGAATAAAATTCAACCGCAAAGAGTACATTCAAAAGTATTAGCTTTGAATTTTATTTTTAATACTTTGATTTTGATTCTTATTTTATATTTTATTTCGTTCATGACGTTAAAATTATTTTATAAAAATTTTCCTAAGCTTAACCCCCTTCAAGTGGTAAATTTAACTTTGAAAAAAGTAAACACCTTATTTATTAGACTTTCGGAGTCCGTTTTTGGTTTTCGAACCACTTAATCGTTAATAAACGGGCGTCCACATATCGAGGCATAAAACGCTAACCAGTGGCTTTGCGCCGCAAAGCCTATTGTATTCAAAGCCTACAACGATTTATGTTTTCAAAACCTGCTAGTCTTTAAATAGCATGATCTATTCTATAGCTGATGTCCGATGGCCTTATTTACAACTGCTAAGATTTCTTGCTTGGTTGATGGCTTTAGAATATATCCATCCAACCCATGTTCAGCCCACTTCTTCACTAGTTGTTTGTTTTTATTGCCTGTTAGAGCTATAACGGGGGTCTTTATGTTTTTTCCGACATTTCGAATATGTTTAGTGGTATTGAGCCCGTCTAAATTTGGTAAAAATAAGTCCATGACTATCAAATCATATTGTGTAAGTTTGATTTTTTTTATCGCTGCTAATCCATCATCGACTTGTTCAATTTCGTAGCCTACATTACTCAAAACGTCACTTATCATTTCTCGATATATATGATTGTCCTCAACTAATAAAATTGAGTGCTGAGTGCTTGAGTCGTTGTTTAAAAAGTTATTACTTGTTGTCACTTCATTTTGGATAGACTGTCTTGACTGTAAGGGTTGTTGCAATTGATTTATCAATTGTGAGTTCAAATTTTGCGACTGTTTAAGCCCGTCAACCAAGCCCATGAGTTTTTCTGATATTGAAGACTCTAGGGCATTTAAAAGTGGCTGTATATGTGACTCATTAAGCTCTGACATTAGTTGTTTGTGCATACTGTCGGGTAGTTGAGACAGTATATTTTGGTTGATGGAATTGACCTCTTCTTTATGTTTATTAATTTCATCCACAAGAGATGTTTTATAACCTAAGCCAGTTTCTATCAGATCGTTTAACTCTTCGTTTTGGTTCTGAACAATGGCGTCTAATGACTCAATATATGTATCTGAATTTGCAAATTGCTTCAGTCCATCGTAGACAATCAGTTGTAATCTAAATTTTTCATATAGTGGTTGGTACACAAAATAGCTATCAAATAGGTTCTTTAAACAGCATTTAAATGCAACTCCTGATTCTTTATTGCTGCAAAGCAAAACACTATAGTGGTTTTTAATTAGTCTATTTTCTTTGATTAATAGATTGTATAAGCAGATACTTTTTTTAACGTCAGATAGCGCAAATAAAAGTACTTTGGGTGCTAGCTGCTGTATATCATCTAAAGCTGTTTTTCTGACTATTAAGCACCTAAAATCATCGGTTTGCTCTGCAATGAGTTCAGCTACACCCTGCACATCATCTTCTCTGTGGGCTAACAGTAAAACCGATGGGTGTCGTTTAGCTATCCGGTTGTTACTTGCCATGGCTCAGCTCCTTTTTAATTGCCCCAAACTCGCCATTTAATTTGATAATGACCTGTTTAATTGCTGGTTTGTTCTGATCTAAGCTATAGCTTTCAATTGTTTCGAGAAAATACGCACAACGTTCTGCGCCAACTGCTCGAGCTGACGTTTTCAGATAATGCGCTTGGCTTTTTAGCTCTTTAAAGTCGCTGATGTTAAAAGACTTAACAATGCCCTTCAATATGACAGATGCTTGCTTTAAAAACTCAACGTGGAACTTGGCGATCTTCGCCGGTTCATCACCAACTAATTCAATAATGGTATTTCGGTTTAACGTTTTTAATTCATTAAGTTGAGTGTTCATACCAACGCTCCATAATAGATTTTATGTCGTTTAGTCGTATGGGTTTGCATAAAAAGTCATTCATACCTATCGAAGAGCATAAGTCTCTTTCTCCCTGCATTACGGCGCCAGTTACTGCGATTATTGGGACTGGCGGCTGATCTGTTTTTGCTTCTTCGGTTCTGATCTGTTTAGTCATTTCATACCCGTCAACTTTAGGCATATGGCAGTCGGTTAAGATGAGCTTATATGTACCACTATGCCAAAAATTAAACCCTTCAGCGCCATTGTTGGCAACATCACAAGATAGACCCAATTTAGCGAGTTGGCTCTTTATTAGCTTTTGATTGAATGGGTTGTCTTCTACTAAGAGAATGTCATGTATGTCATATTCGGCTGTTTGAGGACTGTCTTCCTCAGATAAAGAGGCTTCGATAGAGTCATCAGAATCAAAATCTAAGGAAAAGTCTTCAATCAGAAGTTGATCTTGTTGCTGGGCATTTATTTGCTTTTCTAAAAGTTTGAGCGTGATAGGCTGGTTGGCAAAGACTGCCAAAAATGGTGCTGATAGCGCAATAAGCTCTACCAGTGAGCGGTCAGAATAGACAATAACCTTGTTGATTGCACAAAGTGTCTCGATATGGTCTAAGAACATATCTAAATCGTTTGTAAGTACTACGTTATGTGATACGTCTGCACTAGATATTATCTGCTTGTTTTCTAGATTAACTATATTTGTGTGAAAAGCTGATTGCAGGAGTGTGAGTATATGCTGGTTTTTATCAGATAGCTTGCCAACAATATAACAATTGAGTGGACTTTTATCTTCGATCTCATTCTCTGTTAGTTCAAGCCAAAAAGGGGCTGTTACCGTAAATTTACTGCCAACACCAAGCTTACTCTCGACACAAATTTTTCCACCCATTAGATCGATAAGCTTGCCACAAATTGATAGGCCTAAGCCTGTACCTCCAAACTTTCTCGTGGTTGATTTCTCTGCTTGAGTAAATGGCGTAAATAGTTTCTGAATTGTATCATTACTCATGCCAACACCCGTATCAGACACACTTACACAGACTTCACTTTGGTAGATATTAAGTTTGTTGATATGCGTCTCGACAGTAATCTTCTTGACTGGGACTGAATCGCAATGCGTGAACTTAACTGCGTTACTTAAAATATTGAGTAAAATTTGTAAAAATCGACTTTCATCTCCTTTTAAAATTAGAGAGTCAGCAGGCGATTCAAAAATATTTAGTTCAATGCCTTTTTCTTTGGCTGTTGCACTGAAAGTGTTAACTAGATTTGAAATAACAGAAGGTAAGTTAAATTTGACGGTTTCAAGCTCAAGTTTGCCGGCTTCAATTTTATTTAAATCTAATAGGTCATTTAAAATGGTAATTAAGTGGTTTGCAGAAGTCGACGCTGTTTCGACCAAGTCTTTAGGCTCATGAGAAAGTGGGCAGTGAGAGAGCAAATCTAAAGCGCCAATAATGCCATTGAGGGGCGTTCGTAACTCATGACTTATCATAGATAAAAATTCAGATTTTATTCGATTTGCTTGCTCAGCTTTTTGAAGCGTATTATGTAACTCGGCTGTTCTATCATTTACCCTGGTCTCTAGCTCTGAGTTCAATTTTTTAAGTGCTAATTGTGTTGTGTGAATTTCCGTTTGGTCGACACAAACGCCGTCTATACGACAATATTCTCCTTTGTAGTTTTTACCTACGCGGCCTTGGGCGAAGACGTAAATAACTTCACCGCTTTTGAGAATGCTGCGGTAGTGCTGCTTAAATTCAACACCCGTCCCCAGGCTGTCTTCTAGGGCGGCTTGAACCCGAGGCTTGTCTTCTGGGTGGAGCAATTCAATCCACTTATTTAAATCCCCTATGTCCTCTGGAGAAAGTTTGAAAATGGTGTTTGCCAACATATCCCATTTCCAAAGCCACTGATTTCCTGATTTGGTTGCACGCCAGGTGCCAATTTTTCCTGCTTCTATGGCAAGCTGTTTGCTTTCATCAGCATCGTTTAGAGCAATGACAGTTGTTTTCTCAACGGTACAGTCTTGTAAGGTACCATTGATCCATTGCCCGCTTGATTTATTAATGCAACTTCCTTTTAGCCCAAACCAAGACTGTTGGCCTGATAGCTTAAGCCTAAACTCAAATTGTAATGGCACACCAAATTGCACATGGTTTTCGAAGAAAAGAGGAAATAATGCCCGATCATCACAGTGTACAAGTGATAGTAATTTACGCCATGTTAGTTTAATATTTGGGTTAACCCCCAGTATTCTCCTTGAAATATCAGATAGGTATATTGTTTTTGTTTCGATGTTGTAGCGCCAGATCCCAATGCTTGAACTACTGATTGCATCCACTAAAAAGTCTAAGTGTTCAGTATTGTTTTTTTGCTCTTGCAGTAAAAAGCAATAGCCATCTTGACAGTTATGACGGTCCAAAATAAAGCGATGAGACTGATTTGAGCCAATTGACAGATCATCTGTTATGGATTCAACTTCGAAAAGTTCCTTTAGGTTTAAACCTGTAAATTTCTTTTTATTTAGTAGTTCGGCTGCAGCTTGGCTTACAAATCTAATTTGCAAGTTGAGATCAGTAATTATGTGAGGGGTGTTACTGTCCATGCCGTCCATGCCGCTTTAACGCTATCATCGTTAATTTTAAATATAGCAGCAATCCAATACATGGCAGATTTATGTGAGCTCATGTAAGAAATCTAATTCTTTTCGGCTAATTAAAGAAGTAGACAAGTAATAGCTGATCAGGTCTAGTTATTTTTTGTATGGTTGAAAAGAGGCAGTAAGTTACTGCCTCTGAAGGGGAACTATGTTGTTATTAACCTTTTGAAGGAGAGTAACTTGGTGGTCTATTTTCTATAGCCTGACCAAAGCTTTTATTAGGTACGTCGCTCAGTGTAAAGTCTAATGTGACAGACTTATTTATATACGCTTCGTTAATCCAGCTATTTAAGCTCGGTTTATCATTCACATGTAGCGAGTTGATGTAGATATTATCATTTGATGCTTCTGGAGCACGAATGGTTAAATTACCAATTTTTGCAGATGTAAACTGCGGGCTTGATAACACTAAATCTGCACGTCCAGGGTATTTCGGATAAATACCTAAACTACTAAATACATACCAAGATGACATTTGACCCAAATCGTCTTGCCCTGGAATACCATCTGGTGCATCGAGCCATAATTGCTTCATTGTTTCGCGAACAGTTTGCTGTGTTTTGTACGCATCGCCAGTGTGAAGATACATCCAAGGTGACAAAATAGAAGGTTGGTTTGATACATCGGCATATTCAGCTGAATCACGATATAGCACCCAAGATCCGTCAGGCTTTTTGAAGTGTGCATCTAGCCTTTGGCTCATAGCGGTTTCACCGCCGAGTATTTGAGCAAGCCCTGCGCCGTCGTGTGGTATCATCCATAAATACTGAGCTGGACTACCTTCAACGAATAGGTGACCCGAGAATGCGTCAAATTCATTTTTCCAGCTACCGTCTTGATTACGACCTTGAATATATCCAAATGTATCAGTGGCATTCGGGTTATAAATATTTCTCCAATAACCAGCTTCATCAGTAAAGCGTTTCGCGTCGTCTTTGTTACCTAAACGGTCAGCAAGTTGTGCCAAAGAGAAATAACTCGACGCTTGCTCTAATGTTTCCGATGCACCTTCCCAGCTATTTGATTGATCAGAAATGTAACCAATTTCTTGCCATTGATCTAAAGAAGGCTTTTGACCACGGCAGAATACCGGGCAACCTACATCTGACATATCGTATTCAGTAGGTGTTATTGCCGCTTTTCTGAGTGATTTGTATGCACCGTTTACATCAAAGTCTTTGGCACCAAAGGCAACAAAATTTGCGATGGCAATAGTTGAAGGGTCGCCACTCATGACGCCAGTTGGGCCGGCGTTGTGTGTCCAGCGATCCCAAATACCATTAAATTGGTTCGCCTGATTGTATAGTGACTGTGCAATATCACTGCCTCTGGTTTGGTCTAGCAAGGTGACAAGCTGAAGCTGTGAGCGATACACGTCCCAGCCAGAGAAATTCGCATATTGCGCTGTTTGGTTGGTACTAATGCTATGTATTTTTTGATCAAAGCCCATGTATTCGCCGTTTACATCAGAAAATACATTTGGGTGGAATAAACTGTGGTAAAGCGCTGTGTAAAATACTCTTAATTTACTTGTGTCCTGTGACTCAACTTTAACTTTTGACAGCTCGTTTTCCCAAGCAGTTTGTGAGTGAGCTTTTAGTTGAGAAAATGTTTGTTTCCCCTGCTCTTTCGCTAGATTTTCTCGGGCATTGTCCAAACTAACGTAGGAGATCCCCACGCGCATTTGTACTGTATCACCGTTGTTAATTCCAAGATCTACCCATACACCAGAGCCTTTACCAATGTCTGGCCAACCATTGTCTCCATAGCCCATACCGCCTTTTGACGAATCAGCACCTTGCTTGACTTGATCATCTTTCCAGGCACCTGAGCCAGTGATTGGTTTATCAAGTTTCGCAACAAAATGCAGAGTGTAGTAATCTCGTTGATTATACTCGCCAAGGTAACCGCAAAAATTCCCTGATGTAACATAACCTGTAATTTCACCGCGTTCGGCGTCTACTTTTGCATAAGCATCACCACTGCCAAGCTGCGAATAGGCTGTTCTAAACAACAATTTTGCATTGTCTGATTGCTCAAAAGTAAAGTTTGCAATGCCCGTTCGAGTTGTTGCCGCTAATTTGACATTAACGCCGTTATCAAGGCCTACTTGGTAATATCCAGGGATGGCTGTCTCATTATCATGGCTAAACCCCGCGCTGTAATACGCGTTGATTGGATCAGTGGCTGGCGAGAACGTGATATCTTTTGTGAATGGCATGACTGGAATGTCGCCTGAGGCACCTAGGCAACCTGTTCCTGATAATCGAGTAAATGAAAACCCTTTCACGCGACTCGCTTGATAATTATATCCGCCTGGTGAGACCGGTACTCGCTTTTTTTCCTCAAGTATTTTTTTCGAAATGCCCTCAGACTCAGCCATTAAGTCTTCGGTATAAGCATGTTCTGGACCAAAATTAAACATACCAAAGGGAACTACTGCGCCGGGTGTTACGTTACCAGCTTGACGGTGATTATACGGGCCTTTGGTACCTATTAATGGGTTAACATAATTCACGACATCAGTGACGTAGTTGGCTTGCTTTTCCTTATCAGCTGAAATTTGAGACTCATTTTGCCCCGAACTGCACGCAGTAAGCACAGCTAAGCTGAGTGGTAAAAGGATATGATTCTTGCTTTTTTTAATATTATTCATGGTGAACTCTAATTTAGAACGTTCCAAAAAATTAATGTGATAAAAAATGAATTGCTTTAAAAGATGCCACCTTTTGATTGTAATGTAAAATTTCGATGCGTTAGTTTACGTTTTTTTAGCGATGATTTACATGACTCTTGTTTTTTAGCCCCTTTGTAACATAGGTAGATGCTTATACTCGTTAGGTAATTTTTATTACTTTGACTTTTTAACGTCTTGATAGGTGTAATCTTAATTTTTTGATTGATATGTTTGGTTGTACCCAGGTGTATACCTAGGTACAAGGGTGTGAGTTGGGTGCTTAATTATTGTTTAAGTTTATAGACCCGTTTCGTAGTGTGCATTTGCAACATTGGTATCTTGCCAAGTTCCATCAGTATACATAATGCGTGCCCAGGCCCTATTTGGACCATAAGCAAATACAGTCACATCACAAGATTGGCCGCCACTGCATTTAGCAACACCATACCATTTAACTGACAGGATCTGTTTTGTTACATTTTTTAAGTAAAAACGTCCTCTAGTTGTATTGCCATGTGTCCAGTCATAGCCTTCACAATTTGGAGTGCCTGTTTTCCACATTGGCCCGCCATTTTTGGAGTAAACAGCGCAAACTAGTTCTGTAGAAAAAGCTGAACTTGCAAACATGGCCCCCGCTATTAACGTTAATGACCTTATTGTTTTTTTCATTTTTCTATTTCCTTTTAACTAATTTTATAGCACGCCTTGTTTGGCGCTTTTTCATACTAGTGTCAGGGAAAATAACTGGTCAATATTGATTCTTAAAAGCCTTGAAAAAGTAACTTTACAGTTATATTTAAGTGTTAATAAATTGCGCTGACTAACATGTTTCAAATTATTGCTATTTATTGTTTTATATAGATTTTTGTACTTATTTGGCGATTTTAAATGACTAAAGATACTGGTTGTAATTTCAACTTAAATTCAAGGGTTGTATACGGTAATACGTTGTTTTATATGGTTATATTTACGGCGTAGGTCATGACCTGATGTAAAGCTGCGGATATTTTGACAGGCAGAATTAAGTTTTTTATTGTGCTTTACAATGTAAATTTTTTCCAGCAAGATTTATGTTACTTAACTGAGGGATATGGTCGTTTTGATTAATTGGAAGCCTATTATATTAATGTCGCGTTTCCATGTTCGTTGTTAAGTTGTTATCAATTGAATTTTTCGAAAAGTTAATCCTTTTTGTATCGTTTCTTCCCCCATTTATCGATAGTTCAAGCAATTAAGGTTCACTATAGCAGCTCAAAACTATACAAATTTGTATATTTTAAATGTAAGCCTTTGCGTTAAACTTAGCAAAAAGCATCATAAGAATGATATATGAACATACTGATTGTTGAAGATGATTTGGATACAGCCGCTTTTATCGAAAAAGGGTTGCTGCAACACGGAGAACTTGTCAAACATGTTGCCACAGCCCAAGAAGGTTTATTGGTGGCATCTTCAACTGAGTTTGATGTAATTATATTCGACAGATTACTGCCAAATATGGATGGGCTGAATGCTGTTAAAGTACTTAGAGCGAGTGGTATAGTCACACCTATAATCATGCTTACCGCGCTGGGTGATACAGTAGACAGGGTTGATGGCTTAAATGCTGGCGCAGATGACTATTTGGTTAAGCCGTTTGACTTTTCAGAGCTCTACGCAAGGCTAAAAGCCATAACCAGACGAAAGTCTATTTCTAAAGTGTCACTGTCATTAAGCTTGGGCGATTTAGTATTGGAGAGAACTAGTAGGAAAGTGATCAGAGCAGGCCGACAGATAGAGTTAAATACCAAAGAGTATCAAATTCTTGAATTTCTCATGCAAACGCCTGGTCAATTGGTGACTAAAACCATGTTACTTGAAAAGGTTTGGGGTTTTAGTTTTGATCCAAAAACCAGTTTGGTTCAAACGCATGTTAGTCGTCTGAGAAATAAAATTGATAAACCGTTTGGTTTTGAACTCATCAAAACTGTGCGTGGCTGTGGATACATTATCTCTGATGAATAACTTACACTCGAGAACAATACTTTTAAGGTCATTACTTATTGGTATTAGCTGTACAGCAGGTTTTATAACCCTTTTCTTTATTGCTTCATTATCTTACCTAGCTAACCTTTCTTCGGAACAGCAACATGAGTTAGTTGACTATATTGAAGAAGTTCAATCCTTGTATGACGATGATGGTCTTCAAAGTATGTTGACGGAATTAGATTTAGAGTCAAAACCTATTTGGAGCAAAAACCAGAGTATTGATAGGTTATCTGATCATGAAGCCATTTTCTCTATTACTCGAGGAAATACGCTTTTGGTAGGTAGTGAGGTAGATATTCCCTTTGAAGCTAAACCCACTTGGAGTTATTTAGATTTTGATAATGGACATGAAATTAAAGTTTTAGCGTATTCAAAAGTCTTAGAGGATACATTGCTGCTAAAGGTAGCACAGCCTAATAGTTATGAGACTGCACTCGCATCAGATGTGCTAGTTAATGTTGGCATGTTAAGCTCTTTTTTAATATTCATTGTGGCATTTTTAATTAGCTATTTTGCAAGTTTTCGAAGCCAGCGAACATTACTAGACATAAAAAAACAAATGCATGTTATTGCAAACTCTCCGGACTCTTCACGATTGTCTGTTGAATCTAAATCTGCAATGCTTAGGCAGCTTGCAAATTGTACCAACGAGATGCTAGACAAGATAAGCGCATTGCATGGCACGACTAAAACGATGTCGACGGGTATCGCTCACGATTTGAAAACCCCCCTATCAAGAGTTGCAAATCGCTTGCAAAGCATGCGTCAGGATATCGGTGATACCCAAGCGATTGAGTTACATATAAATAGAGCCAGCCAAGATCTTAATGCTGTCATTTCTACATTTAATAACCTTGTTCGACTTAGTGCTATCGAATCAGGTAAACATAAACAGAACTTTGAGCTATTTAATTTATCAGAGCTGGTTATCGATCTAGCGCTTAGTTACGATCCAGTTTTTGAAGATTCTGGCAGGAAGCTAAGTCACTCTACTGTTGATAACGTTATTTGCTTTGGCGACACTGATTTATTAAATCAACTGCTCTGTAATTTGTTAGAAAATGCGCTTGAATATAGTAGCGTAGACGCGAATGTCTGGATCAGACTGCAAAGCCATACCAGTGGTGCATTACTGCAAGTTGGAGATGATGGACCTGGCATTCACTCAGATGACCAACCACATGTGTTTGAGCGCTTTTTTCGCGCTGATGTAAGTAGGTCTAAACCGGGGAATGGCTTAGGTCTGAGTATCGTTAAAGCGATTTGTGATGTACATGATGCAAAATTGGCTTTGCTACCAAATCAAACTGGCGCCGTTTTTAATATAGAAATACCGGTTTCAAGCTCATAATTGTGATCCATACAATTTTGTATGGTAAATGTATGTGCGTTGTAACACACAAATTTACTACTTACCCTAAACTTAGTCTAATCATGTAGTGAACATAGGCTAAGTTATGAATCGATATATAAGAATAAAAGCGTTATTTATTACTTTTATTATCATTTGCTTATCAGGTTGTGGTGGAAGTGGTTCCGAACAAAGCCCAACGACTAACAATCAAAGCCAGCAAACAAACCAAGCAAATAATAATAACTCACATAATCCCACTGATGACAACAACGTTGTTGCAGAACCAAATGATAATGATGATTCAACAGGCAATGATGATGTTGATCAATCCCCTACGCTAACGGACACAACGTTCTCTTCGCAAGCGAAGGTTTCAAGGTTTTTGCAGCAAGCAACTTTTGGTGCTACGCCTACATTGTTATCTGAATTGGACAACAAGAGCGCTTCACAGTGGTATTTAAGCCAGCTTAAAGTGACACCGAGTTTGATTTTACCTAGTGTTGAAGCGCAAGCCCCCAGTGATCCTGAAGACGAGTTTAATTTGTTTTACATTGAGCAAACGAGTTTTGCATTTTGGAGAAATAGTATAGGTGCACCTGATCAGCTAAGACAGCGTGCTGCCTTTGCGCTATCTGAAATTTTAGTTGTTTCAAATGGCGGTGGTGAAGTCTTAACTGATGTCCCAGAAGCAGTTGCTGCCTACCAAGACATTCTTATCAATAATGCGTTTGGAAATTATCGAACGTTACTAGAGCGTGTAACTTATTCTCCTGCAATGGGTCACTATTTAACTTATATGGGGAGTGAGAAAGGCAATGACGAAACGGGAAGAATGCCTGATGAAAACTATGCACGCGAGCTACTCCAGCTATTTACATTAGGTGTTGTTACGTTAAACAAAGACGGCAGTGAACAACTAGACTCAAATGGCAATACGATTGAACTTTATGATAATTCCGATATTACTGGTTTAGCGCGTGTCTTCACTGGTCTAAATTTAAATGAGGATGATCCTGAGGCGTTTTTAGGTAAACGGTTTAGTGTGCCAATGTCAGTATTTGCAGAATCACATTCAGAAAAAGAAAAATCATTTTTGGGGCATACGATAGCAGCTGGTACAGATGCACCGACTTCAATCTCTGAGGCACTAGATCATATTTTTAATCATCAAAATTTAGCACCATTTGTTACTAAGCAGCTCATACAAAGATTGATCACATCTAATCCGAGCCCTGATTACGTTCAGCGTGTCGTGACGGCGTTTGAGTCAGGTAATTTTACTTTGCCAGATGGTCGTGAAGTTGGTGCTAACCAACGTGGAGATCTTAGTGCGACATTCGCTGCGATTCTTTTTGATCAAGAAGCAAGAGTTCCTAACCCACAAACAGGTGGAAAAATTCGTGAACCTATTCTTAGATTTACGCAGTGGGCTCGGGCGTTTGAACTAACAAATATTACCCCTGAGTTTGTGCCGCAATTGTGGGATACCAGCGCCAGCGCAGATCTTGCTCAGCACCCCTACCGATCCCCCAGTGTTTTTAATTTTTTTCGTCCTGGATATAAAGCACCCGGCAGTGTCACTGCTTCAAATGGCTTAGTTTCACCAGAGCTTCAGATAATCAATGCTAGCTCCATACCGGGATACATTAACTTCATGACGTATTTTATTACCGGTCAACAACAGGAAGCTGACCTAGAAGAGCTTAAAGAAGAGTTTGATGAAATAGGCACCGATCTTAACTTAGACCAAGCATTATTAAGTTTTAAACCTAATTATGCTCGATTGCTGAGTGTGGCAAATGATCCCACAGCCCTCATCGATCAACTTAATCTTCTCCTTTGTGCTAACCAGTTAAGCGATCAAACACAACAAAGTATTAAGCAAGTGATCGGCTTTATAGAAGAGGATGAAGAAGATGGCTTTCTTGATCGAGTACATTTGTCCATTTTAATGGTCATGTCATCTCCTGATTATCTTGTTCAAAAATAGAGGGCTAATAACAATGAACAGACGAAACTTTATTAAAACAGCAAGTGCAGGTGTTGTTGCCTCTTCCATCATGGATATGGGTCAAGTATTGGCAAATACTCAAGTCGACTCAAATGAATATCGTGCATTGGTTTGTGTGTTTTTATTTGGCGGGATGGACAACCATGACACCATTATCCCCTATGACGCGCAAAGTTATAACAAGTGGGCGAGTATCAGGCAGTCACTTTTGAATCAGTATGTTACTAAACGGGAAATAAGCGCTTTACTACCAATCACCACCCCAAGCAGGTTTGGCTCTCGACAATTTGCTTTGCCTCCAGAAATGCCGTCAATAGCAGGGCTTTATCAGCAAGGCAAATTATCCGTTGTCGGCAACGTTGGTCCTTTGCTAGAAAACGTGAATGCCACCAGCATTCGGAACGAGACAGCCAATCTGCCTTCGCGATTGTTTTCTCACAACGATCAGCAAAGTACGTGGATGTCTGGCAAAGCTGAAGGTGCGCAGTATGGTTGGGCAGGAAAATTTTATGATGCGCTTATAAACCAAGGGAGTGCCAAATCTAATACATTTTCTGCAGTCACCACTGCTGGTGGAGAGCTTCTACTGACTGGAACGAATACAACTCCGTATCATGTAACAGATGGCAAAGCTGCGACAATACAAGCTTTGGAGTTCTTTGAAGGCAATGACGCGGTTGACGCACACTTTAGCGCACTAGGTCACCAAACCAATAATTTACTCGAACAAGACCTCGCTTCGAAAATTGGTCAGTCTTTTGAAGCAAACAAAATGTTTAACCAAGCTATTTCATCTCAAACAACAAGTGTTGGAGAGTTTCCCAAAACTGGGTTAGGCCGTCAGCTAGAGTCTGTTGCTAGGACATTGGCTGTGCGAGAGCAGTTAGGGACAAATAGACAGATTTTTGTTGTGTCGATGGGTGGGTTTGATACCCATTCAGGTCAAGCGCAGAGTTTACCTAAATTGCAAAGTGCATTAGATGGCGCGCTTGGTGCATTTAATAGTGCGATGGAAAGTATGGGGCTGAGCAATAATGTTACCTTATTCACAGCATCTGATTTTGGACGCACCTTAGCAATTAATGGAGACGGCACAGATCATGGTTGGGGTGCGCATCACTTTGTAATGGGCGGTGCAATCAATGGTGGCACTATATTTGGTGATATTCCTCCCGCTGAGCTGAATCATGAGTTAGATGCCGGCAGTGGCCGATTGATCCCAACAATGTCTGTTGATCAGTATGGCGCGGCATTAGGTCAATGGTTAGGGATTTCAGATTCTGAACTTGCGCAAGTTTTTCCAAACTTAAACAACTTTGGTGCGAGCCCTGCTTTGTTTGCGTAACAATATTTGTAGAAAGGTATATGCGTCGTTTGGACAAGATTATTAAACGACGCAGCTATACTTAAGTAAAATATTACTGGTTTATGAAGATGATGACAGTCGACAGCGGCAGCTTATATCTAATTTTAATCATAGTCCTTATCTGTATTTGCTTTATATACGGGAATCGGTATAAATCAAAACTTAAGAAGCAACCACCTAAACAAAATGTTAAGGATAATAAGTAGATAGTTAACGATTAAGAACTTAGTACTTTGATTTAGTACAGCGTTTTTATCTTTTTTAGAGGCTGTACATAACTTTGTG
>NZ_AUXY01000082.1 GCF_001625695.1 Pseudoalteromonas luteoviolacea H33-S
TATAAAAACCACTGGTTTCCCTCGGATAAAGTCAACTAACAATGTAAACCTCGGTTATTGAAATTACGCGGTTTGTACAGATTTTAAGGTTGCTTCAAGTATGAAGAACGTTTCTACTCTCTGGTGGTTATGAAATAGTTTTATTCTCAATTAAATGGTAGCAAGGATCTTTGCAAATTTCTGTTGTGTAGCTTTTTGTCAAAAATACTTTAAGCACAGTTCCAAAATTGGTCCATGTAAGTGAGTAGCAATAAACTAGACGACTATTAAGAAGTGAATGAAATAGTGATGTTTTTTGGTGCCGGCTTCAAGATAGTCTAGGTGTCATTTTAAACTAGTTAGCTTACAATGATTAAAGTTGGCAGTTTTAATGGCTCTGCATGGGTATTGTTATGCTTTTAAAAAGGTTCAATCTCTGCGTTCTCCATAGTTCTCACAATATGGTTTAGAGTTGTGATGTCTCTCAGTATATTTAATCTATCATATGTACTACTTTCACATATAAGCCCGTCAAATAGATTTCTTATTGCAGTATTTTCTGATTTACAGTGTTCCAGTAAAAAAGTAATGCAGTTTAAAAAACCACTCATATTCAATATAAAAACCTTTTCAGTAATTATTTTGAAGAGTTATGCTTTTTTTGATAGTCAG
>NZ_AUXY01000083.1 GCF_001625695.1 Pseudoalteromonas luteoviolacea H33-S
AAAGTTCATGATCTTGCCCTGAGTTAGTAATCATTAGTAACAGCAAAATTAATATAACTAAGGTGCTGTAAATCGTGTTTCTTTGTATTGTCATTTTTATTGGAAACAGTCTAAGTTATAAGCGCGGCGGACATGCTTTTAAGTAAACTTCAGTAATATCATTAAGATGAATAAAAATAAAGCAAATGACGATATTTAAGTAGTAACCAGCGACCATAGCGCTGTGATTAGAGGCTAGATAATTCCTTAAGCCTACTAACTTTGCTAAAATGCGAGGCTTAAAGGTTTATTTTTGAGGAATTCATGAAACACTGGGCTGTACGTTTATCCATTTTAATACTCATTATTTTAGCTGTAAGACAACCTGATCTTGAGCTACAAAATCCCGGAAAGGTTATTTCTTACAAAGGATTAGTACAACCTACTGACTACAGAGGTGTGACTAACGAAACTTGTACAGCAAACAGGTTGACGTCTATTGAACATCCATTTATCGAAAATACGCTCCCCGCAATTGAGAAAGCATTTGAATTAGGGGCAGATACTGTGCACCTAAACGTACATGCGACAGCAGATAAAGAGCTGGCTATTTTTCATGATTGGACACTAGGTTGCCGAACCAATGGCGAAGGGGTGACCTCAAAGCAAACCATGGAATATTTAAAAACTTTAGATACAGGATACGGCTATAGTGTCGGTGAAGAGGAAATATACCCACTTAGAGGCAAAGGGGTTGGCCTTATTCCATCTTTAACTGAAGTGCTTACGAAATTCCCAGAAAAATCGTTTTTACTTAATGTGAAAACAGCAGGTCCAGAGTCAATCGAAGTCTTGACGAGTCATTTAAATAAGCTGACTGTTGAACAGCGCAGCCGTATTAGCTTTATGGGTATTCAAAGTGTATCAGAGGAAATTATTGAGCAATTTCCTGAGCAAATGACGTACTCAAAAGAGGTCGGCAAACGCTGCCTTGTTAAGTACATTTTTATTGGTTGGTCACGTTACTACCCCGGCTCTTGTAGTAATACAACCCTCGTAATTCCAGAGCAGTTTGGTAAGATTTTATGGGGATGGCCTGAACAATTTGCTGCACGCGCTCAGCAAAATGGCAGTGAAGTATACCTTTATCAAACTAAGCAGCCTTATTCATCAAGCAGTGATTTAAGAGAGCAGGGCATTGGCCTGTTTACTGCTGATATGTTTGGCTTATCTGAAGGTGCTAAAAGCAAGTAAATCAGCGTGTTTGAATAGAGAAAAGGCTGCGTGTGCAGCCTTTTTTCATCTTTAATAGACGTCTCGCACATAACGTTTTTGTTTTTTAAGGCTTGCGACATAGGCCTGAGCCTCTGCTGCATCAAAACCGCCGTGCTTAGCAATGACATCATGCAAGGCCTTATCAACATCTTTGGCCATTCTAAACGCATCACCACACACATAAAAATAGGCACCGCGTTCTAACCAGCTAAAGAGCTCAGCGCCTTCTTCTTGCATTTTGTCTTGTACATAGACTTTTTGCGCTTGGTCACGAGAGAATGCCAAATCTAAACGGGTAAGCAAGCCGCTTTGCTGCATTTGCTCAAGCTCTTCTTGATATAAAAAGTCACATGCTTTTTGCCTATCGCCAAAAAATAACCAGTTGTCACCAGTGGCCTCAGTGGCCGTGCGTTCCTCTAAAAAGCCCCTAAATGGCGCAATACCGGTTCCTGGACCGACCATGATAATTGGCGCTGATTGGTCTTCAGGTACCGAAAAATGTTTGTTTGGTGCAAAGTAGCATTTCACTTTATCACCGGGTTTACAGACATCGGCCAAAAAGGTGGAGCAGACCCCATTGTGGGCGCGGTTTTCTTGCTCATAACGGACGCTGGCAATGGTTAAATGTACTTGATTGTTATGTTTCTTAATACTCGATGAAATTGAATAAGCTCTTGGCGCAAGGGGTTTTGATAAGCGGATAAAGTCGCTTGCGGTGAATGCATTGGGTGCATATTTTCTCAATAGGTCAACACAATCGAGACCCCAAATAAAATCATTTAAGGCTTGAGCATCTTCTTCTAATTTAGCAATAAATTGAGCATCACCACTTCGGGCAGCCACTTCAGCGACAAACTCTTTGCTAGGTATTCTGATCTCTAAATGTTCACTAAAAATAGTTTGCAGTTCAAGCGTATGGCCATCGTGCTGCTCTTGCTGCTCAGGGCGCGCCCCAAGTAATGCGATTAATTCTTCAACCAAACCTGCACGATTAACAGGGATCAAATTAATGGCATCTCCTGCGTCATACACTTCCTTTGAATCAAGTAACGAAAACTCGTAGTGGCATGTCTCTTTACCAGAGCCCGGCTTATTCAGTGTATACGCGTTCACCAATTCGGCTTCAAATGGGTTTTCGCGTGTGAATTTGGGTTTGGCTTTTTTAGTGGCCACAGGTGCACTAGTGGGAATGACTTCACTTTGCCCGTTACTGCCTTTTTGTGCAATGGTCGGTAAGGTTTCGGCAATCCACTCTTGCGCGGGCGACTCAAAGGCCACATCGCAATCGACTCTGTCTGCGATGCGTGTTGCGCCAAGCGCTTCAAGGCGCTCATCCCATTGAATACCAGCAAGGCAAAAATCATCGTAATTAGTATCACCAAGAGCCAGCACAGAGAAATAGGTGTTGTCGAAGCGAGGCGCTGTGTCACTAGATATATCATCCCACAGTGCCTGCGCGTTATCAGGCATCTCGCCTTCACCATATGTACTGGTAATAACCAGTAGCCGTTCAGCTTGGCTGAGCTGAGCAAGGTCAGCATCATCCATATCTAGTACCACAGGAGAAAGACCGTGATTTTTGGCTATTTCAGCTGCTTCTTCGGCAACGCCCTCGGCGTTCCCTGTTTGAGAACCATAAATAATGGTGATGGGTTTAACCTGCTGTTGCGGCGCGCTGGTGGTTGATACATGCTCTTCTTTGACCAGCAAACGTGTATGCAGACCTGCTAAAAAGCCGCCTAGCCATTGTCTTTGATCGTCGTTAAATGGGATATCCTGTGGTAAAAACGGGACTTTTTTGTTGCTTTTAATGTGTTCCATAATCTTCTCCTACTTACGCAGCGTGCCTGACGGCTTCTGAAAGTACATGGCAATAATGTGTGGCGAGTAATTCATTTAAACTGCGATATTCAAGCAAGGCTTGTTGCACCGCTTTGTCTCTGTGAATGATCCACACACTTGTCCCAATCGCTGGTGAGTCACATACCTCTCTAAGAGAGAGGGCATCTTTGTAATCTTGCACACGTTTTTGCGCCAGCAAGCAACTAAGTGCTTGGTCGTCATAACTGGCAAGTGCTTCTTTGGCGTCTTTAGCTAATGCATCGATAAGCTTGTGATCTAACGTATCAAACAAGTAGTGTGCATTGACCTCTGTATAGCCTTGCGCATGTTGCTTTTGCACAAGCTGGTCAGCCCTATGTAAAATGCCTGCGCTGCTGATGTAGCGATACACAAGATCTGTATCACAGTCCCCATAGTCGGGGAGTTCACCATCAAATAAGCTGATATTGGTGTCTTGATAGTCCTGATATGCATGCTTTATCGTTTTAACCGACTTTTCAGCCCAACCTTGTGATAGCTCTTCCAACATGGCGCGTCTATTGAGCGTTTGCACAATGCGATCCGCACAGTGATACTGGAACAACGCATTCGGGATAAGCACATAAAAGTGCTGTTTGGCTGTTTGCCAGTCATCTAGAAGCGCTTGAACTTTTAAGGAGCGTGTTGCTGTGACATGATCAGTTAAATGTTGCAATAGTGCTTGTTCTTGCCCTTTGCAAAGTGCATCGTCTTCTCCTAGGTGCAAAGCCGTGACTGAATCTTGGGAGCAGAGTTCACTTATTCGTCCTGACGGGTCGTATTGATAAGCGGTGCCACCGCTCATGCCGTTACCAAAGCCTTTGCCATACGTGCCAATATTCACAATGGCACCATTGGTCATATACTCGCAACAAAAATCGCCAACGCCTTCAATTACAGCAACGGCTCCTGAGTTCCTGACGCCAAATCTATCACCCGCTTGGCCGTTAACGTATAGCTGTCCGCCTGTCGCACCAAACAAGGCAAAGTTTCCAATGAGGACATTTTCTTCTATAGAGTTATTACCACTGGTAACGACGATTTGTCCGCCACTTGCGCCTTTTCCGACACCGTCATTACAAGTGCCTATATGTTGCAGTAACATGCCTGAGTTATTAAAAGCACCGTAGCTTTGGCCCGCGGAACCGGTTGTATGCAGTTTAATGCTATTGGGTTTGAGCGTTTTACGACCATTTTCAAGGCGCATTATGGCGGGGTGGTTTTCAATGTCAGCATCCGATAAGCGATAATTCAAAATACGCTCAATATCGATGGCCAATTGACCACCCACGGTTTTGTTGCAGTTGTTGAGCTTGACAGGATCGCTTTCAAACTGGGTGAGCTTAGTGGTAAGAAAATCACTTTCTAATTGCTGCAACCAAGCACTGTCGATGTCAAAGTTAGCTTCTAAATAAATTGGTGTAGTAATCTTTATTTCTTGGGCTGGCTTCAACATTGCTGTCATATCCAGCTTACCGACCATGGCTGGGTGAGATACTAAATGCAACAGATCTGAGCGTCCTCGAACTTCAGCTAGGGAGCGATAACCAATGCTGGCTAAGATTTCGCGGACTTCGTGGGCTACATTCATAAAATACTGTGCAAGTGCTCTTGGGTCGCCTCGATACACTTCAGGGTTTGTGGTCAATCCAGCAGGACATTTTAAATTACAGTTTTTGGCCATCACACATTTGAGCATCATCAAGGCGGTGGTACCAAATTCAAAGGAATCCCCTCCAAGCATCGCTGATTTCACCACGTCACTACCAGTTTGGTGTGCATTAGAGCAGCGAAGCATTATTTTGTCGCGCAGGCCATTTTCAGCCAGCGCTTGATGCACTTCTGCAATGCCAATGTCGGCAGCACGCCCCGTGTGTTTTAAACTGGTTACTTGCGCAGCCCCCGTGCCACCTGTATTACCTGCAACATTGATAACATCAGCGCCAGCCTTGGCGACACCCACAGCAATAGTACCAATGCCTTCAGAAGACACTAGCTTAACAATCACGCGTACGCGCGCAGCTTTTGCATCATGAATTAACTGGCCTAAGTCTTCGATTGAATAGGTATCATGATGCGGTGGAGGAGAGACGAGTTCGACCCCTGGCGTACCGCCTCTCGCTGCGGCGATAACTACGTTCACTTTTGGTGCGGGTAATTGTCCGCCTTCGCCTGGTTTTGCACCTTGGCCAATTTTGATTTCGATTTCCTGTAGTGCAGGATCGGCAAGGTAGCCAGTCCAAACACCAAAGCGTCCTGAGGCAAACTGCTTTATTTTACTGGCTTTGACCGTATTGTAGCGGCGTGAGTTTTCACCGCCTTCACCTGAGTTACTCATCGCACCTGCGATATTAGTACCTTGCGCAACAGCCTCGTGGGCCTTTTCGACCAAGGCGCCATGACTCATTGCGCCAGAGGCGAATGTCGCCGTTATTTCATGAGCGGGCTGCACATCAGTGAGAGAAATTTCATCTGCGCCGCTCACTAATTTGTTACACAACTTATCAAGCGTAGAGTTAGTTCGTGTTTCAATGAGTATTTTGTCATTGGCTGGCAGAACTTCATACACTTCTGCTTTGAATAGTTGATTGAGTGCCTCAGCCAGAAAGTTATTGGTATCTACATTATTGGCGCTGTGGCTCAATAGCCATTTGTGCTGTGCGATAGGTTCAACATTTAACCCTCTCACATGTACTTGGAAGGAGCCTGAAATCTCAATCAACTTGAGCGCATCAATGAAGGCTTGCGTGCTGTTAAGTTGGGTAAAGTCTAAGGGTAGGGCGAGCACGTCTCGCAGTGCAGCAGGCCGATGATGGCGTTCAACCAGTAAGTTGTGGCTAAACTCCCTGTAAGCTTGTGTTATCTTAAATTGAGCGATTTGCTCAGGCGTCCTGGCTTCGAAGCCTAAGTCTTTATAACCATCGTCCTCAGGCAAGATCACGCCTGTGTCTGTGGACTCCAGCTGTGATTCATCAATATATTGAATTTTCTCTTCTGTCATATTGATGTATTCACGTACGGCAGTTGTACCAAAACTGTGACCGGCTCCTTGCGCACGCTCTTTGAATAAACCGAGCACAGGTATTTGATCTTCAGCTTGCACTTCGAATACTTTTTTATGCCAGCTTACGGCACTTTCTACGAGGTCTTTAAAGCGCGCTCCGCCAACTGGTGAGTGAATATTCGGGAAAATGGCTTTGAGCAATGGGTCATGAGTATCTATGAAGTTGGCTTCAAAAAATTCACCGCCAATGTAGCTCTCAACGGTACACAAACCGAATTTACCCATGGTTTTCATCAAGGCTTTTTCTGCGGCTTTTTGATATCGAGCGAGTGCATCGAGTACCGCTTGTTCATTTTCGAATAGCTCAACGGCGCGATTGTAGACAGTAATAGGGCACACCGCGGATGCACCAAACCCAAGTAGGCAAGCAAGGTCATGGGTGCTGGCGGCTTGACCTGTATGGCAGACTAAACTGGTATTAAAACGCAGCCCTTCGGCGATTAGCTTTTGGTTAATGGTCGCAACAGCTAACAGTGCCGGGATCGCTGCCTGCTGATGGGTAACCGCTTGGTCACTCAAGATGATAATATCGCAGCCGTCCTGAGCTAATTGCTCGGCGCGACAAGCCAGAGTTTTGAGTGCATCAAGTAATTGCTGTTGATGGTCTGTGTGTTCTGGGTCAACATTAAACAACATGGGCAAAGTGCTCACCTTGAGTGCCGTTTGGGCACTGATCTTCGCCAAATCTTGAGGTTTTAAGAGTGGTGAATTGAGCACAATTTGGCGATGACTTGTTGGGCTAATATTGGGCTTTGCTCCTAGCGCTACACGTAAAGTCATACCATCGACTTCGCGAATGCTGTCTAGCGGTGGGTTAGTCACTTGTGCAAAACGCTGACTGAAGTAACGTGATACTCCCCCCTCCTCACGAGTAAGTACGTTAGGCGCGAGGCCATAACCCATTGCTGATATTTTTTCAGAGCCATCTTGCAACATGGGGTCAAGCATAAACTTAAAGCTCTCTTGGTTCATGCTATACGCAACATGTTGTGCTGCTATGTTGAGTTGAGTATTGTGGGTGACATCGCTTTGATTAATGGCGGGGAGTTCTGCCAGCGTGAGCCTTGCTTTGTTTAACATCGCCGCATAATCGTGTTCAGCTGCGAGTTCTTCCATGATCTGTGCGGTGAGTTTTATTTCTTTTTTTTGATGGTCAAAGACAATCATGCCGCCAGCTTCAATACGGCCTCTGCGAATAATCTCCTCGTCGGGAAAGTCAATTTGCCCAGCTTCACTCATTACTGCTAAATAGTCATGGGTTTCAACGCTGCGAAGTGGCCTCAACCCGAGTCTATCCAATCGTGCGCCAACTTTAACGCCGTCGCCAAAAATAAAGGCCGCTGGGCCGTCGTTTTTCTCTTCATATAGTGAAAAGTACTCAAGCATCGCGCGCACGGGCTTAGATAAGCTCTCATCGTTTTCCCAAGCCGGTGGCATCATAGCCAGCGCTGCCACATCAATCGGCATGTCGTCTTCGATAACGCGTCTTGCAAGTGTTTGGTCAAGTCTTGCCGAATCAGATTGACCAGCAGGGAATATCAAACGCTTGTTTTTATATTTAGCAATGGCATTTTCACTGAGTCTATTTTTCCTGTCGGTATTTAACTCTCCATTATGTGCCATGCGTCTAAATGGCTGAGCAAACATGGGGTTAGGTGCTGTATTGGTTGAAAATCGAGTATGGAAGAATAAAGTATGAACCTGCTGTTCCGGATCACTGAGGTCTTTGAAATAGGGGATCACTTCCCAGCTATTTAATCGACCCTTTAATACTTGCGTTTGTGAGCTCATTGAGAGCGGATATAAACCACGAAGGTGTTCTGAGGTAAATGCATGCAGCTCAATCTCTTCAAGTGCTTGATGTATTAGCGACTCAAAGACGGATTCGCTGCTGATATGAACGGGTCTTGAAAAAACAAATTGCTTTATAGCTAACTGTGCTTTTTGACTTTCAGGGTTGAGTACAGAGCTGTCTGTTGCAACATCTCGTGTTGTTATAACCTCTAGATTATGTTCAGTTAGAACACGGCTGATCAATGACAGTGCATCTTCACGATTGGTACTGTCATTGGGCAGAAAAAAGTTAGCGACGCCAAACGCACCTAATTCTAGATGTGGTTGTTTGGTCACTTTTCTAAAAAATGTGAGAGATAAATCAATATTTACACCAGCGCCATCGCCAATTCCTTCGGCATTCATACCACCTCTATGTGGGATCATACATAGTGCCTGATGTGCGTGTTGGATAAGTTGATGTGTTTTTAAGCTCTGCTTGTGAGTAATAAAGCCGACACCACAACTAGACTTATCGAGGTCTTTATCAAATAAATATCGTTTCATAGTGTACCCAATTCAGTAAAACGGGTGTGCTCATCTTGGTCATTAACTTTGAAAACGAGCTACACATTTTTTAAGCAGGCTTTCCAAGCTACTTCTTTGTGAATTTATATGCAAATGATAAATATTTGTATTCTATTATTGGTGGGTGTTTTTGTTTTTTTTGCATGGCTTCCACAAGGGTTTTCATGTCTAAATTTATGATTTTTAAATTTTATTTGTGTTTTTTCTCATGATTTGTAAATGAGTTGAATATTTTTCACGCTTGTGAATTTTTATTGTGTTATTGAGTTTTTCTTGAAGCTTTTTGAATCGCAGCAAAGGTTGCAAAGGGGAAGGATTTGAGTTTAAAAAATAGTCTTGCCGAATTGTTTTCCCTGTGTTAGCTTAACCCCGTTATGAATACTTATAATTTTGAAATACTTATCAATTTATCTTGGTGGCGCTCTTAATAGAGCGGCGCTTGAATACGTGTGTTCAACTGCTGCCGAAAGGTGAAGGTTGATACACAAACTCTGTCTCTTTCGGTAGTAAATAAACAAGGAGACAGCTATGACACATACCATTCTTACTGGTGACAGACCAACCGGACCATTGCATTTAGGCCACTTTGTGGGTTCCTTAAAGCATCGTGTATCTTTACAAGAGCAGCACAATCAAACCATATTAATCGCTGACATGCAGGGGTTGACTGACAATGGCCACAACCCTAAAAAAGTTGCAGACAACATTTTCAACGTCATGGCTGATTATTTGGCTGTGGGGATCTGCCCGACTAAAACGACGATTTGTTTGCAATCGGCATTACCTGCATTGGCTGAACTGGCAATGTATTATGCCAACCTCGTCAGTGTTGCGCGATTAGAGCGTAACCCCACAGTTAAAGCAGAAATCGCCAGTAAAGACTTTGGCGCTTCCATTCCGGCGGGCTTCTTAAATTACCCTATAAGCCAAGCCGCTGACATCACTGCATTTGACGCGACATTGGTGCCTGTAGGTGAGGATCAATTGCCTATGATTGAATTGACCAACGAAATTGTGCGCAAGCTTAACCATGTTGCTGGTAAGCAAGTTTTAATCGAGGCTAAGCCGTTATTGAGTGAGGTATCCCGATTACCTGGAGTTGATGGTAAATCCAAAATGTCGAAATCTCTTGGCAATGTGATCACCTTTGGTAGTACTGATGATGACATAGTCAAAGCCGTGCGTGCTATGTATACAGATCCAAATCATATTCGTGTTGATGACCCAGGTCAGGTTGAAGGGAATGTTGTATTTACTTACTTGGACGCTTTTCATGACGATAAGAGCTATGTTGCATCACTCAAAGAGCATTATCGTCGAGGCGGCTTGGGAGACAGTAAACTCAAAGGTGTATTGGCAGATTGTTTAGTGAATTTAATCACCCCAATTAGGGCTAGAAGAGCACAGTACATTGCGGATCCTGCGCAGCTGAGAGCTGTATTATTGGCTGGCACAGAGCAGGCAAATCAAAAGTCACAACAAGTACTCGGGAGAGTGAAGCAAGCGTTTGGTTTGAATATTCTTTGAAGGATGATGATGTGACCGACCACATGTTAAATGTGGTCGGCACGCCTCATTCCCAATGCACTTGGGTCATTACTCAGGTTGTTTTAATGGCACGTGTTGGAAGATTTCTGGGTCAATTTCACGGGTGTTGAAATTAGGGAAATCTCGAACGGAAGCCATTTTTTGAGGGTCACCTGTGACCATTCTCAAAAGCTGATTGGTATCTGCTTTGAAGTAATATGTGGCGGGGCCTTTGCCATTCGGGCGTTGGAAATGCCAAATATCAGCTTCAAATCCGAGAACCTCGCATGTTCCTTGGAACTGAGCATCACACAATTCCAATACATCTTGCATCAAAATGAGCTCGTGGCACGGGTCAACTTCGTCATTTAAGACTTGCTCTTTAAAGGAGCTCTGTTTATCCATGTGCTCACGGCTATACGCAACTTTCGATTTGAAAGACTCATTGGTTGCAGGGTACATGATTTCAGACATCCACAATCTATGACCTGTTTTTTCTTCAGACCATGGATTGAAAAGGCCGTCGATTCTGCACACGTTGCGGGTATAGTCAAACCAGCAATAACCTGATGTAATGTGCTCTTCCGGCTGCATCGGCTGCCAATAAGAAATATAACTGGTGCTCCACTGCGCAGGTAGCTTTGGTCGCTGCTTTTGCTTTTGCAGGTCCATATTACTTCTCTCCACGAGCCAGCGCTCTTTCTAGTGCTTGGCCAAGTGCTGCTGGCAACGGCGGTAATTCGCTGCGGCGCTCTGCAAAGCTCTGTGCAATTTCTGGGGGAGATAAATGCATTCTGTCTTCGACAGTTTCAAACCACAAGCGGCTAATAGTGGCGTGTTGGTCAAATAAACGCATGATAGGCATGACGTGCTGGTTAAAGTCAGTCAATGCTGCTTGTACATTGTCTGGGTTATCATACACGGCCTTTACTAAGATCTGTGCCCCAACTACAGCCATGGTGGTACCGTGACCGATTGAGAAGTGGCCTGATTGCAATGCGTCACCAAGCAGTGCGACATTACCATCAAACGCCTGTTCGTGGCTCAAAGTCATAAAATTACGCCACTTTAGGCCTTCTTGCGCCATTACAGGGTTACCGTCTAAGTCATCTTCAAAAACGGATGCGATGAATTTTTCTGCATCTTGCGCTGACATTTCATCTAGGCCTGACTTTTGATAGGTTTCTTCGCTACATTCCACCACGAATGTGCTCATAGTACTTGAGTACTTGTAAGAGTGCGCGACAAAAATGCCTTTAGAATGAGATTTAAAAATCAGGTTCATGGCATCAAAAGTTTTAGGTGTGCCATACCACATATAGCGGTTTTTACCGAACTCAATCTTTGGTTTCAGTGCATCACGGTAGTATGTGGTGGTGTGGTTGATACCATTTGAGACCACCACTAAATCATAGTCATTGCATAGCAGCTCAGCATCTTCAAGGGCTGGCTGTTCATAGTCAATGGTGATACCTAGGCTGACGCAAAGTTGTCTAAGCTCTCTGACCATAGACTTTCGCTCTGCACCACACAGGGTCACACCAGTACTTTTTAGCGCGCTTTGGTTGTGGTGAGTGAGTTTAAAGTCTTCTAAGTATTGCGCGTCAAGCGTTTCATGATTTGCTAAGTACGACAGCGGGTTTGCAGGGTGGTGCGGTGCACGTCCTGGTAATACTACGCCCCAGCCAACAACGTTTGCATCTGGATGATTCTTTTCAATGATGCGAATATCCCAATCTGGTTGTAATTTTTTAGTTTCACTTGCGAACATCAGGCCAGATGGGCCTGCACCAACGACTAAAATCTTCATTAATTCATTCTCCCTATTTTATACCAAACGTTTTGCTTTTCTTGCTTGTCTCTAAGTTCACTGTAACGCATTGAAGTGAAATATAATTTTTCTGCCATATCTGGCGGGTAATGGTCTGGAAACTTTTGGTTCATGTAACGGGCAAATCGTGCTCGCATGAAGAAGACTGGATCTGAGCAGCTAAGCACCTCATAGTTTGCCCGTGCCATATCTTGCATGGCATCGGCTTCTATTTTACGAAGCTCTGTGAATTCGCTCAGCACCTTGCCAAAGTCATCGCCATATTGCTCAAATAAAGTATCTAACACATATGCATCTTCAAGGGCCATATTCATACCTTGGCCCAAAAACGGCGCTGTGGCATGGGCTGAGTCACCAATCAGTAGCGCAGTGTTTTTATAGTGGAAGGTAGAAGAACGAACATTAATTAAGTCGTTGCTTGGCTTCACCATAAATTGCTCGAACATATCTTGGCGAATATCTTCTGGCACCATCGGGTAGTACTGATCGAAAAATGCACGCATTGCGGTGCTGTCATCACTATGTAAGCTTACTTGCCCTGTATAAGGCAAACACACAGCAAAACTAATACTGCCATCAGGTATAGTCGCTGCACGTCCTGCGAATTGACCGCCTGAGTCCATGCCAAAGAAGTAAAGTAGATCTTTGCGTAAGCCCACTTTTGAGGCATCAGGCACTACCAAAGTTTTGTAACCATGCTTAAAGAAAGATTGGTGGAACTCAAAGCGTCGACAGTTTGACTGCATAGCCTCTCGTACACATGAGCGCGCGCCATCTGCACCGATCAGTAAGTCGCCTTTATGAGTGACAAAGTTGTCATTACTGTCTTTGGTCATGACTGAGCTGTTGTCTAAGTTTACTTCAATACAACGCTGGTCATAGTGGTAATGAACACCTGCCAGCTCTGCGTATTTATTAAGTAAAACTTGAAATGCACTGCGACTTAATGACAGCGGTTTGAGCTTCTCAAGCGGTGGCAGTTCACGTGTCTTAGGCTCACCTTTGATAAAAAATGACATACCAGATACTTCAACGCCACATGCTTGTAATTCCTCAACTGGGATCCCCGCAGCGACAACAGCTTCAATACCTCTTACGGTCATACTCACCCCAATAGCGCGTGAGCTGACTTGGTCAATATAGTCGGCCTGACTTTGTAGGGGGTTTCCACGTTTTTCTATGATGTGTACATCGTATCCACGTTTTGCTAAGTAAATGGCTGTCAGGCCACCGGCTAGACCGCCGCCAATGACGATTATTTTCTTCATGATTAAGCTTCCCTTGAAAGTTTGCCAGTTGCGATTTCATGCATCTGATTTTGAAAAAACTCTAATAACTCAATTTGTGTTGTTGGAGGTTTTGCACAGACCATAGCTCTGCCCATATCAGCAAGCTGTTTACATTGCTCTGATATAGCCATACACCCTTGCTCTAGGTCTGGGAATACGTGTGTATTAATTGGTTCTGGTACGGGGGGGCCTGCGTTTCGACCCGGCGTACCCGATGGTAAGGTCATTAATAATACGGATAGTGGTCTTAAAATACCGGTCATTAAGTCTATCGCGCCATTCATTAAACGAGAGCGGCGCATACTACCCAGTGGTTTTATTGCAAAGTGCTGCATCATGAGCTGAAACATCAGTTCGTGGCAGCCTTTATAAAACTGCATAAGCTCTACGGCAGCAGGATCTGTTACTAGGTTACAACCCGTTCTTGGCTCAAACACCGGGTTTTTTAATACGGGGTAAGCTGGCTCGAATGGAATGTCGTTATTTGTTAAAGCTTTTGAGATGGCTCTTAGACGATTAAAGTGACTGACTTCAAATTGTGGTGAGTCAGCAGCAACACCTTCGCCTTGCTCGGTGACAAAGTTAATGGCAAAAAGAGCCGTTTCTTTGTCGTATACTTCAAATTGATAACCCGGATATTCGCGATTGATTATTTCGTTTAAGAACAAGTGATGCTCGCCACCGAGGTTGACCCGCTCTTTGCAAAATAAGTCGGGGATCTCTTCAATAGCGGTGGTAATATCCGCGTAAAAATCTGCGATAGATTTCCCAACAGTTGGAAAAAACGCGGGCCACTCAAAGCGGACAAACTTAGCGATGATATGCTCAGAGAAAGGTTCAAAAGAAAACTCAGTATCGAGACCAAACTTGTCTTTGGCTTCTTCCCCAAGTACGGGCTTACCTGGATAAAACGGCTCACCAAGGGCCATTAAAAGATTATTGACGACCAAATAATGGATCATCTCTTCATGGGCTATTTCGAGTAAAGCGCCACGCCATCCGCTATTGAGACGTCTATCTTCGCCACCGTTAACTAACTCAAGCTGTTGCTCGTTCCAGCGGCCCATCGATACAAAGTGTTCACCAATGGCATAGTTAGGTAACGAATAGGCGCTGTAGATATATTGCAACATAATCGACAGCTCAAGATCGACGGCATCTTTCAACGCGTTAATCAGCTGTGCTTTGGTTTTTATATTGCCATTGATTTGTGCCTTTTCTTGCTCGGCAGGTAAAATTTGTGGCATTGCTGATTGTTCGACATTGCATAAGTACTTTAGAAATAGTTGCGCGTGCACCTCAGGCATTTCCCGTGTGCTTGGCATGTAAAAGCTTTTATCTCTGTTTTTAGGGTCGCACATTTGCCACATTAAACGTGCATAGGTTTCACATTTACATTTATCCGCCATACTAAATACGGCTTCGGTCATAAACGGGTAAAATAGTTCGTAGTACGCCATGACGTGCTGATAAAGGAAGTCGTAGTCAACTTGTTCCGTCGGTATATCCGCAAGTGCCCAAGCATCAGGGAGCACTCTCACTTGCACTGGACTGTAAAACTCACCTAAAAATAGCTCAGCGCCGCCTGCGGATAAACTCTCAACAATAATACTGCCATGGCCATCTTCGTTAGTATCAAGATAAGTAGAGCTGGTGACTGTGTCAGGTGCTAGCGAATGTGTTGCTAATTGAGATATTGACGCTGGTTTTCCGCGATAATAACTGCGCACATCTAACTCGATTGTACAGGACTCTTTGGTAACTGAGTTTGGGCTTTCCATGGCGATAATGTGTTGTTCAGCTTGGATGTACCAATCGCTTTCATACCAAGTGTGACGTTCGGAACATAACTTCAACGATTGTTGCTCAAACTGGCTGTCAAACTCGGGAAGTGGGATGTCAATTACGCCTGAGTTAGTCGTGTTATTGAGATAAGTCTCTTTGGGTATGACGGCTACCACTTGACCATTATTTGACTTTAAATAAAGGTCGCCAAGATCTACCTTTTCACTGAGTTTTGGTGGCATGCCATTTTCAACTGGCATGGTTTCTTCATATCGCTGGTGGGGCAAACTAATAGCTGTATTTAGGCTCAACCAGTTATCTCTTATTGATAAAGCGATTGGTGCATATTGTTCGCTGTTATCTGGCCTTAAGACTCTGCCAGTAGGGCAAGTGGCCATATCGTCGTCGTACCATAAACCAATGGTGCCGTGTAAGTCACAAAATACAGGCATATTAGGCGCTTTAGGTGGAGACAAGTTGCTTACGCAGTATTGAATAAGCAGGCCTTTTACCGCTGGGTCTCGCAGCTTATTTCTTAATTCAGTTAAAAATTCAGAGTCTAAACCAAGTTGGTTGAGTATAAAGTCTTTACTATCTTTATTAACCGTGAATTGAAACAGCCGAGCTTCGCTCATTTCCTCATACAGAAAGTGGTTAATTGGCTCTTCAATATATCCACGATTAAGCCAGCGAACACCATGGGTGCAGTCTATATCTGCAGATAAAATATGGGCCGTATTGGCAGACGATTTAGGGTCAGTGATTGTA
This sequence comes from Pseudoalteromonas luteoviolacea H33-S, assembly GCF_001625695.1. GTDB lineage: Bacteria > Pseudomonadota > Gammaproteobacteria > Enterobacterales > Alteromonadaceae > Pseudoalteromonas > Pseudoalteromonas luteoviolacea_B. The sequence continues at coordinate 15,740 of NZ_AUXY01000083.1, forward strand.
AGCTGACCTGCATAAATTAAGGCTGAATCTCGTCTAGTCGGATCGTTATCAACCCAACGTGCGCGATTAAATGAGGTTCTTAAATACTCGTTGTAATGCCCCCATAAAGACAGTTTATTACCCACAAGCTTGTCATCAGTGATGTATTCACCGGGACGTAACTGCACTGACGTAACTAGGGTATTTTCCCAGCTAAAGTGATTATTCCCGCGCATGTTATATCCTGCACTGAGGTTAAATTCACCTTCTTCGTCAAGTTTACCCTGAGCATTAAACTTGGGGCCAAGTGACTTTATATAGTCATGAAAGTCGCGTGGCGACTTAGACACATCAAAGGGTTTGCCATCCATGGTAGCCGTGTTATTCGATATATCTAACGTGTTGCTAATATTACGATTACCTGTTGGCACATTAACACGCGCAACCCCTTTAAAATGAACTCGGGGAAAGTCGAGAATACTCATTTATTTAAACTTCCTAGTTACTGGTCTTAATTATGTCTGTGTCTAATGACAGCTAAACGTGAGCAAGCTCACATTCTTTTTGTGCTTTTACTTGTCTTTGCTTCACTCTCTCAAGAAGCGTATTCGCCGCGCTGGTGCCGGCCATAATACCGCCTTCCATCCAACCGCAATGAGATGTGTAAGCATCTGATGCAGAGATGATGTGAGACTTTTTATGTGAGAGTGTTTTAGGGTGGTTGGGGCAAGACTCTTGAGAAAATTCAACGCCATGCACCCAATGTTTATGAACATGGTTGCTCGGATCTGGAAGTTGGCTCATATGACACTTTAATGCCTCGGCCATTAATTCTTTTACTGTTTGTAAGTAATGTGCTTCACCTTTTAATGTGGCGTCACGCCAAAAGTTGGCATAATCACTGTCGGTATAAAAAAATACATACTTGTTATCTTTAAAATACAGCTTTCGGATAGGGTTATTGGCTATCACCACATGATCCGCTAAATCCATATCTTGCCACCAAGGCGTATCGTAAAATAAGAAGCCCTTGAACAGCGGGATAGAGCCATAGGTATAGTTGCTCCAATCTTGCGGGAAACCACAATTAAGTTTTTTCATCGCTGTCGGTGGAAAAGTTAAAATCATCTCGCCTTCATTGATAATCACTTCTTGCTGCTTTTCATTTTTTAATTTGAGTACAGGAGTTTCAGTATCAGCTTCGATACTTGTTAATTCATGGCCAAAGTGAAATTCGACACCATGCGCAAGTGCTTGCTCATAAAGCTTCTCTGGTAATGCCGAAAACCCTTCTTTAAGGTTAAACCATTCATACCCAGCGTTTTCAGAAAACCCCTGGATCTCAGGATGCTTTTCAATAATGTCGAAGGCAATATGCGGCGTAATATTAGGTAATGACAACGAATCATAACCGAGTGCATTGATCATCTCACGAGCTTGATTTCGGCCAACATAGATGGTTAAAAACTCTTCAAAGGAGTCATGCGCATGCTCGTCACACAAAGGTTTCAAATTTTTCAGAATGCTCTTTAAACTTTTATGCAATGCTTGTGGGCGCTTTAGTTGTGTAAAAGGGAATTTTTCATAGGCCAAGTTCAAGGATTTTACTTGCTCTTTGACATTATGATGAAGACCCGAGGAAAAGCGTCCAGCGCCGAGGTCCACATAAAGATCATTGACTTTTATCGCATGTGCGCGTCCACCGACACGATTTTTGTGTTCATAAACCCGAATGGTTTTCTTTTTACACTCATTTGATTTTGCTAACGTTAGCGCGCAAATGATGCCTGAAATGCCCGCCCCGATGATTGAGATTGTATTTTCTCTAACCGTCATGTTCCATGTTTCCTTGAGTTTTCCTAAAAACTTGTAGCTCTAAATGAAACTTCATTAATAATTAACATTATTTAAATATTAAAAATCATTGTTAAGCCGGTTTATTCACTGAAACACGAAAGTGTTAAATTCGTATTCCATAAAATCAATAGATTATGATTAATTAAACTCGCTGTAATTGCTGGGGAGAATGATATCACTATCGTTCGCAATAATTAACATTGATCACGATAATGTTATTAAAATAATGATATTTTCGGTCTGTAATAATTTTTAAATTGTTTTGTTTATTGCAATTTGTGCATTTACTTTATTGCGAAATTGGCTTTAATTTATTTTTTTAGAATAAAGCACTATGCCAGTTTCATGATTGGTACATGAATTTTTGTTTTCAATTTGGGGATAAATATGTAGGAAATGTGGAGGTGAAATTTCAACGCATTACACGAGTTGCTTTCTCCGGGTACAGAAAGTGTAAATAGGCAAATTGAAATATTGATTAAGCGTATGAATCTTAATTGTTTTTTGTAAGTTCAGGAGGTGTTCAGTTATCTTGCAATGGATCGCTTTGTGGGTGCGAGTATGACAAAAACTTGTGGCCGAAAGCTTGAATTTTACCGGTGAATTTGATTTTCATTTGTACCGATTACCTAAAGTGGTAAAACAATAGGTAAATCGGTATTTGTTTATTTGCAATGTAAAAACTAAGATGAATTTTTTATAACTTGGTATAGTTCTAATTCTTTTTTATTAGTCTTTTTAGTGTGTACAGTGAAAAAGCAAGTGCAAATAGTCCGCCAGCAGTATCTGCAATCGGGAAAGACCACCATAAAGCGTCGGGATTAAATGCATCTGGTAATACTGCCATCAATGGTAAAAGTACAATATAGGTACGTGCAGCATCCAACATAGTTGCAGGAAGTGCTCTGCCCATGCCTTGAAATAGCCCACTAGACATCATGCAAAATCCGGATAGGGCGAATGCACAAAATGAGACGAATGCGATTTGCTTACCAAGTTCGGTGACTTGCTGATCCTGAGTAAATAATGTAATGAGCCACTGTGCGTTAAACGCGAGTATGAAGGTAACTATAAGCCCCCAACCAAAGCTCACTGCACAGGCTACTAAATAAGCTTTATATACCCGTTGATATTGGCCAGCACCATAATTGAAGCCTGCGAGTGTCTGCAAAGCAACCATCATGCCGATAATAGGCAGAAACAGGAACATATAGCTGCGTACTAAGATGCCATGGGCTGTAATGAGCGGCTCGGAGTTATTTGTAAATATGGTCGAGATTGAATATATCGTCGCAGCGAGGATCACTGAGAAACCGCCATGAGAGAGTAGTACAGGTAAACCAAGGCTTAAAATTTTGCTGTGTACCTTCAAAGGACTAAATAGTTGCTGCTTGCTAAATTGGACTTTGCTCTCTCCTTTTATTTGTAGTTGAATCGCCATGATGAGTGCGATGCTGATAGCTGCGATAGTCGCCCACGCAGCACCTGCTACTCCCCATTCGAATACAAATATAAAGACGGCATCGAGCACAATATTTAATACAGAGGCTGTTGTAAGCACTTGCATCATTGCTTTGGGGTTGCCAGAAGCCCGAAAGCCTTCTGTGATTTGATTGCATACAAAGCCAACAACCCAAAATAATACAATGGGTGTGATGTAGCTGGTGGCTTGTGCTTTTAACGCTTCAGGCACCGCTAATAAGTTAAAAATGGCGTCTAGATTAAAATAGGTTAATGAACACAGCAGCAGTGCAGACCCTGCTGCGAGTAAAAAGGAGGCTGAAAATACCTGATTTGCATCCTGTTGGCGTTTTGCGCCAAGGTATCTAGAAATCAGTGACGCCATACCACTGCCGAGCATGGTGCTAATGGCGATTAATAGCATTTGGATTGGAAATACTGCCGAAACGGCGCCCATTGCTTGCGTGCCGATACCTTGCGATATAAAGAGTGCATCCACAAAACTGTATAACCCGCTTATTAACATCCCTAAAATTGTAGGTATTGCCAAAAAGCAAAACTGTTTAAAAATGGGCGCAGTTAGCAACGGTGACTCTTGTTGTTGTGCTAACTCAATGTCTGCTGTGGTCGTACTCATAGATTATCCTTGTGAACTGTTGATTGCTTTCGCTAGTGTACTGAAAAAAATTTAATAAAGTTAATGGTTTGTATGATTAATTTTAATATTGTTGTTTTTTGATTGTTTGGTTGAGGGTTATAAAAACGGATGACTGATAAAGCTTGATGATTATGCGGTGTACTTTTTATGACTATTTATCTAATACGCCGAGTTTAAGCCAATCTTAGCGTGAATACCTGTTGCTAATTAAAGCCCGTTTCTATATTTTATAGTGATGTTATATTGTATCTTTATTGAGAGGGTTAAATGCTAGGTAGTTTTCAACAAACTGGAGATAGAGTGTCTATAGGGCTTGCTTTTTTGTGTTTAGCTCACTGTCTCGTTTTACCTGTTGTTGTTTTAGCATTGCCGTTTGTAGCGACAAGTTTTTTGCAAGAGGAAGCTTTTCATCAAATGTTGCTATTTGGAGTGTTAATTACCAGTATTGTCGCTTTATATAGTGGATGTAAATCCCATCAAAAGTGGAAAATATTTTACAGTGGTATTTTTGGACTCGTTGTTTTGAGTGTTGCTGCATTTTTTGGACATGATTTACTCGGTGATGCAGGAGAGACTATTTTGACTGTTGTAGGCAGTTTGGTCGTTGCATATAGTCACCTCATCAATATTAAGACATGTAGAAGTGATGAGTGTCGCAGTTAAGTTATGTATCTTATCGTTGGGTTACTTGTCTTGGTATCCCAACTAACTCTTCAAGTTTGGTTGCATTCTCAAATATATAGTGACAAATATATAGTAAATAGGTGATTTAAACACTATGTACTATGCTCAATGCATTGGCAACTTTGTTGGAGTGTGCATTGACTAAAACTTTCCCGCTTATTCAAGCCTCTACCTTGTGGGCTGTCACTATCGTAACGACGTCAAAGTTCGCTATTGGTAATAGATAGTGCATTTGTTTAGTAAATTTGTTCGTATTCCTATCGCGCTTAAAATTTTTGTCGTGGTGGTGTTTGGTTTACTCGCACAAGCGGCTACGCTGCAATTATTTACGCTCAAGCAAACGACCGATAACCATTTAGCGACACGTATTGATGAAGTCAGCAGTCTGTTTGTACAAGCAAAGTCAGCGATTGCATTTATGATTTCTGAAAACAGACAGGATGCAGTGGAAGAGTACTTGAGTTTAATGAAAACCCACTCGGATGTGGCCATTGCTTTGGTCTTTGACAGACAAGGTGCTGTAGAGACCACTACGCATAATCATTATCAAGGCAGCTCAATAGAACAAGTTTTACATGATTTTGAGCTCTCTGATGATTACCTGCAACAAATATTAATGTCCAAAGTGGATTTTAAGGCGTACGATGAAAAATCAAAAAGGCTCGTATTAGCAGGCACGATTGATCATTTTAATACCAATCAAACTCAGAAACACTTGTTGATATTGGCTGATTATTCAAAAGCCGCAAGGTATATCCACAATTCTACGATGCACGCATTCACCCCATTGTTCGTTATTATGTTGATCACAGCACTATTGGTTGCAGTGATTTTTCATGTCTCAATTCAAAAGCGATTACAGAAAATATTTCGTCACTTTGATACTTATAACTCTAAAGAAGGGGCAACTTTGATAGAGATAAATGGTATGGATGAGATCAGTGAATTAGCGAGAAGGAGCAATCAATTATTTCAAGACCTTGCCAGTAGCCATGCGGCCACCAAAGAGCAAAAAGACTACTTTCAAGCTTTGTTTGAAGGCATTACGGATGCCGTTGTCATTGTGGATGAAAAAGGGCAGATTTTAGATATTAACCACATTGCGCTTGCCTATTTATCTGAACAACCTGATAAATTTGCACAGTTTAATGCGCATTTTAAGTTATCTCATTCTTGCGATGAATCTCAGCTCTTGAGTTTGTCGATTGAGGCTGAACGAAACCGTGGACAGAGTAGTAAAAGCTTTTGGTTATATGAGGGAAAATGGCATGCTATTAACTTGTCAGTGACTAAGCTAAATATGAAAAAGCAGGTGCTGACATGTTATTTGGTTGCTTTTGTCGATCAGCAAAAAGAGTTTGAGTTAAACCTACAGCTACAGCTAAGTGAGCGTAAGTTTTACTCTATAATAGAAAATATTCCAGAGAGTGTGTTTTTACTGCAAGAAAACGGTGAAATAGCATATTTAAACAGCCAACTGAAACAGTTTTTATCAATAGAAAAACCGATAAAAGAAGCTGCCCACTTATTCCAGGCATGTCCTAAAAATATTGCTGAATTTATTATGCAGCGGATGGAGTCAGTCATGCGTGGTGAGAGTTATATTCGAGAAGAAGTGCACTATAAGCACAAGGGAGAAACTTTTTACAGTGCAATTACGCTTTTCCCAATTGTGAAAAGATCGGATAGTAAATATGCCATGGCCGGCGTCATCTCGGATATAACAAATCAAAAACGCACGGATCATACACTACAGCAAACCCAAAAAAGATTGGCAGGGCTTGTTAGGCATGCACCACTGGCAATTATTGAATGGGATAAATCGCTAACCATTGTATTTTGTAATCAAGCCGCATCTACGTTATTTGGCGTAGAGCAAAGTCGCTTAATTGATAGCAACTTATCTGAAGTGGTGACATCTGAATTTAATACTGAACTGGAAAATTACCTACTAAGTACTATTTCAAATGAGCAATCAGCAAAGCAGCTTATAGCCATTACAGACGCACAAGGGCAGCAAAGAGTCACTGAATGGCAAAGCTTTATGGTGTTTGATAGTCCAAACGAAGCGCCCCGTTATGCCTCTTTGGTGTCTGATATCACGATGCTTCACGAAGTGATTGAATCATTGGAGTTAAAAGAAGCTGAAAAAGATGAAGTGTTACAGTCGATGGTGGATCCTGTGATCACCATCAATGATAAAGGGCAGGTTTTAACATTTAACAAAGCGGCGGAGGCTGCATTTCAATATCACGCTGATCATGTGATCGGAAAAAATGTGAAAATGTTGATGCCCGATGAGTTTGCGATGCATCACGATACATTTATATCTAATTACATGACGACAGGGCATAAGCAAGTCATTGGTATTGGGCGACAGGTCTTTGGGCAGCGTGCCGATAGCAGTGTTTTTCCAATGCACCTATCTATCAGCGAGCTTCCTCTCATGCCAAATGGTGTAAGGCGGTTTATTGGTAACTGTGTTGATCTTACAAATATTAAAGAAAAAGAAGAGCAACTGAGGCGGTCAATGAAAATGGACGCACTCGGTAAACTGACCGGTGGAATTGCTCATGATTTTAACAACCTGATTGGTATTATGCTTGGTTACAGCGACATAATTTTAATGCAAGAGTCTTTAGATGAGGATACTCAAAGTCATGCTAAAGCGATTGTTAAAGCGGGGGAGCGGGCTACCAATTTGACGCAAAAACTGCTGAATTTCTCAAGAAAAGAAAGTGAGCTCACAGAAATATTTTGTTTGAATAATGCATTATTGGATAGCCGCGAGTTATTAGAAAAATCACTTAAAGCGGATGTTAAATTAGATTTTTCTTTGCATGAGGAATTGCCCAATGTCAGAGTTGATAAGCATGACTTTGATGACATGATATTGAATTTAGTTATAAACAGTGTGCACGCGATTGAAGAAGCAGGTAGTGTGACTGTGGCGACGTCAATACACTGGTATCAAAATGACTTTATTAGTGCCTCCCCTAGCTTACATGTGAGGTGTGATGTTGCCGATACGGGGGTGGGCATTCCAAAAGAGTACTTAGATAGTATTTTCGATCCTTTCTTTTCTACAAAAGGGGACAAGGGCACTGGCTTAGGCTTGAGTCAGGTTTATGCATTTATCCAGCGTAGTAAAGGACAAGTTGAAGTGAAAACCAGCGACCAAGGGACGCAATTCTCAATTTACTTTCCTGTAATAGACTCAGAGATAAAGCAAAGCAAAGAAGTAAACATTGCATCAAATCAGGTAAGCCATAAGCTGAGTAAGATCTTGGTTGTTGATGATGAGTTGTCACTTGCAGATGTGGTGGCGAAACTGCTGCGCCAAGCTGGGCACCAAGTCGATATTTTTGAAAGTGGCACTGAAGCGCTTCAGGCCATGGAAGTGACACACTATGATTTACTTATTTCAGATGTGCTCATGCCTGAGTTAAATGGGTTTAGTCTGGCTAAAAGAGCTGTCGCAAAATATCCAGATATTAAAATTCAAATGATAAGTGGGTATGTGGATGTTGAACAAGTAACGGACTTTAATCCAAATTTATATGAAAGCTTACTGCGAAAGCCGTTTCGCCCACAGGAGTTACTCAATAGAGTGGCACTGTTGAGCTCAAAATAGCTCAGGTTTTGTGGTGTTTAAATCGATATGCGTGTCACTTTCAGGTGCGGATATTTTTTCCATGGCAAAGTACTTGTCAGTTTGCTCAATGACACTCGTCAGGTTTGATTTAAGCAAGTCCATTTTTGGTTCAAGGGCACTGAGTTTTTTTGCTTCTTTGGCGATCAGGTTAGCAATAAAAAGTTCTTGTTCTTCGGTTAAGTCGAGAATATGAAAGCTCGATGATATTTGCTGATTTAGATCGTTCGTTACATCAAGAATTAAGCTTTTATATTCGTCAGAAATGTTTTGCAATGAGCTTATACCGCTAGAGATGTCTAACACAATTTGCTCCATCGCTTGCTGTCGACCCAAATCTAGCAGTTTAGACTCAACGCCTTCTATAATGGCGACGGAGATATCTTGTATTGCACCGCTTTCCTCAGGTGATTCAGGCATGTTTTTAATTAAAAAAGACACATGTTTTTCGTTGACAATCAAGCGTCTGCCAAAGTGGTGTAAACGGCCTTTTGTGCATAGCAGCTCAAATATATTTTGTTCAATTGGACTAATTTGTGTACCAGCTGGACCGTAAAAATGCATTTGCTCTTGCTTTATCATGATACTGCTGAGCATGCCTAGTTGCTTCATCGTCGAAAAAAACTGATTCACGACTTGCTGTAGATCATTGCATTGATTAAGCAGTTTAAAAAACTGCATGACTAGGCTGTAGTGAGACGCCTGCTGCATTGATGACATGGCAAGGGTTATTGATTCTTGCTCACTGGCTTTAAGTAGGGTCTGAGATTGAATAAATTCACTGACTTTTTGGACTTTGGTGACCAGCTCTTTCATTTGAAAAGGTTTGGCAATGAAGTCATCTGCACCCACATCAAAGGCACGCAGTCTCATATCCAAGTTGTTGTATCCAGAGACTAAAAACACCGCGCAGTGAGTTGGTGATAGTTCGGTCTTAATTTTTTCGCATGCCGCTAAGCCATCTATACCAGGCATACTGATATCCATTAAGACCACTTGAGGGGTAAAGTTGTCGAGTATGTCATAAGCTTCACTGGCTGATGCTGCCTGTTCACACACAAAGAAAGGTTTTAATGCCGCACTTATCATGTCTCTTACTGCTTGCTCATCGTCAACTATGAGCACCTTTGCTTTGTCTGTCATCGTACACCTACTCCTGCACTAAATTGTACTAGATAGTTAAACTTATTAACTCTCATCAGCATAGTGTACAACGGTATAATCTGCTAAGTATTCAGGATTGATTATTGGATTAAATATTTATGCTAGATATATAAAAGGCTGCGAGTTTTTGGTTAAAAGGTGCTTGAGGATATAAACAATTTACTGAAAGAGGAGGACGGTGGGTTGGACTGTGTAAGGGAGTGAGCACACTCATGCTCACTCAAGTTGAAGCCTAGTATTCTAATTGACCACCATTATTGATAAAAGTGGCATATTCTTGCCAAAGGTCCTCTACACCTCTTCCTAAAATCTGTTGGAAAGCGGCATCAAAAGACCAAGTATAATTTCCTAAATCTTTTGCTGCTTTATTAAATTTGTATAGGAAGTCTGGATCGTGTGTGACACGGACATAGTGTAAAAAGAACCCTGTGGTGGTGTAACCACCTAGCCATTTTTTAGGGTCGTTTACATTAGGCGTACGTGTTTTGTGAAGACCTTCTCCAATTCTGACTGCATCCGCAAGTCCTTCAGTATAAGCCCAATAAGCTTTACCATCGCCGTAATTATCATGAGTTAGCGGTGAATTGTTGTAACCGTGGGTGACTTCATGAGATAAAATACCATCAATTTCATTGCGGATTGCAGCGTCTGAATTACCGTTGTCACGGTAAATTTTCTCAAGGTGGCTCGTACTCACGACTATGGTCATTTCACCAGAACCATCTTGGCCCATCTTGTATGCAACAAACTCATTGCCCCAATGATCTTTTGCTCTAAGTTCGAATTGAAGGTTTCTGAAGCGATTGGACTCGACAGGGTCGCGGTAAAGTATTTTTGCTACATCCACGCAGCGATTTGCCATATGGCCAGCAGGATCTGAGATGATGCGTTTGAATAAAATAGCCCCTTGAGTTTGAGGGTCGACATCGACAAAGTTAACTTGTGGTTTTTTCCATTCACCTGTAGGAGGTGTGGTGGTTTCTTCCTTTATATTAATCGTGTAGCTGGTATTTGAGTAACCATATACTGAGACATATACGTCATTACCTTGTAATGTACATGATTCATTGGCATTGGGTGTGGTACTGCTACAGTCAAATAACTGTGTTGTTGGCTGAGCTGCACGTCGCATATATAAATCGGCGTCTCCATTACCCGTTGTTGTCGCAATCACTTTGCCTGCAACATTAAATGGGCCAAAATGCTGCCATTGGCCCGCGTTTAAACTATTACTTTGCGAGATAGGTAAGCTGCTCGGTGGGGTGATGTCGGCTGAAAACATTTCAATTTCAGCAAGTTGTAAAATATTTGCGCCCTTGGTTGATGAAATATCAACTTTTACATACGAAAAGCTCTGTGGATTTGCAATGCTAAACTGCTTAGTTTGATGGCGAGCACTGAAAGATTGATTGTAACGTGTATCCAGTGTTGTCCAGTTTACACCATCATTAGACCCTTGTAATTGCCAATCTTGTGGATCACGATTTGGCGCATCATTGGCTGAAGTTAGCGTGTATGAAGTTATAGCTTGAGGTTGTGCAAATTGATAACTTATCCATCCTGAAGAGGTGAAAGTCAGCCACTTGCTGTACTTGTTATCATCAAATGCTTTAATTCGGCCTTCAAAGTCACCATTTTCGCCTGATGCACGGATGGCATTTGGATTATCTGAAGTGAGGTCTGTTTGTGCAATGGCTGCGGTCGATAATAATGCGCCAAGTAAACACGCGAGTTTGGTTTTATTTAAGGCATTGTGTGTAATTAGTGATTTCATGTGTATCCAACCTTGTATCGTTCCAATAAATGATTGTGGCTTGTTCCCTTATTAATTTTGACTCAAGTGATGTTTTTTATTTTTATGAACTCATTTCATGTCAAAAATAATTGGAACGGTTTAAATGATTGGTTGTATTTTAAACTTTGTCAAAGGTTTTTTTACGGTTTTGTAACTATTCGGTATGCTAGTTGTTCAATTTAATCGAAGTTTTTGAATTGTTTTTTACGGGTTAAAGTTTACTGTTTGACTATTTTATTCATGCGCTATATATAAAAAAACACTATTTTTCAGGGCGATAAAATAGACAGTCATTTACAAGGAGAAAGGTAATTTATAAAATTGAATGAAAGAAATTAATTGTCATTTCATGAGTGTAAAGAAATGAAAATAGTGGGAGTATAAAATGAATTGGAGTATCGAACAGGGGAGCATTGATGAGGTCATTGAGATTGAAAATCAAGTGCCTGAGTTTGTAACGCCAAAAACGCGAGCATTGATAGAAGCGCGTTTAAAAAATAAAAAAACACTACTGCTTGTTGCCAAAGCAGATGGTCAGCCGGTCGCGTATAAGCTGGGCTATGCTTTGGATGAAAAACACTTTTATAGTTGGCTAGGCGCTGTTATTCCTGAGTTCAGAGAAGCTGGGATCGCACAAGCCTTGTTGAATGAACAGGAGCGATGGTGTACTTCACTGGGCTATGAAGCCATTGGTGTTAAATCAATGAATCGATTCAAGAATATGCTAATGATGCTTTTGAAAAACAATTATCAAATTGTCGCATGCCACCCACTAGAAGATGGCACGGATAGCAAAATTCATTTTTTAAAGCAGCTATAATTCATTGCTAGAGTGCTGAGGCTTTTTCGTTGGCTTTGTGATAATTTTCTTTTCAAAATAGTAATTTATCAATAGTGCGAGACAAATAATGCCACTGCCAAGTGAGAGTGATAATAAATCGGCTTGGCGGTTCCAAATGAGTAGATTTACCAACACGCCTATGGGGATAAGTACATTGTTCATAATGGCGAGAGAGCCAACAGAAACAAGCGTAGCCCCCTTATTCCATAAGAAATAACCTAGTCCTGATGCAATTAATCCGAGGTAAATGAGAATTCCCCATTGCAATTGAGTCGTTGGCAACTTTTCACTATTACCTAATATCATGTAACTTAAACCAGTAACAATAAGCGCGCCAAAAAAGAAAAAGCCAAAGCAAGTGTGTTGAGGGGGAAGTGCGTTACCCTTGGGTAGCTTTTGATATAATACCTGACCTAGTGCAAAGCAAAAATTTGCCCCTTGTACCAACAGTAAACCAGTCCAAAAGTCTTCGTTTACCTGTGCTTGGCGTATGGTTATAGCGCCCGCAGTTGCGAGCAATGCAACAAATAGATAGTGAAGATGCAGCCTTTTCTCTATCAAGTCATTGATAATGGTGATGTAAACCGGCGTCATAACGGTAAAGAGCAGGACCTCTGGCACACTTAAATATAAAAAGGAGTGATAATAAAAGCCATACATCAAACCAATTTGGATTGCGCCAATTACCATCAATTGCACCGCGACACGCGGGGTAACGCTAGACAGCCTTGTAAAAGGCAAAAATATCAGTAAGGCGATAGCAACACGACTAAAAGCCGCAAACCAAGAGTCGACTTGACCGGCGAGATAGACCCCAATCAAACTAAATGAAAAGGCCCAAAGTAGAGTGACAAAAGAAAGGTATTGCATAGTATCCGGTTTGAGTTTTTGTCTATGGTAAAAGGTCATCAGGGATAAATCGAGCGATTAGCACAAAAAGTTAAAATTTATTGAGGACCCGTTTTGCACTTAGCCATACTGGTGCTGATTCATCGATAATAACGAACTAATTAACCGTTATAATATGATTTTAATTTACTACCTAGTCGCTACAATGAAGTTGTTTTCACATTTATCCCTTTCATGATTACCCATGATGTGTTAAAGGCCACCATTTATATGGTGGCCTTTTTATTTGCATGGTGAATTTATTGACTGCGCCTTTCTACGTTTTGCACTTTTTTAAATAATAACGGGTCTTTGTTCATCATACGCTAAACTTCAAACGTGTATCCTTTGCTTAAGTGGCATCGATAATGCTGATAGAAACTACCTGTCGTCGTGAGGAACAATATATGAAGCGGTTATTTGTTATGGGGTTGATACTGTCAATTACTTATCTGTCGGGCTGTGCCTCTATGGGGTCGGGGGATAATGCCCAAAAGCGTGCGCAAATAATAAAGATGAAAAACGACACTTTGTCGCAGCTCTATAAAGAAAAGCCAGATACTCGAGCGCAGTTACGTTCAGCTGTTGGTTACGCGGTGTTCTCAAATGCCAACATTAACTTACTATTGGTGTCTGCTGGCACAGGCTATGGGGTTGTTAAAAATAGCCAAACAGGGCAATTCACATATATGAATATGGCCGAAGGCGGTGTGGGCTTAGGCCTTGGTGTTAAAGATTACCGTTTAATTTTGGTTTTTCATACTACAGAAGCGCTCAATGACTTTGTCAGTAATGGCTGGACTTTTGGTGGTAATGCTGATGCAGCTGCAAAAGCGTCAGATAAAGGAGCAGCCATTCAAGGTGAGGTCTATTACGGCGGCATGTCGGTTTATACGCTGACGCAAAGTGGCTTGGCTTTACAGGCGACTGTTAAAGGCACTCGGTTTTGGCCAGATAGCTCTTTGAATTAACATCTTGTACAAAGCGAGACTGCAAAAGTCATCTATAGCCCATTTGGCATAAACGTATTTTTTATAAGATTTCGCTTTTTGTTCTTGTGGGCTAAACAAGTATTCGCTATAAACAACGTAAGCATGTGTAAATATTTATAGAGGGTAACGTGTTTAAGGAAATTGACGACCTCAGTGATAGCTTAGTCTTGATCGTAGAGGACTCGGCATTAACGCAAAAAGTGCTTGGTGCTTGTTTGGATGGCTTATGCCGTGTAGATGCTGTAGACAGCGCTGAAGAGGCGATTAACTATTGTCTTAAATCACCCCCTGATTTGATCCTAATGGATTGGATCCTTGGCGGTATGACGGGGTTGGAAGCTTGTAAAAAAATCCAAGCGATGGATGAACTCAATGACATTCCTATCATATTTGTCACATCGAATACCAATGAAAATCAGCAAGAGTTATGTTGGGATGCGGGCGCAGTAGACTTTTTAGGCAAGCCTATTGTCGCGAGGACTCTGGTTAATCGTGTTAGAACTCACCTTAAGTATAAACGCCAAACTGATATCTTAAAGCAATACTCTTTCTTTGATGGTCTCACGGAAGTGTTTAATCGACGCTACTTTGATATGGAGTGTAAACGCTTATTTAGGCAAAACTTGCGGCAGCAACAGTGCTTAGCCGTAGTTATGCTTGATATTGACTACTTTAAGTTGTTCAACGATGAATATGGGCATTTGCAAGGGGATGATGCACTTAAAGAAGTGGCAAAAATTGCCGTTAAAATGGTAAATCGCCCTCTAGATAGCGTGTTTAGATATGGCGGTGAAGAATTCGCGGTTTTATTGCCCAATACCAGTGAGGATGGCGCTCTAAAGATAGCGCAGTCCATTGTACATGCGGTAAGAGGGCTTGAGATCCCACACGGTAAGTCAGAGTTTGACGTGGTCACCGTGAGCGCAGGTGTCGCTGTTGGCAAGTACGGTGTCTATGACAATGTTGAAGAGTTAATTCAAAAAGCAGATGAAGGCTTGTATATGGCCAAATCTAATGGCAGAGATCAGGCATTTTTATTTAATGAAAATTAAGGCGTAGAAGGTGCAATTCGCGTGATTGCACCTTCTAGATTGTGACTTTACATATTAAATAACAAGGCAGATACAGCGAGTAATCCAACGCTAAGCACGAAATAAGTACTTAATTTACCCTTGTACTTTTGCAGTGCTGGTACTTTGTAAATCGCAATGGTCGGCATAACAAAAAGGATTAACGCGATAATTGGACCTGATATTGCGCCCATCATATCTAAAATACTTGGGTTGATAACTGCACACACCCAAATAGAGATAAACATTAATACCACGCCAAGTTTGTCAGCTGTTTTATAGTTCATTGACGTCTGCTTAGTTACCAATCCATTAAAGCTCTCTCTCGCGCCTAAGAAGTGCCCTAGGAATGATGAGGTGATAGCAATGAAAGCGACGAGTGGCCCAAGTGTTTCAATGAATGGGTTGTTGTATACGTTTGCAAGATAAGATAGTACAGACACATTCGCTTCTTTCGCTTCGGCCATTTGCTCAGGTGTTAGTGAAAAAATACAAGAGAATACAAAAAGTAATACGAATGCGATGAGCATAAGTGCTGTGTTTCGCAAAATAGCTTCAGCCTTGACTGTTGCTTCTGATTTGTAGTGCCTACGCTGTGTATTGGCGAAGCTAGAAATTGCTGCAGCATGGCTGAATGAGAAGACAACAATAGGAACAGATAACCATAAAGTTTCTGTCAATGAGCCTACATCAGGTGTTGTAATAGTCGGTAATTGCCAGTTAGGTATTAAATATAAAGACAAAAATAACAAAACACCGACTAACGGGTAGACCAGAATTGCAAATGCTCTAAGTAGTAATTTTTCTCCGCCCAACATAATGGCAATCATACCCGCTACTAGCACACCAGACAGTAATACTCGTGGTAAAGACTCCATTTCTAGTTGGTTGACCATGAAGCTGTCTACAGTATTGGTCAGTCCCACACCATATATAAGTAAAATAGGGAAGATTGAGAAGAAATATAGGAGTGAAATCAAGCGACCACTGGTTGCGCCAAAGTGCTCTTCAACGACGTCGGTGAAGTCTGAATCACTCTTTTTTGAAGACAAGACAAATCGTGCAAGCCCTCTGTGTGCCAAATACGTCATGGGGAACGCAAGTACAGCCATGATCAATAGCGGCCAAAACCCACCTATACCGATATTAATAGGTAAAAATAAAATACCTGCACCAACTGCGGTACCAAAGAGGCTTAGCACCCAATTAGTGTCATGTTGGGTCCAGCCTGTATGGCTGGTGTTTACCGTGTTACCGGTATCTCCCGCTTGTGAATGACTCATACTTGTTGTCCTACGTTTTAATTTTAATCGCGCGGATGATATAGAAATTCACTTCTTGATGCATGTTTATTCGGTTTGTTTGGGTGTTTTTCATACAAAACGAGGCTTTTGCGGTTAATAAGTATTCACAATGATAAAGTTGAATCTGCATTAGTTTGGCTTTGTGTACACTTGTATTGAAGTGTTGCGTTAAGGCACAGCAGCTTATTGTGTGTCTGGTTGAGTGAGTATTGCAGTTGTCGCTTGAACAATAAATGGTGACTAGGCTTGGGGTTTTGACACTGCCGATATAAAATCTTGGTGAATATTTATTTAGAGTTCAATTCTATTTAATAAAATCAGTAAGGTAGAACTTATATGAATATTTTTTATAAATGATGATTTAATTCATAACTTTTTCTTTTTACTAGCTTGGCACCTTAATCACCTTAATGTTAAGTGATATTATATAGCTCTATTCGATGTTATCTTTTTATCACTTTGATGGTTTTATAGGCGGTTATAACTTATGGTTTATTCTTTGTTTGTTTTATCATTTATTTGGTTTTGCTTTATTCTCTTTAAAAAAACAGGTGTGTTTTTTAAGTAATTTCATATATAAGTAATTGCAGTTATATGGGTTATTAAATTAAATAGCCTAATAATTAGCCTTCTCAGACAGCGTTCATAGCTTTGGAGACCTTGAATAGTCCTTTTGATGTTTTTTCAACCTCTTTGCTAGTTGTCAATTTCCTTGTTGCAAGTTTTACACTTTTACACATTCCCTGACTGATTCCTACACCGAGTTTAACTATGATTTACCCATCAAACATGATTGGGGAAAATAATGAAAAAGCTTTTAACAATGACAATAGTAGCGCTTTTGGCTAGTGGCTGTGCACATCACAATAACGTTAGACCTGCGCAAGATGGCAAGCATTATGTTAATTTGACCGCAGAAACAAGACAAAAAGCCGGAGAAGAAGCATTAGATCAAGCTAATTATTACTGCAGTGAAAATGGTGATACTCGTGCTTACATTATCAATGAAACCATCACTTACATGGGGTCAATGCCTGAGCAAGAATATTTAAAAAATCGCAATTTGGCTGAAGCTGTTGAAGTGGCAGGTGCGGGCATGTCCATTTTAGGCGGTGGTCATGTGGATGACGTAGGTACTGCCATGTGGATTGGTGGTGGCATTGCAGAAGACTCAATGGGTGAACCATATCAAATAAACTTATCTTTTAGTTGTAAGTGATAAGAGGTTTTTTCACTGTTTACTCTTAGTTCTATTATGTGTTTTTTTGAGCAAACGTTATTAAATAAAAAGTAACGTTTGCTTCTCAACTTATTTAATATACTCATATTAAATTCAAATACCTTTATTGCAAGTTATCTAATGCATTGTTATGTTCTATCTAAATTTATGGAATATTAAATTACAAGGCCATAACAATGATTAAAATAACAGCCTTTATCAGTCTTGCTATTTTACTACAGACATATTGTGCTTCTGCAAACATAGTCGCGCCCGCAGTGTCCAAGCATGTCGATGTTGGAGGGGTTAAGCTTTATATAGTTTGCTATGGCGAGGGCACTCCGAGTATTGTCGTCAATTCAGGATTTGGTGGAGCAGGGTCTCAAGGTGGTTGGGAGGAAGTTATCCGGCACATGAGCCCGTCAAACCAAATTTGCCTTTATGACCGCGCAAATTTAGGGAAAAGTGAGCCCTTTTCTGGCCATTATGACGTTGGAGTCATGGCTAAGCAATTAGGAATATTGCTCAAAAAAGCGCAGGTTCAAGCGCCACACATACTAGTTGGGCACTCTTATGGTTCCTATCCGATAAAATTATTTAACCACGCATTTCCAGAGCGTGTTGCGGCGATTTTACTGGTTGACCCGACTCAATACGGCATGTTCAATAATGCCATTGCTAAATGGGCACCAGAGCAAGACACTTATTCAGCCAGCTTTACTCAGCGCATGCAGGACGAGCTATCAGGGTGGCATAACCCAGATCAAAACCCAGAAAAAGTTGATTTGAAGGCCAGCGCTCAGTTAATAAAAGACAGTAGGGATTTTGGTGATACGCCGTATGTTTTACTGTGGTCTAAAAATGGTGTTTGGCGTGGTGGAGATGCCCCTGTTGACTGGCACCCAAAAGCTTGGCAAAGAATGAAGACAATGTACGCTGAGGCGATTGATAAGATGCATAGTTTGTCTTCGGATAAAAAAATTGTTTTTGCAAATACGCCACAGCACAACATTTTTCAATATGAACCGGAGTCAGTTGTTAAGGAGCTTCGATACTTACTTGATAAATTAAACCAAGCGCCTGAAAAAAACTGAACGTGCATTTAAACCTTTCTGTTATCTCTGGTCGTCAAAGTTTTTAAATAGAAAAAACAAGGACAACAAGATGAAAGCTTTAATGATGGCGGCTCTAGCAATATCTTCATTTTATGTTTCTGCAACTGCGTATTACTCCTCGGATTACAAATTTGTGAAAACAACCTCTTTAAGCTTACCTGCAAGCGAACTGGCACAGCTAAAAATTGATGCAGGGGCGGGTAGTTTGAAGTTGATTGGAGAACAGACAGATAAGATTAGTGTCACTGCTGAGATATATCAGCTAAGTGATGGAGGCGAGTATTGTTTAGATTTGACTGAGCAAGATAACAAAGCCTTGCTTAAAGCAAATGTTTGCCACCACAGGGAAAACGATACCTTGGTACACCTTTCAATCACTGTACCTCAAAACCTTGTGACTCATATTAAGGACGGCTCTGGGTCAATGAATGTCTCACATGCAAGTATTCAGCGCATAGATGATGGATCAGGCTCTATTATAATAAAGGACAACCTAATTTCGCTTGAGATAGATGATAATTCTGGCGGTATTGAGGTCTTGAGTGTGCAAGGTGAACTAGATATTGAGGATGGATCTGGAAAAATTCTTGTTGAGGACATCAAAGGCAATGTTCGGATAGAAGATGGATCTGGTAAGGTCGTTGTTGAAAATGTCACTGGAAAAGTCTCAGTCGATGATGGCTCAGGAAGTATCTCAGTGCGCAATGCGCAATCATTTGAATTAATAGATGACGGTTCTGGCAAGGTTAACTTGAGCAATATCCGCGACCAGCAAAATTAAGTCTTTGTAAACAACGCCGCAGACGAGATACTGCGGCGTTTTGTATTGCTACTTCTCTAGACCAAAAGGGTCATCAATACTATGACTTGGTTCCGTAAACCATTTAGGGCCTGACTCGGTGATGTAAAAATGATCCTCAAGGCGAATACCAAATTGGTCGGGAACAACCAGCATGGGTTCATTAGAAAAACACATACCTGGCGCAAGTGGTTGCGGGTTGTCTTTGACCAAATAAGGCAACTCATGGATATCTAGGCCGATCCCATGCCCTGTTCTATGTGGACAACCGGGCAGTTGATAATCTGGCCCCAAGTTTTGTTCAGCCAAGTAGGTTCTTGCAGCATAGTCTACATCACCACAGCTCGCGCCAATGTGCGCTGCATTGAAAGCGTGCAACTGAGCTTGCTTTTCATGGGCCCATATTGCGCGTTGATAATCTGTTGCTTCACCAAAGACATAAGTGCGGGTAATGTCACTTAGATAGCCATGTAACTTACAGCCTGTGTCTATCAATACAACATCGCCTTTTTTAAGTGTTTGGGGCGTCTTTACACCATGCGGAAATGATGTCGCTTTGCCAAATAACACAATACAGAAGTAATTGCCTGTAGCACCAACCTTTTTATGTGCTTGCTCTATAAATGCTTCCACTTCAGTGGTGGTGATACCTTCATGCAGTATGGAGGCAGCTGCTTTTTGCACAGCCAAGGTCATATCCATTGCGCGTTGAATTAAGGCAAGCTCATTGTCTGACTTATGCATGCGGCAATGGCCTGTAACACATTGCCCATTCATGATTTTTAAAGATGAGTTTGCTTTTTGAATGCCGTCGACAGTAAAAAAGGCCGTACTTTCATCGATTGCTAAGGTCGCAGAGTCTGGTAAGCCCAGTTCGGTTAACGCCTGTCCAAGTAACCGATATGGTGATTGCTCTTCTTGCCAAGCATATACTTTACCTTGGATGATTTGGTAATCACTGATGGTGCCTAATTCAAAAAATGGTGCAATGAAACATACATCGCCTTGAGCCGGAAGTATTGCACCAACAAGTCGCTCACTGGCCGACCAGCTTAAACCCGTAAAATACTTTAAGTTTGTGCCTGCATTTAGGTATAACGCATCAATATTCTGCGCGAGCATGAATGCTTGTGCTTTTTCCATCCTCTCACGATATTCATCTGCAGCAATGGGCTGTGCATCTTGGGTCATGTCTGTGAGGTTGGCAAGAGCCGCTTGTTTGGTTTGAAAACCGATACCTATCATAACTGTATCCTATTTTGTTTTATCAAGCATTACTGAAAACGCGCAATACTGTAGGGGGTAATATCAAATACTGTTGGCTGGTTTGCAACTAAGTTTGCGATGAGTTCACTGGTGATCGCGGCCTGTGTTAAACCCAAATGTTGATGGCCTAGTGCAAATAAAATATTGGGGTGCGTTGGCGCCTGGCCTATCACAGGTAATGAGTCGGGTAGTGAAGGTCTTGGGCCCATCCAGTACTCGCCTTGCTCTATATGGTTGAACTTTTTCAGCAGCGCTTGAGCGTGGGTAAGTAAAGATGCTGCTCGTGCATAAAATGGCGGTCTGTGTAAGCCTGCAAATTCCACAGTGCCAGATAACCTGAGGCCTGCTTGCATCGGTGTCATAATGAATTGTCGATCTGCAGAGGCAACGGGCCGACTGAGTGCATGGTTACTAAGCATATTATGATAACCCCGCTCGGCTTCTATCGGTAGCTTATAGCCTAATTGCTGGCAAAGTTGTTTGCTCCATGCACCAGCACAGATAATGACCTTGCTAAAGCGTTTTGATTTTCCAAGTGAGTTGATGACACTCGCGTTATGTTCATGTTGCGCGACTTCTGCGACAGATTGCTGTACAAACTGACCACCTAAGTGAATAAACTCTTTATATATGTGCATTGATAGCTTTAATGGATCTGGCGTGTGTCCTACCTCTGTGAAGAGTAGGGCATAGCGTACTTTGTCACTTATTTGGGGCTCTAACGCTGCGATAGCGGGTTTATCTAGCAGTTCAACTTTAACCCCGTTTGAGTGATAAGCGTGCTGGATCTTTTTTATCGCATCTAAATCGTAATTTTCAAAGGTGAGCAAACTGCCTTTACAGATGATATGTGCATTAAAATTATTTCCTAAAAGGCGTTTGTATGCGTCAAGAGCTGCTTGGTTAAGGGCTTTTAATGCCTGTGTATGACGTTTGTAACGCGGTGTTGGCATATTTGCGCAAAACCGAGCAAACCATGGCAAAGCTTGCAATAGATATCGCCAGTCAATTCTTAAAGGACTTAGCTTGTCGAGTAGCATACTAGGCAACTTTTTAAGTAGAGCGCGGTCGGCCAGTGGGAAAACTTGCTCAGTCGCAAAGTGACCAGCGTTTCCTTTTGAACATTGAGTGCCGATCCCTTTGGGATCAAACAGGGTCACTTGGTAGCCCAGCTGTTGTAGTTGCAGGGCATTACACAAACCTACGATACCTGCGCCTACGACTGCAATAGTTAAATCTTTCTTCATATTCTTTTCTCTATTTGCGATTGCATTTCTTTGATTTTTATCGGCTTAGTTTGGTTTTAAATGCTTTTTTATATTACTAATCAAGGTTTTACGTATTTTTCTTAGCGTTGATGAGAACCCATTTATACTTTTAAAAAATTGCATATTGATTATTGTATACAATATACCTATAGTAAAAAAAAGCAACAAACATAACAGAGGAAAAACAATGATCGTAGATTGGCAAGGGGTGTATCCCGCAGTAACCACACAGTTTAATGAAGATGAGTCAATTAACTTTGAAACAACCAAGGCCATGATCAACTCACTGATTGAAGAGGGGGTACATGGCATTATTGTGCTTGGGACTGTCGGTGAAAATTGCGCATTACGTGCAGAGGAAAAGCGACAAGTTTTAAGTGCAGCGAAAGAGGTTGTGGCCGGTAGAGTGCCTTTACTTGCCGGCGTGGCTGAGACCACCACCGCATTGGCAGTTGAGTTTGTTCAAGACGCCGAGCAATTAGGTGCTGAAGGTTTTATGGTGCTACCTGGGATGGTTTATCGCTCTACAGAGCGTGAAGCAATTTATCATTATCAACAGGTTGCTCGAGCAACTTCCTTACCTATTATGATTTATAACAACCCAATTACGTATGGCGTCGATGTATCAATTGAAGGCATGCGCACGTTAGCGACAGAGCCAAATATTGTCTCAGTTAAAGAAGCCACAGAAGATACACGCAGAATCAGTGAATTAATCTCTGCATTTGGTGAGCGGTTCGTTATTTTTGGTGGCGTGGATGATGTTGCCCTAGAAAGTTTAATGTTGGGTGCAACTGGCTGGATCTCCGGTTTAACAAATGTGTTTCCCCGCGAGTCAGTGGCAATTTATAAGTTGGCGCAACAAGGTAGGTTTGCTGAGGCCACCGAAATCTGGCGCTGGTTTTTACCGTTACTCCGCTTAGATACAGTGCCAACCTTAGTTCAGTGTATTAAATATGCTGAACAACTTGCTGGGCGTGGGAGTGAAAAGACGCGTTCACCACGTTTGAGTTTGACTGACAGTGAAAAAGCGTACGTGAGTCGATTATATGATGAAGCGATGACCAATCGTATCGACCTCACTAAATACAATCTTGATTAAGGATGATTGCAATGAACAGGGGTACATTTTTTTGTATTGATGGCCACACCTGTGGCAACCCTGTGCGCCTTGTTACCAGTGGCCACCCAAACCTTCGGGGGGCCACAATGGCAGATAAAAGGCAGCACTTTTTATCCGAGTTTGATTGGATCAGAACCGCTTTGATGTTTGAGCCCAGAGGGCACGATATGATGTCTGGTGCTTTTTTATATCCTCCTTGCAGCGATGATGGTGATATCAGCATTTTGTTTATTGAAACTTCTGGGTGCTTGCCTATGTGTGGACACGGCACGATAGGCACGGTCACTTTTGCGTTGGAGCACGGCTTGCTGACACCGAAAGAGCCTGGGCTGGTCAAAATTGATACGCCTGCTGGTCGAGTCGATGCCAGATATGAACTGCATCAAGGCAAGGTGAAATCGGTGCAGTTGATCAATGTGCCGGCTTTTGTTGCTCATACTAATGTGCAAGTGGATATCGAGGAACTTGGCATGCTGACAGTCGACATTGCTTATGGCGGTAACTTTTACATTATTGTAGAGCCTCAGGGTAAGTTTAAAGGAATAGAGCATACCGATGCTGATACGTTAATTAGGCTTGCTCGAGATATACGAGACGCAGTTAACGAACAAGTTGATTGTATTCACCCCGAGAACCCAAATGTTTTTGGTGCCACACATGTACTTTGGACAGGTAATTCGAAAAGTCCAAAAGCACATGCCGCCAATGCGGTTTTTTATGGAGACAAAGCCATCGATCGCTCCCCTTGTGGGACGGGCACAAGCGCACGTATGGCGCAGTTATTCAGTAAAGGGCAATTGGAGCTTCAAAAGGACTTTATTCACGAGAGCTATATAGGTAGTCAATTTATTGGTCGTGTAGAGGCGGTGACAGAAGTTGCTGGCAAAGCGGCAATCCGGCCAAGCATTCAAGGTTGGGCTGTGAGCACGGGTACCAATTGTATTACCGTGGATGACGATGATCCTTATGCATTCGGATTCCAAGTGATATAGCAACGCAATTCATATTAATAAACACAGGAGGTCATGATGGTATTTAGCGGATTGAGCTATATTGCAGGGGATTGGCAAAAGGGTTCGAGCAATGAGGTTTTTAAGGGGTTCTGCCCCGGAACAAATGAGTACTTACCGGCAGCATTTTATGAATCATGTGAGCAGCTTGTGCATCAAGCGGTAGTGTCCGCAGAAGCTGCATTTAAGCCATATCGAGCTATCTCCAATGCACAGCGCGGTGAGTTTTTAAATACAATTGCAGATGAGATTCTGGCATTGGGTGATGAACTTATCGAAGCCACCATGTTAGAAACAAATTTGCCTAGACAGCGGCTTGAAGGAGAGCGGGGACGTACAGTTAATCAGTTACGAGCGTTTGCTGAGGTGTTAAACCAAGATCTGAACCCACTGCATTTGAGCGTCAGTGAGGAGGCAGATGACAACAGGTTGCCTGTTGCCAAACCTCAAACTAGGCTAACCCATATTCCGATTGGCGTGGTTGCGGTATTTGGTGCATCAAATTTTCCTTATGCGTTTTCAACATTGGGCGGCGACACAGCAGCGGCGCTTGCGGCAGGTTGTCCTGTTGTTGTTAAAGCACATCCTGCGCATCCCGCAACCAATGAGCTGATGACGCGAGCCATTGATCGAGCAATTAAGCAATGCGGTATGCCAAGTGGACTATTCTCAATGCTGCAAGGGAGTCAACATTCACTCTCACATCAACTTGTGAGTGAGCCTCACGTCAAAGCTGTCGGCTTTACTGGATCGCTGGGTGCAGCCAGTGCTTTGCTAGACACAATCAATCAAAGAGTTGAGAAGATCCCTTTTTACGGTGAGCTTGGTAGCGTAAATCCACAAATTGTATTAAAGCAATATGCAGTTCAGCAAGGTGCTGTATTGGCAAAGCAATTGGTCAATTCAATGGCCATGGGTCACGGTCAGTTCTGTACAAGCCCTGGTGTGTGGTTGGTGCCGGATGACGCGCATCATTTTGAACAAGCCGCGACGGATGCTGTTAAGTCGAGTCCGTCAGACACCTTATTAACGCCGGGTATTCAAAAGGCATTTAAGCAAGCGACGGCATATTTAGAAGCGCACCCTGATGTTACCTTGTTAGCAAAAGGCCTTAAAAGTAAGAATTATCATGCTTGTGTGCAGTTATATGCCTGTGCCGCGAGAGACTTCATTGACGATACTCAGCTTCAAGAAGAAGTATTTGGTCCTTGTGCCATGTTAGTGAGATATCGCAATGATGAAGAACTCGAGCAGGTCGTAGATGTGCTTGCAGGTCAATTGACCGCCAGTGTCTATGGTGAGGCGAGCGAATTACAGCAAAAAAGCCACTTGATTGACGCGCTGAGCTACAAGGTTGGGCGAATTATTTACAACCAAGCTCCAACAGGGGTTGAAGTGTGTATGTCGATGAATCATGGAGGTCCATTTCCATCATCTACAGATGTGAAAAGTACGTCTGTAGGTACAAGGGCACTACTGAGGTTTTTAAGACCGCTCTGTGTACAAGGGCAAATACTTTAGGTAACTAGGTATCAAGCTCTGTATCGTTATGGGCTTGATACTTATCAGACAAATATGGCTTTCATCTGGTCTGCGTGCATTTTCAATTTAGCCACGTATAATGTAACTCACTGTAAATTTATGATTAACCCCATGGCGATTGTACATAAAACTAGAACTCAACTTGTTGCCGAAGCGATCAGAGATAAGATTTTAAGCGGTGAAATTAAAGCTGGAGAGCCTTTGCGCCAAGCCGCATTAGCAGAAGAGCTTAATGTGAGCCGTATCCCCGTTCGCGAAGCTTTATTACAATTAGAAGCTGAAGGGTTAGTTAATTTTGAAGCGCATAAAGGGGCAACTGTGACAAGCCTCAGTGCGGAGCAAATAGACGAAATATTTGACCTGCGCGCTTTGCTTGAAGCTGAGCTGCTTAGCCACTCCATCACACACTTAACAAACCGAGATTTACTTGAAGCAGAAGCCATTTTAGCCGATCTGGAAGACGCCATTGCTGCTGGAGATTCGCAGTTGGCAACAGGCAAGCTCAATGCCGAGTTTCATGATAAGTTATACGCGCGTGCAAATAGACCTCAAACACGGGAGCTTGTTGCGGTATACAGTAAAAACTCAGAGCGCTATGTACGAATGCACATCTTACTTGCTGGTGGTATAAATACTGCACCTGAGGAGCATAGAAAGTTACTGCAGCTTTGCCGAGACAAAGACATTGTGGGTGCATGTGACTACTTAAAGCATCATATTTTAAGTGCCAAAGACGGTATTAAAGCATTGTTATTAAAACTCGAAGCAGATGCTTAGTCAGTTTGGCAAGCCATTTATCTCAGCTTGATGAGTAAAATGGCTCCTCCCATCATCTCTTCTTCGGTTGGCTTTATTACTGCCAGACCCCCACACTCATCTCAGATGTAAAACCCGGACCAAACGCGGCGAGTAAGCTGGTTTCTCCTTTTGTTGCATGTTCAAATGTACGCCTTAAAACATCGATAACCGCGACACTTGAGGTATTGCCAGTTTCTGCAAGGCAAGCCCGCGAATGCTTTACTTTGTCAGGTGCTAGGTCAAGACAGCGTTCTAGTTCATCTAAAATCCGTCTACCCCCAGTGTGAAATATCGTATTGTCTACATCATTGGCATCAATCTCTAATTTGTCTTTGCAAAAAGATTGAAGGTAGGGCGCAACGTGTGGAATTGAATGCATCACGTCTTTATCGAGCGAGAACTTAAAGCCTTTATCGGTGAGTTGATATTCAATATAGGGCATGGTGTCTTCAATTGTAACACTTTGATTGTGGGTTAGTCTGAGCCCAGATATCTGGTCGTCACCACGCATCACCACGGCTGCCGCACCATCTGCAAATAACGAGTTGCTGATAAAGTCCTGCAAGCGCCCCGCTTCTTTATGAAAACACAGAGACGAAGTTTCTACACAGACAATTAATACGTTTCTATCAGGGCGGTGTTCACAATACTCAAATGCACGTCCTATGGCTGATGCACCGGCAACACAGCCTAGTTGTGCAATTGGGATCTGTTTAGTATCGGGTCTAAGTGACAGACGGTTGATGAGATGCGCAGTGAGTGAAGGCATCATGAACCCTGTACATGAAGTCGCGATGACCATGTCAATCTCATCCATGCTGAGCCTTGCATTGTGAATCGCTTCTCGAGCGACGTTTTCAGCCATTTCAATGGCGGCATCCTGATACACTTTTGCACGTTCGCCAAAGTCTCCTTGCTTAACAACATCTGTCAGCGGCATGATCAGGTGCCTTTTTTTCACTTCAGCATTTTGGATCATGTCGAATGCGCGTTTTTTGTGTGGACTATTTGGATGACATAACTCAATAACAGTCATGATATCGTCGGCATTAACTTCATAGTTTGGATAGTAAGTTGCTGGTTTGCTTAGAGTTGTCATGAAATTTCTCTCCTTAATTGAATGACACTAAGCAAGACCTAACGTTGCTTTCTTTTATTTCACAAAATATTAAATTAATTTTTAAATTTGTTATTTTGTAATCATAAGTCATTGATATAAATAAATTAATATTTTTGATTTTTTTGTATTTTCAAACTCTAAGCTACAGACCCTCAGGTTGTTTGGATAGTGCGTCAGATAATTGCGTTACTTGCATGTAAAAAGTCTTTAAATTGGTACTGGATAGCTAGAATAACATTGCTTTACAACCTAAAACGCATCTTTACGCATCTTTTCCTATCTTTTCATTAATCTTAAATGATTGAATTGTAAGTGGTTATTTTGATTTCAATTCTGTGTCCCAGCCTTTTTTCTTGGTTTTTGAAGTGTGGTGGGGTTTTATTGCGCTTTTATTAATTTTTCATTCATTTTTCTCGCTCTAATGTCCAGTTAAGCGCCATGGCAAGTTAAAAACAACATCTATTTAGGAAAGTATCTATGAGAAAAACCGCTATCAGTATTGCGATTGCAATGTCGACAGGAGGTGCAATAACGCCTGTATTTGCAAATGATCAAGCAACATCAATAGAAAAAATAGAAGTAACGGGATCGCGTATTAAACGCTCAGATATGGAGACAGCAAGTCCAGTTACATTTATTGGCGCTGATGCTATCCAAGCGAGTGGTGCCGTGAGCATTGATGATGTTTTGCAGGATATTACAGCCGCCGCTGGCGCTATGACTAATCCGGGTGTTAACAATGGCTCTGGCGGCAACGCAAGTATCAATCTGCGCGGTCTTGGCGCGCAACGTACTTTGGTGCTGGTGAATGGCCGTAGAATGATTAATTCGGGCACGGGGGCTGCATCAACAGTTGATTTAAATACGATTCCAGTTGCGATGATCAAGCATATTGAAGTCCTCAAAGATGGGGCATCGGCGGTGTATGGAACCGACGCGGTTGCAGGTGTGGTGAATATTATCCTTAAAGATGACTTTGAAGGGGCTGAGTTGAATGCGCAAACCGGTTTGTCTGGGGAAGGGGATGCGGAGCAGCATAATGTTGACCTGACGGTAGGTACCAGCTTTGATCGCGGTAACATGGTGTTCGGCATTCAATATATGGAGCGCGGATCGGCAAGCCAAGCTGATAGAGATTTTTCGTCTTGTCCAGTCAGTGAGGTCGATAACGGAAAGTCTCTGACCTGTGGCGGTTCAACCATTACCCCAAATGGTCATTTGTATCTTGAAAATGGCAAAGAATTACAAGGCGATACTGACGGAAACTACGCAGAGTACAACCCAGAGACCGATCCGTATAACTATGCATCTGACAGCTATTTATATACACCTATGCAAAGGCTTAATTTAACAGGTGTGCTCAATTATGAGCTTGGCAGTAACACGAATTTATTCACCGAAGCCATGTATTCAAAGCGTTGGTCGGAACAGCAAATGGCACCTCAGCCTGTGTGGTTTGATTTCACTTATACAGAAAGTATGGGTGATGATTTGATAGAGTATGGTGCTGAGTATGGCGATACAGTTCATTATCGCCGCCGTATGTCTGATACGGGAACTCGTGACTTTTCACAAGTTGTTGATACGGTAAGAACTGTGGTGGGTGTAGAAGGATATCTGGATAACGACTGGAGCTGGGATGTTGCAGTTAATTTTGGTCGTAATGACTCTGTTGATCAACTGTCTAATTTGCACAATATCGGCAGTTTGACCGAAGACATCGAGCTGGGTAAGTTTAACCCACTCGACCAGTCAGCGTGGTCGGCGGATAATATGACTGATTATCTATACACTGAGCAAAATACAGGTGGTAGCCAGATGCTGAACTTCAGTGCGTCACTTGCCGGTGAGATTATGGCGCTGCCAGCGGGCTACTTGGGGTTTGCAACGGGTATTGAAAAAAGGACCGAAAAAGCCTGGTACACACCCGACTCACTGACCTCACAAGGGCTGGCTAACGACCCAAAAGTTGAGCCGACTAGTGGCTCATATGATGTGAATGAAGCGTTCGTTGAGTTTGCTATTCCGGTACTTGCTGATGTGGCTTTTGCGCAAAACTTAGATTTAAGTGCGGCTATTAGAGCGTTTGATTACTCAAGCTTTGGTAGTGACTCAACATGGAAACTCGGTTTTACTTGGAAACTCAATGAACAGCTAATGTTTAGAGGTGTGAAATCAACCGCATTTCGCGCACCGACGGTCGATGAGCTATATGGTGGTAAATCGCCATCCTTCGAGCAAATATCTCATCCTCACTTAGATAGCCAAGCTGAAGTGATTGTTGGAGGAAATGTGAACCTCACACCTGAAGAAGCGGATACGTTAACGTTTGGATTGGTATATGAACCAAGTTTTTTAGAGGGGTTGTCACTGACTTTAGATTATTACGATATCGCTATCACTAATGCGATCAGCGAAGTGAATAATCAATATATCATTGATAACTGCGTCAACAGCAGTGGGGATTTAATTAACCAAGACTCGGCTGTGTGCGCTTCGGCAAATGTACAAATATCTAATGGCAAAGCGACATTTAACAACCAGTTGCAAAACATTGGCGATGAGACAACGCAAGGGTATGACATTAATGTTGCGTACGCGTTTGATGCTGCTGGACTTGCGTGGAGAGCAGGGTGGGATACATCGATTTTAAAAGAGCGTACCATTACTATGGCTGGAGAAACCGTTGACTATACCGGTTTGATCACGTCAGGTTTAGGGGGATATGCAGACATAAAATCGAGTTTAAGTTTGTCTGTAAAAGCCGATACATGGGGGGCAAATTACAAGGTGAGATACTTATCGGGGATGGATAGTTTTAGCTGTTTAGATAACCCTACAAGCTGCTACGCACCAAGCACGCCAAGTGTGGTTTATCATGATATTTCTGGCAGTTATTTTGTCAGTGACACCGTTAAGCTTACGGGCGGCATTAATAATTTGTTCGATAAGCAACCGCCTTATTATTCTGGTAACAATGACTCCAATACAGATCCATATACATACGATACTTTAGGGCGTTATGTGTATGCCGGACTGAACATTCAGTTTTAATTTTTAGGTTCAAAAAAATTCGTTTTTCACACTCTCCTTAGAGAGACCAAAGGGTTTGCATGTGTTGCAGCCCTTTTTTATTTAAAAAATTAAAGCTAAATACGGCACTGTTTCGTTTAACGTCTATAGTGTGAGATGAAAACAGATGAATGGGAGCTGGGATGAGCGTTCGTATTTTGGTCATTGATGATGACAAGACATACCGTACTTTACTTTCTCAGACGTTTGCGGATTATGAAGTGAGCGTCGCATCTAGTGGTGAAGAGGGATTACAAAAAGCCATCGAATTGAAGCCGCATGTGATTTTACTCGATATCGTGATGGCAGGAATGGATGGATATGCCACTTGCTCAGAGCTGCGAAAAATAGAGCACTTACGACATACCCCCATTGTATTTATCTCTAACTTAGCTTCCTCTGATTGTCGTTTAAAAGCGTTTGAAATTGGTGCTAATGACTATGTGTGTAAAACTACCCACCCTGATGAGCTTAAAGCCAAAGTAGTCGCTATTTTAGAGGCTGATCATGACTATTTTGAAGCACATGCGGACATAGCACAAAAAGAGTCACTATTACTGGATTTACAAAGGCAAAATGCCTGCATGAAGTCCATTGGCTTATTTATGCAAGCAACCCACTATTGCAGTGATCTGGAAGTGCTGCAAAAAATATTCATTAATACCCTAAACGCGCTTGGGCTGCGTGCCATTATTCATTTTAAAAATCGCGCTCTATTTCGCAGTACATCTGGCAGTGTTGCTAAATTAGAGCATGAAATGTTGTTGCACCATGAGGATTTTGAGCGTGTACATCAATTTAACCATGGCCCTATGGTGTTTAACTGGCGCAGTAGCATTTTGTTGGTGAAAAATGTCGGTGAGTTGAGTGATATTTGTGCCCATGTTATGGATGCGTTAGAGCTTGCTATCAGTAATTTAAACCGCAGAGCAGAGATGGTCGAGCAAATTCTATCGATAGAAAAAACCAATAAAGAAATTCTAGCAAGTTTAAAAGAAACGAAAAGCAAATCGAATACCACACTTAAGCAACAGCTATTTGATTCTGGGCTGATCTCACAGTTTGATCTACAAGACGAAAATGATCTTGACGAACTTATCGCGAGTTCCAGTGATGAATTGGTAGGTATGGTTGAAGCGTTTGGTGATAATGCTGAGCGGATCAGCGCAATTTTAGGCAGTTTGAAAAAGCCCCCTCAAGAACTCCGATTCTTATTTAAAGAAAGTGCCAGCAATGCGGATACGACCCTGTTTTAGTTTTTATACTGCACTGTCATAAAAGTGATGGTGCAGGTAAAGATATATTTTTTGACATATAAAACAGTGGCTTATAAATTTATTTTGATTTTTTATAATAATTTTCTTGAAAACATTCCTCCTCGTCCATAGATAGAGTTATGAGGTCGCCGTAAGGGACTGAAATTAACTTAACACATTGTTTTATATGCCTATTAACTGCTTTTTAAAGAGTCAACAGGCTTAATATCGCTTTATGAGGATACCATTATGCGTACAGTAGATTTATCACCACTTTATCGTTCATTCATTGGCTTTGATCACCTAGCTACATTAATGGACTCGGCACAAAGAAGCTCAGAAAAACAGTCTGGTTTTCCACCTTATAATATTGAAGCTTTGGATGAAGATAAGTACCAAATTACCATGGCCGTTGCAGGATTCAGTGAGCAAGAGCTGTCACTAGAGTCAGAAAACAATACGCTCACAGTGAGAGGTGAGAAGCAGAATAAAGTGTCTGCTCAAGAGCGTAAGTTCATTCATCAAGGCCTTGCAGAACGCAATTTTGAGCGCAAGTTTCAGCTCGGTGATCATATTAAAGTCATCGGCGCAGATTTAGAAAATGGCTTGTTAAAAATAGATTTGGAACGCGAAGTGCCAGAAGCCATGAAACCAAGAAAAATAGCCATTGGCTCAACGAAATTACTTGAAGAAGAATAACTAAACCCCTTATTTGCTTGTTATGTTGTTTCCAACCAGCCGCCGTATGGCGGCTTTTTTGTGTTTAATAAAAATGAACTATAAAAAGGAACAACGGGACTTTACATGTTTTGCCCATGTCCGTATGGTTGT
The DNA here is from genome assembly GCF_001625695.1 of Pseudoalteromonas luteoviolacea H33-S. Lineage (GTDB taxonomy): Bacteria > Pseudomonadota > Gammaproteobacteria > Enterobacterales > Alteromonadaceae > Pseudoalteromonas > Pseudoalteromonas luteoviolacea_B. The sequence goes on from NZ_AUXY01000083.1 coordinate 48,504, forward strand.
GTTAATTTTATGTAACCAAGGAATGAGCGATGAAACTTACCTTTTTATTGCTGATGATATTATTTTGCCCTAAGTTATTGGCAAATAGTGCATTAGCTACCACCCAGATACTGACAGAGTACACGTCATTTACACAGCATGGCGACCATGGCTTTGTGGTCGATTTATTACCCGCTGATCCCTCAGCAAAACACACCCTCGAAGTTGAACTTGGCTGCGCAGCGCAAGGTTGTAGTGATTGGGATTATACGGTGCGCTTTGAATGGCACCAAGGCACAAAACGCTACGAGCTGGGGCGCTTAATTACCCCTTATGCTGGATATATGCAACGCGGCATGCATGGTTTTGACCGAAATTGGCGGCGCACTTTCTCTTTTGATGTTTCTCATTTGGCACCAGTGCTGACAGGTGAAGGCAGTTTAAAAGTGCATTATGGTGGCTGGGGCGCTAAAAAGAGTGCTTTTGGTATTGCTGCAAAGCTAGTTTCACAGCCAAACTATCACACCAGAGCGGTTAAACGTGTAATTCCATTGTATGAGTCAGGCTCTGAAGGTTGGCCATATAAAACAGCACAAGACTTTGCTGCTTTATTGCCAGCTAAAAACGTCGCCTTTGAAGCCGGTGAGCAATCTGCTGAGATTAAGATGATTGTCACAGCACACGGCCATGCTTTGTCCTATGACAACCCTGAAGGAAAAGCTGAGTTATGTGGTGAATGGTGCGATAGATATTTTACCTTGCATCAAGATGGAAACTTGGTGATTCAGCAAAACCTGTGGCGTGATGATTGCGACCAAAGTGCCACTTTCCCACAAGGAGGCACTTATTTATTTGCGCGTGCAAATTGGTGTCCAGGAGAAGCCGTTACGCCTTTTAGTTATCCTGTTGATATATCTAATGTGAATTCAGAATTTGACTTGAACTGGCAGGCATATAGTTGGGCACCTTCTCAGTATGGTAAAGATGCACCGAGATATATCGTTAATGCGGTTTTAGTCACCTATGGCGAGCAGACCGTTGAAGAAGATATCGCACTCACCACCATCGTTAAACCAAATGCAGCCATGCCAGATCGCATTGGTTTGTCATGTGGTGAGATAGAGGTTGAAGTAGCAAACCAAGGAAATACAAAAATCAATGAACTGTGGTTTGACTATGGCGTTGAGGGACAGCAAGCGAATCAATATTACTGGCAGGGTGAAATTGCAGCAGGTGATAAGAAACGCATTACATTTGGCGCTGAATTTTTGGGGATTTTTAACACAGAGCAAGCGAAGTTGAATGTAACTGTGCGAAGTACAGATGACCAAAAAATTGCGAATAACAGCCAAACAGTTCGGTTTAATCGCCCGATTGCGATTGAGTCCAGTGCGGTTTTACGGCTGCTGACAGGCAAGCAGGGCGACGAAACCCGTGTTTCTTTATTCGACCGCACACAATCGACAGTAAAACATTGGGATGAATTTACAGATGCCAGTTGGCATGACCTGCCTTTGGATGTGCCGGTGGGTTGCTATACCTTGAAAATCCAAGACAGTGCGCATGATGGCCTTGCATTTCCATTTTTTAATCAGCGCAAGGGTAAAGGCGAAATCGTGTTACATCACAGTGATGCCGCAGACTCAGCAATAACGGTATTACAGCCTGACTTTGGTCGTGAGCTAGCTATTCCTGTTACCGTCGGCTATGAAATGGGAGGCTGTGCAGCAACTGCTTGGCAAGCGGACCTTGCTTACAATAAAAAAGGACAACAAGTTGCTTATAAAGGTGTGATCTATCAAGCTCGACATTGGAGTTACAATTTTGAGCCTGATAGAGCAGGACCTTACGACCCTTGGCAAGCAGTAAGCTATTGTGATGGCAGTGCACTCTAAAACACGGGGTTATTCGTAGTAGGAGCGCATTTCTGGGTTGGTGTTGCTTAACAGATCGGCAATGCCAGCCCGAGTTTCTGCTGTTTTATTCTGACTTAATTTAAAGTTGCCAGATAAAGCTTCAAGTTTTATCTCGAAAAATAATAAGCTTTTACACATAGATTTTAGCCGCTTTTCTGGCACAGCTGTTAATTGCCAAGGATTACGCTTATCTTCAAAGGCTTGCAGTATATGTCCCATTACCTCTAGTTGCTTGTCATAATCTTCTATAGAAGCCAGTTTCCCTTGGCCTTGCACTGTCACATAGTCCCAAGTTGGTAAGCCCAGGCCCTCTACTTGATTCGGTGAGAGGTAGGTATCCGGTCCCCTAAATACAATATCCACGGTGGTTCCTACAAAGTGCTTTATGGGGTTTGAACCCGTCGCATGGCCAAAGAGTGTTTTTGATCCTTTGCAAAGGCTAACGGGTATATGGCAAATATGTGTTTGATCTTCACTTTTACAAAAAAAAGTGGCTAAGGGGAAGCGCTCAATCACATCAAAAAGCGCGCTATCTTGTTGTTGAACATACTCTTTGAATGGGTATTTCATAGCCAAGACTCTAGACGCTGTTTAATGTCGGGCCACATATCATCTGTGATACAAAAGCGGGCTGTATTTCTAAAACTGCCATCCGGTAGTTTTCTATTTTTTAGATGGATAGCTTCAAAGTGTGCACCTAGTCGAGCAATTGCGCTGCGCGATTTGTGATTTTGCTCATGCGTTTGAAATTCAACCCTGACTAATCCTAGTGTTTCAAAAGCATGTTTTAATAATAAGTATTTTGCTTGTGTATTGATGTGACTGCGTTGCCAGTCTAAGCCGATAAATGTATGGCCAATTTCTGCTTGAAGGTTTTGGGGATCCAGTCTAAATATGCGTGTATTACCAGTCACTTGGTTAGTTGCAATATCAATAATGGCAAAGACGAGCTGCTCCTGTGGGTCAAATTGAGCGGTTTGCTCAAACCAGTCTTTTAATATCTCAGGGCTTTGACAATAGTTGGTCGGGACCCAACGCCAAAGCGCCTTGGCTTCACCAACTTTTTGTAATGCATTAAGGTGTGTATGGGATAGGGGTTCTAAGCGCACTTTGTTAGAGCACAGTGATATCGGTTTTAACATACATTTCTCCTTAGGCTATGGCGATACATGGTTGCTATGAATTAAGATTACGCTTTTGTGGTCAGGTTTAAACAACCAGATTTTAAAAACTGCCTATACCAGCTTGCTAGCAGGCTGAGATTTTTATACGCTCAATAGCACTTAATACTGCTGCGATAAAATGATGTTTACAGGGCGCCCATTAGATAAAAAAAATAAAGCAAAACATATTCAAATTGCAGAGCAAGTGCGCTCAGCAATTCAAAGCGGCCGCATTAAGCCCGGCGAAAAGTTACCCTCAGCACGGGCTTTAGGTGAGCTGTTTTCTGTGAATCGTCATACAGTAATGAATGCATTGCAAAACTTGGTTGCTGAAGGATGGTTGGTGTCTGAGTTACGAAAAGGCTATAAGGCTAATAGCCAATTGCCTATCGTGCATAGCAAACAAGTCCATGAACAAGACGTGACATTTGAGCCTGTAACGCCAAAATTTGCTGCCGTCATCCCTAAAAGTCCGTCACCGTCTTTAGAAGAATATACCTATAATTTTGCAGGTGGACTGCCGGATATAACGCAGTTTCCATTTGATGAGTTCAGGCGCAGTATCAATAAAGTGTGTCGTAGTAGCAATGCCCATGCACTTCATTATCAAAATGTGGCTGGAGAGCCAGAATTACGTGCACAATTACAAGCATATTTACGCAAAGCGCGAGGATTACCCTGTGATGATGTACTGGTTTGTAATGGCTCACAGGAAGCCTTGTTTTTAACAGCGCAAGCGTTTTTGAACCCCGGTGAAGGGGTTGCAATGGAGTTACTTGGCTACCCGCCAGCAAGGCAAGCTTTTATGGCAGCAGGTGGTGTGATTTACGATATTAAACAAGATGAGCAGGGCTTGTGTGTTGAAGCCTTGGCGGAATGTTTTGCCAGCTCGGCTATTCGCTTATTGTATTTAACACCTTTGCATCAATATCCCACCACACTCACTATGTCGGTTGCGAGAAGAATGGCGATATATAAGTTATGTGTGCAGCACGGCGTTTTTATCATAGAAGACGATTATGATCATGAGTTTCACTACCGCTGTCCTCCACTTCAGCCAATGGCTTCGAATGACCCCGCGCAAATTGTGATTTATCTCTCGACCTTTTCAAAAATCATGTTCGCGGGCGCAAGGTTAGGCTATGTCACCGCAGCACCCGCTGTACTTGAACAGCTGGTAGGATTAAAAAGGCTGATAAATCATAAGAATGACGTTTTGATGCAGCTTGCCATCGCTGATTGGATGGCAACGGGCAATTTTGAAAGGCACTTGCGTCGAATGACTAAATTATATCAACAGCGGTGCGACTTGATGGCACAAAAACTCGGTGAACTTAAAGCACAAGGGTTTGATATTGAATTTAAACAACCGGATGGTGGGATGGCATTTTGGGTTGATTTAAAACGAGATATATCAGATTTACCTGCCAAGCTTGAGGAAGCAAAGGTATTTGCCCACACTGAACAGGCGTTTTGCCACACTAAAATAGAGAGAGAAACGCACATACGACTTGGTTTTGCAGGGCAAGAACCAGAGAGAATAACAGCAGGACTTGATGCGATTTTTGCGTTACTTTGAAGGGAAAAAAGGGTCCATGCCTAGACCCGGTATCGACATAGAATTGCATGTGTTTAAAAGGGAATACTATTTTCTATCTGGCGCCCATGTGAGCTTGCCATTGATATTCGCGATATCATACTTGAGTCTGCTTTCAACCCAGCTACCATCTTCTTTTTGACATAATGCGATGATATAGCAATCTTCCTCGCCGGGAATGCCCTCAAAATGGATATTACGGCAGCTCGATTTATAAGATCCCGGGGGTGAAATGAACGACATATCTCAAGTACTCCATTTATCTATATATAACGACACCATTAAGTTAACTTAATGGCGCCACAACGTGATGTGAGGATTATATTGAGATTGTGCCTGTATAAACATTACACATTATTACACGGCAATTAGGTGCGGGTTTAGGTATTGCTTACTGATTTGAGCTATGGATCTTTAATTTAGCCATCTCATCTTCAAATGTTACAACAAATACCTTATCAAATTCATCTTCCGCTATTTCGACATCTCGACCTGTTAAAAGCTTCACTAGAACGGGTGTGGTATTGCTATGGCCCGCAACGATGATTGTTCCCGCCTGCTTCTTTAACATATGTGCAAATTCATCAAGCCTACCAGGGTTGTATAGTGAAATGTGTGTGTCAATTAAATCTGCAAGAGGTGCCAATGTGGCTTTTGTTCGATTGTAATCTGTGGAATAAAGTTTAGTGGGCTCATAAGGCAGCATCATTTGCGCAATGATTTGAGCGCGTTTAATTCCCTGCTGAGTTAAACTTGGATCGACACCTTTTTGTTTTTCGGCATGGCGAACCAGTATGATATTTTCCGGCATCGCTATGCTTGAAAAGCTCAGCAAAAAAGCGATTATTATAAAAAGAGTACGCATCGGGCTTCCTGTCAGTTTTTCTATCTACTACTATATCTTGTTCTCGTTATAACTGCACCTTTAGTAGCTTGCATCGATTGCTGCGCCATAAATTTATCGTATTACACCAACCTGTCCGCTGCGGACACATTTTCTGTCCGCGGACGCTTTTAAATAACAATAAAAATAAAAAGTGTCTAATATTCAGTGGTTTAATTTTGGCATGCTATTGGTATCACTTGATCCACTAGGATAAAACGAGAGGCTAAGATGATTAAAGATACCAGTGGACAGGATCAGTATGTGCCAGAGCGCAGAGCATTTTTTCAGCGCAAGTCAGTGTGGGGTGGTGCGATATTAATCGTGCTCCTATTAACATTTTTGTGGGTATTTATGTCGCCACAAGCGCAACGTTCTGTAGACAAAGGACAGCTTGATATTGCAACTGTTGAAGTCGGTAAATTAACACGGGAAATTGGTGCCCATGGGCGAATAGTTGCAGCACATGCACCAACTGTATATAGCCCAGAAGTCGGCGTGACGACTTTGCATGTCAGCGCTGGTGATAACGTTAAAGTGGGGCAGCTTGTTGCACACATACACAGCCCAGAGCTGAGCAGTGAACTCAAACAGCAAGAGTCTGAACTTTCACGTCTTGAAAGTGAGTGGCAGAGACAGCAACTAGAAGCGCGTCGTCAAGCGCTGACACTTGAGAAATCTCTTGATTTGGCAAAAGTGTCCCTTGAGGCTGCCGAGCGTGAAAACCGCCGTGCTCAGCTGTCAATTCAATCTAGCTTAATTAGCCAGATTGACTTAGAGCAAGCGCAAGACGATTACGCAAAAGCAAAAGTTAACTTCTCACATGCGCAAAAAGAAGCGGAAATAGGCAGCGATACACTTAAGTTTGAACTTGCTGCCGCAAAGAGCCGTTTTGAGAGACAAGCGCTGGTGGTAGAGGAAATAAAACGACGCGTCAACAATTTACAAGTGCGCGCAACGGTGGATGGCATCGTAGGTAATTTGCTGGTGCAAAATAAAGCTGCAGTCAGCCAAAACCAATCATTGATGACATTAGTCGACCTGTCCGCTTATGAAGCCGAACTGAGAGTACCAGAAAGTTATGCCAATGAGCTGGGGCTAGAAATGGTCGTACTGATGCGAGTTGGGGCAACAGAGTTTGTTGGTCAACTGAGTGCTATCTCGCCTGAAGTGAGTGACCGTGAAGTCACCGCCAGAGTTAAGTTCACCAATCAAGATATTACAGGCATTCGCCAAAACCAGCGTGTGCATGGCCGTATTCAATTAGAAAATAAAGAAAACGTACTGAAAGTCAGGCGTGGCCCATTTTTAAATAATGGCGGCTATTTCGCTTATCGAGTGCGCGACAATTTTGCTCAAAAGGTTGAAATATCAACAGGTTCAAGCAGTTTAAAAGACATTGAGATCATCACTGGTCTACAAGAAGGTGACGAAATCATCATCTCTGGCTATGATGCGTTCAGCAATGCTGACTCAGTGCTAATTAGATAAAAATAAAGGAAACATATCATGCTACACATGCAAAATATTGGAAAGTTATACCAAACTGAAATGGTTCAAACACAGGCACTGAGAGAGTTTAATTTAACCGTTGAAGAAGGCGAGTTTATTGCAGTCACTGGGCCATCAGGCTCTGGTAAAACAACGTTTTTGAATATCGCTGGTCTTTTAGAGCCTTACTCATCAGGTCAATATACCTTAGATGGCATTGATATCGGTAAACTCAATGATAATCAACGCTCAGATTTACGTAATCAAAAAATAGGGTTTATTTTTCAGGGTTTTAATCTAATTCCCGATCTGGATTTATTTGAAAACATTGAAGTGCCACTGCGCTATCGCGGCATTAAAGCCAAAGAGCGCAAAAAGCGTGTTGAACAATGCCTTGAGCAAGTGGGGTTAGCAGGTCGAGCGCGTCACTTACCTCAGCAGCTCTCTGGTGGTCAACAGCAGCGTGTTGCAATTGCACGTGCACTGGCAGGAGAGCCGCGATTTTTACTCGCCGATGAACCAACTGGTAATCTTGATAGCTTAATGGCAAGACAAGTCATGACATTGCTTGAAGAGTTAAATCAATCCGGTACCACCATTGTGATGGTGACGCACGACCAAGAGCTTGCAAGAAGAACACCGCGAAATATCCAGATTGTAGATGGGCAGGTTGCTGATTTTACACTTTATCAAGGTGGACATGTGGCTCGCGAGGCAATCAACAAAACGGTAGGGGCTTAATATGTTGCTACACTATTGCGATCTGGCTTGGCGAAATATAAAGCAAACGCCGTTTGTCAGCATGTTGATGATCATCGCTATTGGCATTGGTATCGGCGTGACTATGACGACACTCTCCGTTTATCACATGATGAGTGCAGACCCTATTGCACACAAAAGTGACAAATTACATGCTGTACAATTGCAAGTACTAGATGACGGTTATACATGGCGGACAGAAGATGACGTGCCTTTGCAGTTAACTTATCCGGATGCCAAGTATTTACTTGAAAACTCACCGCTGGAAAAACGGGTCGCTATGGTCAAGTCCGGCGCTGCTGTGCACATTGACAGACCTGACAGTGTGCCCTTTATTCAGAGTTTACGGGTAACCAGTCGCCACTTTTTTGAACTGTTTGATGTGCCTTTTTTGCACGGTAATGTATGGAGTGAGTCTCAAAGTGAGCAAGCTGCACTGGTTGCTGTGATAAGTGAAGATCTCGCAAACACGCTGTTTGGAAAAACAGATGTGCTTGGAGAGTCAATATATTTAGGTGAACGCCTACATGAAGTGGTTGGCGTAACAAAAACTTTTCAGCCCACAGTTAAATTCTACGATGTAAATAATGATCCTTTTGAGGCGTCGGAGCAAGTATTTGTGCCTTTTACTCATATCGAAGCGTACAAGGTGCCAAGCTGGGGCAACACCAATGGCTGGAAAAGTGAGGATATTGATTCATTTGAGGACTTTTTAAACTCGGAAAACGTATGGTTGCAATTTTGGGTCGAGTTTGATTCAGAATCGCAAAAGCGCATGTATGGGCAATTCGTCATGGATTATATGACTGAGCAGCAAAAGCTTGGCCGATTCAATAGAAAGGCGCTTGATTACAATCTTAAAACGGTACCGCAGTGGCTGGAATATAACCATGTAGTCAGCTCAGACAATAAAATCCTTGTCGGTTTGAGCTTTATGTTTTTGGCTGTGTGCGTCGCCAATATTTTAGGCCTGTTGCTGGCAAAATTTATGAAACGCGCACCGGATGCAGGGGTTAGACGTGCACTTGGTGCCAGTAAAACACAGATATTTAGTCAGCATTTAGTTGAGGTCGCATTACTTGGACTGCTTGGCTCGATTGTAGGGGTATTGCTGGCCCAAGTCGGCCTTGCTGGCATTCGAGGTACTATGAGCGGGTATGACTTAATCGCGATAATGGATTGGAAAATGCTGCTGGTTGCTCCAGTTATCTCCATCTTAGCTTGCTTAATTGCAGGGTTATTTCCAGCTTGGGTGGTGTGTAAAACCTCACCTGCAACACATCTAAAAGTACAGTAAAGGAGTGCAAATATGTCAGAAATTAAACCGATATTAAGTGCATTAAAGCGCTCTAAAACGGGGGCGATATTGCTGGTATTGCAAATTGCGATTACCCTTGCGCTGGTCAGTAATGCCATGTCGATTGTGTTCGACAGATTGGAAAAGATGAATCAGCAAACGGGTTACGATGAGCAAAGTATTATTTCATACCTTGTTGTGACGTATGATAAACGCATTGATAAGGCAAAGCAGTTTGATGAAGATATTCAAAAATTAAAAGATCTGCCTGGGGTGATAGAGGCGTTGGCGGTGAGTTCGGTGCCATTGACTCGAAGCGGCGGGGCTTGGGCGCTCAGTACGGATCCTGATGAACTCAAAGGTAAGTCTGTAGACTCAGGATACCTCTATGGCAATCATACCTTGATCGGTGCTCTGGGGCTTGAGGTAACTGAAGGTCGCAACTTTACCGAAAACGACGTTGTGTATGATAGAAAAAAAGAGTATCCAACCGTTGCTATTGTGAGCAGAGCTGTGGCCAATGCGCTATTTGGGGAAGGCAAGGGTTTAAACGAAACCATATATAGTGGCAACAATGCGGCTAAAGTTATCGGCATTATTGATACCATTAAAAGTCAGTGGCCTAAATCAAACATTGCCGACAATTTGGTGCTTCTACCATTGCAAGACAGCACGGCATATCAGAAGTTTGTTGTTAAGACAACAGAGCACCAACGTGCAGAAGTCATGAACAAGATTGAACCTCTGCTATTGGAATTAAGTCGTGGACGCGTGGTTATGGATGTTAAAGCACTGGATAAATCAAAAGCCGATACCTATGCCAGTGATAGGTTGATGATCAAGATGCTTATCTCGATAGTGGTCTTTTTAGGGGTCATTACGGCACTCGGTATTTTTGGCCTAACACATTTTAATATCAGCAAGCGCACCAAACAGATAGGTACAAGGCGTGCGTTAGGCGCTCGAAAATCAACCATCTTCAAGCATTTTTTATTGGAGAATATGGTGGTGACTTCGCTTGGTATGCTGATAGGTGTAATTGGGGCATTGTTACTTGGACGAAAGTTAATGGGTATTTATGATGTGCCACCTCTCGAGAATATGTCTATTTTATTAACTGCAATTGCGATGATAGTGATGAGCTTAATTGCTGTGCTTTTACCAGCTCAGCGTGCGGCGAACATTTCGCCTAGTGTCGCGACACGCAGTATTTAGAGTAAAGACGGAGCGTATTATGTTACACTCATTGGGGTGTAACATAATAAAAATAAGCACATGGATAAAATACTGATCATTGATGATAATCCTGCGGTTTTGCAGTCATTGTCACTACTTTTTGAATTACATGACTATCAAGTTGCGCTTGCTTCATCTCCTTTTGAAGCAGAGCAAATTGTGCGTTACCAGCGCATTGATTTAGCTATTCAAGACATGAACTTTTCTGCGGATACGACCTCAGGTGAAGAAGGCAAAGCGCTGTTTTATCAGCTTCGCGCTATCAACCCTAATTTGCCCATTATTCTATTAACTGCGTGGACAGAGCTGGAGATGGCTATTTCCTTAGTTAAGGCAGGCGCTGCTGACTATCTTGCAAAGCCTTGGAATGACGAAAAGCTGCTGATAAGCGTTGCTAACCTCATCGCACTTGGAAAAGCTAATCAAGATAGTCAACAGCTGCACCGTCAAGAGCAAGAGCGATCAGACTTTAACGCAGATGCGCAACTATGCGGCTTAATTTATAAAAGCGTAGCGATGCAGCGCGCTGTTGAAATGGCACTGCAAGTGGCCAAGTCGGATGTGTCGGTGCTTATTACGGGCGCAAATGGCAGTGGTAAAGAAAAGGTGGCCGAGATCATTCAGGCAAACTCTCGGTTAGTCAATCAGCCTTTTATTCGCGTAAACGCAGGGGCTTTGCCTGATAGCCTGATTGAAGCTGAATTATTTGGCGCAGAAGCGGGCGCTTATACGGGAGCGAATAAGCAGCGCATAGGTCGATTTGAAGCGGCCGATGGCGGTACGTTATTCTTAGATGAGATTGGCAACTTACCGCTCTCAGGCCAAATGAAACTGCTTCGTGTGTTGCAAACCGGCGAGTTTGAGCGACTTGGTTCGGTTGAAACACGCAAAGTAAATGTACGTGTTATATCGGCAACCAATGCGCAATTATTGAATGATATTGCCGCTGGGCGTTTTCGTGAAGATTTATATTATCGCTTAAATGTGATTGAAATTAACTTACCAAATTTAAAGCAAAGAACCGATGACATCCTTCCCTTGGTGCACCATTTTTTACCACAGAGAGTATTGTCATTAAGTGCAGAAAAAGCACTTTGTGCACACAGCTGGCCGGGTAATGTGAGAGAACTTGAAAATGCCTGTAAGCGCGCAGGCGTATTAAAGCCGCAAGGCGAGTTAGATGCCGCAGATTTTGGGCTTACTCAAGTTCAGACACAGACCACGCAGATACATAATCACGAGCCTTCAAAGCAAGAATTGCAGCAGGCAATGCATCAATGCGAAGGGGTGATAGCCAAGGTAGCGAGACAGTTTGGTATGAGTCGCCAAGCTTTATATCGGCGTTTGCAAAAGCACGGAATCGACTATTAATGGAAAATACCCAAAAGGCGTTAACTAAAAAATCCTGTATCGCCATTGCTATAAGCACGCTATTGGCGAGCTTACCCGTGGCATTTTTTGTTTCTTGGCTAATGTGGTTTTTGACTTCTGTGTCTAGCTGGATACTTACCTGTGTATTGTTACGTTTATATTTTAGCTCATTCTTGCAAGCACTCGATGCACTTCAGATTGGCCTTTTGAATTTTAAAGACGGTGACTTTTCAAATCAATTAGCTTACCAGTCAAAAGACAGTTTTGGGGACTTGTGTCACTTATACAATGAAACCGCGAAGCAATTACGAAACGAAAAGCAGTGGCTGTATCAACGAGAGATGATGTTGGACAAAATGCTGCAAAGTGCACCGCAAGCGCTGCTCTTAGTGGATGAAAATGAAACAGTGGTGTTTGCTAACCCAAGCGCTCAAAAGCTCATGGCGAGTTCAACAGCATTAGAGGGGAAGTCGATAAAAAGTCTTTGTCCAGAGACCCCGAGAGAAATCATTCATGCGATAGAGCAGGGGACCGATGGGTTAGTGAGTGTCACCCCTTCATCTGGCGAGGAGCAAATGTGGCACAGCACAGTGGGTAAACTTTTATTAAATAATCAGCCCCATAATTTATTTATTTTTAAGCAGCTAACAAAAGAGTTAAACCGTCAAGAAGTAGCGGTATGGAAAAAGGTCATACGTGTTATCAGTCATGAGTTGAACAACTCTTTGGGGCCAATTTCATCCATGCTGCACAGTGGTAAAATTATTGCCAATAAGCTTGATGAAGCGCGACTCAATCGCGTGTTCAGCACGATTGATGAACGCATTGAGCACTTATGTGAGTTTATCCAAGGCTATGGCACATTTGCAAAGTTGCCTGCGCCACAGATAAAGCCTGTTGTACTCGCCCCTTTATTGGACGCACTGAAAATGCAGTGGTCCTTTACTGTGTCGTGTGATGTTGAGGTGATTTCAGCAGATAAAGGGCAGCTAGAACAATTACTAATTAACTTATTAAAAAATGCCCATGAGTCTGGGACTGATATTGACGCGATAGCACTGAGTGTCAATCCAACCAACGAAGGCATTAAAATTACGATATCAGATAGAGGCCCAGGCATGAGTGAAGCTGTGTTGACCAATGCACTGCTGCCGTTTTATTCAACCAAGTCCAGTGGAACGGGGCTGGGATTGGCGTTATGCAGAGAAATTACCGATGCGCATAACGGCCAGATCTTTATCCGCAATAGATCAAAAGGCGGACTCAAAGTTGAGGTTGTTTTTCCTTACTAAGATTGTGTACTTTTCTCAAGATTAGTTGCATCTAATGTTTCACATCCTCTACTTTGCTCAAGCCAAGAGAGTGTGTTTTGAGTCATAACAACGGTACCAGAAACCACAAGACTCGCAGCGGAGACGATGCCAGCACCGGCCATCACCATGGCACACGCTCTGCCTGAGCAATTTCCAAGCGAAGCCATTTGCTCTGTGCTTAAAACATGTTTGCGTTTAGTAATATGGCATTGCTCGTCATAATATTGCACCTCCTTTGATACGAATATACAGCCTGACAATAAACTCAACATCAGAATGGGTAGTAGCAATTTATACATGGTGTTTTCCTTAAATTTTTTGCCAAGATATCTGTATTAGCTGCCATTTAAAAGTTAAATATTGTAATGAAACGTAGAGGCATGGAATATGGCTAGATATCGTACACATATAGTGTACAGAGATAGTGGTTACTATCTTTGCACACGATAAGAGGGTAGTTTTTTTACTTATAACAAATTAACGTGGCGGGTCGATATGCGCAGCGGTACTGGCATTAACTCTAAACCACCCCGCAATTGAATATCTGGATTTATTGGCCGCTAACACTTCATGAGGGAATTCGTCACTTAAAAAAGTCACCAATGTACCTTGCTTTGGCAAAACGCGGCACAGTTCTTTGTCATGATCTTCAGCCTGATAAATGACCAGTTCGCCACCGTCTTCAGTACACCAGTCTTCATTAAGATAAAAGACCGTTGTGAGAACTCGGTTAGCTTTGCCTTTAAATGCATCGAGATGCTTCTTGTAAAAGGCACCTTGCTGATAATGTGCAAAATGACTTTCATAGCTGAATAGCCCCATGAATAAACGGCGGTTTAAGTAGCTTTTTAATTCATCCATCGCATCTAGGTAGCCGGCCTCTTGCGCATTGCCTTTTTCAAGCCAACGAATTTTATCTCGTCTGATCTGGGCATTTTTTTCGTGGTCACTTTGACGACCAATCCCTGCAGTTTGAAAAGTATCTTCTTCTAAACTTGCAATGCGTTCGTTGAGCGCTTGGATAATTTTGGGATCAACGGCATTTTCTATAATGCTTAAGCCAGTTGAGCGCAAATCATCGGCTATTTGCGCATATATGTTTTCAATGTCAAAGTCAGACAATTCACACCTCCAGATAATGAGGTGGCTTTTTACCTAATCAAGCTTAAAAAGGCAAGCGTATCTTACCATTAGGCTTATAAACCTTGATTTTGCGCACAGGCATTAACAAATGCAGCAATAAGAGGAGAGCGTTTGTCACTCAATGCAGCGCGCTCAGGCTGGAAAAGTGTGGCAATAAAAAACGGGTGTATTGTCAATTCTACAGCGCGAATTTCAGTTGTATCGTCGTCTGCTGATGCAACTAAAGGGCCTTGAAGTAGGGCTTCACGAAAAGCTGTATTTAAACCGTAGCGACAGCGATATCCTTCATGAATACTTGGTGTGCCATAAATACCTGCCAATTGACTGTGCTCAAATAGATTGATTTGCTCAGTTGTTTCGACTAACGCACAGCTAAGTGGCGAGATGACTTGCCTGCTCGCATCTGGTTCCGACTCACCATGTGCAGCATCCGACCAACCGATGACATTTCTCGCGTATTCGACAACCACGTGTTGAAAGCCACCGCATGTACCAAGGAATGGCAGTAAGTTTTCTCTTGCATAGCGTATAGCCATCAGTGCGCCATCTGGATCGGCGTATGGGGTTTTAGGAACGCACCAAATGCCATCAAATTGCGATAGATCCGTGTCTTTAACTTTATCAGTACCAAGCCAAGTGGCTGTTACTTTGAGCTTGAGGTCCTCAGCTGCGATATCTAAAGAGAGTGGGATCCCTTGATGGGCAGGTACAGAAGGGTCAAAATCTCCAATTAAAACGAGGGATAGTTCTTTCATCTCTTTTCCTTAAGCTTGGGCTTATTTTTGGTATTTTTATTTTTGTGTATAGGCAAAATCATCCAGTTTTGCCTACTGATATTTTGGGTAATACAGTCTATTAGTTGTAAAGTTTGTTATATATGCAGTCAGTATTATGATCTTAATAGACGCTCTACTATGCGCTCGCTGGCATTTTCTATCAAATCGAGTACTAACTCGAATCCATCACCTTGGCCATAGTAAGGGTCGGGCACTTCTTGTTGCTCTGCGCCCGCATACTCTAAAAATAAATGGAGTTTGTTTGCATGCTCAGAGGGGCAAACGGCTTTTAAATCTGATAAGTTTTGCTTGTCGGCGCACAAGATAAGATCGAATGCTGCAAAGTCGTTTTGTGTAACTTGTCTAGAGTGCATGTTAGCAAAACTATAGCCGCGTTTTTTACCTGCTTGCACACTGCGTTTATCTGGCGCATTGCCTTGGTGGTAATTGATGGTTCCAGCAGAGTCAATTTCAATATTGAGATTATGTGTATCCGCTTTGGCTTTTAAGACGGCTTCCATTGTTGGAGAGCGGCAAATATTTCCCATACAAACAACTAGGATATTTTGAATAGTACTATGTGTGGTCATGGTATTTGCCTATCAATATTGAGCTATCACTTTAAACAGACTAATAAACTAACATTCTCAACTGAGCAATAAAAGTAGGTGTGAGATAAATTCATCATAATACTAAATATTTAATATAATTATGGGTTTGTATTAAATTATTGCGAGTTGATGGTTGGTTTTTATGCTTTTACCCTTGCATAAAACTAAATCTAGCACACTTAATTTATTTATCTTAAAGAAGTCATACATAATAATATGTTGTTTATTAATAGAGAAAAGCTTGGATGATTTACTGTGTTATAGATGAAAATGGGTCCGCCTTGGAGCGTGGAGCTGGCATGGTGCCTTGGTGGAGCTTTACTAAAAGTGTCATTGCCACACTAGTAATGCGTTTAACTGCGACTGGGCAAATAAAATTGGATGACTTTTATCCGGGTAAGCCTTTCACATATAAACAATTATTGAACCATAGTTCTGGCTTGGGAGATTACTCTTTTTTGCCTGAGTATCATAATGCAGTTGCTAATAATGACAAGCCTTGGCCGATAGAGCTGCTTTTAGAAAAAGTCGATGTAGATGCACTACGGTATTCGCCTGGAGACGGCTGGTGTTATTCGAATGTTGGATATTTATTCTTACGACAGCAATTAGAGCGACTTTATGATACTGAGTTTGCAATATTAATTAATGATGTTTTAGTTAAAGAGCTGGGTTTAAGTAGTGCGCACTTAGTAACAGATAAGCAGGCTTTTGAGCTGCTAGAAGGCAGTGTTGATGGTTACGAGCCCAGCT
This sequence comes from Pseudoalteromonas luteoviolacea H33-S, assembly GCF_001625695.1. GTDB lineage: Bacteria > Pseudomonadota > Gammaproteobacteria > Enterobacterales > Alteromonadaceae > Pseudoalteromonas > Pseudoalteromonas luteoviolacea_B. The sequence goes on from NZ_AUXY01000083.1 coordinate 64,792, forward strand.
GGTGCTATCATGGTTTGATAGCCGGTACTGTGAAAGATGCGGCATTGTTTTTACATTACTTACTCAATGGAGATGTTGTGAGTAATCAAGCGCTTGCGCAAATGCAGTCTATGCTGCCATTGAATGTCGATGTGGGCGAGCGTCCTTGGACTCATCCGGCAATTGGGTTGGGGCTAATGTGCAATGATGATAATAGTCTCCATACTGTAGGGCATACAGGAATGGGACCGGGGAGTGTCATTGCGGTGCATCATTTTAAACAGCAGAGTCCTAAAACCATAGCCGTGTTTATTCAAGGGCAAGACCAAGCAGAGGTTGAAAATAAAGCTGTGCAGCTTGCTATAAATGGGTTCTAAGTGAGTCACTCAAGTAATATGTGCCGCAGTAAATTAGTGCGACACATGGTTTTTATTCTGCATATGGGTTTTGCTTTTGTGACTCGGTATGTTGTTTAATCGCAAGAGCAAGATTGTAAGCACTTGGCATGCCAGAGTAATATTGGCTGATAGTCGCGATATCATAGAGCGTATTCACGGTTAAACCAACGTGCAACGATGTACCAACATGAAAACCCAATTGTGGCTGGGCATTGCCAAGTGCAGTGAGGCAGCTGACAGTCACTAACTGCTTTTCTCTAATTGTAAGTGCTTGGTGGGAAAAAGCATCACCAAATAAAGGGTATGTTGTGGCGATTAGCTGAGGTGCAGTATCTCCAAACGCCGCGTTTATGACTTGATATCCTTTTGGATCAAGCTTTTCATAATATTTTTTACCCACCGCATGGCGTATGTTCAATGTATCTTTTGGCAACTTTATCTGCGCTTTTTGTATTTTCTTCGGTAAATCTTCTGTGATCGCCGCTATTTTTGGAAACCCCACATAACTGGTTAGCTGGGCAAGCAATGAAATTATTTGTTGAGGGGTCAATGTTTTGGCATTTAGTGCCTCTTGAATTGTTGTCACAGCGAGTTGCTCTTGATTAGCGCCGATTAATAGTGCGATAGAAGCAAGAGACTGCTCTTTTTTTGACAATTGCGTATGTTCAAAGACATCTCGATACGCGCGTTGGCTGAGATTATTAATGTTTTGTGCTTGTGCACTGGTTGTCATGAATAGGAAAAAAAGCGTCATTAACAGTGGTTTTGTCATTAAAATATTCCTTTAACGTTGACCTGCAATGGCATAACCGCCATCGACAGTAATGGATTGACCCGTGATGTTCACAGCCGCATCACTCAGTAAAAATGCGACAGTATTAGCAACGTCCAGACAGGAGCCTAAGCAACCTCTGGGGTGCTGATTTGCAAACTGCTGAAGTACTGTCTCGTCATGATTAAATGCTTTTCGTGTCATTTGAGTATCAATACCTCCAGGGTTGATATTATTGATCCGTATTCCGTATTGACTTAACTCAAGAGCCGCTGGGCGAATAAAAGCATCTAGCGCGCCTTTACTTGCTGAGTAGCTGGTTGACCCGATCAGCCCACCATTTGCAAGCCAAGAAGAGGTATTGACGATAACGCCACCACTTTGCTGCTCTTTAAAGTAGCGAGCTTGAGCTTGTACAGCGAGCCATATAGATTTGGTATTTGTGGTTAAAGTGCGCTCAAAGTCGGCTTCTGATTGTTCTAGTAACGGAGCGAAATTTCCGATAGTGCCTACATTATTAAAAGCACCGTCAAACCGGCCATAATTTGCAACCGTTTGCTCGATTGCTTGGTGGTGTACGTTGTGCTGATTAATATCGGCGACGAGATAACTTGCGTTATTCGTATAGGGTTTGAGCATCTCTAACGTTTGCAATAGCTCATTTTCACGTCTTGCCAAAATAGTCACTTTGGCGCCCAGCTTGGCAAGCAAAACCGCCGTTGCTTGTCCAATACCTGCGCTTGCGCCAGTAACTAAAAATGCATGTTCTTTAATTCCTTCTAGCATGTTTTTACCTGTTTGTTTGAAGTTGTATGCACTTTACAATAGATTGGTGTGAGGATAATCATCGTGTTATAAGGAACTGAATTGCATGACACGCTATAATAAAGATGAAGGTTTACTGGGCCTTTACAGTACATTTGTGACCACAGCGCAAGCTGATAGCTTTGTTGCTGCTGCTCAGGTTTTAGAGTTATCGCCATCGACTCTTGGACGCAGGATAAAAAAGCTCGAATCAGTATTAAAAACGCAACTATTCACGCGTACAACAAGACAAGTCAATATCACAGAAGCTGGACAGCGATATTTAGAGGCTTACTCTGGCGTGCTGTCTCAATTGGACTCTATCGAGCAAGATATGGCGAGCGAAAATAGTGAGCCAAGAGGCACTTTACGAGTCAGTATTCCCAATACATTTGGGCGTTTGCATATCAGTCCATATTTGGGAGAATTTTTACGTTGTTATCCCAAACTTAAATTAGAGCTTATTCAAAAGGATAACTTTGAGGACTTAATGCAGCAGAATATTGATGTTGCAATAAGGATTGGAACCTTAAGTAACTCAAGCTTACGCGCTAAACGGATCGCCCCCAATATACGACGCTTGGTAGCCTCGCCTGATTATTTAGCACAGGCAGGTGTTCCTCAGTGGCCTGCCGATATACAAAACCATCAATGTTTACATTTCTCGCATTTATCTCAAGGCAAAAAGTGGCAATTAACGAAGGACAAGGTCACGAGAAAAGTCGAGATTACACCCACACTCATGTGTGATGATGCGTCAGCATTATTGGCTGCGGCGTTAGATGGTTCTGGTATCGCGCTGCTGGCAGATTTTATTACCTATTCCCATTTACAAAAAGGGACGCTCGTTGAAGTGTTACCGCAGTGGAAATTAAATCAATCTGATATTTATGCCGTTTACCCAAACACAGGGTTTCTCGCACAAAAATCACGCGTATTTATAGATTTCTTTGCGCAAAAAATTTCAGCAGCACTGATGCTTTGAGTGAAGTCTCTTTCAAATTTAGAGGAGTAGAGAACAAGCCATTAATAGCTTGTATGAATGGCTGGTGCGTTTTTTATTTATAATAAATATAAATTAACTGTAATTTTTATGTAATCATTGTGTTTTCTTGTGAAGGTTGAAATGAAGGAAACATGATGAAGCATATATTATTAGTATCAGGATTATTACTGTCTTTTGCAGCAAGTGCGCAAGTAAGAGTGTCTGTTGATCCAACAGAGTGTCAGCAGGTTGGGGGGTATGGAGAGATTGCTTTTGAAGAGGCGGGTGTGACAAACGCCTCCTTGACTCATGATTTAATGATCCGATGTCCTATTCGCAACCAAGTCGGTTTAAAATTTCAGGGGTTAGATATTTGGCACCAACCTCACCGTACTGTGTATTGTAGTTTAGTTCGTAGACATTGGTCACATTATGCAATTAAGCCCACTTTATTAAAGAAAGATTTTACCCTATCTAGCTATCCAGGGTTTTTATATCAGTCTGTCTCTGCAAGTACGATTGGTGACAGTAGTAGAGATGTGGGCACAGCTTACAGTTTAGAATGTCGTTTAAGTAAAAAAGTGGGTAATCAACAAACTTATATAGGTGCGTATACGGTTAATTTTAGTTAATTATATAGGCTGTGCTCGATTCTGGCACAGCCATTTTAATGTTTTACTCAATGAGATAAATATCTAGCATGTGTTGATTCTAATTTCACATATTGATCGATAATAACCTGACAGCGAATACTTTGGTTAAAGCGGACAAGCTCACATGCCAAGCAAGCAATACTCTTCAACCCATCTAAGGCTTTTTTTCTTATTTTTAATTCCCTTTGGCTTCGCACCAATTTGCTTAGCGTATCTGCAGCGGCTTCTAAGAAGCAAAAATTATCTGATTCATTAAAAATTGGACAATAATCAAAGCAGTAATTGCACACCTCAACTATTCGGTTAATCGACACTCTATTTGCACTTGGTTGCTGTAAAATTTTGAGACTAATTTTAAATGCCTCTTGATAGCAGTTAGCTGCTTTTTCTTGATGACCAAACAGGTATGCAGTTTGTGCACTGTCTATCAATCGATTGTATTTTATCGTCAAAGAATCTGAGTTAGTGGACGACACCAATGTAAGTAGTTGGGCTGACATGTTTATCCTTTTTCTAATAATACATCAAAGCATTTAAATCACTGCTGTATCGCTGTTTGCAAATGATAATGAAAATAAATATCATTTGCAAAGGTTGTGGTGCATATCCTTACACTAACTAAAAGTATACCTCAGCCTTTCGTTTTGCGATTGAGTTATGCAATGCATTACTTTTTGGCATGAAAATCATCTAACAGCGAACCACAGGAGTGGCACTATGAGTGCAAATGTCGATTTGGCAAACCGCCCAAGTTACGATCAGGAAATTCAGGACATAGCCGATTACGTTATAAATTATAAAGTTGAGTCTCAAGAAGCGGTTGATACGGCTATCTACTGTTTAATGGATACATTAGGTTGTGGAATACTAGCCTTGAGTTTTCCAGAGTGTACAAAGCATCTGGGGCCATTGGTAAAAGGGACTTTGGTACCAAACGGTGCAAGAGTTCCGGGCACCCAGTTTACTTTAGACCCTGTAAAAGCGGCTTGGGATATCGGGTGTATTATCCGTTGGCTGGATTTCAATGATACATGGTTAGCGGCTGAGTGGGGGCATCCTTCGGATAACATAGGGGGGGTCTTGGCAGTTGCAGATTTCTTATCTCAGCAAAAGATGAGTATTGGGCTTACTCCGTTGACTATCAAAGATGTTGTTGTTGCCATGATTAAAGCACATGAAGTGCAAGGTGTACTGGCGTTAGAGAATAGTTTTAATCGCGTTGGTTTGTGTCATGTATTACTTGTGCGTGTTGCTACAGCTGCGGTTGTAACTGATCTTATGGGTGGCGATAGAGAGCAAGTCATGGCTGCTATCTCTCAAGCGTGGGTAGATGGATCATCACTTCGAACGTATCGACACGCGCCTAATGCTGGCTCACGGAAATCTTGGGCGGCAGGGGATGCGACCTCTCGAGGGGTAAGGTTAGCTGATATGTCGATTAAGGGAGAAATGGGCATCCCGGGGGTTTTGAGTGCGCCGCAGTGGGGGTTTTATGATGTATCTTTTAGTCAAACGAATAAAGATCTCGCTTTGAAGCCCCAAGCACAGCGAAAGTTTAGCTTCCAAAGGGACTATGGTGCTTATGTGATGGAAAACATTCTTTTTAAACTGAGTTTCCCCGCAGAGTTTCACTCGCAAACTGCTTGTGAAGCAGCTGTCATACTTCATAAGCAAGTCTTAAACCGAGTTGATGAAATAAAACGTATAGAAATAACAACTCATGAATCTGCGATTCGAATTATTTCTAAAGTAGGTGAGTTGGCAAACCCAGCTGACAGAGATCACTGCTTGCAATATATGGTCGCAGTCCCTTTATTGTTTGGCACATTGAGTGCTGAAAATTATGAAGACGAGTTTCATTTGCAGCACCCTAAAATCGATATACTTAGAAGTAAAATGGTGATTAACGAAGATAAGCGTTACAGTGAGGAGTATCATGATCCTGACAAGCGCTCAATTGCCAATGCGATTCAAATCTATTTTCATGATGGAAGTTGCACTGACAAAATTGAGGTGGAGTACCCAATTGGCCACCGCTGCCGCCGCGAAGAAGGCATTCCGGTATTAAAAGCTAAATTCAAACGAAACTTGGAAACTCGTTTTCCGAAACGCCAGTGCAATCAAATTATTGATTTGTTTGCTGATAAACATCGACTGTTAAAAACACCGGTAAACCGATTCATGGATTTGTGGGTGATCTAAGCGGCGGTTTGCTCAATTGAACCATAACTCAGTTGGAATTGATTTTAACTGAGTTACAACGCAATATTTGCTTGCCTATGTCTTTTAGAGAGTTAAAATCCAGCTCCACTCATTTATAAAAGGAAATCCCATGAGTAAAGTAGTTCGAGTCGGGGTTGGAGTTATTATCAAGCGAGGCAATCAAGTTTTATTGGGTGAACGCATTGGGGCCCATGGCGCAAACACTTGGGCAACACCAGGTGGTCATTTGGAATTTGGCGAAAGTATTGAGTCTTGTGCAGTCCGTGAGGTACTTGAGGAGACCGGATTAACGGTTGTGGATGTCAAACAAGTTGGTTTCACTAATGATATTTTTGAGCGTGAAGATAAGCATTACATCACTATATTTGTTGAGGCGCGATGTGATGAAGGAGAGGCACAAATTTTAGAACCGCATAAATGCAAGCAATGGCAGTGGTTTACTTGGGATAACTTACCAAAACCGTTATTTATTCCTATGGTGAATTTAATCAAAGAAAACACTGAACTTTCGACATCAAAAAGTGAGTATATTTCCCTTAAATAAAGAAGTTTAGATTATTTATTTTATTGCACACTGTTTGCACAATCAGCTCTTATAGTCAAAAAAACAGCAATAGTTAACCATATTTGGTGACGACAGTTTCTTTTTCTATGGGAGTGTTTGATATGAAGCAATGTTCAATTGTTCATAATATATCTGTACTTACAGCAAGTGCGACTATGTTGATGTTGGCAGGGTGTGGCTCCAGTAGTAGTGATAACACACAAACTGAGTCAACTACACAGCAAAGTGTAGATAACACAGCAGATACCAGTACATCTAGTAGCTCGAATAGCACTTCAGATACCAGCAGCAACACTTCAACATCAGACACGACGAGTGGTACCAGCACTGACAATTCAGGCGATACGAGTGACAGCACGGATAGCTCAGATGGTGTTGATAATGGAACTGCTGCGACATCAGGTTCAACTGACGGTGTGTTATGTGATTATTTCTATAATGAGTTTAATGACTCTGCATCGGTCCAAGCGACAAGTAATGCAGATTGGAATTGCACAGGCAGTGCGAGAACATTAACAGCAAATGGTATTCCTGACCACCAAACAGGTACTTTCCCAAATCCAGGCAATCCAAATACGATCAGTGAAACGTCAGTGTCAATCAGCTACTCGCTAACACCAACAAAAACTGAGACCACTTCAACGCTCGGTGGCCCAAGAGGTGCAACGGGTTATGTTTTGAATGGTGTAAAAATTGATGCCAATACAGCTGGCTCCTGTGATGACTCTGGCAATGATTGTTCGCTTGTGGGGAATACAGGAAACTGGAGCATTGAAGCGTTGGGTCAAACGAGCTTTGATTTTGGTACCGATGATAATAACGCTCATGTGCAACCGGATGGATCATATCATTACCATGGCATGCCAGAAGGGTTTATAGCGCTTCGCGGTGGCTCAGACACAACCATGACATTAATTGGTTGGGCGGCAGATGGCTTTCCAATTTATGCGCGATATGGTTATAGCGATTCTGATGATGCACAGTCCGCGCTCAAAGTGATCACAGGTAGCTATCAACTGGTTGAAAATGTCAGCAGCAATCGACCATCTACCTTAGTCTATGCGTTAGGCACCTTTGCACAGGATTGGGAATACGTAGCGGGTAGTGGAGATCTAGACGAGTGTAATGGGCGTTTTGGGGTAACACCTGAATTTCCTGAAGGCATTTATCATTACTATGCAACGGACAGTTATCCATATTTTCAGCGTTGTGTGAAAGGTGAAATATAAAAAGAGGTAGATGTAATGACTTACTTTAAAAATCACTTTTGGTGTATTTGTTTTTTGGTGTTCAGCGTGTCTGCTAATGCACACCTTATGGTCGCTGAGCGTGGTACGCTTAACTTCGATGAAACAGGTGTTTATACCGTGATATCGCTATCGGCATCTAACTTTTTAGCGGCGGATACAGATAAAGATAGACACCTGTCTTTCACTGAGTTTAAGCAGGGAAAAGAGGCTATTTTCAAGCAAGTATTGGCTGGCATCTATATGCAACAGGGTGAACAAATCCAGTATTTGGAGGGATTGATGTTGTCTCCTCAAGCGTCTCACCATGGCAATGGCCGTGAGATAGACCAAATTATTGTTATGGGTAAGTTCATGAATGTGGATCACACGAAGAACCTGTCATTCCATAATGTTTTTTACGGTGATAAGGCGCATAGCTCTGTAGAAATAACCGCGAAATATAAACGGTTAGGACTGAAAAAAGCATTTGTTCTGACCTCGAAAAAACAAGGTGAGAGAGTATTTTAGCCTAACTTAATGGTGAGCAGCTGCAATTAGGGTGATTGAGCTTGCTCACGAGCCAAAATAACATCTAGACGCTTTAACTCATTGCTGTCGAACAAGTTATGTTTGAGCGCACTTATTCTTGCGTCTTGCTGTTCGAGAGCACCTTGCGCCACAATCGCTTGATACGCTTGCTTGTAGTGTCTAATTCTGTGTTGCCATTGCTTTTGCTTCAATTGCAGTGCAATAAGTCGCTCGGCAGCTTCACCGCCAAAGTTTGTACTAAGTTGGTTATAGTCCATAGAATGCCAGTTGTTTTTTAGTGTTAAAAAGCGCTGCGATGATTCAATAACCTGTCGCTGCGCGTCTGGCAGTTGAGAGATATGTGCATCGAGTAGTGATTTGCGCATGTCTTCACTGAGTGTTTTGTCAGAGAGAATTTGCCAACGTGTCAGGGTGTGCGTGTGCCAGCTGTTTTCATCTTCAAACCATGCATTGATAACCTGCTGGGAAAAGTATTGTCGTTGCAAGGCCGTTAAAGCTTCAAAGCGTTCATGTATGTTTAAAAAAGGGTCCACTTTAGTGAGTGCCATTTTATAACTCATGTAATCATGGGCGAGTGACCGTAAGCAAATTGGCAGCTGTTCAATACACTGAGGCCAGCTTTCAACTTGCTGTTTATGCTGAAGTTTAACTAACCAATCGTCGATGTATGTTTTGTGTGACTTTGTCACAGTGCTGCATATTGGTGTGGGGTTGGAGCTAATAGGAACCTTGGTTGTTGCACGTGTTTTAGGTTTTTGAACATTAAGCTTTTGAACAGTAGGATAGTGCAGTACGATTTGCTCAGCGCTTTGTGTGTTGGTATTGAAATGCCACATAACTAAGGCGCATAGCGCCCCAGCAATCGTCAACGTTAACAGATGTTTTCCTTTCACAGGTTGAGCCCTTTTAAGCGAATGATATGTTGTCTGTATAAAGTTAACGGATCAGTTTCAAATAGATGGTGGATCCCTATGGTTTGATTGACTTGATCTAAATGGTTCATCTTAAAATCATTGCCTATGACTTGCCCTAAATTGCTCGAGCAGGCTGACACCAGTCCATCATTAGGCTCGTCAAAAACCTGTGAGATAAATGCCAAAGGTGTATCGGCGGGGTCAAACACATTGGTCCATGCTTTAGCGCCACTCCAAGAAAAATAATAAACACCATTTTGCTCAAGCATGTTGCCTTGACCACAATATTGGTCTGGTACGCCTTCAGGGTATTTTTGGTTAAATGCAAGGGTGCCTTCTGTGGTTAATGCTTCAAGTGCTTGTAAAGCATCTTTAGGTGCAGTGGCCTTTCCCGAAAGTAAATCAATTAACCCTGCCAATGCATTTGCCAGCGATGCCAAAAACTGCTCAGAAAAAGAACCTCGGTCAACACCGCCTCTAACGACATCGGCAAATCGACTCCCCCAGTTTACACCGCCAATACTGGTTACCGATGCAACCCACTGTGGTTTTACTGATGCCACATAGCGGATCGTTTGTGCACCTTGGCTATGACCGATTAAATTCACCTTGTCTTTACCCGTTATTGCCCTGATCAAAGCGACTTGCTCAAGCAGTTGCTCACCTCTCAATTCTGAGTTATGTGCAGAGGAGACTTCTGCGACGAAAACATTGCCACCTTCTTGTTGAATGATTGAGGGGACTCGATAAAAGTAATCAACACCGAGCAAGTTATCGAATCCAAATAAGCCATGTACCAGAACCACTGGGTATTCGAGGGTGTCTCGGCTATAAGCTAAGTGTGTAAAGCAAGACGTAAAGCCTAAAATGAGAATCAGAATGAACCTTTTCATGTATATGCTCCAATTGTTACAGTTTAGTAACATTAAAACTAGAGCAAGTACTTCAGATATCAAGTGAAAAGGTTGAAAAATAGACAGAGTGTTGAGTGGATTGATTGCTTATATAAACGAGTTTTTATTTAACTTTTTGATACAAAATCAATTAATAAAATCTTGATTTTCAGTACATGCAATTATAGTTATAGATAGTGATGAGTTTTGAACTGGGGCAAATTGTCTTGATAACAATTTGCCTGTCTGCATGATTAAGTATGTGTATTGATACCATACTGATAGTGTTCAATTTTCTTAAGCAATGCTTCGTGATTGTTTACCACATCAGAATTGGCCGGGTGCTGTGATTTTACATAAGCGAGGTCCTCACGCATTTGCTCTATCACGTTAAATGGTTTGGTGTTAGCGTCATTTAACGTTGTACCGCCCAGTTGACCATCATGTTTAATAAGGCCATAACGACCGGTTAAAAATGCCATTTCACCCATGGTCAAATAACCTGATTCATAAAGTGTAGTTGCCGCCTCACTTTGCTCTTTTAAGGTCATGTTGGTGAAATCAAATGCGCGTTCAGGGCGGTTTGTACGTGTTGATTGCGTTATTTGGTCGGTATTTTGTGCAGGCGTTGTTAACGTACTTTGCCGTGTTGGCGCATATGTGTGCGCTGTATTTTGAATTTGCATATTCTGTCCTTGTATTTGCTTTGCTTTAAATTTAAGCAATCTGCATTCCAACAATATGCGGTGAATAAAAAAGAGCCGATTGGCTCTTTTTTAAAAGGTTATAGAGCTTGGTGAGGGCCAAACACCTCGTAAAGAATACGGCTATCGTCAACACCCAAATCAATTAATTGGGTTTTTATAAACGCCATGAATGCGCTTGGTCCACAAAGGTAAAATTCACCGGTTTCTATTGGTAATTCAGAAGATATTTCAGCTAGGTACATTCTCCCCTCGCGGTGCCCGATGGCATTATTCTCTATCCAATAATGGCTTTGCAAAGAGGAAACTTGTGGTTTGAAAGCTTCTACATTGTCATAAAATGCGTGCTCAGCATGCGTACGTGCCGCATGCAAGAACCAGCATGGTGTGTTTGATGCGTTTGATTTGATTGTTTGCAGCATCGCCATCATTGGTGTGATCCCGACGCCTGCACTGATAAATACCTTAGGTGCATCTGACGCTAACAGTACAAAATCACCAGCAGGTGGGTATGCATCTATTTCGTCGCCTTGCTCAAGTGTGTGCAAATAGTTTGAAACTAACCCCTCTTTTTTAACTGAAATACGATAATGATCACTTTGACTTGATTGCGACAATGAGTACTGTCTGATCTGGCGATTTTCAGACCCTTGAATCTCACAATCTACGGCAAGGTATTGCCCCGCTTGATAGCTAGCCACAGGTCGTTTATCTAGCGGTGTTAGATAAAAACTCTTGATAACTTCTGACTCTTGTACAATCTTGGTAATTTCAAAGCGACGACGGCCGCGCCAGCCTCCAGATTTATGTTCATTATTTTGATAAATTGCTTCTTCTTGAGTGATGAATAAGTCAGCCAAAGCACCATAAGCTTGGGCCCAAGCATCAATGATCTCTGGTGTACATTCATTGGGAAACATTTCCTGTAATGTGGCCAATAGATGGGTACCTACAATGGGATAATGCTCAGGTAAAATGTTTAAACTGGCGTGTTTATGATTGATGCGCTCAATAGCCTGCGCTAATACCGCGGGATTATCTATGTGGGTTGCATAAGCCGCCAGTGCATTAAATAGCGCAAACTGTTGCTTGCCGGTTTTTTGATTACTGATATTAAAAACATCTAATAACTCAGGGTTATGACTAAACATACGTTTGTAAAAGTGATCAGTGACCGCAGGTCCTGCATTAGCGAGCAGAGGAATGGTGTCCTTAACCAGTTTAATTGTTTGAGTTGATAACATAGGTATTCTCCAATTAACCACGACGCCCGTCGAGGCGATGTTTCATTAAAATAGGGGTGTAAATCGCAACGAAAATGGTAAATGCACCAGACCATAAAATAGCGCTGGCAAGCCATGCATCGTGCGGATTGATAAATAAAGGAAATAGACTTCTGATCAGGGCTGATAGAAAACACAGTGCAAATGCCACACTCAGAAGCGGGTGTGCCTTGAGTGGTCTTGCGGTATGTCCTAATGACACTCTCGACATAATTGATAAAATCATCAGACCCATTGCACCTATGGTGATCAAGTGCAAAGCGTCTTTGGCTTGCCATGCAAAGTTCAAATAGGCACCGCCAAATCCGATCAAGCCTATGGCCATCAAGCAATATGCGATATAGAGCGACCAAAGTAAGGGGACTTGCCAGATTGCGAATTTGAACCAGTACACGCTTCGAGCGATATGCAACAGGCCTGTTACTATGAGTAGGTAGCCTGGGTTTATAGGGCTATTAAATACATGGTGAGCAAAGAAACCGATAAGCCCTAATAAAGCACTCCAAAACAATGCTGTGTTGAGCAAAGGCGTTGTCGTTTGCGATTGCAGGTTTAGCCCTCTTGCAATAAAAAACGGTAATACGCGCCCTGCAATGATGCTGATTAAAACAGTAAAACCAAGTACACCAATATGTGACAAAGTAAGTGCAAACAGGTAGTTGTGGGTGGCAACCAACCAGATAAAGGTCAAATTGACACTCGCCATAAGCGATAAAATTACGATAAATTGATAGTTATTTTTGCTCTTAGCTTGCACCAGTGTATTGGTCAGATGTGTGATGCTCAGTAACCAAAATAAGCCTTGGCAGATAGCGAGCCAAATGTAAGGGCTATCGGAGAATACAAAAATTAATCTTGCGGCTAACCACAAGCTGCACAGCAATAGCAGCTGAACGCCATTTATCGTTGGGATCTCCGTCCAGTTTTTTGAAGCGGTGAACAAAAAACCGATAGCGACGGCACTGGCAAAGCCAAATAACATTTCATGGGCGTGCCAAAGTGTCGCGGGTACGGGGCTTTGCCAAGATAAAATGCCAGATAACACACTTCCCCAAATGAGCATACTGACAACAGCCCAAGTCGCTGATAGCCAGAATAAAGGTCTAAATCCCAACATCAAAAAGGGCCAAGTAGATGGCTTTAACAGAATGAGTTTTGGTAGAGGCTCTTCAATTGGCAACATTGTCACTAGCGCACCTCCAAGCCTAAGCTGTACTGGCACAAGCACCGCACTACATAGCTAATTTTTAATAGAGTGGCGAACAACAAACTGCCAATATGCGCACTGATCTGTATGGGTATAGATAGCAGGTGAGAAAGCGGGTAACTGGCGATGATAGCGAAGCCAAAGCCGACTATACTGGCGACAAGTAGCCAATTCGAAGCGCTAAGTAAACGAGTAAAAACGCCCGTAAAGTTCTCTTGTTGTATTTGCATATGTACACCTACTTAGGTTGATTTCGTGTCATATACATCGCACAAGATGTGCCAACTTTTAATTGCAATAAAAACATATAGTTATGATTTTTGTAATTTACATTAGAGTCAATTTGACATACTCTAAATGGAGTCTTTTCATGCTTTATAGGTCAATATGACATGGATAAAAGAGAGTTATCCCAACTAATTACATTTAATCAATCACTTGCTGAGGCGTTGCCAAAAGATAATGAGGTTGATTTGGTGTCATATTGTGGTGCGGTGATGCATGCGCTTAAAGCCTTCATCGGTGCAGATGCGATAGCAGTACTTGGTCACGAGCAAGGGGCCTTGGTTCCGCTGGCTGCAACAGGATTGGCGCCAGAAGTCATGGGGAGACGATTTCAATTATCAGAGCACCCAAGGCTCAGAGAAATAGCGCACAGCGCAACGGTACCGGTGATTTTTCCTGCTGACTGTCCACTGAGCGACCCCTATGATGGCATGTTGATTGCGGAAACGGGGGATTTACCTGTGCATGCTTGTATGGGCTTTGCAATGTACGAGCAAGATAAGTTATTGGGCGTGATCACATTTGATAGTTTAAGCCCGTATGCTTTTGACGGTTATGGCGCTTCTTTACTTGCTATGGTGCAAGCATCGGTGTCCAGCCACTTTAGCGCAGTAGACAATATGCATAGATTGTCAAAGCGTGCCAAATCCGGGATTGCGATGTTAAATGAGCTGAGCCATCAACAATACACCATGGTTGGTGAGTCTGTGCCGATGCAAAAGCTTAAGTCGGACATTAGCCTAGTTGCAAACTCTGATCTGAGTGTGCTTATTCAAGGAGAAACTGGCACAGGTAAAGAGTTGGTAGCACGGCAATTGCATGCGCAATCTAATCGCAGTACCGGGCCATTTGTGCAAGTAAACTGTGCGTCGTTACCTGACAATCTGGCAGAAAGTGAGTTTTTTGGTCATCGTAAAGGGGCGTTCACAGGTGCAGATAAACACCGTGAAGGCAAGTTTTTGGTAGCCGATCAGGGCACGTTGTTTTTAGATGAAATTGGTGAATTACCGCTGCATATTCAAAGTAAATTACTGCGGGCATTGCAAAGCGGGGAGATCCAGCCTGTAGGCAGCGATAAGCCGCACTTTGTGAATGTTCGGATTGTGGCAGCGACAAATAGAGATTTACAAAAAGAAGTGGATGAGGGGCGGTTTCGATCAGATCTGTATCATCGCTTAAGAGTTTTTCCGCTCCAGGTTCCAGCCCTTAAACACCGCAGCACAGATATCGTCCCACTCGCTGGCTATTTTGTAGAGCAGCTTCGCAAGAAGCTAGGGGTGTCTCAGCTTTTACTGGATGATGATTTGCTTGCAAGTTTAAAAGCCCATGACTGGCCGGGTAACGTTCGAGAATTGGAGCATGTATTAAGTCGCGCGGCACTTAAAGCAAAGCATTCAAATTGGCAAAAAGACATTATTAAAATTATGCCTAGCCACTGTGAACTCAGTTTTGAATCTCCAAAGGGGGAGCTGGAAACACATACACGTGGTGAGCAGGCGGTAATGTTACAGCCAATAAAAGAGGCCACAGAAGAATTTCAACGCAATCTTATTTTAAAAGCGCTTAACACCCATCAACTCAACTGGGCTGCGGCGGCCAGAGCACTTGATATCGACCGAGCAAATTTAGTCCGTTTAGCTAAGCGCTTAGGGGTCGAAACTGTAAAGAAAGTTAAGTAGCCAAGTTAGGTAATCGCAACGGCGTGTTTAAAGTGTTAATCGAGACCTTAATTCAATTGTTATTGGCAATGAAAATTGTTCTTAATTCTTTTATAAGTTATTTATTTTAAAAGGATATTAAAACTTTTTTGTTATTTTCATTTAGTCTTGCCAAGTACGAATATTGGACTAGTGTTAAATAGCGTCTAACTGATTTTGCCACTAGGGGGCCCTATGAAGGGTAGTAAGCAAGTAATTGTCACTTTGAATAAAATTTTGACACTCGAACTCACGTCGATTAACCAATATTTTTTACATGCTCGTATGTACAAAAATTGGGGACTTGAAGAGTTAAACGAAAAAGCCTACAAAAAATCAATCAAGGATATGAAGCAAGCAGATGATTTGATTGAGCGCATTTTATTTTTAGAAGGCTTACCGAATTTACAGCATCTCGAAAAGTTACGTATTGGTGAGCACACCGAAGAAATGCTCAGCTGCGACCTTGCTTTTGAGCATGAGCAGTTACCAGCACTACGCGAAGCCATTGACTTGTGTGAGAAAGAGCAAGATTACGTCAGTAGAGAGTTACTCGAAGAAATCTTAGAGTATGAAGAAGAGTACGTGGACTGGCTCGAAACTCAAGACTTCTTAATTAAGAATACGGGTATTGAAAACTATCTTCAATCACAGATAGAGGATTAAATTATGCAAGGTTCCAAAAAAGTTATCGACTTGCTAAATAAGCAACTCACCCTTGAACTCAGTTCAATGGATCAATATTTAGCACACTCCAAAATGTATGAAGATTGGGGAATGGCGCGTTTGCATGACAAATTGTCTCATGAATATGAAGAAGAGTTGGATCATGCTAAACGTATTACTGAGCGGATTTTATTTTTAGAGGGAACACCTGATACGGCTTCACGTGCGCCTATCAATGTAGGCAGTAACGTAAAAGAAATGCTCGAAAATGATTTAGCCGCCGAAGTGGTGGTGAAAGATCATCTGAAAAAGGTCATTGCCGTATGTGAAGAAGAGCAAGATTATGTAACAAGAGAAATTTTAGAAGCCTTGCTTGATGACACAGAAATGGATCACATTTACTGGCTAGAGCAGCACCTTGGCCTGATAGATTTAATCGGTATTCAAAACTACATCCAAAGCCAAATGAGTGGGGATGCAGGATCTGGCAGCTAACGTGGGTTAGCATGTTAAGCAAAGTAAAAGAGCGCTATATGCGCTCTTTTTTTGTGTTATTAATTTTCTGTTTTTTAAGTAGTTTTAGAATAATCCCTCTAAACTGAAACAAGACCACATTAAATAAACCTTGATCTACCTAGAGTATTGATTAATATAAAACGAACGTTCGTTCTTTTTTTTGGCGTGTTATGGGCAAAGGTAAACAAACTAAACAGCAAATTTTAGCCAAAGGCTTGGCATTGGCGTCTGAAACTGGCCTAAATGATCTGACAATTGGCATGTTGGCTACTGCATCAGGCATGTCTAAATCTGGGCTGTTTGGTCATTTTAACTCTAAAGAAACCATGCAGTTAAATGTTCTTGAATATGCATCTGACTTATTTAAAGAACATGTCATTTTAGCGTGTGATAAAGATACGAGGGGCTTGGCAAAGTTAAATCAGCTTTGCCAAAACTGGCTTAATTGGTATAAGCCAGATGCGGCGACTTGTATTTTTATCAATGCTGCGGTTGAGTTTGATGACCAACCTGGCGCGCTTAGGGAGCACATCCAAGCCACTTTAAAAAACTGGCTAAGCTACTTACAACATATAGTCTCACAAGCCATTCAAGATGGAGACTTTAATTCAGACACTTGTCCAAAACAGTTTGTGTTCGAACTGTATTCTTTATATCTCGGAAGTCAAAACCTGCGCTGGTTATCACTTGAAGATGATGAGCGTAGTCGTTTTAAAACTGGGTTTAATGCTTTGTTAGATAAATATGGAGCCAAAACGCATGAGCAGTAAAATATACTTTTCTGACCAGAATAAAAAATCTATGAGCTTCCATGTGACTAGGGGGGTGTCGAGTTTCATGGCCAAAGTCGCACCTAAAATGAGCTTAAACGCGACTCGAAAACTACTGTTAACACCTGCAGCAGGGCGAAAAGAGGTCGCAGTACCACAGGAGATGAGTTGCCGTGAACTTGAAACACCCTATGGTGCCCTAAACTTGGTAGAAGGTGGAGAAGGTCCAAAACTTGTTTTCACTCATGGTTGGTCTGGCGGCGTGAGTCAATTTTATCCATTGATGCAAAAAGTCATTGATGAAGGGTTTTCTGTGGTTGGCTTTGACCATTTTGGACATGGAAAAAGTGCTGGCAAGTTTGCAAATTTACCTCTGTTCATTAAAGGGCTCAAACATGTTTTGGCTGAGTATGAAGATGAACAAATTAGGGGCATTGTGAGTCATTCCATGGGCACAATTAGCGCAGTAAATGCAACTTGTGATGCCAAACACGTCATGATTGCGCCTACATTTGATTTTTACAATTCATTTCAGGAGCGCATTTACTCGACTGGGATCACCGATAAACTGGTTGATCGGCTACTTAATGAAGTAGAGACAGAGCATGATATGGTATTTAAGTCTCTACAAGCAGAAAACCACTTGGCTAAGCAGTCTCAGCTTTTAATGGTTCATGACAAAGAAGATAAATACGCGCCATACCAGCATACTTTGGCGCAGGTTGAGAAACACAATCATGCCAGTTTACATAGTACACAAGGTCAAGGCCATGGTAGGGTTATAAACAGTCCACAGACTTGGCAAGCGATTAGACAATTAATTGATATTTAATACTTTGATGGAATTGTAATTCATAGGCAAGATAGACTAACTTTATAGTAGCTAAAAATAATTGATTAGTGCTTATGTTCAAATACTGTTGCGCCGTGCTCTTTGTCGTGTTGTCGACTTGCTTATTTGCAAAAGAAAAAAGTTTACCTGAATTACATATTTATCATGATTCAGACTATAGTACCCATCGACAGTCAGCTGTTGCGATAAAAATGGGTTTTTTGACTGCGTTAGATGAAGTAGACAACCAAGCGCAAGGTTATAAAATTAAGCTGTTATCTCGAGACCATCGTGGTAACAGTAATCGCAGCTTTTTGAACTTTAAGCGCTTTTTGAAAGATCCATCGGGGCTGTTTGTGCTCGGTGGATTACATTCCCCCCCTTACATAAAATACCGTGAGTTTATCAATACTAATCAAATTCCATTGTTGGTGCCTTGGGCAGCAGGTGGTCCCATTACACGGTATGATGAGGGTGAAAACTGGGTATTTCGCCTGTCTGTGGATGACACCAAAGCGGGTATCAAGCTCGTGGAGTTTGCTAATCAACGTGCGTGCAAAAATCCTCACCTTTTCTTAGAAAGAACGCCTTGGGGCAAATCTAATTACAAATCAATTGGTAAAGCTTTGGGTAACCCAGAGGCAACGGTAACTTGGTTTGATTGGGGCATGAAGGAAAGCAGCGCAAAAATTCATATTAGAGAAATGCTCGCAAAAGACAGTGGTTGTATTTTGTTTGTTGGTAATGCCATTGAAGGCAAGCAGCTGGTCTCAGCGATGGCTGACTATCCAGAGGAACAACGAATTCCAATTATTAGTCACTGGGGTATCACGGGCGGGGACTTTTTTCAGCAGGCGAAAGTAGATCTTGCATCAGGCATAGATTTGCACTTTATTCAAAGCTGTTTCTCATTTCAGCGGCGCCCATTATCTGGGCAAGCAGTTAAAGTGTGGAACAATGCTAAACGCATGTTTCCTGATGAATTTGCAGAGCGTGACTTTTTATTTGCGCCTACTGGATTCATCCATGGTTATGACTTAGCAAAAGTTGCGTTGGCGGCCATCGAGCAAATAAAGCTAACCGGTGATATGTCCAAAGACAGAGCTGAATTTAGACGTGCCCTTGAGCAGCTTGATAAGCCTGTTAAAGGGCTTATCAAAACTTACCAAAACCCTTATTCCAAGTGGAGTAAACAAAACCCAGACGCCCATGAGGCCTTGGGAATAGGCGATTTATGCATGGCATACTTTGAGTCTAACGGCAGTACCAAAGTGCTGGTCGGTAATCCATGATCCGCTGGCTGAATAAGGTATTTAGCATGTCCTCAGACAGGGCTTTTTATGCCTTTTTGTTATGTAGCTTAGTCCTATCAATTGTTATTAGTTTGTCTTTGGTTGGTACTCGAGCAGATAGCTCGGTGAAAGAGCTTCAGCTACAAGCAAGACAAACCGAAGCAAAGTTGGCGGTCAGTAACCTTGGTCAGTTTGTGTCAACGCGTCTTATCCTATTAAAGGATTTAGCCAAAATCCCCATGCTTTCAAATGCCGTGATGGGCAGTGATATATCGCGCGCTTCACTGTCTGATTTTTTAAAAGATTATAAGGTGTTGGGCGGGCATGTACCTTTGCACCTTTACAATGTGCTTTCTGAGCCGGTTTTTACAAATTCCCCTCTATACAGTGGAAAATTTAGTCGTGAACCGTGGCTGGATCAGATGCTATTGGGTGAGCTTGGGCAAGCGGTAGTCTTAAAACAAGAAGAACAACAGTTTAAGTTTATTTTGGCTGTGCCTATAGAATACAACGGTTTTACGGAAGGGGTACTGATCTCTGAATTTAAAACCGACCTAGCCTCGCTTTTGGCCATCGACATGAGGCAAAGTGAATTAGTGGTTGAGCTTGCTGGTCAATGGGTTGAGTACAGCAATGCGGAGGAGGGTCTAGAGTACTTGCAGCTGTTCGAAAGCCGTTTACCAGACACAGATATAGAGATAAAATTCTTTATTGACCAACAGATCATTCAAAATAGCGTAAACACCTTCATTTTAGCTATCGCAAAAGCGGTTGTGATTAGTTTGTTATTGTCTTTCCTTTTACTGTTTTTCTTTGGTCGCCAATTATTGCTAAATCCATTTAAGCAATTACAGCTGTCCCAGAAAGAGACTCAAAAAAGTGAAGAACGATTTAAATTAGCAATTAAAGGCAGTAACGACGGGATTTGGGATTGGGACATAGAAAAGGGCAGCATGTTTTACTCACCCAGATTTCGAGAGTTGTTGGGCTATGGTGCTAATGATATGAATGGTTTTCCTGACGTGTTTGATAGTTTAGAGCGAGCTATTCACCCAAAAGATAAAACCCATACATTTGGGGCGTTGAATACGCATTTGGAAAGCGGAGATGTGTTTGACGTTGAGTTTAGAATGCGTAACCACAACGGCGACTATAGATTTTATCGCTCAAAAGGTTTGGCACTTCGTAATGAGCAAAATAAAGCAGTGCGTATGTCAGGCTCTCTGACGGACATAACTGATCAAAAAATGTATCAAGAAGCGCTTAAAAAAGCGAAAGAGCATAATGATTTATTGGCTTATGCGATTGAATCATGTGATGTCGGTATTGTGATCACTGATGCTTATAAGAAAGATATGCCTTTGAGCTTTATAAACTCAGCCTTCAAGCGAATTACTGGGTATGATGAATCAGTTATTGGTAAAAACTGCCGTTTCTTACAAGGTGAGCAAACATCGAATTCTGCAGTAGAGGCAATCCGTGAAGCGATAAAACTACAGCAACCGCACAGAGAAAAAATACTGAATTATCGCAAAGACGGTGAGCCATTTTGGAACAATATGCACATCGGTCCTGTGTTGGATGAAAATAAAAAACTGATCGCATATGTGGGCATTTTGCAAGATGTGACCGAGCAAATTCGTCAACAAAAAGCATTGGCGGATGCGAAGGTGCAAGCCGAGCAAGCGAGTGAAGCGAAGAGTGCTTTCTTGGCATCGATGAGTCACGAGATCCGCACTCCGATGAATGGGGTGTTGGGTATGCTTAATTTAATGATGAATAGTCCACTAGATGATGAGCAAAAGCATCGTGCACGGCTTGCGATGAATAGTGCTAATTCGTTACTCAACCTAATCAATGACATATTAGATTTCTCCAAAGTAGATGCTGGGAAGCTAGAACTTGAGTTGCTTGATTTTGATTTACGAGAGCTGTTTGGTGATTTTTCAGAATCCGCTGCATTGCAAGCTCAAAGCAAAGGCATTGAGCTCATTTTAGATATTGTAAAGGTCGACAGCTCAGTAGTGAAAGGCGACCCAAGCCGTTTGCGACAGGTATTATCTAACCTTGTAGGTAATGCGATTAAATTTACAGATGAAGGCGAAATTATTATTCGCGCTGAGCTCAATAAAGTAGACGATAAGCTGCGTTTAGACTGTTCTATTATTGACTCTGGTATAGGCATACCGTTATCAAAGCAACATAAATTATTTGAAACCTTCTCACAAGTAGACTCATCTACTACAAGAAAATATGGCGGGACGGGCTTAGGTTTATCGATTGTTAAAAAGCTCTGTGAATTGATGGGCGGTAGTATTGGCGTTAAAAGTGAAGAGGGTTGTGGTAGCGAGTTTTACTTCTCTATTAGCTTAGGAATAGGTGAGCAAAATAACCGCCCAATGCCAAAATTTGATATCAGCAAATTAGAATTGTTAATCGTCGATGATAATCAAACAAATCGTACTGTACTTCGAGAACAATTGGAAATTTGGGGCGCCTCTGTTACAGAGGCTTCGTCTGCCATAGAAGCGCTTTCTCAATGCGAAACACGACTAAAAGACCCGAGTAAAACCTTATTTGATATCGCCTTATTAGACATGCAAATGCCTGTGATGGATGGCGCAAAACTTGGTGCCGAGATGCAGGCTGATCCTAGGCTGAGCAGTATTAAGTTGATTATGATGACATCCATGGGACATCAAGGAGATGCGGCATATTTTGCAAAACGAGGCTTCTCTGGGTATTTCCCTAAACCTGCGACCACAACGGACTTACACAATGCATTATCGGTAGTTGGAGAAGATGGTGAAGCGCTTGCCAATGCAAAGCCGATTGTTACTTCCCATTATTTGAAATCGTTTAAAGACAATGATGCGTCTGAGCCCGTTGTTTGGGATCCAAAACCCCGTTTATTGCTTGCTGAAGATAACCACGTAAATCAAATAGTCACAACAAGCATGCTGAAAAAGCTGGGTATTGAGTTTGTCGACGTCGTGACTAATGGCCAAGAAGCGATTAATACATTGCGTCACTGCCAACATTCGAAACCTTATGACTTGGTGCTTATGGACTGTCAAATGCCTGAAATGGATGGGTATGAAGCAACAGGTTTAATTAGACAAGGCCAAGCAGGGTATAGCAACCAAGAGATCAAAATTATTGCGCTTACTGCAAACGCAATGAGTGGCGATGAGAAAAAGTGCCGAGATGCCGGAATGGATGATTATTTAACAAAGCCAATTCAACCTGGGACCTTGTTACAGTGTCTGAAAGCGCATTTGAGTGCACAAAACGCGCGCTCTGATGTGACTGAGTAAAAATTAATAGCCATATCGCAGGAAATTTGGCATATTTGAGTACTGTTTAAATATACAGGCTCTAATTTTGAAAACACTGCCCGAAAAATATTATCTCACGCACTTTTTTGAGCTGCTTGATTACTTAACGCAAACCAGCTGGGATTTGTTAAGTGATAAGCAGCGAGAGAAAATTAATGAGTTTAAGCGCCTTTCGCAAGATGCGCAGTGTTTATTAGTTCGGGTGATCAATCGAAAGCGTGATTTTGTGTGCGACACTGATCTCGTTTACGAAGAAATCACAGACTATGATCAGGCTTATCAAACGCTAAAAACATGTGGCTGGATAAGTCATGCAACATCCAATTCAGAGCTTGAAGGCTTAATTTCAGAACTGAATAAAACGCAGCTCATTGCACTTGTGAAAACCCATATTTTTGATGAACCACCTGTAAAATCAGCAAAAAAAGCACAGTGGCTTGACTATACGTTATCTCAGCTGGAAAGTATCAACCCTGCATCAGCTATCCTTCAAGAATACTTTTTTTCACCTTTCAAAGCTGATTTTTCCTATTTTTTGTTTTTATTTTTTGGAAAGTTAGGTGGTGCACTGTCGCAGTTTTCGATGCGAGATTTGGGGGTAATGCAAACGCAAAGTCAAAGAGAACAGGGCAATGCACATTTTGAGCACCGAGATGAAGCACTCAGTGCTTACCAATATTGTAATTTATACAGCGAGCTAAAATTATTGCCGTCTACTTCTTTGATAGAGAATGCACGTAAATTAGTGTCAGGGGAATATACTCACCCAGAGGGCCAATTAGCAAAGGTAAAATACGACCATCTCTGTTATAAGTTAGCAAATTTAGTTGCCAGTGAAGATACAGATTTAAGCGACGCTTTACTGACGTTAAGTGCTCATCCTAAGGCGCAAGAGAAATATATCCGCCAACTGTACGCAAAAGGTCAGCATGACAAGTGTAAAGAGTTGATTGAGCAATTACTTGACGCGCCCGGTGACGAGCAACTGTTGTTTTTTGCTGAGGATTTCTACCGACTTAAATTTACCCAATCCCGTACTTCATTGCTGACAGATATGCTAAGAGGCAGTGGTGCGCCGATCGCACTGGATGAAGCTTATGTCGGATACGTTGAACAAGGCTTAGTTGAGTATTATGGTCGCTCAGAGGTACAAGCTTATCACTGTGAAAATAGGCTTTGGCGCACCTTATTTTGTTTAAGTTTTTGGCATGAGTTGTTTGAAGATTCAAGAAATGCGTTTTCAAATGAGTTTGAGCGCACACCCAAGTGCATTAAAGATAACTCTTTTTATCAAGTGTTTGAGGTGGAAATAGAGCAGCGTTTAAGTACGTTTTCGAGTAATTCACAGTTATTAAATTGGTTAGTTAAACAAGCGTCTGAAACGTTTGGTTCTCACAATCGTTTGATGCATTGGCATCCTGATGGGCTTGCTCAGCTTTTTGAATTTGCAAAACACGCGCCTCTTGATGCTGTATGTAAGCATCTTCGCGCTATGAGTAAAGATTTCAATGGACTCAAAGACGGCTACCCCGACCTTATGCTTTGCCAAAATTCAGTTAAGTTTGTTGAAGTGAAAGCGCCTGGCGATAGTCTTCGTCGTAACCAGCTGATCACGATTAAAAAACTGATTGAGTCTGGATTTGATGTATCCGTTCAAACCGTTCAGTGGCAAGTTCAGCCAGATCAACCTTATGTCATTGTAGATATAGAGACAACAGGAGGTAAAAAAGAGCATGATAAAATCACCGAAATTGCCATGGTTAAAGTGCTCAATGGCGAAATTATTGGACAGTGGCATAGCCTGATTAACCCACAACGACGAATACCGCGTTACATCACTGAGCTTACAGGTATAGACAATGACATGGTGAGTGATGCCCCTATTTTTAGTGAAGTGATTGATGACATTGATGCTTTCAGCCAGCAGGCCATTTTTGTTGCGCACAATGTGAACTTTGATTTTGGCTTTATAAAAGCGGAATTTGCCCGTCAAGAAAGATACTTTAAACGTGCGAAGTTATGCACAGTCCAATTGGGCCGCAAGTGGCTTCCTGGCCATGCCTCTTACTCGCTGGGTAAAATCTGTCAGGATTTAGGGATTGCATTAAACGGTCATCACCGCGCTTTAAACGACGCAATGGCAACCGTTGAGTTGTTTAACTTAATTAATCAAAAACGACTCAGTGATAATCCACAAGAGATAAAAGGCGGTTAATAAATGTCACTATTTGACTTTAGCTTGTGTCAGCAAAGAGAGGGATACATTGTTTAATACTTTAGTGATGTTTATCAGCAAGTGTGGGGTTGCGGTGTCTTTAATTGCACTTGTTATGCTATTTATGCCAATACTTGGGAATAACATGACCTTGCTATTGATTGTGATTGGTGCGCTTTTTTTGTTAAACATACTAATGTGTGTGGTTTTTTATAAAGATAAATCAAGTGCTAAGAAAGAGGCGCAAAGGGTATCAGAAAAAACACTCATTTTGTTGTCTGCTTTAGCGCTACACAGTACAACGCATTTAGTGATGCATTTTACCCGACATAAAACCAATAAAGTGTCGTTTCAAGTTAAACTGCTAATGGCGATTGCTATTCAATTTACGCTGAGTGTAATTGGTTTTGTGCACATGTATGTATGAAGCTAAGTGACCTGTTTAACTTGTATTCAATCATGCAATAAAACGCCAGTAAGGTGATAAACGTAACTTACTGGCGTTGTTTATTATGGGGACTTTACTGTTCGGTCAGCTCGTCAAGCAATGACCAGCGGTGCTCTTTAACTTGCGTGCCTTTACCTAAGATCCAGTAATCATAATTGCTTTTTATGGTGCCTTTGCTTTGTTGAATAGACAGCCAGGTATTGACGTAATTAAGAATATCTACATTGCGTTTCGCTACCGCAAAGCCAACAGGGTATTTAAGCTCCGCACCATTTGGCACAACCACACCGTATTCAGGATAGAACATGCTCCATGCGAAGCCGGCTTCAGCACTAATCACTAAGGCATCAAAATCACCACTTTGTTCAAAAAAGGATTGGTGATTACCAAGTTGTTTGACCTTAATATGCTGATATTGTCTTGCCACATCGCGCATCAGTGGTTGATACTCGACATGAGCAAGGCTAAGACCGTCTTTATTCAGTAGCTGGTCTTTTGACGCAAATTCTTTGAGCCTGTGATCTTTGGCAACCAAGGCCAATTGCAGCTCCATAACCGGATTTGTAAAGCGAACACGGCTTAAGTCCAAAACGCTCATTTCAAGGCCTGACATAGCGATGTCAAAGTAGCCTTTGTTGAGATACTCAGCCAGTTGATGCTTTTTAAAAGGAATAAACTCAACCTTAACTTGTAAGTCAGACGCCAGCTTATGTGCTAAGCCAATATCGAAACCAACCAGCTCACCTTTTTGATTGAAATAACTAAACGGCACATTGTCGACTAGGTAGCCAACCCGCAATAAATTGCGTTTTTGGATAATATCAATATTGGTGAGTGAGAGTTCACCGCTCTGATATGCCTTTGGCACATGATTTAATACATCGCTAGGTACTTGATCTGACACCACCATGTTTGCAATCACATCGTCTGCGCCTTTGCTACTTTTTGCCAAATAGTTATTGGCGGTAAAACTCAATACCATAAATGCAGGCAGGAACACTGAAAGCAGCGCTAGATAGTATAAAGAGCGGATGCGTTTGAGGTGTAACTGTTTTTTGTTGTAAAAAATACACAGCAAGGTAACCGCGAAAATATACACAACAGTAGTTGGAGAGACCACTTTAGCCGTTAAAACGGACATTGATAAATACAATTGATAGCTGTCCGCTGGGATTTTTAAACTATCAAGCATATAAGGAATCGCAATGTGGACGTTTGCAAAGTAGCTCAGCATTGCTGAGAGTGTGACATTTGGAATTTGCTCTAACGAAATAGGATTCCCGGTCAACCATGCGGCAAAGGTGACAAACATTAAGGTTGTGAGTTTACCTAAACTTGGGAAGGTGTACGCAATAGGCACTAAGACCTCGGCAATATGATCAGACTCTTCATCACTGCGTTTTATTTTTTGTAAGTGTGCTTTAATACCTTCAGTGATCACTGGCAGTACAATAAACACGTTACCTGTACTAAATGCCGTTATCCACGCATTGCGCATGACTTTTATCAGATCTCGATATTTCACGGGTGTGAGCGCTGCGACCAGCATAGGAAGCAGAGCAAACATGAGATAAAAGCCCAAGCAAATGACCAACACTAAGTATATTTGCAAGTTGCTAAGCTCTTCTTGACCGATAGTACCCGCAGTGCTGGCAGTCATAGAGAAGATCCCGATTGGAAAAAATTTGATGACCTTTTTCGACATCACAGTCAAGCCTTGACCGACCACCTCAAGTACATCTAATAATTGATTTTTTCTGCCATTAGGTATGAGCGCTAAACCTAATGCGATGCAAAATATGACCAATGCAGGCACGTTGCCATCTGCCATTGAAGCAAAGGGGTTTGATGGAATATATTGCTGTACAAAATTTACTTCGGGCGCTTGTGCGACGAGGGCGGGGGAGAAGAAAGTACCCGCGTCATGGCTTGGTAAAGTTAAGGTAAAGCACCAAATAACGGCAAGGCCAATAACCCAAAGTGCAACCATAGTAATAGCGGCTTTGGCTAAGACCGTTTTGACCTGATCAGAACTGAATTTACCGAGTCCGACAACAAGACTGACTACGATATAAGGAAATATGGTGATTTGCATTAGGCTGACAAAGCCTTCGCCAATGGGTTTTAAAAATGCTACACGTTCACCAAAAATGAGCCCAGTGGCAATACCGAGGATCAATGCCCACAGCATCCAGTTCATGCTTTTAATCCAATCGAATACTCTATTCATTGTTACCCGCCGCAGTTAAATAGGTGCGCGATTATATTGAGGTTAGCTGAAATTAATCTGAATGCATGAAATGAAATAAAACAAATGCTTTGTAAGCTATGAAAAAATATAGATTTGATGTGAGTAAGTATTCACAAAAGGCCGCAAATTTTCGCCGCGGCCAGGGTAAAAATGCATGAAAAATAAATTGTGAAATTTACGGAAGGTTTTAGATTTCGTAATCTTCCCCATTTTTGCTGCGATAGCATTTGCAGCGAGATTCATCGAGTAAAGTGTGCTGAACGCCATCGATAAAGCTCATCCATAACTTGGTGTGCTGACGGTTTTGCGTATCAATGGAGCTAAACGGTGTTTCGTACTGTACATCATTAATATGAGCTTTGTCGTACTTGCCATTTTCTCCCGCGATGTTAAAGCTGAGTTCGATGTGCAGGCCATCGTTTTTTTGCAGCAAAATAGTCGTGGGCTCTTCTTTATGACCACACAGCGCTACAAATTGCTTGGTATTTTTTAATCCACAGTGTTGCCCATCTTCAAAAAAGACCATTAGGTGATTGTAATAAACAACATAAGCACTAACTTGTGTATGTGAACCAAACTCAAGCGGACAGTGTTGATCTAAAAATTGCTTTGCAATTACGAGCTTTTGACATTCTTCACTTAGTGGTGGTGTTGTTTGAAGTTGTGCTTTCATTGATGTATCCCCAGTTACCGAAATTAAATTGTTGTGAACGTTATGGTTGTCTCATAACGTGCGCTGATTAATTGACTACAATTTCAGTGTATAAAAAATTATCAATAAATTTCACAAAAAGAATTTTACAGTGTAAATTTTACAAAATCTGGTCTGACCTCTTGTTGTAAAATGGCCGAGTTTATGCTCTTTTATATCATGCACATGTTCAAAAACAGTCGTAAATATTGATGAAAGTCGCTTAAATTAGAAGGGTTGGTATTAAATGAAAAAAACATCAGAACTGATGCGTAAGTCTCACTTTCTTGGTACCAAGATCCGCAACTTACGAAAGCGTAATCATTTGACGCTTGAGGATCTCTCTGCTCGTTGTATTCGTGTAGACCCTCAGACCGCGCCTTCAGTTTCATATTTATCCATGATTGAGAGAGGGAAACGTACGCCAAGTAGTGAGATGTTAGAGAATTTTGCTGAAGTCTTTCAAAAGCCGCTAGCTTGGTTTTTAGATACGGACCCTGAGCCTGACGCAATTACCCCACAAAAAGGACGTTCTGGTGGAATTGAGGGGATGGCACTAGAGCCTAATTTCTTATTTTCTAATGATATTTTACAAATAGCGATACCAGAGATGTTATCTCAGACAGGGATCAGTGGCAGACAGTTTGCGCATTTATTAATCCGAGCGCATCAAGAACATCATCAAAATCACTTTCCGGACCTTGAGCGTGCAGCAGATGAAGTGGGTGGTAAAAATCTATATTTAACGGTTGATGACCTTTTGCAATTGATAAAAAAACACGGTCTAGAGATTAAATGGTTTGATAAAGTACCTAACGAAGTGATGGATGATAGCGGCCATGTATTCAATCACCTCATTACATCTTATTTTAGCGAACCGAATGTGGTTCATCTGAATAGAGCGTTAGAGAAAAATCCGGCCCGATTAAAATACGACTTAGCCGTGCATATAGGACATAGTGTATTGCACGAGCTGGAAGGCTTGCGCTGCGTTTTACGTACAGGTGGGTTTAATACGGCAGTATTACCAGCTACTGACACCACGCCAAACGCACAAGATATTTTGACGGCTTGGCATGACTTTGAATCTAGTTTCTTTGCTGGGGCGCTGCTTTGCCCGAAGGTTGCGTATCGACAGTTATTAGATTCTTATGGTTATGAAATTGATATTCATCAGCAATTGAATATATCGCCATCAGTCGCCATGCGTCGCATGACAGTGGTGTCACCTTATCCACACTGGCATTATTTTGATGCTTACTTACCAGGCAAGTTAAAGGCTGTGTATCGAGGAAACGGTATTCCATTGCCTTGGGGGAATATGCGCAGTGTGGAAGACCCCTGTCAACACTGGGCTGTGTTTAGAAAGTTTGTAGCGCAATCTCATCACTCAAGTGCACAATTATCAATTCTAAACGTTAATGGTAAGCCTCACTTATATTGCTGCGAGTCTCTCAAGGTCAATGATCTGGTTGAAAATGCACATGTGTTGTGTGCAGGTATAGATTTGAACCCCGCGATAGACGCGCAAGGTATGAATGCTGACGAGGTTGTTCAAGAACTTCAGGCGTTGTGTATCAAGCAAGGAGGGGCGAGTGTGGTGCCATGGCATTTGAAAAAACAACTTATGAGCGTGGCAAAAATCCTCAATATTAACTGGATAGAGCGTGGCATTAATAATGATGTAAGGGTAATTTGCACACGAGGGACAGCATGTCCAAGGCAGCCAAGCTGTTATGAGACTAATTAATGTATATACTGTTATTGAAAGCGATAATAGAGCAATAAAAGATTGAACAGAACATCACTGAATAAACGTGGTATTAAGTTTCATATTGTATGTATGTATTTACATACTTTAATGATAAGCAGTATAAGCTATGCGCAATCAGAATGTGATAAGACGCTACGAGTGAGCACCAGCGGTAATTGGCCGCCATACTCTCAGCGCATTGATGGGCAATATGTTGGTCTTGAAGTTGAGATTGTCGAGCTTGTATTACGTGAGGCTGGTTTTTGTTGGCAATATGTGGAATTACCCTCCTCAAGTCGCGCATTTAAACAGTTTCAAGAGAACCTAGTAGATATTATTCCTGCCGCAAGCTTTACGCAGCCTAGGCGTAAATATGCTGAGTTCAGCCTTCCTTACCGACAGGAAGTGATGCAATTGTTCGCGCATACCAAAAATAAACGTGAATTTAATACTTCAAAAAATGTAAGTACGCCCGCTTTGCTTTTGAACTTTGGTGATAACCTCATTGCTGTAAGTCGAGGCAGTGTGTATGGAGAGCACTTTGCTAATTTTCGTCGGTTATGTGAAGACTGCGTTGTTGAAACGAATTTTGCGGATGAGCGCTTTAATCTAGTTAAAAAAGAGCGCGTTGAGTATGCTGTGGAAGATTATTTAACGGGGGCGTATTTACTACAAAAACCTGAATACGAAGGCATGGTTAAGTCCACTTCGATACGAATATACGAAAACCCCATCCATTATATGTTGCGGCCAGGCATGTTGAATGAAAAACAACTCCAACGTCTCAATTTAGCAATTATAAAAAGCATTGAACAAATTGAACTCCTCATTGATGACTATCAAAACCAATATGGATTAAAGTGATAACGCATTCAGAGGTTTGAGTAAAAAGGTGCATGTGGAAAAACAAATTTGGTGACTTCAAGTTCATAAATTGCATCCTTTACAGGATACAAACTTATATTCGGGAGTCTTTGAGTGCTAGGTAGTTGATATACCTAGCACTTAATTTTTATGGAGTACCAACACCGATTATTTTGGTTCTTCCGGTTGCGGTCCACTCGTCCCACCACCGGCTGCCCCTACAACTCTTTTAGCATCAGAAAGTGAAAGCTCTTTAAGCTTTTTAACAACAAGTTTCATACTATTCCTCTATTGTAAAGTTAGTCTTAAACGATGACTGTATGTTGCCTTTTTAGGTCTATAAATTAAATTTTAATGATTACAGTAACTATTTAATCTAAGAAAACTTTAAATGGAGTAAGGGCTGTTCATTTTTTTGAGCGATTTAATCTTTCTTAAGTTGAATAGCTTCTGCTTTTCTTTGCCTTTTTTGATTTATTAACTGTAAACACCCAGTTGCCTTTAGCTGCTAAACTCAATACCAAAAAAGCTTCCAAAAGATGAATTAACGATAGTGTAGGACCATAAACATTATTTATAATCGGGGGTGATTGTATTATTGCAGCTGTATATAGAGATGCTTCTATAAAAGCGATAAAGCTAATTAAAGTTGCCAAGGCATAAAGAAATATGAGTCCTCCTTCTTGTCTCGTAAAGACATACTGAGACTGTATTTTTTTAAACACTTTAATTCTTGAACTTAAACTAGCCGCTATTAGCCTTCTTCCTAGTACAGGTATTAGGAATAAAATACTTACAAACGTCACCCATAAATAATAGTAGTTACCTAAGCTGAAGGCGAAGTCTATGGTTAATGCATCTAGTGTTTCAATGACCAAGATCACGCTTATTAAATAACGGACATTTATACTTTTCCATGCCAATACAAGCGCGATGATATATAAAGGTACTAGCATGTATGCTATCGCATCATATATTTCAGAAAAATTTTCGTAGGCAAACATCAGGTATATCCTTAATCTCTCTAGCTTCTTTTATTTTCAGGTTGTTGACTATCGAGTAGTTGCTTCGTTTTTTCTTCTGGACTAAAACCACATATAAAGCATATTAAAAAGTAGCTCGTTAATGGTACAGGGGTTTTGCCTGTTTCCCAATTAGATATAGTTGCCTGATCTACTGCTGGAATAAGTTTTTGCCCTAACTGACTTTGGGTGAGGCCTGCATCTTTTCTCATCGATCTTATCGACTTGGCTGCCTCTCCCCATAAGCCATTAAACAATCCTAGTTGTCGAATCTTAAATTTCATACGTCCCAACATTACCTTTTCATAACAAATTTAACAAAAGCTATCACTTAAAACACTGTTATTGCAAGCATTTAGAGACGACTAATAGCCTATATTAATATAATCATGTTTTGACTTTTAAATTAAAGATTTCCTTAGATTTTGATGTGTTTGTTATATTAAAATTTTCATTTACTTCTCTTATCATATCAAGGTGTTTTTTATAAATAAACCTTGCGGATGAAATTAATTAAATATTTTATAGCTTCTTGGTAATGAAAAAGTCGTGATACCTTCCCTCCAGGTCTTATTTTTTGTTATGGGAATTGGGGTTGTGGATAGTTTTTTCTTTATTTAAAAGGCGCTATTTACTTAATTGGTCAGAGTGTTGCAGTAATGGGGGGTAATTAGACTTCATAGCTTAGTTCAGAGCCTTAACTGGTTTTAATTTCAAGAAAAAGTAGGCTAAATAGCGGTGTTGTTGATTCTTTGCTCACACATATAGGTATTAGTTTTGTTGATTTTTTGATGCTGTTTCACGTCTCCATGTGTCTGTAAACTTGTTTTCTGATGCAGAGTCAGTGCCTCAACAATAAACTTTTCTTTAGAATGGCCCTGTTTTTAAACGCAAATTTGAGAATGAGTTTATATGGCAAAAGCATTGTGTAATGATAAGTTTTGGGGTTTGTAGCGTAACCAAATAGTTGTGTTCGCGTAAAGCGTAAACTAGAGCAATAAAAAGAATTTAAAACCCTAGTGTTTGGTTTAGGTGACAAAAGTATCGAGCTATCTAGGAATAACTACAGGCCTTTCTATTCCACCAGATATGCCACCCGCTACTTTAAGTAAATCATTTGCATTTAATTCTACCATATTGTATTTCCCTACATTTTTTATTTTAAATACTATGGCAGTTGAGCATTTTAATTGACGAAAGTAAAGCTTAGTATGTGATAGAGCGAGGAAAGGTGGGAACGAAATAACCTGAATGTTTTATATAAGTATAAAACGGTGTAACACGCTATGTTTTACACCGTTTAAAGGGAGGCTATATATTTTAGTTTTACTTAATTTTGTTTTTCACAGCTCTTCCAAGTCTCACCATCGGTACTGCAGTGCATGACATATGTGCCGTCATCTTCATATGTATGACGAGTCCATGTGCCATCACTGTGTTTAGATGTTGTGACGCGATTGTCGCCAGAATCATCTGTGATACGCTTATGCCAAGAGAAAAATGGGATAGTGACATCATTGTCAAATTCAAAGCCGGATTGTGCAAAGTACAGCACTAGAATTAATATATCTAATATATTGGGTTTGTCACCTAAGTTGATCCAGTCATCTAAATCAGTTTTTGTATTACTGTCTTGTGTAAACTCAGCTAAATAGTTGATAGAACCTTTGCTGTAGTCGACCGACAAGCCTCGATACACGGCATCACTAAAGTCGACATCGTTATCACAAAGTTGTTGCTGTGAAGTCCGATCAACAGATTTGTAGTTATCTAGTGAATAGGTAATTCCATCAATTGTGAAACTGAGCTTTTCTGAGTAATGGCAAAGACCGAGGTCTTCAGAACTATTTTTGACCATATCAACCGTTCGACTGTATGAATGGCCTTCTCCCCACGGGCTTTGCTCAATTTTACGATCGTAATGGACAAACAAAACATCCTCTAAATCGTCATCCATGCGTACAGTTTCATCCACTATGGTTTGATCGCCCTCGCCAAAAATAAGCACACGTCGATACCAAACTAGTTGGTTGCTTTGTGATTGTTCTGATGGCGTATCTTGATAATGAAGTACACGTATCTCATGGGCGTCTAGATATTCTTTTGCTAACGCCAAGTGTTTTTCGATGCTAGCTTGTAACCCTTTTACGATATCCTCGGCTAATTTTTGTAAGCTTTCATCACCATTTTCAATGTAATCGCTAAACAGCTGCTCTTCAGAGATATTGTAATGCTCGATAACTTGAGCAGTACTTTCTTGCATAACTATTTGTAGTTGCTCTTTAAGTTGATTGTTTGCAATGATTTCGGCACAAGTTGAATTATTAAATTCATCTGTTTTATCCAGCGATTGCCAAAGTACAGTCGTGAGCGGCGTGATGTGCAGCATCTCTGAGTTTTCAATACTGTTTAGCGTTGGAGGTAATACCATTTTATACGCTTTAGTGACCTCGCCTAAATCTTCATCAATCGCACCTACTGGAACGTCCACATACGTTGGTACGTACGCTGCACACTTTTCTTGCTCCTGTGTTAATTCAAGCTGATAACTCCCTTTATCTGTGGAGATTGCGAATGGCTCATCTTTATCTTGTTGTGCGTTGCTATTTAAGTCTAGCCATACCGTAGCCCCCGAAACGTAGCCATCAATAACTCTGCCGCGTCTAGCATATCGATTTTCTTCAGTTGTGACTGGCGGCTTTGTATTATCTACGTTGTTATTTGATTGGTCAGAGCCTGTATCAGCTTGGCTTTTGTTATCACTACTTGGTATGTTATTTGATGTCTTGCTATCTAATTGTATAGATGGGCCGCTTGTACCGCCGTTTCCACCACATGCAGTGAAAAGAGAGCTACATAAAAGTGCTACTGTGAGTGATTTTAATTGAGGTGTAAACATGCATGTTCCTTGTTACGCAGGTTTATTAAGTAACTGCTTAATCATTTATTTTTAGTATTGCCTTGCAAAATTATCTGGTTCGCAACGCACTGATGAATGCGCATAATTTTACGTAATATGGGCGAGTTGGTGGTAGCTCAAAACAGACAAAAAAGTATGATTATCTGCCTAAATTTAGTGTTTAGATTCTTGTTTAATATTTATTATGTTGTTGCTATTATGTCAACTAGGAACAGGGGTTTGCAACCTGAAGTTATAAAAATAAGTATATATAACAATAATCTGTCATTATGATTTTCAATTATCTATTGCGTGTGTTCTTTATTTACTTAGTTATTATTAGCGCCTTTTTTTGTGCTAAAGGCATCGCTGTGCCTAACTTATCACCCGTACTAGGTGTAGGGGATGGTTTACCCAGTAATCGTATATTCGATATAGAGCGCGATGAGCTTGGATATATGTGGTTGGCAACAGAGCAGGGCATTGCGCGTTTTGATGGTACGCAAGTAATACGTTTCTCCGCACATGAAACACCTGAGCTGAGTTTATCTCTGAAAGTCCGTGACTTATTATTTGACTCAAGTGGGCAGCTTTGGGTTGCAGGCAATCAGGGTTTGGAAGTACTTAAGTCTCGCAGTGAGCGGTTTGAGCCAATCATGCCCTCCCAGAAAAGCGATGCATTTAATGTATACAGTTTATTTGAATCAAATGACAAAGTGATTTGGGTCGGGACAAAAGAAGGGCTGTATAAAGCCTCCAATACAGTGCTTGCTCACGTAGAACTAAAATTTAATGGTTCTGCGATAGTCCCTCATGTTTTATCAATTGTTGATACCGAAGATGATAAGCTCTTGCTTGCTACCAATACAGGTATCATGTTGGTTGATAAGAATACTCAAGGTGTAAAATATGTCACCGATGAAAGCGGAGAAATAATTTTTGCAGATAGAATTTGGCGCTTAGCCGATGGCTCTATATGGCTTGCGATGCACGGTGTGGGGCTCGCGACTTATGATTTGAACTCCCACATCGTTAAATTACGTTATATAGACCAAAATGAGTTTGATACCGTTGGATATGTATTTGATTTACTCCAGGGGAATGGCCAAATATTGGCTGCATCTTTAAATACGGGGTTGCTCAAATTAAAAGGTGGCGAGGTTGAGACAAGTAAAGGCTTGCCTCCTTTACTGACGTTATTTCAAGATAAGCAAGTCACTGTGTTTGGCAGTTATAGTGAAGGGGCAACGCTCGATACTGCCAATAAGCAAGCGACAAAAAATCGTCGATTTGTTCACCCTAGTGAAACTGAACAATATGAAATAAACGATATTCTTGCCGTAAAAAGTGATTTATGGCTTGCAGATCAACTGGCTGGGGTTTGTCGTTATTCCATTGAGGGGGATTTTAAGTCTTGCCTTGAAACACAAGATTTATCAGCGCAGGCATTGGCGTTCTCGTCGGATGGAAGCGTTTGGGCTAGTTTGTATAAAAGTGTTGTGCAAATTGACTCAACTTCAATGTCAGTTATTCAGCAGTTTGACTTAGCAAAATCTAAAATACCTGATGCAATATACTCCATAGCGATTCAAAACGATCATACATTATGGTTAGCTCATAGCTTTGATGGCTTGACACGATTGAATAGTAAAACATACCAAGTATCTCGTTTTCATACAGATAATTCAGCTTTGGTTAGTGATGAAGTGCACGATATTGTACTTTTTCAAGACACTTTGTGGGTCGCAACAAGCAATGGCTTACAAGTTTTTGATATCGCCTCTGATAAGCTAGTAGAAAAAGAAGAGTATGCTCTAAATATTCAAAATGCTGTGTATGACCTTATTATTAGTCCAAACGCTGACTTGTTTGTGCAGACTAACGTTGGTTTACATGTGTTTGATTTAAATTCAAAGCGATGGCGTACCTTGCCTGATAAAATAAGTTCACTGACGGATACGAGCATCGCATTTGATAATAAAGGTGATGCTTGGTTTGCCAATAGCCATGGCATGCTCAGCTGGTCACCTCACACTAACCGAAATGAAATTCGCTATTTTGATAAGGGAGATGGGTTATATGCGCAAGGTTATTTAGCGAGTGCTGGGGCAGGTTTAAGTGAGCAGGTTGTATTTGCAAGTGCAGATGGCTTAAGCATTTTAACCCCTGACCAGCTAACATTTTCGGATGCATCGCCAAAAGTCAGCGAATTTGAGTTGACGCTACCCGATGGAAAGACATTAAAGTATTTTAATCAGTCTAGCTTAACAGACTTACCTTATGACCATGCCAGTATGCGGTTTGTATTAGCAAATACAAATTTCTCAAGTCCATCTAAACAGAGATTTAAGTACAAGCTCGAGGGGGTTTCAAATACTTGGATTGAGCTAGGCAAGGGCCGTATCTTGATGATCCCCAAGCTTAAACACGGTACATATAAATTATTACTACAAAGCACAGATAGTAATGGTAATTGGTCAACAAATACGACGCAGTTTTCATTTGTTATTCAAACACCTTGGTATGCAACTTATTGGGCATATTGTGCGTATTTGTGTCTGATTGTGCTGGGTTTATTAGCGATTTATCGAGCCAGAATTAATGCACTTAGACGCATTCAGTTGGCGTTGGAAGCTGAAGTTGCCGCCCAAACTAAAGAGATCAGCCAGCAAAATACATTACTTACACAAAAGAGTGATGCATTGGCGTTGGCACAAGCGCAGCGAACTACACTTTTACGAACATTGTCACACGAACTCATGACACCGGTTTCACTCATTCAAGGCCCAGCAGAGCAACTGGTGAGGCTTCAACATGCTGATGAGCGTAGTCAGATGGCTAATATTGTGATCAGCAACGCCAAGAGACTTAAAATATTGATTGAGCAGTTGATGCAGGTGTCTAATTCCGAAAAACCGCTTTCTCAGATAGACAAGCGAGCTGAGTTACCAACAATGTGTTTTGGCTTGTCTCAAATATGTGCCGAGCAGGTTGCCGCGTTTACTCCTTTGGCGGAAAAAAAACAAATAACACTTGTTGCTAATATTGATAAAGACATTGCAGTTGAAGCACTCGCCGATCAGCTCGAAAAATGCGTCAGCAATCTTATCAGTAACGCCATTAAATATAGCCATATGGGCAGTGAAGTTCTGGTTGAGCTCCAAGTTTTGGAAACTAAGTCTGATCAAAAGTGTTGCTTGCGAGTTAAAGATCAAGGAATTGGCATTGATGAAACAGAGCACAAAGCGATTTTTACACCTGAATATCGAACGAGAAGCGGGCGCGAAACAGGTGTCGGTCTAGGCATTGGTTTAAGTGTGGTTAAAGCGGTAGTAGATGAATTGGGTGGTGTTATCAATGTAAAGTCAGCATTAGGAAAAGGCAGTGAATTTTGCATTATTTTCGATACTTTACCTAATAAAGAAGATTTAGCCCCACCAATATCAGCCACAAATACGCCAGAACAAACGAGCGAGAAAACGCTGCTGATTGTCGATGATACTCCGGACATGTTAGTGCTTTTAAACAGCGTATTTGAGTCTCATTATAAAGTGGTACAAGCAGAGGATGGTTTGCAAGGCGTTGATATAGCAACTGAAATACTACCTGATTTGATTATCTCAGATGTGATGATGCCAAACTTAGATGGATTTGGTTTGTTAAGCAGAGTAAAGCGTGATGCGCTAACAGCGCATATTCCAGTAATTTTATTGACTGCAAACCTCAATGAGCAAAAAGAGCTCGAAGGTTTGAGCCGCCAAGCGGATGACTACATTACCAAGCCGTTCAGTATTCAGGCTTTAGAATTAAAAGTGCGTAATGTCTTTTTACATCAAGCCGCTAATTTAGCTAAGTGGCATGCTCGTATTGATAACAAAGATATCAAAAGTATAGATTTACCCATGCTACCGAAGCTTAAGTTTAAAGATGAGCCGCATATTTATGACTTTTTAGATAAGTTAGATAAAGTGATTCATCAGTGTTATCAACAACCAGATACAACGGTTACTCAGATTGCAAAAGAAATGGCTTTGAGTGAGCGTCAGCTGCATCGTAAGTTAACAGCGGTACTATCGATGGGAGCCAATGAATATCTACGAACCTATCGTTTGTATCAGTCTATTACGCCATTGCTACATGGTAAAAGTGTTGCTGAGGTCGCGGATTTAGCAGGGTTTAACTCTTCGTCTTATTTTAGTGCCTGCTTTAAAAAGCACTACGGGATGACAGCTAAAACGTATGTCCAAAAGCAAAGAGAGAAGCATAAAACGGTCATATAATGAGATAGCTTTTAAAAGAGGTGTATACACCTCTTTTTGCTCGGTTCAGCTACTTTTACAAGTATCTGATATTAGAAATCCCGCCTTCCATACGACATTCATAATATAGTGTTCTGACATCTCTCTCATTGTATACAATTTCTTGCCAAATCGGGTGAAGAGAAGAGTACGGATCTTCACAGGTAAACATGATTACTGGCGAGTTAGCGGCATTTGCTTGATTACTCAAAGATACTACACATGTAAAAGCCATGACGGTTCCCGAGATAATAGATGCTAATTTCATTTTACATTCCTTATTGATTAGCGTTTATTTCCTCTTTACGACGTTATTAACAAGAAAAAAATAAGTAGTTTGTACCTGAAATGAGATTTTTCATTTAAAACAGCATTGTGAGTGTGTTTTACCAAGCTGGTTGAGTAAGCAATACCCGACACAAAGCTAAATATCAATAATTCAAAATATTAGCGTAAAGGGAGTTCTGTTACGTCAGGAGTGCCTCTATTCATATAGCAACTTTGCTTCATATAACTAAGTTGAGCTTCGCCGACTGCCAAACCACGCCACAACACTATGCCTGGGTTATCTATGCCCCCAGCAATATAGCATGTGATCAAATACCCTTTTATAGGTGTAGTTGTTAGCCCATTGGACTTTGCTGTGTTTGAGTATGCAGTAGATATTGCTAGCGCTGCGCCTATTACGAAATAAGATAACTTCATATTATTTTCCTTAATGTTGATTAACTATCCTATATACAACGAGTGTCAGGTATAAAAAAACATCAAAATGAGCAATAAAAGTACCACGAGTTACTTATAAACTAGCTATCCTAAACTATTTTAGTTAAACGGTTTGTATTAATTAACTTGTGATTTTTATAGCTTATACTGCACAAGAGATGAGATGTTAATAGAGTTGCTTGTAAGGTATTGCTTAAAAATAAAACGTTTCATATTCGCTAAGTTTTAAAGGCAACAGTTAAGGTTTGGCGGTAGTGCAGAATAGTGAATATTTTATCTAAAAAAAGTAATTACATGTTTTTTAAAATAAAATGGCGGCACTTTGTAACTTTAATAACTCAATTTATAAGGTTTTGCCGCTACTTTACTTTTTTCTTCGTGTGGTGAGCTCTTTTAACACTTCCATTTACTTGATTTTGAATTTGATCGATCTGATTCACTAAAGAGCGAGTATCGATTTTGCAAAATAAAAGCCATTTCAAGAAGTCCCTCATTTTGGGTTGACCCACGTCTAACTCATAGTTACTAACGGTTTCTCTCGAGATACCGAGCTTATCAGCCATCTCTTTTTGGGTTAAACCTGCATTGACTCTCATGCTTTTTAGGTCATCACCACTTATCACTTTCCTTATCCTCTTCCATTTTATTTTTTCGGAGATTTTTCCGCATACTAAGTTTCATAATATTAACATTGATTTTTCATAAGTAAACATTTGAATGTTTTATCGACTTAAACATAGCTTTGACACAAAAGCAAAAGCTATTTGTAAATCGTCTAAACAGTAGGGATTAGAAATTGTAAGTACTAAGAATCAAATTTTGCTTGATATCGACAACCAATTCTATAGGGAAAATGTATGGTTAGTAGATTTATGAGACATGACGCTGTGAGACGCAGATTAGTCGTTAATAAGTTAATGTTAGAGATGCAGCATAACTTAAAGTTCATTAGGAAACGCAATAACTTAACGCAAAAGCAGCTAGGCGATAAGCTTTGTGTAGATCAGGCGACAATCAGTAACTTTGAGAACGGAAAAACCTATATGACCATAGAGCTGGTTTATGAAATGTACTTAATATTTGGTGATGATTTTTCGTTGCCTTGTATCAGGTACTTAGGTGATAAATAGCGGACATTGTTTTCAGCGAGCTTGCGTGGCGTTTATGAAAGTGATGTGTATTAAGGCTAATACCTCGCATGAGTAATTTATGATTGAGCAAGCTGTATGCGCTTCGCAGTAATAACTTTTAACATATACATACAGTTTACAGATGGCAACAGGTGCTACTACGGGTGGTATAAAGCCAATTTGTGTTTCATTGCATAGCATCTATTGGCAGAAATTGAAATTATCAATACTGCCTATATTGACAGGCGATGACTTGGAAATATAGTAGGAACGCAGCGTCTATTTTATAGGCAGTTTTGGCGCCGCTTCCACCCAAAATTAAAAAGGAATTATTATGATTAATAAAATAGCTGTAATATGTGCTGTAGTCTCTATGTCAGCCGTTTCTAATGAAGTGATCTACGATACAGATGCACAAGCTGGTATTACTACGCAATATACACATGGTCCAATTACTGAAATTGAAGTACAAAGCCGCAGTGCATTGCACTTCTCCGCGCGGTTTTTTGTTACGGATGCTGGTGTAAACTGCTCCAATGCGCAGGTAATAAATGAAAATACATGGCAAGTGTTGGCAGAGTTACCTGTACAAGGGAATACTGCTATTACTGGCACATTACCCAGTGGTGTTGAGAGCACGCCGAAGTCTTTGCAAATCACTTGTCATAGTGGTAGAAAAACCTCTACGGTATATCACAAAATCCCCGCTGCACCAGCCATTAATTGGGAGAGTCAGGTGACAGTATCAGATTGGGTAAATGGTAGTCATGCAGGGTATTATGAAAATATAAATTATGTATCAGCTGCCTTCGTAAATAATAATGCACCAGATGGCCAGTGCACTTTTTCGAATTTAGTCGGGCAAGCCCCAAATGTTATTGAAAGCAAACAAG
Source organism: Pseudoalteromonas luteoviolacea H33-S (assembly GCF_001625695.1). Lineage (GTDB taxonomy): Bacteria > Pseudomonadota > Gammaproteobacteria > Enterobacterales > Alteromonadaceae > Pseudoalteromonas > Pseudoalteromonas luteoviolacea_B. Next base: position 106,536 of record NZ_AUXY01000083.1, read on the forward strand.
GGCTGGCTTTTAACAGTGCGCATTTTAGTACAGAAGGCGCAGCCTTGGCGGATGGACAATATGTATATAGATACGTTGTATCTGAAATTATTTGCAAAAATGCAGGTGGTACGACACGTGCTGTGGAAGCTTGGGACTTAGGTTATGATCATAGCCCAGCGCCAGATAGAGATTATACAGTGTATTCATACTAACCACTAAGTTTTAGATGGTATGTAGAGGTTTTTATAAAGCCTCTACTTATTCTAATTCAGACTGAAATCCTTCAGGTCTTTGTGGTGTATCGAATTAAAAAAATTCCATAAGTTTTTTTGGCGATGACTAAAGGGGTTGGGGGATCTGCTCGGTAATAACCACAATACTAATACTCAGCGTTGGTGTGCCATATCGCTGCAGTTCAAATAAGGTACAGACGCAAGTATCCATGCGAGGTAACAGAGAGCATATTAGCACTCTGGGTATGCTTCTTAATCAGATACCAAACAACAGTGATGGTGAATTGATTAGTGTATTAGATGGTGTTCAAAGTGTTAAAAAAGAGGATCTAATAGGCTCTTTCAGTTTTATCGACTAGCAAGTAATGGTGTGAGTTTGAGGGTGACACACATTAAAATGAGTTGGCAAATCTCCTTGATCACATTGGGCCGAATTTGTTGTGTAGCCACCACCACCAATGAGAGGAGTTGCATTGACTTTGTAAAAAAGCGAATGGCGTTACCTGTATCATTACAGGCACGCCATCGATAAGCTTAAAACAGGATGCGTTTCAGCTCACCATCATGATATTCATAAGCAAATGGTGACACGTTGTATGATAGGTTTGGACACTCAGAGTAAGCGAGCATAGCAATTTGATAAAGACCAGCTTCGTCATCCATTGGAACAACTAGAACACTGCTTCTATTGGGTAATACAACTGCGATAGGTCCCTTAAAGGTCGCTTTAACTTGTTGCTTAAAGTAATCAGTAAACACGGCACTTGCTTCGTAGATTTCATCTGCAACAAACATATATAAATTGCAGCTTTCGTCTTTTTGATCAATCTTTTGAAATTTTGCACCTATCTTTTCTAAGTATGAATCCAAATTAGCTTGAGCAATCTGCTTTAATTGCTCTGGGGGTAAGTTGAATTCATCTAACTTTTCCTTACCAACATACTGAATACTTGTGGGGGTATCTATGGCTAACATTAGTACGATCTCATCATTAATGGGCTCATAGTAAAAAGGAAAAGGAACATTTTTATCACCGGATTGATTAATTTTAGCGGTGAGTCCTTCAATATAAGAGGTCGGCTTTGTGACAGGCTTTAATTGACTAATTTGTAATTTAGACTCATCAGTTAATAAGTTAACACTTTTACTTGAATTGATATGATCTGCAAATATATCTGTAAGTAAATCTTTCTCCTGAGAGTACCTCAAATACGCATTGGTTAAATCTGTAGAAAGGGCGATGCCTTTGTCATAAGTGATCTCAAGTAATAAGTCACCGGTTACTTCGAGTTTTGTATCTTTAAAGTGTTTTTGTGTCTCTTTCAAGTAGGCCTGTGTAAATGCCTGTTCAGATAGTAGAGAATTAGAGCTTGGTGACGAGAGCGCATAAAACGAAGACGATAATCCCATCACCACAGAGAAAAGCAGGGCTTTTTTCATTATTTAAATCCATATAAAAATACTTCTAGCACATAATAACGGTAATTATCTTCTATATCTTTAGTTATTGTTTTTATTATATTTTTAACAATTTAGCAAGAAAATCAAGCTCATGAGTGAGCGAAAAAATAAGACTGCGGAGTAGGGTAGAGAAAGTGGATTCAATCTAAATACTATAACGCAACTCCTTAAAGAAACAGCTCAACTTTATGATTTGTTCGGTTTTGGAGTCGATAATTTAAAAAAATCAGTAGAAAAGCGACGTTTATTAATATAGGTGATAGCTCCCTAGAGTATTTGAGGTAATTTTACTAGGAGAAGAAAAATACATTGCACCATCAAAGTTTTATCGTTATAAAACACTTGAGAAGAATATGAAACTTCGCAGTAATTGGTATCACATTGATAAAAAGATTAAGCCTGAAATTAAGCGTGTTTGGTAAGAAAGCCACCGATTTTGTGGAGTTTGAGCAACTAAAACGTGAAGGGGCTAAATTTGCTTGTTGTAAGGTTAATATATAACTTGATACCAAGGGGATTCGTGACCAAAAATGAATAACTACGATATTTAGATGCCTTAGCCTAGGTAGAAGCTCTAAAAGCAGCTGCACAGTGATAGTCTAGCCAGTCTGTGTCGAACCAATATGTTGTCAGTCGAATATGGGAAAAATATTCAACTGTTTGATGATAAAGCATTATAACTTCAATAAATTTTCCACCCAATATATTGGTAGGATTCAATTACTAAAAGTTTTTTAATTTGTTAAGGAAAAATATTTTGAACATAAACAACGTTATTGCAGAAGAAGCCGAGCGTTCCATAACAACAAGCTTTATTTCACCGGAGCAAAGCTTACCACTTGTTATTACAGCAAAAAATACTTCTATAAACTTGGTAGAGTGGGCTGAAAAAAACAAAACCTATATAACAGCAAAAAAAGAACAATATGGCGCTGTGTTATTTCGAGGCTTTGATGTCGACTCGGCAGAAGTATTTGAGCAGGTTATTAAAGCTACCAGCTCACAAGCGATTAAGTACATGGAGCGTTCTTCACCAAGGGATACTGTTTCTGGAAATATTTATACATCGACTTCGCAGCCTAAGGAAAATGAAATTTTTCTTCATACAGAACAATCATTTAATTTAACCTTCCCGTTACATATCTATTTTAATTGCCACATTGAGGCCGAATCTGGTGGCTGTACTCCATTAGCCGACACTCGGAAAATTTTCCAGCGTATTCCCGAAGATATCAGAAATAAGTTTATTGAGAAAGGCTATTTATACCAGCGAAACTTTATGAAATATATGTATGTTAGCTGGCAGAATTGCTATCAAACTGAAGACAAAGAGCAAGTCGAGAATTACTGTCGTAATAATAAAATTGATTTTTTATGGGGAGATGATGATATTACCTTAACTACTCGTCAGGTAAGGCCAATGGTATCTAAGCACCCTGCAACCAATGAAAATTGCTGGTTTAACCATTGCACCTTTTTTAATTTGGCCACGTTAGATACTGAAATGCAAAATTTCCTACGAGAGTCTTATAGTAATCAAGAGTTGCCCAATCATACTTTTTATGGAGACGGTTCACAGATAGAGCCAGAAGTCATTGAAACTTTAATCCAAGCTTATGAAGCTGAAAAAGTAACTTTTCAGTGGCAAGTTGGAGATGTCCTGATGGTGGATAACATGCTCGTTGCTCATGGCCGAGAGTCTTTTTCGGGAGAACGCTTAGTACTCACAGGTATGTCTGAGCCTTGTCTTTTAGCTGAAGTTAAACTGTCAATGCCAGCATAAAGCTACATGGCTGGTATGTTTTTACCAACATGGAAATGCACAATTGCTGAAATAGTAATATATCTCAATTAAACGTTGCTTGGCATGCCAGTTCATTTTTAAATAATACTTGTAAGGTAATTGATACGATTAAAGTAACGTTTTTTTGAAGAATATTGCATCTCACTTAGTTCCACAACCGTTAATACCTTTCGTGTAAAGTTAGGGGTATTTGTAGATTAAAAAGGTGAGGGATTAGCATTTTTGTTGTGCTGATCTTGTTTATTATGCAATTAGGCTAAACTCAAGCTCTCTTAAAGGCGCTGTTTCGAGCACCGGCTTTACTTACGTCGAGCAACTTCCTTCAGGCTCTTTATTCGCTTGGAAGTGGTGATCGCTCAGAGTGTCAGGCCTTTTGTTGTTACCTAGCACTCCTGTGTTTTGAGGCTTTAGCTATTCCTTACTATATACTGGCTGAAGCTCTTGACTCCCTCATGAATTTTTTCTGGCTCATAGTAACTAAATGAAAGCCGTACATAGCGAGCCCAAATCTGTGGGGATAGGGAAAAGAAACTGACTGGCATGCAGATGACCTTATTTTCATTAGCACAAGCTGTGATATGTTCTTTGGTAAAGTTAAACGGCACTTTAATGACATAAAAGAAGCCACCGTTAGGGTTATTCCACTGAACTCCTTCTTTATGTTGGAAGTTTTCTGTTAGGGCATTATTCATGGCATGGCATTGACTTAAATATTGTTGGTTTATTGGCTCCATCCAATTGTTCAGGGAATATTGTTGCTCTATCAGCCAGCCACCGATCACACTTTGTGATATCGAACTGGTATTTACGGAGGTCAAGCTTTTTATGGTCCCCAATGCATGTGCTATGGCTCCATTAGGAGCCACAATATAACCGACACGTACCCCTGGGCAGAAGGTTTTGGAAAAAGATCCTATATGGTATACAAGGCCAAATTTATCCAGGGCTTTTAAAGACGGTTGTTCACTGTCGGTGAACTTGAACCTAGAATAGGGGTCATCTTCTATGATACGTAAGTTCAATTCCTGGCAGATCTTGAGTAGCTCCTGGCGTTCATTTATCGATAACTGGTAGGCGAGGGGATTATTAAAATCAGGATTGATATAAATGATCTTTGCGTTAATATTTTGATGTTTTAACTGCTCAACTTTCTCTCTCAAATAGTCCCAGTTAAATTGATAAGTCTTTTGCTCAATGTCGGTCAATCTGTGCAGTTCTACAGGCTCTACACGCTTGCCTAGGGTATTCACCATACCGGAGAAACCCACATAACTTGGGTCTATTGTCAGGGCGCAATCCGAAGGCTCTTTAAGTTCATTCAGACAAGCTAATAGCAAGGCTTCTTGGCAGCCATTAGTGATGACTATGTTAGCAGTGTCCACGTGAATGTTTTCATCGGTTGCCAGATATTTTTGTAAAATACCGTTAATGATCCCTGTGCTTGGCCCATAATGACAAATTTGATTAGCTGCTTTTGTGGTATTAATTCCCCTTTGTTCAGCAAAATATTCAGTGAAAACGGCCTGATGCCTTTCCCAGTTGGAGTGATTTAAAAATTTTGCATGGGGTCTGCCCGAGGCAAAAGATATCGCGTCGGGGAATTGCATGGCAACTTCATTCAAAAAGTTCATGACTTGAGCTTGGGACATACCACTTCCTTACAGTTGAAAAACATGTGTATATTAAAAATTGTCAAAATATTGGGGTTTGCTTTTAAAGCTACTGTAATCTCCCAGGCCCGAAACTTTGACGGTTCATGCAGTAGGCAATTGGTCTGAAAACCGGCTGCTGTCAGTTAATCGTTTGCTTACCTTCTTTTTGATAGTGCCTTTACCTGAATTGGGGGCTGGCAATCTTATAGTGTAAAGTCGGGGCTTGTTGCCCCTTATTCAATCAGCGGTGTGCGGCTTTGATATTTGCAATTAAAGTATTTAATACTGTCAAGTGTGTTGTTTCTATAAGGCACCAATTGCATAACGAGCTCTCTTGTGGCGCCATTTCTTTCATATTTGTTCGAATAGGTAAATTTTTGACTTTGGTTTTGGTGTGAAAGGACAACCGTATCCTCGTTTTTTGACCAAAGCAGAGATATATCATTAATTCTTGCACTTCCGTCTTTATCAAAAGAGAGTTTGTAGGCTTCGGTACAATTAGTGCTGCTAAATTCGACTTCAGTAATATCGACAGCAAACTCTGCAGCTAATTGTTCTCGCATGGACATCAGACCGTCGGAATTTACCAGATAAAGACCAATATTGTTACTATTCCTATATTCGTGATTTTTTACTCGGTTTTTGGCAATTAATCCTGTCGTGTAACCTTTTTCATTTATAATATTAAGAATTTTAACTAAATCATCATTATCGCCATCATCTTTAGGGTAAATAATGAAGCTGCCCATATTCACCAACGGCGGCTTACGTTCGCTTATTAAGACTTTCAGGCCTGTTGCTTCTAAAGCAGTCACTATTTCATTTTTCTCTGCTTCAGGCACTTTATAACTATGAAGGTGAACGGTGCTAGGGGCGCAACCAGTTAAAACTAATATGAAAAAAAATGCGTGAAATTTCATCAAAATCTTCGGCATAATGATATTTCTTCCTTCAAAAAAACTCTTGTGTTTGTCCTATTAAAAATAAAACAACCGATAGGCTGTGATTATTTTAAATAAATGTTATCGGATTAATTTATGCAAATATAGTTTTATTTAATATGTTTAAAATCGGGTCAGGGTCAAAGATATATGTACAGTTAATTTACCTGTCCCGAAATCTCCTTTATTATCGGCGTTTGTCACGACCTCTATGGTAGCGAAAGAGTAACCAGAGTACCTGGCTACGTCATCAACCTGCTATTGTGCATTTTGTAATGAATGAATAGCAGGTTTACTAATTATTCGCCAGGCTGAAAATAAGCTCGCCAGAGCCGTTAATATCACGATGAGCAGCACGGGAAATAGTGCGCCCCAGAGACTTATTTCGTCAACAAACGAAGTGTTTTCCAGCCATAACCAGAGCCCGGTAACTATGACGCCTGCTGCAACAAATCCGGCTAAAACGGTGGTAAAATTCTCACGAATGATTTCCAGATAAATAGTTGCTGGCGTGGCACCAATTGCCATACGAATACCTAACTCAGAGCGACGCAGCTGGATACTGTATGCTAATATGCCGTAAACTCCAACAGAGGCTAAAAATAGTGTTAGCAAAGTTAATACCGCCGCAGCACCTGCGAGAAACTTATCATGATGAACAAGCCTGTCATGGGCATCTGTAATATCAATTAATTTTGATACTTTAAATTCCTTATTAACCCGCGCCATCATTTGATTTAACTCAATGGCTGATAAGTTCTGATTGGGCATTACTTCTATTAAGATCTCCGGAAAATCAAATGCCATATAAGGAATAAACACTCGCGGCAGTTCTTCTTTGCCGGGTAAAGTCAGATCTCTGACGACACCAACCACTTCATAAGGGCTATCTCCCGGGGCATTGATCCAAAAATAGCGCTTGTTTATTATCTCTTCTTCGAGCGCCAGTTTGTCGGCGAAAGTCTCGTTGATAATGATAACGTTTTTGGCATTATCATAATCACTGGCAGAAAAGGTTTTGCCTTTAATCAGCTCAAATTTCAAAATATCCAGGTAGTTTTCATCGACTAACGAAACCACGCCTTGCTGTTGCTTTTGGAATTCAGCATCTTCAGATAAATAGCTGAAAAAATGTTCATCGGTTGATTCCGAAAGTGGGAAGCCCATGGCGATACTGGCATTTTTAATTTTTGGGTTTTCGGTAAACTGGTTGCGAAGGGCTTTTAAATTCTCTCCTAGGACTTTGGTGGAAGCAAGCCTGGCGATGCCAATATCAACTTTAACCTGATAGACGTTATTTGTCGCTAGTCCGGAAGGCTGAATGATATTGCTCATTGACTGATGAAAAACCTGGATACTGACGCAAAGCATAGTCGCAGTAAGGGCCACTTGACTTAAAATTAAGATGTTACGCACTTTTTTCGACACCTGTAAGGCTGTGCCTTTACCACCGCTTAACATCATCTGGCTCAGCTTACGATAATCAATTTGCCTGTTAACCAATAGAGAAGTTAGTAATGCGATGAGACTCGAGACTAAAGCCGAAAAGGCAACGGAAAGCCAATTAAAGCTTAGCTCATTGGCTCTGGGCAGCCAATCAAGTTGCAGCTGTTTAATATAATCTATGCCCATATAAGAAAAAGCCAAGGAAAATAAAACGGTGGCAGTCATTAACAAGGACATTTCAATTAAAGTTGAGCGAAATAAATCGCTTTTTTGTGCGCCTAAAGCGGCTTGAATGGCCATGATCCGCTGCCTGTTTGCCGTTCTTGCTAGGATAAGATTCATGGTATTTGCGACAGCGATCATCAGCAATAGAAATACACCGGTAAAAAGCAGTAGGGTTTGCTGATAACTGTCACCAATAATTTTTTCCCGAAAAGAAGTTAACTTGAATTCTATGCTTGATGATTTAAAAAATGAGCGTCCGGCCAACTCTTTACGATATTGGTTGTTTAATCGGCTGGTTAATTTATGGGATACTTGCTGAGGATTGACTCCCGGCTTTAATAGTCCGATTAGGTGATGGTTTGATAGTTGCCCACCCCAGGAGTGGCGCCAGCCTTCTTCGGTCAAGTTAAAATCCCAAGATAGCCATACATCGGTTAACCGACCAATGGACACAAGCTCGGGTTCAACAAACTCTTTTGCGGTGATACCGATTATTTTGAAATTGGTCTCACCAAAGCGCAAAGTTTTGCCAACAGCGTCTTGGCGTTTACCAAATAATTTATCCCATGCGTCATAGCTGATGATGGCAACCGGCGCTTTTGCTTCCAGTCCTTCCCGGGCATTGAAATTCCGGCCAAGGGCAAAAGGGGTTTGGAGCATATCTAGGTATTCCGGTGTGATATAGCTCAGATTAACTCTGGGAGAGGCTGGAAGGTTGCGAATAATATCGACATTAAAATTAATTAAGGCTTTTTGTTCGAAGTCCGAATCGCTAAAGCTATAAGCATTCATAAGTGCCGGGTATGGTGAAGAGTCGCTGAATCTTATTTCGCCATCCTTAAGTGAATTACCCTTGGAGATGAACAATCTATCCTGATTATCATAAGGTAAGGGTGCCGAAAGTAACTGGTAATTAACCATAAAAATAGCAACTAAAGCACCAAGAGTTACCCCTAAAGTTAAAATGATAGCGGAACTGTAGCCTTTTACCTGAGATAACGAGCTCAGGGCGAGTCGAAATTCCCTGAATATGCTCATGCAACAACCTGCTCTACTATAGGTGAGTCTTCAAGTTTACCGTCAAGTAAATCAAGCCTTCTTTTCGCCATATCTGCACAGCGAGGGTCATGGGTAACCATACACAAGGTAGTTCCTTCGTTATTTAACCGAGTGAACATCTCCATAACCTGATCGCTGTTTTTAGAATCTAGGTTCCCGGTGGCCTCATCAATCAGTAAAAGCGTTGGTGAGCCAACAAGTGCCCGAGCAATTGCAGCCCGTTGTTGTTGGCCTCCGGACAGTTGATTTGGCTTGTGAGCTGATCTGTGGGTCATATCAACAGTGCTTAAACTATGCATGACCTTTTCTTGGATCTCTTTTTCACTGAGCTTTTCTCTTCTATAACGCAGCGGCATAGCAACATTTTCAAATAAAGAGAGTTCGTCAACTAAATTGAATGACTGAAAAATAAAACCCATCTTTTCACATCTGACATAAGCAGCTTCCGTTAAGGAAAGATTGGAGACATCCTGATCACCGATAAAGTATTGACCGCTATCTGGCGTATCTAGCAAACCCAATAATGAGAGTAAGGTTGACTTACCACTGCCAGATGGACCACTGATTGAAATGAAGTCTCCCTGATTAATGGTTAAGTTGATGTCTTTAAGTGCATAGGTATCCATTTCGCCTGTGTGATAAACCTTACTGATCCCCTTCATGGTGAGAATAGGCTTGCTCATTATCTTTCCTTTTTCGTTATAATAATTGTTATATTACCTTGGCTAATCTGCTCGAGAATGCGTTATGGTAATTTGAGCACAGAGCAAAATTGTCAGGTCTTTTTTTTGGCTAGTCCTAAATGCTGCAGGAACGCTTCTTAATGGGCTAGCAGAAATGACTGTACTAATTTAAAATTTGAATCCGGTCAGCATCTTTGAAATTTGGCAGACTAGACAAAATCAACCGATCATTTTCTGCCGCACCGCCATATATTTCTATCAGGTTTCCTGATTCATTACCAAAACTGATCAGTTTTTTCTCGGCCCATTCGTTTTCGGAGTCTAATTTGAACAATTCCATTTGGCCGTCTTTTTGGGCATTGATCGGGCGCTCAATAAAGAGGGTGTCTTTTAAAGTTGTAATGACAATTTCTGCGTCCACACTTAATTCAGGGCGAGCTGAAGGTGGCGCAGGAGTGTCGAAGGTAATTTCAATCTCGATAGTGCCCTCATTAACTTGCGGAGCGATGCGACTGATTTTCCCAGCCATTTTATCTTGTATTGATTTGACGCTGACTTGCTGGCCAATTTGTAGCTGGTCCGCATTTGATTGAGAGACTTTTATCATCGCTAATAAGTCATCTTTGCTACCGACTAAGGCTAATTCCTGGCCTGCGGTGACGCTTTGCCCTAATTCAACCGGCATGCGTTGTAAAATACCAGCTAGACCGGCTCTGACCGTTAACCGTTCGACTTGCTCAGCCGCGCTACGGTATAAATTCGCATATTCGTTGATTTCTTCTTGTTGAATGTTCTCAACCTCTAGGTTTACTGCTTTATATTGCTCAAAAGCCTCTTCGAGCAATTTTACCCGCAATTTCATTTGTTCAACGTTCAGCACTGTAGTCTGGTAAGTAATACTGGAGACGATTCCGTCTTTTACCAGTTTATGCTCAGCAATTTGTTTCAGTTTTGCCACTTCGTATTCAGACCGTAATTCTGCTAGCTTGGACTTTTCTGATAATAATTTCTGACGGTTACTGAGTTTCAACTTTCTCAGGTTTGCCTTTTCTTTTGCCAGGGCAATTCTAGCAGCTTCTAAGTTTTTATACGCTTCCGGGTTATCAAGCTGCATGATCACGCTGTCTTGTTCAATTTTTGCTCCTGGACGCAAATATATTTCTTTCACCGTCGCCGGGGTCTGTGAAGTAATCAGGGTTTGCTTTTTAGAACGTAAAACACCATAACCACCAACGAGCACTTGCAAATCTCCCCGTTGAACCGTTCCCCAAATGAGCTTGTCTCGTTCAATATCTGGTATGTTATCGGATTGTCCTCTTGCTGATACAAATAAGACCCCAAGAAAAATTAGAATCAGCAAAAATATAGCGGATTTCTTTTTGTTTTTGTTGGAGTGGGATCTAATGACGTCCATTGGCTAATAGTACTCCTAACTTAATATTATTATTAGGTTTATAACATGAATATTACATAATTAAAAGGGGTCAAAGTCGGAGATGCTTGGGCTGAAGCATCCTTTATATTTATGCTTTCGGCTTGACTTTTATTATGGCCCGCTAATCGGGATTTGCTTGTTTTAACGAAGTTAATGATAAAAGTATCTGTATTTTCAGTTAACTCCTTTATTTTCAGTTAACTAATGTGCTAGCATCATTTACAACTATTTACGGTATGGCAACTTAAACGGCTTTCAATAGTACAATTGTTTGCCTTGGTTTTATATGCTGGACTCAAGCCAAACACTGGGCTTGAGTATTGGAAAATTAAGTAGGGATTAATAGGATGTTAACTAGATTTCCGATAGCTTCTCGCTTTGGTTTGTTCATTATTATTCCACTTTTTGTCGTATTTCTGACTGGCTACAATATACTGCGCGAAAGCGCCTCTGACGCAGAGCTGGCAGTAATATTAAATGGCATTAACGATGAAGTGGTCATAGTTAGAGATGAAGCCGGTATTCCGGCGATCACTGGCAAGAGCGATAATGATGTGTTTTTTGCCATGGGGTTTATTCAGGCTCAGGATCGGCTCTGGCAGATGGAGTATAACAGAAGGCTGGCCCAGGGGCGCTTAAGTGAAGTCTTTGGCATTGATCTACTAGACACAGATAAATGGATGAGAACTCTAGGGCTATACCGTGCATCCAAAAAAGCCCTGCATAGGTTAGGAGCTGGATCTTCAAAAGCGCTTGAATCATATACGCAGGGAGTTAATGCTTGGATTAATCAGGCTGAGCAATTGCCGGCTGAGTTTGAGCTGTTTGATTATCATCCTGAACCTTGGTCGCCGGTTGACTCCATTGCTATTGGGAAATTATTTGCTTTAACCCTTGGAGGTAATGCTTTCCTAGAGTCCAGACGACAGATTTCACAAAAAATGTTATCTGAGCAGCATTATGCTAGCTTATTCCCCGATGTCGTCATCTCGAATAATAATCATGACTTAGCACTCGCATCGATAGCTGATATCGCCTCTAATGTTAGCCAGCAACAATTGCTTGGGGGAAAAAATGTCGGTAGTAATGCCTGGGTAATTTCTGGAAAATTAACGGAAAACGGCTCTCCGATCCTAGCGAATGATCCCCACCTGGCCCTGCAAATCCCTTCTGTTTGGTATGCCGCAAAGTTAAAAGGAGAAAACATAACGTCCAGTGGAATGACCTTGGTTGGCATGCCGATCATTATTTTTGGCACAAATAATCATATTTCCTGGGGTGGCACAAGTTTACCTGCCGATGTTCAGGATCTTGTCTCTTTGAGAATGAACCCTGATCAGGGAAATTTTTATCAGGCCGGAGATAAATGGCTCAGATTTGAAGAGCGAGAAGAAGTAATTCATATAGCCCCGGGTTTTCCTAAGGTACTGAAAAAGAGAATTAAGCCGGTAAAAATGAAGGTGCTCAGTTCTGTTTACGGACCAGTGGTCAGTGACTTTATCGGTGCCTCGGGCCAGACACTTTCGTTGCAGTGGTCTGCACTTGAAGCTGACGATACTAGCTTCGAAGCCCTGTATAAGTTGAACTATGCCCAAGATTGGAAGCAATTCCGACAAGCGTTAAGTCTACATGTAGCGCCTTCTTTGAACATCTTGTATGCAGATAAAAACAACAATATAGGCATAAGCGCCGCTGGTAAAATACCAGTTAGGAACAGCAGTTCTTTTGGCATGCTACCGACATCCAGTGAACACTTCTCTTGGAATGGTTATCTTGACTGGGGCGATATGCCTTATGAATATAACCCGGATCGAGGTTTTATTGTCAATGCCAATAATAAAAGTGTCAGTGATGATTATCGACATTTTATTTCGAATGATTGGGCAGATCCCGCAAGGGCAGATAGAATAACCGATCTTATTCATGAAAAGGTGGCGAAGCTCGAGAAAGTTGATGTCGCTTATGTTGCCGAAATGCAGCATGACCTATTTGACTTAAGTGCTGAAAGTTTACTTCAGACACTGGGAGGTATCATTCGAGAGCAAGATGCTCAAGATGAATTATTAAAATCTCTTTATGATTGGAATCGGGATTTCAGTGAAAAGAGTAATGCCGCTGCGATTTACATGTCATTTTTACGCCACCTTAAATTAAGGTTGTTTAAAGATGAATTTATTCAATACCACCGTTCGCCTGGACTTGTGGCGCACACCGAAGAAATCATCGAGGGGTTAGAGGTTAATATCGTCAATAAAGCATTAACCGAGGATGTTTTTTGGTGTGATAATGTTGCTACCACTTATCAAGAAACCTGCAAAGATATCATACCGCTGGCGCTAAAAGATGCCAGAGACGAATTAACCGAATTAGGGGGCAGTAATATGGACGACTGGCGCTGGCAGCAGTTTAGCCAGCGTACCTATAAGCACCAGCCTTTTAGTCAGTTTAAGCACCTAGAACATTTTTTTGAGAGAGAAGCTGCGAGCAACGGATCTCCAAACACTATTAATGTTGCTAGCTATGATTTCGACGAGTCGGAAGGTTATATCCAATTTCTTGGTGCAACCTTTAGGCAAATTATCGAAATGTCCGATGATACATATCATGTAATGACAAATTCTACTGGACAGTCCGGCAATGTATTTAGCCAGTTTTATGACGACATGCTAACTTCGTTTGACATAAATGCACTGCATTCAATGAAAGCTTCTTTAGCCGGCAAACCCATCACCCTGAGGCCTAGCACCCCCTCACAGTCAAGTCATGTGGAGGAGAAATAATGAAGATCATGAGTGAATTTGGCAAAAATGCCCCTAATAAGGTTTTTATTTCTCTGATGTTAGGTGTAATTGCTGGGGTGCTCTACGTCGGCTTGATCCCACTGGTGTTATCGAGCTTGAATGAACTACCTGGGATTATGTACATCGATTCTGCACCGGCTGAATTATTTGGTTATCAGATTTCTAATCTGCCAATCGCATTTGCTTTTTTCTCTCTTTGTTTGCTGATCTTAATTCTAAGGACCGTCTCTCAAATTATGCTGACGGCAGTATCACTTAACTTGACGATGAAGATGAGAGAGAATTTATACCAGCGTGTTAGCGGTTCGCCTATAGATGCCCTGGAAAAGATAGGTTCGCCGCGCATTATTAATACCATGACTATGGATGTCAGAAGAGTTGTAGATGGTGCGAGTATGGCGCCACCTATACTTGTTAGCTTGGCAACCGTCGCCGGTATGATGTTTTATATCTGGATTGAAAATTCAAAAGTATTCTCTTTTGTTTGTTCTGCGTTATTGTTCGGTATTATCACTTATCAAATTCCTATTTTAATCGGGCGTAAATATATGTTGCGGGCGAGGGAGTTAATGGATGAATTGCAGGAAGGCTTTCGCGGTGTGATTTTAGGGGCAAAGGAATTAAAGCTGAACAGAAAAAAGAAGGACAGCTTTATCAAAGATGAGTTGTTAGCGGTGGAATCGAAAATTGAATCTACCAATATCAAAGCCGAAACCGCATTAACTTCAGCCATGAATTACGGCGATATGCTCGGCTTTTTTGGGATTGGTTTGCTGGCATTTGTTTATGTTAACTATGAGCAGGTTAGCAATTCCGAACTTATTGCCATCATCATGATCTTACTTTATATCTCCAGCCCAGTTGGTTCTATTTTGTCAGCGATCCCAGTTTTTATAAGTGCAAATGTGTCCTATAAAAGAATGGAGGAAATTTATGCTGAAATGGTGGATGAAGAGAGTGTTGATGAAGGGCTTGAACCGCCTTGCTGGCAGCAAATACAACTAAAAAATGTAACTTACATCTATAGCGATGAACATGGATTCAAAGCAGGACCTGTTGATTTAACGATTAAAAAAGGGCAGATCACTTTTATTGTCGGTGGTAACGGCTCTGGTAAGTCTACGATAAGTAAAGTGATTACTCTTCATTATTACCCGACTGCTGGGCACGTCTATTTTGATAATGTACAAATCAACAGAAGTAACATTAATGGCTATCGCCAGACGATCTGCTCTATCTACAGCGATTATTATTTATTTAAAACCCTGCATGGCATAGACCTGGAATGCCCGACTGTGAATGCAAAAATCGACCAGCTAATAAAAGATCTGGCTTTAGATGGAAAGGTTAAATTTGAAAATGGCAGGTTTTCGACTACTAAATTATCGGATGGTCAGCGTAGGCGTATGGCGTTGTTAGTGGCGGTGATGGAAGATAAAGACTTATATGTTTTTGATGAGTGGGCCGCAGATCAGGATGTTGTGTTTAGAAAAGTTTTTTATGAGCAAATATTACCTGAGCTTAAGCAAAAAGGAAAAGCTGTGGTTGCTATTAGCCATGACGATCGCTATTTCCATCTCGCCGACCAGGTATTAAATTTAAATCCGAGCTAAAGGTTTGATTAAAAACATACAATCTCACCCTTTATTCTTTTGAATGATTGGTTTACGGTTGGTTTATGAATGTTTTTTTTGGGGTGTTTTTTTGTTAATTTAAGGTTGTATGGATGATGAGTAAATTAGACGTAGTGATGGACTGCAGCAAAGTTAATTATCTTGTTAGAGTTTCGAATAAATCCCCTTATGTGCTAGGCGCATTTTCCTTGCATAACCTCTCCACCTCACTGACATATTCAATTAAAAACTTAATCTCTCGGTTTTACCAGCCAAGTTTCTTTTAACACCTAGGCATAATTTTTCAGCTAACCTCTTCCTGTTTCGAAAAACTAGGGCTAGCTTAAGGTCACTCTGCATAATAATTATTTAAAATTTATCAATAACATAATTAGAAGAATAAATATGAATAAACCACGGACAAGGCTTCCTTTATCATTACCCCAGTCAGATATATTTTGGGATCAGCTTAGAAATGAAAACTCTCCAGTTTACAATGTTGGTGGCTATATAAAGTGCCGTAAACTGGATATCGAAAAGATCACTCGAGCCCATGAAAAAGTAGTTAATGGCAATGACGCTTTTGGTATTAGAGTAAATTATGACGCTGATGAGGTATATCAATATATCAGTGACGAACGCGATACCGACTTGGCCTTTATCGATTTTTCAGCACACAGTGATGCTTTAACAAAGGCGAAATACTGGCTTAAACAAGTTTTTGAATCTCCAGTGCCTTTTATTGATACTTTCTTGTTTAAAACTTGGCTGGTTAAAGTTGAAGAAGATCAATATTGGTATGTTGCATTTGCACATCACCTGATGATGGATGGATGGGGCTTTTCTAATTGGGCTAAAGAAATATCTCGTTTATACAATCAGTGTACCGATGATGAGAGTAAGGGCATAACTCCCTTAGCTTTAAACACTGTTGTGCTGAAAGACCAAGAGTATCAAAAAAGTGAGCGGTATCTCAAGGATAGAGCCTACTGGCAGACTAGGTATCACGAGGATAATAGCAGTATAATCCGAGCCAATTACGCCAATGAGTTTGATCATTCCCGTGCTTGTCCTAGTAGACGTCTCGAATTGCCACTTTCTAGAGATTTTTACCAGCAAATTAAAGATCTTTCACAAGAGCTTAAAGTAAGCATTTCTCATATATTGTTGGGGGTTTTGAGTAAATATTTTTCTTCAGCATATTCAGCATCAAGCCTGTGTTTTGGTATTCCGGTACATAACCGAAGAAAATTTTCCGAGAAAAAAATGATTGGGGTATTTACCGGAGTAAACCCTTTTAACGTGGAGATTGAGCCGGGGCAAACTTTTCGTGATTTAGTCAGTGAAATAGCTCGTCAACAAAAGTCTGACTTTAGGCATCAAAGGTACCCTATAAGCCATATAAGTCGTGATTTAGGAATAACGGCACATGGTAATGCTGTTTATGAAATTATGTTTAATTTCTTACAGTTGGATTACAGAGACTTATCCTTTGATTCATATCAGGGCGAATTGAATTATGTCAGCCATAACCATAACAAAACACCGTTGGTTATTACATTATGGGATGGCGGTGCTGAGAAGATTGAGCTGCAATTTGAGTATTCACAGTCGTGTTTTGTAGAGCAGGAAGTTCAGGCTTTATCCGAACGTATTTTACTTTTACTACAATCTTTCCTTCATTCCCCGGATACGCTTTTATCCGACGTTGATGTCTTGGTGCCAGCAGAGAAGGCATTGCTGTTAACTGAAAACCAGAGCCACATGGAAACCCCCCTCAGTCAATTGTGCACTCATGAGTTTTTTGAAGCCCGGGCGTCACTCCACCCCGAGCAGGAGGCGCTGCGTTGCAACGGCACTTCTATGACTTACGGTGATTTAAACTGCCGTGCCAACCAATTGGCCCATTACCTTAAAGCACAGGGGGTAAAGCCTGATAACGTGGTAGGCGTTTGTGTCGAACGGTCTTTGGATATGGTGGTTGCTATTCTGGCTATTCTCAAGGCCGGCGGTGCGTATCTGCCTTTAGATCCTGACTATCCTGAATCCCGTTTGGCTTATATGGTAGAAGATAGTTGTGTAGATATTGTGCTGACACAAACCCAATTGAAGGACAGCTTCCCGTTTCTTGAAAGTAGGGCTCTGTGTCTGGATAACGCAAAGTTTGCAGTAAGATTAGCGACCATGCCGTCGGACAATTTGCCAGTATCATCTTTGGGGTTATGTGCTGAGCATCTAGCGTATCTGATATATACGTCAGGCTCTACCGGGCGACCCAAGGGTGTTATGGTCGAGCACCGAAACACCGCAGCCCTGCTGACATGGGCGTTGGATTTTTATAGTCGGGAAACCTTAGGATGTGTGCTGGCTTCCACTTCTATGTGCTTCGATTTATCGATTTTTGAAATGTTTGCTCCTCTGGCCGCCGGTGGTTCGGTTCTGATTGTGAAGAATATTCTTGATTTCTCTGAGACTGATGACATAGATAAGGTGACTTTAGTCAATACGGTGCCCTCGGCAGCTCAGGCTTTACTAACCGGAATAAAACTGCCAGCTAAGTTAAGAACCATAAACTTGGCGGGAGAAGCATTAAAACAAGACTTGGTTGATAGTCTATATCAGGCCGGTTTTAGCTCTGTCTATGATCTATACGGACCATCAGAAGATACCACCTATTCCACCTGTAAATTACGTATTGCCAACGGGCGGGCGAGCATAGGCACGGGCATTGCCAATACGCAGCTTTATGTGTTAACGCCATCGGGACAGCTTGCCCCTAAAGGGGTGAGCGGAGAGTTATATATAGGCGGAGCAGGATTAGCTCGAGGTTATCTGAACCGGCCAAAGCTGAATGATGAAAAGTTTGTCGCCAATCCATTTTATGACGGGTTGGACAGCAACAGCAGTAAACGTTTGTACCGGACCGGGGATCTAGTGCGCTGGCTCCCTTGTGGTGAGCTAGAGTACCTGGGCCGTCTTGATCATCAGGTAAAAATTCGGGGATTTCGTGTCGAGCTTGGGGAGATCGAGCATGTCCTGACAGTTGATACAGGAGTCAGGGAAGCCGTGGTGCTCGCTCGGGAAACCGCCGAAAACAGCAAACGCTTAGTGGGCTATTTGGTGATAGATGACAGCATAGAGGATGAAGCCAGTTTTCTTGATGGTCTGCGTTCGCACATGAAACAGGTGTTACCTGAATATATGGTGCCTTCCGCCTTAATGGTGCTAGAGTCTTTGCCTTTAACTGCTAATGGGAAGCTTGACCGTAATGCCCTGCCAGAGCCAGAAGCAGGCTTCTTAAGAGGTATGTATGTTGCACCGCAAACAAAAACAGAAAAAATCTTATGCCGGATCTGGCAGGAAGTACTTGAGCTTGAACAGGTTGGCATCCAGGACAACTTTTTTGAGTTAGGGGGACATTCCTTACAGGTCACCAAGCTGGTGGCCCATATAGGTGAGGCGTGTGAGGTTACCTTGTCGCTGCGGGAGATTTTCAATCAGC
>NZ_AUXY01000084.1 GCF_001625695.1 Pseudoalteromonas luteoviolacea H33-S
ATTATTTAGGAAACAAGGCCCAGAAAATGTAAGTTATCTGAATGTGTTAAATTCAAAATACACATCTATGTCAATAGTATACGATGGGCGTGAGTATATTTTTCAAGTACAAACGGTGGAAAATGCAACGGGTGGACTTCATAAAAAGTATGGTTTATCAGCATATCGTTACTTTCTAGCCCTAGCATTAAAAAATGATCTTAAAGTAGACTACTCAGTTACTTACGAGATACATGAGTTGAAGTCCGAACATGAAATAAATGTTTATGAGTCTTCTGAATGGGCAGTTTTTACCTTAATAAGTAACCATAGAAGTTTTGACGAGGTATTTATTATAAACAAAAAGAGTCAAAGCATATTTCAAATAGGAGGAGAATTTGACCAAAAAACGATTATGAGTTTACTTTCTAAAGTGAAGTTACCATAAAAGTAGTGTGACAGTATAAACGATTGGCCACCCTTGTATCGTTAAAGTGTATGCAGATCATATGGGGTAGGCACAAATTTTTGCTGAAATAAAGCTACTCAGCCACTGTGTAACTATGCAGTTTTAATTTAAGTTGAACATGAAATAGTGGTAATTGACAGAGACTCAGTATTTGAAATATGTCTGTCCATGTTTATATTTTAAACTTTGTGGCTACGCTAATAATAGTTCAAGAATATTCTTCCAGTTACGAGAGTGAGCTTTTAAATTGTTGAGTTTTAATAGTAAAAAAGAAAGTACCCCAAGACGGTTTGTTAAAGTATTAAAATTAGCCTTATTTGTCGGGGTCTTTGTATTTGCCTTGGCCAAGTTTCTTTTATCATTCAGTGACTTTGATTCAGAATCCGTGTTAAATGCAGAATATAAGTCTATATCAGGCAGAATAATTGAACTAAAGTGTACAGAGAGAGACTTGTCTAAAGGCTCTAAAGGAAGACCTGGAAAAATTGGCTTACTGCTAGAAGGCGCCCCTCATATGCTGAATATTGATTTAAGGCACATTGTTCCATCAAAAAAATGTAGCGCAGTTAATGAGTTGCTGAATGTGGGGGGGAGTGTAAACCTGAAGCTGTTACTCGATAGTAATACTATTGTGTATCTGGCAACTCAAGAAAAGGTCCTATTTAGCCTTGATGATTACATCCTGGTAGAGGCTGATCACCATTATGAAGAAAAAGGCTTATGGGGAAGCGTGCTTTTTGCGTGCTTCTTAGTGTTTATGAATTGGAACTTAAGACGTTTATCGTCAAAAGGTAAGCCATAGAACGAACTAGACAAAAGCGAAATAGGACAAAAGCGAAATAGGACAAAAGCGAAATAGGGTAGGCACAAATTCATTGTTGATTTTATCCACAAAAAAAGCAAACTTAAGACGTGAAACTAGTTGTAGTAAAATAAAGGAATATTGATGAGTAAAAGTATTCAAGTAATCGCTGGGGTTATTTTGTTGCTTTCATTTACTGTTATGGGAAACGAAACCCAACTAACTCTACTGGAAATGGAAATTGATAAAATTGCACAAGAGTCTATACCGGCTAATGGCCCCGGGTGCTCTGTTGGCATCATTAAAAATCAACAATTTTTATTTAAGAAAAGCTACGGTTTGGCAAACATCGAACATCAAGTTCCTCTCAGTTCAATATCAGTATTTCGTATGGCTTCTGTATCCAAGCAATTCACCGGGTTTTCGGTATTGTTATTAGCAGAAGCAGGGAAAATTAACCTGGATGATGATATACGTAAACATCTCCCCGATTTGAAAGATTTTGGTGCAAAAGTCACTATCAACTCGATGTTAGGTCACGTTTCAGGGATGGCAGACTACGATACACTCAAATCGCTCTTACCTAAACCATTACTGTCTTCTGCTGGTGGTCCATTCAGGCTTGGTGATGAGGATTACCTGACCAAAGATGAATACTATGATGTTATAAAATCGCTTCCTTTAGAGCATAAACCTGATACTCAACAAGCCTATAGCAACTTCGCTTACTTTTTATTGTCAGAGTTAGTCGCTAAAGTCAGTGGAATGTCCATGCGGGAGTACACGACAAAGCACATGTTTGAACCGCTTGGCATGCATAACACTTTTTTTGCTGATGATATGCGAGAGATAGTACTTAATCGTGCCCAAGGATATAGAACATTCAAAGATAATGTATTAAAGCATTATGAAACGAATATTTTTGTAGTAGGTGACGGTGGTCTTTACACCACACTGGAAGATATGTTGATTTGGGATAATCACTTTTATATTCCGAAATTAGGTGCTGCGCCTAATAAATTGATGGCTCAATTCAATACGCCAAATAGTCAACACACCTACGAAAACAACGGAATAACTTTTTATGCTAACGGGCAGTATATTGAGCCAAATTATACGCTGCACAATGGCGGATGGATGGGGACAAGTACGAGTTATATCCGTCGGCACAAAGAGCAAGTCGCCTTTATTTGTATGTGCAATAGTTCTTCACTCGATGCAAATGTTTTTACTTACGAAATGCCGAAACTCCTAACTAAACTTAAAATTTGGGATGTGATTGACCCTGAAATTTTCTAGTTTAATTTTAGTTTTCAAAAAATAAAAGCTGATAGTGGCGGGCAACTAGCAAGGCAAGTTCAATTACACGGTCTCGCTTTTTGTCGTCATTCGAAAAAGTACAATTTATATTTTTTACCGTAAGTAGTGCCAGCCAAGTAGTGTGTGCTTTTGTATTTATCCGTGAGTTTGAAATCATATGAGGCAGGCACAAATTATTTGCTGAAATAGAGCTTTTAAAATACGTCTGCTAATGCTGTTTCCTTCCTGCCAGTCCTGTATATTACCATTCTTGCATTTTTCGGTATTAACCCAAATAGGGTCTTTTTGAACCACAGCAAACTTCTAAAATGTTTCGTTATCGATGGTATTCCGCTATCTAGAGCATGCAGTAATAAAGTGTAATAACGTTTGCCACGCTTATCGCTAATAATTCATTGCGCAGCATAACT
This sequence comes from Pseudoalteromonas luteoviolacea H33-S, assembly GCF_001625695.1. Taxonomy (GTDB): domain Bacteria; phylum Pseudomonadota; class Gammaproteobacteria; order Enterobacterales; family Alteromonadaceae; genus Pseudoalteromonas; species Pseudoalteromonas luteoviolacea_B. Next base: position 2,981 of record NZ_AUXY01000084.1, read on the forward strand.
AAGTGGAAGTTATGTAAATTTACTTGCAAAATTACATCAATATAGAATAAGGATAAGTGAACATGACAACGTTGCACGACAATAAATTTACCTTTAATCTTGAAGGGCTTTCAAGCGTGTCTTTCGTCGTTGAAGATTATGAAGTCACTGACGGTCAACCATATGAAGGTGTAACTTGTGACGGCAGAACGCTTACAGTAAAGGCTGGACGCCACAACTCAAGCGAGGTAGCAGATTGGTTTAAAGAAAGAATCAATATCGGAGGTATAGCCAAAACATATAGTAGTCATTCTCCATCCAGCCTTAACTTCGCTGTTACTGGTACCTTATCATTTAATATGAAAAATGGTGTTACCTATACCTTTGAAAACTTCGTTTTAGGCCAAGGGCATTTTTTAAGTAACAATAACTGGTGGATTGGTTCAAAATACATGATTGGCGTAACATGGACCAATGTGGACCAAGAATATGCTGCTAACTTAGTCTCAGACACATTAAGCCTCGAAGTTGACATTCTTACAGAGGACCCTGTAGGTGCGGTCATCGACAGTGCTAAGCTCATTGTTGATATTTTAAACAATCGCCAAGTCGGCTCCGGTTCAATCACAGCGCGAACAAGTGAATTAACAACTGCCGTTGAGTTATTCTTATTCCAGATGGACAACTCTGACACGGATATCAATATGACAGGTTTCTACAAACGGCCTTAAGTTATGTTCTACAGAATATCTGAAACCAAAGCCTAGAATAAATGACACGTTTACTTATTCCATTGCTATTATTACCATTAATACTAGTGAGGAGGGGGACTTCATCGCTAGTATTTTTATGCTCACTATGAATGCTTTATGAGCTTGAGGTATCGATGGATTTTACACGCATAGTAGAAAGTCACTGGAACAGTATTTTAGCAATTCAGGCTAGTTCATATTCTGACATTGGTACTGAGGATTTAGAGGTTCTAAAAAGTAAGCATGAGGCATCTCCTGACACTTGTTTTGTGTTTATTACAAAAGGTGGAGTCATACTCGGGTACTTGCTATTTCATCCCTAGAGTTGCACTGTAGCACCCAAGTTATTCGAGCCCTTAGTCAGTATCGAAGACGGTAAACATTTATTCCTCCATGGTTTGGCTATTAGCCCCGACTCAAAAGGGCAAGGAATAGGACGTGCAGCCGTTTTGAAGCTTTTTGAAGTGGCACGATTGAAAGGAGTGAGCAGGAAAAGCTTAGTCGCAGTTCAAGGTTCAGACAGTTTTTGGTCAAGAGTTGGTTTTTACAAAGTTAAAGACGCTAATGTATGCGCTAGCTATGGTGATAATGCGGTTTTTATGGAGAAAGTTTTAACGAATAACGATGATCCTGCAACCAATTTTCCTTAGTTGTGAGAAGGTTCGTCGAATTAAAATGCTCAAAGGGGGAGGGGCTTTTATTTGACCAAAGATATTTGATAAAGGCGTTTTTATAGCGAATGGCACTTAATGCCAACGATATATAATATTGCTCTTCGATTGATTTCTTATTTCATTGATTAGTTCTCTGCTTAAAAAAAGCGAACTATTGTCTTCACTCCTTAAGATATGTGTGTTTATATCTATAGGTGAACCATTCTCATAGCCTATAATGTATAGGTAAGAGTAATTCAATTTTAAGTCTGAGTGTTTTAGTTCTATTGCACCTTCCTGAAGCTCGATGTTATTTTTTAAATAAGGCAATAACTTTTTTACAAGTTGTTTATTTATAAATATTTTTGGAAATATATAAAAATCAAAAACTAAGTCTGGGGACGTTGACCCTTCTATCTTTTTTTCTTTTATAGGAAAGGTATCTAGTGAATTAATATTTAGCTCATAAAATTTTCGCATTAAAAAAGATCCGGGACTTTTCCGCCTTCAGATATGGGCTTAACGACAAGGCTTGAGTCATTGTTCATTGCTAAGTACGACAACAATTCTTCCCCAAGCTCTTTAGACACTAGAATAGTACCTTTAGCTTCTTCGATCATAAAAATGTTTCTTTTATATTTGGGTGTTTTATTTAACTGTTCTAAGTCGAGGTACAAGGATAATATCTTTATGTGATTTCTTCTTTTAGGGAAAACAAAAATCTCACTTTTTTCCATATCTGCACATTTAATTATATTTTCAATCGAAATTAGGCTGTAGTTAGGCAGGATTTCAAAGCTCTCGTCACTAATTGATATAGGAAAAAATCGGCATCTATAAGGGTTGTGTTTAGAAAAAATTCGGGCTATATCTTCATTGCAAATCACTTCACCTATTAAGTGGAAATCTTTGGTTGATTTTAATGCACATTCTTCTTTCACTGTTACAACCTTATCCACACTCACATGAGGGGAGTCTAGATGACAATAGTAATCTGTCCTATCGCTCGTTGTAATTGAACTATAATTGTTCATTAAATTTTCAAATATCAAATAGTACTCTGTCATTTTTATATAATTGTTGGCTCTTTTTAATGCTTTGTTTTAACTAGATTTGTACGAAAGTGATATTATATTTGGTAGGCAAAGCTATTTCGAGTATTTTACTTCTTTTATTTTCAGGTATGGTGGTTTATCTTACAAAGAGCTATACCAAAAAACGTGAGAATTATGAAACAAGCAGTTTTAAAAGAGTTCATTCAAAAAGTTTGGAATGAAGGTGATATTAATGCCATCTCGAAATATATTGCTGACAAATACACCATAGTTCATGATCCTGCCGATCCGTGGGAAGGAATGGAGCTAGATGTAGCAGGTTTTCAAAGAAGAGTGGCAACATCTCGTGAGCCAGTTCCAGATCAGACCTTTGATATTCAGGAAATGTATGAAAAAGAGGATAGTGTTTGTATTACTTGGCTTTGGAGTGCAACGCATCTAGGTGAAATCGCGGGTATGCCACCTACAGGTGAAAAAATAACAATGTCGGGTGCCACGGTTTATTATTTTAAAAATAATAAAATCACGGGCCACTGGCAGGTTGCTGACCGCCTAGGTGTTTTTCAACAATTACAAAGCCATTTAAATAAAGAAGGCTGATAGTATATTTTAAACTATGGCTTCAAAAATTTAAACTAAGCGAATTTTTGCTTGCTTGATTAATACAAGTTCATAACAAAGGCCGTTTTTTCACTGTCTAAAATCTTCTAATGTTGATACTGACAGTTGCGCTGATTTACAAATACGGGAGGTAATATGGCAACGATTCAAATAGCTCGGTTTATTATTTCTTTTGTATGGCTCTACCATGGACTTGCTCCTAAATTAATACAGATTGCACCTATAGAGCAGCTAATTTCAGAAAGCGTTGGTCTAGGGGAAGAGCTAACTTATTTATTGATTAAGGCTGCTGGCGTGGGTGAAGTAATTTGGGCAATTGTGTTCTATTTCTTCTATAAGGTGAAAGCAATTTTATTATTAAATATCTTTGCTTTAATCGGGCTACTCATTGGGGTAATGATCCTACAACCTCAGTTATTAGTTGAAGCTTTTAATCCCGTAACAACAAATATTCCACTTATTGCTCTTACAATCATAATTTTGAATGCGACAAGCAATGAGCAGAGTAATAAGTAAGCTTTTATAAAAGGCAATGCCTTATTTTCTGAATTGATATGTTGAAATTGAATAGATAATTCACTGGTTTTTCTAGATTCTAGTTGGGCAAAGAGTGCAGCTTTCAGTAGAAAAACAGATGGTTAATGCAGAGTTCAATGAGTAAAGTTAGACGGTTTTTATATATAGTAGAGTTTGTCTTGGCATTTGGTCCGTCGTTTATTGTGTTGGTTTTGGCGCTTATATTTAGCCCGGCTTTGCTTCTAGGCCTCGATCAAGACATATTGAGTAAGAGGTTAATTTTTGTATTAATAATATTAGGGTTTGGAGGCTTTTGGGGTGCAATAAGCTTAATTGGCCTTACTCTATTTCCGTTTCAGGAAAATACAAAACCAACTAGGTTGAAGCTGTATATTATGCCTGGCGTAATAGCATCGACGATGGCCAGCTTTTATGCTGGGACAATGAGCTTATATTTGCTTCCTGTGTTTATAGCACCGCTATTGATGACATTACAATTAGTGATAAAACAAAGGTACTATTTTTCGACCTAAATTAGTTATGAGCTTAATCAGCAAAGGCACAAGTTTGAGCCAACGATGATAGTAATAAAAGGTTATTGAGCTGAGTAGGAATATTAGACTGTAGCATTGAGTACGATCTAGAATTATAGACGTGCATATTAATCAGTTAGATATTGATATGTTATTTTGAAAATCGAATACAACCTGGTTGAAAAAAGTTGCTGCGCATATAGCGCAGCAACGAGGTATATTTAACAACGTAAGGTTGAATAGCAGTCATACTCTGGAGGGTTGGACGGGCAATTTAAAAAACTAGGGCAAATAGTTGTACAGCCTAAGTTAGTAATATCAGGTGTAGTATTGTGTCTACCTCCTGCAATATTAGGTGTGGCCCCTTTGTCTAGGTTGCCAGCAGTCTTACTCAAATTTTTGATTTTCTTTTTCTTAAACTTAAGGTTCATAATCATTCCTTGTGTACATGTTTTTGTTAATTACCAAAATTAAATATACATTAGTAGGGAAAATATCAAAGTAAATTTTTGTAAAATGGGTACGAAAGCAATAAAGCTTGGCACGTAAAAAGCCGTTTTTTAATAAAAATTTCACTGATTTTTGTTTAGCAAATAGTGGTAAAAAACTTTAGCTGTGCTTTCATTTAAGTTCGCAATTAATTGCTTTTATACTCAGTGTCATGATCACTGTAAGTATCGGGAGTAACAGGGAGTTTGTACAATGTTTAAGTTTGCTTATCTAATAGTGATATTTGCTACATTTAATACATCAGCAAAAAACAATACGTGTGGCTCTCTTGAGTCTTTATCTTGGCTTGTTGGTAGCTGGAGTTCAAACAATAGTAAGCTGGAAATTAAAGAGTCATGGAAAAAAGTAAGCAATAAGACGTTTGAGGGATCAGGCTACACCTACTCGATAAAAAAGAGTAAAAAAGTCAGTGCTGAAACTTTACGACTAATTGAGATGTCAGGAGACGTGTTTTATGTGGCAAAAGTTGCAAGTAATAGTTTACCGATTGCATTTAAATTGACTAGTTGTACAACTGAAACTGCAATATTTGAGAATCCTAAGCATGATTTCCCTAAAAAACTAACTTATCAACTTAAAAATGAAAATAACATTACTGTTGCGGTCACTGGAGAGGAAGGGAGAGGCTTCTCAATTAATTTTATACGTGAAGTCAAAAAATGACAGTTTAAAAAGGGAAGTCTAGCCAAGTAGGGGAGTTTAATTCATATAAAAAGCTAACTGTTACTTCTTCCAATCTATTTTTTACTGCATCAATGTTTATGACCCCAATTAAATTTTGAGTTTTCATCGGCCTTGTTTCCTAAATAAT
>NZ_AUXY01000085.1 GCF_001625695.1 Pseudoalteromonas luteoviolacea H33-S
CCTGAATATAGGTAAAAATAATAAGGCCTCAGTAAAGGCCTATTTGATCAACAAGGCCATTAAAGATATGAATGATTGCAAAACTTATGATAAAGACTCTACTTTTAATACTTAGTATTGTTTCTTTCAGTTCATATGCAAAAAGCACCCAATTAACTGAAACCGACAAAGCAAAATTGCTTGAGGCATACTTCAACTCTTTTCAAAAGCCATATATTATTGATGGCGCTAAGTTCCAATCACTAAGAGCAACTCAGTGGCTAAGCCAAGTTCGCGCTTTATTTGAGCCGATAAAGTCCTCTTATAATATTTATAGGTCAAGATCTGTAGGTGCTACCTTTTCAGGAACATCCCCTACAGATATTACTTATATCGAGCCCGTTGCAAACAGTGAGTATATTGGTGAATTAGTGTGGTTAGAAAGTGAAAAAAATTGCTCACAAAAGAAATGGAGTGACGTGCCATTTTTATCTTCTCCAATCGTTGACCCTACATTATATAAGATATTGTCTAATTTAGACTCACTATTAAATGCAACGACCAAAAGTAATGTTGAAACCAATTTAAAAAAAGAGAAAATTCTCAGCTTTAAGAAACATCCAATAATATCAATTGGTGTGGAACGAGACATAACTAATTATTATTACAAGATCAATATCGGAAACGACACATGCACTCACCTAACAATCTACACATTAATAAATGAAGACTCTTTCGAAGTAAAAAGTGCCTATTTGGCAATGTGTTAATCATGCGAACAACCTACCTTACTCTCAATAAAAATAAAGCAATATATCTATCAACTTAACATTAGAGACGAAGTGACTTTAAGGACAAAAGTATAGGGAAATAAATTAAAGAGACACGATCCAAACAATCATGTCTCTGAGAGAATCAATTGATATTAGATAAAATTGAAAAGATTTACATATCAATCATCATCATTTTCAAAACTGAAACGCTCTGGTAATTCACTTAATGGTCGTCCTTGGCTTGGCGCTCTAAGCTTTGCACTACCATCAACCAAAGAGCTCACGTATTCATAAGCAAGATCACCAAATACTGGACATACTTCAGCACTTTGATCTACTGCAGCCTGAAAATGCACGCCACCCCAAACACGGCTCTGACCGCACTCTTTTGCAAAATCAGTCCAATTATTATAAGAGATTACAATGTCATTTTTAGGTGTGACGCCAGGTTCTACTCTTGATGAACCAGCAGGAATTGGCAGGTAATAAACCATATTGTCATCACCAAAATGTTTTCTTAAAGATTGCGCATGGGCATTACAAAAACATGCTGTCGCTGAAGGGTATTCTGGATGGTCTGCTTCTTCCAAATAGCTATGCCATTCTTCACCTTGCATACTGACAGTGCCCTTTCCTGGACCACCCCAGGCTTGCACAGATTCGTCTTTGTATAGCTTTCTAATCGCACTAAATGGCCTAACAGCATCAAAACGATACTTTTCTTGCCAAACAAAAATACCTGCATCAAATGCCGCTAAATTTGTCATAAAACCGATTTGGATGAATTCAAGTAAGGATAGATTTCTCGGTCCAATATTGCTCGAAAGTGAATATGATAAAGAACGGAATTTATCATCAAACAACTCAGCTTTAATTTTTTGCTCATCCGTTAAATTCGCAGAGGCGGCCAATACTTCTTTGGCTTGTTTACGGTATGCACGCTTATTTTTGAAATTACTGTTGTAAGGCGGAGGTACTTCAAAATCATTTGGATCATCATATGAATAAGGTTCTGCAAGCGCAAACTGTGGTGTGACAAACTGCTGAATTTTATATAAACCTAGCCCTTTACGTTGCATATCTGGCTGCCAATGCGAAGGACTTTTCAATTTATATGCAGTATTAAGCGGCTTATATTGAGTATAATCGGCGTATGGCATCGGATTATACTGTTTATTTGTATCACCCTCTTGGTTCATACCGTCAAACTGTCTCCCAGCTACAACCGCAAAACCTGCCGCATTACCTATCCCTATCGGGGTATTTAAGTCAGTACTGTTGTTGTCGGGATCCAGCCCAATGTCCAATAACATTTTACGCCAAGACGCTTTATAAGTTGGCATAAAGCTATTTAAAACTCGATAAGAGGCATAAATAACCGCGGTATTAATATTTCGGTTGGTTGCCTCTTCTGCTGGCCTGCGTCCTAAATGGGAATACACACCGACCGCTGTTGGGTGATAAGGGGCGCTTGCGTCATACCACGCATTCGTAATTAAGACGCCAAAGCGAAAGAGCAAAGAGGCATCACCGTAATTTGCCGATACATGCTCTTTTAATTCATCAAGACTGCCCCAACCAACGACATCCAAAGCGCCATTGTCTTTATCAAAGTCAAACTCATCAAGATGATTTGCTTGTACATGTGTAACACAAATGAGTGAGAGTAAAAACACGCTGATATTGCGCAGCTTCATCAATTTTCGTATTTGATGAAGTAAACTTATCTTCGAAAGATATTTATTCATTTTTAAAAGTTCCTTTTGTTGGTGTATATGCAAAGAGCAAAGCAATACTGCTTGCTTTGACTTCACTGGTTATAAACTGCTTGTTTCACAAAAGTACCCGCTCAGAATTTTCTAAACTAATGCCTGCTTTCAAACATATTCCGATACAACTTAAATCAAAAAAAACTCTATTAAAAGCAGCGTACCCTCTAAGCTATGGCACCTACTCTTATGAGAGAAAACAACTCACAACGTAATTACCGTAAAAATTAATTCATAACCTGTGAGCCTAAAATCACAGCACTCGACGAAACAAATGTTTAATAAAAGACTCAACTCATGGTTACTCAGTGAAAAGAACGCACCTGCCAGTCGACGGTAATCTAAAGTCATCGAATAAATCGAAGGAAATACCTTGAAATGACAAGTAATTTAGCAAATGGCTAGAATACAGATGGAAGCCTAGGTTTATCGTTATGGATAAATGGAAAGCAACATAGACATAAGGTTCCAAAGTTCAATTCGCATTTACAGATTTGGAGTTTCTATTGAGGTGATTGATTAGTGTCGAGAGTAAAAAATGAGGTTAGCGATTATCGAAATATCACAATTTTATACAGATTTAGGTCTGGGGTGACTTTATTTAATCAATCGCCCGACGAGCAGTTAAATTAGCTTCAAAACCAACAAGTCCACAGCCTGTAACGATTAAAATCAAAGCTGCATACCATGAGAACTTAATATCTGAGCTTGCCTTAATTAACGCCTTATTCTTTAGCTTGACGCACTCTTTACCGAAAATCATTGGGTAAAAATCGTCAAGTTGAGCCTCATAAAACGCTTGAAAAGATGGCTTTCCCCAAGAAATCCAGTTTGCTTTTTCCTGCTCTAACCAAGCTCGATAAAAAACCTTACAAAAATAATAGTTCAAAGCAATAACAGCCGCGAGTATCACTAAAATACAGACAGCGATGATATCAAACATATTGAGCACCGATTAAATCGTTCTGATAAAAGGATAATGCAGAAAACAAGCAAGCATTAAGAACCGAGCTAGGGACTAAACTGCGTTTCTAATGCGACTTCCTGATTATCAAACACCTTGGCATAGCCACCGACCTTGACCTCACTCACCTGCCCGTTGTCTAATTTGATAGTCGCTGAAATTTCAGACGCGCATTCCATGGCACGGCCTTGCTCAAATAGATAGTCAATTGTTGTGTTTGAGTCAGAGTTAATGTGCTTAGTTAAATAACACGCAAGGGCACCACTGGCGCTGCCTGTTGCAGACTCCTCAGGGATACCAAAAAGTGGCGCGAAATTTCTGCAACTGGCAGTGTAATTAGACCTTGAATCATTCAATTCAAATACATGCGCGCCAACCAAGTTATGTTTTTTGCAAAATTCACTCATCAAATCTTCGTTGAGCTTCACTTTATCTAGATAACCACTTGGTACTGGTACTATCATATCTGCAAGCCCTGTCGTGACAACTTCGATGGGCAAGTCTGTAGATGCCAACACGTCATCATCCAAACCGATTAAGGGCGAAATTACTTGGTATGAAAAGCTGCCTAAAAAGTCAGGTAATCGCTGCTGCATGACGACTTGTCCATTAGGTGCAATATGCACTTCGAGTATACCGGCCTTGGTTCTTTGTACGTATTTTCCAGCGCTAATCATGCCCTGCTCAAACATCACTGAAAATGCAGCCAATGTCGCATGCCCGCAAAAATCGACTTCTTCGGTTGTTGTGTAAAACGTCAGTTCAAAATCCACCTCTTTATCGCGGGTAACAAAAGCTGTTTCTGAAAAGCCAACAACTTGGGCTATCTGTAATTTTTCTGCACCTGATAAATGCTCAGCATTCAATACCACGCCAGCGGGATTACCACCCGACCCCTCTAACACAAATGAATTGACCAAAAACGTCTCTACTTGCTTCAAACTAGACCACTCCAAGATTTATGTCATTGATTTTATGTGTTTTTGTAAAATGAGCACACTCATTATTTGACACCGTATGTGACTTTTGCGCTTTCAATTTGCTCGGCTTCAGTAATACTAGGAAACAGCTTGTAGCTGGGTGCTACGATGGGCTTAACCTTATTCACCGTAATATGAATAATGCCCGCAACCGGATATTTATCCCCTGTTATAGGCATTATTTCTTTAAAGAGTACAGGAAAATGGCTGTCAGATTTAGCGACATAGTTTGCTTTACCATAGAATTGAAAGCCCTTTTGCGTAAACACATCCACACAGCTTACGCACACATTATCGTTATGTTTTATATTGCGCACACTATTTGCTGATGCAATATTGGCTATGAGCAGTTCATTGTCTTTATAGCTAACAAACACTTCTTTGGGAGACACACTTGGAGCCCCGTCTTTGTCAACAGTTGCCAACCAACATAATACGCTCTGGTGAATTGATGACTTAACTTCTTCTGTAAACATGATCATTCCTTTAAATAAAAATGAGTTACACAGCAAATCTCGTAAACTTATCTTACTACTTGTCCTGCTCTAATATAATTGCACGTACCGCAGGCCTAACAACACTCAAAATCAATACAATTATCACCACTGCGCCCATAGCAAGCCTTACAACTTTCAAAAACCAAGGTTGCTCCCATATATTTACATTGGCTTGTTCACGTGTTTTTTGTTCTATTAAGGCTTGATAAGCTTCATCTAAGTCACTGTACTGAGTGATTTTTGGATAATTAATGACTATGCCCGCTTGAGCCAATGAGACACGCGCCAGCTCAGTGTTTGCTTGGTCAACATACAGGATATGATTTTTAACGTCGGCATAATATGCAATTCGCTCTTGGTCAAGTACATCAGCAATCAGTACCGTATCAACCAAACGCATATCTTGAACAAGTGGCCTAAATGCGGGGTTGTCTTGCTTTGCCCACACAATGATAAATACCGCAAATATGACAGATGATGCCAGTACAAGTAAAAGCTTATTGTGTCTTGTGATGTTCAGCATTTTGTTACTCTATTCTTGTTATTATTAGAAGACTTACTTATCTAAAGCTGCCATAAACCGTGCTCATTTGCACCTAAAATGTATATGGCAAACTGACCTTTACCAGGTATTTCCATCGGTGGCATTGCAATTTTTGCCCCTAACGCCTGCACTTTACTCACCGCTTCATTAATGTCGTCCACCAACCAATACGGGCGAATTATTGGAGACTCAGTCTCTCGAAGTGGCGCTCGTACCCCCACTAAACTGCCGTCATCAAGCTGGCAAGTTTTTGCACCACCTAGCAGCGGTTCTGGATCAGAGAAGGTTTTTTGGTATGTTGTTTCGTAAACTTTCACCACGGAATCAACATCTTCAGAAACGATTTCTAAGTAATGTACTTTCATGAGCTTCCTCCAAGCATTTTTACTTGAGTATTTAAGTTAAGTTTAGATAAAGCCTCAACATATCTTTATGCTGTATACCGTTTTCAAAAATTGGCTTAGCGTAATTTTGTAAAAAATGGTTTTTAACTACACAATCAACTCTAAACCCCAATCTTTGATAATAGGTGAGTTGATAGCCAAAAGTCCCTGTACCAAGCTCAACACGTTCAATTTTTTTAGACTTCAATTGAGCAATCACATATCTTAATAATTGAGTTCCAAGCCCCTTGCCCTGCCGATTGAGCACTACTGACATATTATAAATTTCAGTGTGCCTGCAATTCACTTCACTAACCACACATGCCCCAACAATCTGTTGCGCGTCGACGGCCACAAAACACCACGCATCTTGTAAATAGGACAATATGTTGTCTTTGCTCGGATCGGCTTCAAGCAGCAATTCAATAGGCACATCACTACTTTTAACTTCCTTATACTCCAATTTACACACCTTACTATTTATGAAGAAGACGAGGCTTTACACATTCACTTTGTTCTTTTTCAAGTGCACGTTTTTGTTTTTCTTTTACTTCTGCCCAACTACCCCCTTGCTCAATCGCTGATACTCGTTGCTCATATTTATTCACGGCACGCTTAACTATAGAGTCCATATCTATCCCAGCCTCTTTTTCGAGGGCGAGGATGATGTTTAAGTAGTTCCAAAGAATGTCGCCTAATTCATCTTCTAAATGGCATTTTCTTTCTTTTGGAATTTCTACCAGTACTTCAGCGACTTCATCTTGTAAGGCGGATAAATACGTATTTGAACCTGAATACCAGCTATTCGTTTGGTCAAAAATGAACTTTCGCTGTGCAATTGCTAGTAAGTTTTCTAAATCTGGCATCTTTATCTCACCTCAGGCTTTGAACTTTAAGCGTATGATGTTTGGCGACTAAAAGCTAAATCGGCATTGAATGGACGACCATACCTATGCTTATTGCTTAGAAACATACCACCCGACCATTTGATTTAACCTAACTTTGCCATTATTTACATATTGGCAATTTTTCTATTTTAGGTAAAATACAAAAAAATTAAAACAAATAAGGACATAAAAACCTGAATTTATAATTATGTTTACACATTTTTCTCTCATTCGGCTTATTGCCTACTATTTTCTGTCAATGATTCTAATGTCATTGCCATTAGCGTTATTAGTTTATTCAAACACGTCCGATTCATTCTTGACCCTACCCAATGCCCATACCAAAGTGCTTCTCGATATAACATCGTGTGTGCTTATACTCACGCTAATTATGCGTTTTCTTACACCTAAGCAAAGGCGCATAGCCTTTTCAAGTACAGCATCAAGAACTGAGTACGCCTATATGATAGTATTCGCCTTGGGGCTACTCTGTATGCATTTTGCCACTGCAGACATCTTGCAATTGTATTCGCACATCGACTTTAAGTTGGTTAACGACAATTTGGTAGATACCAACATCTCACCGCAAGACGATCATTTTATTTTCTACATGTGTGTACTATTCGTCAGCTTAGTGATCGTGGTACCTATTTTTGCAGAAGTCGTATATCGAGGTGTATTGCTAGACAGGCTGTATATAAAGCTTTCCCCGCTGTGGGCCATTGCTTTAAGCTCGCTCTTATTTGCTTCTATCTATAATAATTTTATTGGCAGTCTCATTTTGGGTATTGTTTTATGCCTAATTAGGTTTAAGTATCGAACACTTGCCGCCCCTATTTTTATCCATATGCTGCATAACTTGATTGTATACTGCCTTATTTTCACCTCTTATTTTGTGAGTTTAAGCTGCATTCCAATCATCTCTGGCTTAGAGAGCGACCCCAATATCGCAACCATTACGATATTGCTCAGTATTGCCACGCTGATTATTGGCACATATTGTTATTATGTCCTTCGCGACATCCCTAAAAGCAAGTTTAAAAAGCGTACTCGCTCTTTGCATAAAACGCCTCTACAGCAAACAAATTAATGAGAGAAACTACATACAAAATAATCTGGTTGGAGCTAGTCTCTATCTAGCTCCACAGCGCTCAACATTAAATTTATAATAACCTACCCAACACGCTACCCTAGATTTTCAATTCCCGCTATGATGGCAGCTGCATATGCTTAATCATTACAAATGCCAAGGACTTAAGGAATTTTTATGCAAAGTATCAGTACCCTCTTTTCTGAGCAATTTAGTCAATTACAACCCTACAAAGCTGGCTTAACAACCGAAGCGATACAAGAACAATATGGCCTTGAACAAGTACACAAGTTTGCCAGTAATGAATCCCCATTTCCGCCTTCAGAATTGGCAATGCAAGCAGTCGCTGAGGCAATGCATGCTAGTAATCGCTACCCTGATTATCAAAAGCTTCGTTTGGTTATTGGCGAGCAATTTCAGCTTTCTACAAGCAACGTGATACTTGGGTGTGGTTCAATCAATATTCTCGATATCATTTTTCACGCTTTTAACAGAAAAGGCAGCAACGCTGTTTTTACAACATGTAGCTACTTCGCATACCCACTACTTGCACAAAAATCAGGCATTGACGTAAAACTTGCACACACTGACGAAAACCTAGGCCATGTCGCACACAATTTGTTAGCTCAGTGCGACGAAAACACCAGCTTATTGATGATTGACAACCCAAGTAATTTTTCCGGCAGTGCGCTCGATGCAAAAGAGTTAGAATACATCCTTGGCAATGTCCCAAAGCATACTTTGGTTGTGCTTGATCAAGCATATGAAGAGTTTACTGATGCATCCCCCTTATCCATTAAAAGCCAAACGTTTACAGAACACCCAAACCTAATTGTGACGCGGACATTTTCCAAAGCATATAGCTTGGCAGCGCTGCGTATTGGTTATGCACTTGCTAACTCGGAAATAATAGACTGGTTAAATCGAGGACAACAGCCTTTCCCAGTATCAAACTTAGGCATTGCTGCCGCCATTGCCTCATTGCAGGACAAAGCATACAGTGACATGGTGATTAACAGCGTTAAACAAGGCCGTAAATCACTGGCTGACGGACTCAATCAGCTTGGGTTAAAGTGCTACCCTAGCCATTCAAATTTTGTATTGGTCGAATTTGGCGAAAACGCAGGTAACACGTATCAACAGTTATTGGAGATGGGCTATATCACGCGCCAAATGCAAGTATACAAGCGGCCAGATCTCATCCGTATTTCTGTTGGGAATAACGAAGAAAACACCAAGTTACTCAGCGCGCTCAAAACACTACTCAATCCATAGCTGATACTCAAAAAACAACCATGAAGGGGCAAACACCTTCATGGTTGAGTCTGTACGTTTAAAGCTTAGTTATTGGCGTGTGCGCACCAAGTCCCGAGCCATAAACAATGGCATTCAGCAGCAATCGATTAGTGGCAAGTGTAGAGCCCCTAAATACCGGTTGACCAGAGAATAAAATGATTTGCCCGTTGCCTTTTCGCTCACGAGTCAAATAGGCTGAGTTAGCAAGGCGTTTACTGGCCTCAGGCCATAACAAGCCACTCATACGTAGTGTCAGCTCTTGCTTTTGGGGTAACGTCGCCCAGCCCACTTTACGCGAAACGGGTTTATCTTTTGCCTCTTTGACGTGTTTTTTCCACGCACTGGCATCCATTTCTTGATAGCTACCAAACCTTACCGCGGTTTCAACGCGTCCTTTACTCATCAAGATAGGATCTCTTGCTGTTAAAACAGGGATCACAGGCGGCGCACCAAAAGTAAGCCAATGTTTTTGATCCGTTCTTGCAGCGACAATCGCGCCAGACGTTCTAAATTGAGCAAGCCACTCATCTTGCTTTTTCAGCTGCTTTTCCGACAGCGGCTTTGCTTTAACATCCCAAGGATAATTGACTGTATCTACCGCGTTATGCTGCCAAATATTGCTGATTTCTGGGTAGCTGTCTTGCTGTGCCAACCATTCTCTTTGCAATGCGATGTCGTATTGCTCAATCTCTTTAAATGCGTCTTTTATCTCCCGCACTTGGCTTAACTTTGCTTTCGGGTTGGTCAACTGAGGAACAGAGCCATCAATCGCAATGAGTGTGCCGCCGGACTCAACCCAATTGTTGATAGCAGATAATTCGCTCTTTCCTAATTTACTGCGCCAAGTTGAAGGTAAAACGAGCGTGTTGTATCGCCTTAAATCTGTCCAATTAAAGTGATTACTATCAATATGTGAGTGGCGAATACCTAAGTTGCTGTCTATGCTGTGCCAAATTGCACCAAAGTCCAGTGAGCTTACGCCGCTGCCATGTAAAATCGCAATTCTCGGTTGCGCCAATACTTTAAAGTGAGAGCCACCAAAATCAGGTAAATCACCTTCTCCGTGCCCACCAGCAACTGCGTGCGCAGTAACATGCATTTCTTTGGCTGTTTTTTCGACTACCGCATCTAAATCACCTGTGAAAAACTCATTGTCATAACGCGAAACAATAATGGAACCACGGCTGATATTCACATCATCCAGCACAGTTTCTTTATCAATAATGCGTGTTGTCACGCCGCGCTCCATCAGCCGTGCTGCAAAGCCAACAGATGCATCATCTTGACCGTCAATGACGTACGCCAAAGCGTTCTCTTTTTTAATGATTGGCGGGCGCTGCTCAGGGGCTTCATAAGGGCGAATATCTTCGCTAATGTCTTCTTTAACAGTCAGTGCTTCAAGGCCGTACATCATGGAGATATTCCACGCTGTCGCGTCATACATCAAGCTTGAACCATTTCGCAATAAGCGCTGACGCTCTTCAACTAATACCTCATCTGTAATTTTTGCGTCAAACTCCAGCATGGCTGACACCAACCGACCTTGCGATTGGCGATTACGGATCAGTAGCGTGCCAACTGGCAGTTCTGTTTTAACTTGCTCACCGAGCTGGTTTTTAGCCTTGCTCACTTTAATCGGCTTAGTGCTTTGGTGAAGTTCAAACCCTTGCAGCTGCATTAAATTGACAAACTTGGCCATACGCTGATGGTTTTTAGTTGGTAAAATAGCAAAAGTTTGATCTGCAAACGGGCTGTCTTTTGAAATGAGTTGACGCTTGTCTTTGACAAAATCTCGATAAATATCTTTGGAGTGTTTTGCTAAGGTTTTAATGTTAGCAATGCTACTAACCAGTTGCTTATCAACCCCTTCTGCATAACTCACTATACGACCATTAGGCTGCATCACGCCGTCTTCTTTGATCCGTGCTTGCTCGTAAAGAATATGAATGGTGCCTCTAAAAGCAGCATAACTCGAATAGCCTGGATATAAGTTTTCTAGCCACTCACCCATATAATAAGGCCAGTTTTCTTTATCTAGCGCATCAGCTTGGTCTTGTTCAAACACTGTGCCCCATTTTCTGATATGTGATGAAAGATTTTTGTTTACCGGCTCTCTTGCCAAACCAAATAAATATGAATCCATCGATCCCATTTCATGGGCATCTATCATTAACTGCGGATTCCATTCATTGATAGAGCGAACAATACCCTGCGTCTCTGGGTGCACACCCAGTGTAAAGTCACGGTTTAAATCAAAAAAGTAGTGATTGCTTCTGCCAGTTGCCCATGCATCTGTATGTAATGTGGACTGCGTGTCAACATTCGGGGCAACGCCACGACGCTGTTGAAGCTGCTTGGTAAAGCGTGCACGACCGTCTGGGTTCATCAAGGGGTCAATAATGATCACGCTTTTATCTAGTAACGTTTCAATATCTTGCTCTTGCGATGCAATGAGTTGATATATGGCGGCAAGTGCCGCGTCACTGCCCGATGCCTCATTGCCATGAATGGTATAAGCCAACCACGATACCGCAGGTAGACGATCAATAATACGCTTTTCTTCAGAGCTGGATAGATTGACCGGGTTTGCAAGTCGCGCTAAGTCTGACTTGATTTGATCAGTGTTAGCCAAGTTTTTTGCTGACGAGATAACCACATAATGTAAAGGTCGCCCTTCATGAGATTGCGCATATTCAACGACTTGCATTCTGTCACTGACTTTTTGCCATGCCGCCAGTGCCTCTGTAATTTGAGCCGGTGTTGCAGCCCGTTGCCCAACAGGGAAACCTAATATACTTTCGGGTGTGGGAATAGACGAGCTCAACTTGCCTTCAACTAAGGGTTTGTTGTAATTAAGCCCTTGTAGCTCGGTTGGTAAGCGCGTGACGCCATCAGCTGCGATGGCACTCATTGCCAAAGTGCTTGCAATGGCAATAGACAATGCCTTATATGAATTGCGCATATACATTGTTGATTTCCTTATTATTGTAATAAAAAAGCGGCTGACCTATTTTTAAACTGTCAGCTTTTTAGACACTATCACTGGCTATTTTTGCGGTCAAACAGTGGACGATAAAGCGAAGAAATATAAGACAAAACTCGGTCTTGATAGCAAGCGTTTTAAGAACTGGTACATACCTACCAGTTCAAACCATCATTTGCGGTGGATGGATTTAGTCAACGCTAAACTCTTTCAATACGTCTAAATCCACATACTCCAAGACTTTTTCATGCGTTGCACTGAGCTTAACTGGTGGTGCAAACCCCGCTATATACGCTTCTTTCCATCTAAGGGCACATAAACACCAGCCGTCACCTGGCTTTAAACCCGGAAACTGATACTGAGGCGCTGGCGTACTTAAATCATTGCCTCTTGCTTTGGTAAATGCCAAAAACTCTGCAGTGACGATTGCACACACCACATGTGTACCATGGTCCATGTCATTCGTATTACAAAACCCATCTCGCATAAATCCGGTTAACGGATCAATACAGCATACCTCAAGGTCTCCACCCAATACATTTTTCGCTTTCTCTAGCACCATTATTTCGACTCCATTTAATTCGATGATCAATCATGAAAAATAAATGGTGGTACGAGGTACAACTAAATAGGGATTACTTTTTCTGGGATTAAAACCTGCTTTGTTCAATATAAATAGTACGCTAAATCTAATGTCGTTATTGAGCAGTGTTTTGATAGGAATGGAGCAAGAGAGCACAAGCATTTATTATGCATGCGCTCTCTTCAAAAGTTTAAAGCAACACACTACCCCAACTTAAAACCGCCGACTGCCTCGCGCAGCTTTTTAGCACTGGCCATGGTTTTATCAGCTACCTCTTCGTTTTCCACAGCTGTATCAAAGTTATGGCGTGTGCCTTCTGACATTTGCGTCAGATTACCACTTATGTCCTCTGTTACCTTACTCTGCTGCTCTGTTGCCGTGGCTGTTTGCACTGCAACATCCGATACACGTGCTGATGCTTGGGCAATTTTATCCAAGGACTCCAAAGTCTGAGAAGAGCACTCCACCGTTGAACTCGTTGACTCATTGCCTTTTTCAATCGACGATACCGCCTGCTCGACGCCCTGTTGTAAGTTCGAGATCATTTCTTGAATATTTTCAGTTGATTGCTGTGTTTTACTGGCAAGCGTGCGTACTTCATCAGCAACCACTGCAAAGCCTCGGCCCTGTTCCCCCGCTCTTGCAGCCTCAATGGCCGCATTTAACGCCAGTAGATTGGTTTGCTCTGCAATACCGCGTATAACATCTAAAACCGACGTTATATTTGTTGAATCTTCGGCAACTTTAGAGATTGTGTCTGACGCATGTGCAACTACCTCTGATAACTGGGTTATTTGACTCACCGTCTGGTTAGTCACGCTTGTTCCTTCGTCTGTTAGCTCATTCACATGTGATAAATCTTGCGCAGTCAGGCTGGCATTTTTTGCCACCTCTTTAATTGCATAAGACATTTCATTCACAGCAGTAACAATCACTTCAATGGCTTGTAGTTGATTAGAGCACGTATCGTGAATATCTTTAGAACCCCGCTCCAGAGACTCCACCCCTTTAACAACTGACATAGACTCATCAACAATGGTGCGTATTAGCTCTGATAGACCTGCAACAAACTTATCAAATTCATTAGCCACATCGCCTAATTCATCATCGCGGTCTGAGTTAATGCGCTTGGTTAAGTCCCCGTCACCATGACTCATCTCTTTTAGCTGCTTTGCCAAATCATTGAGCGCATTAGCCATTTTTTTAGGCGCTATCACCCCAATGGCAATAATAATCGCAACGACTATGACACTGATCACCCAAATCACGGTCAAAGTGCTGTTTACTTCACTGATAGATTGGTTACTCACCTCGCCACTTATCCTATCGGCGGCCTCACCTGCCAAATTAAAATACTCCCTAAGGCTGTTAAAGCTTTGTGTTGCTACCCCTTCACTTTGGATTATGGCTGCGCTTTTATCACCTTGGCGAATTAAATCAAACACCTTTTGAGAGTCACTGAGCCAAGTCCTGTACTGGTTATCAAAACCCCGAAGCGGTGAGAGCGCACTGGGGTAATCTTGCATTAACTCACGGTATTTGTTCATGCGATCAAGCGCTTGCTGGGCATTTTCTTGATAATCAGCATATAAGCTGTTGTAGCTGCTATCCAAGTTGGTGCTGTACAAGGTGTGCTGCTCTGCTGATAACGCTTGGTATAAATCTCTATCCGCATTGATAACAGCAGATATTGCGGGGTTAAACTTGTTACCAACTTCATTGAGGCTTTTTTCTGTTTTAGATATAAGAAATAGATTGATAGATACAACTGCGATAAAAAACACAGAGATGGCAAAAAACAATGATGAGTATTTGACTTGCAGGCTTTTGAAGTTCATCTAAATTCACTATTTGCTTGTTACTTATTACAAATATAGTTAGAAATAGCGAGTTTTCAGGGGAAATTGGTGTTGAGCTAAGCTTTCTTTAACGCCGACAGCACAAAACACATTCGGAATGCATTAGCAGCTCGTATGCACTTAGCTGTTCGAGCTTTTCAAATTAGACACCGTCTTTATTATGGATGGGGGAAATAAAAACCCCGCATTTGCAGGGCTTGTTTGATTAGATTCTAAATCGGTTTCTTAGGCCTAGACCTATAAGGAATATAAATATAAATGAGAAGAAAGAATGTAAGTAGCCATAGATATAGTAGCTCTCTGGTATTTCGTCGCTAAATATCTTTTTAATACTGTTATTTCGTGCATCTTTAGAGATAGCCATAAAAGGAGTAACAGTGGCCACAGATATGACTAACGCTGTTTTAAACTGAGCATCCTGTTTAGAATCTGCATAGCTTAGAGTGATGTGTGAAAATACAAAAATACTCATCATCAAAAACACAAATGGCCTTAATACACTTTGGCCATAGTTACTAGTTAGCGAGTAAAGAGAGTCCAATATTGATTGCCATGGATTTAATATACCCCACCTGCTAGCTCTTTGCTCATCAGCATGAAATGCTAAAGCCCTTTTTTGGCTTTTATTTGATTCAGCTATTTCTTTTAATCTGCAAAGACGTTCAGCATCATCTGGGTCTATTGCCTTTTCACGCAATGCACCAAGCTCATTTTTTGTTCTCCTGAGATGAACGCCTAATTGGCTCATATCTACGTGGAGATTAGCTTTTGTTTGCCTTAAGTCTGGTACGCACCCGAAATTACCAGACATAATAAGCTGCTTTTCGAATACAGAGCCTTTAAAGTCAAGTGATGTGATATTCTCTGCTTCATCAGGTATGAATGTGAGTGAGGATTCAAACACAGCTCCATTAAATTCCACAACATCACCAAAGGAGGCGCCCGAAATATCTACATTACGACTGAAGACTGCTTCGGAAAAGACTGGTACTCCGCTAAAGACTGCATTAACAAAGCACGCTTCACCGCTGAGGGTTGTTTTGTGAAAGTTCACATCGACGAAGGTTGCATCGTAAAAGTTCGCCAAGCTCCTGAATTGCGCACTATAAAAGTGCGCCGCGCCGCTGAATGCAGCGCTATTAAAGTATACTTCATGAGCGAAGATTGCTTCGCCAAAGTCAGCATCAATACTAAAAGCCGTGTTGCGAAAGTTTGCATTTTTGCTAAAGGTTACCCTGCAAAAGTCCGCTTCACGACTAAAGGTTGCTTTATTAAAGTCCGTTTCGTGGCTAAATTTAGCTTTGAAGAAGCCGGCCTCGCCACTGAAGATTGCTCCGTGAAAGCAAGCCATACCATCAAAGGTTGCGTTATAAAATTGCGCTTCGACGCTGAAGGTTGCGCTGTTAAAGTAGGTGTAGCTGAAGTTCGCTTCGGCAAAGTCCGCTTTATCATGAAAGTTTGCAGTGGTAAAGGATGCTTCACCTCTGAAGATTGTATTTTTAAAGTCTGCTGAGCCGCTGAAAACTGCTTCATCAAAGCGCGCCTCGCCGCTGAAAGTTGCTTTGCGAAAGCTCGTGCAACCATTGAATCGGTAACCCTCAAAACTAAAATATTCACGACCAAAAAAGCTGTAGTCTATTAAGCTCGTTATATTTTCGTTGTCAGGAAAGTGCTCTTTTAATGCCTTATAGCTAAACTCCACCCCTTCAAAACTTACTTCTGCTTTTGGGTTTTCTTCCATCCACTTGTTCCAGGCATCTTTTCCTTCAAGCCAGAGAAGAATAGCCTCATCACCTTCAAGAATTATTTGCTCATCTTGTTCCGTTTCTTGGCTGATGATCCCTTCTATTTCAAATGCCTTTTCCATACTTATATATCTCGTAGTGGTATATGGATTCTATGATACTGATTTAGATGGGTTATTGAATACCTCCCCAATTCAATATGGAGCTTTGTTTGTTTAAACCCTAAACCTATTTCGAAGACCTAAGCCTATCAAGAAGATAAAAACAAATGAGATACCTGCGTGTGCATAGCTATATAGGCCGTAGTCTTCAGGAGGACTATCTCCATAAAGTTTCGCTAAGCCAGCCTCGCGTTCTGTTTTTGATATCGATATAAATGGAGTTACAGTCGCTATTGATACTGTAATAGCAGTTTTAAACTGACCTTCTTCTTTGTGTATGTTTTCTGGTTGTTTAAGGCTGTATGTAGCGAACATTATTATTGATAAAGCTAGATAAAAAACTGGCCTTGCTATGCTTTGTCCATAGTTGCTTGTTGCTGAGTAAAGCATATCTAACATTGATTGCCACGGATTTAATGCTCCCCACCTACTAGCTCTTTGCTCATCAGCATGAAATGCTAAAGCTCTTTTATGATTTTTGTTAGACTCAGCTATTTCCTTTAACCTACAAAGGCGTTCAGCGTCATCTGAGTCAACAGCTTTTTCACGGAGAGCTCCATATTCAGTAATAGACCTTCTCAGATGAACATTTAATTTACTTAGATCTACATGGTGGTTGGTTTTGGTTTGCCTAAAATCAGGTATGCAATTGTAGTTACCTGATATTGAAAACTGTTTTTCAAATATTGCTCCTTGAAAATTGGGAAATACGAAACTTCCTATGTCACGGGGCTCGAAGCGAAAAACGGACTCAAAACAAACGTTTTCAAAACCCATTATTCCCTTCGCTATAAAGGTAGAAAAAAAACTCCCATTTTTAAAGGTCGTAAATGAAAATTCAGCACCACTTTTAAACTCTGACATAGAGAAAGAAGCCTGCTCTAAGAACTTAGCCTTCCTAAAGCTTGAGTGCCAATCAAAACAAGTATGCTGAAAAAGAGCATTACCTTTAAATTTAGCTCCTTCGAAGAAAGATTTATTCCTAAATTCAACGTACCTAAAGAAAGCATCTTTCTCAAAATTTACGTATGACATCCGTGCATATTTATGAAACTTTGAATGGGAAAAATTCACCTCGGCACGAAACTCAGCATGATCAAAAACAGCTACATAACTAAACTCCGCACCTTTGAAGCTAGTCTTCCCACCGAAAACATAGCCTAAAAATTTCACTCGTTTCTTGCTATCAAGCTCTTATAGCTGACTTTTTATGTGTTCTTGGTCAACGAGCTGGTTTTTTAGCCATGCGTAATTAAACTTAACACCTTCAAAACTAACTTCAGCTTTTGGGTTCTGCTCCATCCACTTATTCCAAACATCTTTTCCTTTAAGCCATAAAAGGAGTGCATCATCACCATCTAACTTTGCGACCTTTTTCGGGTGCTCCTCAGGCTCAGTAGTTGCCTCTACTTCTAATTCCTTTTCCATACTTAAATATCTCGTAGTGGTATATGGATTCTATGATACTGATTTAGAGGGGATATGAAATAGAAATGCCCCAATTCAATATGGGGCTTTGCTTGCTTAAATCCTGAACCTATTTCGAAGGCCTAAGCCTACAAGGAATATCAATATGAATGCGGAAAAAGAATACAAATAACTATACAAGTAATACCTTTCTGGCACGCCATTGTTAAAAATTTTATCTAGGCTGCTCTTCCTAGCCTCTCTTGATATGGCCATAAAGGGGGTTATAGTGGCTACAGATACAACAAGAGCTGATTCAAACTTCCCTCTTGCCTCTCGCTCACCGTAACTACAGGTGAACTGCGCAAAAAGAAATATATTAAACATTAATAAGATAACCGGCCTTTTCACACTCTGCCCATAATTACTTGCCAAAGAGTAAAAGCCATCTAAAATAGACTCGAATGTACTAATGCTATTCCATCGTCTTGCTCTCATTTCATCAGCTAAAAACAAGAGAGCCTTATCGTGGTTTTTATTTGAGTCAGCTATTTCCTTGAGTCTACAAAATCGCTCGGCATCTTCTGGGTCTATAGCGCTTTCTAATATTGCTCCGTCATTTTTCTTGCGATTTAACTGAACCTTAAGGTGCTCAACGTCAAAATGGTGATCTATTTTAGTTTGGCGAAAGTCAGGAACACAAGCCAATAAAGCTGATACATTTACGTCGAGCTTAAAATGAGCTCCGTTAAACAGTAACTTCTGAAAATTGCGCTTATTCTCTCTGAGTATTAGTTCAAATGAAGATTCAAAGCGACACTTTTTGAAGGATGCGCTAACCCCCTCAAAGTCACACGAAAAAAACACCACATCTTTATGAAATCGCGAACCTCTAAAGACCAAAGATGAATTAAATGCAGAGTGATAGACTGAAAAAGCACCTTTAACATCCATCGTTCTAAACTGGATTGCTCCACGAAATGTGCAGCCACTTAATTCAAAGCTCTCTGAGAATTTAGAGTTTTGAAATGAAGATATCCTGTACACAGAGCAATTTCTTATATTGAAATCACCTGAAAAACTCCCCCCCGAACACTCGAGTGCTTTATTAAACACGCAGCCTTGGATTTCCACATCTCCACCTATACTTGCGTGATCTAACTTAAAACTTTCCTCAAAGGTGGTGGAGCCAATCATTAATGAGCCAGAAACCTCTATCTCACCCAGCTCACAATCATCCTTAAATGTCGCTTTATCAATTGATAGCGAGCCCGGGAATTTAGCCCTATGAAAGGAGGCCTTTTTAGGGAAAATATAGCCTTTAAAACTGACTTCGGTAATGCTGGTTCTCTCACTAAGCAAAACCGCAACCCTTGCATCCTCGGAATAATTTTTAGTCAGCATTTCATCACTAAAATCTATCCCTCTGAAGTCAACCTCTTCAGGTGTTTTCTCCATATAGTCATTCCAAGCACCTTTCCCTTCCAACCAGAGTCTAATTAAATGGGCGCTTTTTGCTTTAACTACCTTGATATCCATAATGCTACCTTGCTAATCAGATGTTTTATTGATGTTATCATCGAGTAAGGGAGCGCAATAGATCTAAATTTGGGAACAAAACCTCACAGAATAGCGAGGTTAGTTTTAGAAGTGGTTTGTGTATAGCTCTCGCGAGTGTATTCAAATTATGTCAAAATTTGGCCGAATGGATAGTACAAATATGCTGCATTTGATAATTACGCTTTCGTGCTTGGTGCTTTTGCATGTTTTTCGATAATCCTAACCACTGAATCGGTAGGTACTACAGCACCATGATCGGCTACAATTCCTGTTTGAGCTGGCCTAAATAAAGCATCTAAAGCCACTTTTCTGTCTTCTTGCTCTACAAGCTTTCCTTCATTCATTAGGGCCAAGTAGGTTTTAAGCATTGTTTTTCGTTCTTCTGCTTCAAGGTATAGGTGTTGATCAGTCGAGTATTGTCGTGAGCAGAATCTAATCGTAAAACTTAATAAGGAAATAAAAATGACTGTAGCAAGAATTGATATTGGGTTAAAAACTCCAAGTATTAAAGTTACATCCGGTTGATCTTCATAAAACCACGTTACGAATTTTGGAAGAGTAAATGGGATTGTAACCGTGATAATTGAAAGCCCAATTAACACCAAAAGCCACATGTTCCTAGACTTTTTGTGGGCAGCTTGCTTATCTCCCCAGTACTTTACAGATACATCCAACTCTACTTGAGATAAGTAAACATCTTGAGCTTTTTGCACGGTCTCACTGGCATCAGATTCCATGCTTTTTACCTTGCTTCTTAGCTCCTTGATGTAGCCTTTGTATTTTTGGAGGGCTCGACCCCCAGCAGAAGCTAGCAATTTTTCACCATGTTCAATATGGCTACTCATTTTAGATGTTCCAGCATTAACCTCTTCATGTAATTTTAATAACCTGGAAGAGATTTCCTCTTGTTTGATTTTAAATTCATCAATAGAAGTATTAACTTCTTCTTCTAATTGCGATCTTATTTTCAAACCACTTATTTTGTAAAGTTCAGCTATTGCCAAAACTCGATAAGGAGCCAATTCAGACCACTCATCATAGCTTGCAGGATTTGCCCGGGCTTTGGATAACTTTGCATATTTTTCATAATAATTTCTGCTATAGCCAGACATACCTGCATCTTTGATTGGGGCGCAGCATAAATAAAGGATGCTTATAGCTAAAGCTGAGGAGCCCTCTTTGTTGTGGTCAACTAATTCCGGACAATGATTTAAGTTGTTCTTCCATTACAGCTGGTGCTGTCATATCGTTGTGACTGTGCGGTCTTTTCCAGTTGTAGTAACTCATCAAATAAAAGCTTATATCTTGTTCTGCTTCTTTAATTGATTTATAGCCCGTGCTCGGAATCCACTCTGTTTTCAGACTTCTAAATAAACGTTCCATTGGAGAATTATCCCAACAGTTACCTCTGCGACTCATACTTTGTGTTATTTGATAGCGCCATAACCTCTGCCTATATTTGATTGAGCTATACTGACAGCCTTGGTCCGAGTGAAACATGAGCCCTCTAGGTCGGCCTCTTTGTTCATAGGCCCTATCTAACGCTTTGACAGCCAACGCTGCATCTGGTTTATCTGACATTGCCCAGCTAACCACTCTTCTGGCATATAAATCAATCACTACAGCTAAATATGCCCACTTCTGACCTGTCCAAATATAAGTAATATCTCCGCACCATGCTTGATTTGGTTTGTGAGCACCGAACTCACGATTTAGTCGGTTGGGTATGTCTGGACGCTCATTCACTGCTCTTTTATATGCGTGAGGCCCTGGCTGTTTCGATACAAGTTGCATATCACGCATGATCCGCCTGATTTTGAAAAGGCCAACATCAATATCATACTCGGCCAGCATTGCCGAGAGTGTTCGGCTTCCTGCGGAGCCACGGCTTAATTTAAAGCACTCTTGGAGCTTAGCTCGAAGGAACACCTCGTTAGTATCAATGACATTAAGACGGCGCTTGTAGTCATAGAAACTTGAACGAGCGACATCAAAGACATTACAGACCAACTCAACCGAATCTTCCTCACTTAACTGGTCTATTAGAGAATACTGTTTGTTTCTTCTGACATTAAGAGAGCTGTAGCCTTTTTTAGTATCGATTTCTCTCGTTCTAAGCGATTGATACGGGCTTCAAGTTCTTGGATCTTCTGTTGTTCGGGCGTCAAAGCTTTCGACTTCGGTGTTTCACCGTTCCTTTCAACCTCAAGTTGCTGAACCCACCGTCTTAGAGTCGTTTCACCCACATCCAAGGAGCGACATGCATCTGGAAATGAGTAACCTTTATCTAAAACTAAGCAAGCTGCTTCAAGTTTAAACTCTTTACTAAATGTTCGACGTTTTCTGGCCATTTGACACCTCTAGTTAAGTGGTAATCATACCACCTAAAGTTGTGTCCGGGTTTATTGAACCACAACACTTCGACCTTTTCCTCAATTAAATTGCGCTCAGCAGTATGCGTAAATGGAAAGTTCACAGCAGCTAAACACCTATTGATTTTATCGATTGCATCATCAGAGGGAGTGCTTTCATCTGTCCAGTTATTTAACAACGGGGTGAACCAATTAAATACTTCGTTGATGCAGTTCTGCAAAAAAAACTTAGAAAAGTTTGAGAACACCCCTTTATTTAAGCGAAGCCAATCAAAACTAGCTTTCTCATCATTAATAAATTTAGATAGCTCATCAAGGGTTTTAAACTCTATAGATTTTCCAATAAAATGAAGAGTCACGGGAAGGTATGACATTTAACTTTCCTTATTTACGACTGAAGCCCCAATTATATAGCAACATAGTATTAACAGTAAATTTAATACTTAATTTAGTAAGGCGCACTCTGCTTTCACCACCCAAAAATCAACACTTTGAACCGCGGGCAACTTGGCACGTGTTATAAAACCCCCTTTGTTCAGTACTTTTATATACTTACAAGTGATAGCTTTTCGACAGTTATCACTGAGTCTTTCAACCCGTTCATCCATCTTTGTTATATGAATAAACTAAGTTCTAGCTCTAAACACTGACTAACCATATGTTGATCAATACTGTCCAACATTCTCTTAATTCAGGTTTCGATGGCTCTAGACTGTGAAATTTACGAATTCTTCAAAGGGAAGCACATACTCCCCACAAATCATTTCGGTTGATAAAACTTTTTAGTCATACCTTGGCTTTTTGGTGCCACTAAGCGATAGCCTAGTTTTTCATAAAATTTTGGTTCATCGGCGATCATGGATACATACGAGCCTTCAAGTGCAACCGATGTTAGGTATCTATCAATGTATTCCATCACTTGTCGGCCTAAGCCTTGTCCTTGGTATTGTGGGTCAACGGCGACATCTACAATTTCAAAATTACATGCGCCATCGCCCACAACTCGGCCCATACCGATGAGCTTGCCATCGTGGCGAATAGACACACCATATAACGTATTCGGCAAGCCAATTTCAGCTGCTTTTAAAGATTTCGCTGACAAGCCAGCCGTCACGCGCATATCACAGTATTCTTGGGGCGTAGGTACATGTTCTTCAATTGTATAACTCATAATCACTCCTAGGTAAAACTGATGTGATTATACATGCACCTGTATAAATAAACAGTATAACAATTTATTTAACTACGGGATGAAAAACGCTGTTTAGCACACCAGATAAATTACCTATTCAGCTCAGTAATATGCCACATTTCACCTGATGGCCCCCAAAGGTAGATGATTTTACCCCATCTCTCTTCTTTGATAGGTTCATACCTTATATCTATGTTTTTTACTTTTTGGATGGAATTCAGAGCAGCTTGAATATCAGGCACACTGAGTTGAAACATCAAACCCGCGTCAAAATTTATTTCAGCAGCTTGATACAAAAAGAACGTACATGTGCCATTGCTAATCACACTCATGTCTTCATTGGCATCGTCACTGATAAAACCTAACGCCTCATAAAAGGCTTTCGACACAGCTAACTCTTTTACCGGAATAAATGGACGTATATCCTTTGATTTCATACTTTTCCTTTATAAAGCGCAGTCTAACCTGTGTTGCTAGCGATGCTTAAAACGTCTCTATGCTCAATACGTAATTGAGGTGTCGCTCATTGTTTAACACAAAATACGTCTCGCCAATGATTTTAAAATTATGACGTTTATAAAAAGCCAAGGCGCGCTCGTTTTTGTGAAAAACAGTTAACCAAAGCTTAGTGTGTCCAGCGTTTTTGCAAGTATTAATGGCAGCATCAAGCAATTTTCTGCCTAAGCCTTTACCTGTAAACGGCTCTTGAATATACAGTCTATCTAACTCAGGACTGGGTTTTGATGTAACGGGGCAAGTGGCCGAATAGTCCAAAGACACTAGCCCTGTAAGATTGCTCGCGTTTTCACAAAGAATATATTGATAACTATTGTCCTTGATTTTATTTGCGATATTTTCAGCCGTAAACTCACTCAAAACATATGCTGAAATTGCATCGTTTACTCCATCAAGGGCATAATTGTGGAGCCAAACTTGCGCCGACAGTGCGGCGATGTTTGCACTGTCTTGTAATGTTGCTTCTCTATACATAGTCCTTTACCTCTACACAAGTGTACCTAATTGTATTTATCACTTTCTAAGTTATTTATAAATAACCATAAAGTAAAGGCAGCCTGATCAAACCACACATTACACGTAGCGCTTTAGCTTTCTGCCAGTAAATTCAAAACCACACTTTTGATAAAACGCAAATGTCCTGTCCCATTGCGCATTTGGTGGCGCTGATACGTCGACCCGCGACCATTCATGCTCCTTTGCAAGACTGATTATTTCATCAATCACTTTAGACCCGACCCCAGTTGCACGGTGATCTGGGCTGACCCAAAGCTCATTGATGATCCCATAACGGCCATTGGCAAAAAATGAAAAAGAATCCGATAAGGTAAAAAATGCCACAGGCTCATCATCTATTTTTACCTCATATGCGGTGTGCCGATGCGCTGGTAAAGCTTCAAATATGCTATCAAACTCAGCGGATGTCGGGACTTTTGCCTCACCAAATAACTCTGAATAGAGTTTACTGATGTATGATTTAATAAGGTTTTCATCTGTAATAACGCTAATCTGCATATTCATTCCTTTTAAGCGTATTAAATTGGTTATTGAGCCTGCGAAAACAGGTATTACTCAACATAACACAAAACGGCATAGAAACTATGAAAGAAAAAGGCGTTTTAACCACGATGTATCGTGCAGGTGGGTATGATTGAAAACGCCAGATTTATCACATTTTCAAATAAGAATATAGTGAATTGGGGGCACAGGCCCCCAAATTAATTATTGATAAACTTGTACATTATTGCTTTGAATATACTGCAATAGTTCATCGCTAATAGTCGTATCAAATAACCAGAACATTGGATTCATTGTTGATATATTCTCAACACCGGTAATATTTCCCAGTGTATTGTTTGAGAAGTGCAAAAACTGTAAGTTTGTTCCCTGAGGTATATGCAACTCAGTCACATTTGTATTTGATAGACTTAAATCATTCAAATAGGTCATGCTCTCGTTAAACTCAAACTTTGTTAATGGGTTTCCATCTAGGTTAACATTATATAAAGTCTGTAATTCTCCAAATTTAACCTCAATAAGTTTTGCCTCAGCAGCGTTTAGTGAAGATAGATTCTGATTGCTTTCTAAGCTTAAGCTCGTCAAAGGAGTAGAAGCAACTTCCAAAGAACGTAACTGCTCAAAGTAGCTCAAATCTAGAGCTTCAATTTTCGTATGATTGAGTGTCAAATAAGACAAGGCGTAGGTACCAGGTTCAACATCTAAACGGGCTAGATGTGAATTAGACGCGTCAAGTGACGTCAGCAATGAATTTCCACCAAGCTCTAGCAAAGTGATTGGCGTTTCGCTTAAATCGACAAACTCAATATCATCAAAATTACGTAAATCCAACGCAGTCAGTGCAGAGTGTTGAGCATATATACTTTGTATTTTATGTGCTGTTGTCACACCTGAAATACGCTCTATTTTACTCCACTCGATATTCAATGAACTTAGCTCAACATTATTAGTTAAATCCAAATGTGTTAGGGTTGAACTTCTGATTGATAAGCTTTTTAAACTAGCCTGATTAGACAAATCTAGTTCACTGATCAATGCACCCTCTATCTGTAAATTCTCTAATGTGCTGTGTGTGGGTAGTGCAATGCTTGTCACTGACGAACCATCAAGTAATCGTAAGTCATTCAAACTATCGAAACCACGTAAATTTAAATCAGTAAAATCTCCACCTGAAAAATCCAGTGTTTCTAATTGCGTCAAATTTTCAAGGTCAGCAAGCGCCTGCCCAGATAAACTAACGTTATTAAAAGACATTGACGTTAAAAATTTAAACTGCTCTATTCCATTAAAATTATCAATTTTAAGGTTTTCATCAGAATGTGCGTAACAATAAAAATAGTTCGAATATTGTGGAAAGATATTGCCTTGGTTTTCTAAGCAAGCTTTAAAGGCTGGATCTTCAATACCCAGCGAATCAAGTATAGGTTGCCCATTATCCTGCTCAAACGACACCTTCAATGTGCAATCAGACACAAGCGAAGGTACAACAATACCAATCTCAGAAATACTACTTTCCCATACGAAACGCGCATTACACCCATCAAAGTCAGCAATGCGATAACCTTCATCAGCCAATAGTGTCATGTGAGTATCATTATAAAAAGGTACATTTTCTAATGATGCACCAGTGTTGACCACTCCACCTTGACTGACATCCAGCGTAATATCAAAACCTGGGGTTTGGTATAACCAAGTTTGTTCAATCCCTTGCTCACAACTTTGGCCGTCTTGATATACGCATACCTTAATGCCATTAGGTATATGCATAACGGGTGCAATCCAATAAGCGCCTTGCGGGGTTTGTTGATAAAACTTCCCGTCAATGAATTTTGCAGCCCCGCTTGTTTCGTTAAAGATTGATGAAGTGTCCCAGCTATTTTTTTCCTCATCAAAGTATCTGTAGTATATGTCTCCTGCTACATACCTCTCACCTTTTAGGTAGTAAAAGCTAAATCTATCTAATGCACTTGGAATAAATTGCTCAACATGCATGTCGGAGCTGTGTTCAGCGATATGATATTCACCATTACTTTTTGCTAGTAACACCAACCCATTATTTTTAGACAATACCTTAAATCGCTCTGATTGCTCTACTATGCAAAACGTTGGGTCGGTCTCACACTCTGGAGAGTAATCAAGATAATAACTGACAACAAAAGCATTCTCGTCCAGTTGAACATCACCAAACTTAGCATACTTATTTACTGATGCGTCTTCATTTATAACAAAGCCATGATACACGCTTGACTCAGGGCTCCGCTTAAAGCGCCACTGCCCAGCGAGTTTTTCAATAGTTAATGGCTCATCCATTGCTTTTGCCATGATGCCTATTCCGTTTTGGAAATAGCTATTACCATCAAACCAATGAGAGTCTCGAGTCTCTATTTGAATAAAACCATTATGCTGATTAACAGGCTTTAAAATATAAGTGTCGAAAGTATTATCTAGAGAAGTTAATTTCAATTGCCCTAATTCATCTACTTCCCAGCTCAATTGTACTTGGCTAGTTTGAAAACCTTGCTCTGAGAAAGCTTTTAACAACGCCTGACCATCTGCTGCAATCTCAATTTCATAATATGTATATGAATTTTGATATACAAAAACCCAATTTCCTTCCCAATTAGTCACCTCCTGAACTTCTTCCCCTGCAAAATCTTTATGGAGAACAGGGCCAAGTTCAAAACCTATACCATCATGACTTTCACCTTCATCAAGTGCCCAAACTAAAGACTTGTCATCTAAATAGCTAAACTCCAAGGCATTAATAGGTTGATAAAGGTCACTTTCAGTAAAAACATCCGCATAGTAACTTGCGAAATTAACTGAAAAAATGTATTCAAACTCAGCACGAGTATGATACTCAGATAAATTATCCCAAACGAAATTTATACTATGTGTGTAATCAGCGCTTTCATTAAATCTATAAACCCCTTCTCCATTAGGGTTAAAATTCAATTCGTGTAGCAGGGGGAGATATAAAGACGAATCATATAAAGTATGTTGACCATATACTGGTAGCTTTTCTTCAAACGTTGCTTCGATTTCACATGCACCGAAGTACTTTTCTGTATGAGAAAATTCAGTTGGAATATCTTCTAAAGCTACAGAGTAGTCTTGACCACATATGTTTAGAGCAGAAATATAGTAGCCTTCATCTGCTAATACTCGAAGGCCAATACTCTCGCCAAGAGGAACATTTTCTGTACGTAAATCTATACGGCCAGATCCATTGGTTTTAATTGTAACAGGAAAGGTGACCAGCGTTGTCGTATAAACGGTGGTATTTGATTCATCACATGCAGCAGTAAGCTCCGATTTTAAGCATATCGCAAAGCTCTCACCACCAAGATCAGTAACTTCAAGATAGAGTTTGCTATTATCATACGGTGATGTTAGCTCATAATAACCTTCTCGCTGTTCAAATGAATAAAAGTCAGAACTTGATTGGTTGCTCAGTCTCAAAGATATTTTGCAAGGCTGGTCGTTATAGCAATAATTAACGCTGGTTATAATACTGCCAGTTTCGCTATATAGACTGATATTATTTGCTGATAGCGCATCATCAAAAGACCAGGTAAGCGCCTGATCGTCTGTTACTTCTATAAACCTTATCACCTCAAAAGTGTAATCATGGTCTGCATATTTAGCTGTATAATTGACAGCGATTGTGTCGCCAGAAACAGCCAATAACTCATAAGAGCGCTCAGCGTTAACAATGCATAACTCGCTATTTTCGCAAGTCGTATAACTGCCTCTCCCGTCAAATGAATAGCTATATGATACAAGTTCACCTGACTCAAGTGCATACTGCCTGCCAGTGCTAAGACCATAATGAACCAACCCCTGTTCATCAATTTTAAATACATTATTGCGAATGTCTTTTAACCTTACCCAAGTACGTTGATAATCAAAAGTATCAAAACTGACATCTTGATGCTTAACCATATACGCGTTATAGGATTGAGTTATTTGGTCATTTTCTATGGTGTGGCCCATAAAATGATAACCTAAATCATTATGCGCAATAAGCTGCAATATTTGTATTCTGTTATCTTGCTGAAAGGTAAGTTCATTCCCCGAGATTTGCCAGTTGCTTTGCTCTGAGCTTTGTAAATTTGTAGCTATACTGTTCTCATCAAACTCATACTCAAAATATACATCTTCTTGGGCGTTGATTATTTTATAAAATGACCAAGTTCCTTCCAATGTGGGCTGTGACAATTGCGTAAAGCTACTTTTTGTATATGTTTGTGAGTGAAAAGAGAATTGATGGGCCTGTAGCTTTGAGTCCACATATACATCACCACCAAAGGTTACGGTTGCAGAGTTAAAGTGCTCATTTTGCGCGTAAAAATCTAACTCGATACGCTTTAGTTCTAGAGAATTGTATTCATCCATATAGGCATTGTAATTAAGTATAACAGGCTCTAAAAAAGTAATTACAACACGATTATTTTCACGCTCCCAAGACACTTCATGGCGCTCATCTGATATATAATAACCAGTATTTTCGTCGTTCAGCTCAAGACCAAAATAGATACCATATTGAAAGTCAGGTTCAGTTACCCACAAAACTTCATCTAAGATGATTTCAGCGGGCTGCAGTAAATCGGTGTCCGACTTCAAAGCATCGATAGTGCGCTCAATGAGCTCAGGCTGCTCTTCTTTTAATTGGGCGAGGTACTGGGTAGCGACATTTTCGTCCTTCACCAATTCTAACGTTGTAGCATACCCGTCAGGCAGGTCTACTGTGTCATTATCTACAATGGCTTTGAGCAAAGTTGCAATATCTAACTTTTCTTTGGCACTGACACTAAGTTTACGTTGCTCAAGAAGCTCATTAGAATTAAATGCATCGTCAAATTTAGACAATAATACAAACTCAGCAGTTGTCACATTGGTTACATTTACACCAAATTGTTCTTCTGCATCAAGAACTTCATCATCGCCAGCTGCCAAGCTAAGTTGAGACAAAGACCCTAGCTGCGAGACAAACTCAACAAAGCTTTGTTTATCTTGACCTGTTGCGCTCAGCTTCACTAATTCATTTGCATACGCCTCTTCACCTTGCTCTAAATTGATAGCAAGCGTGTATTCGCCAAGACTATTTGCGACTGCCGTAAATGCCTTATCACCAATCTGCGCTTTAACATTGGCGTTTTCAATAGGCTGATCTGTTACCTTGCCCGATATTTTTAATTGTTGTGCAAATGCTTTAATCACAACCGAAGTAGATGATGTCGCCTTACCGCCTGTCTCATCTGTAACAGTCAGATTAAAAGTGATCGGAATATCTTCGTTGATATCACCACTGCTTATTACAAGTGTATCGGTATCTGTACCAATCACTTCAACATAATCTGGTGCATTGCTCGTCCACTCATAAGACGTAATTTCTTTACTCGTTGAAACACCAGCCTTTACAGAAAAGGAGGATTGCTCGATGGCATGTTCTTGTGCCTCAATTGTCAAAACAGGGGTGTCAATGAATGTCACCAAATGAGTCGCTGTTGCTGTTGCACCTTGTTCGTCTGACACGGTGACAGAAAATGTTATCGGTGTGTCCTTAGCCAAATCATTGCTGCGTGCGGTAATACTGGCGTTGTTTTCACCATCGACGGCAATCGCCGAACCTCCATCATGTGACCATGTATAGCTCAGCAATTGACTCTCTTTATCATGTCCATTTGCAACCAAACTAATAGCTTGCATCTCATCTGAATGCATTTGCCCTTCAATAGACACCACCGGTACACTATTAACAACAACTGGCTGTGTTATACCTTCTTCCTTCGTATCTGAAGATCCGCCACCGCAACCTGAAATTATTCCTATCAAGCCTGCGAGGCAAATCTTACTTACCGCACTATTCAATTGCAATTTCCTCACCAATGTTTACAAAAAAGGCGCAGGATACACACAGCATAAGAAATGTTCAAGATTTAGATGTGAGCAGTAAGATGGTAGTCTGTTTGCTTTTCAGACATGTGCTTTTCTTTTAATATAAATTTCAGACAGATAATAGTTATATTCAATATACTATTACAGGCTGTAATTAACCTACTATTGATGGATTTGTTGCACTTTTATACCACTGAAAAGATTACTCCCTATGGACTTGCGAAGCTTAATCACCAATAGTGAGCAATGTAAAGGCTTCTTTCAAGGATCTTAAAGGGAGCTTTAAGTCAGTGAACGACGTGATATGAACCAATGACTGCTAAAACTACTTAATGAATTTACACATACCATGACCTAAAGGCATACCCGTTCTTTGACCATAGCCGTAACGTGCGTAAAACGACTCTTTCCCTCTCGCTGACATAAGACCAATCGTTGCGCCTTTTGAAGCATTATCAGCCAACCAACTTTCAATCTGCGCCATCAACATACCGCCTATCCCTGTTTGTTGATAATTTGGATGTACTGCGAGATCTTGAATATAGAAAAATAAGGCGCCATCACCTATAACCCTGCCCATTCCAACAAGCTTTGAGTCTACCCGCGCAGTAACATGAAATAGCGACTGCTCCAAACTCAATGCCGCCATATTTAAATCTGTATCACCCCAACCAACATCAGTGCGTAATTGTACAAACTCTTTGGCTGAAGGCCCAATCGCGTTGATTTTCACTTTCATATCACTTTCCCTATTTTAGATAGATAACAATTTTAATATTGCTCCATGACTTATCTTACTTGCAACATCGGAACGAGCTATTGTCATGCCAGCAAATTATCCAACTCACACACCTTAGAGATACAAAACCATAGACTAATTTGTATTTTCGCTCTCTTCATTTCAACTGTCTCTTTGAGTTATCTCAACGTCCAAAAAGTGTGCTATGTTCAATTTGGATTTTTTAAAGTTGATATAACGAAGACATCTTAAAATGCTAAATAGAGCAAGATTATCATCACAATAGTCAGGCGTTTATATCAATTACACTTAAGTTAGGGAGAGTTTTGTGAAATTAGAATCAATCGCTTTACATGAAGGATATACATCCGAGCCCACAACCAAATCTGCGGCAGTGCCCATTTATCAAACAACCTCATATACTTTTGATAACACAGAACATGGTGCTGACCTATTTAACCTCGCAGTACCTGGCAATATTTACACACGGATCATGAATCCAACCAATGATGTGCTAGAAAAACGCGTTGCGGCAATGGAAGGCGGTATCGGCGCATTAGCGGTGTCATCAGGCATGGCTGCAATTACATACGCAATACAATGCCTCACTGAAGTTGGCGATAATATCATTAGTACCAGCCAACTCTACGGAGGCACATATAACCTATTTGCTCACTCATTGCCAAGACAAGGCGTTCAAGTCAAGATGGTTTCTTATGATGACTTTGATGGCTTCGAAGCTGCAATTGATAGCAACACTAAAGCTGTTTTTTGTGAGTCCATAGGTAATCCCGCAGGCAATATCGTCGATATCAGCCGTATTGCAGAAATAGCGCACAAACACGGTGTACCAGTTATTGTAGACAATACGGTAGCAACCCCTTATTTGTGCCGCCCTTTTGAGCTGGGCGCAGATATTGTCGTACATTCATTAACGAAATATATGGGCGGCCATGGTACGACAATTGGCGGCATCATTGTTGACTCAGGTAAATTTGATTGGATTGCAAATAAAGAGCGGTTTGCAGTCATGAACGAGCCCGATCCTTCTTATCATGGCGTGGTATACACGGAAGCTTTTGCTGAAGCGGCTTATATTGGCCGATGTCGTGTTGCCCCGCTGAGAAACACAGGCGCTGCACTATCACCGATGAACGCATTTCAAATTCTTCAAGGTATAGAAACCCTTGGGCTAAGAATGGATCGTCATTGTGAAAACGCGCAAAAATTAGCGGAATATTTACAACAGCACCCAAAAGTCGAATGGGTTAATTACGCCGCCCTTGCAAGCAGCCCAGATCATGATGCCTGTCATAAAATTACTGGCGGCAAAGCTTCTGGGATTTTAAGTTTTGGCATCAAAGGTGGTATTGAGGCCTGTACTCGATTTATCGATGCTTTAAATATGATCCTGCGTTTGGTCAATATTGGTGATGCAAAATCGTTAGCTTGTCATCCTGCGTCAACTACACATAGACAGTTAAATAAAGCAGAGTTGGCTTCAGCTGGTGTGAGTGAAGATCTCGTTCGAATTTCAGTGGGTATAGAGCATATCGATGACATCATTGCAGATGTATCGCAAGCGCTAGATAAAGCGTAAAACACTGATATAACTAGCATTAATTATTTTTCATTGTGCAATCGCATGTAAAGCTGAGTTAATGGTTTTTAACTCAGCTTTAAGTAGCTAAACGATTTCTAGATTGAAACACATCAAGGTAATTACGGTCTTTTAAATTGCTGACGCGCTTTTTCAGCCTTGGATCTGATAATACATTCTGCAGCGTGATCATTAATCAACCCCATCGCCTGCATAAAAGCATACACTGTTGTAGGGCCTACAAACTTCCAACCTCTTTTTTTCAAATCTTTCGCAATCGCTTTAGACACATCTGAAGTCGATTGCGTTTGTGGCTCATTCATACTTTCAGACGATGGTTCATAACGCCAAAAGTAGGCTGCGAGCGATCCCATCTCTGCAACCATTTCTTGGGCTTTTTTCGCATTATTAATGGTGGCCTCTATTTTTCCGCGATGGCGAACGATGCCTTCATCCGATAGTAATCGTGTAATGTCTGCATCAGTAAAATCCGCAATTTTATTAAAGTCGAACCCCATGAATGCACGTCGAAAATTCTCTCGCTTTGCTAAAATTGTTCTCCAGCTTAAACCAGATTGAAAGCTTTCAAGGCACAGTTTTTCAAATAGGCGGATATCATCACCGACAGGAAAGCCCCACTCTGTATCATGGTAGTCAATAAACTCAGTGACAGAGGCCGCCCACTTGCAACGCTTTTGGCCATCTTCACTCGTTACTATTGCAATCATACAATCATTGACCCAACAAGAATGACAGCCTTTCGTCCGCCTTTTTGGGATCTATTTCTAAAATTTCTGCAGTAACGACATTTTCAGCCACAAAAGGGTCTGCATTAACTCGCGTTTGTAGGTCTTCAAGGGATGTATTATGCGCAATCACAGATCCTCCAAGCCCAGGTTGCAAACTCCCCACAAGTATAAATACACCATCATCAAAACCTTGCTTAATCCATTGATTATGCGCACCCATATACTCGCTGGCTTGAGGTTTATTATCTGAAAACTTAAGCAATACAACAAACATTTTTCATCCTTATATTATTTGTAATTTTGAGTAGACTGAATTGCTCAATCAAAAAAAGCTGGTTATTTATACAGTATTAGTACAGAAACAAAAAAGCAAGCATTTACGAAGACAGATGTTAAGAAAAGTGCTTTTCATCACGAAGGGAATTCTAAAAAAGACAAGGGTATTTCAATTAAAAGGTAGGGTTACAAAAACGGAATAGTTAACTCTATATAGCACACCTCCCTACTCCAATTAGTGCTGATATAACTTTTTAAGAAATACCTTAAAGACTATCCGCTTGGGTTATTAATCTAGGTTATAACTTAAAAACACAAAAGATATTTACCTCCGAAAAATGGTAAATATCTTTACTAAATTACAAATTGAGCTGCTTGCGAAAACTTAACAGCACCAAACTAACTGTGCTTTAGTCTTTTCTTCGAGCGCGAATATAAGCACTGGCTACGAGAATATTACAAAAGTGCGCTACATCGCTGTAATTGCGTAGAGAGTATACACCCCTTCCGTAGTCAGCATCTCCAGCTTCCCATTGATGTACTTGAATATACCCAGAGGAGCTGCTTGCGATTATTTTGTATGCAACAGCATGATGATTATCAATAAATATTTCAAAAGTACGACTACCCTCTGACATTTCATAGCCTTGCTCTTGGCCAACCAATTTAATTTGCTCTACTGCAAAATCAAAATCCATTGTTATTTCCTTATCTAAAAATACGCATTTAATTAAAAGACGATCTGCTTGCTGTAAGCGCCAAGCGGCTGCAAGATACCAATAGAACCCACAACCTAAAATTAACAAAAATCTAAATAAAATACACTTAAAAATATTTTCAATATTGTCGTCTTTTCCAAAAATCCGTATCATAGTGTGTAACCCGTTGATACTCTTTGTTTTTATCAATCACATAGGTCAGAAACTGCTCATGCATAAGCTGCTGATATTGCGCTAAAGAGTCTTGTTCCTGCGTCATGGCTTGAACTATCGCTGTTGCACCATAATAGGCACTGCCCATCGCCGACGTGATCCCATAAGAAGAAAGTGGATCATAACTACAAGCCGCATCACCGATAGCTATCCACCCTTCTCCAACGCAACTCGCTACACAGGAAGAGTAAGAAGAAATCGCTTTAAATTCAGTTGTTTTTTCTAGGTCGCACTGGGCTAAATAAGGGTTTAAATATGTAAGCTCATTTGCTTGATGCAGCAATGCTGAATGTGATTTAGGCATAGCTAAATCATTATCTGTAAAAAAGCATAATGTCGCCATTGTTTGTGAAAACGGCGCCAAATACCACCAACCATTAGGGCTGCTTTTGATCACCGCAGTTTGCTTCCCCATCAGCCCACTGCCATCATGGTGTAAATATGTACAGCATGCCATTAAAGCGTCCGCTTTTTTTTCTGCAATATTAAGCTTTCGAGTTAATACCCGAGCACGCCCTGTTGCATCCACAATATAACTGGCTGTCAAATACTGCTTTTGGTTGGTATTAGGAAAGACCCGCTCTGTGCTTTTTAATTGCAGCTGCCACTTATTATTATCGCGGCCAATGTCTATTAATCTGGTATTCCAGAAAAAATCCACACCCGCCGCCAAAGCTGCTCTGAATAAACTGTTATCAAAACGCTCTCTGTTTAAAATCCATCCTGTTCCGTATGGACTTGCAATTAGGTTTCGCTCATAGCGGCCTTCTCTATCCCAATCGACTTCGTACCCTTGCAATTCAAAATGCCCATCACGGCAAAATTGCTCAAATAAATTTAATTCAGATAAAATCGGTTGTATTGTTCCATGAACACACTCTCCAAAGCTTTGCTTTTGTCTCGAGTTTTTATCCACAACAGCAACTTTAACGCCGTTTTTAGCGAGCACAAGTGCTGCGGTCATACCCGCAACACCTGCACCCATAATGACTACTTGATAATTCATTGGCGTCATAACTATCGCTGATTTTGACGCTTGATAATTTTACGCGGAGGAAGATTTTGCTTGGCCGCTTTACTCTCTTCCTTATCCAGTTGATTTATAGCACCTTCTGACTCGGCGCTGACGCCTTTTCCATTCTCGAGCCCCGCAAGTTGCTGTATATTAAGAAGCTGTCGATAACTGGCATCTTTAATTAAATAGCGTTCGTCTACTTGAGATTCGACCCAAACTTCATTGACCTCTGTATCCTCAAGTGAGATAGGGCTTTTAATAGGCTTTTTAACGACAATTCCCATTTTATCCCAGTTA
Source organism: Pseudoalteromonas luteoviolacea H33-S (assembly GCF_001625695.1). Lineage (GTDB taxonomy): Bacteria > Pseudomonadota > Gammaproteobacteria > Enterobacterales > Alteromonadaceae > Pseudoalteromonas > Pseudoalteromonas luteoviolacea_B. The sequence continues at coordinate 36,067 of NZ_AUXY01000085.1, forward strand.
TCAACCATCTTAACTCTCGGGTTTTCTTGGTTTTCTCGCAAAAACCTTAGCCAGTCTTGGCGATAGCTGAAGTACTTGAAGCGCTGAACCTCTGACAACTCATGGTTATCAAGTTGCTGAAATGATCGCTGACTCATCACCTGATTCGGTACCCTCGCCGACCAATATGTGATTGTCGGTAAATACTGCGCCGGATCGTAATCTTGATTCGAACGGCAGCTTCCCTCATCAGATTGCCAAGGCACGCCCATAAAACGAGTTAGTGTGCCAGGCCCACTGGCATTAAACATGTCTTTCAATGCTATATGTGGTGTTAAAACGGGCCCAAAGTAATCTTGTACCTCTTCATCTTTTGGCAAGATGTTCAGGCGCATTGGATCAAACTTGTCTTTCACATTCCACATACTCAAGCGGCGCATAAACCAAGTCAATTCAATGCCTGGATGGAATGGCCCACCTAAGCATTGCTCAAGGTTCGTTTGTGTCAGTGCAAATGGGCGACGATTTACCGGCTCAATTGTCTCCAACGGATCGGTAATATTTTTCAACGGTTTTGAATTACTTTTTGCGTTTTCCCCTTCAATGAAATCGCCGTCAGCCCACTTTTGCATATGATTATATTGCGTTTGCGTCAGACTAAGCCCCTTTAATGGCGAGTCGTTATCATCCCCATATAGATCACCGAAAATAGGCGGTAATTGAGATGCTTGTAATAATGCCTGCGACTTTTCAATGGCCTTATCTAGGTTTTCTTTGATTCCTTTTTTCAAAGCAGGATCAATATCTTCGTTGCCACCTTCCTTTATCAGCTCTTTTACAAGCTTTTTCCTTTGCGCCTTAGTGTCTTCCTCTGATAGGCGGAAAAGCTTAAAAACAGCTTCCCTGATAGGCTTATTAGAACCGCAATTTGATTTCAGCTTGTCTAAGATCACCGGGTTATTGAAGTTACCTGGAGAGCCATCGCCAAACACCATAAAGTAGCCTAAATTCACCCCTTGATTTTCAACTAAGCTGCTAAGGATAGGGAAAATATCACGATAAAATTCTGTTTTTTCGGAATATGAAGGAAGTTCATGTTTTCGGAGCATCAAGTCAGTGACAACGTCATACATGGTCACCACACCTGGCATATTCGGCGCAAAGTTGGGTGGCGTAACCGCTACCATAGCAGGCTCAGCTTCTACCTCTTCGCTATTAATGATGATTTTAGCGCGGACGGTACCATCTGAGATGTCGTCATGCCAATAATCATTGTTAGCAAAGGTTTCAATCGGTTTTTGCTCATAACTACTAGAGTGCCCTCGACCACCAAGTACAAGCAATCGACCCTGCTCATCAGTTCTCAATTCACCAAGGTAAACGGTTTTCTCTTGGCTTGTTCCGCCAAAGATGGTGCCATCATCAAAATGATATTCATTGCCTGATTTGTTTTTGCCTTTAATAGTACGTGGTTTAGGGTCAATGAGCAGTTGTTCTTTGCGCTTTTTAAGGTCTTGGACGAACGCGTTTCTTAGCTCACAATCCCGTGAGGCATCACCCAAGTCCATTGCATCTTCGAACTTATAGTTGATTGATTTTCTGTTCGCTAACTGTACTTCCCACTTAATTGTGGCGTCATCAGCAGTGATCTCACGTGTGACTTGACCACTGTCATTGACCTCAAAAATTCTAAAACGTGCCGCTTGTCGCTTTACCCTTCCTTTTTTATCTTTGTAATCTAACTCAACATCTGGGCGATTCGTGAGACTATAGTTTTCGTAACATGCTTTTAAGTTATTACCTGTATAGTTTGGGTTTACATCTTGATGAGGTACTTCAGGGCCTAGAAAGAAATCTGATTTCGAATTTCCTAACCGTGCAATACCAATGGCGGGATAAATATAGTACTTAGCCATAGTCTTTCCTTACTTTTCAAATTAAATCAATACCGAACCATAAGCTGAAATAAATAGGAGGGAACAAATACAAGGTTTACTCAATGATTTAACACCTTAAAGCACTTATGCATGTAGGAAAGTTTAAAAGGCGAGTTTTTATCAATAAACTGCTTTTTCTACATTCCTTCATTACTTAAAGATAATAACCTTATTGATATAAGCTCACTCCAATTACCTCTACATTTAAGCTCAGACAATCACTGCCTTTACTTTAGTTGATAGAATTTAATTAAAGTATTACAAAGCCTTACAAGGAAAGGCTAACCGACATCTAGCACATCTAATTTAGATGTTATCGACTATACTTAAACGCATTAATAAGCAGGGTTAACCCACTGGCTATCAGCCAAATTTAGCCTACAACTTTAAGCACCTCTGGCGCTGAAAACTGTTGCTTGCTTTGCCAAAATTTAGAGTCCGTGAATCGTTGCTCACGACGATAATGTCCCAGTAGCTCATTCAAATAACTGTTGTAGATTTGCGTCATAGTTTCACTGTAATTGCCTAATGCACCTTGCTCACCTTCAAATGCTTTATGTATTGCTTGTGCTGACTTTTCCGCCATATAAATTGCCGTTGTCATGCCATGAGAAGATAAGGGATCAAACGACATCGCAGCATCACCCGCGATGAGCCAATTATCGCCATGTAGTTGACTAATTATGTGACTACTCGCATTGAGTGTTTTTATGTCAAATGGTTCTTGAGGTAGGGCTTTTCTAAACCAGTGTGTCTGCTTGGCAATGCTATGCCAGTTCTCACATTGCTTTAGCTTACCAAAATCAGGTGTGAACTGATTGCAAAAGATTGCCAGCATACTCTCGTGATCACTGATTTTTGAAACCAAGGTCCACCCATCTCTAAAGGCCTCAACCGCCACCGCAGGCTGATTTTGTATGGGTGCTTTTAAACTCATATTTGTCACAAATGCACTGAGCTTATCAAATGTATGCCGTTGCAAGTTCAACACTCTTGGTAAATAGCCCTGTCGCCCGCTTGCATCCAGTACAAAGCGCGCTTTGATCACCAGTTTATTTTGAGTATTGGCACAATTGATACTGCACTGCCAGCCTTGTTCGACACGACGAGCGTCCTTTACTCTGCCTAATAAGGTGGATTGTTTTGGTAATGTCGAGCGTATTTGTTCAATAAAAAACTGCTTGTCTATTTTCCAACCATGATGTGCCGCCACTAAAGGAGCTGTTTGCAGTAAAGGTGAGCCCCACGAAGAAACCATCCCCGTATGAAGAACATGCGGCCCTGACGTCAACAATTCAAAAAGCCCAATGCGCGCCAATAAAGGCTCTATGCTTGCCGGTAGGCTTTCGGCCAAACGAATTTTTGAAGAGGAACTTTCCTCCACCAGCATCACCTTATGACCATGCTCAAGCAACAGCTTTGCGGCAACCGTGCCAGTTATCCCACCCCCGATAATAAGACAGTCACACTCTAAAACATCGCTCATTTATTATTTCCTGTTTAAAGGCACCGAAGTGCCTTTTTCACGCATTAAAATTAATCTTTATCTGCTTCGCTATAGGCAACATAGACCACATTTGGGATACCTGAAGAACCTGGGTTTTCGACAGGTCTCGCCATCACCATACCCATGTTTTTCCACTGACTCACCATTTGTATCAAGCCATTGGTGTAACCCCCTTCCGCATGGTAGCCAACAAAGCCAAGATCAGCCGTATGAAGCCACTCTAAACGTTGTGAGAATTGCTCCAACCTTAAGTGTTCAAAAGTCGACTCAGACATGCCCTGCGCAATACTATGCGCCATACCATTAATTTCAGGTAAATCTGCAGATTGGCTATCTTTAAACTTGTTATACCTTGCCAAAGGCAATACATGGACTGGCAAGTTGGCTGCCCACCACGACGGAATTGGGAAATCTTCTGGAGTGTAAACGGCTTGGCAACTTGCGGCATCAGACTGCCAAGGGATCCCCATCCATTTAGTCAAATCGCCCGGCGTATTTTGCCATAACCATGCTGAATCAGAGTTTGGAATAACGGACTCGGTGACGTTTTCGACCCCTATCGAGTACCCAAAGTCTTGATACATATTTTCAGACTTAAGACCGTTCGGATCTTGTTTAAGCCTAAACTCTCTTAAGCCCAGTAAACTGATGTCAGGGGTGACACTGCTTACAGCTTCATTTTGGCTGTAAATCAAAGCATGGCGCATCGGCCAAGTTAGTTCAACCCCAGGGTGAAACCCGCCCCCGTATAGCGCATCTAGTGCGGCGCGCGCACACAATAGTGCACTGTTTGGAGAAGCTTTAAATTGTTCACCGTAAAAAATGCCTAACTCTTCAATTGTGTTTGCACACTCTTTTTCAGCTTGAGTAACAGTAAACTTCCCTGCTGCCCAGTTTTGTAGATGTTGATACATAAAAGGAGGAATAGCAAACCACTGCATTGGACTACCCGGATAATCAACACCGTCATTAGGGTAAAAAGGCAGTTTTAACGGGTAAGTCGCTGGGCGCTCTGCGATATTCGTTTTGTCCTTACTGGGGATGATACGGCTATCACTCACCCAAATACTGCCACTTGTATTAGGATCATCGTCCGTCACGCCTTCATCAAACAGTGGGTTTCTAAACTGATTAAAGATCCCCTCACGTAGTGACTTAGCCGCAGTCGATGTATCTAATAACTGCGCAAATTTTAATTCGCTATTCAATTCACGAATTTGTGTATTAACGGCATTATCCGTAAAATCCGCTTGATTCACCCACTGCATTCTGTACAAACGGTACAAAATTGGAAAAACATCGCTAAATTGTGTTGTTAATGTATTTAAATCGCCTTCTTTGAGTGCGGCGCCTGTGACCATGTCATACATAGTCACCAAAGGCTCAATTTGTGGCGCATAATCTGGTGGAGTCGTCGCTACCCAAGCGCTGTTACTTTCGTCATTAAGCTCAAAACAACCACCTTCTTTAAGCTCGACTAAAGCGGTTATACGACCATCGCAAATATCATCAAACCAATTTGAATTATCAGCAAAGTCTGTATTTAGTGATGATGGCGATAATGCTTGTGATACGCCGTTACCCCCATAAAAACGAAGTGTTCCGTCTTCTGTACATTCAAGACTGCCTTGTAATACATTGTGACGCTCTTGCAAGTTGAGCAAGTCACTTAGACGATTTTTTTCATTCGGTTCATTCGCCGGAAACTTGCCACGCAATGCAACTTGGCCATGATGTCCATTTGAAATACACCCTTGACTTGAGATCACCAACTGCTTTCTTAAGCCATTTGTGGTCACATTTGGGTTTCGACGCTTTGCTGTCTGCGCTGGTGCGATACGATGTTTGCTGACATTTTTACTCAGATTGCCAGACCCTTCTGTCTGTAAAGACAAATCAAGCGCGTTGTTGTAGTCGTACCAAAAAGACTTTTTATTTGCCACCTCAACATGCCAAGTAACCTTATCTCCTTCGCCTAGTTGAAGCTTTTCGATTGGGTTGCCATGTTCATCACATTTATAGATATAAAAGTTTTGTGCCTGCTTTTTTACTGCGTGCAAGTAATGATCGCTCAACACTTTTAAGATGGCATCTTTTATTTGCTGTATAGCTGAACAAACGTCACTCGTATTCTCTAACACAAGATTATCGAGGCTGCGTAAAATCTGCGTTTTTGGCACTAAATGAGATAAATCAAGTAGCTCTGTGACTGTTTCAATATCATCTTGAGCGAGCTTGGATGTATTTTCTTCACTCAAGTTTTTATGAATTTGGCTAATAGCTTGTTTGGTTTTATCACCAAAACATGACTCTACCAGTTCAACCAGCTCATGCTCGGTCACCAAATATTGAACATTGGTGTCATACAGATGCGCCCAAGGTACTTCAGGGGTTGATATAGATAACGACTTGATTGCAGGACCATTTCCTACTCTAGCAATACCCAATGGCGGATAAATTTTATATTGGCAATTTGACATGGTTTGTCCTTAATTTAATTAAGTTTGAAGCACAACTGACCGAGCCAAAACATAACGAGCAATGAACACGCGTTATCTCAAACCCGGTTTTTACAAAGCGAATGACGAAAAGAAGAAGTGTTGGATAACGCCGAATACTGCCCGGTATGACTGCCAGTCCATTCAGTAACCGGCACGGCAAAACACGAACCCAATTTTTAGGCATCACCTCTCCTTGTAAGATTTCAATTAGACTTTAATTGAATAATAAGGCACTAAGTTTAGTAACAAATTGAAAACAATCCATTACAGATTATTACGCGAAACGCGAGAGTAAATTGTTATGAGGGCGAGTAAATTGTGTTGATAAGCCATCATTGAAGTGATAAAAACTAAATGACTCTTTAACTCAGGGGTGCTTATAGGGGCATCGATGGCCCTGGATGGAAAAATGAGCTAACAGCGTCGCAGCTCTCAGGAAATAAGCAGTAACAACGCCAGGCTCAACAAGGTTAAGTGAGCATGTATTGTCAGCCAGTATATTTTTGAGTAAGCGTTACATCTCCAATGTCTGTGTGGATATTTGACTGCATGACAAAGTCGACCGTTCTCACCACATCCTCTATCGGTATTGGAATAAGGCCTGCAAATTCGCCAGAATGAATATCTGCCAACACTTCTTCGGTTCCCACCAAGCCAGGGTTTATTGTTGTAAATCCAATGCCTTCATTTTTATACCCAATTCGCAGTGAATGCACAGCACCTCGTAATCCAAATTTAGATGCGGAATATGCAACCTCAGACGTTGTAGAAATATCGAGACCAGATGTAGCGCCTATGAATATGGCCCTTGGATTTTCTGATTGCCTAAAACTCGGCAAAAGACCCTTAACAAGCTCTATGGGTGCAACCTGATTAACATTGATTATATTTTGTGTTTCAGAATAAGGGCTTGCCTCAAAGTTATAGTCTTTAGTAAAGGCATTCTCTTCCCAAATTCCCCCCATATACAACAAAGCATCAATGCTAAGGTGGGATGTTGCGTCCAGCACTTTTTGTATACCCGCGATATGAGAAATATCAGCTTCAATCCATTGGCCCACACTGGATGGCGTGCGCGAAACAGAAATCACATTATTTCCTTGCGCGTGATAGAATTGTGCAACCGCTAAGCCAATCCCTCTGCTTGCACCCACGACTAGTATATTTCGTTTCATACTGCTCTATCCTTATTTTTGGTCAATATTACACCAGTTAATTTACAGCCTTTACCTTCATAGTTAATGGCAGTGCTCACGGTCATGTTTGCTTAAGAAATTACTTAATTTCGGCTCTGGTAAAAGACGTATGTCAGCTAAACTCACAACTTAAATTAGTTATATGAAGTCTTCTTTTTGATGCCTACTAAGTAAACTCAAGGAAAAAACCTCAAATAAATAAGTTTAATCATGATGTTGATAGCCTATTATTTCTGCTCCCAAAATACACCTATATCGTGCCAATACTTTCTTGAAATAGGGCCAAGCCACTTCTCAAAAGGTTCATAGCTAAATACTTTGTGCGACGCAATATTTTGTATATCCTCAAACAACCCTACTATTATGAGCGTTTTAACTTCGTCTTCAGCTTTCACTAATACCGACTCAACAGCATCAAATATTGCTTCAAAATCGCCTGCTTGACCTAGCTCATACAGCTCTACTAGGTAATGAGCGACAACATTAATATCATTGTAAACCCCTGCGACACTATCGCCCCAAAAAGCTCGATGTTCCAACCATTTATCTGCAATTAAAGAACATTTTGATACAACTAACTCAACAACTTGATTGGAGGTCATATTTTTCCTTATACGTAATGTCTGCGATAAACAGCAGTAATAATTGGCTATATCTTATAGAGTACAAACTCTTCTTATTAGTTTCTTTTACCAATAGGTGGTGGTGGAGCTCTTTCAGGTCTAGGCGCATCCAATAAGTCAGGGATCTCAAATACCCATATAGGTCCACACATGGCTATACCACCTTCGACTTTAGTGCGATATTGAGCAATAACCTTCGCTTTTTCAAGCAGTAAACTGTTCATGGGTGCACTTATTACATGGTATCTGGGGTAAAGTGCTGAAGCAATTGATGCTACTTCTAGATAAAACACATTTTCTGCATAAATTTGAACACTCGCCAATCCAGCCCCTTCAAAGACAGAAGGAATAAATAGCTGAAATTGATATAAGTTTTTATAGGACTCGTCAGATTCATACTCAGCAAACGCTTTAGGCCCCTGCCCTTGGGCTTTAACAGAACATGCCAAACTGTAATTTGAAACAATCAGAAATAATAAAAATAAAAACCGCATTTCATTCCTTTAACACGTTAACGAAACAACTTATCTGAGCATTTTATAAACTTTAATGTTCTAAAATTCATTGGGCATTATTTAAAAATCCCGCTTAAAAAGAAACTGATAAAGTTAGCACATTTCAAGCTTGTAAATTAACAAGCTACTGTGTTTAAACTCGCATCAAAATTCAAATTCCCTCTTTTAAAAATCAAACCCCAACAACCGATACAAAGCTTTACTAATTAGAGACACAGTCGATGGTTTTATATTCTGATTAATTAACTTCAATTATTGCCTTTCAAAATTTCTTAGTGCGTTCTCAAAATTACTATCTATAATGATTTCAGATTCTGCATCTAACTGATTAAATATAATCTCAAACACTTCAATTAGCTCAGTTACTTTGCCTGGCTCACTATTACGCTTTCCCCAAGTAAAGCCTCCAAGTGGAAATGAATAGAATACATAGTCGGTTCCGCCAGCTATGACTATCAAATCCATAGGGTCAGAAGGTACCTTGATTGTTGCAATCACGGTGGAAAAAGCTTTTAACACCCTTTGTGCAAGTTGCTTATCAAGCGCAATCGTTCTCACTGTTTCAGGCTTACTAATGTCTTTTACAATTGTCATTGAAAAGTCATCTGTTTCCAATGCTTCATTCACTGTTAACATGCTCACACCTTTTCCTGCTGGATAAACTAGGTAAATAGCAGACACATCCAAGTGTTCAGGCAGAATATTGTCTACTAATTGCTTTGTATCTTTGTAGTAGTAAATACCATGCTCCCCCAAAGGGTAAAGATGTTCTGTAGATTGAGAGGAAAGTGGAAATAACAATAATAATGACCAAAGGGAATGGATCAGAGCCACATTAAAGCCTGATAATATATTAGGCTTAATTCGTAAATATCTAAGCTTATACAACTTAATTTTACTCCAAGTGTTTATGACTTTGTTCAATATCATATTAACTTAACAGTCAGGAATTTTTCTTTCAACATATAAATAATCTGAAAAATATTAGTTTAAATAGTTAAGCTTTTACTAGCTCACTCAGTACATCACCTACAAAGCTCAGTACTTTATCAATCAGCATGCTTTTCACACTGTTCATTTATGTCATTCACCGTCAAAGTCGTATATATATACAGGTTCATGGCTACGTTTATTTATTAAAAATAAACAGTTAAAGCACAAGTTGTATAGTTACAACTTATGCTTTGTTTTTATTTATCTCACAAAAATATAGGTCGTTTGCTCAACAGCAAGAGTCGATATATTTGTATCTTTATAGATACTCTTATCATGGGTATAAATATTATGATAATTTAGCATTGAATAGTCTAAACCAGTTCCTGAACATCCTGAACTTTCATGCCAAAATAGTCTAAATTGATTTTCTCCAGTTTGATTCGGCACACGGCCCAACGTATCAACTAAAGGCATGCAATTTGCGTTTTGCAATTGAGCGACGTCAGCGATAGCGTATACGCCTACATCTCGCATACTCATCATCAACTCCTGACTATTCGCCTTCATATATTGCCAATGAGTATCTGGTAGATGGTAGTTGTCATCAAAAGAGGTGATATTGTTTGTTTCCGTAAACAACACATCAAAGTTATTGATGTGATCATATGGTTTATTCGGTACATATCGGATCCCTACTAAAGTCCAACCACCACCTTTTGTTTCCATGTCACAGTACGTAGTAAAGGGTGCAATATCACCGCTACCATCTGGATCTATTTGGAAAAATCCTGAACCTGATTGCGGGTTTTCAGACTGGATTGTGCGACAACTAGAGCCCTGAGAATCGATTGGACCTTGCTGTTCAGATTGGACAAAGAACCCATAATATTCCATCTCATCAATTTGAACATAATCACTCGAGCCATGTGTATTTGTAACGTGTAATCTAAAATGTTTTGCGAACGCGGCATTATTCAAAGTGACGTGCACAGTACCTTGTTCCATTACAATATGTTCATGATCTACGAAATTAATGCCATCATCAGAAATTTGAAGTATAACGTCTTTAGGCGTTCTCGGAGAAAACTCAGCATGTTGGGTTGATACTTGGGTTTTAAATCCAGTGACTACCGCTTTTTTACCAAAGTTGACCTGCAACCACTCATTGCTATTTGTCGGGGCCAACCAAATACCATTAGTGACAATATTACCTGCGTCAGGGTTCACTTTTGCACCTGGATCTGTGTAGTAAAGGTGACCATCAAAAGCGCCCGCCGGGCTAAATTGATTAACCGTACCACTGGCTGTATAACTATGTGGCTGTAATCCATTGCTATATATCAGCGCAATATTATCATTTTGGCCCGTTGTGTCACCCGGTATAGTTGGTCTTGACGCATCAAGGTTTTGCATATCACAAAAATACGCTACGGCCACCTCACCACCAGGGCCATCTGTGTCAATTTGGTACACACCACTTTTTGCATTTGGATTATTAGACAATACATCCGTACAACTTCTGCCATCACTAGGGAAAACATCTTTATTTAGTGTGTTTATCATAGTCAGTAGATGATCATACTTTTGCTTTAATTCTATATATTGAGCATCAGAGTATGCTTTTGTTACTAGGTGATTTGACTCGATTGGATCATTTGCAATTGCATTACCAATTACCTCAAGTGCTGCATTTGGAGTGACGGTGCCTACCCCAACGTTGACGTTTGTAGTCACTGCTGATGCGCTATCCTGCCAGTGAGATGTGCCTGGTATACCTTGAATCCCCTGAACACCTTGAATACCCTGAAGTCCCTGTGGCCCAGTTAACCCGGTCGCCCCTATTGGTCCCTCTGGACCTCTATCCCCTTGAACCCCTTGAGGGCCTTGAATTCCCTGAGGGCCAGCTGTGCCCGTCTCGCCTTGTGATCCTTTAAATTCATTCCAAATAGTGCCATCACAAATAAATACGAGACGCTCAATACTGTTATAGTACATTGACCCTTCATGTGCTGAATCGCATATCAGCGGGGCTGTATTCTGTGGCACTAATCTAAGCGCACTTTCTATTTCAACATTGCCAGTAAATCGATGTTGGAATATATGAGGGAAGCTTGTAGGGTCAGTTGGATCTGTACCTGCTAAAAATTCATCGAGATTGGACACTTTGTCATTATCAAAATCAAAAGATGAGTCAAGCGGATCATTCGGATTAAGTCCAAAATTGACCTCCCAAGTATCGAGCATACCATCCTGATCTGAATCAGTGTTTTTTGGTGATATTGTGACAGATACATCATCAAAATCGATAAAGCTTACTTGTGTATCATTATTTTCAAGTACCAAAAATAGATTAGCATTTAAATCTGCCAAGTACTGATGTGTCGCGGCGTCGGGTTTAAACTCTACATCTAATTGAGTAAACGTCCCCTTTGTAAGCGACGTGTTCGGCGTAATATCCAATGTGTGGTTATCTACACGAAGTCCAATTTTGAAATTGAATGCATCAGCATTTTCTCGCCAACCTAAGTTTAGACGCACTCTATAGTTTGAGTTCAAATCTAACGGTACACCTAAGTCTTGCATCATCATGGATTGAGATCCAGCAAAACCAATATTGTTGATTTCAGATTCGTTTGAGTAATGCGCCAGAGAAGGGTTTAGAATACCAGCGTCACCGGCACCAGAAAAAATCCAGTGATCAGCTGCCATACTTGTCTCTGATTCCATTAACCCCTGCGCGCTAAAGTCCCCATTTAAAATAAGCTCTTGGGATTGTACTACTGAGCTAGAAACACCAAGCATCATTGCTACCCACTTGGCTACAGACTTTGTTTTCAATTTTCTCATTTATGATTTCCATTTTTATTGGGTATTTTCGCAAGCCTAACACAGAAGATTTTCCGACAAAATTATACAAAATCACGAATTTAACACCGCAATCAAAGTGTTTAGGTATTTATAACTTTAAAGAAGTGAGTGAATTTAATATTCTATGGAGATCAGAATGTAAGTCCCTGTGTATTCAAAAAAAACAGCTATGTGCAACTTTATCTTTCTTTATAGTCTGGTTGACCATGTTTAAAACAATCACACCTAAATAAACCACGACCTATGAAATATCAGCCCTTACTTTCTATCATCAAGACAAAAAATAATAGATTCAGACAGTTAAATTAAAACCAGTGAAAATTAAAAACGCAAAAATCAGTCAGGACAAGCAATCTTGATATTTAACTATCGAGGCTGGTGTAAGGTTTCGTGATTACTTAATATATATCGAAAAAGCGTCTACTACGCTTTGGCGAAGAGTAACTGATATATGAAATTTGATTCAAAACCTAGCTAAGGTTACAAACCGGACTTTAACCCGAGCGCTCTCCCCTGAAAAGATAGCAACCATTAGCAGCATACCAAACAATCACCAAGCTCACTTCTTCACTGGATGAGAATCCCTTTAAATCAGACTTAGCGTCTGCTGAAGAAGTTAATACTACGCCCAGTATACGTTCACTTTTAAAGTACGCTTTCAACGCAACTGTTTGATAGTCATTCTCAAGCCTTTTCGGTATAGGTAGTTTCGCCTAGCTGAAAGCTTCATGAGTCTGATCAAATTGTTAGCTAGCACTTTTAAGAAGAGCAATCAGCCTGATATTTTTAACCCGAGTTAATTGCTTACTAGGTAATAGTCGACTCATCCGTTATCAGGCTACAAATATCGTGAAGTTTACTGAAATAAACTAGTGCCTCTCCATCCAAATATTTCAATATATCTGCAAGTTTAACTTTCGAATCATACAGTATTTGATGATGACCAACTGAGATTTGATTGCCTTCTTTTCGCATATAGCTGTTAACACAACCGACAGCAATGGAGTCTAGGTATGTAACGCAAACACCATTGACTTCCTTACCACCGTACCCTCTAGGGAATCGTATTGTAGAAAACTCCATCCATAATTTTGTTAACACTTGCAATCCCGTATTATCTCCAACCAATAAGCGTCGAAAGTAGTTGGCTATTATTGTCAACGAACTAAATTGTTATTCGTCTGAGTTGATTGGTTTACTAGATATACTTTTCCCAACAGCTGCCGCTTGCAATTCTTTGAGTGTGGCTAAGGTTATTTTTTATAAACTCTATTGCTTCAGCTTTGCTTTCAGGTAGAGCAGGATCTTCATGGTAACCACTACCACAGTATCTAAAGCCTGCTTCCCAAAGTAACATTGCTGACTGCCACCTATTTTTATCCGATTGTTTTGGTGCGCGAAAGTTGCGACCTAAAAAAGCCATTCTACGACCGCAATTGGGACAATTGTGCACAACCTCTGAATCTGCTTGCCAAGTGGAGCCCGTATTTGACTCTTTAGTTGCTCGCCTTTTGAAAGCTACTCGACAATCAAAACATGCAAATTTGTAAAGAAATTTCATGAATACCTATCGCTAACCATAAATGGTACAAAATAGCAGGCTAAACCAAGCGAAGAATGAGTGCAAGTTGGCTGTTTAGCGCCCGCTGCTTTTGCTTGTTAGTGCTCTAAGTTTATCCAAAGCCAATTCCCTAACAACTTGCCAAGAGTCATTACTTAGTACCTGCAAAACCGCCACGGTCACTTTTCTATTATTTACAAGCGCATGCCTAACAGACTCATCTTCATCTTTTGCTAAATGCAGCATAAGTGATTCGGGTATTTTCCTTTTACGAGCTACCATTGCTCGGACTTTTGGGTCATTCTCTACTGCCAGCTTTTCAAGTATTGCAACTGGTACAGTTTTGTTGTGCGCTACCCAAACGGCTAAGTCTGGATACTTCACGAGAACCTCTTCCCATATTTTCATAGGCGCCTCGTCATGAGCGGCGCGAAAATATTCGTCTTGAGCTTCGCTTTCTCTAAGCCTTTTGAATTCTTCAGCTGACTCTATCATCATATACTGTCCTAAAGCTCACCAAACTGGCAAAATAACTGGCTTAAGTTAGCACGACGTAGGAGAACAAGCCAAGTATTTCGAGCCATTGGTTTGTAAGCATATTATGTTTTATTTAGACCAAACAACTCGCGTAACTTTGCACGATTTTTTGTCAATTACATCTCTCGGATATTCTTTAGGCTGTGCTTTAAATACTTGCTGCTTTCTCAAAAAAAGCCAAATACCATCGTGCTCTTCAATTGTGAAAATCCCTTTGTGATGCTTATATTCAGGAGACTTTTCATAAATAGCGCTAAATCCATTTCAAACAGCCGCATCTTTATCACACGCTTGACTAAAAATAGGTATAACGATAAAAGCTAATATTAAAAACTTAGTATTTTTACACATACAAACTAACAATATTATACATGCCCGTTGTAGTATGTTTGTGTCAGTTGAGATTGGCTTTGTTAATGCCATGGTAATTTTATTACTTGTTTCGGTTGGACTGGGATAAGACAATGACACTCTAGTTCAGGTTCAAAGTACACTTCATAGGTAATTAAGCCAACTGCGACAAACGGTAAAATAATAAACCAAGCACAAAATAGGAATGCAATTAGATCATCTCTAACTTTTTTTAACTTTGAACGCTCATCTAAATTAAGCTTTTCGTTATAGCACTCTTTATTTTCCAAGTTTATTATTACGTTCTCTGTACAAGAGTAATGACATTCTACGGTGCAAGAATCATTTAAAGCTTGTTCAATAGCGCACTTTAACTTTTCTAGACCCTCTCTATTCCCAGTGAGCGGTTCGCCTGCGAAAAAATCACTATTAATCCATGGTTCTTTACTCATAACTTCCTTCTAGTTTACTGACGCCCCTCGCTTAATCGGCTTGTAAGGTGTTTTGTAGCCAACTTCTCCATGCGAGATACCAATAATTTTAAAGTATCCATTTTCTTTAATAAGATAGTAAGACAAATGAACGTAGTCGTCTTTAACGTCTAGTTCAACTAAATAAACGATCTTATTTCTTACTTTAAAATTATGCCTGAAATTAACACTTATTCTGTAAGGCTTATCGTATTCATAAACATTTGACCAATTCAATATCCATTTATACTCATCATTATTTATACAACTAAAGTCTGAACACTTTTTGATATAATTGATTATTTCCCGTGTAGAATCAATAGGTATTGTAGATTCGACTTTTACTCCAGAATAGACTCTGTACTTTGAATCGGGCTGGTAAGTTGAACAAGCAACCAAGTTAAGAGTAAAAATAAAAACGATTGTTCTAAACATCATTACACCTAGCGCCATAAAAAACATCTTCGTAGGAAATACTAAAACCGATTCAAGCGAAAATCCCAAACGTTGTGAACGCTGCTTTAGCTGTTTGTTATCTGTAAAAGGCCTTGTTTCCTAAATATT
>NZ_AUXY01000086.1 GCF_001625695.1 Pseudoalteromonas luteoviolacea H33-S
TATTTGATCAACAAGGCCGTTTTACTTTATTTATTTTATTGATTAATGTTATCTTTTGAATGTATCTAAATTAGGTAAATATATTAATGGAATACAATAGCCCTTTAGGAAAAATAAAAGAGCAGTATTTACTGTCACTTTTGCAATTACCCGCGTCCTCTGATGTTTTAGAAGTTGGTTGCGGCAATGGAAAGTTTTTACATCAAATCTTAGAAGCATATGAAGCTAATGTTGTTGGTGTGGATATTGATGCGCAATTAATAGAGCAAGCGCAATCATACTGTGTCGATAATTTTGCGTCGGATTGCTTCAAATTTATCAATCAGCCGATAAAAGAAGTTGATTTACCAAAAGATCACTTTGATTTAGTGGTTTGTAATGGCTCCTCTCATGCTTTTGGAGACGGGGAAAGTGCGCTGGAAAGTACCTTTTCTGAGGTTTTAAAATTATTAAAACCAGGGGGAAGACTGTTACTGGGTGAATGCTATTGGAAGCAGCAGCCGGATCAAAGCTACTTAGATGTGTTGGGTGTCACACAAGATATGTATCAAACTCATCATGGCAATGTTAAATTGGCACAAGAGGCAGGTTTTACAGCTTTATATGCGACAACAAGCAGTGAAGATGAGTGGGACAATTTTGAGTGGAGTCGAATTATGAGTATTCATTCACTTAAAGGGGAGCCTGATTGTAGCAGCGAAATAAAATTAAAAGCGAAACAACTAGGCAAATGGATAGATATTTATCTTGGTCTGGGCAGAGATACACTTGGCTATGGGTTTTACATCTTAGAAAAGTAAACTTAATATCTCACCTGAAATACTCTATGCAATTAAAATGTAAAGGGAATTTATGAGAACCATTTCTACAGTAATAGCTATTTGGGCTTTAGTTGGCTGCTCTTCGTCAAATAATGTGGAGCATGATAATAATGTAATAGATTTAACTAATTCGAATATACCAACAGAGCAATATTGGCAGGTTTCTAGGTCTATGATTCCTATTTACCCCTTTAAGGCCGCTAAAAAAGGCGTAAGTGGTTGTGTTGAATTTGAGCTTGTCATTTCAAGTGAAGGCAGGGTATCGGAGTTTCAAATAATTAAATCTGTGCCGAATGAAGTGTTTGATCTTGCAGCAAGAAAAGCATTGAGAAAGTATGAATGGAAACCGGCCAGTAATAACCAATCACGTCATTCTATTAGAACAACATTTAAATTAGACTTTTCTGTTGAGCCTTTCAAGCCAGTTCTTGAATGTATTTAGTTATACAGCTGACATAAAGTTAATTTGGCTGAGTAAAGCTATGTCTTTTTATTTGTTATTACGATTGATGTCAGCATGAAAAGCAGGCATCAATCATAGCCACTTTTTAGTAGCAAACTAGAGGAATTATTGTTTTTATAGCTGCTCTTGGTTTTTTTACAGGTCAGTGTATGTTGCCTTCGAGCTTGATAATTAAAGTTGTTGCTTATAGCTAGTTTATCTTAATAGTATTGATTTCACTTACTTTATCTTGCTTACTAGTATAATCTATACTTAAGCAGTATTTTTGATTTAAAGGATGAGCTTTGAAAGCCAATTTAGTAACTTCAAAACTTTTAATTCGCTCATTTTTAGTTTTTCTTATACTTTTTGTGAGTGTGAATAGCGTAAAAGTACACGCACAAAATAGTATTGAATCAGTACGTCTTTGGTCAGCACCATCGAGTACTAGAGTGGTTTTTGATTTAAAAGACAAGCCAGATTACTCATTTTTTAGTTTACGTTCACCAAATCGCTTGGTCATTGACTTTAGCGACAGCAAAACCCAAGTCGATTTTAAAAAGCTGGCTCGAAGCGATCATCGAGTTAAAAAAGTGCGAACCAGTGCACCTAAAAATAAAAAATCTAAACGCGTCGTATTAGAGCTAGATGGCACATATAAGCTAGTTGTTTTCCCTTTAGCACCAACAGGGCAGTATGGACACAGGCTTGTGGTGGAGTTGCATGATACCGTAAAGCCTAAACCTGTAGTTAAAAATAAAAAGGCTGATGAAAATAGAGACGTTGTGATTGCAATTGTCGCCGGGCATGGCGGGGATGATCCGGGCTCGATTGGATATAAGGGCAGTTATGAAAAACATGTGACTTTGGCGATAGCTAGAAAACTCGCAGCTCAACTTAATAAGAAAGCTGGCCTGAAAGCGGTTTTGATACGGACTGGAGATTACTTTGTCAGGCATGAAAGAAAGCCGCGTATGGCACGAGAAAATAAAGCTGATTTGTTAATATCAATCCACGCCGATGCGTTTACGTCGCCTCAGCCAAATGGCGCTTCTGTTTTAGTGCAATCTGCTCGAAGAGCGAATTCTGAATTTACCAAAGTCATAGCAAATCGCGAAAAAGAGTCTCAATTATTGGGTGGCGCAGGTGAGATCATTAAAAATACGCAAGACGATAATTTAGCCGTGATCCTTGCTGACATGACCAAAGAATTTACGACTCAAAGTAGCTACGTGTTCGCTACAGAAGCTTTAAAAGAGCTGAAAAAGGTGACTAAGTTACACAAGACAAAACCTGTCGGGTTAAGTTTAGCGGTATTGACGGCACAAGATATACCCTCAGTCCTTATTGAAACGGGTTTTATCTCAAACCCCAAAGATGAAAAAAACTTAAATAACCCTGCTCATCAGAAAAAATTAGCGATGGCGATTACTAGTGCGATTAAAAATTATTTTACTCAATACCCTCCAAAAGGTACGCTAATCTCGGCAACAAGCTCATTAACTCACCGTGTAGAACGAGGTGAGTCACTTTCGATGATTGCGCAAAAATATCGTATATCTGTAAGGAATATCAAAGATTCTAATAATTTAAGAGGAGATTCGATTCAAATAGGTCAGGTGCTAACAATACCTAAGAAATAATCTGAGTGTAAAATTTCCTACCAATAATATGCCTTGGTATCCATTTACTAAAGGTACCTCTATCATGGTTTACCATAGTACTAAATTGTCATTATAACAAAACTAAATTGTAATTTTACTGCGCCATTCAATATCAGTTTATATTTAATTTTTAATTTTTAATATTTAATTTTTAATTTTTAATCAATTTCAAGTTCTATTTTTAGAGAAAGTTGGCTTTTGATGTTTTATTTTAAAATTTATCATTTAGAATGCAGAGTTTTAATTATAGTTAAAAGGATATTATGAAAAAGGTTATAATTTTAGGGACTGCTCTATCTATAATGCCGTTAACTGTAGGTGCAGAAAGTAGTGTGGTAGTGCCGCATGAGTTTATTGCGAATACACCTGCAAAGGCTGACGAAGTGAACGAAAACTTCTCCTTCCTATCAGATAATATAAGTGAAAACCAGACAGAGCTTGCAGAGTTAAACACTTCATTGACTGCAGTTGTATCTGGATTGAACAGTCAGCTAACCAGTGCTAACGAAAAAATTGAAACTAACACTACTTCAATATCTGCCCTACAGCAGGCTGTTAGTGGAAATGAGAATATAATAAATAACTTTATTGACTCAGCCTCAGTAAGTATTCAGTCGCTGCAAACAGACAAGCAACAAAAAACTGTACAAATTACACAGATAAATACAAGTTTAGGTAGTATTCGTGCAGAGATTGCAGATCAGGCACAAACGATTACTGTATTGAATACAGCTTCAACTCAAAATGGCGCTGCATTAGAGGTAATGAATACGAGTTTGCAAGTACAGTCACAAGCCGTTAGCCTTGCGAATACGCGAATTCAGGCCAACGAGAACAGCCTAAGTGCGCTTCAGCAGAAAGTTACGCAACAGGAGGTTGTTGATACAAATATTGAGAATCGAGTGACGCAATTGAATACTGGGATATCTTCAGTAAATACCCAGCTTCAGGCTAACGAGAATAGTTTGAATGCGTTACAGCAGAGAGTTACTCAACAGGAGGTTGTTGATACAAATATTGAGAATCGAGTAACGCAATTGAGCAATGGGATATCATCATTAAATACCCAGCTCTCTGCTATTTCAACTCGTTCTCAGAATAATGAAAATTCAATCACAGCACTGAACTCGTCGCAAACAACATTGAATACAGATGTAACCAATTTGGATTCGGCTGTCTCTGATTTGAGCGCTACAGTCAATACACAATCGTCTACAATTTCAACCATACAGTCATCGGTGCAGGGACATGGCGGAAGATTGGATGTGCTAGAGGCTGCACGTCAGCCAATACAGACGTACGATCCAATCATTAATCCGCATGAAGATATTCTGGACGCACCTATTAATTACTCTTACATTGCCACAGCACCCGGCGATGTATTTTCGTTACATGGTGAAAATTTTAGAATGTACCGTTTCCCGGTCATGGATTTTGAGACTAACCAGAGATATGCCGTCGATATCCCCCTAATTGAAGGGGATACTTACGAGTCGATTGGTGTCAATAGCATGTGTGGTTCCTTCCATTTATCTCCTTCACAACTCATTGGTGATAATGCTAAAGCGATTTTTTCTGTAAGAGGGACTATAGAGAGAAAGTACACTATGAGCCGTGATAAAATCGAGAGCTCTTTTTCACTTCAAAAGCTCAGGCCTCAAATACAAGTAAAGATAGGTCGTTACTCCTGTTTTAGCCTTACTTTAGGTCAATGGTCTGGCAGCATGGAGGTAGATGGGCAAGGTGCACTTGCTAGCGGCCAGTATGATCTGACAAACGGGTTTAACTGGCCGGCCAAAGCAGATCGAATTGATGAGGTGATTGATTTTCGCAGTTTAGCAAACTATGTCCGTGTGACAGCACTTTGATGGGGCGGATATGAACTTATTGCAAATTATTTTCCTCGCCTTTTTGGTTTTGCTTCTCAGTGCTTGTGGCGGCGGAGGTGACGGTGCTGAAACTACCAATAATAAGCAATCATCTAGTGCGTCGAACGTAAATAATAACCAAGGTGGCAGTGACCAAGGTGGCGGCGACCAAGGTGGTGGTGATACTGGTACTTTACCAGCTACAAAAACGAGCTGGACTAAAGCAACTTGGGATGACTTGAAATGGCAATAGTGTCAGTTTAGGCTTATATGGTACGTACCAATATAGTTTTTACATATATGGGTACGCTGCTTTACTACTACTTAGCGGTGTTAATCTGAGAAGTTGAATCTAATTCAGTTGCCATTGAACAAGCGTTTAATATTTGTTACAAAGTTCTTTGGTTTTTGACGCGATTTTCTCGTACTGTATAAATGATCGAGTTAGACAGTTGGAACAATCATGAAAACGTTATTTAGGATCTTGATTATCTTAGCACTGTTAATCGCTGCACTGAGTGCATACAGCTATGGTAGTGCTCATAGTGCCTTTGTTTTTGTAGTGTTAGGGGTTGCGTTGGAAACTGTATTCTGGCTACGCTTATTCCCTCGAAAAACCAAAAAGCGTCTTGTGAAGTAAGTATTAATCCTTAGCGTTTTTTAGTATCCACTTCAAATCATTAAATGGTCGTTTGTGTACTTATTGTTTTAAATCTGACTTTAATCTACGAGAATCAAAGTCTGACTTAGGATGGTACTCAATAAGGTTGCCACGTTTATCCAAATCATAGTCACAGCAAGCATGAAAAACGTCATTCAACTCTGTTCGAGCTTTTTGCACACGGGATTTTACCGTCGAGTAGCTGATAGATAGCTCTTGTGCGAGTTGTTTTTGAGATTTACCTTCAAGCTCCACTTCTTCTAATAAAGAGGCGCTTTGTTCAGGCAGTGCCTGGATAAAAGGCTTGATGCATTGTGCCAGTTCCATTTTTATATTTCTTTGCTGCGACTCATACCATAGTTGCTGCGATTCAATGTGTTTCTCTTGTCCATTTTTGCGGTAATGATCTATCACAGTATGGTGTGCTATTTGAAAAATCCATGCTTTAGTGTTGCTTTTTTTATTTAAACTGTGCATTGCAAGATGCGTTTTTAGTAACACATCTTGCAATAGGTCTTCAACGTCGTCAGGGTTGGACACTTTGCTATGTAAAAACGCCTTTAAACTGCTTCTATATTCTCGCCAGATTTCTTCTATGGTCATATCAATTCTCAAAAGAGCAATAGCATATTCACTATTGCCCAATTATATTAGCAGCACGACATCTGTTTAGCTTCAACTGATGGTGTTTTTTGCTCTAAGATATCTGCCATCGCAGGAGGCATTTCTGTTTGTGGTGTAACTTGGGCTTTTCGCTCACTGTATCTATCTACTAAAAAATCTTTATTGTCTCGGGTTAAATAAGTAAAACGCATCAGTTCTTCCATCACATCAACAACTCTATCTCGATAGCTACTTGCCCTCATGGAACCATCGTCATTAAATTCATTGTAAGCTTTCGCTACCGAAGACTGATTAGGTATGGTTAGCATGCGCATCCAACGTCCTAAAATACGCATATTATTCACCGCATTGAAGCTTTGCGAGCCTCCACTGACTTGCATGACTGCAAGAACTTTACCTTGTGTAGGCCTCACCGCCCCAATGGATAAGGGGATCCAGTCGATTTGGTTTTTAAGTGCAGCAGACATATTGCCATGTAGCTCAGGTGAGCTCCATACTTGTGCTTCAGACCAAGTAACTAAATCTCTAAGCTCTATTACTTTGGGGTGCTCGGCACTCTCGCCATGATCAAATACTGGCAGACCTTGAGGATTAAAATATCTGACTTCTGCGCCCATATCGGTCAGTATATTGCCGGCTTCAATAGCTACTTTTTTACTTATGGAATTGGCTCTTAGTGAGCCATATAAAATAAGCACTCTTGGCTTGTGTGCAGATCCAGTTTTTACTGGGGCTTGTAAGTTGAATGAGTGAGTGTCGAGATATTGCATAAATGCCTCCAAAAGAATTAACACTTATAAGACGGTGAAGTGTTAAAAAAGACGAAAATCTCTTATTATTTTTGGAAAAATACACTTATTTATATTTTGTTTTCTTTTTTGTGTTGTTTTGTTAGCATTTTGTCGTGGTTATACAATCACATCAATTATTAAAATAAGGAAAGACAAATAATGATAAAAACAACACTCGCCGCATTAGCAGCCATCATTACTATTTCACTGCCTAGTGTTTCTACAGCTGAGGAAGCGACTTACGTCGTATGTTATAAAAATGGTTCATTCTTGTGGTATGAAGAGGCATATAGTGATGGTTCCATTAATAGCGCGTATTTTCGTTGTATCAATGAAGGTGGCACGCCACGCGTTTTCGGTGGTCGATAATCATAGCGAAGTAGTTAGCTAAGATTGAATTGACTAATGAAAAGTTGAGCCATACAAGTGTGGCTCTTTTTACTTTTATACCTCATGAGTGTGTTGGCTCTGGGCATAAGCTAATTTGTTGTAATTTGGTTTAATCTGTTCACTTTCTGCGTTATTGTGTATTTACAAGCGCGGTGCTGATCGTATTTATTTGCATGTACGTATCGGATAATAAACAAGAGTGACAAATATGACTAGATTAACGATATTTTACGATGGTACGTGCCCACTTTGCGTGAAAGAAATGACGGCATTGACTAAACGTGACAAGACTGCGCAAATTAAAACAGTGGATATACACAGTGATGAGTTTGTTAACTATCCACACATAGACCCAAAGAAAGCTAATTTAATTTTACATGCACTTGACGAGCAAGGCGGGTTGTTGCTGGGATTAGATGTCACACATCGTGCATGGCAATTGGTGGGCATGGGGTGGCTATACGCACCACTGCGCTGGCCTTTCATTAAACCAATTGCGGATAAGGTTTATTTATTGTTTGCAAAAAATCGGTATCGTATCTCATATTTACTGACAGGCAAGTCGCGTTGCGAAAACGGTGTGTGCCGCCGTTAATAGACAGCTATCAAGGAAGGTGATGGTTAAGTTAATTATCCAGTCTCGATTACAAAATGTGATAGATAGGGCTTATAAAGTTGCATTTTCTCTTTGTTACAGTTTGCGATTGCGAGCTTGTATATTTGAGCGTTTGATGCGCGTGTGAATCAGGATCAAATACATGGCGCACTCGTATTCATTGCTTTAATTGTCACAGTTCCACCTATCTGGTTAGCTGTATTTAATACAGGAAAAAGTCGCGTGGTAGAACACGGTGTTAAACTGAGCGAAGATAGTTTTGAATTGATACGACTCGGAGAAAGTAGCTTGTTATCTCGCTCTGAAATTATTGAATTTAAGGTGCCATTTGGCTTACTGAGGAAGCAGCTTAGCATCACAGATAAGTCACAAAACACAATTCGCTTTGGCTATTATGCTTTAACGCTCGGCAAAAACGAGAAATCACTGCCTATCAACAAGAAGCACTTCAAGTCTAATATACTAATTTAGATACATAATTTTTAAGTTAAGGAAAAAGTCACAGGCGTTAGGGACCGAGTATGCTTTACTTCCGAGACCACGAATGTAACCACTTCAACCTATGAATAAAAAGTTTTACGCAATTTTAATCGCCTCTTTTTGCGCTATTACACTGCAAGCTTGTTCTGTTGATTCAACGGTAGGCAAAGCGCCTGAGTCGAAAAATATTCAATGGCAATCACAGACAAGGTTACCTGCACCACTTCAAGAAGTGTACCCAACCGTTTTTGATGAAAAAATATATGTTGCAGGGGCTTTTGAACAAAGGCCTCCTGAACATGCTGTGCTCGCTCACTTGGCGGCATCTATAAATACTTATGTGTACGATGCACAAACTCAAAAGTGGACGCGTGGCCCTGTGTTGCCAGAACCTCGACATCATTTAGGACTGATAGCCAATGACAATGTGCTTTATGCGATAGGTGGATTTAATGCAACATCAGACGACGCATGGCAAGTAAAAGGTACCGTTTACACATTACAAAAAGGGCACAATACATGGGGAGTAGGGCCTGACTTACCAATGCCTCTGGGGGAATCAGTGTACGGTGTGATCAATGGCTATGTCCATGTTGCTGGTGGTCGCACTTTGATAAACGGTAAATTGAGCGACACAAATGCGCACTGGGTATTGAAGGATGGTCGGT
The DNA here is from genome assembly GCF_001625695.1 of Pseudoalteromonas luteoviolacea H33-S. Classification (GTDB taxonomy): domain Bacteria; phylum Pseudomonadota; class Gammaproteobacteria; order Enterobacterales; family Alteromonadaceae; genus Pseudoalteromonas; species Pseudoalteromonas luteoviolacea_B. The sequence continues at coordinate 9,026 of NZ_AUXY01000086.1, forward strand.
GGCAGCAAGCTGCGCCTTTGCCGATTGCCAGTAATTCAGCGACGTCAGTGGTGATTAATGGTCAATGGTATGTGATGGGTGGTCGTGTTAATGCACTCGATTTTAAAAATCTCGATAATTTATGGCGATATGACGCCCAGCAGGATAGCTGGGAGAACCTTGCAAACATGCCGCAGGCCAGTGCTGGACTAGCTAGCGCTGTTTTAAATGGCCAAATCTATGTGTTTGGTGGTGAAGAGTATACATACATCACGAACAATCAGGGAGAGCGAGAAATGAAAACGCGTACCTTTGATGGTATTTGGCGCTACGATCCAGACTCCAACCTTTGGCACACTGATCCGGCTACAATGACCTCGACGCGCCATGGGCTTGGTGCGTTAACTGTAAACAATCATATCTACTTGTTGGGTGGAGCAACACAAGCGGGGGCAACAGGCACCTCCGCCATATTTGAGCGCATGTCGTTACAATAAAAAACAGAGTGTGAATTGTGGCTATTGTCGAATATTGGCCATCAACTCTTCTAATAATGCCGCCCGATCGCTTTGTGCACGTTCGACTAATTGCGTTGGTATGTTTAAATCCGGAGCGTGCTTTGCGCTCCAAAGTATCATTTCTAACAGAGTCGGCATTAAATCTATGCCTGGCTCTGTGAGTTGATATACCTTTTTTCGCTTATCTTTCTCATCAGGTAATTTCTTGATGAGTCCTTGCTTTTCTAACTTCTCCAAGCGGCTAGATAGAATGTTGGTAGCCATCTTTTCTTCTGAGTTTTGTAACTCAGAGTAAGAATGTTTAGCAAAAAACATCAGATCTCTGATGATCAGTAAGCTCCATTTATCTCCAACAATATCAAGTACATTAGAGATAGGGCAGTCAGAACGTTTGGTCATAATAGGTCTCTTTGTTCGATGTCCTTACATAATAATTCACTTGCATTTTGCAATCAAATAATTTAACTTGCATTTTAAAAGTTAAATGCAAGGCGATTAAAGCCTTGATTGAATCAAGTTTTAAGGGCGAACAATGAATACTCCACAGATCAATTTACAAGCACTAACTCAATCTCACTGGCAAGCAGAGGAACTTGGTAATGCCCAAGCTGTGGTTGAATTTGTGCAGCTACTGATGAACGATCACAACTTTGACGAAGTCATCGCGCGCTTTGGAGAAGATCAATACAAGCAGCACAACCGTACAATGGCTGATGGTATCGGTGGTGTAGTAAAAACACTTAAAGACTTTGTGAAATTAGCACCTGAGTTTAGCTATGACGTCAAACGCATGTTTGTTGATGGTGAACAAGTGATCATTCACTCTCATGCGACATTAAAAGCAAAGCACCGTGGTGATGATACAAAAGGCATGAATATCATAGATACGTGGACTGTGAGAGAGGGTAGGTTGGTAGAACATTGGGATGCGATACAGCCGTTAGATATGTCTATGCGACTTTATAACTTGTTTATGGGCGGTAAAATTAACAATGCGAATGGGGTCTTTTAATCTTGGTTAAAACGAGTTTTCTGAGCCCACTTTTATTGGCTAAAGTGGGCAATGTTAAACGTCTGTTTTAGAGTTAACCGGGTTTATGTACCGCCTTATTTATCTCAATTTTGTGACAGGTTTTGCCATAGCCGAGCGCGTATTTTAGCGTTGGAAATACACGGTAGGTGCTGATGCTAAAGCTTAATGTGATGAGCCCTGGTTGACCCCATAGTGAAACAATTTGTGCTTTGAGGTCATCAGCATCAGGATCATGGGCCAGCACGAGTTCGGTAAAGCGCATAGTAAGCGCTACCTCTTTAGGCACTTTGTCTTGCTGGTTTTTTATAATCTGTTCAATAAGCGCGGCGTCTAATCCTGCTTCTAATGCCATATTGACAGCAAGTTGTATGCAAGGCCCGCAGTCTTCATTGATGAGTGTGCGTATACGTGCGGCAAATAACGGGGCAATGGGTACCTGCGCGCTATGGGAGGACATGCTGGTGAAACCCCAATACTTGAAAAAAGCGGCCAAATTAGATTGCAAAATATCTTCCATATATTGCACATCATAATCGTATCTTGATTTCATATCTTGTATCTGTTTATTAAGCAAAAATCTGATCATGATACTTCCTTTTATTACTTAGCGTGTGTGGTAAGAGTGGGAGTAGATTGCCCCTTTGTAGGAGGCGCTGTTTTGAGCGGCATATATAAAATGACAGCACAAAGCGCAAATAGCGACGCACAGACTGTGAGCATCAGGCTATAGTCACTTGGTTTTATTAAAAATGCGGCTAGCATGGGCCCTGACGCCATCGCGATAGAAGATACAAGAGAGCTTACGGTAGACAGTCGTCCACTGGGGCTGATATCAGCAATCGCTGCAAATAAAAAGGATTGTACTGATGGCCACGCAAAGAAGAACAGGGCTAGTGCGACAACATAGGCAGTGATGGAGATGGTTGGTTGAAGTAGCACGAGTACAGCAACGAGACATAGTGAAATGTTGATTATTGTCAGTGGTCGTCTTTTAATAAATGGTGCTTGTATCATGGGAATGACAGCACCTAGCAAACCTAATAATCCTGTAAAAGCAATATAAGTACTCACTTGTGTTTCATTTAAGTTTGCTTTCATGCCAATTAAACCGACATAGGTATAAAGTGCGCTGGCTGCGGTTAAATAAATAAAGATGACCAGCATGATCGTTATTGAAAGGCCAAGAGAGCCTACTCTTGTATGACTTTGTTGTGACTTATTGTTAGTTGTAAAGCGCCCCGCAGGAATACTTATTGCCATTAATATACTAAAGGCCGCAATTGTCGCCATGACATAAAATACAGCATATGCACCAAAGTTAAGCTCAAGCTGTGGCAGTGTGTACATCACCAATGCACCAATGATAAATTGGATAAATAACAAAAAGCCAAAAGCCCGATTTGTATTGTACATTTTTGCAAGCACAGAAAATGACACGCCAACGGCCAGCCCACCAGCAAAGCCTGTGGCAAATCTCAACACCAACAAGGCGTCAAAGTTAATAATGGCGGGAGTGGTTAATTCTAAAAGTAGTAATACAGACAAAGCACTGATAATCGTCGGTTTCCAATGTATATATTTCACACTCAAAATTGCCAGCGCAGTGCCAAATAAAGCGCCATATCCATTGAGTGCAACAACTTGACCTGCTTGGCTTTCTGTATAACCTAAGCCAATTGCGAGGGCATTCATTAAACCCGGTAAAAAATTGATGTAAGAGAGTCCTGACATAGCAATGAAAGCAACCGCAAAATATAGCCGTAACGGTTGTTTGTCTGGTGTATCCGTGTTGAATTGTCGCAAAACTTAGCCTCCAAAATAGTACTTTAAAATGGTTAGCTCAGTGTATGAAGACACCACTCATGGAAAAATAGTAAAAAATACAGTTCAACCATGAATATAATTCACGGATCAAACTGGTATATTGGAGGGAAAAATAAGAAGGAATATATCAAATGGATAAGTTAAGAGCATTGGAGCTATTTATTGCGACTTGTGAAGAAGGTAGCTTTGCCGCTGCCTCGGCATATTGTAATACTGATCCATCCGCAGTGAGTAAAGCAATTAGTCGATTAGAAGCGCAGCTTCAAGTAACGCTGATCCAGCGTTCAACCAGACAACTGAGTGTCACCGATGCAGGTAAGCAATATTTATCTACTGCTCGAAAGTTGCTACAGGAGCTCTCTGCGTGTGAAGGGGAGATTAAACACCTTAATGACTCGCCAAGCGGGGTGTTGAAGGTCAACTCCGCGGTTTGTTATGGACATTTGTATTTACGCCCTGTACTGGCTGCGTTTTGTGCGCATTACCCCGAAATTAAACTCGACTTGCAAATTAATGACTTGCATACGGATGTCATTGAGAGTGGTGTAGATATTGCGATTCGAACCGGCTACGTGAAAGACAGTCGGCTGGTTGCGAAAAGGCTCAGCCCAATGGATTTTTTTGTCTGTGCATCACCAGACTATTTAGACAAAAACGGAATACCTGAGCTACGAGATGACTTTAAAGCACATCATTGGATAGGATTTCGCATTAAAGAAACGCAGCAACTGCAACCCATTTATTTACCAGACGAGCAAGGAGATTATGCACTGTATGACCTTGAGCCTAGTCATATTACGGACGATGGGGAAATGATGGTGGCAATGTGTGAGGATGGATTGGGGTTTGCACAGTTACCCCACTTTTTGGCAAAAGCTGGACTAGAATCAGGCAAACTTGTCTCTGTGTACCCGCACTTTAGGCCACCACAAATAGAGAATGGAGTATTTGCAATATACCCTAAACGTACTTATTTACCTGCTAAAGTACGCGTTTTCCTCTCATTTTTAGCTGATGCACTCGAAAAGCAAAATGAAAGCGCTTATCAGACATGGGCTGAACAAGTTGCTTATGTACGATGACGAACCTCTATACTGTTTATTCTATTTCTAAATCAAACACTGCATTCACTGATGCAGAAAATGTAATGGTTGCTTGTAAGTATCGACCAGTAGATAAATAAGCACTGTCAATCTGCGAGCCAGTCACCTCTATGCGCTCAATACCGTATTGGTATCTAGAGCCATGAGCGTTGGGGTCGATACTGTAGATTTGACCGAGCTTTACGCCAAAAGCTTCGGCATATATATTGGCTTTATCCATTGCGTTGCGTACAGCTTGCATGGTCGCTTCTTGTCGGAATTGAGATGATTTTGAAGATCTGAATTTGATGTCGTCTATTGTGTCGATTTTTACACTCAGAGCGAAATTGAGGAAATCATTAAGCTTATTTATGTTGGTTAGCGTGACAGTGATTGAGCGAGTGGCGATATAACCTGACTCTACTGGGTTGTCCTCATCATCATAAATAATATTAGGCTCAGTTAATAAACTAGACGCTGAGACATGTTCATCTTTAATATCAAATGTACCCAACCCCTCTAATAAAGCATTGACCCGTTTATCTAGCGCTTGCTTTGCCGCCAAAGCATTACTTTTCATGACCTCAACTTCAAAAGAAATATCAGCAAGGTCGGGCTTTGCTTCAACTGTTGCAGAGCCTTGTATACTTACATGTCTATTGTCGGGCAGTGGCGAATTGGCATACACGGACATGGCGCAAAAGGAGGTAAGTGTAAAATAAATGGCTTTCATAGTGGTTCCATTATTATTATTATTTTGATATCAAATTAGCATGCTTTAAAAGCAAAGGTAATGATATTAATCTACTTTTGTAGCTACCTCCCTTAACTAGTAAGCCCTTATAACAATGATTTATATAATCCTTTGATTAAGTTCTGTTGCCGTTTACCGCAGAGGCTTTTGTCGTATTTATTTGGGGTATGAAAAGATTCAGTCACATAAGCAAAAGCAAGTTGTGATTTGGGGTCGGCAAACCCAATAGAGCCGCCCATACCCATATGACCAAATGCCTCTACGTTGGGCCCCATTGGGCAAAAGTCCGGGGAGTTGAGCATCATACCAGCGCCCATGCGCCATTGCTTTTGGGTTGTCAGCTCTTGCCCTGCAAAACTCAATTGCGTCATTGTTTTAACCTGTGACAGTGGTAGAAGTGTTTTGCCTGTTAAAGTCCCGCCATTTGCTAAGAACGCATACATTTTTGCGAGCCCAAAGGCTGAAGCATGGCCAGATACCGCGGGAATCTCACTATTATGCCAAGCCGATGAGTTTGGGTGATAGTGTTCACTACACGGTCTAAAATACTGGTATTTCCAATAAGGAATATAAGGCAACCAACGGGACATTATTTTTAGCCCAAAACGAGAAAAGGCTGGGCTTGGTTTTATATCCCGATGCGGATGGTTTTCTTGTCTTTTTAATGCGCAATCAATTTCAAACGGCTGTGCTATTTCTTGATCGAAATATGTGCTTGGCACGCGGCCATCAACGCGGCGCAATACCTCACCTAAAATATGACCGTATGTAAGGGCATGATATACGAGCTTTTGTCCTGCAAGAAAGATAGGAACGGCTGATTCAAGATTGCTAATTGATGCTTGCCAATCAAATATATCATGGGGTTTTCCCGTAGAGTGGCAAGGTAATCCCGCGCTGTGATTGAGCACAGAGGCAATGGTGATATGTGCTTTATTGTGTTTTGCAAACTCGGGCCAGTAACGACAAATAGGGGCATCTAATTCGATTTGCCGATTTGCAGCTAATTTGTGGATGCAGATAGCCAGCATTGCTTTTGAGCAAGACATTACACTGACTCTGTGATTTGCTTGCCATGGTGAGGTTTGTTTGTTGTTGCCATATAAGTTAACCACTAATTGTCCGTTGTGATAAACACAGATCGCCGCACCAGTTTCATGGTGTCGTGTAAAGTTATCTACAAAAGCATCCTTGAGGGGCTTAAATCGGTCTAAAACTGTACCTTTAATTTCTGGTGTCTGGCTATCGTCATGGTTATTAACTGAAGTAAAATTGTTCATCATGTATGGCTTGTGATTGTAAGTGCGTGTTGTATTGAACGCATATTTTTGTCTATATCGCAGAGTAAGCAGAGCGCGATAAGGAGTTATTTTGTCACTGAATGGAGTTTTGAATAGTGCCCACTGAACAAGTAGAGAATAGCGCGTTTTCAACAAGCGAATGGACATTACAATCACAGCCAGTATTAGAGAGTGAGAGCAGGTGGTCAAAAGGTTCGGATTATTGTATCGCTTTGCCTGAAAAGCTTGGTAAAGGAGCGAGTTTTGGATTTAATTATAATGACGATAGTGCATTGCAAATCAATGAACTGAACTTTAACCAAAAGACAAAATTCACAGCTGATAGCACTAAACTCTGTGGCACATTTTTTGTTTTAGAAGGACGAGTGAGCATTACAACCCCTGCCACAGGCAATGTAATGATCCCAAAAGATCATCTGTGTTTATTTTTTATTGAACAATCAGCTTGTACATTTGAATATAGTGCTGGTAAAAATAAAGTGATGAGCTTCACTATGAGTCACGGGCTGATGTCATCGTTGATAGCACAATATCAATCAGCGAATTCTGTATCATCTTTAATCGAAAAAAACTTCATCTGTTTACCAATCAATGCGGCAATAAAAAGTATGCTAAATCAAGTTTATGATTGCCAATTACCCGCTAAAAGTATGAAACTATTAGTGCAAGCTAAAATGATGGAGTTGATGACTGAATTGCTGGAGTACAACCAAATCTATCACAATAGTTTGGCCACCATTAAAGAAACTGACTTAAAAGCGATTTATCAAGCTGCAAAATATTTGGAGACCAATATGCAGTCTCCTCCGAGTATTGTTGAGTTGGCTAAAATCGTGGGTGTGAATGACTATAAGCTGAAGCAGCAATTTAAAACGGTGTTTAGCAGTGCGCCATTTGCGTATTTGACAGAGCTTCGCCTGAATCGTGCCGCTAGTTTATTGGCGCGCACAGAATTATCTATTATGCAGGTGGCTCAAGAGGTTGGTTACAAGCACGCAGGGCATTTTGCGAAAAACTTTAAGCTAAAGTTTGGTCGTACACCAAAGGCTTACAAAACATGGATAAGCTCAAAAAATACATGACATGGTTTTGGTTTGTTTGTTATTTGAGCGCTTAGAAATATTATTTAATTTTTTTGATCCAAATAAATGGCTGCTGCGTTTATACATGTGAAGGGTTTCTGATGTGTCACACATCCTTGGAGTCGCCCCTTCACCATGTCATGATAACGCGCACTTCGGTGCGCGTTAGTCTTTTCTAAGTACAGTCATTATCAAAATCATACTCTGTCAGGTTATTGTTGCGTTATCGATAGAAAGTCCTGTATAAACATCGAGTTTAGCAACTTTACAAAAAATAAGAAGAATAAAATGTGTACAAGGATAACGTTATTGTTCGCAGATTCTAAGGAGCTACAACAAGTAGCGACTTGGTACTATGAACAATGGGAGAGTAAGCGAGCGAATAACAGTGTGTCAGACGTCATTACAAAACTCTCAAGCACTGAGCAGCGACTTGGGTTTACTGTGCATTTTAATGAGCAGTTGGCAGGCGCTGCCGAGATTAAATTCATGAATGGACGCTGTTGGCTAGATGGCGTCTACGTGGATGGTCGCTTACGTGGCAAAGGGTTGGCAGAAGAATTGGTTAATTTTGCCAAGCAACAAGCTACAGAACGTGGTTGGTCATCATTAAATTTGAAATGCGATCCTGATCTCATAGCCTTATATAAAAAGTATGGCTTTGTCGTTTTTGACACTCGCGATGGCAAATCCATGATGACCTGCAAATTAATGCCCTGATTATACTTGGTTTTTAATCTGTTTCTTGCTGCGCACACGCTAGCGATTCTTCAGTAGGCTGTGAGTGTGCGAGAGCGGCTTGATCCCTGATATTCTTTTGGACAGCGACGGCAGCATACAGGCTCATTAAATATGCGAGTCCGTAAAACCCTTTTTCACTGAGCAACAAGTCTGCGTTATACAAGCCAATCAACAAGAGGAGGATAGCACTGCCTGTCGATATTAAGCTTAGCGCATGGTAAATATCTGAAGTTTTTAAATGCTCTTGTTTATCTCGAATGCTTTTTTGTAATGAAACCGCTGAAAACAGTCCATATAAGAGAATAACCAAGTAATAACCTTTTTCATTCAATTGCATAGAGGCGTTAAATAAGCCTATACAGTATGTGATTACACCCGTGGCTAATACGGTTAAAGATGCAAGATTAAATGCTTTGCTCGGTGCTTTTGTTGGGGTTATGTTGTCCATTATTAAATCTCTCCTCGTTTGTGCACTGGTGTATCAGGTGTCAATATCGCCGAGTGGGCCAGCAACCCGTATTGCTTGAGGTAGTTACGAATGCTGGTAAAAGTTGCAACTTGTACATCCCCGCTGTGGTCTTTTCTATAAATGTCATCTTTAAATACAGAGCCAAAGAACAGCTTAAAGCGACTAACTGATAGAGGTTGTGCCTGAAAATAGGCTTGTGTGTTTGCTTTTAGCTGCGCCATATCTGTGGTTTTATACATCGCAGCGTTGATGACATTAAGGGTATGCTCTGTACAGTTTTGTCTTCTGTTGTTGTATGGGTTAGCAATCAGCGAGTATTTCGGATTATGAACTTGCTTAGCCACGCCATTATTAATTGCTTCAAGTAATTGTCTTTGAACGTTCAATGTGGGGATGGCTATCCCTGCTTTTAAGTCTTTTACCGACCAAAAAAAGTCAGTTGGATAGTCAACAATCAGCTGGCTTTTCGCTGGGTCATCTGTTTTCTGATAAAGGTTGTGTATGGCATATCCGAGCTTTTTTTCACCATTTTGCATTGTGATATTAGAATACACAGCGATTGCCGCATGGGTGAATTCAATGCCCTTTGGCAAGTCCTCACTCGGTTGTCCTACCCTTGCGATAATGAATGCATATGCTTGGTGCGCAGCACCATAATGTTCAACTTTTTTAGCAAACTGAATGATATCAGCTGGGTTATAGCTTGGCTCTGACGATTGCTCACTCCCTGCTAAGACAAGCATACTTTGCATAAGCAGAATTAAATAGGAAATGCATTTTAACTTATTCATGTCTTCCACCTTATTGGGTGTGTGAAGGAGGAGGCCCTGCAACGACAATGTCGTTACTAATCGCTAATGGCTCATGATTTGTTGATTGAGGCGCTGTCTCTGTCGCACCGATACTGAGTGCATTGGTATTTTGTATTACAGCATTTGAAATGGCGACAGGCACTGCCTCTATGGCATTTGAAACTGTGATCCCCACGATCACACTGCCTGCAGCACTGTATACGCTTGCTTTTGATATGTCCTTTGATGCGTAACTTGTGGGCGAAACAAGCAGAGCGATTGTTGCTGAGCTAAGTAAGGCTGTTTGCAATAACTTTTGAACTAACATTTGAAAACTCCATATTTCGTTGTGTTGCTGTTAAGCTAGCAGACTGGACGGAGTTGTATACATAATAATACCGTGTATTAATACAAGATACTTTAAGTATCAAATTTTAATACTATGAGCCAGATCCCACTCGTTTCAAATACGATAAAAATGCTATTAAAGCAGCGCAAACTCACTTATAAGGATGTTGCTACACATTTTGGTCAAAGTGAGGCAACAATAAAGCGAATGTTCTCTAATGACTTATTTTCGTTACAAAAACTTGAGAGTATTTGTGAGTTGCTAGAGCTTACTTTGTGTGATTTGTTTTCTCTGTCGCAATCTCAGCAATCACAGATCAGCCAGTTGAGCGTCCAACAAGAACAAGAACTCATGGACAATCCAAAGCTATTCTTAGTAGCAGTTTGTGTCAGAGACGGTTGGGAGTTCGAAGATATTGTTTCGCGCTATCAAATTGAAGCACTAGAGTGTATTCGCTTACTAGCGCATCTAGATCGCTTAAAAATGATTCAGTTGTTACCAAATAACAGATATAAATTGCTGATAGCACAGGATTTTAGCTGGATCCCAGGCGGGCCATTAGAGTCGTACATCGAACAACAAGTATTAGGTAAATTTTTACAGGGTGAATTTAGCCAAGAAGATAGTTATCGTTTTTACTTAAGAGGTAGCTATAGCGATGCGACAATCGCGACCATAAAACGTCGATTGCAGCAACTCACCAAAGAAGTTGCGCAGCTTAATGAACAAGATATTAAACTGCCGTTGAGTAAACGCAGAGGGGTTGGCCTTTTGCTCGCTATGCGGCCTTGGCAACTGGGGCAATTTAAAAACATGCTGAGGGAATCAGCTGGACCCAATAATGGAACTAATGGTCGTAATTAAGTTGAAAAAAACGCAATTAATAAATACCTTGTAGGGGTACTTTAGGGGAGGGTACCTAGATAAATTATTCTTAATCCTTGAATTAGACTTAATTCGTATGCATTTGCTACATAGTTAGTCGTTGTTATTAGAGTGTTAAATTCATGATTGATTAATTTTTTCTAATTATTTAGTATTGTATTTCTTGGCTCTCAAAGCAGAACAAAAATTAATAAAAATACCACGTGAACCGTGGATTGATGGGTCTTACATGGAACAAAATAGCTCTTTCGCTCAATCAGCAACTTGTCTCAAGCAAGCTGTCCCTTTTATGGTTAAGTATCAGATCCCGTTATCGCCGATGAACTATGCGATATGGTACTGCTATGTGTTAGGTAAAGAGCCTGAACTGAATCAAAAACTCGATGAAATTTTAATGGAACATGGAACGTGTCCGCCTGAAAACGCAAAAGCGCTGTTTGATGAGTTTTTAAGTGAGCAGGATCTTGCTCTTTTCCATGAAATGTCCGATCTGGTAAAAGGCACTCTCAATACCGTTGAACAAGAAATCAGTAATACGCTTAACTGCTCGGAAGAGTTTTCAGCCGTATTATCTGAATGTCATGTCGGGTTGCATCAGCTAAAAAAGCAAAATTTGGGGACTGGTCCTGAGATTTACGATGGGGTACTGAGCTATGTCTCTAAGCTAACCCAAGAATCTATCGTGATGCAGCACAACGCGCTGTGCTTTCAAAAAAAGCTGGAAGTTGCATATAGTGAAATCAAGCAACTTCAAGAAACGTTGACCGATGCCCAAACCAAAGCAAGTACAGATAAGCTCACAGGACTGCTAAATCGAGGTAAATTTGACGACGACATTATTAAGTTTTGTGATGATCCGAGTCAGTTTCAAAAAGTCCTTATTTTTATTGATATAGACCATTTTAAGCAATTTAACGATGAGTTCGGCCATCAGCGTGGTGATGATGTGTTGCGAAAAGTTGCACAAAAGCTTCAGTCACACAGTGAAGGGCAAGGTGCAGCTTATCGTTACGGGGGGGAGGAGTTTTGCATTTTAATTTCTTTTTCCAGTATCAGTGAGGCCGTTGGCTTTTCTAATCGTATTCGCGAAGATATTGCAAAGCTGTCTATAAAAGACAAAGAAACTTGTGAAGTGCTCAAACATATCAGTGCCAGCTTTGGCATTGCACTTTACGGTAAAGAAATGACTTGGCATAGCTTAGTTGAATGTGCTGATAAGGCATTGTACCTCGCAAAATCTCATGGACGAAACAGAGTTGAAGTAGCAGGTTAGCTAGTTCACATACCTTCCAATTCAGTAGTTCTTGTTCGATAAGGGCTGCTGTCTACATATATTTACAATTTGATAATTTAATCCATTTTTAACTTAAACATCACGTTTGTTTCAATTTTAAACACTAATATTTATGGCTTAAAGGTCGATGAAGTGTCCCTTTTTTGATCTTTAAAGTTAAATTTCTGAAACCAAATTGCGTCATTAATTTGATTTTTGAGTTTTTACTTGCAATTATTTTGTAGCTAAACACGAAGTCGTTGGTGTGTTTACTTTATTAATATAATAAAAATGGAGCGTACGTCAGTGAAGTCAATCAAGCAAATGTTAGTGAGTGGTTTTGTACTCACGTTGATGGGAACAAGCATCAATGTAAGTGCTAAAGCATATAAAACGGTATTAGTACATGGGTTTCAATCGCAGCAGCTATCTGCCATTGATCCGACAAAGGTAGAAAGTGATGGTCAAGCTTACTGGGCAGACTATTGGGGAGCACTTGCCGATGAGCGTATTGATTGGCCATCATACGAGCGAATTGAAGGTAAAATTGCAAGCGACTATTTGTGGCCTAAACTACGCACCATGTCTGAGCAAGGTGTATGTCAGCCAGGCTGTGTCTTTTTAACGCACTCAACAGGTGACTTAGTTACACGTTATATCATTGATAACCAAGCAAACTGGTTAGAAAATGCGGGTCTTGAACCACTTAACATCGTTGCGACTTTTGATGTTGCTGGTGCTGGTGGCGGTAGCGAACTTGCAGATCTGGCAGTCAGTGCGGCAAATGGACTGGCAAATCCGGTTATAGAGGCAGCGGTTAGAGCTTGGTTAGGTCGTTCAGTGGGTCAAACGCTAGGTGTATTACATGACTTGAAAGTAAATAATGCACGTCAACTGGCGACTTTCCCAAGTGATCGAACACCAAGACTGAGATTTGTAGCCGATGGCGATCTTTATTTTAATGCCACAAAACTATTTTTACCGGGGATCGACGACAGCGTTGTCGCAGCGCATTCTGCCTGTGGTGCAAACCAAGCTGGTGCTTTTGACAGCTGTAGCGTTAGTGTTGGGATGGACGGTAAGCTGGAAAGCCAAGATGGCGTAAGAAACTTCTGGCCATATCACTATCCAATGTTAATGAGTGATAACTATGATCACTTTTCGGTTATCGTAAATCAGTCAAAAGGCAAAGTAACAACGGCCAATTCATCGATTCAGCTTGCACCAAATAAGCAAGTGGCTTTCTCAACGTATGAAGAAGAGAAGGGCTTCTGGATTTGGAAGAAGAAGTATAGATATGTAAGACAGTCAGATAATAACAGCATGTCAGCATTGTTATTTGCTGCTATGCCTGAGTAATTGCGATGAATAAAAAGGTCGTAATTGTAATAAGTGCCCTTGCGGCACTTATTATTTTGTATGTATTTATGCCTGATGACACAGTGCAACCAGCCTTAGTGCAAATACAAAAAGCCAATAAGCAGGTGGTTGTTGAAAAAGCGTCTGATGAGACGATTGAGCCTGAAACTGAAGTGGCTGCAAGTGCCGTAGATATGTCGCCTTTTCAGCTAACAAGTACTCAAAAAGCTGCAAAAGTGATAGCGAACAACTACCGTGAAACGTTACGTTATGCGCCTTATTCCCAGCCATTAACGGTGAATGATGTTGATCGTTTAGAGCCAAATCGGTTCATCCCTTTGACGGTTCCAACCTCAGATATGTCAGGCACGATTTCACTCTCATTAAACAAATATCGCTTTATTTACCCTGAACCCATAAAACTGGTGTTAAAAGGTGACGCGGTAACGCGCGCCAAAGTTATTGTGAGCATTGTAGATGAGCAAAAGATCTTGCTTGAGAAGTCGCTAGCTGTTTCTGAGGCCGGTGCAATGATTGAACTCGCAGGTAAGGAAAGTTTTTCTGGCGATTTGCAATTGAAAGTGGTGGCTGATGTCGCTGGAGATCCCATTGTAATTGTTGCGCAGGCAAAGTATGAGCAGCCTAGTGCAAAGTTGATTGGCTTGAAGCATACAGAAGTAAATGGCAGTGACTTGATAATGACATTATCGATGGATGTTGAGGACGCAGGCATTTATCGCGTTCGAGCAAATTTATATGATGGCGCACAGCCTTTAGCGCACCTTGTTGCCAAGTCTAAGTTGTCGTCTGGTCGACAAGAGCTGCAATTAAAGGCGCACCAATCGGTACTACCGGATAAAAGTTCAGACCTAAGGCTCATGACATTTGTTGTAGAGCGTATGTCCTCAGTGCCTGGTGAGCGGACTCGGTTTGGTGAAAGTGAAGTGACCGAAATTCCCTTGATAGACGTCGATTTATCTGAGCTATCAAGAGATCCCTACAGCCCAACAACCAATGAGCGCGCAAGCTTAGAGTTTTTAGAAGGCATGGCGAGTCAGAAAAATCTTCAATAGCGCATTACTGACTTTAATCAGTGTTGAATCGGCCAACAAGCTCATTGAGATTGTTGGCAAATATCACTAGTTGTTTAGCGCCATCATATAAGGTGTCAGCTGACTGGCTTACCTGTTTAATTGATTGGTTAACCCCTTCTATTTGCGTTCGACTATCACTGGCATAGGCACCTTGCTGCTCAGCTTGCTCAGATATATTCGCAATGATTGGTTTCACACGTGAAATTGAGTTTGCAATATCTTCAAAAGCTTGATGAGCTTGCTCCGATTGCTCAATAGCCGATTTAGACTCCTCAACGCTGAGGGTCATATGGCGTGATACTGAGCGAGTTTGCTCAGTGAGCTTGGTCAATACCTTTTCAATATCCTTGGTGGCGTCATGGGAGCGTTGAGCAAGAGTACGCACTTCATCTGCAACCACCGCAAATCCACGTCCTTGCTCACCAGCTCTAGCAGCTTCGATAGCGGCATTGAGTGCCAGTAAGTTGGTTTGCTCGGCAATGGTTCTAATAACTTCTAATATGTTCGTGATATTGTTGCTTTGATCTTCTAGTTCGCTCATTGCTTTTGCTGAGCTGCCAAGTGAGTCATTCAAAGTGGCCACTTGTTGCACTGTGCTTTGTATTAATGTATTACCATGTTGGGCATGGGCATCTGTATTAGAGATTTCGCTTAGCGCTTGCGTGCAGTTATCATTGACGGTCATCGCCATATTTTCCATTGAGTGGGTGTGTTCAGCGGTTTGCTCAGATGTGCTAGCTTGATGATGACATTGACCCCTTATTTCATCGATACTACCGTGAGACTGTTGGGCTTGGTTGTTTAAATTGCTGGCATTACTTTTTATGTCTATGACGAGTGCATTGATTGAGTTTAAAAACTGATTAAACCAAGCTGCTAGCTCACTTATTTCATCATTGCCAATAACTTGCAGTCTTTTTGATAAATTGCCTTCCCCTTGCGCAATTTCTTTTAATCCTTCTGAGACCATTTCTATGGGATAGACAATTTTATTGGCAAGTACGATAGCGATGACAACAAATAATACCAGCATAATGATGGCGATAACGCTAATGTTGTAAGACATGGTATAGGCAGAGGATAAGATTTCATCTTCATCCATTAACGCGATAAAAGTCCAATTAAGTGTGTTTGAATGGTAGAGTTTGGCCATCAACTTGTTAGTACCATTATCAATTTCAATTAAGGCATCTTTGGGGCCGTTTTTAATAGCTTGATATTTGGGGGCGGTTAATTCAGCGATATTTTTAAAGTTATTATCTGGTTGCTTAGGATCAGCCAAGATAGTGCCACTCCCATCCAGTAGCATTAAATAGCCGGTTTCTCCGAGTTGAATATTACTGACAATATCGGTCAAAGTGGCCAGCGTGACATCAAGAGACTGAACGCCAACCAGGGTGTTATCTCGCTTAATGGCTGTTGCAATGGAGACCATGGCTTGACCTGTTACGCCTTGATAAGGGTCCGTAATGACCACGTCATTAGCTGACTTTGTGACTTCTTGATACCAAGGGCGTTTACGTGGGTCGTAGCCGCCAAGTGGCTCTGCTGGGTATTGTATGAAACCGCCTTGAGTTGTGCCTAAATAAACAAATAGCAATTCTGGGTGCGTCACGCCAAAGCTTTTAAATAGCTCAAAAATCTCAGCTTCATTACTGCCGGAGGTTTCAGGTGTCATCATTTTTTCAGCACCGAAGTAGGTTGTCGTATCATCTCCTACTAGGGTGACAGCCTGACTTTGTGCCAAAAATCGAGCGTTGTTTTTCATTTGGTCAAAAAACAGCACAAAGGTGTTTTCTACCTGACGTATTTCACTGTCAGAGGATGCGGTAAATCGAGTCAGAGATTCTTCTTTGGTGCGCGTAATACTCATAATTGATATTGCTAATATTGGTATTATCACTGTCAGTACAAAACTACTAATCAGCTTTTGGCGCATTCTCATAACTCACTCCTACATCAATGCTTTTAAACAGTATAGTTGCAGAATGACGTCTTGGTTAGGCGAGCTTATATATAAATTTTAGAAGGTGTTTGTTGCTTATAATGAGATACTTTAGCTCGCCAACATCCTTATAATGATCGGCTTAGGTGCTCTTTTTTTAAAATTGAATACAGGTAGCTATCAGCAAACCCTGAATCAAGTGGCATATGCTCGCGAAGATGTCCTTCTTTTTGCATCCCAAGCTTTTCCATAAGTTGCCAAGAAGCGGTATTTGCTGTGGCGCAAATCGCAGTAATTTTATTGAGCGTAAAACGTTCAAATAATTGCGAAATGAGAGCACTAGCAGCTTCATATGCATAGCCTTTTCTTTGTTGAGTAGGACTTAGACGGTAACCAATCTCACCGATTTGACGATCCACATGGGTAAACTTAAACAGCATCTCGCCAATAAATTCACCAGAAACTTTATGCTCAATGGCTAATAAAAGCTTTTGACCATCGATGTTTTTCCAAGGTTGGCTCGCTTCTTCGATACGCTTTTGTACATCTTCAATTGTGGCTGGTTTTCCGATGTACTTTGATGTCTCAAGATCTCTGCGGGATTGATAAACCGCATGCAAGTCTGAGTTATTTAATGGTCTAATTCTGAGTCTTGGTGTTTCGAATTGCATTGGACGTTCCTTGAATGCTGTGGTTAGGATTTTTGGCTTTGGCCAAGTTTTTTGCTGCAAAGATAACAATCACAGAAGTTGCAGCAATGATGATTGAGATAGAATCAGGGCCTGTGATCACATACTGATTTGCTAACCATGCAATAATAGAAAAAATTAACAACTCAGTCGCCCCAACCAGCGCATTGGCTGTACTAGAACGAGACTTGTGAAAGTGGCCAACATAGTACATGTAGATTGGAAAGAATCCGCCAAAAATGAAGAGAATCGCGCCATATGCAAGGGTGACCGCGTAAACTGAGTCATGAAAAAACCAAAATGTCAGTGCGCTTAATGGTAGGGCTGGCCATAAATAGACGACGACTTTTAAATGACCAATTTGCTTTTGCATTATTTTCGCAAGGGATGAACCGACAAGTAAGCCGCCCATACAGACTGTCATGGCTTGACCAATTTGTTCAGTGGTAAAATTAAATTGATTACGCAATAAAAACGGAAAATAAAGCTGGATGGTCAAATATAAAAATGTAGGCGCCCATTTAAGCACCGCCATTGAAGCAAAATAACGGCTGAGAAAGATGTCTTGATATTGCTTTACAAGTGCCGAAGGGCGCAGTGACATAGCGCTAGATTGCTCTGTGGGAAATACCGCTAAACCAAAGATCATAACGAACCCATAATAAGCGATCAGCGCATATGACATTCCCTGCCAAGAAAAGTGTTCAGCAAGGGTACCTGCACACAATGGGGTGATAATTGCCACAATACTGGCTGAAATCGCCAAGTTGCCCATAGCGCTATTAAGTTTACTGCCGTTAAATGTGGCATATAAAATTGCGCGGCTAACAAGCACTGGGGCTGCACTACCAATACCTTGCAATATACGCCCGATCAAAAATGTATTGGGGCTTTCAGCAACAGCACACAGTAAAGTGCCCATAATCAAAATAACCTGCCCACCGATAAAAATTGGTCGACTACCATATTTGTCACACAGCGGCCCTGCGATCAGCTGAGACGCGCCTAAAGAGAGAAAAAAGCTAATGATGATTGCTTGGCTTGCACCTTCTGTAAGCGCTAAATTTTGCGTAATGTCAGGTAAGACAGGCATAAATATTTGACTCGCCAGCTGAGAGCAAGACAATAAAAAAGCAGCCAATGCAATATACGGATTCAAGATATGCACTCTTCAGGGTTTTACAATGATGCGTACTATATCGCGCTTTTAATGTCCTAAAAATAAGGTAATAATTAAAAGACTTTTTCTTACTAGGAATTAATATGGATTGGTTAAGTGCTGTTCGTAGTTTTGTGGTGTTGTCAGATATGGGCAGTTTTACAAAAGCCGCGGACGTGATAGGGGTGTCGGCTTCTGCAATGAGTAAGCGCATTGATTGGTTAGAAAAACAGTTAGGCCAGACTTTGTTTGTGCGCACAACCCGCAAAGTGAGCCTAAATGAAAATGGATTGCGATTTTTATCGTACGCGAGAAATTGGGTTGGCCAATTTGATGACATGCTTGAGCAAGCACAAGGCAGTGAGTTGGAGCCTCAGGGCACTTTAAAAATAGCCACAACTCAGGCGATTGGCAGTAGTTTATTGATGCCAATCATTGAGACATTTTTGCAAAAATATAAAGATTTAACCATTCACTTAAATATACTGACGCCTGGCTCACCGCCTGATCTTGAGCATGACCTCGTTATCACGAGTTACTATGAAGAGTTTGACTCTATGGCACACAAAGGTATTCGCCTTGCCGATTATCAAATGACGTTATTTGGTGCACCGAGTTACCTTTCTCAATGTGCGCAAATTAACTCCATTGAAGATCTTGCCCCACATAAAATGCTGCTAAGTAATTATTATCAAAAGAAAGGTGGGATCATTTTAGAAGATGGCAGTTTATTTGACTTCAGCCATTATAATTTTGTCTCTGATCATTTAGACGCGCTGATGAAAGCCGCTATTCAAGGAATGGGGCTCATTTTTATCTCACCGCAGTATGTGGCACGGGAGTTAACAGAAGGTGTTTTGATCCCTGTACTACCTAACTTGAAATCTGAGGTAAAGCAGCTTTGGGCTTATTACCCGAATACGCGCTTTACCCCATATAAAACTAAGCTATTTATCGAAGAGCTTGAATTGAGCCTTACTCAATTAAAAACGGTAATTTAGCCCCGCACTTAACTGAAATTGGTTTAAGACATCGCCATCGAAGTGCCAGATACAATTGTCTTGTGTTTGCGGATCATCATCGCAGATAACATGAGATGTATTTTTCACAATCGTGGCCATCCATCTTAATTCAGTATAGGCATGAAATCCTGCGCCAATATTATAATCAAGGCCGGTAAATAGACCTGATGCAAAAAAGTCATCGGCCTCAGCAAAGTTTGGTGTAACACGGTTTACGCCAATATGGGCACCCACATAGCTAGATAAGTTATCGTAGATTGGGATCTCAATCGCACTTTGAAATAGCAAGTATTCCATATCGACCTTCGCAACCTCATTGTCTGCAAACTCTGTTTCATTAAAGCTATAAAAGAAGCCATAGCGCGTATTATTGACTACTCTGTCGGCGGAAACGCCAAAATGGCTGCTGTCCTCAAGATCAACTTTAAATTCTTTGGTTGTTTGTAAGTCATGATTCGTTGAGTAACCGCCAAATGCAGATATCGCAAAACCGGTGTCTGCTGCGTGAGTAAAGTGACTTGCACTGAATAAGCCTAGAGTCGTAATGATGCCAAATAGTGTTTTCATACATAATCCTTTTTGCGAAGTTAGCACTATTTTGGCATAAATTTTTGTATGAAGGGAGAGAATTAAAAATAAACAAGTATGTGTAATTTAGGTTGCAGCTAGCGAATTAACAGATAGCTGCAACCTGTAATGGTTTAAGTTAATAAAATAGAACGTTGTACATCAAATTACTTATTAGTTCGCTCCATTGTCGACTCAGCAACAGGGCTGCCAAGTAAGTCAGTGTGAATAAAAATGACTTGCTTTGTTTTTGGTTCTTTTAAGATATTAAAGTCGAGCTCTATCGTGTTACTCCATGGGTAACACTGATTATTAATATCACACGCTCTTGCTTTTACAGCTACAATCCCAGTCTCTTGAGTGGTAATTGTCTGTGACTGTTGTGAAAGTTGAGGAGATACGTGATAAGGAAGCCAGATAAGTGGTTCTGATCTTGAAGCGCACTCTTGGCCACAGTGCGCGGTCATAACCTCCAAATATGCTAGTGAGGGTTCCATAAGCTTACACCAGCTAAACTCTGCTTTAGAGTTTGTTTTTGATAGCTTAGGAATTGTAGTGCAACCTGGTTGAATGTAGTCAATCACAAGTTTCGTTTTTGCACTACAATCACCATTGATCGTACATGCTTCAACAAATAACGTGTGTGCACTTAACTCACTGAATGTGTACTGCCATTGTTGCTTTTGTAGATTGCGAGGGGCATCTCCTAGGGGCACAACTTGATTGTATTTATCAAGGGTATACAAGTTATACCTTAATGAATCAATGAACGCTTTAGAGTAGTGAGATGGCATTTGCCATTGCAACGTGGCGGTGTCTCCGAGGCTCCAATACTTACCTATTTCTGTTGAGAATTCGAATTGAATAGGGGGTTGTAATATTAAAAAGTCATCATCTACGACATGTACAGCGAGCGTTTTTGAATCATATGTTGCGCAGCCACCTTGTTTTGTACAGGTGCGAATAGCAAAAAGATAAACGCCTGAATGTGCAAATGTATAATCAAACTGTGTGTAAGGGTAATCGGTTTTCAGTGGCACAAAGCTGCTTGATTGTGCTCCTTCAGTATTCGCCAGTAAAGAGATATTAAATGTAACCTCCTGAGAAAAAGAAGTATTCATTGTCCAAGATAGCGTCAACGAACTTCCTTTTAATACAACTAGTTGGTCAGAATCTTCACCTCCCCATGCAAATATCGGAGAGACTTCAATATGTTCAGGAGCTGGGGGCGGGCCTTGTTCAACATTAAATGACAACTGACTTTTAGGTCCACAGATTGTATTGCGTGTACAAGCTTGCATCTCCATGTGATAGAGCCCAGGTTCTGTCAGCAGATATTTGTTCAGTACATGATGGTTATCATGCTGTTGCCCAGAAATTAAGATTGGTTTCAATGGCTCAGTGGTATTCGGTAGCGTTAAATATAACTTGTACGTAAGCTGAGTTTCACTGGGCATGCCTTGTATAGTCGGTTTGCTCCACTGAACAGATGCGCGGCCATGTGTTTTTATAGCGCTTGAGATAGATAAGTTTCTTACTTCCCCTACATTTGGAGTGACAATAGTTGGTGTTGTTGGCAGATGCACGTTAACTGACTTAACTGCCATACTGCCAAGTTGCTGAAAGTAGCTATAGGGAGTGACGGCAAATGTATAAGTACCACTTTGACTTACGGGCAGTACAGTTTCATTTTTGGCAAATACAACTTCATCACGCCAACGCTTTGCCCAGACATATCCTGGAGGGATAAGTCGAGTGGTGCTCTGTCCATTTATGGTCTGGAAAATGGTGTAACCAAAAGCACCAGGTATCGTGGGCCATTTGAGCTGAATTGTTTGGGATGTCGCGTCATATCTTGTCTGTATTTGCTGAGGGTCAATAGAGTTTAACTGATACAAAATTGATGATGTATCATAAAAATATCCACTTGTCGGGCAGCCAACGATCCCTTCACAGCGCAGTCTAAACTGATATCTATTTGCGGGTAAAAATGAAATATCATACACCTGTCGTGTACTCATACCGCCATAGTAAAATGTTTGCCACGTGTTTTGACCGTAAGGACTATATTCTATGTGGTACTGATGATGTTCATCACCAAAGGGAGTCCACCCCATTTCGATATTTTGACCTAAGTTGACAGCGGACACCGAAAATGTAGGTTGGGCTTGGGCCAATGCGGCACCTTCATAAAGTTGAATATCATCCAGCTGAATCTCAGCATGCTCACCTAATAGGCGTACTTCGAATGAAATATATCGCGTCCGCTTGGTGCTATCTAGCCAAAGTGATTCCCTGAAATTAATCACTTTATCGCCAGCCTCTGAAATAACCAATTCACTGCCTTTAACTCGATGATTACTGTTGTAATAGGCAATTGGCGTTATACTGACTTTACTATTGGGTGATAAATGGCTAACTCGTAATTTACCTGTTATTGAGATGCCACTTAAATATTCACCTCCAAGGTCTCCAAACACACCGTGCCAGCCATAAATGTGGTTATAATGAGCAAACCCCCAGTCTTTTATATTTAAGTTTAAGTAATTCGGTTCTTCACTGTTTATGGGGGTGAGCGTTCTGACCGTGATGTCACCAAATTTTTCATCCATATTGAGAATAGTATAGCCATTTTCAAAGCCTGACTGTGCAATCAGTGGCTTTAGGCTGGCAATGTTTATCTTTATTGGAGATGATGTTTTATATTTTCCACATTGATTTTCAAAGCACTCTTTAACACGGTAAATAAGCTGTTTATTGATATCATTAGGTATATAAAAGTGTGCATCATTATCAAGAAGCAAAGATGTTGTATCTTGCTCATGTTGACTACCTACCTGAGCATTAATACCGTTATAGTGCTCTTTTAAATGATTAGGTGTATTAACAAATGCTCTGTGAGGCACAATTGGAAGCCAAGTCGTGCCTCCATCATCACTTTGCTCTAGTAAGTATTTGCTATCGTTAGATAGGCTTTCCCAACTAATGTGCATAATTTGTGTGTCATAGTCGTAACTTGCATGTAGGTAATTGGGCGTGTTAACAACTAAAATCTCTTTCTCAAAGACACTAGTGTTCGTGCATTTTATAGGCTCGTCACATATTAAACTAACGGTATACTTCCCTGAAGTTAGTTCCAATTTTTGTTTGAAATACAGATTGTTTCCTGAATAGAGAGTTTGAGATTGAAGGCTATTATTGTTTCTAATTATCAGGCTATACTCATTATTTTCATTTTCATCATGCCACCGAATATCTAATTCTCCGTTGTGTATTATTTCATCAGTAAGGATTTTTGATTCAGATACATTATTAGTTAAGTAATATGAAATAACAGGCGTGTTTTTTATATTTGCTAAAATGTTGAATGGTGCTGCTATTAGTGCTGTGAAAATAAGGAACCTATAAATCATATTTTCTTTTTTAATCCCTACTTGAAATAGTGCCTAGCTAGGAGGTGCTGTATTATCTTTTGTTATTATGGCATTATTGCGGTGGTTTTAATATTTAAAATGTGAATTCGGATGAAAATAATGAGAAGTTTTTTATGTCTACTGTTTTCTATATTCAGTATACATGTATTTTCAGCTGCGCAAATTATTCAGTTGAATGTGAGTGACAATAATGTACGTTTTGCTATAGATGAAGAGAAAACGCATACCCTTCCTAGTTGTGCTCACGCATCGAAGCGTAATGAATATAGTTTTTCGTTAAATAATGAGCAAGGCCGGGCGATGTACTCTATGTTGATCACCGCATTGGCTGGGGAATTACCGATTAGTGTTGAAAGTGCCAATGACTGCCTTGCAATTGTTAATGTAGAACGAGCAAAGGGCGTATCGGTGGCGGTAAAGCCGGCACTCTCAGATGGCTATAAGGGGGTGAGTATGCTTTATAAGGGAGATGGCATAACCAAAATCGGACGCATAGAAGGCTTTGCCAGTGATGATAGATACTTGTATATCGCTCCGCTTTCAGAGGGGCAAGATTTTTCTATGTACTATAGGCGGGATGTGTACACAGACCTAGTTTATTTTCTGGAAGAAAACTGCCTAGGTGCTGGCTATGTAAGTACTAAACACAAGTATGCATCTTTCCCATTTTATCAAGATAGAGCGATGTTTACGCCGAATAAAGAGAGCCTCAAAAGGCGTCAAGTGAAGTCTCACGCAACGAGAGCAGGGTGTACCAACATTTCTTTTTTAAAAGATGTATATGAGTTGACACCTGCGGTTCACCCTGTATGTGGCAGTAAGCATTGCATCATTCGAGATGAATAAATGAAGACAATTTATCAACAAACTGTATTTGGTATACTGGTGATATTCAATCTATTTGCCTCAACGAGCGTACAGGCGAAAGGGGTAATCACAGATATTGAAGTAAAATCGGGTATCGCTTATTTTCAGCTTTCTACATTGAAAAATTCAGTTGCTACCTGTGTCAGCGAAGATCATAAACAATTGTGGTCAGTGGATGTGACTGCAAACTCTAATCAAGGTACATATTTGATGCTGCTCAGTGCGGTTAATAGTGCACTGACGTTGGAGGTTACCTCAGCACAAGATTGCCGATTAGCTCCAGGTATTGAAAGGGTAAAGTCTATCACGGTAGTGACACCGTAATTGGTTAAGAAAATTGCACTATTAAATAGTCACTGTTATACAAGATGGTGTTACACAACCTTTCTAATAAGTGAGGGGTTTGTGTGCCAAGTGTTAATAATGTGAGTTTTGTTCTTGTTTCTCTATGTTTGGTGAAGTGATATAAATACTTCCCATAGGGGGGAAATCGTGATGAAGGGGATATCAAACTTTGAGAGAAACTATAAATCCACTTTGCACTTTGGGAGCCTAGTCTCACTGCAGTGAACATTAATAAACGTTATCATTGCTCGCTTGTGAATGCATTCATGCGAAGTGCAAAGTCGGGATTAGACTAAAGTGTGAAAAATCATATCTGAATTGGTTAATCACACTTTGGTGGGCGTTTAGTTTATTGTATTTTGTGGTGCACAATATTTATCTTGGTTTTTCCAGTGCGCATCGTCAAAAATAAACATAAAGTCAGATGTGCGCAGACCAAAAACCGCCTTTTTTAAGCTGGTATCACATTTGACTGCAATGCCGCCTTTGGCATGACAATTCATGCATGAAGAGCTGTTATAAATTGGCTTTTTTTGGCCTTCAACTTGTTCATTGCCTATTTGCAAGAAGGTTTCCAGCACCTCATTGGTTAAGTAAACAGGGTGTGGGTGATTGCCCGAATAATTCTCGAGTTCCACTTGTTTAGAGGTGCTTACTTTGCCGGTATTATCGGTAAGTGGTTCACTTCTGTCTGTTGTGAACTGAGTGCCAATCAATTGATAAAACTGTAAAACGGAGTTTTCAGCTGTCAGCGCTTCAACGACATGTTCATTCACTTGTCTTGTGATAGGGCTAATGGCGTCAATACGGGTAACTTGCGTTTTCGATTGTCCGTTATCAGCATTGTTCACAGGGCAAGTTGGGCAGTTTCTATCATAGAATGAGGGCGTTAACCCATCGATATTACTCTTATGTGAAAAGGTCGAATAAACCCAATTTTTTGAGCTGCCCGTTTTTTGAATAATGTGAAACCCAACAACGCCCATATATTTATTCGTGACAGTGTAAGGGCTACTTTGGCCGGATACAAAATCCTTATACTCTCTGACAGGCAATAATCGGGTGATGTATTTGCTTTTATCATCACCAGACTCGAGTACTTTCCAAGCCACTTTGATTTCAATGGCCATACCTGGCGTAGTGGAAGACCAGTCAAATTGTGTGAGGTCTTGTATTTTATCACATTGTGTTTGAGACGGATCTTTACATGCCAAAAAGCCAATGGTATTTACTGTTATACAAGCATCATTGTCGATGTCGTTGTCATTTTTACATGCCCAAGCACGCTTATTGGCATAGTCAATTTGACCATCCAAGTTATAGAATGATTTCTTTTTAATAAACTCGAATAGGTAAGGGCTGACAAATTTTTGGTAGTAAACGGGGTTATTGGATTGATCGATTAAAATTGCATCTTTGTATGGCATGTGCGGTGGGGCAACCTGTTCAACTAACCTAAGTGGCTCGATGAGCGATGCGTTGTTGTTAAACTGCCAGTCGACAGGCGTTGCACCTTGTTCAAGAAAAATTGTGTCGGTTTCTCGCCAATTTAACCAAACAGGGTTGCCACAATTGGCGTCTTTATCGCAGCGACCCAAGTTATTCTGTGTTATCTCGTAATGATTATTTACCTCCCTGTTCAGCGCAATGAACTGTAGCCATGAAAACAAGTTGTAGCGATTGGTGAGGTAATCTATTTTTGCTTGATAGTCGCTGCCTGACGAGGATATTGGCTTTAAATCTTCGCACACATTTTTGTTATATGCGTCTAGAGGGTAGTACTCAAGTTGTGTCATCCCTTTGGGCAGCAATGGCACATCATCCACCTTGCACTTGTCTGTTGCTAGCCAATCCGGGTACGTTGCATAGGTTGCATCTGTAGCTTGGGCACCAAAAGCCATCGCCATTGCGAGATAGATTGCTCTCATTGTAAAAATCTCCTTTTTTGGAATGGACTTGAATGTAAATAGGATTTCAAGTTGACGGTAGAATCCTCAAATAAAGAGAACTTATTATAAAAAATACAATCATGATTTTTTGCATCTAGCCAAGTTTGTAGCTCAGCTAAACTTTGGTATTCATCCTGGGCGTGGCATATGTCTGACACAAAGTCGATAAACGGTTTATCGATGTAATTGTTATCATGTGATGTGATCCACGGTAGCTCAATTTCAAGTTTGCTAGATAAGTTGTCATCAAAAGAGATGCTAATCTGCGTTTTTGGGGTGATGCCTTTTACAAAATCGAGCAGTTGAACCAATTTGTCATGATCCCCTTCCCAATCTAAGTCACTCAGCAGGGGTAAAATAGATGTTGTGTCACAGGTTAAGACAAATTTTGTTTTCAATTTCTCTCGAGCAAACGTAAACCCAATGTGGTTGAGTTTTGCCTTACCCAAACAGTCCAAGACACGTTGTGCCGTTGCTAAATGGCTCGGCACAAGGCGGGTGACGAGATCCGTTGTCAGTGATGATAATTTCTGTTTATCGTTGTACTTTTCATTTTGTGTGCTGACATAAAAAGTCGGGATACTGGGGTAGTGCGTGCTATTCCAATCAAAGCTAAACCAAACTAGATTGATAGGCCTGTATTCAGGGTTAATCCTTCTTTGCTCTATGAACTTGATTATTTCACTTGCATATTGGTCGTGTGTAAGCTGCGAAACATAGTTTTCGAGTTGTTCCAAATCAGCTGGGGCACAGCTGTATGCCAGTAAAATATCGCAAGGACGGTGTTTTATATTCGAGCGGTATTCGTAGCATATGCCTTTAGTATTTTGAGGAACAACCTCGATGAGACTTTGGGCCAGTGCAGGCTGATTTCTGTTTATAAGTGAAGAGAATGACTGATCTAAGCACGTATGTAGTTGTAATGTCGTATATCGCATAGTATTGGCGGGTAAATAATTACCCGCCTCCCATCATTACCAAACGGTCTTGATGTCGTGATCAACTTCAGTTCTTAGCTCTTCGGCATATTGTTCCCATAAGCTGTCAGTAAGGCCCGTCTCGTTAGAAATTTTAGTGATGAGTTCTTGCTGAGTTGGCGTTAACGCAAAGTCAGTCATTACACCATCTAAGTCAGACTGTGCCTGTGCTTTTACAGACTCCGTGTTTGCCACATGATAAGTAAAAGAAAGTAGACCCGTAGGGTACGTTGCTGCGTCAGACATAATTATCTCCAATTAAAGGTTATCGTGTTGATTAAGATATCGGTTTTGGTTTTTACTTTTTTCGCTAATATACTCTGCATACGCATCTTCATAACGCCCATCGTTGCGTAAAAATAGAAACTTAGCTAAGAAAAAGTAATAAAAATAACGGTGAGATTGATAGCCCATAAATTGGGCTATATTTTCCTCAAAATGCTCAAATGAATTTTGTGTATCGATATTGGCCAAGTATTTAAGCATGGTGTTATATCCAAGCCAGCCAATATTATTGGTGTTTTGCGAGTGGATGTATCCTTGCTCGGAATGCAACTTGGCGTTCTTTAGACTGTGGTTAAAGTCATTGAACTCAGTGCTGATGGCACTTTTGAGTAAGAAGTACCAAGCTTGAAAGCCATGAGTGGCTGAAAGTACATCTTCGACGTTAAGTTGTCTCGCAAGCAAAAGTTGGTCTCGCATGGTTTCATCCGCTTGTTGCTCCAGACCTAGCAAGAGTTCAGATAATCCTTTGAAGCCAATGCAAACTAGCTCAGAGCAAAATCCAAAGTTGGCAGAAATGGCCTCAGGACTGTTGTCAAAAAAACCACGCTTGGGCAATGAGTCTATTAAGCTTAAAACTGTGTCAAACTCCCCAAATGAGAAATGGGTTTGTACAACAACTTCAGCAATTATGGGGTGAACATGACTTGGTAGATCGTCTGTTTTTTTCGCAATCCCAATGCCTATCTGATGTGCTACATTCATATCGCCTGATGCATAGGCGTGTAGCCATTGCCCACGCTGTGTGAAAAACTTTTGTGTCGGATCTTGAATTTCTTCCATCTTACGGATATTTTCTTCCATATTCGACACGGCTTGGCTATCAAGCCAGCCATTGTAAGCGATACGAGATGCGGCGAGGGCATTTTTAACAGACGTTGCCAGTGCGTTGTCTTCAATGTTACCTGCATTGATAATCTCCAATGCTTCTGCATAAAATGAGCTGGCTTTTGCTACAAAAAAGCACGTGGTTGCTTGTTTCGCACTGTGCAAAAGCAGTGTGACCGCTTCATTAAATTGACCGACTTTTTTCAAGTGAAATGTGGTCAGTAGTGGATCTCTATCAAAGTGGTTTAGGGTTTCGAGTGCAGACAATATTTGTAAGTGTTTGCCTTTGAACTCTTTAGAACTTTGGCTTTCATAGGCGGCATCTCGCACCAAAGCATGTTTGAATATATAGCTGTCGCTGTCCACTCTACGTTGTTGCACAATGAGATCTTTGTCAATCAGTTCATTCAAATCATTTTGAATTTGATCCTCACTGAGTGAGGATGCCGCTACCAGCAAATCATAGTCAAACTCTCTGCCGATTGTTGCAGCCAATTGCGCTGTTTCTTTGGCATGTACAAGACAGTCAAGCTTCTGTTGCAAAGACTCTCTAAGGCTGCCTGGGACCTCATTTTGCTTGTCTGGGCTGATGAACTGAATAGCACCGTGTTGTTCATGTACAAGGCCTTTTTGCTTCATCATATCTACCAGCTCTTCGATAAATAGAGGGATCCCATCTGTTCGATTAATTAGTACATTCCTGACTGAATTGGACACTGATTTATTTTCGAAAAGTTGTTCAATAAAGTCTTCGGTTGCTCTAGAGGTCAGTTTATTAAGTTCGATTTCAAGTAGCGTTAAATCGTGTAAGCAGTTTGGAGCTGGTTGCCGTGATGTGCTAATCAGAACATGATGGCCGTCTAGACTCTCTGCAAAAAATTGAATGAACTCCAGCGTGGTTGCATCCGACCAATGAATGTCTTCAAAAACATATAGTTTATTGTTGCAGATTGCATTTTCATCTGTGCTTAATAGGCTTGCCAAGCCCTTAAACAACAGTGCTTTTTGCGATTCTGAATTCAAAGAAGAGGGTTGGATATGTTCAGGTAACTCGACATTTAGCCATACAAGTAACACAGGCATCATGTGTGTGACATCTATGTCAGAGGCTGCACTGCTTAATAATGTGGTGAATTTAGCAACGATTTCTGAGTGGCTAAGGGTCTGAATGTTGTATAGGTACTTAACTAGGTTAATAACAGGATACAAGCCATTGTTTTGGTGTTCTGGCAAGCACTGTGCAACCAGGTGTTGATATTGAGATGCATTGTCTCTTATTTCTTGCAACAAGCGAGATTTACCTATGCCTGCCTCGCCGAAGATGTGTGCGATGCGGGATTTCGTATTCTCATCGTTAATGATGGACAACGTTTTATCTAACTCATGTTGTCTGCCAACCAGCTTGTGGTGGTTCTTAGTGCCACGCATAAAGCCAAAGGCTTCAATGCGTTTTTCACCATTGAGGTTATAAACTGTCAACTGTTCAATGGATAATCCCAACTGAATGTTGTCGAAATAATCAAACTCACTGAACGGTTCTAGAATAGAGCGTGTTTCTGCTGAGCATAAAATCTGCCTCTCGCCCGCAAGGCGAGATAACTCCATGGCAATATTAGCTACATTTCCTTCTGGCACTGCATTGGCATATGTGACAAAAATACCAGAATGGATACCAACATGCGCATTAAGTTGAATGCCATGCGCTTCTTGCATTAACGCATTTCTTTTGGCTAATTCACTGATGGCTTCGAGTGCGGTGCGCGCACTGAGACGCGTATCATTGTCGCTGGCAACTGGGTAGCCAAAATAAAACAGCATGGTGTCTGCCAAATTACCAACATGATAGGCGCCAAAGCGTGTTGCAATATCAATGCAGTGATTACGCTGAGATCGAAAAAGGGTGTCTATTATGTCTAAATCTTTGCTTTCACCAGTGACTATTTTCGCGCTTAATCGAACAGCGAGCACAGTGATTTGTTTTCGTTCGGTGAGCGTTGTGTAGTCAAGCGCGACCACATGGTTTGGGTCATCATTTCTCAAAACAACCGTGTTGTCGTCATATCCATGTTGTGCATGGACGTCTGCTAATATCCCCACCAAATTTGAGACGTTCATTGAATTGAGTTCTGTGAACACTTCTTTGCCTGAGATGACGCGCTCAGTGGCATTTTTTTGCAACACACGTCTAAGCAACCCTGAAAGCGGGTGTCCTAGTAGCGCACTGGGTATGGGAATATGTACGTCACTTAATTGTTTGTGATAGATAGACGCAATACTCGATCCAGTTACGGCGGGCATGCCTGTTAAACACTCTAATAAAACGAGCCCCCAAACGTATAGGTCTGTTTTTTCTGACGCAGGTTCACCTCTCAGCTGCTCTGGGGCACTGTAAGAAGGCGTACCGATTGTCTCTTGCGTTAACGTGATGGTTGCAAAGTCTTGATGACGGCTTTCTTGCGTGAGAGTACCGATACCAAAATCAAGGATTTTTGCATGTATTTTCGCTCCCGCTTGTGTAAGCATTATGTTGGCGGGTTTGATATCTCGGTGAATAATCCCTTTTTTATGGGCGTGGATCAGTGCATCGAGCACTTGTAACATAATATCGGTGGCTTCAACTGCGTCCAGCGCTCCTTCTTGCATAAGGTATTCACGCAGTGACTGGCCTTCAATATACTCAAAAACACCATATAACAGGTGCTCATTAACCTGTCCTTTATCTAATAATCGAACGATATGCGGGTGCTCTAATTGCCCACTTAGTGCGGTTTCACGTTTAAAGCGTTCAACATATCGTTTCTTTTTTGATTCTTCTAAATGGGGCTCAAGAGCTAAAAATTTGATAGCAACAGTTTGTTCTGTATTTTTATTGCGTGCTTTATAGACTTTACCAAAACCGCCCTCGCCAATCTTATGAAGTAGCTCATATTGGGAAGAATCGAAGTTATTCTCTATATATGGATCAGAAAAATGAGTTAATGACATTATGTTTATTCTACGAGTTAATTATTGTTGCCAAGAAACATTTGATGCAATTGAATGTAGATAGTACATCGTTTTTTAGTGGTTGA
The DNA here is from genome assembly GCF_001625695.1 of Pseudoalteromonas luteoviolacea H33-S. Taxonomy (GTDB): domain Bacteria; phylum Pseudomonadota; class Gammaproteobacteria; order Enterobacterales; family Alteromonadaceae; genus Pseudoalteromonas; species Pseudoalteromonas luteoviolacea_B. Next base: position 40,695 of record NZ_AUXY01000086.1, read on the forward strand.
CGATTACAAGTTATAATTAATTTCACATATATAATACATACGATTTTTTACCTAGTAAGAAACGCTTGTCTTATTTTTATTATTCCAAATATAAGGATTAAAGATTGTATCTTTTGTCTCTTATATCGGTATGACGATGTTTTTAGTTTTTTATTGTTGTGTTTTTTGGTCTTTTCTTATGTAGCTTTTTATTTTTTAAAAAAAGCTGAGAATATTTTTTCTTTGGGGTAGGTAGCTTATGGCTGCAAAGTGTGACTCACTTCAATTGATTAAATTCAAGGCTAGTTATTAAGTGGTGCTTTTTTCTATTGAGTTAATGTTTATGTACTGCGCAGTGTAATAAGGTGTAATATTTTATTATTTTCAATCCTGTAATAATTGATTTAATCAACTTAGGAAGGAATCGTCCATGAAGCGTCGAGGGTTCATTAAATCAGCAGTTATTATGGGTGCATCAAGCGCAGCGGGTGTTTCCATGCCTGTTTGGGCACATCAAAGTAAGCACGCAACGGCATATACACAAAGATTAAATAACTCAGAACTTCTTTCTTGGAATGTCACAAACCCCACCACTTTAATTGAAAACCCACAACAAACTATCGTAGAAGTTAGACTCAAACCGAGAGTTGCAAGGCGCTATGGTAGCAAAGTATATATTTTGTTTGAGTCAATGAATCAAATAGACATATATGATGATAAAGGAACAATATTAGGTTTTATTCCACTGAGTATGCATGTTAAAGATTTTACTATTGATGAAAAGCGCCAGCGTCTATTTGTAACAGGGGAAACGAGCTATTCTATTTATGCATTAGATTTTGAGGGCGATGTACTTGGCTCTTTTGGCGAATCTGGTAATGAATTGGAGCACCAACTTAATGGTGTTAAATCGATAACCTGCGACGTGTCTGGATATATACATGTTTTAGACTCCCATTCAAACAGCATAAAGATATACGACAATCAGGGCATATATCTGAAAAGTTATGGACCTAGGGAGTTATATACAAAAACTCGACTCCTGACCATAGATGGATATGACTCGATAACCGCTATTGGTGGCAAGTTTGCAGATACCGTCTATAAATTTGATATTTCAGGTCAGCCTTTAGGGTAGTTTGATGACTCTAAGTTGTACACAACCAACTAAGGTGTTGGCGGGCGCAAAGCTCGATTTACCTTGCCGTGTTAATGCTTTGCTCGATGATGTTATTTCTGTCAGTAATTCTCATTGGTGTAGACACGTAAACACATCTTGTTTTACAGGTGAGTGGGATGTACTCGCACTCTATGCTGATCAAGCTCATTTAGATGCTCATCCAATTTTACAATGTTTCTCAATCGAGGAATGTAACGGGCAGTTTTCACCTTTACCTATCATGGAAAGCCTACCTGAAATTGAACGGTTTCTAAGCCAATTCAAATGTCTCTTTAAGTCAGTGAGGCTGATGCGTTTAGGGGCAGGAAGTCAGATCTATCCACATCAAGACCATCGCTTATCTTTGGAGTACGGCGAAGCACGGATCCATATCCCCATTACTGGCTCTGAAGAAATTGAGTTTGTTGTTGGCGGACAAAAAGTGCCTATGCGCAATGGGGAATCTTGGTACGTCAATGCGGACTTAGAGCACAGTGTTTTGAATCGCGGCTTTAAGGCTAGGATCAATTTGGTGATTGATTGCAAGGTTAATGCGTGGCTTAAAAATATCATTGAATGTTCTGAGCAAAAATTTTAAAGCTGCATATACTCAATAAATGCACATAAGAGGATAAGGATTATGGTGCAATTTACCATACCTGAGGGACTTCATATCCGTCCCTCAACAGCAAGTGATAAGCCATTTATCGAAAAGCTGCACAGAGAAGTAAGACAGGACTTGCAGTGTATTGATGGCGAGCAAGATTTTATTGAGTCCATCGTTGAGATGCAGCTAAAAGCGCAAACTCAAGGGTACGGTGCTCAGTACCCCAATGCAATGTACTTCATTATTGAAAAGCACGGTGAACCCATTGGCAAGGCCACGCTTGATTTTGGTCATAATGAAATTCGTTTAGTTGATATCGGCTTTTTGGCCGCAGCGCGAGGCCATGGTTTTGGGCGGGCAATTATTCAATCATTTCAGCACTGTGCGGCGCAGTCAGCTATGCCACTCACTTTGTCTGTTAGCTGTTTGAATTTGGGTGCAAAACGCCTGTATTTAGAACTAGGTTTTCATACTGAATTGATACAACCGCCTCATGAATTATTGATTTGGTATCCCCCTGCAATGAAAAGCATAGTGGGTGTTTAAACTGGGTGTCATTTAGGCAGCCTTGTATTCACTTTACACAAAAAGAGTAGCAAGAAATGGAAATAGTAACGCATGAGTTAATGCACTCCTTAGTTGGTCAAAAAGTAGATGTCTTTTCGGTGCAGAATGAACAGCAAGTTGGTGAACTAGAAATTTTTAACGTAGAGAATGGCAGAATAGACACTGAAGAGTTTTCTTCCTTTAGTATTTCTCTTCGCGGAGACCCTAACAACCAACTTCCTCAAGATAATTATCTGTTTAAGCATAGTACGTTTGGTGAATATCCGATGTTTATGAGTATTTATGATGTTGATAAATATCAGATTGTTATTTCTCGCAAACGCAATTAAGAAGTGGGGAAACCCAAGTCAAAAGTAAGGAGTGGTTTTTATGGTTAATCCGTATTTAGGCATGATGCAGATGATTGCCTTTAACTTTCCACCTGTACACTGGGCTGCGTGCAATGGCGCATTGATTCCTGTCAACGACAACCCAGCGCTATTTTCATTGCTCTCAGATACATTCGGTGGCGATGCACGAACGAACTTTGGATTACCTGATATGCGAGGGCGAGCGCCTGTTTATCAAGGTAAATACGGTATATTGCAACAAGGTCAGAAGGGCGGTTTTGAGGAAGTTACCTTGACTAATGCCCAGACGGGACATAACCACGATTTTCAAGTTGATTCATTAGAGGGGGATAGTTTCCTTCCATTTAGTAACGCCAATCCAACAGCGCGTTACACCATATCGACTGCAAACACGCAGTTTCCGACTGGGGTAAAAAAGTTTTACGCGCAAAACTCAGGTGGTTTGGATACTTTGTCTTCGCAAAGTATTGGCACTGTAGGGCAAAACGCACCTCATACTAATTTACAACCAACAACGGTTCTGGGTTTTGTGATTGCACTTAACGGTGCGTATCCGCCAAGAAACTAAGTAAAGGAGCATAATATGAGTGATGCATATTTAGGTGAAATTCGTATGTTTGCAGGCGTGTATTCACCATACCACTGGTCATACTGTGCAGGCCAGCTACAAGCGATAACGGATAACGAATCTTTATTTAGTCTATTGGGTAGTAATTATGGTGGTGATGGGCGAACCACTTATGGCCTTCCAGACATGCGAGGGCGAATACCAGTAGGTGACGGGCAGGGGCCAGGCCTGACAAATCGAGTGATAGGTCAGCGGTATGGTGTTGAACAAGTTGTGTTGTCGACCTCACAATTACCAGCACACAGTCACCCCGTACAAATAACTAGTGCGACGTCTGAGTTACAAGCCCCAGTTGATGGTCAATCTTATATTGGTAGCGAGTTACATTTTTTACCTGATTCTACCGCAGGGTTAGAAACGAACCCATTCAGCGCTCGAGCCATAGGCACAACCGGTGGTGATGAAGCGCACGAAAACAGAATGCCTATGCTGTATCTCGGTTTTATTATTTGTATGAACGGTTTGTACCCGTCTCGAAATTAAAGGAGTATTGAAATGGATCCATTTATTGGTCAAGTTGATATGTTGCCATATGCCTTCGCTCCGGTTAGTTATGCGTTTTGTGATGGCCAGTTTGTTGATATTTCGCAAAATCAGGCACTGTTTGCTGTGATTGGTACTACTTATGGCGGCAATGGACAGACAAATATGCAGCTACCAGATTTGCAAGGCAGAAGCCCAACCATGTTTGGTACTGGGCCTGGTCTTTCCCCTGGCGATCTTGGTAATCGGGTTGGGTTACCGGATGTTGTGTTAATGGAGAGTGAGCTTCCATCACATACTCATGAGTTATATGCAGGTAAAACCATCAAAGATGGTCTGGTTGATCGCTCCAATGGCACTGGTTTGTTATCTGCGGCAAGAGCCACCACTGGTGGTGTCGCTCGTGTATATTCTTCGGATGATTTGGGAGGCTCAAACATTACTTTGAATCCTCAAGCGATATTGAGTAATGGGCAAAATCAAGCGCATGAAAATAGACAACCATACCTTGCTGTACAATTTTGTTTGTGTATGGATGGTATTTTTCCTCCTAGGAGTTAAGAGAGCAGTTAGCGGTGAAATTATTGGGCTGTTTTTTAATTCTATTCGCATTTGGGGTTGTCGCTGACACCCCCAATAGACCCTTCATTACTTTTAAAAATGACCTTGAAGAAATTAGGTTATACCCATCACCTCAAACGGATATCTATAGCAGCAATATTGGATTAGATTTTTATTTAAATTACAAACTTATTGCTCAAATCGATAAACAAAAAGCACATGGCATTGAGTCGATAGCGCCAATCCAAATACTTGCGGAAAATGTAGAGAGTGCAACCGTTCTAATATCATCTGCACCGACACAGTTTTTATCTGTTTATGAACAGCTAAAGCAATTAAGTGGAGTGGTGAATATACAGCCTGATTTTGCAATTGCGCGTGCACATGAACAAGCTGAACAAGCACCTAATAGTATATTGAAAGCGCAACAAGTGAGGCAGCTTCACAGGCATCAGTGTCTTTCGTCTTATCATCCAAAACGTATAGCAATTATTGATGACGGGTTGAGTTTATCAGAGCCTGCGCTTTCAACGTTTAATGTATTACTCGCATACGATGCAGATCATCAGCATTTGCTATCTAATAGCGAGGGCACAAGAGGCCATGGCAGCATGGTTGCGAATGTTATAGCGAGCAATCTTAAGTCACAGGCAATTGGCCAAAGCGCTCCCGCAGCTGAATTGGTGAGTATTCAGCAAGCCAGCACCTTAAATTCGGCCATGATTTTGGCATTCAGTGTGTCTCAAAAAATGCAGGTAGACATCATTAATAGCAGTTGGACATTGCCTTTTGTTTCTGAGTTTCTGGCTAATGTGATCCGCGATGGGCTAACTGAAGGGGGCATTTCTTACATAATCGTATCTGCAGGCAACCATTCACAGGATGCTTGTGTGAGTAATAAGCTGTCGTTGATAAAAGGTGTAACAACAGTTGGTGCATTATCTCTAGATGGAACAATTGCACCGTTTTCAAATTACGGCCGGTGCGTCGATGTTTATGCACCAGGCGTATTTTCCAAAAAAGAACAAGGTTTAAATCTCACTATACATGGGACGTCTTCGGCTGCAGCTTGGGTCACCGGAGAAGTGTCACACCTGTTAGGCTGTGGCCTGACAAACAATGAAATTAAACTCAATAACAATTATTAAGCTCGTTTGATTTTTAAACAGAGACTGCGCGCTGTTAACTAAGGAGTAAAGGCATGCAAGGGTATCGTGAACAGGGTTATGGAAGTACAGGTGATGAGACAGACCTCGTCAATATTGACTTTGCGAGTGAATATAGTGAGAACTTTCCTAAGATCTTACAAGCTTTAGGGGTTTCACTGGCTGTGTCTAGCTATCAATCACATGCTGTGATGCTGCTTAGAAGCCGAGGAACGGCACTGAATTGCAGTGTAAAAAAGTTTGTCAGGCCAATGGGTGTCTGTGTTAGTGAAGATAGACTTTTAGTCAGTACCGTGAATCGAATTGTGAACTTTAAAGCAAGCAGCATGTCTCGAAAAAGTGTACTTAGCGGTGAAGTGGACAATATTGACACTTTGGCAAGCAAATTACGAGATGAGCAACGCGATACCGATGCATTTAAATCGCTTAGAGCAGAGCAGATCAATGCAATAAAGCAATGTGATGTCTTATTTACAGAGCGCTCTTCTTTAACGACGGGGACGCTCAACACTCACGATATCGCTTGGGGCGATGACGGCTTATGGGTCGTTAACTCAAGCTTTTCTTGTCTTGCGACGCTTTCTTCAGAATCAGGTTTTACACCTCGTTGGAAGCCGCATTTTATCAGCGAGTTAAAACCGCAAGACCGTTGCCATTTAAATGGTATGGCCATGTTAGATGGGCAACCTAAATATGTCACAACGTTCAACACCCAAGATTATCAAGATTCATGGCGAACCGAGCTAAATGGCACGTTAATGGATGTAGAAAAAAATGAAATACTCATTAGTGGACTATCGATGCCGCATTCACCAAGATGCCATGATGAGAAAGTCTACTTATGTAACTCAGGCGAAGGTGAAATACTGTGTTACGACCCAAAAACTTGTGAAAAATTAGTTTTATGCACATTACCTGGCTTTACACGTGGACTGACATTTTATGGTGATTTGATGTTGGTCGCGACCAGTCATGTGCGTTCGTCTACCGTGGTTAATGATATACCTTTAACTAAAGCGCATACCCAAAAAGATACTGTCTGTGGCATATGGATTATTAATAAGCACAACGGTGAGATCCTATCCAAATTGCAGTTTAAAGGCGATGTCAGCCAACTTTACGATCTTTGCATTATTCCCAACTCCACATTTCCTGAAATGATCAGTGGTGATGACGCTATTTCTGCGCATTTATATGAGTTTACGAAGGAGGAATTGAAATGAAAAAACTTGATATGACGACCTCGATATTAGGGGTGATGATCCCATCACTGGTTGCTGCAAATTCTTCTTCAAATATTGCGGATAGTTACTTCTTGCCAAATCACGAAGTGCCATCGCTTAGCTCCATACAAGTTGCAGACAGTATTCATTTTAACAACCAGCAAAGTAATAAACAGGGTGAGGTTTTTGGCATTGCTGAGCATACAAAGCTGCAACCAAATAACCAAGATGATGCAGCATCAGCTACGTTGTCTTTTTTGGCAGCGCAAGGCTTACTTGACAGCCAAGGGATGGGAGCGACTCAAGTTAATGGTGAAGTAAGTATTGCCAAAGAGCTTGCAGCATCTTGCCAAGCCTCTTTTGGTTGTACTACCGCCTATGGTAGTCAAGCCAGTTGTGAAGCTGCGCCTGGGCCTGGTGTATGGTTCCCTGATACCAATGATTGTACCGCAGCAGCCCCTGACCCGGATATTAACTTAAAAGGTAATGGTCAATCAATTACATCTGGCACGACGGCATTAAGTGCAAGCAACCATACTGATTTTGGTTCTCACCAAACAGGTGGCAGCAATTTTACTCGTACGTTTACCATAGAAAATGTTATCGCAGCTTCTACGCTTAATTTGAGCGGCTCTCCATTGGTGAGCATTTCAGCTTCCAGTGACTTTTCAATATCTAGCCAGCCTGGCGCTAGTTCTTTAAATGGGGTAACCAGCACGACATTTGTTGTTCAGCTAGATCCGACCACGGTCGGCTCACCAAATGCAACGGTGACCATCACCAGTAATGATCCCAATGAAGGCACTTATACTTTTAAAGTCGGTGCCACAGTCACTGCGGCCAATACCGCACCTGTGGTAGATTTAGATACAGCAGCCGGTGGTAATAACAGGTCGTCCTCTTTCAGTGAGGGCAGTGGGGGGGTTGGCATTACTAACAGTGCCAGCGTCACAGATGCTGAGTCAGATACCATTAAAACGATTACGGTTTCTCTGACAAATGACCAAGACGGGGCCTCGGAAGGACTGAGTGTCACAGGCGCGGCGCAAAATGCTTTAAATGGGGTATCGGGCAGCTCAGATATCACCCTGCAAGATACCATTTCGATTACAGGGGCGACGGCAACACTTTCCCAAGTACAGACATTTTTAGACGCCATAACCTATAACAATACATCGTCTACACCTAATACAACGGCGAGAACGGTAACGGTCGTCGTCAATGATGGTACTGATAATAGTGTGTCGCGCACCTCAACGGTGAGTGTCGCGAATGTCACTTCGACCACCTCGTCGGGTGCATCGTTCAATACCACAACTGGTGCTAATTTAAACCCCGCGATTTTATTCACCAGTGAAGATGAATCTTTAACCATAGCGCAAACATCACATGCGACAGGATCTACAGCGGATGGTGGCGGTGGCACGGATACCTTGAATGTGTCAGATGGTGTGGATATCAGTGGACTGACGACACTGACAAATTTTGAGACGTTAGAGGCGGCAAACAACGGTAACTTGACCTTAAGTGAGACTCAGCATGAATCGTTTAGCACTATAAATGGTGTGGGTACGAATCAGTTTACTATCTCAAGTGCCAATGGCGATGCAGCTGTGACGGGGGATGCGGACATTGAAACCTATGTGTTAGGTGCTGCCATGACATTCACTTTGGGCAGTGCGTCGCAAAATGTCTCGGGTAGTAGTTCAAATGATGTCATTAATGTCGCAGCGCTTACACCAACAGGCACGCTTGATGCTAGTGGCGGGACAGGAGATACACTGCGTCTATCAAATGGCGCGAATATCGCGGGTGCAACTGTCTCAAATACAGAAATACTGGAATTGAACTCGGGAGCTTCGGTGACCATGACCGAAGCTCAGCATGATAGCTTTAGCTCCATTACGGCAACCGGTACAGATACGATTACCATTTCAGCAGCCACAGATGGGTTAACAGGCAATGCTGCAATAGAGTCATACGTTCTATCCGTCGGGAATACATTTACACTGGGCAGCGCTGGGCAAAACTTAACAGGGAGTGGCAACAACGATACTGTTAATGTGGGGACTCTGACCGCGACAGGCACATTAGCAGGCGGTATTGGTACAGATACGCTTAGTGTCGGAAATGGCGGCAGTATTGCTGGTGCAACCGTTTCGGGTTTTGAAAACCTCACTTTATCAAGTGGCGCATCCGCAACATTTAGTGCTGCACAACTTTCTCAGTTTTCAGGCACAGTCACGGCTGCTGGTACAGAGACTGTCTCTGTGACAGGCGATGGGAATCTGTCAACGGTTGCTGGCATCGAAAACTATACCATTGGCGATGACAGTACAAACACCCGCACGGTAACGGTAGCTGCTGCTGGTCATTCAGTGACTGCGACCAGTGTCACTGATGCAGTGACTTTTGACGTTGGGACATTAACATTTACAGGTACGCTCACAGGGGAAAATACGTCCGCTGATACATTGAGCTTATCCAATGGCGCAGACATTAGCGGCGCGACTATTTCAAATATTACTAATCTTGCCTTGGCAACTGGCGCGTCGGTGACTATGACAGCAGCGCAAAATGAGAACTTTAGTGGCTCAATCACCGCAGGTGGTACAGAAACCATCGTTATCTCAGGTGATGGTGATATAACAACGCTCTCAGGCATAGAAAATTACACAGTAGGGGATGACTCTAGTAATACACGCACGATAAATGTAGGCGCAACAACAAGTGTTTCGGCAACATCGGTGACGGATGCAATTACTTTTAATATTGCAGGACAAAGCTTTTCGGGTTCGTTAACAGGTCAAGCGACTGCTGCCGACATCGTGTCTGCCAGTGATGGTGCAAATACAACAGGTGCAAGTTTTAGTAATGTGGGTACATTGTCATTGGCAAGTGGTGCAACAGTAACGATTGACGTTCAAAATGTTAGTGACTTTTCAACAGCAATAAATGGTGCTGCGGGGACTGAAACGTTAAATTTGGTCAGTGGTGGTACGTTTGACTTTAGTTCGACCAGTGTCTCAAGTATTGAGACCATCTCATTAGGCTCCAATAGCGTCACTTCGGTGACCATTACCGATAACTTTTCTTCAAATGGCGGGACAGTCACCGTTAGTAACTCATCAGGAGCAGCTATTAATGCTGGGGTTACCATTAACGCATCTGCGTTAGCAGGTGATAGCTTGGTGATTTCCGCAACCGATTTAACGGGTAATGATACTTTAACAGGGGGTGACAGCGCCGACACGATAAGACCTGGCTCGGGCACAGATTCAATAACTGGCAATGGTGGTAATGATAACTTTGTCGGTAGTGCCAGCGATTTAAATGGGGATACCATCGCGGACCTTGCTGTGGGCGATATGATCACGGTGACGGGGGTCACTGGATTAACTACGAGCAACGTCAGATTTAATGGTAATGGCACCTTGCAAGTGGACACTGATGCGACAGACTTTGCGGCAGTAGAGATTGCGTTAACCCTGACGAATTCACCAGGCGCAAGTTTAGATTTCACAGTCGCCGATAGCGGCGCGAATACAGTGATCACCTTTATTGCTGCCAACGATGTGCCTGTGTTTAGCTCACTGAATGGGTTGTCTACGTTTACAGAAAATGGCTCGGCGGTTGCCATTGATAGTGATGCGACTGTAGCAGATACGGAATTGGATGCCTTAAATGGGGGCACGGGCAACTACAATGATGCATCTTTAACCATCACCCGAAACGGTGGCGCCAATGCACAAGATGTGTTTGCAAACTTAAGTTTGCTTGGCACGTTAACACAGGGGAGTACCTTTACTTACAATGGCACCAGTGTTGGTACTGTGACGACAAACTCGGCTGGGACGCTTGTTCTGACATTTAATACCAGCGCAACATCGGCCATTGTGGATGGCGTGATCCAATCTATTTCCTATAGCAATACATCTGATGATCCGCCTTCAAGCGTAACGCTTGATTACACATTTAACGATGGTACGGCGAACAGTACAGGCACCAACCAGGCGGTTGTAAATATTACAGCACAGAACGATGCGCCAACTGATATCGCATTATCTGCAACGAGTATCAATCAATCGGCAACGGGGACAAGTGTGAATGTGGGCACGCTGTCGACCACGGATCTTGATAGCGCCAATGTGCATGCATATAGCCTAGTGAATAGTGGCAGTAGTGCCAGCGGTACTTGTACAAGTAATGCCGGAAACAGCAGTTTCCAAATTAGCAGCTCGAATTTACAAACTCAGTCGGCATTAAGTGCAGGGGATTATATTGTTTGTGTACAAACAAATGATGGCACGACAACATTCCAAGAGTCATTTACTATCACTGTGGTAGATAATGTCGCGCCAAACGCCCCTTCCACGCCAGATCTTGATGCAGGTTCAGACACCGGTGGTTCTAATACCGATAATGTCACATCAGATACTACGCCAACATTCAGTGGTACAGCAGAGTCTGGCAGTACGGTAAGGTTGTACAGCGATCAGTCAGGTAGCACTGTGATTGGTAGTGGCACTGCAACCGGTGGTAATTGGCAGATCACCACAAGTGCATTATCAGCAACGACTCATGCCATTACAGCAAAGGCAACGGATGCAAGCAGTAATGAAAGTAGCGCTTCTAGTGCTTTGAATGTGACTATAGATACATCAGCACCAAACGCGCCGAGCACGCCGGACCTGTCAGCCAGTAGTGATTCAGGTACGTCCAACACAGATAATATTACAAACGATACAACGCCAACGATCACGGGCACAGGTACTACAGGTGACACCATTAACTTGTCTTCCAATTTAGACGGTAATATCGGTAGTACAACTGTCTCGGGTGGTGCTTGGAGTATCACATCGTCTACGTTACAAGCGGGCAGCCATACTATTTCAGCGCAGTCTGTTGATAATGCAGGTAATACGGCGAACTCTGCGAGTAATTTATCGCTGACTTTAGACACTCAAGCCCCCAGTGGGCAAAGCGTTGCCTTTGGTGATACTTTATATTCCAATACTGAAAAAACTGCGGCTTCGTTTAGCTTTAGCAGTGCCGAAGTGGGGGCAACCTACAGCTATACCATTTCGAGTAGCAATGGCGGCACATCAGCAACGGGCAATGGCACGGTGACCTCTGCAAGCCAAACCATTTCTAATATAGATTTAAGTGCACTGAACGACGGGACACTCACGCTGTCAGTGACGCTGACAGATACCGCAGGTAACGCAGCCACAGCGGTGACGGCGACGAGTACATTGGATACCAGCGCGCCAAGTGGTCACAGTGTGGCACTCAATGACACCAGCTATAACAGCACAGAAACAGGCAGTGCGAGCTTTAGTTTTAGCAGTGCAGAAGTGGGTGCGAGCTATACCTATACATTAAATAGCAGTAATGGCGGCACGGAAGTGACAGGCAATGGCAATATCACCAGTGCCTCACAAACTGTGAATATTGCAGATATCAGCGGGTTAAATGATGGCACATTAACGCTGTCAGTGACGGTATCTGATGCGGCAGGCAATGCAGCCACAGCGGTAACAGACACTGCAACGCTTGATAAAACCAAGCCGACGGTAACCACTTTCAGTGCATCAGACACTAATCTCAAAGCGGGTGAAACGTCGACGATTTCCATTGTCTTGAGCGAAGCCAGTACGACCTTTACTTCATCAGATATCACCGTATCAGGTGGCTCACTGAGCAACTTCAGTGCGACTTCAAGCACACAATATAGCGTGCTCTTTACACCAACGGCGGATTCAGAGGCCAATGCTACATTAGACATCGCGGCAGATACCTTTAGCGATGCGGCAGGTAATAACAACACCGCAGCAACACAGCTGCCCATAACGGTGGACACCAAAGCCCCAACAGGTCACAGTGTATCACTGGGTGATACCTTATACTCCAACACAGAGAAAACAGCTGCTTCGTTTAGCTTTAGCAGTGCAGAAGTGGGGGCAACCTATAGCTATACCATTTCGAGTAGCAATGGCGGCACATCAGCAACGGGCAATGGCACGGTGACCTCTGCAAGCCAAACCATTTCTAATATAGATTTAAGTGCACTGAACGACGGGACACTCACGCTGTCAGTGACGCTGACAGATACCGCAGGTAATGCTGCATCAGCGGTCACCGCAACCAGTGAGCTGGATACATCTAGCCCATCAGTGACAACATTCAGTGCATCAGACACGGCACTTAAGGTTGGTGAAACTGCGACGGTTACTATTGTCCTGAGTGAGTCGAGTGATAATTTCACCTTAGATGATGTGAGCGTTTCAGGAGGGGCTTTAAGCAACTTTACTGCTACTTCAGGAACACAGTATAGCGTGGTGTTCACGCCGAGTGAAAATTCAGAAGCGGACGCTACGCTTAATATTCTTGCTGACAAGTTTACCGACAGCGCTGGCAACCCAAATACAGCGGCGCAGCAAATCACCTTGAGTGTCGATACCAGTGCGCCGACAGGGCAAGCCGTCAATATAGATCAAGCACTGATCAATAGAGATAATGAGTCGGCTCTGAGTTTTAGTTTAACTGGTCTGGAGAGTTCAGGTACATTTACATACAGCATCACAGATACAAATAATGCTTCGGTGACTGGTAATGGCAATATTACAGCTGCTACCGCGCAAGTATCCGCGATTGATGTGAGTAATCTAGCTGAAGGTACTTTGACGGTATCGGTGACTGTAACAGATGTAGCTGGAAATAGCGCAGATCCGATTTCAGACACTGTTACTAAAAAGTATAACGTGGCGCCGACCCTATCTGGCCAGCCTACAACGTCGATTGCGCAAGACCAAGCTTATAGTTTTACACCCACTTTAGTTGACCCTGATGAGCAAGATACTCACACCTACAGCATCACTAATTTACCTAGTTGGTTGACGTTTAGTACGACGACAGGTGTGCTTTCTGGCACGCCAGCGGATGCTGATGTAGGCGAGTACAATGGCATTGTGATTTCGGTGAATGATGGCACTGATTCAGCGTCATTGGCGAGCTTTAATATTGAAGTGACCAATGTCAATGATGCGCCAAGTGGCACAGCGTTTAATTTTGCCACTCAAGAGGCTGGCACGCTGAGCGTAACTGCGCAAGCGGGCTTACTCAGCACAGCAACTGATGACGATACTGATAACGGAGATACGCTAACTGTAGAACAGGTCGCCGCTCCGTCATTTGGTCAGTTAACACTTAATACAGATGGTAGCTTTACCTATCAGCATGATGGCAGCGAAAACCATACTGATCAATTTACCTATCGTGTTAAAGATGCATCAAACGCGACATCTGATACCTATACGGTGACGATTAATGTCACGCCAGTTGCGGATGCACCAACAGCGGTGAATGACGTGTTGACCGTGATTGAAGATAATGCAGGTAACATTGATTTATTGGCTAACGACAGCGATCCTGAGCAAGATATGGTGGCCTCCTCTGCAACGGTTGTTACGGCACCTAGCAAAGGGCGTGTGAGTCTATTAAATGGCGTTGCGACCTATACACCAAATGCCAATGAAAATGGTGTAGACACCTTCACTTATACTGTCAAAGATGCACAGCAAAACACCTCTAATACGGCGATGGTGACGGTGACTATTACCGCGGATAATGACCTCCCTGTAGCGAAAGAGTTAGTTATCGATACATCTGAGGATACTCATTCAGATCCGCTGCAAGTTCGTGCGCAGACTACGGATATAGAGGATGGTATACCAACAGGAGACTTGGCAATATCGACTCAGCCGAGTAAAGGTAGTGTTGTTATCGACCAACAGCAGGGTACATTTGTTTATCAACCTGCTGCGAATCAAACAGGTACAGATAGCTTTGCTTACACGGTAGCGGATAGCGCAGGGGCTGTATCCGCACCGATGACAATTACCGTGAATATTGGCGCGGTAAACGATAAACCCGTAGCTGTTGCTGATAGTGTCACAACCGATGAGGATGTGAGCACTCTGTTATCGATTTTATCAAACGACAGTGATGTAGAAGATCAAGGTTTCAATGGGGCAAATATCACACTTGAGGATCAAGGTAATGGCACGGGCAGCTATGAAAAAGCCATTGTGACTATCCAAGCTGACGGACAGCTTAATATTGCGCCTGTTGCAAACCAAAATGGCACCTTCACGTTTAACTATACCCTTACTGACAGTGAAGGTTTAACCTCTGATCCTGCCCAAGTAACTGTCACTCTAACCCCAGTGAATGACGCGCCAGTGGCCGTTGATAACACTGCGAGCTTACAAGAAGAGGGCTCATTTGAAGTGAACGTCTTGGGCAATGATACGGACGTAGATGAAAATGACAGCTTTAATCTTGCTAGTGTAACTGTGGTTGATCAGCCTCAATTTGGTCAGGCGGTTGTCAATGCGCAAGGCGGGATAGTGTATACCCCGAACGAGCATTACTTTGGCGATGATACTTTTACGTATACGGTTCAAGATGCAGCGGGCGCAACGTCTAATAAAGCCACGGTGACAATGACGGTGACCCCTGTGAATGATGCACCGATTGCGCAGGCTCAAAACCTGAATTTAGATGAAGATGGCAGTTTACTTGTTACACTCAGTGCGACAGATCAGGAAAATGATACGCTGAGCTACCGTGTTGTCACAGGTGTGTCTAGTGGGACATTGGTGCAGCAATCAGATACAACTTGGTTATATACACCAACATCAAATTTCAACGGGGTAGACACATTCACCTTCGTAGCAAATGATGGTACTGATGACTCTGCGGCAGCAACAGTATCTTTGACAGTCAACGCGGTGAATGACCAACCTACGGTCACAGGGCAAGCTGTTAGCGCAGATGAAGAGACGCAGGTAAATATTACTCTCAGTGCAGAAGATATAGATAACGATAATCTTACTTACCTACTTGTTGGTGAGCCAAGCAATGGTAGCTACTCACTCAATGGCAATGTGTTGAGCTATACAGGTAACTTAGATTACTTTGGAGCGGATAGCTTTACCTTTAAAGTGAACGATGGTCAGGTAGACTCAGAATTAGCGACGGTGAATATCACTGTTAATAATATCAATGATGCGCCAACGATTTCAGGTAGTCCAAGTAACCAAGTTAATGAAGACAGTGCATACAGTTTTGTGCCTACTGCTGAAGATAAAGATGGCGACAATTTAACATTCGCCATTGAAAACTTACCGAGTTGGATGTCCTTCGATAGCACAACGGGTGCAATATCAGGCACACCTGTCAATGCAAATGTTGGCGTATACACAGGCATTGTGATCAGTGTTTCAGATGGTACAGAAACAGTCGCACTCACTGCGTTTAACATTACCGTTGTTAATACCAATGACGCACCAACGATAAGCGGCGCACCTTCAACATCTATTAATGAAGACAGTGCGTATAGCTTTACCCCAAGTGCAACGGATATTGACGGGGATACCTTAACCTTTAGTATTCAAAATGCACCAGCTTGGATTGAGTTTAATACTGCCACAGGAGAAATGACAGGCATACCGCTTGACGCCAATGTTGGTACTGACACTAATATTATTGTTTCTGTCAGCGATGGTCAGGTAAGTGCGTCATTAGCGGCATTTGATATTGTTGTTAATAATACTAATGATGCTCCGACAGCACTTGCACCAAGCTACAGCATTAGCGAGGGAGCAACACTAAATGTAAGCAGTGTTGAAGGCTTGCTAAGCGGTAACTTTGCCCTTGACGATGATTTAGATAGCAATGATGTATTGTCGATTGTTGATTTAACTCAGCCAACGTTTGGCACTTTGAGTGTGAATGCAGATGGCAGCTTTACCTACGCGCATAACGACAGTGAAACGCAAAGTGATAGCTTTACTTATCGACTACAAGACAGCTTTGGTGCTCAATCTACGGTTGTGACTGCAAGTATTGCAATCACGCCAGTGTCAGAGCCTCCTGTTGCTGTAGATGACAATGCGCAAACCAATGAAGATGTGCCAGTGACGGTAAATCTATTGAGCAATGACACGGATCCTGAAGGGGATATTGTGGCCTCTTCTGCTGTTGTCGTCGATCAACCAGCTATTGGCTCTGTATTAATTGAAAATGGAGTGGCGACTTATACACCTAATCAAGATGTAAATGGCACTGATTTATTTACCTATATTGTATCAGACCAAGATTCTAATAATTCAGACAAAGCCACAGTGTCTATCACCATTTCGGCGATAAATGATGTACCACAAATTGAAGACATCACGGTAAACATTGACGAAGATGCTGAGCAAACCAGCATCAACGTCAGGGCCTTTGCAACGGATATTGAAGATGGTATCCCAACTGGCGATATTGCAGTTGTCACTGCGCCACAAAAAGGCAGTGCCGTGTCTAATGATGATACTGGCTCAATTGAGTATACGCCGTTTGAAGACGATGAAGGTACAGACAGCTTCACTTATACAATTGCAGATAGTAACGGAGCTGTTTCTGAGTTGGCCACTGTGTCAATTAATATTGGTGAAATAAATGACGCGCCAATCGCAGCGGATGATAGTGTGACAACGCAAGAAGATACACAGATCACGCTTAATGTCTTATCAAATGATACTGATGTTGAAGACGAAGGGTTTAATGGCGCGAATATTACTTTACAAAATAACGGGGTGTTTGACTTCGCAACCGTGGCTATCTTAACAGATGGTCAATTGCAAATTACTCCGACACAAGACCAAAATGGTCAGTTCAGCTTCACTTATACGTTAAACGACAGTGAAGGGTTGAGCTCCTTACCTGCCACAGTTAATCTGACGATTGAAGCTGTGAATGATGCGCCAGTGGCTATTGATGATATTGCTGCCCTTGAAGAGGAAGGGGCGTTTGCGGTGAATGTACTGGGCAATGATACAGACGTGGATGGTAACAATGAAATAGACCCATCAAGTGTGATAATTGTGAGCTCTCCAGCAAAAGGCCTAGTCAGTATTGATGGGCTTGGTCGAATTGTATACACCGCCAATACCAATGAAGTGGGTAATGATACTTTTACTTACACAGTCAAAGACACCTCAGGCCTAGAGTCCAATGTCGCTACTGTGACAATGACCATAGATAATGTCAACGATGCGCCAGATGCCCAAGATGATAGCTATTCAGAAGAGACCTTTGATGAAGCTACAGGCACATACCGCTTAGCAGTACTTAGCAACGACAGCGATGTGGATACTGGGGATTCATTGACGCTTTTGAGTGCGCAAGCATCAGTTGGTAGTGTAACTGTTGAAGGTAGTGTGCTGGTTTACACGCCTGAAGATACATTCAACGGGGTGGTGATCATTGACTATGTCATTAAGGATGAGGCCGGGGAAATTAGCAGAGCAGTTGCTGAGCTTACTGTGGTCAGGAATGACTCGCAGGGCACCCCACCAACAATTAACGTGCCTGCGGATATCAATGTCAATGCAACAGCTCTATTCACTAAAGTGGAGCTTGGCAATGCAACGGCTACAGACAGTAATGGCAATGTCATTGGCGTTTCACTTGTGGATAACAATGTATTGTTCCCACCAGGTCGACACCTTGCGACATGGCAAGCTCAAGACAGTAACGGTTTGAGCACATTTGCCACACAAAATGTGTTTGTTAATCCACTCGTTTCTTTAGCTAAAGATACACAATTATCCGAAGGTCAGAGCTTTGCATTGGGCGTCTATTTAAATGGTGAAGCCATACAGTACCCTGTACAAATACCTTATACGGTGTCTGGTACGGCAAACAGTTCAGACCATACACTTAGCAGTGGTACGCTTACGATAGCTTCTGGTATTGAGGGCGAGATCACTTTCAGTATTTTCGAAGATGGACTAAGTGAGGGTAACGAATCCATCATAATCACACTTGATGACTCATTGAATCGAGGTGCTAAATTCTCCACCCAAGTGACTATTGTTGAAGAAAATGTCGCGCCTAATATTGTTCTTAGTGCAAGGCAAGACAACGAGTTACGTACGACCGTGACGGCAAGTGAGCAATTGGTAACCGTGTCGGCACAGGTGAGTGATCCGAATATTGGTGATAATGTGCAGTTACAATGGAGTGCACTGGATAATGAACTACAGAACATCAGTACAGTAGAAAATGAATTTATCTTCTCAGCTCAATCTCTTAGCACTGGTATTTATGGGATTTCAATCACCGCGACGGATGATGGTGAGCCAAGCCTCGCTAGTACAGCCCAAATCTATCTAGAGGTCGTGCCTGAGTTAGTTGTTCTGACGGACCAAGATACGGATGGCGATTTAATTCCAGATAATGAGGAGGGCCATTCTGACTCCGATAATGATGGTATTCCAGACTTTCAAGACGCGATCACTGACTGTAACGTTATGCAAGAGCAGGCATTGGAGTCTTCTCAATTTTTGATTGAGGGCGAGCCAGGTGTATGTATTCGTAAAGGTGTAACAATTGCACAGAATTCAACTGGCGGTGTACAGCTCCTACCTGAAGAATTACAGCAAGATGATACCGCTACCAATATAGGGGGGTTATTTGATTTCATCGCTGTTGGTCTTCCGCAAGCGGGTGATAGTTATAGCATTGTTATTCCACAGCGTAACCCGATACCTATCAACGCGGTATATCGAAAATTAATCGGTACTCAATGGGTTGATTTTGTTGTTGATGAGCAAAATAAAATTTATTCCTCACTGGGAGAGCCGGGATATTGTGCCCCTCCAGGAAGTGATGTTTGGCAAGAGGGGCTCACTGAAGGTGATTGGTGTGTCAAACTACAGATTGTAGATGGCGGACCAAATGATGATGATGGCATAGCTAATGGTAGCATCATCGACCCAGGCGGTGTTGCAATTGTCAATAATGGCAACTCTTTACCTGTTGCCGTTGCAGATGAAAAAGTTGTGGGCTCTGGGCAAGCTATTCAGATAGACGTACTTGCAAATGACACAGACGCCGATGGTGATACTTTAACTATCACAAGTGCATCAGTTGATTTTGGTACTGTCGTGATTGAAGACAATAAATTGCTTTATACACCACCTCAAACTTTTGTTGGTACTGCAACGATTCAATACAGTATCACAGACGGGCAAGGCGGAACGGCGAGCAATACGGTCACGGTTAATTTGACTGTGAATTCAGCTCCAACAACGACATTAGATGTAGCGTCGACGACGGATCAAGCGTCAATCATATTAAATGTGTTAGAGAATGATTTTGATGCTGATGGAGATACATTCTCAGTCATTGAAGCAGTCGCACAAAATGGCACCGTCAGTATTAATTCAGATGGCACCATTTCATATACACCTAAATCTGGTTTTGAAGGTGTAGATATCGTTACATACACAGTTTTAGATAGTAAAGGTGCGATTTCCAAGGGAATAGCGCAAGTTACCGTTACAGCTTACAAAGCTGTTGCAATTGAAAATACGTCATCAGGCAGCCTAGGAGGGGGACTTATTTTGATACTTTCAGCATTATTAGTACGTAGACGCAAATCGGTATTACCAAGTTTTGCACTGGCCTCTTTAAGTTGTATTTTACCTTCTACTGCTTATGCGGATGGTTGGGTTTTAAAAGGCACACTTGGACAAGCACATGCTGCGGAGCGAGTAGATAATAATTCTGGCCTGCAAATCAAAAATATAGATAACACCAGTGAATCATGGTCCGTAAGTA
This sequence comes from Pseudoalteromonas luteoviolacea H33-S, assembly GCF_001625695.1. GTDB lineage: Bacteria > Pseudomonadota > Gammaproteobacteria > Enterobacterales > Alteromonadaceae > Pseudoalteromonas > Pseudoalteromonas luteoviolacea_B. The sequence goes on from NZ_AUXY01000086.1 coordinate 61,095, forward strand.
GCTATTATGAGTTGCTACCAAATTGGCATGTCGGGATCGGGTATGTTGATTTAGGGCAAGGGCGGGTTGACTTTGAGGGGGAGAGTTTATCGCCAGCAGAGTCACATCTAGCTGTTTCTCGGATTGCACCAGTATTGCCTGAAGGCTTTACACTACAAGTAAATTATGACCTATATCGTTGGCAAAAATTAACAGCAGAGGTCTTCGTTGGTGTGTTCGACTGGGAGTATAAAATTACCAGTACACGAGATGAGCGTTTTTTACAAACTTATGAGGCTGCTGAAACAAATGCCTTTATGGGCGCTGAGCTGGGTTATCAGTTAAGTGAACGTGTAGAGTTAGGCGTCCAGTATCGGTATTTTGATATAAGCGAGAATAATATAAATGAGGTGTCAATGCTGATGTCTGTGAGGTTTTAACATTTATTGGGTTTTGCAAGGGCTGTTTAATTAACGGCTCTTGCGCATAAGTTTATCTTCCAGAGTCTTTTTTTAGCTCCATTAAGTATGCAATGATGAATACAAAGAGCTTTTTAGAAACATTTAATTACTAACTCTCCACTAAAGTTGAGCTTAGAGTATACGACCTCTTAGCTCTTCAGCTAACTCGCAAAGGGAAAAGCAAGCTTAGTTTTGAGGTGTTTTGCTAAGCAGTCATTAAATTAACTCACTGTTCCCATCTTTTTGAGCTTTCAAAGTGTTTTGTTAACCCAACAAATATGTATGAATAATACGTTTTTTACTTCTGTATGTATGATTTGTTGGTCTGAAATTTAATATCTGCACTAAGCCACTTACCCTTTCACTGAAATTTTAGTTAACGTGCGTAAGCTTTTACCAAGGTAGCATTTAAGCGTTGAGGAATAGCCTATTGAAGTAACTATGAAACTCTTCTCTCATTTTTAAAATTTAACTTAATGTTTATTATCTGGACTGGGGTTTAGAGTTTTGTATGTATATATTCATATTTATTAGTTGAAATATAATTATCGCTTTTGAGTGTTATGGTATAGGTGTCAGGTTTTTCTTTTCGCGCTGGTAAACTTAGGAGTTATTAATGTTGTTATTAAAGCAATGCGGTTGTAATTTTGTTTATTGTGTTAATTTTTTGGTTTTCATTGTGTTGAATCTTTATTTATAGCATTAATTGGCACGTTAATTAATCTGTATTTAGGAAATGAAAAGATTAATTTAAATAAAAACCAAGTGTTTTTGATTGATTTTAATTTCACTAAAGTGTATAAAACCGATAAATTAAAGTGGTCTGATGTTTTTAAAGGGAATTAATGCAACATAATTTAAGTGTGCCTTTGCTTGGAAGTTTTTATATTTCAAGTTTAGCGCTTTTAAAGTTCTTAGTGGTCGCGTTTTCGTGCACTATATCCGTTGTGTATTTTGAAAACTTCTATTACAAATATAACTATCCGAAATGGGTAGTTTTTGACTTGTTTTGTATTCTACTATTGACTTATTCAATTTGCTTTTCTCCTCGGTGGAGAACAAATTTTTTAAGTGTAATAATTGCTTTTTTAACTATATCTATGCTCATAACTTTAACTTGGTCTACGAACAAGTTTGAGGGTGTGCTTTTTGTTTGTAGGTTTTTAGCATTTTCTTTGTCAATATTTACAGTCGTTTCGATAGTTCCTAAGGAAAAGTTAGTCGAGATACTTATGGACAGCGTATTTTATAGCTCAATCCTATTTTGTATTGTAATAATTTATAATAGATATTGGCTAGCCATTCCTTATTCTAACGCTAACTTTTCTCCTATTGGCTTTGTCAATTATCTTGGTCAGGTATTAAATATTTGGATCCCTATACTTGTTCTTTCCATATACAATAGGCGCAAGTCCAAGGTTTATTTTCTGCTTGGCTTAGCAAGTTTATTAGTGCTTATGAATCTACTTCTTGAATCACTAACACGCGGAACAATCTTGGGGTTGTTGGCCGCTGAGATGATTGTGTTGTTTATTTTATTGCTAAAAACAAAAAAGCTTCCCTTAAAGTACTTATCAGTGTCAGTTGCTTTTTTATGTGCTGTAGTGACTTTTAATTTAATGAAGATCTCCGGGTTATCTACTTTAAAAGGCCAAATCAATTCAATCCAAGAATTGAATACAGGTAGAGAAAATGTTTTTTCAAATACTGTAGATATGATAAAAGATAACCCTCTTGGTGTAGGTGTGAATAACTTTGAATATACTCACCAAAAATATGCAAAGGCAGGAACGCCAAATGCTTCTCCTTATGTGTCTGACATGAGGATATTAACCTCACCTTATAACATCTTGTTAAAGTTTTATAGCGAGCTAGGCTTCTTAGGCGGTAGCTTATTTTTAATCTTGTTTGGCATGGTCTTCATCAAAGCTCTTTTGAACTTATTAAAAGGAGTATTTATTGATGCTTGGATTTTTATGGCTGTCTTTTCTCTATATTTCCATGCGATGTTTAGCTCTGTATTTCTCACGCCTGTCAGTTTGTTTTTTTCAACTCTACTGTTTGCAGTTGTGTTTTCGAGAGAAAGTATAAGTGAAGCTAAGCCAATAGGCATGAGATTAGAGTGGATTGTCGTCCCTCTTATTCTTTTATTAGGGTACTTATCTTTCATTAAAACGGTATCTGCTAACTTAACTGCTAAAGGCTATCGAGTTGGTAATACAGAACTAGTTGAAAAGTCATTTGAGTTAAACCCTCATGATTATTTTACTTCATTGAGACTATATGAGCTGTATCTCATGAAAGAAGGTAATAAACAGCAAGCATTAGCGAGTTTGGAGCGCGCAATCAATTTATATCCATACAACATTTATATGTTAATTAAAGCAGGAGAAGTTGCTTCACAGTTAGGCTTAAGTGATAAAGCAGAGGAGTATAAGCAGCGCGCCTTAGATATTTATCCTAATAATCCTCAAGCCAAATTAATACAGGGGGTGTACAGCGACATTAGTTAAAACAACTTTCACTCTCTTACAAACAACGCGAGTTCATTGATGAACGTTATTTTTAATGAAGGAAAACAATTAAAATGAAAAGATTACATTACTTTACTTTGGCGCTGCTCGCTTGCGTCAGCATATCAGGATGTGGTGGCAGTGATAGCCAAGCATCCAATAATAATCCAGGAAGCCCACCTATTACTCAGCCAGAGCCCAAACCTGATCCTGAGCCAGGCAAAAAAGTAGCAGACCACAATGTAAAAACGTCTAAATTAGGTGGTAGTCGAGTTCAGGAGACAACTTCTGGTGCCCATGACTTAGCTGCATCAGTTTCAATTGTTACTCAAAAAGCAAGCTCTGAAAACTATAGCTTATCAAACGCTGCAACAAATTAATCAAAGAATAAATAAAGGGAATATATGTTTACTAAAAATGCTATTGCAGTTGCTCTTGCAGCTGTGAGTGTGATGTCTGCACCAGTTATTGCAGCTCAGCTTAATCATCAAGGTACATTAACAAACTCGAATACACAGGAAGCTGTGAATGGCACAGTTTCGATGACATTTAAGCTTTACTCTCAAGATCAAGTTGTCTGGGAGTCAACACAAAATGTTGAAGTTGTTGATGGGGCTTACTCTATTAGACTTGGTGAAAATAACCCAATTGATGCTTCGGTTTTTAAGAGTAAAGATTTAGAGCTAGGTATTACTGTTGGTGACGACACTGAAATGTCGCCTCGCCTGAGCATAGATACTGCACCTAGTGCTTACTATGCAGACGTAGCCAGTAAAGTTGAAGGCGAAGTAGATGCAACGTCTGTGTCTGTCGGTGGAAATGTGGTAATCGATGAAAATGGTCGATGGTTAGGTGATACAACGGGACTGCGCGGTGAAGATGGCCTAGATGGTATTAATGGTCAAGATGGTCAACCAGGTGCTCAAGGTGCTCAAGGTGAGAAAGGTGAAACAGGTGCTCCTGGTGCTCAAGGTGTCCCGGGTGAAAAAGGTGACACGGGTGCCCAAGGTGAAAAAGGCGACACGGGTGCTCAAGGTGAAAAAGGCGACACGGGTGCTCAAGGTGAAAAAGGTGACAAAGGCCTTCAGGTAAGAGGTCAATGGAGTGATGTCGATGCTTACGCAGTGGATGATGTTGTTTCTTTTGGGGGGAGTATTTACATTGCTGTTGCAGCTATTACTGCCCCAGAAGAAGAACAAGTCAATCTAGATCCTGTATCAGCGCCTGATGTGTGGACTTTATTGGTTGCTAAAGGTGAGCAGGGCACACAAGGTGAGCAAGGTATTCAAGGCTTGCCTGGTGAGCGAGGTCTCCCGGGCGAACAGGGCCTTCCTGGTACTGCTGGTGAAAAAGGCGAAAAGGGTGAGCAGGGTATTCAAGGTATTCCTGGTGCACAAGGTGAGCAAGGCATTCAAGGTATCCCTGGGGAAAAGGGTGAACAGGGTATTCAAGGTGAACAAGGTGTTCAGGGTGAGCAAGGTATCCAAGGTGAAAAGGGCGATCGCGGCTTACAAGTTAGAGGTGAGTGGAATGGTAGCCTTGCATATGCCGTTGACGATGTAGTTTCTTTTGAAGGTAGTGTATACATTTCTGTGATTGAAATTGCTGCCCCGGTTGTTGAAGGTGATATTAATTTGGCTCCTATTGCTGCACCAGGCGTATGGACTTTGCTGATAGCGAAAGGAGAGCAAGGCCTTCAGGGTGAACGCGGTCTACAAGGTGAGCCGGGTGTTCAAGGTATTCCTGGTGAAAAAGGCGACCAAGGCCTGCAAGGTGAGAAAGGTGACAAGGGAGACAAAGGCGACGCAGGTGCGCAAGGTATCCAAGGTGACAAAGGTGACCAAGGCCTTCAAGGTGAGAAAGGTGACAAGGGTGATGCCGGTTTACAAGGTATCCAGGGTATTCAAGGTATCCAAGGTATCCAAGGTATACAGGGTGAAAAAGGCGAGCAAGGCATCCAAGGCATCCAAGGTATTCAGGGTGAAAAAGGCGATAAGGGTGATAAGGGTGACCGTGGCCTTGTCATCAAGGGTAATTGGAGCGCCACAGATGCATATAGTGTAGATGACATTGTTGTTCATGAAAATAATGCTTATGTTGCACGAATTGCTGTACTAGCTGTTACCGAGGGGAGTGAGCCAAACTTACCACCATCAAATACTAATGATAGTTGGTTGCTGCTATTTAATGGCGTTGGTTCCGGCTTAGCTGGTAAAGATGGTTTAGATGGTGCGCAGGGTGAACGAGGTATTCAAGGCCTTCCAGGTGAGCCTGGAGCACCAGGTGCTAAAGGTGACAAAGGTGACCAAGGTATTCAAGGTATCCAAGGTCTGCCTGGTGCACAAGGTATCCAAGGTGAAAAAGGTGACCAAGGCTTACCTGGTGAAAAAGGTGAGAAAGGCGACCCTGGCATTCAGGGTATTCAAGGTATCCCGGGTGAAAAAGGCGACCAAGGTATACAGGGCTTGAAAGGTGAGAAAGGCGATCCTGGCGCTCAGGGTATACAAGGTATCCCGGGTGAAAAAGGCGAGCAAGGCATCCAAGGTATCCAAGGTATTCAGGGTGAAAAGGGCGACAAAGGTGATAAGGGCGATAAAGGTGATCGCGGCCTATCAATTAAAGGCAATTGGAGTGCATCAGAGGCTTATGTCATTGATGACGTTGTTGTTCACGAAAATAATGCTTATGTTGCCCGTATGGCGATAGCTGCAGTTATTGAAGGTGATGAGCCAAACTTACCCCCTTCAAATACAAATGATAGCTGGCTATTACTATTTAACGGCGTTGGCTCTGGTCTTGCTGGCAAAGACGGTTTAGATGGTGAGAAAGGCGAGAAAGGTGAGCCGGGCGCGAAGGGTGACCCAGGCGCGAAAGGTGACCCTGGTGAAAAAGGTGAGCCTGGCCAAAATGGTATTAATGGCATTAATGGTAAAGATGGTGCTGACGGTAAGGATGGTGCAAAAGGAGAGCCCGGCGAAAAAGGTGAACCTGGTGAAAAAGGTTTACCAGGTGAGAAGGGTGACAAAGGTCTGCAAGTTGTGGGTGCTTGGTCTTCTGTATCAGCTTATGCATTAGACGATGTGGTTACTTTTGAAGGCAGTGCATACATTGCAAAAGTTGCTATCCCAGCAAGTGAGCAAGCGAATCTGTCACCTAAAGACGCGACTGCACAATGGGCGCTATTTGCATCGAAAGGCGACACAGGCATTAAGTTCATTGCAGAAGGCTATAATTTAGTTACTGAATTCAACGCTGGCGATGTTATTACTTATATGGGCAGTGCTTATATTGCAACACAAAGCACAGTAGCTGTACCGCCAACAGATCCGCAAGGTAATCTGCAGCAGCCGTGGCAGTTACTTGCAAAAGGTGCAAGTTACGATGAATCGCAATTTGCCTTGAAAGCAGATTTACCTGATATGACAGTTTATGTGACCAAAGCGGAGTTTAACTCTGGTTTAGAGTTGAAAGCTGACACGATTACTGTGACTGGTTTACTTGAAACTAAAGTCGATAAAACGGTATTTGATACAGCATTAGTGGCTAAAGCAGACAAAGATACAGTCAATACAGCATTGGCAGGCAAAGCAGATCAAACAGCGGTCAACACTGCACTTGCACTGAAAGCAAATCAAGCAGATATGGACACAGCGTTGGCAGGCAAAGCAGATCAAACAGCGGTCAACACTGCACTTGCTCTAAAAGCAAATCAAGCAGATATGGACACAGCGTTGGCAGGCAAAGCAGATCAAGCAGCGGTTAACACTGCACTTGCTCTAAAAGCGAACCAAGCAGATATGGACACAGCGTTGGCAGGCAAAGCAGATCAAACAGCGGTCAACACTGCACTTGCACTGAAAGCAAATCAAGCAGATATGGACACAGCGTTGACTGGTAAAGCAAATCAAACAGCGGTTAACAGTGCACTTGCTCTAAAAGCGAATCAAGCAGATATGGATACCGCATTGGCAGGCAAAGCAGATCAAACAGCGGTCAACAATGCACTTGCGCTAAAAGCAAATCAAGCTGACGTGAATACAGCACTGAACTTAAAAGCCGATAAAACTGATGTTGATAATGCGACTGCAAATGTTGTGAGGTTTAACCCTGCTAAATTAGTCTGGTCGTCAGCGCATTCATATATAAAAGGTGAAGTAGCAAGACTCACTTTTAATGGCAATATGTATATTGCTTTGAAAGATGTATCGTATGGTGAGACCACTGCACCAAATGTTAATACAGAAAATTGGGCTCTTTTTGTAGAAGGCAACGCGCCAGCTGAAGCAAAAATAATATTTTCGACTAGTCAAACATTCAATGGCGACCTAGGAGGTTTGGATGGTGCGCATGCCAAATGTCAGGCGGCAGCAGATTCTAGCAATGTAGTACCATCAGGCACCTATAAAGCGCTGATTAATTATGGATACTATTACGTTAGCAGCTCAAAGACTTATTATCGCCCTGACGGTAAGGTAGTTGCAGATAAAGTGAGTGCGTTTAGTGATTGGACTGTTTTGCAAAACCCGATCAGCATTGATGAAAATGGAGACGTCGTCATTGGTAACGCTTGGACCAATATGACTACATCAGGTTGGCGAAATCAGTGGAACGCTTGCGCTGGTTTTAGAACGGCATCTTCTTATGATCCATACGCGTCACAAGGAGCCAGGACAGGTAGTGTTAGCTCGCTTGGATCAGAATGGAGATCTTCGGTGAATGTAGGGTGTGATCAGCAAGCTAGATTATATTGTGTGCAGCAGTAAGATACTTAAAACTAACTGCTTATTCTATCGATGAGCTTTTAGGTATTTTAAATGTGGGTGTAGCAAGCTTTTAAATTTCAAAAGTTTGTGTTGCGTCCATATTTAATTCAGTATTTTTGCGGCCTTTAGTTGCTATATATAGTAATTAAAGGCCGTTTTTAAATTTAAGGTTTTATTTAAAGCCTACTTACATCAAAAAAAATTCACCTATATTGGAGGGGAGGTACCCGCTTTTTCCGTAACCAATAATGTAGAGTAAAACGTAAATTTTTTAGATCCTTCTTTTGTTACTACGTATTAATAATTACCTCCCGTTTAAGTTTGTTGTAGTCTCTTTTTTAAGCTTTTTTATGTTTTTGCTATCAGAAGAAAATTTTTATTAATTTTGATGTAGTTGCTTTATATTTACAGATAGAGCAATTTTTATGATGTAATTTAGACGTAAAATAATAAGTTTATGTATAAAGTTATTAATGTTAGATGCTAGCCTTCTATCAGTGTTTCTGTGTTATGAGTGTTATTTTTTGAGTTTATAGCAGTTTAAGTTTATGAGAGTTTAAAGTGAATGCGATTCTTTATTTACTCCCGAGTTGTTGAATTTTGGGGGGCTGTGCATTATCACTTTAACTCTGATTTTTTTGCATAAAAGAGCAAAAAGTAAGAATCATTTAATTTCCTTGCAAAGGCTTGTGATATTTCACAAGCCTTTTATCATACCTTGAAGTTTCCTTGTTTCGATATCGTTTACTCGCTAGCCGAACAATTTAATAGATGACAATAAGCATTCATTTCTCAAAAGGATTTTGTGTGCTTGAGATAGAAGGCATACTCATGAACTTGAATAAGGCTCGGTGGCTATTATTGGCTGGTATATTCAGCTTAGCTTTTGTTGCAATGTGGGTATTCATCCACCCCATTCAAGGGGTTGATAAAGAGAATCAGTCGACTGAACTTGATGGGCCAATAGTAACGCCAAAAGCTTTGTCTGAGGGAAGTGTAATACCGACAATACCAGCGTTCAAAGAGGTTGAAATAACGACGGCACAACACACTGGGGAGCTTAAAGTGATGTCTCGGCCTATTTGGCATGTGTCAGGTGTACTTAAGGAGCACTTGAATACATTAAAAGCCAAAGCACAAAAAGGGAGCTTAGAAGCAAAATATATAATTGCAATGAACTTTAAGTTTTGTGTTTTTGCGCCACAGAATAGTGATGCGCTACAAGCTAAACTAGAGGAAATCGCATCATACAGTGATGCAGGCACGGCCGCTGATAATGTCATCAGGCAGTTTCACTATTGCGAAGGGATCACAAAGGTGCAAAAGCAATCTTATGCAAGGTATCTTGAAGAGGCGGCAAATAGTGGCTTTGTTGCAGCACAAGAGGCTTTCGGTAACTTAGCGGCTGAGTATTATATGAAGACGCAAGGCTTTAATCGCGAACATCGAGATGAATATATTGCACAACGCTCTCGTTTCAAAGAAAAAAAGTGGGCGTTTTTAAATCAGGCAGCGCAACATGGAAGTGAAAAAGCAATGATGACTTTATCAAGCATGCATTACTCACAGCAGCTAGAACAAAATAGTTTCGCGCAGGCGTATGCTTTGAATAAGCTGCTTATGGAAATTACTGAAGATGGCGAAGTGTACAATCGTCATGCATGGCTTGAGCAAAAGCAATATCCGAAAATGACTGAACAAGAGTTAGTATATGCGCAGCAGTTTTACGAAAGCTGGCTGAAGACCATCTATGAAAATGGCACACTTTATCCGAGTAGATAATCAAGTAAAGAGTGGTCGCCGAAATAAATTGCCAGCACTTACGTTAAATGCTTGTTTGCTATTAAGGTTTGTCGCGCTTCAGCGCTGTCGAGCCTTTATTTATTGTGTCCATACGTATTGTAAGCACTACTCAGGATGAATAGATATCCACTTTGATTATCATCAATTACTCTCTACTGACGCTCCTTGTCAGCGCCTTTTGCTCTAATTGAACCAACAAACAAAAGGAGCTATACCCATGAAGCAGAATATAATTGAAATCGTTACTTTTAAATTAATTGAAGGTGTATCTACAGAGCGAATGCTGGAAAAAAGTGCTGATTTTGAAGAGTTTGTAGCCAAGCAGCCCGGCTTTTTATATCGTTCGTTGGCGCACCAAGCGGATACTGATACATTTGTTGATATCAGCTATTGGGAAACCTTGGAAGATAATAAAAAAATGCAAGCTACATTTGAAGAGGCACCAGTATGCAAAGCTTATTGTGCACTAGTTGATAAAGAATCAGTTGGGATCAGCCACCATACTGTATTGACGAAAAGCTGTGATGCTTAATTAAAGGAGGAAGATTGTGCATAAATCAGAGCGATTATTTCAATTAGTCAATTTGCTCAAAGGCCGCAAGGTTGCAGTGACGGCAAAGCAATTAGCTGAAAGGTTGGATGTTTCTGAGCGCACAATCTACCGCGACATTCAAAATTTACAAACGTCTGGCGTACCGATAGAAGGTGAGGCGGGGATAGGTTATTTGATCAGTGAGTGTGACTTGCCGCCCATGATGTTTTCGGTGCAGGAGCTTCAAGCATTACTAATTGGTAGCCGGATGCTCGAAGCATTTTCTGATCCAGAGCAAGCCCAGTATGCCCAATCCGCTATCACAAAGATAGAAGCGGTTTTGCCTACTAAAATGAAGCAGATAAATGATGATCTCCCCTATTATGCACTGGGTTATAGGCATGACGACAGGTGTCAAGCGCATAATAAGATGCTACGAGGAGCTATTGAAAACAAAAACCATCTATTGATGACTTACCAAGATGTAAAAGGCGATGTAAGTGAAAGAACCATTGAGCCGTTAGGTCTGGTTTACTGGGGAGGGAAATGGACTGTAATTTCCTTTTGCTTGCTGAGAAATGCTTACAGAGAGTTTAGGTTAGACAGAATTGTTTCCCTAATCTCGCTTCATACACATTTTGAACAGGAAGATGAAAAAAGCGTCTTGCATTACATTGAGCTGGTTAAGTCAGCTGCTTGCGATAATAAAAATAACTAGATTTCAACCTCCTATGACCAGTAACGAGCTATTTAACCGAATATACATATATAACATTGAGAATTATCTATTCAACTAAATACACACCATTAAGAACAAATGTTCACTCAATATAAACACTAAGGATGTATTTGGCTTTATTCGTAACAAGCATTAACTTTGGTAACTTTTATTAAACGCAAATGAGAGTTGTTATCATTTGCTATCGCTGTTAGTATGCGCGCTCTCTGCGAATAAACAATCATATTGCGATGTATGGAGTGTAATATGCAATTCTCTCGTTCACTGAATTCAAAAAGTGTTCTTGCAACTGCGGTTAAAGTTGCTTTACTAGGTGGTGTTGTTGCATCAGCGCAAGCTGCTGACAAGGCTCAAGACGATATTGAGCGCATTAGCGTTTATAACAAACACAACGCCTTGATTTTAGAATCAGGCACGGCAACTAAATCAAACATGGCCCTAATGCAAACACCTGCAGCAGTGGTTATTGTTGATAAAGATTTACTTGATTCACAAACAGCAAATACGCTGCAAGATGCGATCAGAAACGTGAGTGGTTTCATTCAGGCTGGTAACAACTATGGTATTGGTGACAACCTTGCTATTCGTGGTTTAGGCGTGAATTATACGTACGATGGCATGTACGGCGGTGCAAGCCTTGGTAACAACTACAACCCAACTCGTTCAATGACTAACATCGAGAGCATGGAAGTATTAAAAGGTCCTGCTACGGGTCTATATGGCATTGGTGCTGCTGGCGGCGTGGTTAACCTTATTGAGAAAAAACCTCAATTTGAAGAAGCTTACCAAATTAGTACTAAAGTTGGCAGCTGGAATACCTACGGTTTGATGCTTGATGCAACCAACGCAATTACTGACGACTTAGCATACCGCCTGGTACTTAACCACGAGCGCAGTGATGGTTACCGTGATTTACAGCAAGATCGTGACGAAGTTTACGCAAGCTTGAAGTTTGAAGCTTCAAAAGATCACGCTTTATTATTTTCAGCGGCTTATATTGATGATGCTGTTCAAGTAGACTCTGTTGGTGATCCGGTTCGTATCGTTAATTGGGATAGTATCAACGGCGACCCAAGAGCACTGACTGGATCTGACTTACCAAATGAAAGCAAGTTTACAACTGACGAAGATGGTAATGTTAAGTTTTTAGGGGTTCAACTAAGCGATGCACAGCGTGAGCAACTAGCTACTTCTATTTCGACAAATGATGGTCTTAGACCGATTGATTTGGGCGATTCAAGCTTGGTATCTCCGCTTTCGACACCAAACGAAGGGCAAGAGCTGCGCTTTAAGCTCCGTCATGATTGGCACATCGGTGAAGAGTCAACACTGACCCAGCAAGTATTATGGCGTCAATATGACTCAGAGTTAGTGCGTCAAACAGGTGCATACAACTATGTTTATTGGGAGCGCTCTGATCGAACGCATGGTTCTATTATCAATGCAGATCCGCGCGCACCATTATTAACTGAAGATGGTCAAGTTCACCCATATTCAGCGCGTCGTCAAGAGTACCGTCGCGCTATGTCGGATGAAAATACATGGCAATACTTTGCGGACTTGCAACTTGGTTGGAGCTACGGTGATATCAGCGGTGAGCACTTATTCAGTGTGAACTACGAAAACCGAGATATGTCTTTTAAGCAGTGGTCTGCATATGATGCCGATGGTACGAAATCAGACAATGCGATCCCTTATATCCTAGATATTCGCAACCCGAATTGGGGTACTGGCGATTTTATGGATTACGATCCGCTAGTAAGAAGTAACTATGATAAGTCGTTAACAGCATATGGTATTAGCGCTCAAGAAGTACTGTATTTGACAGACGCTTTGACTGCTCGCGCAGGTATTGCATACACGACTATCGAGCAAAAATACCAGCATTTAGGCACCGATCGCGTTAAGGGCATGAAGCCAGAGAACGATACTGATGATTCAGGTCTTACATATACATTTGGTATCAATTATCAAATCATGCCAGAGCTGTCAGCATTTGTTAATGTGGGCAAAGGCCGTACGGCATATGGCGTATTATCAACAATCACAGATGGTGTTGATACGCCGAACCAGCCAGATTCTGAGTCAGAAACGTTAGATATTGGTATTCGTTTTACTGCATTTGATGAGGATCTATTAGGTTCAATCGTTGTCTTCGATACAAAGCGTACTAACTTACGCTATGGTAACCCTGATTACGATGAGCAAAAGGGCGCTGATTATAACGCGGGTATTCCGGAGTTTAAATACGATAATAATGAGACCACTAAAGGTGTTGAATTTGACTTAAACTTAGCACTTGCAGATGCATGGAAGTTAAATGTTAATGCGACATACCAAGATGCAGTGTCTGTTCGTCACCAAGAGTCAGATCCCCAAAAGAGAGAATCTGCTAAAAAAGGCGTGCCTGAAAAAATGGCAGGTGCGTGGCTAACGCACACATTACCGCAAATTATGGGTGGTAGCCTAGAGGTTAGCTTGGGTATGAATTATACCAGCGAGCGAACGGTAAACCATGTTTCATTTGGCTTGCCAACAGCGGTTGTTGATGGCTACACACGTTGGGACATGGCGGCAGCTTATTACTTTGATAACTATCATTTCCAGTTGAATATCGAAAACTTAGCTGATGAAACATACTACAGCAAAGCGATGTTCTTGGGTGGATTACCAGGTAATGAACGTAATGCTAAACTGACGTTTAACTATCAGTTTTAAATAAAATAAGATGATATAGAGGCGGCAATTTGCCGCCTTTTTTATTTTCTTTTATAGAAGAATAATTGAGTTTTATACCTGTTACTTTTGATGCAGGTTTTAACCGTCCGCAACTTCAGCGAAATTCCCGCTTTTATTTATATTTGTTGAATCTATTGGCCTATAAGTTGCTTTCAATTAGTGAGTTAAACAGACATTGCTGGATAAGGACATGCCAATGAGCTTAATTGCTGCGTTAAATCACAATAGGGTATTTCAAAGTCAAGATAGCAAGGCGCAAAATAGCATAGAAAAACATGCTGAATTTGCGTCACTAATGGAAAAAACAATAAACGCCAAGCCCGAAGTCACCGATTCTGACCTCATTATGCCAATTTCTCTTAACCGAAACTATGATGAAATATCGGATCAAGCTCGTGATTATTATCAATTTGCTCTTGAGGTAGCTACAGAGCGTGTTGACCCAGAGCTAGAAGATGATCGTTTAAAAGAGATACAACTGTACCAAGAAACCATGATTGAAATTATGGACATGCCCATTGAAGTCGAAATTGAACAACATGAAATCAATGAAGCACTGTTATTTGGAAGCCTCGGCATTGATTTTTTAAAATATAAAGAAATGGGGGTTCGCATTGATATGCTCAACCTCATGGAACAAGACATCAATAGTTCTCAAACATTACTTACTAGTGATAAAGAAAAGCTCAAAAGTGTATTGAATGAAAGGAGAGAAGTGTTGGAGCTACAACGAGAGGAAATGCTTGCAGGCACCTATTTAGAGCAAAATACAGATCATAAAGGCGAAATTAAAAAACGCTTTGATTCAATAGATTTCAAACCTTAGTCATATCCACATCATAGTTAAAATGACCACTTAATAAGGATATCCATGAGTAGTATTTCAGTGTTAAAGCATATGCCTTTTGTTAAGGCTCAACAACATTCAATGCGTAATGAAGTGACAAAGCACGCCAGTTTTGCCTCTGTAATGCAAAGGGTCTTGACTGAGAAACCAAACCACAGCGCCCCTGAACACTTAATGGCGTTGTCTTTAAATGTCAACTTTGATGATATCAGTGATCAAACGAAGAGATATTATTATGAACAAGTCTTGCCTAATGCCAGAGAGCGAGTAGATAAAAGTCAAAGTGCGAAAAACCAGAAAATTCAGCTGTTTGAAGAATCTGTTATAGAAATAAAAGATATCGCGATAAAAGTTGATATTGAGATTGATGAGGTTAATGAAGCCTTACTATTTAGCAGTCTTGGAATCGATTTTCTGAAGTATAAAGAAGCAGGTGTTCGTGCGGATATGCTCAGCCTACTAGAAAAAGATGTTTATCAATCTGAAGATTTAACAGTTTCAGGCAAGCAAGCCCTTATAGACACAATTTTAATTGAAAGGGAGAAGCTAACATCATTGCAAGAAAATATACTAGCAGGTTCTTACGTACCAGAGGCCTTGTTTCCTAAATATT
>NZ_AUXY01000087.1 GCF_001625695.1 Pseudoalteromonas luteoviolacea H33-S
GTAAAACCATCTAGTAAAACCACCTAGTAAAACCACCTAGTAAAACTCGTTGTATTGGCGACTTTTTTAAAACCCTCACTGCAATGACTAATTATTACTCTAAACTCATGTATGATGTGTTCTTTGGTTCTAATAACCAATTATGACTATTATAAATAATTGGTGGTAGGCCGCGATAATAATTAAAAAAGAACCTAATTTAACATAACTAATTATCAACAATCATTATTCTAAATGGATTTGGTTTCTGAGTTTCAAGTTGTTGTAATTTTGATATGGAATTTTGTGAAAAAACGTGGCCTTTTGGTAGAAGCATAATTCCTTGTGCATTATGCATAGCTAAACCTAATTCCATACCTGGCTTAAGCTGATGAGCGGTTAATATGCTCATACTACCAACTTTATCAGTTTCAACTTGATCAGTAGACAGTACATTCAATAAAGATTCAACGACTTTTGGATGATAAAAACTACCTCCATACATCTTAATTATTTCAAGTGCATTTTCTTTTCTCTCACTCATTGGCCTTTGGCTCTGATATAGGTGCTCAATATAGTCTCTGGAAACAGCTAGAATTTGAGCACCTATAGGGATCTCCTTACCTTTTATTCCCTTTGGCACCCCTTGGCCATTATATTTCTCAAACTGGCTATAAATTGATTCGGCCACATCACTAAGATGCTGCGCAGGCATTAACATTAATTGTGCGGTCGCAGGGTGAGTTAAAAATACTTTTTTCTTATCGCTATCAAGCTCGTGAAAAGGTTTTGAATATAAGCTTGGGTCCATTGCTAAAAGACCTACTTGAGACAAATAGCCAGACATTCTTACCATATCAGCCACTTCATTACTGAGGGATAAACCTTTGGCAATTTGAAAACACAACTTAGCAATATTTTTTGCTTTGTCCGCATCAAGATATGGATTCGCATTTATAAAATTATAAAGTAGCTCAACAGTGCTTTTGTGTTCTTTCTTTTCATTCTCATTTGCGGCTTCAAGCTGCTTTAATACCTGGCGAATTTGAGAAGTTCTTTTTTCAACTAAACTTTCTAAACTTGTATTGAGAGTTTTTAACTCTTCATTTTGTGCCTGAACCTGCTTTTGTAAAATGTCATTTTGCTTTTTTAATTTAGTCAGTTCAGCAGCTTTATTTATTTCTCGAACAAGCTGTTCATTATTCCATGGCTTTTGTAAGTATCCATGTATACCACCGCTATTAATTGCATTAATTGTATCTTGGATATCGGAATAGCCTGTCAATAGAATTCTTCTTGCATCTGGTGAAATAGCTTTAGCATGAGTTAAAAACTCCGCGCCATCCATATTCGGCATACGCATATCGGAGATAATTACATCAAAATCAATCTCTCTTACTCTATCTAGTGCTTCATGACCCGATTGGAATAGCTCTGCTTTAATTCCATTCTGTCTCAATAACCGACCCAATGAATTCAAAACACTTTTCTCATCGTCAAGGCATAGTACGACTATTGTTTCGTCATTCATATATGAAGATATCTCCAACTCAAAAACATCATTTGTTATTAATTTTAAAATTAGACTAAACTTTAATAAGAAACAATAAAATAGGCACGGATTTGATGAAAATAAAACCGACAAATGTTTTGTTACTTGATGATGATAAGTTAATTTTAAGAGCGCTATCTAGAGCACTTAAAAAACAACTTGGTGCAGACAACATTGTCGCGTTAAATGACCCAACATTATTAGAACAATACGTCGCTAATGCATCAGATTCGTTTGATTTGTTTATCACTGACTTTCAGATGCCAGTTTTAGACGGAGAACAGGCATTGAAGATTGTACAGAAAATGAGTCCACTTACAACACGCATATTAATGTCTGGAGACATTGAAAGTTTACGAACTAGACCACAGAATATCCCTGCCAATCTTATGATAGCTAAGCCTTTTACAATTGATGATTTATCTCTGATAGGTGATATTTATGAGAGATCACAATCAACAAACCTTAGTCATGATCAGCAGTTACAACTGGGGTTTATGCCTTATATCCCATTACCGAATATAGAAATAATAAACTATCAAAAACACAAGAAAACCACAGGGCAAGGTAAACATGCTCAATTAATAAAACACTTAGACAGTATCGTAGAACCAGAAATCAAAGATAAGACACTCATACCTCAAATACAGCGTGCAAGCGTTGAATTGGTACAGATTCTCTGTCAACTTGTAGAGCAACTTATATATACCATATCGGCTTGTACTTTGAATAAAACAGTCGAAAAGTACTATTTGTTGGCTGCTAAAGCTTTTGTATTTGCGCAGAGAAATAATTTCCAGATTATTGATTGCGAAAGGCTTTTACAATCTGTGCTTGGCTTAGCTTTTAATAATTTAATCAGAATTTATCTGGATGAGCTTTACAAAAATCGTTTTGATATTTCTTTGTATGACCACTTTGCAACAATCTGGGGAGTAAATGCCCAAATCTTAGCGGATAAGAAAATGTTCATATCCGAAATTACAGATAATGGATTGGCATACATCTTCAGAGCCATCATGCTTAATTTAGGTACTGAAAATGAAAATCCAGTATCGGATATTATCAATTCAAATGAATCAACACTTGATAGTTTAAAACTATATTCACAGCAATCATCAACTAGCTCTTACATAGAAGAGGAATTTTTATGAAAGGTTTGATATTCAGATGCCTAGAAGAACTTGTTATCGAGCAAAAGGGCATGGATCTATGGGAACAGTTGCTTGAAAATCATTGCCCTGAAAATCGCGTTTATATTAGTGCAAGATCATACCCTGATGAAGAGCTTCTAGCTATTGCAACGAGTGTTGCTAGTGCATTAAATTTAAGTATGGAACAAACCCTGAAAGCTTTTGGCACTTACTTATTTTCATTTTTGGCAAAAAAACATCCAGCAATTGTGAAAGAGTTCAAAAGCTTCGACCAATTAATTATGTCAATTGATGAGGTAATTCACAGTGAAGTACAAAAATTGTATGAAGAGCCAAACTTACCAACAATAAGCGCCAAAATACTGAATAAAAATAAAATTGAACTGATATACAATTCACCTAGACAGCTTTGCTTCTGTGCGGAAGGATTAATCTACGGTTGTGCAGAGCACTTTAATGAATCTGTAGCAATAGAGCATACAACCTGCACACATCGTTCAGATCCTGTATGTACTTTAATAATAACACATGGATAACTATGCAGAATTACTACAAGGCATACATGCGCGAGAAACAGGCTCGCGATGAACTAGAAGAGTTACTTGAAGAAAAAACGAGTAAATTGTATGCATTAAACTTAGAACTTGAAAAGAAAATAGAGATTCTTCAAAAGCAACAAGTCGCAGTAGTTGAATCAGAAAAAATGGCCACGTTAGGAACGCTTTCAGCCGGCGTCGCACATGAAATCAACAACCCTTTAGCTTATTTGACATGTAACCTCGACACACTGTCTGAGTACACTCATGACATAGGTGAATATCTAATTTTAAGTTTAAAACTAATAAGCAAAGACATAAATATTTCTGAATTTACTGACGAAATTGCAAAGCTCCAAAGCAGCATTTCAACTTCAGATCTGATTCAGGATGTAAACGACATTACTGATGACTGTAAGGAAGGATGTGAACGGATCAGTAAAATTGTCGCTAACTTATTAGATTTTGCAAAGCCAAAAATTGAGGCTATCGCTGAAGTTGAGGCTCAAGAGTTAATTGACCAGACAACTCAACTACTAGAAAATAAACTAAAACAACTGAGAGTTACTATTGATTGCGAATCTGAATTAATAATTAAAGGTAACAAATCGAACTTAATTCAGGCATTAATAAACATATTGGTAAATGCGGTTCAGTCCTGCAACTCGAAAAAAATCACGGACCCAACCTTTATTCCGAAACTAACTATTACAGCAAAACAAGAAGGCCAAACTGCGGTGCTTGAAGTTATAGATAACGGTCAAGGCATAGATACCACAATAATAAGTCGAGTATTTGACCCGTTTTATTCTACAAAGCCGCTTGGTAAGGGCACCGGAATGGGTCTTGCGGTAGTGTATGGCATCATCTCCAACCACGGAGGATTAGTATCAATAGAGAATAATCCTGATGCAGGTGCCACAGTTTCAGTAAAAATCCCCCTAGTAAATTAAACTAAACATCTGTCTTCAAAGTTATTTTTAACAAATACACTAGACTTAAGTCTAATGTCTTCATTTTTTATGAAGAAAATAAATTGAATTTTTCACTGCGCCAAATCAATTTCCAAGAGATTTAATTATTAATTTATATAACCAATAAATATATATTATAACTTATATAAGTTTACGTGCGCGTAAACTTTCGGATAAATTTTATTTATGCGAAAGTTTACATTTAGACCTAGTTCAGACACATAACTTCATTAAGCAACTGTTATATATGCAATAGTATTAAAATTTACCTAAAAAAGAGATGAATTGGATTCATACGTTACTTTTGTAACTAAAAATTAAATTTATTCATATCGAGTCTAAAAACACCATACATAAGTACTAAAACCACACAGGCAAAGGTTATTTTTTAACCACCACAACATTGACGTGTTTAATTTCTATGTTAGCTTTATTTAACAAATGTTAATCACAATTAATGTAAAGGTTGGTGATAAAATGAAAATGAGAAATCATATAATAAATGCACTCAAGTTGAGCTCCATAGCAATTGCAATTAGCACAACGTATGCGCATGCATATGACTGCACAGGTATTGCCGATTGGCAAAGTGGCTCTACTTACGTAGGTGGCAACCAAGTCGTTCAAAACAATACAGCGTACGAAGCAAAGTGGTGGACTCGTTCAGAACCTGTGCTTAACTCAGGACCAAGTCAGGAGTGGAAGAAACTAGGAGATTGCAGTGGTACTGGCGTTAATAATCCACCTGTTATCAGTCAGTTAAAGCCACTTGAAGGTTCTGAGTTTAGCCAAAATGACAGCGTTGCCATAAGTGTAAAAGCTGTTGACGTTGACGGAAGCGTCAACCGAGTGGAGTTTTATGTTGACAATAACTTAATTGCTACCGACAACTCAGGCGTTGCTGATGTATTTGATGCTACTTGGACGGCTGGCCAACCAGGTCAATATCAAATTAGCGCAAAAGCATTTGACGATAAAAATGAAGCTTCAAATGTACTTTCTAATTTACTAATCGTTAAAACTTCTACCCCAGTAAATGAAGCACCAGTTGCGACACTAGATATCAAGTCAAAACCTGTCGAGTTAGTAGTTGGCAGCAGTGTTGTATTCTCACTTTCAGGAAGCGATACAGATGGTTCGTTAAGCAAACTCAGTTTCGCTGTCAATGGAACAGAAGTATTAAGCACGAATGGAACAGCGACTGAACACACATGGGTCGCTGAAGCTGATGGTACATATAACTTTACGCTTACAGTGACAGACAATGAAAATGCGAGTACGAGTGTTAGCACGCAACTTCAAGTAGGTGCGCAAAACCCTGGTGATAGAGATGCTTGTAAACCTGATGGGCTTTACCAAACCCCTGGTGTGAATACGCCTTACTGTACAATTTATGACGCTAACGGCAGAGAACTTATGGGTGCTGACCACCCTCGTCGTGTAATTGGTTACTTTACTAGCTGGAGAAACGGCGCGAATGGTCAACCATCTTATCTTGTCAATGATATTCCTTGGGACAAAATCACCCATATTAATTATGCATTCGCACACGTTGACGCAGCTAATAAAGTATCAATAGGCGATCCAAATGCAGCAGGTAACCCAGCAACAAATATGGAATGGCCTGGTGTTGCAGGTGCAGAACTTGACCCCACATTGCCGTACAAAGGACACTTTAACCTTCTTAATAAATATAAAAAACAATATCCAGATGTAAAAACTTTAATTAGCGTAGGTGGTTGGGCAGAAACTGGTGGTTTCTTTGGTCCTGATGGTTCACGTGTAAACAGCGGTGGTTTTTACACAATGACTACCAATGCTGACGGCTCTGTAAACAATGCAGGCATTGAAACGTTTGTTGCTAGCTCAGTAGAGTTTATTCGTCAATACGGTTTTGATGGTGTAGATATTGATTATGAGTATCCTTCTTCAATGAAAGACTCAGGTCATCCTGATGACTTCCCAATTTCAAATGCAAGACGCGCTGGTTTAAACGCATCTTATCAAGTATTAATGAAGCGTCTGCGTGAAGAATTAGATAAAGCTGGTCAGCAGGATGGTGTTCACTACATGTTGACTATCGCTTCTCCTTCTTCTGGTTACCTATTACGTGGTATGGAAACGTTCCAGGTAACAAAATATTTAGATTATGTAAACATCATGTCATATGACTTACATGGTGCATGGAATTCACACGTTGGCCATAACGCGGCACTTTACGATACCGGCTTGGATTCTGAGTTGATTGCCTGGAATGTTTACACAGAAGAAAACTTTGGCGGTATTGGCTACCTAAACACAGATTGGGCAGTTAAATATTTCCAAGGTGGATTATCTGCCGGACGTATAAATATTGGTATTCCATACTATACTCGTGGCTTTAAAGATGTTCAGGGCGGTACTAACGGTTTATGGGGTCAAGCAGCGCTACCAAACCAAGCTAACTGTGCACCTGGTACAGGTGTTGGTGAAAAGAATAAATGTGGTAATGGCGCACTTGGTATAGACAATTTGTGGCATGACAAAAATGATGCTGGACTTGAAATGCCTGCAGGGTCAAATCCACTTTGGCATGCTAAAAACTTACAAAATGGCGTGATGCCAAGCTATTTATCAGATTACGGTTTAACACCTGATACTGACCCAGACGATCAGTTAACGGGCACATATGCACGTCATTATGACAGCGTTGCCGTAGCACCATGGTTATGGAATGCGCAAAAGAAAGTATTCTTATCTATTGAAGATGAGCAATCAATGGGTACCAAAGTCGATTATGTAATCAACAAAGGCTTAGGCGGCATTATGTTCTGGGAACTCGCTGGTGATTTTGATTATGACCAAGCAAAAGGTGAGTACTTCATGGGTTCAAGTATGACAACACTTGCCTATAACAAGTTCAAACAAGCAGGTGCTCAGTATGATATCCACCGCGGTGATGTTGCATTCCAAGTACCAACTGAACAAGTCGATGTCACATTTGAAGCTAAAAACTTCCCTGTTGGTGATGATAACTACCCAATTGCACCAACTTTCACCTTTACGAACAATTCAAATATCGATTTAACAGGTGCGAAGATTTCATTCGATATACCGGTATCAACGTCTCCGGTGTTTAAATCGAATTGGAATGCGCAAGAAAAACTAGTCATGGCAGTAGATGTAGACAACTCAAATGCTGCTGGTAATAACATTGGCGGTTTTGATGGTGACTTCCACAGATTTTCAATCACGCTAATCGATGATTGGGGTAACCAGCCAAAATCATTTGCGCCTGGAGAATCAGTGGGTGCACAAGTCATGTACTACATGCCTATAACTGGTCCTGTGAACTTCACAGCAGAAAAAGACGGTAAACGTTACGCGTTCAAGTTTGAACAACCAACACTACCAGCTGCAAAGCCTGGTGATGGTAATGGCGGCCCGATCACACATTGTGAAGGCACACCAATTGCTGAAATCCCAGTATATCCAACTTTCCCAAAAGGTACACATGCCGGTCAAGGTGACCTAATCATCGACGGAAAGGGCGTATACAAAGCTAAATGGTGGAGTAACAAGCAACCATCAACAAGTTCAGATTATCAAAAAGTCTGTTCACTTTAACTAAGTAAGGGGGAGGGCTCCTCCCCCATATACAAACCTAAAACAAATTTAATTAGCATGTAGTCATCAAGGTGAGCGAAATGAACACTATAAAAAGAAAGGCTTTAACATCAATTTCAGTTGTTTGTACGGCGTATTTAACATTACACGCAATTAATGCTTCAGCACATGGTTTTATGGACTTCCCTAAAGCGAGGCAGTCAATATGTGAAGCTCAAGGTGGCTACTGGTGGCCAGACGACGGTACAAACATACCAAATTTAGCATGTAGAGCGGCCTTTTTAGAATCTGGATATGTCCAGTTTGTTCAAGAACATGAGTTTGCCGCACTTATAGCTGACTACAATAATCAAGCCGCAGTTGAAGCAGCCATACCTGATGGAACATTGTGTGCCGCTGGTTCAAATGAAAAAAGAGGAATGAACTTACCACATAAAGATTGGCAAACAACAGATGTGAAACCTAATGCGAATGGTGATCTGGCAATACGTTTTAGAGCAACAACACCGCACAATCCAAGTTTTTGGAAATTCTACTTGTCAAAACCTACGTTCAATACAAACACGGATATTTTAAATTGGGCTGATTTACAGTTAATCTCAGAGGTTGGAAACATCAACTTTGTGACAGACCCTGATGGTAAAAAATTCTATGAAATGACCATCAATATCCCTCAAGATAGAACTGGACGCGCAATACTCTATACCAGATGGCAGCGAAATGACGTTGCAGGTGAGGGCTTTTATAATTGCTCGGATATAAACATTACATCGGATTCTCAACCAGTTAATTGGTATTCTGCAGGCTTTTTTGTCAAACAAGGCCAAGATGCAAACGCAGGGGATACTGTTTGGGCACGTGTATTCAATGGCACCGGACAAGAACTCGTTAAGCAATCATTAAAAATCACAACTACAAACCTAGCTAACTGGCAAGAAGAACTAGCTACAATTCTCAATACTAATTATGCAACTGATGTACAAGTCGGCGTAAAAGATGCCGCTGGCAATATTAGCTTCGATAAAAATAATCTCTTAACTAACGAAGTTTATGTTGCTGATGCAGCAAACACATACAATCTAACTATACAGGTCAAACAACCTAATACACCACCGACTGTACACAAACCTGACCCAATTATTATGAACGAGTTAACTGAAGTTCAGTTGCATGTTCATGCATTTGATACCGACACCATGGATCTAACATATACATGGAATGTACCTAACGGTCTTACTTACACAGGCGCTGGAGCCACTATTAATCTAGCCGCCGCTGACGTTACACAAGATACAAATTACACGGTTAGCGTAAATGTGTCAGACGGAGAGCTTTCGTCTTCCACAACAGCCGAAATTACCGTCAAAAATGTCGTAAGTACACTACAGCCTTGGAGTAAATCAAAAACATATGTTGCTGGCGATAAAGTTAGCCATAAGGGCACAGATTACGAAGCAAAATGGTGGAATAGAGGCGAAGAGCCTGGTACTACACAAGTTTGGAAAAAGATTTAAACAGATGTAAAGGTCACTCCAAATTATTTGGGGTTTGGATATAACATGTAAAATAAGGTTGAGATAGTAATGAAGATTAATAATTTAACTGCAGCAATAGGATTGGCATTAATGTCTACTGGATTAATGGCCGCACCTTCAGCACCACAAATCAGTTGGGAACCACAAACGTACTCATTTGTAGACGTTAATTTAGAAGGAAATGGCTCTTACAAACAGATTGTTCAAGCTAAAGATGTCGTTACAGTGAACATTAAGTGGAACTCATGGAGTGGTACTGGTGCTGACAGTTATAAAGTTTATTTTGATAATCAAGTTGTAAACAAAGGGTTGTTAGAACCAGGAACAAAAACTGGTGTAGTCACTTTCCCTTATACAAAATCCGGACGTCATACACTGTATCTAGAGATCTGTGATGCTACAGGATGTGCTAAAAGTGCCGGTAAGCCTATTGTAATTGCAGATACAGATGGCGGCCACTTGCAGCCTCTTACAATGGATGTAGATCCAAATAATGCGAATAATGGTACTATCCCTGGTATGGTTACAGGTGCTTACTTTGTTGAGTGGGGCATATATGGCCGTGACTTCGACGTATCTAACATTCCAGCACACAACCTTTCTCACCTACTTTATGGATTCATTCCAATCTGTGGTGCGAACGAATCTCTTAAAGAAATTGAGAATGGCAATAGCTGGCGCGCATTACAAAAAGCATGTGCGGATTCACAAGATTATGAAGTTGTTATTCACGACCCTTGGGCCGCAGTTCAAAAAACATTACCGGGCACTGATAACAACGACCCAATTCGTGGTACTTATGCGCAGTTAATGGCGCTTAAACAGCGTTATCCTGACCTGAAAATTTTACCTTCAGTGGGTGGCTGGACTTTATCAGACCCATTCCATGGTTTTACAACAAAAGCTAATAGGGACACATTTGTTGCTTCAATGAAGCAATTCCTAAAAACTTGGAAATTCTATGACGGCGTTGACATCGATTGGGAATTCCCAGGTGGTGATGGTCCAAACCCAGGTCTAGGAGATCCGGTAAATGATGGCCCAGCATATATCGCATTAATGCAAGAACTTAGAGTTATGCTTGATGAATTGGAAGCTGAAACCGGCCGCAAATATGAGCTAACATCTGCGATTGGTTCAGGTTACGATAAAATCGAAGATGTAGACTACCAAGTTGCACAGCAGTACATGGACTATATATTTGCAATGACTTACGATTTCTACGGTGGTTGGAATAACGTAACTGGTCACCAAACAGGCATTTATTGTGGCTCACACTTAAGTCAAGGTGAGTGTGATGGGACAGGTCTAGATGATAACGGCGAGCCAAGAAAAGGGCCTGCTTATACACTTGATAACGCAGTAAAAGCACTTCTTGCACAAGGTGTAAACTCTAAAAAAATCGTAGTTGGTGCCGCAATGTACGGACGTGGCTGGGAAGGTGTATACGATTCGAATACAACTATTCCAGGTAATCCAATGACTGCGCCAGGTAACGGCAAATATAAAGGTTCTACCAGCGAAGGAGTCTGGGAAGACGGCATCATGGATTATAAAGGCATTGCTAGAAACCTAGTAGGGGGTGGTAATGGTCTAAATGGATTTACTGTTGGTTATGATGAGCAAGCAGAAGCGGCTTGGGTATGGAATAAATCAAGTGGTAAACTACTTACATACGATAGCCCTCGCTCAGTTCTTGCTAAAGGTCAGTACGTTAACTTGCATAATCTAGGTGGTTTATTCGCTTGGGAAGTAGACGCAGATAACGGTGATATTCTAAATGCAATGTACGATGGTTTAACAGGCGGTATGCCAGTAAACAGAGCACCAGTTGTAAACGTAGATGCTAACCTAACATTGAACTCTGGCCAATCTTCAAACTTGACTGTTAATGCAACAGACCCTGAAGGTGCTGCTTTAACATATGCTTGGTCAGCTCAAGGGCTTACGCTAACTTCAGCAAATACTGCTACAGTTGGAATTACAGCGCCATCAGTAACAACTGATACGACTTTCCAACTAACAATTGCAGTGACTGATGACCAAAATGCGACGACTGAAAAAACAGTCTCAGTTTTGGTCAAAGCCGAAGTGCCAGCGGGTGCTCCAGTTGTTCAGCCAATTAGTAATGTAACAGTACAAGAAGCACAATCTGTGACTGTTTCAGCTGTAGCAACGGATCCAAATAATGACCCACTAACGTACACTTGGAATGTACCTGCAGGCCTTACAGTCTCTGGTCAAGGTTCAACAGTATCTTTAACAGCAGGTGATGTTGCACAAGATACAACTGTGACAGTAACAGTTGATGTATCGGATGGTACTAACACAACTTCAGCATCTTTCGATGTCACTATTACAAATGTTGACACCGGTGCACCAGCTTGGGATGCAGGTACTGTCTATGTTGGCGGTGACAAAGTTACTCATAACGGTTCACTTTATGAAGCAAAATGGTGGACAAGAGGTGAAGAACCTGGTCGTGCCCAAGTGTGGAAGGCTCTTTAAGTAATTCACTTTTAATCATCGGGCTGATATTTGTAGACTAGTTATGAATTGACCAATGGATAGGCCAGCCCTTATAAAACAAAGGCATAAACTGCCTTTGTTTTTTTTTGTAAATAAATCATAATTAGAAGATAATTCAATTTAGAAATAGCATGTGAAATTACTTTTTTTTCTGCTCATCCTAGTATCCAATTTCGCCTACTCAGCCCCCAACTGTAAATCTGAAAAGAAAGTTGGCATTGGTGGAAGTTGGCCACCTTACATAACCTATAAAGATGATGTTCCAAATGGCGTCGACATCGAAATTACCAAACTTGTTTTTGAAAAAGCAAATCTGTGTATTCAGTTTTTAAGGCTACCTAGTTCAGCAAGAGGGTTAGTTGAACTTTATAAAGGTTTTATAGATGTTTTACCATCAGCTAGCTTTAACCGAGAAAGGGCAGAAAATGCACACTTTACTAAACCATACCGACGAGAACGCATGCGATTGTTTACAAGACTTGAGCTCCCCCCAGTAAAGAGCCTGACCGAATTATTTGCAGCAGAATATACGTTTGTGACCAACCCAGGCGCGTATTATGGTGAAGAGCTTAGACAGATTTTACAGATCCCCTGGTATCAGCAGCGTTTAGCTGAAGTAGCAAGCGCATCACGGCGTATGGAATTAGTAAACAAACGCAGAATTGACTTTTTGATCGAGGATGAATATAGCGGTTACTACTATATAAACCGTTTAGGTTATGATCAGTTAAGGTTACACTCATATGTGGTCAATGATAATGCAATTCATTTTATGCTCAGTCGTATTAATTTTACACAAGAAGAAATTGAGTCGATAAATAAAGCAATTGAGAGCTTGCAAACAGAAATTCAAAACATCTTGTTAGCGTCACAACCCGCGGCAATAAAATAGGAGACCACATTGAAACCTTTATTATTAGCAACACTATTACTCATATCACCTATTCTATTCGCAAAAGAAAAGCCCTACACCGTCGACAGCTATTTACCTCAGATAGATATAAATCAGTTTTATCAAGAAGAGCAGATAAAACCTAATAAAAGCGATTTTATAGTAAGGTCGTCATTGGCAATGTCAAATGAAGATGGGAGTAGAGCGGTTCTTATTAATATAGAGAATTTATCAAGCGGAAGAAGAATTTTAGAGCCTGAGCAATTAATCGTTTTATTTGCAAATGGTGATGTTCAAACATTGACTTCTTTACCGAGGAAAACAACTGTAGCAGGACAGTCTAAGGTAAATATAACAATTGAACTAGGGTATAATATGTACCCTGTCATTTCTGTACTAACATCAAATAATATCTAAAAATAAATATGAATCCATATATTGAAAAACTTTATAAGCTCTCTACCAAAAATGAAAGAATCATAATAGGCTTAATGAGTGGGACATCTCTAGATGGTTTGGATATCGCTGTCTGCAAAATATCTAACTTTGGCGCAGACACAAAGTGTGAAGTTACGCATTTCGCCACTATTTCATATAGTGATGAAATAAAAAATAAAATACGCCCTGTATTTTCAACAGAAACTGTTGAACTTAAATATCTTACACTATTAAACCCATGGATAGGGACGTTACATGGCCATTTTATCAACCAGAAATTGACAGAGTGGGGCATAAAAAATGAGGATATAGACTTAATTGCTAGCCATGGACAAACAATCTATCATTGCCCAAATAGCTTTCATTCATTTTCTGATTTCAATAATGGTACATTGCAGATAGGTGACGCTGATCATATTGCCGCAGAAACAAACATAATTACCTTATCAGACTTTAGACAAAAACACATTGCTGCGGGCTTTGAAGGTGCACCACTTGCACAATATGGAGACTACAACCTCTTCGCAAACCATCAAAAAGATACATTGCTGCTAAACATTGGCGGCATTGCCAACTTCACGTTTATTGGTAAAGGTTATGGTGTAAATGACGTCATCTGCTCAGATATAGGGCCAGGCAATACCTTGATGGACCAGTATGTACAAAAACATTTCGGTATCGATTTTGATAAAGACGGAGAAATCGCATCGAAAGGTGTCATAAATAGTGACTTACTCGACTTGCTATTGTCTTTAAGCTTCATCAAGCAAGCCATGCCAAAAACAACCGGTCCTGAACTATTCAATCTTGAATTACTTGAAAAATTGCTTTCTCAGATAAATGCCGAAGTATCGCCACACGATATCATGGCAACCTTAAATGAATTCACAGCAAATTGTATTGTTAAACACATACAACAATTAGATATAACAAATTCTACTGATGTACTGGTGAGTGGTGGTGGTGCACACAACTTGGCTATTGTTGCAAAACTTCAAGATAAATTAGGTAAGCATTTTAGGGTTCTAAAACTTGATGAGAACGGGATCAATGCAGATTCTAAGGAAGCTGTATTATTTGCAATACTAGCGAATGAAACAGTTATGAATGCGAATGCTGGAAGCAAAAACGGCAAGCAATTGACGATGGGTAAAATATCTCTACCGCTGTAAAGCTAACCCATCCATTAATTCATTTTTCCACACAGTTAGTCGCATGGATAGGGTTTTAAAGAAGGGCTGCTCTTTTTTAAAAGGGAGCTCTTCTGAATTGTGATTCTCTATTGCGCGAGCGAGTTCGACCTGAGCATCTACAACGTTTTTCACTCCTCCCGTTTCCCCAAGTAAGCTAAGTTGAGTCATATAACTACCAGCATCTCCGCTACCCGTCAAAACGAGTTCAACAGAACCTTTAACAATATCCAAATCATCCAATAAGACAGTTCCACAAAAGTTGACATACCTAGCATCGACATGGGTTGCTGTAATGACTAACTTGTTTCCAGATACAGCATCAGATGGCAGCAAGCAGTCTAATACAAGTTCTTCACCTTGCATTTCAAACTCAATCTCATCAATTGCTGAAGCTTTACCGATAGGGAAAAGTGGATCAGTGTGAGTGTACAATTCAAATTGGATGGTTCTAGTATTTCTCATCAGATACAACAGGAAAATAATTAACAGCTAAAGTATGAATGTATTTTATTGCATTAATATGAACAAAACCTCGACAACCATCATGGTTGCCGAGGCTTGTGCTTGTATGCTGGTGCTTAACGAACAGCTAGCATGATAAGACCAGGTACTACGAAGAATGAACCAAGTACATATCCGAACGCAGCAGTCTTGTTCCTAGCACCCACCTCAGCAAGCTTTTCAGCGCACTTGATTGGGATTTCGCGAAGTAGTGGCAGGCCATAGATTAAGCCTACTGCGAATACGTTGAACATGACATGCACTAGCGCAACTGTTAACGCTACTTCAGCTGCTGGGCCTGTGATAGAGGTTGCAGCAAGAAGTGCAGTGATAGTAGTACCAATATTAGCACCTAAAGTGAATGGGTAGATTTGACGTGTTGTGAATACGCCGCTACCAGCTAGTGGAATCATTAAACTTGTTGTTGTAGATGAAGACTGAACCATTACCGTTACAACTGCACCTGAGCTGATACCTGCAACAGGGCCACGACCGATTGCACCGTGTAGAAGGTCTTTTGCTTTACCAACAAGTGCTTGTTTAAGTAACTTACCTAGCGTTGTTACAGCGAATAAAATAAGTGCAATACCGATTACGACCATTGCAATACCAGCAGCTTTGCCATCAAGGAAGCTAACTGAATCTTTAACTACACCAACAGCAGGCTTAACCAAAGGCTTAATGAAGTTATAGCTCTTGATTGATAAATCTGCATCGCCGACAAATAGGTGCGCAAGACTTGCTGAAAACTTTTCTAATAGACCGAACATGATTTCCAGTGGTAGGAAAATAGCTACCGCGAATAAATTAAAGAAATCGTGTACTGTAGATGCAGCAAAAGCTCTTTGGAATTCTTCTTTAGAGCGAATGTGTCCGATTGATACAAGCGTATTAGTGATGGTTGTACCAATATTTGCGCCCATGATCATAGGAATTGCAATTTGCAGAGGAAGACCACCGGCAACTAAACCAACTATAACAGACGTTACAGTAGATGAAGATTGAACTAAGGCTGTAGCAAGTGCACCTAATAAAAGCGCAACAAATGGGTTAGTAGCAAACGCGAAAATCTCTTTCGCACCTTCAGAACCACCGGAAGCAAGTTTAAAACCACCACTAACTGTACCTACGGCAACTAGCACTAAATAAACAAGAAATGCAATTGCACCCCAGGTTAGTAACTTTGATGGTAATGACTTTTGGCTATATTCACTCATTGATTTATCTCGTTATGTCAATGCCATTTTTTATGGCACTTTGATGACGTTTTTGTTTCAGGACGCATTTAAACAAACAAATATGACAGAAATATTTCAGTCGTGATAATTGTACCTAGAAACCATTACTGATTAATGTCCTAAATCAATGCGGACGAGGCATAATACCCATTAGATTAAGCTATCTAGTTGTTTTATTGTGTTTTTATCAAAATTAAATGTGTTACAATCTTTTACATTGCACTTTAAGTTAAACAGAAATCATTCTCAGCCTCCATATTTGCTACATGATTGAAGGCTAAAATTTGACTAAAAGAATGAAGAGAATAAGTAATGCGTTGTTTTTTACTGGTACTGCTGTGTTTTTTTTGTACACCAATCATTGCTAGTCCATTGATAAATATAGAGCCAACAACAATAAAACAAAACACTCAGGCTCTCTCTTTAAATAAAGTAGCGATGTTTTACTTCGACTACGATGGTGAATTTCGCAGCGCCTTTGATTTCGAGCGTCATTCATATCACTTTAGAACTATCAACGAAATCAACAAAAAACCTAAAATTAGCATTTACTCGAAGTGGGCATACATAAAGCTTGATAATCAAAGTAATGTTAAAGACTGGAAAATGTCATTTGGCTTTCCTCGCCTAGCAAAATTATCTGTGTATAAAAAACTGCCAACTGGCTGGCAAGACCTTTTCAACTTAGATGAGTCCGATCCCTTCAGCAAACGTCCAGTTCAAGACCCGCAAATGTATATACCTTTAAATATGGATATTGGCGAGAACACCTTTCTTATCGAGTATCAGACATTTGCAAATGCGCCAGCCAATTTACAAATACATACACCAGAAAACTACCTTAAAGAATCCCACAAAAGCCTAATAACGAATGCCAGCCTAACAGGTGTTGTCGCCGCGATTCTATTAATTGTGTTAGTAAACTTGTTTTTTAATAGAAATAGCACAAATGTTTTTTATGCGGCATGGACCTTTTTGTTCTTTTTAATTGTCGTTGATACTGCGGGATTCAGTTTCCAATACTTCTGGCCTTCACACAATGCATTTTCTGGTCAGTTTTCGATATTTTTGATGGCCACAGTCCCGCTATTTCATTTACTCTTTGTCAGAGGGTTCTTACAGCTCAAACATTACCACCCAGCGCTAAACAAGGTTTATGTAGCATTCATTGCACTTTACACAATCACAGTCCCTACAGCACTGTTATTAAATACTGTCTATTTCAACCTTATATTGAGTACGCTAGTTATCCCAGTCTTTGTTTACACGTGCTCTTGGAGCATCAAGCAAAAAGGACCAGGTATGCGTACCTTTACATTTAGTTTGATTAACCATTTATTGTTTTTAAATATATTTACTATTTTAGGCGCTAGCTATGGTAATTTTATTGATGTTTTTGATATCACATCATTTATCAAAATTGGATACCTAATCGAAGTCCTACTGTTTACCATAGCATTGGCTTTACAGCATAAATCTCTGCAATCAAGACTGTTAAATCAACTGCAACATCAAGTTCATGCGCTAAACCAAACTGTAAATACCAAGCACAGAGAAGTTAGCTACAAAGAAGAAAAACTTAAAGAAAAAGAAGAAAAGCTATTTACTGATCTGTCACATGAGTTAAGAACACCACTAACTGTAATGAAAATTCAAGTTGAATCGTTGCAATACAATATAGTCGACAATGTTCAAGACTCATATAACAAGCTAATGAGTAAAATTGATGAGTTAAATACATTTATAGACCAACTCATGCTGGTGACAGATGATAAAGATATTGCCTCTTTGCTAAACAAAAAACCAACTAATGCGCGTGTCTACATAAACGAGGTATTTCAAACATGTATTGGTGAGGGTGATCCTAAAACATCAAAATTCACCATTACAAACAAATTAGATAGTTCGCTAGTTGTTACCCTAGATAAACAAACCATTGAAAATGCAATCTGTGAAGTTGTTAAAAACGCACTGAGATTTGGCGGTGACGGAGTCGAAATTTCACTTAACACATATATGGAAAATGATAACCTGATAATAAGAATTGAAGATTCTGGCATGCCATTATCGTATGAAGCCCATCAACAATTATTCCAACCGCTATTTCGCGAAGAAATTTCTAGAAGTACACTAATGGGTGGTAAAGGAATGGGTCTAGCCGTTTGTAAAAAGATAGTAGAGTCACATAACGGACAAATAGAATCACATAATAGCTTGCTTGGCGGCCTCTGTATTGAAATCTCACTGCCGATGAACCATGAATTGGCATTGAACACATAAAGAGTGAGTTAAAAATCTCGTTTTTAACTCTTTGCGCTATAACTGACTATACAGTAGAATCCTTCGTTCAGTTTTTTGGGCGTTAATTATGAGCAGTTTAGAGTTTTGGGAAGCTAAGTCTTTATCGGACATGAGCATTGAAGAATGGGAATCTATTTGTGATGGGTGCGGTAAGTGCTGCCTTCATTCTTTTATCAATAGTGATGATGAAGAAGAACATTTTGAAAGTACAGATGTATTAAGAGATGGAGAAGAGCTTCTTTATACAGACGTAATTTGTCAGTACAGTGATATTCAAACTGGAGGGTGTACGCGTTACAGCGAGCGGCAAACACTCGTACCAACCTGTGTACAATTGACCAAAGATAATCTTAAAGACATTTTCTTTATGCCACAATCATGTAGCTATCGTCGCCTTCATGAAGGCAGGGGGCTTGCTTCTTGGCATCCGTTAAAAAACAATGGTTCGAAAGAGCTAATGCACGGTTTAAACGTTAGCATCAAAAGCAAGGTTGTAAAAGAGACTGAAGTAGACCTTGAGGAAGAGTTCGAAGCGCATATAGTTGAATGGCCTGAATTTGATTGCGATTAAATAATATACTTATGTAAAACATAAGTATATTAAAAAGCCCATGATACACATATCATGGGCTTTTTAGTTATTTTTGCTCGTCTTCAGGTAAAGTAACATTTAGCTCAAGTACCGCTAAATCATCTTCGTTTTGTTCAAACTGAACATTTACTGCATCTGAGTCTACTTTTACATACTTACTGATTACTTCCAGAATATCTTGCTTAAGCTGTGGAAGGTAATCAGGCGTACCGCGCTTAGAACGTTCATGAGCAACGATGATCTGTAAACGTTCTTTTGCCAATGAGGCACTATTCTTTTTTTCTGAACGGAAATAGTCAAGTAAAGACAAGTTAACCTCCGAAAATTCTTTTCAGTAGACCTTTCTTTTCAACATTTAGAAATCTAAAGTCGATAATTTCACCCAGTAATCTGTCAATAGCATCACTGTACGCTTGGCCTGCATCAGACTCTGTGTCTAAAATAACAGGCTGACCAGAGTTAGAAGCGTTAAGTACGGACTTGGATTCAGGTATCACACCAAGCAGGTCAATCGCTAAAATTTCTTGTACATCTTCTACTGATAACATTTCACCAGTCGCAACGCGTTCTGGGTTATAACGAGTAAGCAACAAATGCTCTTTAACCGGTGAAGCACCTTCTTCAGCTCTTTTTGACTTACTTTGTAAGATACCTAAAATTCTATCTGAGTCTCTTACAGATGAAACCTCAGGGTTTGTAGTAACGATTGCTTCATCGGCAAAATATAACGCCATCATAGCGCCTGCTTCTATTCCAGCAGGAGAATCACAAATGATGAAATCAAAGTCTTCTTTTAACTCATTTAAGACTTTTTCAACACCTTCACGCGTAAGTGCGTCTTTATCACGTGTCTGAGATGCAGGAAGAATAAATAGTTTTTCAACCCTTTTATCTTTAATTAATGCTTGGTTTAAATTAGCTTCCCCGTTGATGACATTTACAAAGTCATAAACAACGCGACGCTCGCAACCCATGATTAAATCTAGATTTCTCAGGCCAATATCAAAATCGATGATGGCTG
The DNA here is from genome assembly GCF_001625695.1 of Pseudoalteromonas luteoviolacea H33-S. Classification (GTDB taxonomy): domain Bacteria; phylum Pseudomonadota; class Gammaproteobacteria; order Enterobacterales; family Alteromonadaceae; genus Pseudoalteromonas; species Pseudoalteromonas luteoviolacea_B. The sequence continues at coordinate 20,042 of NZ_AUXY01000087.1, forward strand.
TTTTATAGCCTTTTAATGCTAACCCCGTACCGATTGCTGCACTCGATGTAGTTTTTCCTACACCACCTTTACCGGAAGTTACGACAATAATTTTTGCCATTAGATTTATCCTTTGACCAATGCTGTTAATTCTAAAGATTCGTTTGTTTGAGTAATCTTACAAGGATTTCCCCAAAATTCCCCCTGAAGGGAATCGCTGATCCAGTAGCTACCATTAACTGATACTAGTTCAGCTTCCAATTTTTGACAGTAAATACTCGCAGAATCATTACCTTGTGCACCAGCAATTGCACGGCCCCGTAATGTTCCGTAAATATGAATATTCCCATCAGCTATGACTTCTGCACCGTGGCTAACGGCACCCATAATAATCAAGTCCCTGTCTTTTGCGTATATTTGTTGACCGGACCTCACAGTTCCGTTTACTACTTGAGCAGGCACATAAACATGTTTTTCGACAACTTCAGTTTTCGTATTACTAGAAACGCTTGGTGCAACGTCTTTTGTATAATTCAAAACAGACATACCTAATGACTTAGCAGTCTCATTATGCTCGTCGTTGCCGTTGCAAATACCAACTGGGTTGAGTGATAGCTCACTTAAGATAGACTTTAAATCTGAGAGAACCAAAGGCTCGTCTTGAACTTCGGCCAGATTTATTACAATAGGTGCACCTTTAAAAAACTTAGGCGCCTGAGATATTTTTTCACTCAACTGCGCTTTTACAATGCTTAAATCAGCATTTAAAAGCTGTAACACAGATAGCGTGAAGAGGTTCCCTTTGAGTTCGAAAGATTGTGTAGACATAAGCGCTCAAAATATAACTGCGTACTCTTTATTAAATCTTATTTTGACCCCGTACTGTGTACGTTTGAGAGCAGCAAAACTTTCCAATTATTATATATGTCATGGTATAGTGCTGCTCTAAGATAAGCAAGAATTTATAGGGTTATAATGCTAAGTGCAGTATACAAAAGTAGTAAAAAAGCCGACACCTACCTTTTTATTGAAAAAAGAGACGATTTCAGCAAAGTTCCTGAGCCTTTGATGAGCACTTTTGGCACCCCAATATTTGTAATGTTAGTTGATCTTGCTAGAAGAGAGAAACTTGGGGTTGCAGATTTAAGCACGGTTAAGGAAAAATTAACCGAGCAAGGGTTTTACTTGCAGATTCCACCTCCAGAGGAAAACCTTCTGGATGAATTTAAAAAACGAAATGGAGCAAAGAGTGACTAAGACTTTAAAAGTTATACTTACATCTCTGTGTTTTTCAGCGTCAGTCAGTGCAACGACGCAAGCGGACTTTGATAAATACGTTCAAAAACTAAAATCAGAAGCCGTTGCTAAAGGGTACGAACAATCCTTAATAGACTCTGCTTTCGCAACTGCGAAGTTTAAAAAGAAAGTAATAAAAGCAGACAAAACACAGCCAGAAATCGTAGAAACACTTGAAACATATTTGCCAAAACGTGTACCTGATTGGAAAGTCAAACGCGCTAGAAAACTATATCAAGAAAACAAAGAACTGTTAGATCAAATTGAACGTGATTTTGGTGTTCAAGGCCGCTTCATAATTGCGCTTTGGGGTCTGGAAAGTAGTTTTGGCAGAGTACAAGGCGGCTATCCGGTTATCAGTTCATTAGTAACTTTAGCGTTCGATGGCAGACGCGAAGCCCTTTACAAACGTCAACTATGGGCCGCTCTTGATATTTTACGTGATGGTCATATCGGCTTAGACAAGTTTAAAGGCTCATGGGCTGGCGCGATGGGACAAACCCAGTTTATGCCTACCTCTTTCAATGCCTATGCAGTTGACTACAATAAAGATGGCCGAAAAGATATTTGGACAACAAAAGAAGATGCCTTTGCTTCAATCGCTAACTACCTTAAAAGCGTTGGTTGGAATAACAACTTAACGTGGGGAAGGCAAGTTAAACTTCCTGAAGGCTTTTCTGAAAACTACGTGTTAAAGAGAGGCACAAAAAATCACAGTCAATGGCTCGAGTTTTTCAATAATTCAGAGCGTTCTTTATCCGACTGGCAAGAGCTCGGTGTAAGACGTACAGATGGCACCGACTTACCGAATGTTAATATAACTGCTGCGCTTGTCATGCCAGATGATATTAATGGCAGAATGTATTTAGCATATGATAATTACAAAGCGCTAATGAATTGGAACCGTAGCTATTATTTTGTAACAAGCGTAGGTTACCTTTCAGATAGAATTGGCTATCCAAAAATTTAGTTAAGTTTTTGGTATAAAAAAGGCAGCTTATAGGCTGCCTTTTTGTTGGGCTAATGAATGAAAATTAGTAATAAGATAACGCTTGTGTTTTTCCCCAAAAAACACGGTATGAAAACAATGTATATCCGATAATAGCTGGAACCACCATCACAACACCATAGAGCATAAATGTCAGTGCTGAAGGATCCGCAAGAGATTCATAAATAGTCAGTTGGTTTGGTACAACATAAGGGTAAAAACTGTTGAGCAAACCTAAAAAGCATAATAAAAATATACAAGTCGCAATAGCAAATGGCGCCCAACTCTTTTTAATATTGTCGACATTTGAATAACGTGTAAGAGAACAGTGGAGCAACACAAACAGAGCTAAGCATAAAATGGGGATTGGCAATAATAGTAACGACTCGTTTATGTTAAACCATTTAGATGCAACGAAATCATTGATTAATGGATTCACAATGGATATTGAAATCACACCAAGTGCAGCTATGAGGTTGGATTTTGTGCACCATACAATGGCATTTTTTTGAAGTTGACCATTGGTTTTCATAATCAACCAAGCGGAACCTATGAGTGCATAAGCAGCAATTACACCAAAGCCGCTCAACATTGCAAATGCATAACTTTGCATGCTCTGCTCAAAAGACATGACGTATAGACCCAGCATAAAGCCTTGTGCAAATGCAGTAATAATACTTCCAACTTTAAAACTAACATCCCATGCATCTTGATATTTTGTTTTTGCTTTAGCACGAAAATCAAATGCGACACCTCTTAGAATTAAACCAAGTAGCATTAAAGCGACGGGGAGATATAAGGCCTGTAGAATAACTGAATGCGCCATAGGAAATGCTATCAAAGCCAAACCGACAGCAAGTACAAGCCAAGTTTCATTCGCATCCCAAAATGGTCCAATCGAAGCGATCATGGTATCAGTTTGTTCTTTTTCTTTAAGAGGCAGCAAAATGCCAACCCCTAAATCATATCCGTCTAGCACTGCATAAACTAGAATAGCCAATGCCATAAGTGCACCATAAAACTGTGCCAAAAATTCACTGCTAAGCATAGTTTTCACCTCGCATCGGGGGGTTAAGCTCGTATTCTTCAACTTCAACAGCTTTATCAGCTGTATAGAACAGTGTTTTAATATAAGCACTTAAAAGCAGTGCATAAACACACAGATAACCAATCAAAGTATTAAGCACATGTTCAGAAGGGACTTGTGTAACCAACTCTTCAATTCGAACTAATCCTTGAACCATATAAGGCTGTCGGCCAATTTCAGTCACATACCAACCAGCCAATGTTGCGACCCACCCAGAGAAAGTCATAACGACAAGTAATTTGAGCTGCCAAGCGGGTAAATTCTTATGTTTCCATAAAGTGACTCTCGTCAAAGCTGCTACTAAAATCATCAGTAAGCCAAGCCCAACCATAACTCGAAACCCGTAAAACACGGGCTTGACGGGCGGGTGCGCCCCTTCAAATTCATTAAGGCCTTTAATTTCGCCATCTAGTTCATGAGTTAAAATTAAACTCGCTAAATTTGGAATGGCTAATTCAAAATGGTTCGTTCTATTGATTTCTTCCGGGATTGCGAATAGTAACAAAGGTGCCCCTTTTTCAGTTTCCCAAACACCTTCCATTGCAGCCACTTTTTGCGGTTGATGTTCAAAAGTATTTAAGCCATGCAAATCGCCGACAAAAGCTTGTAACGGAGTCAACACCATCGCCACTGTTAGAGCGACTTTAAGCGTTAATTTTGGCGCATGTTTATGATCATTCTTTAATAACCGATAAGCACTAATCCCAGCGATCAGAAAGGATGCCGTGATCCCAGAAGCCAATAGCATGTGTGACAAACGATAACCAAAAGAAGGGTTAAAAATGATAGTAAACCAGTCCTTGGGATAAAATACTCCATCAATAATCTCGTAACCAACCGGCGTTTGCATCCAGCTGTTTAGAGACAATATCCAAAAAGCAGAAATCGTTGTGCCTATGGCCACAACCACTGTAGAAAAAGTGTGTACAGCGGGGCTGACACGCTTCATACCAAATAACATGACCCCTAAAAAGGTCGCCTCCATAAAGAAAGCAGTCAGAACTTCATATCCCAACAAGGGGCCTGCAATATTACCAATACGTTCCATAAAGCCCGGCCAATTTGTGCCAAATTGAAACGACATAGTAATACCACTGACAACACCTAAAGCGAAAGTAAGGGCAAAAATTTTAACCCAAAACCGATAAGCCCGGAGCCAAACGGGCTGCTTTGTTTGAACATATCTGACTTTAAAAAAAACCAAGAACCATGCAAGTGCAATGGATATGGTCGGGAAAAGTATATGGAAGCTTATATTCGTCGCGAACTGTATTCGCGACAGCAATAAGGTATCAAGCATGACACACCTCTGTTAGTTACGACTTTTTCAATAACTTATCCTTGAGGTCGATCACCTTACTAACAGACGAGCCTAGCTTCATCAATGATTGCAATTGTTCAGGTGTCAACCTCTGCAATTCAGCTGACCATTTAGTAACTGTTTCTAAAAGATCATGTATGGATTGCATTTGCTCCTGAGCGTACTTTTCTTCTGGCGTATTCGCGGTATCCAATATTTGGTCACGTAATAATGTCAGAGTAGGGTCAATTTCTCGCTTGCGTCTTTCTTCAAACACTTTATTAGCAAGATCCCAGATAGTACCGTTCGGCGCATAATATTCTTTTCTATCGCCAGGGATATGATGAACTTTGACTAATTGCCATGATTGCAACTCTTTGATCCCCATACTTACATTGCCACGGGAAATCTTTAGCGCTTCTGCAATTTGATTTGCAGTAAGTGGATGCTCATTAATAACGAGTAACCCGACCATTTGCCCAATTGTTCTATTAAATCCCCAACGACTGCCCATTTCACCGCAATGGAGCACGAAGTTTTCGATTTTTGGTGATAAATTCATAATTCTAAACGTTCAGTAATTATTGAAAGTTAAATATACAAAGATAACTGACTCAGATCAACTAAAGTTTCATTTTTTTCTGAAACTTTAAAATATAGCTATTTCAAAATTTGAAATAATGTAGTCAGTACCTCAAGCCAAAGTGTAATCTAGTCTGTTTTGAACTGTTTGTATATCGCTTGAGTAAAAAGTTTTAAAAGTTTTGGTAAATAATGAAACTTTCGAACTAAAACTGTTCAAATTACCTATTTACAATAATTCTGATTACTAAGATCGAGGCTTAGAACATCTAAAATTTCACATTTACGCATAGATGTTGGACACTTAATTTTAATTTAGAAGACTAATATAAAAAGGCTTTATCTTACGAAAAAGCCTTTGGTAGTTGAGATGTAAAGGTAGGTTTAAGACTGATGTTTTCCAACTTCCCAGTTGTTTTGTTTTAAAAGTGTCTCTCCAGCATCAATTGCACCAGACTCTAAAGATGTGCCCATGGAGTCATTCCAGCGGTTTAAATAGCCAAATAACGAAATAACACCAAGAATTTCGACAATTTCGCCATCATCCCAGTACTTTTTGAGTTCTGATTCAATTGTATTATCAACTGCGTTGGGTACGCTCGATGCTGCAAGGGCAAATTCAAATGCAGCTTTTTCACCAGCTGTAAATACATCCGATTCACGGAATTGCCAAATCTGCGCTAGGCGTGAATCTGTACCACCATAGCGTTGAGCAGCAAGAATAGTGTGCGCTTCGCAATAGCGACAACCTGTATTTGCACTGGTGATATATCCAACTAATCTTTTTAACTCAGAAGTAACTCGACCATGATTTTCCATAACCGCTTTATTTAAATTAATGAAAGCGCGTGCAATTGCGGGCCTAATCTGCATTGTAAGAACACTATTAGGGCAAAATCCCAATGTTTCATTAAAAAACTTCGCAAGCTCAGTAACTTCCTGATCGTGATCTTGAGAAAGTGGGGTAACTAAGGGCATAATCAGCTCCTGTTGAATATTATTATTTGTTGCATATGCAACATAACATAACTCTGGAGATTCTAATTGTCTAGTGAAATTTCGTATCAAAATGCATTAAAAAACAGATTAGAAAGCTTTTCTAAAAAACATGACAGTGAACTTGCACTCGAGACACATATTCCATTTCAAGTCGCAGTGGTGAGCAATCTCTTATCAATATCCAGAGACCCTATTATTCGCAACCTCACAGACTGCGATACAAGAGAGCTCAGAATTTTAATTAATATAGGTTCTTATGGACCAATAACAGCGTCAGATATTGCTTATCAAACTAGACTCGATCCTTATTCAACAACACGTGCTATCACGGCTTTAATAAAAAAAGATTTGGCTCAATACGCAAAGGTACAACCAAATACTCGTAGTAAACCTGTTGAATTAACTAATGAAGGAGTTGATATCTACAGTAAAATAACTGCGCATCTGAAACAAAGAGAAGAAAGATTATTAGAGAACCTCTCTGAAAAAGAACAGGCGACCCTGAGTACTTTGCTACAAAAGTTAGAGCTAAGTGCTGAAAATGTACTTGCTAACGAGGTCAAACAATGCGAATTAGAAGGCGATTCAGTGACTAGAGATCACAAAGAAATAGTTAGATGGAACAACAGAACAAATAAACAAAGCTAAATTGGACTAAATCTAAACATATTTTTTGCACATTTACTGACCAAGCTAAAGGTTAGTAAATGAAGGGGCGAAAATATGAAACTAAAAAATATATCCAACTTGGGAGTGTTAGCTTTGCTTTCCCTCTCCAGTTACCATCTTTGTGCTAAATCAACGCATCAACCTAAAAAACTCCCAAACAATAAAAAGCATGTCGTTAAAATCCAAACTGAAGCTGACATTCGACTTCAAGAAATAATTATTCAGCAAAACTTAACAGCAAGCATTCCCGATTTATCAAATCTACCAAGACTCAATCACCCTGTTTCGCAATTAGGGATGAAACTATTCTTTAGTAAAGCGCTTGGCGGCGAAAAAACCGTGGCATGTGCAAGCTGCCACCACCCAAGGATAGGCGGCGCAGACGGCCTATCTTTTCCAATAGGGACAAATGCGGTTGACCCAGATATTATTGGCCCACTAAGACTCACATCAGAAACAATTAATATACCAAGAAACTCACCGACCATTTTTAATGTCGGATTATCAAACTCAAGCCTTTTCTGGGACGGTAGAGTTGAACGATTTACCATAACAGATAGCCAAGGGAACGAGCAGGAAGTGATCAGTACTCCGGACTCAGGATTTGGTGTGCCTGATCTTGATGTAGGCAATGACTTAGTTGGCGCGCTTTCGCGTTTCCCTGTGACATCAGTTGAAGAAATGCGAGGAGCAGCATTTGAGAATGCTTTTAACAACCAGTCCGTTCGTGAACATTTAGCTGAGCGACTCGGAAACTATGGCAGTGGCAACGGCGACTTAGAAAAAAACAATTGGCTTAACGAGTTCAGACGTGCATTTAATAGTACAGATAATGCCGAATCGCTCATCACCTTTGATAGCATTGCGCTTGCACTTGGACAATATCAATCTTCAGTAAACCTGATTAATTCTCCTTGGAGCGCATATCTGAAAGGCGATTTCAATGCACTATCACAAGCACAAAAACGCGGTGCTAATTTATTCTTTTCTCAAATTAGTGATGGGGGAGCAGGGTGCGTAAATTGTCATGGTGGTACTCGTTTTAGCAATGATGGTTTTTTTAATCTGGCATTTCCCCAATTTGGTATTGGCACAGGTGATCAAAACATAGATCATGGGCGTTTTGATATAGATCCACAGCAGCGTAATATGTTTGCGTTCAAAGTACCCAGTTTACTCAATGTTGAACTGACAGGCCCTTACGGACACTCAGGCGCTTATGAAACACTTGAGGAGGTGGTTGCGCACTATGTTAATCCAGCTGACGCCATTAATAACTTTTTTTCGAAAGGTGGAGCGTGCGGCCTGAGCCAATTCAAAAACGATGCAAGTTGTGAAATTCTTAACAACAATGCCCAAAATAACAGCCTACAAGCACTCGCTTTACTTCAGCTATCACCATTTGTTTCACCGCCATTAGATGTAAGCCAACAAGATGACCTTGTACAGTTTTTAAAAGCATTAACAGATAAATGCGCCAAAGATCATCGCTGCGTAAGAAAGTTTGAACCAAGCAAACTATCTCAAGATCCAGACGAGTTAAGGCTGAACCTTCAGATGATCATTCGAGGGAAAGCATAAACATATATTTAAAAGCTCACTCAGACTTTTAATTAAGAGCTGTAGTGAGCTAGTTTAATCAACATACCCTAATTCAAACAAATTGTGACGCCTGTGTAATAGAGGATCTTGCATTTTACATTTTCCCTCATAATCAATAATTTCCCAATTATTGTAGTGACATAATTGAGGAGTCATGTCATTTTTGATCTGTTCAATGACAATATCATCTAACTGGAGTTCATCATATTTAACGTTCTTTATGTAGAGCGCTGTAGAAAGGGCTATAGGACTAGACCAAGAAGTAGAAGAGTCTGAGAAAGGTGTATAACTCAAGCCTAGGCTCGTTGTGGCCATAGCTGGTGTTTCATTAAATGGGAAAGGTCTAATTGGCGTAATACCAAGGTTAACCATTACATCTATCCATTGCTTTGAGTTATAAATAGAAGCGTCTAATTCCGGCGCATTGCCATTGATCTCGCCATTGGCAGGCAATTTAGTATCCAACACTGTAAAAGGTGCTACCAATAAGCGATTTTGATATGACTTATCGATATCTAATTCATTATTGTATGCTGTCATATTGATACCTGAAGCTTGGAACGCCATAACTCCTGAAGTATTAAATAAAACATCATAGAATGGCCTTACCGTATTGTGTAAAGCAGCTAAGGTTTCCTCTGATGGTAACGGGCTAAGGCAGTATTGTTTCCAAGTCATTGCGATTACTCGCTCAATTTCATAACCACCAGAGTAATTTAGGTATTCAACATCTTCTTGTAATAGGACGGTTTGTTTGAAGTCTTCAGCAATATCCTCAATATGGGCTGTCAATGAAGAAATGTTATTGTCAGTGGGATTGCAGAATAAATCTAGTCTAGATTCATGTAGCTTGGGCATAGGCACAACAATCAACTCAGACTCTGGATTATGCTCTAGCAAATAATGAAACGGAGTGGCTCCATGCCCAACGAAGGGATACTCATAACGTGATTTTACGACTGGAAATAACGAGTCTGTTAGCCATGCCGCTGGCACAAATGTATGATTACCTGAAGGGTCTGTAAAGTTATCAATTGAGTTCAGAGTATCTTTTATGATCCGTGGCACTTTAAATTCAGGGTCAAAACCACCTTTAGAAGCTTTGTAATAGTATCCATTGTCATCTATAGAATATAAACTTTTGACTCGACTTCGATATCTTAAAGTCGCAGAAAAGTTTATACCTTCATCATCAATAATGAGGATCGTCTCATTGCTATCTACTTTTGAAGGTTCGAAAGTTCCATCTGAGAACTTGATACTGACTTGTTCACACCAAGCAGAATCTGGTTTGGAGATGCAATTTATGTCGTTTGATTCAAATTTATTTACTGATTCCTCAACAAATTCATCTACTAGGGACTTAAGAGCTAAAATTTTTCCTTGTTGGGATTCTTTGATAGTAACGATAATATTTCCTGAGGTCTCTCCCCCCTTAGAGTCTGAAACAGAGTAATTTATCGTAATATCGCCCTTAATCAAATTTATAGGGGTGATAGTTATATCATTACTAGGCCTTGTTGATCAAATAGCC
>NZ_AUXY01000088.1 GCF_001625695.1 Pseudoalteromonas luteoviolacea H33-S
GTTCATGATCTTGCCCTGCCTCCATATATTTCAATCCCATAATTATTTTAAAATTCCCGAAACCGGGAAGGTTTGAAAGCCGAAAAATTAAAAATCATTTTAAATCAGGGTCTTAAATTTGGCATGTAATTGGCTCTAGTAATTTAGAAATAATTACTGAGACTGAGCATGGATATTAAAGACTCGCTTTCTAAAAATAAAAAACACACGCCTCACTTAAAAATAGCTTTCTTCGGTATAACTGGTTGTATTGCATTAATTGCGTTGGCATTTTCAGATTTTGATAAAAAAGATCTTGATTTGCATAGCTTGGTACTCGCTGAAGTACAAAGGGGTAAACTGAATCTAGCAGTATCAGGTTATGGGACTCTTCGCTCTAAACAAAGTCGATTTATTACAGCAAGCCATCGCACGCAAGTAGAAGAGATCTTTTATCTACCCGGTAGTCGTGTGCAGTCCGACACTATCATTATGCGCTTGTCAAACCCGGAACTAGTACAAGCTTTAAATAGAAGTCGGCTTGCACTCGCAAGACAAAAAGCCACTTTTGAAGCGTTAAAACTGAGTCAGCACAATGCTTTATTGGCGCAACAAGGTCAACTTACGTTGCTAAAAAGTGAGCTTGCGAATGCACAAAACCGCGAAGAAGCAGAAGCAAAATTGATTGCAACAGGCATAGTATCGATACTTGACCACAAGCGTTCTCAGTTAGAGGTGGATCAACTCACCCAGCGGGTTAAATTAGCCGAATTACAACTAACTCAAACTGAGGCATTGCACGCGCAAAGACTGCAAATAGAACAAGAACTAATGCGCGAAGTGGAACTGAGCTTTACTGCAGCACAGCAGGATGTCAATAAATTGCAAGTGCGTGCCGGTATCAACGGCATGCTTCAAGAAGTGAATGTAGAGCAAGGCCAATCTGTTCAAGTGGGGGCGCCTTTGGCTTTGGTTGGCAGCGAATCTGCTTTGTTAGCAGATCTTCAGGTTCCACAGAAGCAAGCGAGTAGGGTTAAAGAAGGCCAAATTGGGATTATCAATACTTTTAGTGCGGAGGTAGAAGCGCGAGTCAAGCGCATCGATCCTGTTGTCAGGGATGGGCGCATAGCTATTGAGTTGGAACTTACAGGTGCTTTGCCGGATAACGCAAGGCCATCGTTGTCGATTGAAGGGCGGATCATCACAGATATCAAGTCCAATGCGCTTTCTTTGCAAAAGCCAAGTTATATTTCTGAGCAAAGTAATGCATCATTATTTGTACTTAATTTAAATACAAATCAACTCGTTAAAACCCCCATAGAGTTTGGTACACTCGCTGGTAGCGCCATCGAAATTCGATCTGGTGTACAAGCCGGCGAGCAAGTTGTGATCTCTGATATGTCTGACTTTAAACACCTCGCACAAATAACAATAACGCAATAATTATAAGGAAACACCATGGCTAATACTCCAGTTATCGAGCTTATCAATGTCTCGAAAGTATATATAAGTAAAGATGTAGAAACCCATGCACTCACAGATATCAACTTAAGCATCCATAAAGGCGACTACATTTCAATTAGCGGGCCTTCCGGCTGTGGTAAGTCGACACTCCTAAGTTTGATGGGACTGCTAGACGATATTACAGATGGTTCATACAAAATTGAGGGGGTGGATACCCGGAGTTTAGATGCGGATACCCTTGCAGAGCTTAGAAATCTGCATATTGGTTTTATTTTCCAGTCATTTAATTTAATTGATGAGTTATCTGTTTTTGATAATGTTGCATTGCCACTCATTTATCGTGAGCAAGCTTTGAGTCAAGAGGATATCAATACGCGAGTCACCCGCGCTTTGAGTCAAGTGGAAATTGAGCACAGAGCAAATCATAAACCTAACCAGCTATCAGGTGGGCAACAACAGCGTGTCGCGATCGCTCGTGCTTTGGCAGGCGAGCCGAGTATTTTATTGGTTGATGAACCTACGGGAAACTTAGACTCCAAAAATGGGGACGCGGTTATGGCCATCCTAGAATCTTTGAATCAACAAGGCACAACAATTTGCATGGTGACCCATGATCCACGATACGCTGGGTATGCAAAAAAGCAGATTAAGTTATTTGATGGTGCAGTATTAAATACAAGTGAATTAGGGTCTAAAGCGTTGAGGAAGATGGCATGAATATAGTTCGCTTTATTAATCAATTAAAATTAGCTGTTAATTCTCTTGGTCAAGCCAAAGGGTTCTCCGCTTCTATAATATTAACTCTGTCACTGACGCTAGCTTGTTTTTTCGTCGTAATGAGCCTTTTTAGCAGTTATTTTATAAAGCCCCTCAATGTTGAAAATGAATCACGATTAGTGATTGTCGAACAAGATAATATTTATGAGGATAAAAACAGTTCAGGCTATCAGAGCTTTCAATCGATCGAGCATTGGTATAACACTCAGCAAGTGTTTGAAAAAGCGGCTGCAGTCAGTACCGCACAACGAATTATTACCAGTCTACCAGGACAGCCTAAAATTCATGTGACGTACGCGACAAGTGAATACTACGAGCTATTTAAAGTCCCATTGGTATTGGGCCGCCATATAACCCCTGTTTCTAAACTTGAGGAAAAAGTGCAAGAGGTCGTTATTTCTTATACTTTTTGGCAACGGTATTTTGATGGCGATGACTCTGTTATTGGCCAAACTTTACAAACTGACGGTTTACGAGAGAATTCATTTAAAGTCGTTGGTGTTGCAGCAAAAGAATTTGTCGACCCATTTATGTTTAACGATGGAAAAGCGCAAGTATGGTTTAACTTTTCCTCAGACGTACGTTATTTCCGTGAAGAAAATCGCAGCCCTTGGTCAAGTTTATTCGGTACACTTAAGTTAGTGGGGATTTTAAAACACGGGGAAACACACAACAGTGCTCAAACGCATCTGTATCAATCTATTCAGCAAGTGAAAGCACAATGGAAAGAAGACTTTCCTAGCTTAGTAGACTTGAAACCCATTATAACGAGTTTTCGTGAGGCGGAACTGGGTAATAATGATAATTTAGCAATTTTGTTACTGGCTGGAGTCACAGGATTACTGTGTATCGCATTATTAAATGTGAGTAATTTGTTCATATCCAGAGCGGTTGTAAAACATAAGCAATTAGCGCTTCAAGCTGTATTGGGAGCTAAACGGCGAATATTGTTTCAGAGTATTTTATTAGAAACAAGTGTGTTAATGGCAGTATCCGTGCTGGTGGCATTGTTTTTGGCTGCATGGGGAATTAAACTTTTTGTTTCTATCAGTGAAGGGTTTTTACCTTTAATCTCTGATCTTTCTCTTGATATCACTGTGCTTACAAGTGCATTGGTTGCTTGTCTGTTGCTGTCTTTTTTATTTGCTGTAATAACCAGTCGGTTAATTGATTTTGGTAAGCTTCGTATCCAGCTCCAGTCTTCTGGAAAAGGGGCGATTAGTCAGGTGAGTGCCCACATAATAAAGTGGATGGTCGGGGGGCAGTTATTTTTAGCTACAGTCTTAGTAATCTGTGCGACCATGGTATTAAGCAAAAGTCTAGAAACACTTAACCGGCCACTTGGTAGTGAAACAGAAAATCTGTATACAGTTCAGTTTTTTATACAAGGTATCGAAGAAAGTGTCCCTGAACGTTATCACTATATCGACACTTTTAAGAATGCACTTCTGAATATTAATGGAGTTGAGAAAGTGGCACATGGAGGAAGTCCTGTTGAAATGAATGTGATTGCAAGCACAGTGACCGATATGGCAGGGAAAGAGAGTGTGTTTATTCCGCAAGCTTGGGTTGGTCGAGATTATTTTGACGTCACGGGCCTTAAAATCATTGAAGGAAGAACATTTAGTGAGGCGGCAATCCGCGGTGAAAAATATGAGTTTTTGGTTTCAAAGGCAGTTAATGATTTGCTTAAACCAGACGGCAGTTTAATTGGAGAGACTTTTGTTAGTTATGACCCTGATAATCCCGTAGAGGTAGTGGGTATCACGGAAAACTTTAATCATCCGAAATCTTTTGGTAGACACCAAGGGCGCCAATTCTGGTGGGCGGCTCAGCCCTATTCTTTTCCTTATATTGTAAAAATGAAAGAGGGAAGAAGCTTAAGCCGTGAGCTGGTATTTCAAGCGGGTAGGGACATTGATCCCCGAGCACACGTTTGGAGGCTAACAGATATGCACCATGAGTATGGCAAGATGACGCACATGGAGCGTATTACACGTAATCTCACTATTGTACTAGCGATGTTCACTCTAATTCTTGCCGGTGTTGGTATTTATGGGGTGCTTAGCTACAACCTGGGTTTACGCCGCTACGAGTTGGGTATTCGAATGGCCTTAGGAGCAAAAAGCAAAAGTCTGTATAAACAGTTAGCTAAAGACACTATATTACCCTTGGCGAGTGCATTTATATTGGCAATATTAGTGTGTGTATCCAGCTATCGTAAATTTATGGAGCACGTGAGTGACTATATGCTACTTAACTCCATTTGGTTGACAGCTGTGTGTATGGGAATTGTATTGTTTGCACTGTTTGCGACTTTATACCCTATGAGCAAAATATTAGGTTCGAAGCCGATGGCTTCACTTCGCCAAAATTAGATAGAGTGGTGGGCTAAAGCATCAATGTTTTAGCCCAAAATAAGAATTAGAAAGGCAGTATGAAAACAGTATTAATTGTAGATGATCTTATCGACGTGCGTTTAAGTGCACGGATTGTGCTTGAAAGCCATGGGTTTCAATGCTTGGAGGCGGATCATCCAAATACAGCGTTGACTTGTTTGGCTAAAGATAAAGTTGATTTGATTTTATTGGATATGAACTTTAGTCAGGATACGACATCCGGGCATGAAGGACTGGCTTTTTTATCAAGTTTAAGAGCTCGGGGTTTAGCTATTCCCGTTATCGTGATAACGGGGTGGGCGAAAATTGAGCTTGCTGTTCAAGCAATGCAAAAGGGCGCGTGTGACTTTATCGAAAAGCCTTGGAAAAATAACAGGCTAATAGATGCTGTAAAAAAGAGTGTAGAGCAGCCCGACGCCTCTTCAAATACCAAAGAGCAAGACGTATTTGGTGCCTTTAGTACAACCAGTCATTTGTTAATTGAAAAAGCCAAGCGTATCGCTAAAACCGATGCAAATATATTGATAACCGGTGAAAACGGCACTGGTAAAAGTATGTTAGCGAAGTTCATCCACCAACACAGTCATCGTGCGACCAAAGATATGGTAAGCGTGAATATGGCTGCGATCCCTGACAATTTATTTGAAAGTGAGTTGTTTGGCCATAAAAAAGGTGCATTCACAGATGCAAAGGAACATCGAATTGGTCGGTTTACGTTAGCCAATGACTCTAGTTTGTTTTTAGATGAGGTCGGGTGCTTAACTTTACCGTTGCAAGCAAAGCTTTTGCGTGTGCTGGAAAGCGGGGAGTACGAGGAAGTTGGTTGCTCTAAATCTAAACGAAGTAATGCTCGGGTTATTTCTGCTACAAATGCTGATTTGGATAAGCTTATTGATGAAGGGAAATTTAGAAGAGATCTCCTATTTCGCCTCAATACGCTCGTTATTGAGTTGCCGCCTCTGAGGTCGCGTTTGGATGAGCTTGCGGAGTTTGCACATCACTTTTTATATCATCATGCAAAGAAGTATGGTCAAGACCCACTGACTTTAACGCAACGCGCCTTCAACAAACTTAAAGAATACCATTGGCCGGGCAATATCCGCGAGCTTTCCCATGTTTTAGAACGTGCAGTAATTATGGCTCAAGGTAATGTTATAGAAGCTGATGATATTCAAATTACGCAAGGCAGTAAAAAAGAAGTGAACCATGTACCCCTGATGTCGTTAGAGCAAGCCGAACAAAGGCTAATTACTCAAGCGATAAATCATTTTGATGGCAATGTGATTAAGGCGGGAGAGTTCTTGGGTCTGAGTAAATCTGCGATTTATCGACGAATTGATAAATTTAGTATTCAGGTGAAAGGTACGCAATGAAGCTAAAAACAACATCGTTAGAACGCAGCTTAGTTTGGCTTTTTAGTATACCTATTTGTACTTTACTCCTGTTGATACTCTTTATTTCGACACATTTTAAGTTAGACGCTTTGGAGACCTTGACCTTATTTTTAGCGGTTATGTTACCGAGCATTATCGCGAGTTATAAAATATACGAGTGCGTATGTTCTTGCTTAGATGGGATCTCGATCCAGATCGAAAGCCTAGCAAATGAGGAGTTTACCATATGGCAATTAGCCCAATATCGGCAGGGGCGTGTTGCTCAGGTGAAAAGTGACTTGAGATCGATTGCTTGGCGAATGAAACACAAGCGTCAAGAGTATGCTCAAAATGAGTCGTTTATTTTTGATTTTATAAACGAACTTGATTTGCCCATTGTGGTGCTCGATCATCACTTTCAAGTTTATCATTACAACATAGCTGCTGGACGCTTTTATCAAGGCGCTAATATTACGGGGTTTAATGTCTCACAATTGGCGCTTGAAAAGGTAAATGGTCGCTGGCAAACAACAGTCGATAATCAGCGTTTTAAAGTCGTGGAACATACGCTGTTAAGGGGGCAAAGACACTATAGATTGATGGTGTATGTGTCAATTGAACAACAGCTTCGAAAAAATGAACAGCAAGCATGGCAAAAGTTGGTTCGGGTGTTAAACCATGAAGTGAGAAACTCGCTTACGCCAATTTATTCTATGGCGCAATCATTAAAAGTACTGCCAAGGAATACAAATAATGACTTAAAACATACTATGTTAGGAGTGATCGAAAAGCGTGCCGAGCACTTACTTGATTTTGTATCTAGTTATTCCAAGTTATCTCAACTGCCTGAGCCTAAAAAGCACTTTGTTGCAGCCACTGATCTGCATCAGCGTTTACAAGCCTTATTCCCCAACGTATTTATAAAACAAGTTTCTGAACAAGAGTTGACTGCATATTGTGATGTTGAGCAGTTAGAACAGGCATTAATTAACTTAGTCAAAAATGCTGAGGAAGCGAATGAGGTAGCAGGTGAGACTGAAGTAATATTGGTCATAAAACTCTCTGAGTCACAAAGTTGTTTTGAAGTATTAGATAGAGGTGAAGGTGTATCAAATACAGATAATTTGTTCACGCCTTTTTATTCAACAAAAGAGCAGGGTAATGGCATTGGATTGGTATTAAGCCGAGAAATTATTCGATCGCAAGGTGGCGAGTTAACATTAAAAAGCAGAGTTGATAGTAATGGTGCTATCGCAACGATTCAGTTACCCAATTTTTCTAAAGAACTAGGCTCCACTTCGTCTTTTTAGTTTGAAGGGTTTTATTCAGACTCCTTATAAAAAAAGCGTATATATTCATTAAAGTAGCTGAATTTTGCATCTTTATAAATTGATTCTCATAAGTATGTTAATCACGCTTTGTAGTGTTTCATTCTCTACCATGTCCTGTGAATTGACACGAGAGTACCGAGAGCTGAGGCAAGAGTTTATGCAGATGACTCAAAAACCATTTCAAGATTGCTACACTAATATTTTATTAATCAGTATGTTATTTAGTAATGTCGACTAATCTATGGATTGACCAAACTCAAGTGTGAAGAGCAGAGTAGAGCTCTTAGATAGTAAACATAGAGCTCTTAGTATGTCTGTTTCTATTTTGGTTAATTTACCAATGGGCTACCCTAGGATCCTATTTAGCACCTTGGTTTTTTTATCAAATAAATGATGTTTGAGTGCGCCTAAAATATGTGCGCCAAGTATAAGATAGATTAAGTAAGGTAATAAGTACTTGTGTATTACCCCCAAATGATCACGCCACGCTCACTGGGTTGCCAAAGTGGCTGAACTTCCCAACCAAATAAATAGGTGGGGGCCCCAAAGTAACTGGTCATGATGAATCCCGAGATGGGTAACGCCAGTAAAAACAAATAGAGCAATGCATGGACAGCACGTGAAAGTATACGCTCAAAGGTGCTAAGCCCTTCCACAGATTTTGGCTGGTGGCTATATAGCTTCCAAATAAGGCGAATGATTACCAGTGCAAATATTAGAACACCTATGGTTTTATGAACAACATAATACTCAATTCGATAAGGGGTTCCTTCGGGGATGATTGTTGCGAAAATACCCAAGGGGATCATTAATATAAATAAAAATGCCGTTGTCCAATGCAGCGCTCTAGCAACTAATCCATATTTGCTATCGTCATTTGTATTTTTTAAGGGTAAAGGAGTGCCGGAGCGACTCTGCTTGTAAGCGACATAAAGTAAAGCAATACCAACCGTAAGCGCAAATGTGCACTGAAGCCACAAAAGAGTCGGTTTAAAAGCGTCTAGTGGCGTATCATAGGGTTTCGGGTTGGTTAGAAAGCCAGTGTTGATAATAAACAGAAAAAACCAACTTGCAATTGCTAAACAACCGGTCGAAGCGAGTAAAGTGCCAAAGGCTCTAATTTTAGATTTACGATGATTGATAAACCAAGCAGTACAGAGTGAGCTAAGTATAATTGTCAATGAAATGATACTTTCACTGTGCCCAGGAAGACGCTCTGATAAATCTTGGATAGCTTCGCCAAATATCATAGATAACAGCGCGATAACAGATATAAAAATCGATACAATTATCAATAAGATCATGGTGTTCCTTAGAAGTACTGGTTTGTATCTGAGTAAATGGTTCGACTCGCTAATTTTACTGAAATACAATAACCAGATTTGTAGATAGTTAATCTGGTTGCACACGCTTGCGCTATTTTGGCGCTATTGCCCCCTAAACGCGCATTGTCAAAAGAGTCGCTTGCAGAATTTTTAGGTGTTCCAGCACCCTATTTAGCGAAACAGTTACAGGCTCTGAGTCGAGCTGGTATTGTGCTGACGCATCGGGGCGCAAAAGGGGGATATCGGTTGGCTAAAAGTGCAGACCTAATTTCACTTTGGGATATCACAGCGTCAGTTGAAGGAACTACGCCTAGTTTTAGGTGTACTGAAGTAAGGCGAAATGGCCCTTGCGGCGCCTCAGAAAAAGAGTGTGCTGGACCATGCCACATTGCGTCTGCGTTTGCTCGTGCTGAGGTTGAATACAGAAATTCGTTGGCGCAAGTAAAGCTAATCGACCTTGTTGCGGCGGGAGCAAGTGATGCCACTGAAAATCGCAAACAAGACATTGGTTTATGGCTTGAACAACATACTACTGACGTGGCCTAGCGTACGGCGCATATTGGGGGTCTATATTTTGTATTGGACCACTTAATGCAAATTTATATTGCAGGCTAGTGTAGTTCGGCCAACAGTTATTTATATAGAGCGGTAAGTTTTTCTGCATGCTTTTTCGCATCTAATGGAATGGATGCGATAGATATTAATATTTTAAGAAAAATTAGAGCGACCCCAGCTATAAACATATTTGCTGGCAGAGTGATTAAAAATGGTGTGGTTTCATAACCAAAATTCATAAATTTTGCAATTAACTGTGAATTGATATTTATTATAGTGTCGAGATAACTTCCTAGCATAAAGAAACAAAAGCTTGATACTTTAGCAAGTAAAAGAATTAAAATAGCCCTTTTTGGTATACGCTTGAATTCGATATAGCTTGATACAAGAAAAAACCAAATGACCGATGCTATACTGCCAATAAAAAGTATTGCACCGAAGCCACCGCTTATTATCATTGCAAAAAGCCATACTTGCTTTGACATTCCTAATAAACTATCAGTGTTAGGTGCAAAGTTATCAACACTGAGAAACACATAGATTGATAGATAAATAATGATATAAAGAGTTATAAGTGGTAAGTGTCGAGCCACTTCTATTCGCTCATTTTGTTTTATTCTTTCATGTTTCTTGTTTTTTTCGGTCAGCTTTTCTAAAGGATCCATGTGTAATTACTCATTCATTGTTTATCTTTTTATTGCTAAGTTTAGGTCCTTTTTAGAGCTAGAGTGACTCCCAAAATTGGCTTGATTGATAGGGCCAGAAAATTATGATATCAATCAATTTAAAGCGGATGTCCTTATCCAATTGGAGTGCCAAGTGTAACCCTATCATTGGTAAAATTTGAAGGCGATAGCTACTTATCTTAAGTTCATCTCTAGCAATAACATTATAATTTGCATTGGGTAAGTTTACGTTTTTCCATCATTGCTTTCACAGCGAGATTCAAATTTTCTTTGTTAATATAACGTTCTGGTAATGGTTTTATAGTATATACAAAATCACCAACAGACCAATCGATTTGGTCGTTTATAAATTGTGGGCTAATAACTGTAATTTTGAGGTCAGGATCAAGTCGCTTAAGCGCATCGACGGTGCCCAGGTGGTAGTTACTGTGGAAAGCGCCATTAAAGTGAATTACTTGGCTATTTTCAGATTGTTTTAGTGCATTAAAAATTGATTCCGCCATGGTATTGTCACGTGCCAGCTGAGCATAAAAGCTATTACTGAGTTTCACAGGGCTTGATTTAGTCGTCTTCGATCCGTGATGGCTCATAGCCGCCATAAATTTTTCTTGGTACGCTGATGAGCTGGTGGTTATATCCTCTGCGACCCATTTTTTCTGTGACGCTGTAAATTCTTTAATATATTCAGGGCCTTTGCGTGCAATACACCTAACAACGCTTAGCGGGGTGTTGGCGGCAATGGCATCTAGCTTATTTTCACGTGCAAATTCCACTAAAGGGCGGTAGTCACTTTGATAGTTGTCCCAAGCATCAGCTTGTTTAATCAATGTCTGTTCGCCAATTTCGTTGTTTAAGTATTGATTTAATATATGTTGTTTATCGCGTGTAAATTGCTCAAAGCTCAGTTTTAATTTTGGGTTTTGTTGGAATATTAAGGGCAGTAAATTTGCCTGTAAAAGGTGAGAGGCACTGTGGCTGTGGTATTCACCCACAAAAATTACGTCTGCGTTTTTTAACTTCTCAGTTAGCTTTTTAGTTGTGATAGGTTGCTCATTATTTGCGTCGTACAACGTATAGTCATGTAACATGGTTAGATGACTCGAGTGGGAGGTATCTTGTTGTGTTGTCATACAGCCCTGAGCCAACATTAAAGGGATTGATAGCATCACTGTGGCTTTAAAACGCTTGATTTGTTTCATTAAAATTCCGGTTACTTAAATTCGAATTGAAGATTTTACCACCTGTAATGATAACTGTTCTCATTAATTGTGTCGAGCTTGACCAAAGACATAGATGTTTTATTTTTATCTTGTAACTAATTGAAGTTTAATGAAAACAGAGGATGCGCAGTTAGTTCCACTGCGTCAAGTGTCAGATTTAGGTTTGTTACAAGTAAGCCTACCGCCGAGGTACCTTGGACTTATAACAGCTCGCCAATAAGGTGGGACTGTGAGAGTGAGCAGTATTGTACCTTTAGAAAAATCACAATGATGAGCCTAGTGGTGGCGCTGAAGCTTGTGCAAGGTGTGTTTTGTATAAAGATGGTAAATGGAAAAATATACACTCATGTACATATGGCATGTTTTGGTACGGCAGTGGTCCAGTGATTATCCCATTTACTGATGAAGCACCATCAGAAAAAATAAATTAAAGTTTGGTAGAATAAACTAAACTTTGGTGAATCACCATGTGAGTAATCATGGTAATGGAGTGCTTACATTATTGGTTAGAATATCAAAGATAATGGAAGAATGTTTTATCTAGATATTGCTTATAATTGGTTAGAAAAAAACCATATCATCATTGTCATCACTTAAATCTTTTTCGGTTGTGATGGCTGACAAATCATCTATTAGCTCATTCACTAATGATAGGCTTTTATCATCTTGTCGATCGCTTAAATGTGCTTGTATATCTTGAATTATTGAGTCCATGTGCTGCAGCTTGGCAATTTCATTCAGTCTGATGTCAATTGCTTCGACAACATAGTGAAAAATATCAATCAATGAGCCTTTGTTGTAACTGTCGGTTGGCATGTTTTTAACAATGAGTTCTGCTTGATGATATTTAAAAAAAGTAGATTGACCAAAAGATTGTACGTTTGCGCTATTAACCTCTAAATCATTGAATAGCTCAAGTTCCATATCACAAATAGCTTCATCATTATTTTTAAAATGATATTCAGTGCCGTCCGTGAGCTTTAGGCGGGCAATGTAATCTAGCTCCCAGCTTTGCATTAATGATGATAAATACCCCGAAAATTTGTTGATATCGTTCAGGTTTAAGCATTGACGGTAAAAGTGTATGAGTGCATTGTGATCAAGCTGTGTTCTAAAAGTTCTATCCGTTTGGATCTGTGAGTCCTTTTTTGCATGCTTAAGCGCGCGCAATCGCTTCGCTTGGTAATCTAATAAGCTGTCTAATTTTATTTTTAAAAGCTCTTTGCCAATGTCTTTTTGTATATAATTTTCTGCCCCAGCTTCAAACGCTCTTAGTCTCCATTCTAAGTCAGTCTCACCACTTAAAAACACAGTGATCGTATCCTCTTTTTTGGGCGTGTTTATTCTGCGGCAAAATTCTATGCTATCGCCATCTGGCAAATAAAGGTCAAGAAGATAGATATCGAATTGCTGTTTATCTAATGCTTTATTCGCTGCTTCTAAGCTATTACACCATATAAAATCAGCTCTATCTCCACTTAGAAGTTGTACTAGGTTTGCATAAACTTGGTTGTCTTCGACCAAAAGCACAGAGAATTTTTTCATGATATTCAACTTGTGAATAGATTGGACTGAACCCTGATAGATAAGTATGTGCTGCAATACGACAAAAGCAATTTCTGTACCTGCATGTTTCATGGTAATGCTTTGGAAAAGTGCTCTAGGTCACATTTATTTAAATTTGTAATTATTTTTGTAACATTTTAAGAGGGGGCACGGTCTGCTTTTGAGCGCAAATGAAAATAAGGAAAATAGTATGTTTGAGCTAGTTACCGATGTGATTAGAAATTTTTATATTCTCAGCTTAGTTTTAGGGTGTATTGTCAGCCTATTACTTTTCTTGTCTAAAACGAAAACCCTGGCATGTAGTCTCATAAGCATTTGGATATTATTGTTTGTGACTGAGCTGACTCAAGTTGCGTTTGTCATGACAGATATAATGACATATACCAGCTTTATATCATTTGATGCTTTATATGGATTGGTTTTCTATTTTTATGTTCGCTTCCAAGTCGAAGCAAAAAAAGTCTCCTTTGAGGATGTTTTTCATGCACTGCCAATCTGTGCAAGTTATTTGTTTAGCATGACCTGGGAGTTTTGCTTTGGTGTTGTCTGTGCACTGTCTTACGCAATTTATATTGTCTATTACTTAAACACGCATCGGCCAATACTTAAAATTGAAGTCACTCATCGGCAATACGACAACTATACTTGGCTTGTCGTGATGGCTAGATTTCAGCTTATCTGTTGGTGTTTAGTTTTTTTACTTTTGTCTGTCAACGATATTTTCTCTGTGCCGGTTAGTAAACTTATTGCCTTAGCTAGCTATGTGCCTATGAGCTTTTGGCTTTTCTATTTGTCCTACTTTAATCAAATCAAGCCGCTTTATGTACAAGGCAATGTGAATGAGTTCAGTGAGAGCATTGACAGTCCTCAAATACATAACAGTCACTGCAAGTCATATGAACAGATTATTCGCCAGCTTAACAGCTCAATGCGCAGTGATAGGCTCTTTTTAAACCCCCAATTGAGTATTTCAGAGCTTGCTAAGCATATTAACTCAACGACTGCTGAAGTCTCTTGCACGTTAAATACACATTTAAACATGAACTTTTATGACTTTGTAAATCGTTACCGTGTTGATGAAGCCAAGCTTTTATTGTGTAAAACTCAGCACAAAGTACTTGCTGTCGCTTTTGATGCAGGCTTCAATAGTAAATCCACATTCAATAAGTTGTTTAAATCTTATACTGGTTTAACACCAAGTCAATTCAGAAAAGAAGCCTGTGGCTTATTTCATGATAATTCACAAGGGACCGGTAATTCCCTCAATCATTTATTGGTTGAGTAATTCGCTCGTTCTTAAAAAAGCCATCAAGTTGATGGCTTTAACCGAAGAATGATGGGAGATGATTGTTACTACTGGTTTGAGAAGTAATTGCTACCTGCTCGATAGTCATGTATACCTGTTGTAGAGCGCTTAAAGCCACCTGCAACGGTTGAAGCTTCACCATTTGCTTCATTGAAGCGTCCGCCAAGTACAACCGCTGCTGGGCTGCCTGATTTGTTTTCGCTACCACCTACAACAACTGCATAAGGCGCGTTTGCAGTCGTCTGATTGAATTGACCGCCGCTGATTGAAGATGCAAAACCATAAGCAGAGTTATGTCTTCCTCCTACAACACTCGCAAACTGTGCGTATACTCGGTTAGTCTCGCCTCCAGAAATACTGGCCCAAGTTGCATCAGAGTAAATGGTGTTGTTGGTACCACCGAAAATACTGGCATGATCCGCTTCAACAGTGTGATTGCTTCCAGACATAATTGCTGCGCCATAACCGCTGATGTGGTTATTTGAACCTGCGATGACGCCTGACTTTCCAGTAACAGTATTATTCTTACCTGTCAAAATGGTACCCGTAGACTGATAGCTATGGCCATCACCTAAAATTACATTGTGTGAGCCTCGACGGTCTAGTTCAGGCGTTTGGCTACCGTATCGAAGCGTGTTGTAGCCTAAAATTAAGTTACCAACGCCATTGGCTGTGCTTACATTATTTTTTTCGTGTGTGTAGCCCGTGCCATTGGCAATATGCAGGTTGCAACCGTTAATAATTAACGTATTACCAACTTTACTCATGCACTGTAAAATTGCGCGAAGTGCTTGGTCGCTGTCTACTGGGTCATGGTCATGGTCGTGTGAGTTAGCAAAGGTCATGCTGCTGACGATTGACAGGCTTAATAGGGCAAATGATTTTTTTAAATTCAACATGTTGTTACTCCAAAATAGGTTGTTTTTAGGTTATTTATCAGAAAAGAAGTAGCCGGCTTGATAGTCGTCATGGCCACCAATAGTGCGACTGAGGCCGCCACCGATGCTTGAAGTAAAGCCGTTTGCACGGTTAAATTCGCCGCCAAGGACTGCACTGAGCTCACCATTTGCTTCGTTGTTTCGACCACCTGTGATACTGGAAAGCGGGCCTTCA
This sequence comes from Pseudoalteromonas luteoviolacea H33-S, assembly GCF_001625695.1. GTDB lineage: Bacteria > Pseudomonadota > Gammaproteobacteria > Enterobacterales > Alteromonadaceae > Pseudoalteromonas > Pseudoalteromonas luteoviolacea_B. The sequence goes on from NZ_AUXY01000088.1 coordinate 15,095, forward strand.
GTGAAGTTATTCTGACCACCTAAAATCATAGAGCTTTGACCTTTTGCTATGTTGTTTTCACCCCCATACACGGATGCGTAGAAGTTTTTAGCTGTATTGCCTTTACCACCTGCAATCAAGGCATAATTATGAAATGGAAGCGTGTTGTTCTGTTGACCACCTAAAATGGCAGAGAAGGTCGCCTCGGCGGTATTTGATTCACCGCCCCAAATTACACTGTGTGGTCCAGAGACATAATTATTCACACCTGCAACGCTTGTTGCATCTGCAAATGCTGAATTATTGTCACCGGCAATCAAGGCGCCTGCAGAGTTAAATTGATGTCCATCACCAATAATTAAGTTATGAGAACCCGTTGCAACACGTTGCGAAGGAGTCGTTTGGGCATTGTATCCAATGATCACATTGCCTTTACCATTTTTAGCTGTGTTATCTTCAGAGCCATTAATGACTTGCACATCACAGCCACTCACAATCAGGGTGTTATCGACTCTTTCTAAACAAGACAGGATATCAATTAAAGCCGTTTGCTCTTGTTCAGTAAGTGTTGCTTGCGCGTTTAAAGAGGCAGCTGATAGCGCAACAACTGCAATTTTTGATAGTATTTTCATGTTCGTTATCCTTAAGGTTCTGTCTTAATTAGTTTTGTTGGTTTAAAGCGTCAGCTCTGTATGGGTCTTGTGAATTGAAAATACCCGCTCGGAACTCATGATCCTGGGTTGTTTGTCTGTCAGCGCCGCCTGCGATGGTTGAACGGAAACCTTTAGCTGTATTGTGTTGTCCGCCTAAAATAGTGGCCGCTTCTCGTGCTGCGGTGTTGTAACGGCCACCTGCAATAACTGTTTGTTGTACAGTGGCTGTGTTGTTTTGGCCGCCAAGAATGTTGACTTGCAGCGCTTTAACGACTTTGTTATTTACACCACCTGCAATGGTACTGTATTGGCCATCGAGGTCATTACCTTGACCGCCAAGAATAACCATGGCATGAGAAAACTCATCTGAAATTGTGTTGCTATTGCCCCCTAAAATACCGCTTAAAAAAGCTCTGTTTGTATTACCTAAACCACCTGCGATGGTACCTCTTTCTGCATTTGCTCCTTCAACTAAGCTACTCGACCCAGCAACAAAGCTTGATGGCGCATGCACGGTATTTTTGGTGCCGGCAATCAAAGAACCAGAACGTGTGTACGTATGTCCATAGCCTATAACAAGATTGTGCGATCCTGATGTTGTAACAACTGGGGCGAGTGGGTTAGATCCACCATCGTTGTAACCAATGATAAGGTTACCCGTACCATTATTTGATTTAGTTTCACCAAGACCATTAGTAATTTGTAAGTTACAACCATGGATATGGATAGTGTCATTAGACTGAGACATACAACCTAAAATGCTCGATAATTTAGCGCGTTGATCAGCATTCAAATGATGCGCGCTGGCTGAGATTGATATGCAGGTTAGCCCAGTTACAATGGCTAGTTTTTTAAATGTGTTCATATTAATTGCTCCAATTTAATATTTCTCTCATCTTGCTTCTAGTGTGCAGATAGCTTGATGAACTGTTTGGTGCTTGTTGCTAAGCACTGGAGCCACTTTATCGAGAGTGTGATTCGGATACGTCCGAACTGTTTTAAGAAGACTCTTTTTATTTTGGTTTTTTATAACATTATGAATATATTGAAATTATTTTAATTAAATTACAGTGCGCATAAATGTGGACTAGAAAATGAGCCGTTTTCAGGCTGGTCTTGCTGTACTTTTTATGGTTAAAGTAAAGGAGAGGATAAAAAAGGAGAAAATATGGTTATATCTAATATCAAGTATGTAACGTTAGGATGTTTAGTCTCATCTAGCGTATTGGCAGCACCTGTATTTTCGGACTTTAGTGATAAAATAGACATACCAAGTGTCAAACCGGTCACTGTTGAAAATCAAACACAAAGGCAATTCAGCAATTATCTCAGCGATATAAAAGTTCAGAAGCATGAGACTTCTATTGGCGCAATGTATTCAGCGCTGACGCCAGATGAGCAAATCAAATATAAATATCAAAAAGGCATTTTACGAGAGGCAGTCAAGTTTGAGTCGTTTCATGAGTACACTTACAAAGTGAAAGTGTCAGTTAACAGGGTTGAGCAGCAAACACATTATATATTTTGGGAATAGGTGACTGCTCGGTAAAAAAGCGATTTGCTGTTAAGGCCAGTTAAGCAGCAAACCGCACAAAGGTTAGATTAGTAAAATTTAGTCACATCCTTTTTGAATAGGTGTAGTCCAAACTCTCACGACAAAATCATTGTAGTCATTGTCGTTTTGATCTTCCCAGTATTGCTTGTCACCATATACCGCGTAATTTGTGGTTAAATGGTTACTATTGCCGTTGATTGCTAGAACATAGTTATAGCTACTGCCAACAAGCACATCGTAACTACCAGAACCGCCATACTCATCTAGTAGTTTGACATAACTACCGTTTACTCTAATACCCCAGTCATTATTATTGACTGCGCTTTCCCTAACAAATTGATAATTGATACGGGTGTATTCGTCTGGAATACACTGTGGGTCATTTTCAAGTACGGTACCAGGTAATGACGCTGATCCTGTCACATTCTGATCAGCGGTTGCTTGAAGAGTGAATGTCTCGTCGCCTTCATAATCTTGGTCGTCTGTCGTGTCAATCACTATGCTGGCAACGGTATCACCGTTTGGAATCGTTATGCTAGTTTGGCTCAAGGCCAAGTCCGCCGCGCTGGTCGTGCCATGCGTAATACTTAAATCAATAGAGACGTCTTGATAGTAATCATTACTTAAAGTGACTTGATATTCTAGTTGTGCTCCTTCAAAAGCAGAGTCTTTAACAGCTTCCAGTGTAAAAGTAGGGATCGGGTCGGTTTCACACGTTGGTGTGGTATAACATGCAACTTCATTGTGCGTGTTCGTGGCTAGATCGTTTAGTCTCACAGGTACAGTCGCCAGAAGGCAAGTATTACCTGACTGTGGATTCATTTTATAAAGCTTGGAGCGATTCACATGACCATAGTCATTGATCAGTGTTCGACTAACCACGACCTCTCCCGCTTGGTTTAATGTGGCTCCGGTTGCGGCAGTTAATGAGTGATTTGCAAGCTTGGTGACTTCGTATGTAGTTCTATCAATTTGATACACAGAACGACTGGTAATTAGATAGAGGTTACCGTCTTGAATGACTAAGTCTCCCCTAAACTTGCCCTTCAATGAACCCAAGACACCTAATTCAGTGGCCGCACCAGTATTCTTATTAATTTGATATAGCTTCTTAAAGTCAGTACCAAGTAGGGCGTTACTGTCAGGATCAAAGACCATACTCAAAACTTGTGTGGTTCTGTCAACCACGGTGTGTGAGTTGGTATTAAAGTCATAATAAGCAAGACGTAGATACTTAAAACGCTGCCCTTCAATAGGTAAGTGCGCCTTTTGTTCTTCAGTGAGGTCTGTTAAGCCACTGATGTCTACTTTGTATTCAATGGGTCTTGGTGCCGAAATGTAATACATGCGCTTATCTTCACTGTCATAAGCTAACGCGGAGGCGCTAAATTCGGCAAGGGTTTGTGCATATGCACTATTATTCTGCTCATTTAAGCCAAATAAAATCCCCACATCGCCACGACCAGCATTGATGCCGAATAATTCGCCGTGACAAGTATTTGCAAAGCCAAGGGTGGGCAATGACGCAGTTGCGAGGGTTAAAATGGTTAGTGATGTTTTTAGCATGGTAACAAACTCTGTTCAGTTTATCCTAAGCAAGCTAACACAACACAAAGTAATCACACATCTACATCCTCTGTAAGATGTGCATTCTTATTCCTTCGAGACAGACGCATCCATTATTATCTTTGCAATCTCATTATATCATCCTCTCTTATGAACAAAATTGCAACAATAAAATACAACTAATGGATTAAAAAAAAGCGAGTTTTAGCTGTTTTTCTTTGATTCCAAGTAGTTAGGCAGTAGTTCATCAACAATTAATTTTGCAGGGAGTGTATAGCGAACACCTTGGAACATGACAGAAGTGTGTTCATCGATGCCTGTAATACCAGTTAAGGTCCAACCTTCGCCTTTTTCTGGACACAGAACTTTCGTAGTCGGGGGGATCACCTTAAATTCGTCACTTTTTTCCGTCATATTTTTATCTTCACTGGACTTTCAAATAAGATGGGGTAGTTTATACCAAAATAATAAAAAATCGACCCATAAACCAGATGGAACTACGAACAAAAAGGCTGATATTACGCCTCGTTTCTTATAGAGACTGTAACGCGCTGCATAATATTTTAAATAACCCAAAAGTGAGTCACTATAACGACTATGGTACTGACTTATCTTTGCAAGATATCAAGGCCATGATCCAAGGTGATTTAGAGCTTTTTTATCAGGGGGTTGGAGCTCGTTTTGCACTATTAAAGGAGGGGGTTGTCATTGGCTCCATTGGTTTGTTTGACTATCAAGAGTCAACATCAGAAATTTCAATTGGTTATGAACTCGCACCTGAGCATTGGGGTAATGGGTATATGCGCGAAGCGGCTAGCTGTCTAGTTGATTCATTGACAAACGTACTACCCAAAGCGCTTATTGAGCAAATTAATGCCAATGTTGATAAAGAAAATAAAAGAAGTATTAATTTATTAAAGCATTTGGGCTTTGAGCAAAAGCATAAGCAATACCGCTTACACCTTTGCCAAAATCAATCACAGATGCGTGCCTTATAGGCCTTTTTTGCTAAATAGTGTTACGCGATCAGAAACCAGTGTCACAGTAATGTTCTTTGATTCATTTCCCCAAACACAGTTAGTATGCAACGTTTTTTCTTCGCATGAATCTGCTGAACCTAGGACTTTTTCAAGTTCTGCTTTCTCCATACCAACAGATATTTTTTCGTAGTTTTCGATACTGACTTTTGAGCAAGCGGTAAGTGAAAGTAAAGCGGCAATGACTAAAAGTTTTTTCATGCTATTGATCCTGTTAGTGCTTATATTTTCTTATCTGGAAAATAATACCCATTTTAGGGTGATCTAAATAATGTATATCGCCACTATAAACACGAGTGAACTGTGACATTCTAGCTGACTCCAGCTCACCAGTATCCGACATATAGCGATAGTCAAAGTTACTCGTCACATATAAGTAGTGGCGAATATGAATTTTCATCGTGCCATCTAGCTCCCACAATGTGTCACCGCCAGATGTTAGGTTGGGCTTTGGCTCGGTGCTGAGTAAGCTGATAAAGTTATCGTTACTCGACTCATTATAGATGTAGCTGGCAGGCTCAGCGTACTTTTTACCGCCATAAACAACAACGTTGGGAGCGCGTTTTTTGCTTTGATCAGGGAAACGCCAACCAGTATGTAAAATTGCTGTATGCCCTTTACGTTCAAGCTTTTTGCGTATTGACTCAAACTTAAGTTGCTCAGGTGCCAACAAATACATAGACTGCATATGTTCAAGGGGCTCACTGACAGGCACAATAGGTAAAATGTCATAGCGCTCTACATAGTTAATGTCGTCATCGCAATACCAAGAGCTTTGGGCTCTAGTAAACTTTTCAGTGACACTGCGTGGGTCATAGTTTGGGTCGCCTGATAAGCAAGATTGATGACCAACATTATTGTAACCCTGCGTGAGTAAATCTAATCGCTTCTCAGTAGGTAACGGTGGTGTTTCAATTGAAAAGTCTTCCTTAATGGTTGACGCATCTTTTTGAGAAAAAGCGATTAACTCAACTTCAAACCAGCGCACGGCAAAAGCAGGCATGGCCGATGTGCTCAATGCTGCTAATAGTCCCCATTTAACGATTGATTGCTTCATGCAACAGCCTTTTTCTGAAAGTCATCCATCATGGCGTTAATGAGCTTCAAACGCTCTTGGCCATTTTTTTCTTCTATATTAAAGCGTAGTTTACTCGCGCCTTCCATACGATATATGGCAGGATTGCTTTGTATCAAGCCGATGATGAACGTTGGGTTAACACCGGTGTTATTACTAAATTCAAAATAGCCACCTTTAGGATTCGCTTCAATCTTCTGTATTCCGATTTGTTGTGCTTTACATTTCAATAGCTGTATTTCGAAAATATTTTTAGCAGCATCTGGTAATAAGCCAAAGCGGTCTATTAGCTCAACCTTTAACTCGTCCAGCTCATTTTCAGAAGACAGAGTAGCAATGCGCTTGTACATGCTCAGGCGAGTATTCACATCATGGATGTAATCATCAGGCAGTAGAGCTGGTAGTTTCAAGTCAACTTCGCTTTGTTGCTGTAATAAGTTCTCAAGCGTTGGCTCTTTGCCATCTTTGAGCGCTTGAACAGCTTGCTCTAGCATTTCCATGTACAAGGTAAATCCAACCGTTTGGATTTGACCGCTTTGGTCGTCACCTAGCAGCTCACCCGCACCACGGATCTCTAAATCATGCGTTGCAAGTGCAAAACCAGCGCCTAAGTCTTCAAGAGATTCGATCGCTTGTAGTCGTTTTACCGCATCTTTGGTCAAGCTTTGGCTATTTCGAGTTAATAAATATGCATATGCTTGGTGATGGCTACGACCAACTCGGCCACGAAGCTGGTGTAGCTGTGCTAAGCCAAGTTTGTCAGCGCGGTCCATAATGATGGTATTCGCGGTTGGAATATCTATACCTGTTTCTATGATGGTGGTACATACCAATACGTTGTGCTTTTGATGGTAAAAGTCACTCATCAAATGCTCGAGCTCGCGTTCGCGCATTTGACCATGTGCAACAGCGATATTGGCTTCTGGTACAAGCGCTGAGATATCCGCTGCGGTTTTTTCGATGGTCTCAACGTTGTTGTGCAGGAAGTAAACCTGACCACCTCGTTTGATCTCACGTAAGATGGCTTCACGGATAAGTTCGTCATTGCGCTCACGTACAAAAGTTTTAACTGCCAGTCTCTTTGCAGGTGGCGTTGCTATGATAGATAAATCACGCATACCACTCATCGCCATATTAAGCGTTCTTGGAATTGGCGTTGCTGTCAGCGTTAAAATGTCTACGTCTGCGCGTAGCTTTTTAATCTTTTCTTTTTGACGCACACCAAAGCGGTGTTCCTCATCGACAATCAATAAGCCTAAGTCTTTAAACTTTATGTTTTCTTGAATGAGCTTATGGGTGCCAATGACAATATCAATTTTGCCATCTTCTAAGGCATTTAATGTTTCTTTTTGTTCTTTTGTGCTGTTAAAGCGAGAAAGTACGCCGACTTCGATAGGTAGATCGGCAAAGCGGTCTTTGAAGTTTTCAAAGTGTTGTTGTGCAAGTAGTGTTGTTGGTACTAGAACAGCAACTTGTTTATTGTCGTTTATGGCAACAAATGCAGCGCGCATGGCGACTTCTGTTTTACCAAAGCCCACGTCACCACATACGAGCCTGTCCATTGCTTGATTAGTTTGCATGTCACCAATGACGGCCTCGATGGCGTTGCGCTGATCGTCTGTTTCTTCAAATGGGAAACTATTGCTGAAATCTCTATATGCGCCACCATCAAGTTTAAATTGATGGCCTGGTTTGCTTTGACGCTTAGCATAAATATCTAATAGTTCAGCTGCAACATCTCGCACTTTTTCAGCGGCTTTGCGTTTGGCTTTCTCCCAAACATCTGAACCTAATTTATGGAGTGGGGCAGAAGCTTCTTCACCGCCAGAATAACGACTCAGCATATGTAAAGATGACACCGGCACATAAAGTTTGGCATCACCAGAGTAGATAATGGTCACAAACTCAGTGGCAACCCCCGCAGCATCAATGGTTTGCAAACCAAGGTAGCGACCAACACCGTGGTCTAAATGTACAATTGGCTGGCCTTCTTTTAGCTCTGCTAGATTACGAATCAGGGCATCTTGTCCTTGCTCGTATTTGTGCTTACGACGTCTGCGTTGGGATACTTTAATCCCCAGTAACTCTTGCTCAGTGATAAGTGATAAAGGTTTCGCGCCATTAAGAAAAACAGATGCTTCAAGCGGACTGACTACTAAACCAACATCTGTACGACCTTTAATGAATGCTTCAAAGGACTCGAATTCTTTTAGTTTCAAGCCTGTTGGCTTTAAAAGCGTTAATAATGATTCACGACGACCATCTGACTCAACACTGAAAAGTACTTTACCTTTTTGTTGTTTTTGTTCAGTGATGTAACTCACAATGGATGAATACGGATCTGCTTGCTTGTGGTCAATACGCACATCATCAATAAGGGCAGAATTAACGTTTGTATGGCCCGCTTTTGTCCCAAGTGATGCTTGGCTTAATCGAATTCTCGGGTAATGTGAAAACGCCTCAAAAAGAGACTCGACATTAAGGTAAAGTTCTTTTGGTTCAAGCAATGGTCTTAATGGATCAACTCTACGGTTTTCGTATCGCTTGCTGACATCTGACCAAAAGTCACCAGCGGCGTGCTCGATATCGCCTAGATGCATGAAAACAGCATCTTTTGGTAAATAATCAAAAATGGTCGCCAGCTTGTCATAAAATAACGGTAAGTAGTATTCGATACCTGCTGGCCAATTACCACGTGTTACCTGCATGTAGATGGAGTCTTGTTCAGAGCTTGCTCCAAAGGTTTCGCGGTATTGAATACGAAAGCGCTCAATGTCACTGTCGTTGGTTGGAAACTCGTGTGCAGGCAATAAGTCAATTGACTTTATGGTCTCGCTTGAACGCTGTGTTTCAATGTCAAAAAGACGAATACTATCTAGCTCATCATCAAAAAAGTCTAATCGGTAAGGGTGCTGACTTCCCATTGGATAAAGGTCAATGATAGATCCGCGCACAGCGAATTCACCATGTTCCATCACCTGCTGTACGTTACGATAGCCTGCTTGAGTAAGGGTTTCTTTGAGACCTTGCGCATCTAACGTGTCGCCCACTTTAAACTGCAGCGCATTGCCATAGATAAATTCAGGCGGCGCGGTTCTGAGCATTAATGTTGCAACGGGGATGAGTAGCACCCCCTGTTGCTTTGTGCGTAGCGCATTGAGGCTGGCTAAACGCTGAGAAATAATATCTTGGTGCGGCGAAAAATGGTCATAGGGGAGGGTTTCCCAATCCGGAAAAACCATGACGCTGTCTTCACCAAGTAAATAACCGAGCTCAGTTTCTAAGCGAAGTGCACTGGGGGTGTCTGGCGTGACTAACACGACAAGGGATTGATTCTTTTTTACGCCCTCGCTGATAGTAATTGCCAAGCTACTACCGAGTAATTGACCCCAATGGATCTTATCCTTTGCTGATTTTACCCAAGGTAGCTCATTCCACTGCACTAATGCCATTCTTAACTCCTAACTACTTAATCTCTGTATATTTTACATAGGTCTTGATAATGATCTATACGTCTATCACGTAAATACGGCCAAATACGGCGAACTGACTCACTGCGGTCTTGATCAATATCGACGACAAGTACTTCTTCTTGATCTTCAGTACCATGAACAAGCAGTTCACCCTGAGGACCGGCGACAAAAGAATTGCCCCAGAACAAGATACCCTCGCTTTGCGCACTTGGATCAGATTCGTGGCCAACTCGGTTCACACTAATAACAGGCACGCCATTAGAAACAGCATGTGCGCGCTGTGCAATCATCCATGCATCACGTTGACGAATTTGTTCATCTTTATCATCACGCGGGTCCCAGCCAATCGCCGTTGGGTAGATAAGCAACTCAGCACCTGCCATGGCCATTAATCTTGCGCCCTCAGGGAACCATTGATCCCAACAAACTAAAACGCCTAGTTTGCCTACAGATGTTTGGATTGGCTCAAAACCTAAATCACCCGGGGTAAAGTAAAATTTTTCATAGAAGCCCGGATCGTCAGGGATATGCATCTTACGATACTTTCCAGCAATGGTGCCATCCGACTCAATGACGACTGCGGTATTGTGATATAAGCCCGTTGCTCGCTTTTCAAAAAGTGAGGCGACAATAACAACGTTGAGTTCTTTCGCAAGTGCACAAAATGCATCCGTACTTGGACCCGGTATGGTTTCAGCTAAGTCGAATAAATCCGTGTCTTCAGTTTGACAGAAATATAGGCTACGGTGAAGCTCTTGTAATACAACTAATTTTGCACCTTGTGCTGCTGCATTTTTAATGCCTGAAATGGACTTTTCGAAGTTACTTTCTAGGTTGTCGCTATTAGCGTGTTGGATTAACGCGACTTTCAAATTATTGTTGCTCATTTGGGTTCCTACTTAAAAAGCCTTGAGGTAGTTGCATTGTGATACAGTGCAAGCTGCCAAATTGATGAATAATTGGCAGGCAGTCAATGCCAATAATGGTTCTTTCAGGATGTGCCTTTTGCAATTGAGTCAGTGCGAGTGCGTCTTTTTCATCCCCATAAATAGGGAGCAATACAGTATCGTTAATGATCAGATAATTCGCATAAGTTGCAGGTAAACGTTCATTCTCATCATTGTATTTAGCACTTGGCCACGGCAAAGGTATTAAGTTATATGGTTCACCTGAAAGAGTGACAAACTCTTTAAGTTGAGACTCCATCGCATTGAGTGCCTGATAGTGTTCGTCTTGTTCATCGTCACATTGCACATACACAAGGGTATTATTTGGTGCAAATCTGACTAGCGTATCGATGTGGCTGTCCGTGTCGTCACCAGCAAGGTAGCCATGGTCAACCCACAAAAACGAAGTTGCGCCTAGCTCTTTAGTGAGCTCAGCTTCAACTTGCTGCTTGTTCAGGTGTGGGTTGCGATTTGGATTCAGTAAGCACTCTGATGTGGTTAACAAAACTTTGTGCTCGTTAATCTCGACACCGCCACCTTCTAACACCAAGTTGACTTGTTGAACTTGGTTATGCTCGTCTGCAATTTGCTGACACATAGCGGCATTGATCTGGGTATCTAAATCGCTTTGGTATTTGTTTCCCCAGCCGTTAAAGATGAAGTCTTTAATACTGAGTTCACCGCATGTATTCGCTGTTGTCAGCGGACCATGATCACGTGCCCAAGTATCGTTGCAAGGCGCATCAACAAATACGACTTGTTGCATATCTACGCTGGCATCAATCAGTAGGGTGGTAATATGATTTTTAAGCGCTTCGTCGTGGGCAACGATAACCACTTTTTGAACTTGTGATATTTGCTGACATAGGGCGATATAAACAGGCTCAACTTGCTCAAGAATATCAGCCCAGTCAGTATTTTTGTGCGGCCATGTGACCATCACCGCATCTTGCGGTGACCATTCAGGTAATAACGTAAAACTCATGACGATAATAGATTCTTAATTACTAGGGGCTAAGTGTATCACTGCATGGCGCTGTGTCAGCTATTTTGATCACTTTCGGTGTCTGATTGACGCTTTTTTAATTGCCTTGTTTGTGCATGTAAGCTGGCTCGAACTAGTAGCTCTTGATCTGTGTCTCTAATTTGAGTGAAAGCTAGGGTATATTGAAGTGCATCATCATCTTGTTTTGAAATCTCAATCACTTGGCTATAGCAAAAAATGGCACTGGCTTCATATTGCAAAAAAACTTTGGTTCTAAAGTTTTGTCCTATTTGAAATTGCTCATTGGTCGTGACCTTGATCCCACCACCGCCATAACTGTCGCAATAGCTGGTTTCATCTTCAGGCTGTTCATTGGCAAGAATGTGGCTCATGATGAGGTCAATTTTTCTCGATTGAGCTTGTAGGTAAGCAGCTAAGTCTGATGCAACATCGCCTAAATTTCTTAAAGGTCTGAGTGCATTCAAATCTAGCTCATTAATTTCATTAGCTAGCCTGAATAAGGGGGGAATTGCAGCTTCAAGCTGAGCTTGGTTTTTAGGCACCATGTTTTCATCAACAGGGAATAAGTTGATTTGGTTTGCTTCGTCTATCTGAAAATATTGGTCAAAGTTTTCTTTTAAGTTCGTTTGCATTTATGTATGCCGATATTAATGTGGCTAGAGTAGCTATACCTTTATTCTCGCCACTCTAGCCATTTAAATCAAGATGTTAACTAATTTATACTTTAAATTGCTCTAACATGTCCTCTTGTTTTGCGATTTTATCAACTTGTGACTTCATGGTGTGATCCACCACTTTCGCTTCATCGACAACGGTATTTGACAAGTTTCGTATCTCAGATGCATTGTGATCGACTGCTTCTACCACTGTTTTTTGCTCTTCCAACATGCTGGCAATATTTACATTTAGCTCAACAATGTTGTTAATTGACTCGCGAATGGCATGGAGGGCATCTTTTGTTTCTTCCGCTTTGACAACGGTCTTTTCAACAATAGTTTGACTTTGCTTCATAACCCCTACAGCATTTTCAGCGCCAGATTGAAGTTGGTCGATCATCGACTTAATTTCTGTGGTGGCCTCTTGTGTGCGCTGGGCTAAGGTTCTCACTTCATCTGCCACCACAGCAAAGCCTCTGCCAGACTCACCGGCTCTGGCAGCCTCGATTGCAGCGTTAAGAGCGAGTAGGTTTGTTTGCTCTGCAATACCATTAATGACAGACAGGATCTGCTCAATCCCAGACGAAGATACTTCTAGTTCATTGACAACTTCTACAGCGCGTTCAATTTGTGATGAAAGCTCACTGATGGAGCTAGTGGATTGCACGACTATGCTCTCACCATCTTTTGCCAAACCGTCTGTAGTCTTAATTGCGTCAGCAGCAAGTTGTGCTGTACTTGCAACCTGTTGCTCCGTATTGGACATATTGGCAGTCGAGTTGACTAGCTCATTGAGTGCCTCAAGTTGTCTTTGTATGGCTTGTGTTGCGTGATTAGCACCGGCAGATGTTTGCTTAGCATCATCGAGTACTTCGTGTCCTAAAGTTTGAATGTCGGCAATGATGTTTTGCAGTCGAGAGGTAAATAAGTTGAAGTTTTCTGCTAAATCAGAAAACTCAGGTTCACTCGAAGCCTGCAACCGAACTGTAAGGTCTGCGTTACCCCTGGCGATATTAGACATCGCAGCGTTAATCGCTTCAAGTGGTTTTAATAAGATATTAATGACGTAAGATAAGGCTAAGAAGCTGGCAATAACTGCGATGATAGAGACGACTGTTGCGTTGTAGGTGAGCGTTTCCATAGCAGAAAATACTTTTTCTTTTTCAAGGGCGACACCGACGTACCAATCATATCCTTCAACTGCTTTAAACATAATAAGATAGGTGACCCCGTCAATTTCAATTTCCTGTGATGATTCCTTGACAACTGTGTTACCTAAGAAGTTACGTGCAGGTTGGCCATTTAGCGATACATCTGGATGAGAAATTGTGCTGCCGTTGGAGCTCACCATAAATGAAAAACCAGCATCAAATAAGTTAAATGAATTAATCATGTTGCCTAATTTCGCAAGGCTGACATCATAAAAGATGGCGCCGTGAAATTGGCTGCCTTTAAATACCGGTGCACCAATTGACACAACAATCTCGCCACTGACGGCATCCGCATATGGATCTGTCACGACCAAGTTTTTTGCTGCTTTTGCATCCTTATACCAAGGGCGAACTCTTGGGTCCCATGTCGAACCAGGGTTCCAGTTTGGGTCGCTTGCCACATATTTACCTGAACTTTCTTCACCGTAGCCGATGAGTAAAAACTCAGAGGTTAGCTTGGGCTGAGAAATCATAGGGCGTGCCTTTTCAAGGCCATCGACCTGAGCGACTAGCCCAGTAGTAAGCGCTGCAAGGTTCATAGCGCCCTGCATTTGAGCTGTGACAGTATTACTGATCCCTTGGATCACTTCTTCCATACTGTGAGTGACTTGTTCTTCTAAGTTTTCTTTAAGCAGGAAGTATTGCTTGACCGACAGTAAGAATAAGGCAAGCACTAAAACACTCGCAGAAACGGCGACTACTTTATATTTAAACTTCACTGAACGTCTCCCAGATGTGAGCTTATTATTAAAGGTAAATCATAAGCGAATAGTTGCAATGATTTACGGTAGTTTAATGGTTTTATTTACAATTTAGCATCAAAACTTCAAAATAAAGTACGTTATGTTGACTCTAAAGCACTATATAGCTCATCCAGTTCTTCTTCAGACATATTTACGAAATCTAATACTTCATCACTAATCGTCTGCCATTCATGATCGTTTTCGATGGTGGCGGTATTTTTGAATAGAAAATTACCGTGACGAGCGAGCTTTAAAACCGAAAGAAGCTCCAAAGCAATGCCGTCTAGCTCGCCTGAGCGGAATATGCCATTGGCATCATGTTGGTAATAGATGACGTTGATCATGGGTTTTGGCAACTTCCATTGCTGCGCAAGCAGTGCGCCTATGGTGGCGTGGCTAGTATTGTATTTACCAAATTCAAACTCAGTTGCTTTGCTCCAACCATCGGTTTTCGCAACGTCTATCACCTCGGTGTAATCATCAAAGTGTACGCACAATAAAGGGATCCCAACGGTATGGAATAACCCAAGCATGTAGGCATGGTTTGATAAACCGGGTTTGTTTAACTTCAAACACAGCGTTGAGCAAAGCTGCGCAATATCGCTTTGATCTTGCCAAAAGTTTTCCAAAGCTGGTGGCGTTTCGACAGTCGCTTTAACAGCAACCGCTTTAACAAGCGGTATTAAACGCTTCAGGCCGAGGATCATGATGGCTTGTTCAAGTGATTCAATTTCTTTACTACGGCGAAAGGCTGCTGAGTTAACGACTTGTAGTATTGCCGCGCTGATGGCAACGTCACTTTGTAAAATTTGGGTGATTTTATTGATGTTTGGTTCAGGGGATTTTGTTTCTTGTGAAAATTGAACAAGTGCTTCGGGTCTTGGCGGGATGGATATAGCCCTAAGGATCTGTTTTTCTTGTTGGGTTAAAGATATGGCCATAACTTCTCGCTCACTGCATTATCTTACATTGATAAGAATAGCCAAAAATTGTAAAAACGAGAAAAATAGAAAGGGTATGGGAAGGAACAGTTGATTTAAAATCAAAAAGGCCCGCGAAAAGCAGGCCTTTTAAATATTCAATGCTGTTTGCGATTATGCGTTTTCAACAGCTGAACGTGGCTCAACAAACTCCATATTGAAACCTTCAGCAACTTCTTTACAAGTTACTTGGCCCTTAAGAACGTTAAGACCGTTTAAGAAGTGCTCATCAGAAAGAAGTGCTTCTTTATAGCCTAGGTTCGCAAGCTTGATGATATATGGCAGAGTTGCGTTGTTAAGTGCAAACGTAGAAGTACGAGGAACCGCACCTGGCATGTTAGCAACACAGTAGTGAACAACGTCGTCAACGATGTAAGTTGGTTCTGCGTGTGTAGTCGCTTTAGAAGTCGCGATACAACCACCTTGGTCGATTGCAACGTCAACGATAGCAGCACCAGGCTTCATCGCTTTGATGTGTGCTTCAGTTACTAGCTTAGGAGCAGCAGCACCTGGGATTAGTACACCACCGATAACAAGGTCAGCTTCAACAACGT
The DNA here is from genome assembly GCF_001625695.1 of Pseudoalteromonas luteoviolacea H33-S. Lineage (GTDB taxonomy): Bacteria > Pseudomonadota > Gammaproteobacteria > Enterobacterales > Alteromonadaceae > Pseudoalteromonas > Pseudoalteromonas luteoviolacea_B. Next base: position 30,530 of record NZ_AUXY01000088.1, read on the forward strand.
GCTTCTCTAGTGCATCAACTGTTGAGTAGATAACTTTTGCTTGGCTACCGAACTGAGCGTTAAGGCTACGTAGTACGTCGATGTTACGGTCAAGGATAGTAACATCAGCACCCATACCAACAGCCATTTGCGCTGCGTTACGGCCAACCATACCACCACCGATAACAACTACTTTAGCCGGCTCAACACCAGGTACGCCACCTAGTAGCATGCCGCGACCAAGGTTTGATTTTTCAAGCGCCTGAGCACCTGCTTGAATAGACATACGGCCAGCAACTTCTGACATTGGCGCTAGAAGTGGAAGACCACCACGTGAGTCAGTTACAGTTTCGTATGCAATACAAATTGCGCCGCTCTTAATTAGATCTTCAGTTTGTGGAAGATCTGGTGCTAGGTGAAGGTAAGTGAAAAGAATTTGGTCTTCACGTAACATTGCACGCTCAACAGCTTGTGGTTCTTTTACCTTAACAATCATTTCAGCTTTAGCGAAAACGTCTGCAGCTGTAGGTAAAATTTCAGCACCCGCTTGGATATAATCTTCGTCAGTGAAACCAATGCCGATACCTGCATTTGTTTCAACAATAACCTGGTGGCCGTGGTTAATTAGTTCACGAACACTTGCTGGAACCATACCAACACGGTACTCGTGGTTTTTAATCTCTTTAGGTACACCAATAATCATAATAAATCGCCTCAAATAAGAACGGATAACATTTTCGACTATTATAATTATGCATGGCTAGTGTGTCCTACCTTTTTTGTGGTAAATTAAAGGTGAATTGACTTTAAATTTCGTAAAAATAGGATAAAACACTTTTCATGCATACTCAGCTAGATAGAACTGATAGAAAAATTTTAGTCGAATTACAAAAAGACGGAAGAATTTCTAATGTTGAATTAGCCAAACGAATTGGATTAAGTGCAACACCCTGTCTGGAAAGGGTAAAAAAACTAGAGCGAGAAGGGTTCATTAAAGGATATAAAGCAGTAGTTGACCCGGTTAAGCTTGGCCAGGGGTTACTGGTATTCGTTGAAGTGACCATAAATAAAAACTCGCCAGATGTTTTTGAGCGTTTCAATGAGGCGGTAAAACAACATGATGAAATCATTGAATGTCACCTAGTATCTGGGAATTTCGACTTTTTACTAAAAACCCGTGTTACGGACATGTCAGAGTATCGAGGTGTGCTGGGTGAAATCTTGCTTAAATTACCAAATATTAATGAAAGTCGTACTTATGTTGTTATGGAAGAGGTAAAAGGGGAGGAGGGAGAGATTATAAAACCTTGTGCACCTTAAAGAATTTCTTGATATGGTGTAACCTATAATAGAAGTTTACAACAAAAGATAAATACAGGTTGAATGTAATGCGCTTAAATGGTGTTCAGCGCCTACTAGAAACGGGACTTATTGTTAGCACAGCTGCTGCAATTTTTACGCTTTGCGCCTTAGTTTCATTTGATCCAGCCGATCCGGCGTGGACACAAGCGGGTGAGTTTGTACAAGTCAATAATATCACAGGTGCAGCAGGCGCTTGGGTAGCTGACATTTTATTATTGAGTTTTGGTTGGCTTGCCTTTTGGGTACCAGCTGCAATGCAGCTTTTTGGTTATGTGTTATTTAAAAAGCCTCACAAAATTTTTCAGCTCGACTACACAACGCTTGGTTTAAGGATTATTGGCGCAACGCTCTTAATCGCGTCTTCAAGTGCCATTAGTAGTATCAATTTTGATGATATATACACCTTTTCTTCAGGCGGAGTAGTGGGAGATGTTGTGGCGGGTGCGATGATGCCAGCATTCAACTTCACAGGCACCTCAATTCTACTTTTGTGTTTCTTCTTTGCGGGTGTCACCTTACTAACTGGAGTTTCTTGGGTTGAAGCGGTTGATTATTTAGGTGAAAAAGTCGTTCAGTTTGTGAAGTTTTTATTTAGAAAAGCGACCACAAGAACACCTAAATCCGAGCCAACCTCTGCACAAGTCATTGCTGCTGAAACTGAGCAACCAGCTGAAGTAGAACAAACGGGAAGCATCGATGCCAGAGAGCAAATTGAAGAAAGTGAGCGCGCTCAAAAGGAGCCTGAGGTAGTTGTAGAAGAGGCTAAAGAATCTGATGAAGAACAAACTGAAAAACCGCTAAAATTAAAAGATAAATTGTTTTCAGTTGTTGGTCGTAAAGACAACAACGAGCCGGTGTCTCCTAAAAATGTTGAGCCTGTATTTGAGCAAAAGCAGGAGTTTAACGATGCGGTTTCTGCAGATGTGTTTGATGAGCTTGATCATATTCTTGAGCAAGAAATTAATTTTTCTGCTATCGACGATGAGTCACTTGATACGGTTGCTGCCCTGAATGCGTTGGATGATGCCGCAGTAAAAGAAGAGCCCGTGACTAAAGTAGTATCGCCAGCAAGACCAATTAAAAAGCCAACGCCAAGCTCCGAGCAGAAGCCAGCTTACCAACCACCACCTTCTGCAAAAGAGCAGTTTGAGGCTTTGTTAGAAGCGCAGCCACCTAAAGACCCGCTACCATCTCTTGATTTACTAGATAGACCAGACAAAGCAGAGAACCCAATTACTAAAGAAGAATTAGACTCTGTGTCACGCCTTGTTGAAGCCAAATTATTGGACTTTAACATTCAAGCCGCAGTTGTAGGCGTTTACCCGGGCCCTGTTGTTACGCGTTTTGAGCTCGACCTTGCACCTGGTATTAAAGTGGCCAAAATTACCGGTCTTGCAAAAGATTTGGCCCGTTCACTGTCAGCTGTAAGTGTACGAGTTGTTGAAGTTATCCCCGGTAAAACCTATGTTGGACTGGAATTACCGAATAAAAACCGAGAAATAGTCAGGCTTTCAGAGGTCATTAACGCCCCTAAATTTGAGCAAAACCCTTCACCATTAACCATGGTTTTAGGTAAAGACATTGCAGGCGAACCAGTTGTGGCTGACCTTGCAAAAATGCCACATTTATTGGTAGCTGGTACAACCGGTTCCGGTAAGTCAGTTGGCGTTAATGTTATGATATTAAGCTTACTGTATAAGTCACCGCCTGAAGACGTTCGTATGATCATGATAGACCCTAAAATGTTAGAGCTATCAGTGTATGAAGGTATTCCACACTTGCTGTGTGAAGTTGTGACAGATATGAAAGAAGCTGCCAATGCACTTAGATGGTGCGTAGGGGAAATGGAACGTCGCTATAAGTTAATGTCTGCATTAGGTGTTAGAAACTTAAAAGGCTACAACCAGAAAGTCACAGCAGCTAAAGAAGCAGGGCATCCTATTTTAGATCCGTTATTTAAAGATACGGACGGTATGGCTGATGGGCCAGAGGAGCTAGATAAGCTGCCAAGTATTGTGGTCGTCATCGATGAATTTGCAGACATGATGATGATCGTTGGTAAAAAAGTTGAAGAGCTCATTGCCCGTATCGCTCAAAAAGCACGTGCAGCGGGGATACACCTTGTATTGGCAACACAAAGACCGTCAGTTGATGTTATCACAGGTCTGATTAAGGCAAATATACCGACGCGAATGGCGTTCCAAGTTTCTAGTAAAATTGACTCGCGCACCATACTAGATCAACAAGGTGCAGAGAACTTATTAGGTATGGGTGACATGCTTTACTTACCACCTGGCACGAGTGTTCCGAGCCGTGTTCATGGTGCGTTTGTAGATGACCATGAAGTACATGCTGTTGTGAATGATTGGAAAGCGCGTGGTAAGCCAAACTACATCGAAGATATTTTATGTGGTGAGGCAACGGAAGAAATTTTATTACCTGGCGAGCAGCCTGAAGGTGCTGATGAAGAGTCTGATCCGCTCTACGATGAAGCCGTTGGCTTTGTTATTGAAACTGGTAAGGTATCGGTTTCAAGTGTGCAACGAAAATTAAGAGTTGGATATAACCGAGCAGCACGTTTGGTTGAACAGATGGAAATGTCAGGTGTTGTAAGTGCGCCAGGCCATAATGGCGCACGAGAAGTATTAGTACCGAAAGGTGGAGCAAATTAAAATGAAGTTTAAAACAATAGCCTTAGTACTAGGTTTAAGTTGTGGCTTTATGCCACTAAGCTTTGCTGGCGATGCGGAGTCTCTAAAGGCAAAGCTAAAATCGTTAAATACATTTAAAGCGAATTTCACGCAACAAGTGAAGGATGAAGAAGGCACATTATTACAAGATGGAACGGGGAATATTGCGCTAAAATATCCTTCAAAAATTCGTTGGCAACAGTTAGAGCCGGATGAAACGCTATTAGTGTCCGATGGTGATAAGACTTTTTATTTCGATAGCTTTGCTGAACAAGTAACTGTTATGAATACAGCTGGCTTAATTGATACTACCCCCTTTGTTTTACTGACAACACAGGATAAGTCTCAGTGGGCAAAATATGATGTCACAAAAACCACGGTTGGTTATCGTGTATCGCCAAAGCCTGATGTTGAATCTCAAGTGGAGCAATTAGATATTGTGTTCCAAAGCGCTGGGCTTGCCATTGATTCGTTAAGTATCAAAGATGCTTCAGGCCAGATCTCGACATTTAAATTTGCAGATGCTAAAACAAATTTAGAAATAGACGATAAATCTTTTACCTTTAAAATTCCGCATGGAGTGGTCATAGACGACCAGACATCAGGTGAGTAATTTCGGTTTTGATTTTGCCCCAGATGTTAGACCTTTGGCCGCTAGAATGCGGCCAAAGTCGTTACAGGGCTATATTGGGCAAACACATATTATTGAAAAAGGCTCTGTGCTTTATCGTGCCATTGAACAAGGTCGATGCCATAGTCTGATTTTATGGGGCCCGCCGGGAGTGGGAAAAACCACATTAGCTGAGATCATTGCAAATCATGCAGATGCTGAGCTTGAAAAACTATCTGCTGTGACAGCAGGCGTGAAGGAAATTCGTGAAGCTGTGTTAGAAGCAAAAAGTCGACTGTCTCAATCAGGCAGACGAACTTTACTTTTTGTCGACGAGGTCCATCGCTTTAATAAGTCTCAGCAAGATGCCTTTTTACCTCACATAGAAGATGGCACGTTTGTTTTCATTGGTGCGACAACGGAAAACCCGTCGTTTGCATTGAATAATGCTGTGTTGTCTCGTGCCCGCGTGTATACACTAAAGCCTTTATCGCAAGATGAATTACTGTTTACGCTACAAAATGCCATTGAGCATGATGAGCAATTGAGCCAACTTGCTATCCATATTGAACAAGAAGCCTTGGTTGCAATCGCACAAGCGGCTGATGGTGATGCAAGAAAAGCATTGAACCTGTTAGAGCAATCGGTTGATCTTGGCCATCGTACTGGCAGCGACATAAAAATTGACAGTGATGTTCTTTCGCAAATTTTACCAACTCACTTAGCCAAGTATGATAAAGGCGGTGATATTTATTATGATTTGATTTCTGCGTTTCATAAATCGGTTCGTGGTAGTAATCCTGACGCAGCACTTTATTGGTATTGTCGTATTTTAGCAGGCGGCGGCGATCCGCTTTATGTAGCAAGACGTTTGCTTGCCATTGCCAGTGAGGATATAGGAAATGCAGATCCAAGAGCGCTTCAGGTCGCACTGAATGCATGGGATATTTTTCACAGAGTCGGACCTGCAGAAGGCGAAAGAGCGATTGCACAAGCGACCATATATATGGCCAGTGCCGCCAAGAGCAATGCTGTTTATACCGCATTTAAGCAGGCGAAAAGGGATGCTGAGACAGACGGCGATTTACCTGTACCGGAACATCTACGTAACGCGCCAACAAAGCTGATGAAGGAAATGGGGTTTGGGGCAGAATACCGCTATGCACATGATGAACCTGGTGCCTACGCCGCAGGGGAAAACTACTTTCCAGAATCTGTATCAGACAGACAATACTACTACCCAACTGAACGTGGGTTAGAAAAGCAAATTAAAGAAAAACTCAATTACTTAAAAAGCCTCGATAATTCGAGTGCTCAACAAAGGTATACTCAAAAACCGGGTAAAACGTAAATGGAAGTGCTCAAAACTTATCTAATGATTGCTGTTGGTGGCGCATTTGGTGCCTGCTTACGGTTTTTTATTAGTGATATTGTGTTAAAACTCATGGGTAAGGGATTCCCTTTTGGGACATTGACCGTTAATATTCTTGGTTCATTGTTGATGGGCATTCTTTACGGATTAATCGAAAAGCAAATAATCGCGGTATCTCCTGCCAAGGCGTTGATAGGGGTTGGCTTTTTAGGTGCTTTGACGACATTTTCAACATTTTCCATGGACAGCCTTTTGTTGTTACAACAAGGCCAGTTTGTGAAGATGGCACTGAATATAGCGTTGAATGTCGTCGTATGTATATTTATGGCCTGGATAGGTCTTTGCTTAGTCATGCAAAAAGGTTAAAAGAACAAACATGTTAGATCCAAAGTATTTAAGACAGGACATCGAAGAAGCTGCTGCGCGCTTAAAAAAACGTGGCTTCGAGTTAGATGTTGAGGCAGTTAATGCGTTAGAAGAACAACGCAAGACGTTACAAACAAAAACACAAGAACTACAAAGCGAGCGTAACAGCCGCTCTAAAGCGATTGGTCAAGCTAAAGCAAAGGGTGAAGATGTTCAACCATTGTTAGATGCAGTTGCAAACCTTGGTGATCAGCTATCAGCAGCAAAAGCTGAGCAAGATAAAATATTAGCTGAGCTACAAGACTTAGCGTCAACATTGCCAAACTTACCTGCTGAGGATGTGCCAGCAGGCGCGGATGAAGATGACAACGTTGAAGTTTCTAAGTGGGGCGAGCCTAAGCAGTTTGATTTTGAAGTAAAAGATCACGTTGATTTAGGTGAAGCATTAGGTAAAGGCCTAGACTTTGAAACGGGTGTTAAATTAAGTGGTTCTCGCTTTACTGTTATGCGTGGCGGCGTTGCACGTATGCACCGTGCACTTGTTCAATTTATGCTTGATACGCACACTGACAAAAACGGCTACACTGAAATGTATGTGCCTTACCTTGTGAACAAAGCAAGCTTATATGGCACTGGCCAGTTACCTAAATTTGCTGCGGATTTGTTTCACACTGAAGTACTCGAAGAAGATCAAGATGGCTACAGCTTAATTCCAACAGCTGAAGTACCACTAACAAACTGTGCTCGCGATGAAATTTTCGACGAGAAAGAGCTGCCTATCAAGATGACAGCACATACACCTTGTTTCCGTAGTGAAGCGGGTAGCTATGGTCGTGATACGCGTGGTCTAATCCGTCAGCATCAGTTTGACAAAGTAGAATTAGTTCAGCTAGTCAAGCCAGAAGATTCAATGGCTGCACTTGAAGAGCTTACGGGCAGCGCTGAGGGTATTCTTCAAGCACTAGAGCTTCCTTACAGAAAAGTGGTTTTATGTACGGGCGACATGGGCTTTGGTGCGGCGAAAACATACGATCTAGAAGTATGGCTTCCTGCGCAAAATACATATCGTGAGATTTCATCTTGCTCTAACATGCAAGACTTCCAAGCTCGTCGTATGCAGGCTCGTTTCCGTCGAGCAGGTGAAAAGAAACCAGAATTACTTCATACATTGAATGGTTCTGGCCTTGCGGTAGGTCGTACACTAGTTGCAATATTAGAAAATTATCAACAAGAAGATGGCTCGATTATCGTACCAGAGGTACTTAAGCCATACATGGGTGGTTTAGAGATCCTTAAGTGATCAACCCAAGTGATTGATATCAGGCCGCTATCTTGCGGCCTTTTTTATGACAAAATAATGAATGTTTTTTTACGTCTAAACTGGTTATTTCTATTCTTATTTGTGATTTTTTTGGATTGAAAAGCTTTTTGTGTGAGATTTTGTGTATATATGTTGCAAATAAAAAATTCACAAAAAGTTCTTATCTACTCTTTGTTGCATGTCCTTTCAAACTATGATTAATTAGAACTTGAGGTTTGGCCATTCCTTCTGAATAAGTCTTGCACGCTTTTGAAAAAAGCGAGCTGGAGTCTTATTGTTACCATTATTGCAAAATTTATATTTGATTCTATCCAAGATAGTTAGGCAGGTAATGCACGCTCAAAAATCGCAGTAAATATTTTTCATATCAAAGAGGTTGTATGTGCTTTTGCATAACACGCGAAAAGAGTTTGCAAATTACAGTTGCGTTAACTATTTATTAAATGTGGATGTCGATAAGACGAAGCAATCAAAAATTTGAAGGTGAGGAATTTACCTATGAAGAGACAGAAAAGAGACCGTTTAGAAAGAGCACACTCACAGGGATTTAAAGCAGGTTTAGCAGGGCGGTCTAAAGATTTATGTCCATATCAACAAATTGAGCACAGATCAGAATGGTTAGGTGGCTGGCGAGAGGCCATAGACAATCGCAACATGTTTAAAACATAAAACAGAGCCAACAGAAACGAATTGAAAGAATAAAGCCCCGAAAGGGGCTTATTTGTTTAAAGCGCTAAATTAGAAAGCGCTTGTATCTTGGAATAGACCTACTTTCAGATCTTTTGCTTCGTAGATTACACGGCCGTCAACTTCAACAACGCCGTCAGCAAGACCCATAAATAATTTACGCTTGATAACACGCTTCATGTCTACGCGGTACGTTACTTTTTTAGCCGTAGGTAAAATCTGACCAGTAAATTTAACTTCACCAACACCTAGTGCACGGCCAAGACCTGGGCCACCAGACCATCCTAAGAAAAAGCCAACAATCTGCCACATGGCGTCTAAGCCTAGACAACCAGGCATTACAGGGTCGCCACGGAAATGACAATCGAAGAACCAAAGATCAGGGTTGATATCAAGCTCAGCAATGATTTGACCTTTACCGAACTCACCACCGTCTTCGTTGATTTCAACGATACGGTCCATCATCAACATATTATCGATTGGCAGGCGACAGTTGTTTTCACCAAACATCTTGCCTTCAGCACAAAGGATTAATTCTTCTTTTGTATAGCTATTTTTAGGTTCCATAGTATTCATTCTTCATTTTTTAATTGCGGGTACTCTAGCGTACAGTTGTACGCTAAACAACTCTGAACAGTTAAATTTTTATCTCAACAATACGTCAAAAAGATTAAAATCAATTCTCTTAATGAATAACGCGATTTTTAGTTGAAAAAACTTTATAATTAGTTTGTTTGTTAGTAATTTAATGGAAATTTATGATCCTTTTTGTAGATGCCTTGACGGTAATAGACTTTTCTTACTTGTGTGCTAAACGCGGAGCTGTTGGAGAAAGTTGGATAGTTGACATGACTTTACATGGCCAACTCAATGAAGAATCAATGGTTTTGGACTTTGCAAAAGTAAAAAAACAAATCAAAGCAATTATTGATAACACAATAGATCATAAGTTAGCCATTCCTTCTGCACTGAATTGTCAATTTGAAAATCGAGATGGTCGCGTATCTTTTGACTATGAATTCAGTGGCCACCACCTTGCCATGAACGCACCTGATGAAGCTGTTTGTGTAGTCGAAGGTGATAAAATTGATGAGGCGTCTGTGATTGCTTTCTTAAAGAAGCAGATCCTTCCTCAAATGCCAGATAATGTTAAAGATATTGAAATTACGCTTCGTCCTGAGCAGACAAGTAGCTTCTACTATCATTACAGCCATGGCCTTAAAAAGCATGATGGTAATTGTCAGCGTATTATTCATGGGCATCGTTCTTTAATAGGTATTTTCTTTGATGGTGTCAGTATGCCTAGACTCCAAAAAGAATGGTCTCAGAAATGGGAAGACATTTATTTGGGCACACAAGAAGATTTAATTGAGCATGCTCAATTACAATATATTACGGCTAAAGTAGATGATTACTCTTTTGCTTATGAGTCATCTCAAGGCTATTTTGAAATGTGTATTAGCAAATCACGTTGTGATATTTTGCCATGTGATACAACAGTTGAGTGTATTGCTGAATACCTTGCTAATGAAATTAAGAAATCAAACCCAGACAAAGAAGTTAAAGTGAGAGCTTATGAAGGTGTGGGTAAAGGAGCGATTGCGTATGCATAAACTGCTGCTGGCACTTAGCGCATGCTTTGCATTCAGTGCACAAGCAATTGAACTGAAGGGACATCTAACGCAAGGAGGTATGGTTACTGGCCAACTTGAAGGAATTAAATCAGTTTCTTTCAATGGTAAAGAGTTAGATGTTACGTCTGATGGTCAGTTTGTATTTGGATTTGGACGAGATGCTAAGTCTGATCACTCTTTGACATGGGTAGATAAAAATAATCAAAAACATACTAAAAGCTTTTTAATTACGAGTCGTGACTACGATATTGATCGCATCACGGGCGTCGCAAAAAAGTATGTATCACCCCCAAAAGAAGTGCTTCAACGCATTCGCAACGACTCTGCGAAAGTCGGTGCTGCGAGGTCAAAGGGCAGTAAACTAGAGTTCTTTGATATGCCAGTTTATCGCCCTGCTAAAGGTCGAATTTCAGGTGTGTATGGCAGTCAGCGGTATTTTAACGGTGAGCCCAGAAGACCACATTTTGGTTTGGATATAGCCAATAAAACTGGCACGCCTATCTGGGCGCCACTGTCTGGAAAGGTAGTGCTTGCTGAGAGTGACCTGTATTACAGTGGTGGTACGCTTATTTTGGATCATGGCTATGGAATAACATCAACGTATATTCATATGAGTAAGCTACATGTCAAAGTAGGGGATATGGTTTCAACCGGTGATGTTATCGGTGATATTGGGGCAACTGGCAGAGTAACAGGGCCGCATTTAGATTGGCGTTTTAACTGGTTTGGCGAAAGGTTAGACCCTGAATTACTTATGATTGATAAACTAGCAAACAAAAGCAGTAAATAATGACAGAACAACATAAAGACGCAACCATCGCGAAGCGTATTGAAGATTCAACAACCTCAGTAACTAAAACTGTATTCCCTGGGAGAACTAACCATCACAATACCCTTTTTGGCGGTGATGCGCTGGCTTGGATGGATGAAGTTGCGTTTATAGCCGCGACACGTTTTTGTCGTAAGCCACTTGTGACTATTTCATCTGACCGTGTGGATTTTAAAGAGGCAATTCCTGCTGGTACATTTGCTGAGTTAGTAGCAAAGGTTGTACATGTTGGTAATACAAGTTTAAAAGTAGAAGTTCAGATTTTCTTAGAAACGATGCACAAAGATGACAAGCATTTAGCAATCTCAGGTAATTTTACATTTGTAGCTGTAGATGACAACCACAGACCAACACCTGTCGTGTGTGACAAGATGCTTAATGGTTTTAAGTAAATAAAAATTCTGGGGCGATAAGCCCCATTCTTCCTCAGACTTCAACTCTTCCATCTATTCGTATTGGCTATCATTGGTAGTTTTATGATATAGCCTCTGTCATATCATTTTGAATGGGGTTTTACTCATTAAATTCCCAATTTAACTGCCTATTTTTACAGCAAAGATAATTTGGCATTGTTTTTAAGTTCTAAGATTTGGTTATGAATCTTTTTAATAATCAAAATTGCATAACAGACTAGGTTTTTTGTCGCTAAGATATTAAAAATTTTACTGATTTATTCATTGGTAAGATAGGAAGAGAAAATGTCTAGCATTTTTTGGCTGCACAAAATGTGTTTTGCTAATTGATTTATGAAGCTTCAAACATTTTTTTATAAGTATTATTTCAATTATATGTGTAGTATTTTCATGGCTTTTATACATCTTTTTTAAAAAAAGTTTAAGTCTTCTCACATGAATACACTCATCTGTTAATCCTGATCTACACTTGTCATTGGCTTTCATAAAACAGTAAGGAGCTTGTGATGATTACAGTACATAGAGAATATTGCTTATCGGGCGAAAGAGGGTTACATGCCCATATTGAAGTCTTTCCAACAGGGCAATTAGACGTTGATATTATTGAACTTCACGAGCATCACTCGACTGAATTCAATAAAATTAAGTATGAGCATACGGGGCCGGATATTGTGGTTACAGGCATTGAAGGATCAACAAGTTGGCAAGTTGTCCTTAAAGAGCGAGACGCGAGAGAATTGTCACACTTGATTGCTGATGCCAACGAAGAATATGAAATATTAATGCGTGATCTAGGCTAACCAAATTATTTAGATGAGCGTGTATTTATTAGCTAGGTAATGTAATAGAGTCGAAGGTGGCGTACCTGATTTTTTTCCAACACCAAGTTGCTAGTTGTGAGGCTATACACTCTAGTGTGCACACTAGAGTGTATAGCCTCAAGGTCTATGCAAATGTTACTGCCTACCAAAATCACAGAAGCGCTTCCAGTTAACTTATCGATTGAGTAATTTTCAAGGTTTCAGAATTTTTTCTTATTAAGTAGTTCAAAGCGCTCTTGGAATGTTCCAAAATGTGCAGTAATTTTCTTACATTCATTATATAATTTCGTTTTTGTAAATAAATGTCAGCTTAGTTTGTGTTAGCAGAAATGGGCTTGTGCAGTTTTTTTGGGTTGTAGTGTATGCCTAGTTCTGTCTTCTTTTTAATTTTAATCATTGGTACTTTGCATCACTGGATCGGCTATAAGCTGATACTGAGTGAAAAGGCGTTGAGACGGCTAAAACCAAAACGCTTGTTTGGGTGGCTTTGTATAAAAACAGTGCTAACTAATATGTGGCACTTTTCAACAGCGTGTTGGTTTGGTTTTGCCGCGATTATATTTGTGTTCACCGCATTAGAAAACCCTTCCAAGGAAATCACTTTATTTGTTACTTTGAGCGTATTTTCCTTCAGTGGTTGGCTATGCTCTTGCTCTCAGGATCATAAGTTGATCTATTGGGGGGTATTTTTAGTGATTGCTTCTATTAGCTTTATAGTAGCTAAGCATTAATTAGATCTCAGATTTCTTTTAACTAGATAGAGGCTGAGATCTAAATTTAGGCTTTAATTAATTTAGTTTTTTTAGGCTGATAACTACCACATCTAAATTAATAGAAATAACGAATTCCATTCCAAAGTGGTGCTTTGCCGCCATCTAAGCCAACAAACCTTACTTGGCCTTCTTGTGATGAAGTCGGGACTGTATATTCGATGGTTTTACTTGAATCACCATAGGCACTGATATTAATAGCATCAACTTTTACATCATTCAGGTAAATTTCAACTAACTCGGTATTAGTGACTTCGAGCGCGAATGTTCTGCCAACTGTGTCCAGATCGGTTACTCTTGATTGTAAAAAGCGTACGGTTGATTTATTGGGTGCTTCTCTGAGTAAATCTCTGGCAATGGTTTCAAAGTTACCTAGACCTGAATCCTTAAGGCTTTCAAGAGTTTGTGGTACATGCTTGTCTGCGACACAGCCAAAGTCTTCGATGATGGCATTTTTATGGTGTCCATGACGGATCATTTGTCTCCAAGACACCGTCATCTCTTGTCCGTAGGGTAAAGGTTCAAAATAAGGCGCACCAACGTATTGTGAAAACACTGAGTGCCTCATAACATTTGCACCACCAGCCCCAGTTCGATTGTGTTCTCCATATACTTTAGCAACACCATTGTCTTGTACTGAACAGGTAAAAACATCACCCGAAGAATAAGTTCTGGCGTCTGACCATACTCCCATTGGCTTGTAGTAGGACTGACCGAATTCGTTGTTTTGAGCGACAGTGATGTAGCTCGCCGTGTCAGTGTAGCGTGCGTTCGTACCTGCAACGTCAGCCAATACTTTCTGCCATTGTGGTCCAAATGTGCTAAAAACAGTATTGTGTAAAATATCATAGTTGAGTTTAGTATTGATAAACTTCAACTCTGTTGGTATTGCAGGTTTAGGAGAGAATAATTGCACCAATCTATCTGCGTACGTGATATATCCGCCAGGATTATTTCTAACGTCAAATACTAGAGCATCTGTGCCTGCCAACTCTTCAGTTAATAATTCACTCATCAGTCTGAGAGATGTATCTATGTCATTATCTACAACTCTAAATCTATCTAGCTTGATATAACCAACTTGCTTACCATCTACTTCGCGAATTGCCCAAGATACTTCAGGGTCTGTTGATGGAGTTGTAGCGAAAGGGGTACCTGAATCAGTATCTAGCTCAGCTTTAATTGTGTGATGTTGTTCAGCTTCTATGTTTGTGCTTTCTTCTAATAACTGTCCGGCATTTTCAGTGCGTACACTGTTTGTAGAGGTTGCAGGTACTCTGGTTATCCAAGGAATAGTTGCTGTATATGTTTCCCCCGTTTGACTGGATAAGAATTCGATGGTCACTTCATTATGTTCTGGGACAAGAGTCACAGCGTGACTTTTACGCGTGATCGCTCTTAGTGCTCTAACAAAGCCTGCGTCTTCATTTGCGCCGAAGCCGACATATAAATTTTGTTCTACAACCTGATGGATCGGATTGCCATTATAAGCAATTACTTTGTCGCCAACTTCTGGCAACCTAGTGTCTGTAACATAAGGAACAAGGTTTTCTAGTAAATTCGATACTCTCACTTCTGAGTTGCCAAATACGTCTAATGTTTTGTCAAATTCAAAAGGTAAGTATGATGTGTAGCTACGTACTGGTTGGGGGTGAACGTAAACTAGATGCAAATCTCTTTGTGCTTTGAATATTCTAGTAAGTCGTATATGTACTTGCTCAGTACTTAAAGTATCAAGTTCATCAATGACCTTATGAATTTCAGATACCGCATTTACATGACCGCCCGGGGAAATACCATAATAAATATCTTTTGAATATTGATGTACGTATAGATCCTCAAGGAAGATCCTCGCTTGTTCTACGACTCGTTGCTTTTCTTGTTGTGTATATTCTGGGGATTTGATTTGATCTCGTACTTCAGAAAGAGGGACGTAACTATTTGCTAGTGTGCCGGTGCTCAAAACCAGTGCCAATGCATACGCTAATGATGATTTTTTCATCAAGATATCCTTACTTGTTATTTTGGTTACATATGTAAACGCTATGTATTTATAAAAATAACATTGCTATTGGCTGTTTATATTATGAAAGTCGCGGTTAAAAAGAGTGCATGAGATTATTTAAAAACCCCTAACGATTTGCGAGCAGAGGAGGGCATATTTTATATGGCTATAAAGAAAGATTTTTATTGTGGAGGTAATTTGATAAGCCAGTATGAACGGCGTGTCATCCTGGCATCAAACTTATATGATTTTGAAAGCGCCTTTCATAATTGCAAAGTGTCCAGGGAATGAACAAAAGAAATTATACTCTTTATTTTTACTCATGCCTTTAGTTGAAAAAGTAATTGACGTCGATTCGCCACCGCCAATCACTGGTGTAAATGCAAAAACTCTTGGATCATCAGGCTTTACATAACTATTTTTTACACCAGCTCTCATGCCATCAGAAGCAACAGCTTTAACATTTTTCTTCTCAGTTAATACCCAGTTATGCCCCATAACCGCTGCTGCTAGTTTTCCTGTGTGAACCAGTGTTAACTTTACTTCTTCACATTTTTCTGGCACTGATAATGTTTTTTCTGAGAATTGCATCATATCGTTTGATTCAATTGTCAACTCACAGTCATTGGCTGAAGCATGAAAAGCTGAAATACAAAGCGCGGTAACCACAACTTTTTTAATGATTTTCATTGATGTTACTCCTTAATAGAAATTATTCTCATTATCCTAGAAACTGATTCTGGAGTAAATCAGAATTATTTTAAATAGTTTGGCTTAGTTTGATCTTGGTTATTTATTGGGTCTTTTTTGTTGTTTTACTCACTAGCAACAATCTAGAGTCAAAAATTAGTTTTAAACACCTACGTTTAATCAATGTGAATAAAGTTTTGTGCGCGATTGTATAAAAAAAGTTTCCAATATTGTTATTTTTTTTGATTTTGGTTGTTTTACTAGAAAGCTAAGTAATTTTCATACGCCCTTATTGAGAATTTCTGCTCAAAAACCAGTCAATTGCATAATTTGATTTATTGCTTTTTTAATTTTAATGAAGAAAAAATGAATTTTTGTAAATAAATGGTTGTAAGTTGGGGGTTCCTTGTGTAGGGTGTTTGCATGTTAGGTACATAATTGCTAGCGCAATAGGGATTCACCGCATTGGATGCGGATAAAAATAAGAATATAGGAATCAACATGAAAAAAATGTTCAAATTAACTTCAGTCGCGTTTGCAGTTGCAGCGCTTTCTGCAACGGTTGCTCAAGCACAAGAAACAAAACAATACATCTTAAAGCAAAGCGATCTCAGTATCTTTGCACCTGAGACAAGTCGTTTTGCAAGAGCAAATATTGCAGAGAGCTTTAGTGCAGGCGCCTCTACAGAAGTTCTATCTGCAGATACAACAGGTACTGTTGTAACCATGGAGCTGACACCTGAGCAAGTCGCTAAGTTAAAAGCATCAGGACAATACGCTTATATCGAAGAAGATTTCGAATATGTGCCATTTACTCAAGACTTCGTAGGTGAAGCGTCTCCTTATGGACTTGCAGAAGTTCAAGCAAATCTATTACAGGACACTAACGCTGACTTGTTCAAAGTCTGTGTTATCGACTCGGGTTATGATTTAGGCCACCCTGATTTGCCGCAAAATGCAACTGGCTTCACTGATTTACCTGGTTTAACTTGGTATCAAGATGGTTCAGGTCATGGTACTCACGTAGCAGGCACAATCGTTGCGATTGATAATGGCTTCGGCGTAGTAGGTGTATTACCAAATGATAAGGTTGGTATTCACAATGTACGTGTATTCGACAATGACGGTAAACAAGGCCTTACATCACGTATTGCTCGTGCAGTAGATAACTGTGTTGAAAACGGCGCTAAAGTTATCAACATGAGTTTAGGTGGTGGCAGTCCAAGTCAGTATTTCCAAGAGCGTTTGCAAGCTGCATATGACAAAGGCGTGTTACTTATCGCTGCTGCGGGTAATGATGGCAATGCAACAATGAGCTATCCAGCGAGTTACGATACTGTCGTTTCTGTAGCAAACATTGACGAAAACAGAGTGAAGAATCCATCTTCACAATATAACGTGCAAGTTGAAATTGCAGCACCTGGTACTGATGTATTATCTACCGTGCCAAGAAGTTCTGGCATTCTTGCTGCTATTACAGTGGGTACTGATGTAGTTAAAGCTGGCGGCATGACACACTCAGTAGAAGGCACTGTAAGTGCAGATCTCGTTGACTGTGGTCAAGGTTTATCAGCATGTGCTGCGACGCAAAGTATCTGTTTAATAGAGCGCGGCGGTGCATCGTTCAAAGATAAGGCTGCTAATTGCCAAGCGGGCGGTGGTGTAGCTGCAATTATCTACAACAACTCGCCAGGTGAATTCGGTGGTACGCTTGGTGATACAAACCATGGTCTAACTATTCCAGTACTGTCTTTATCACAAGAAGCAGGTACAGCACTTAAAACATCTGTTGGTAGTTCAGTTAAAGTAGAACTTAATGCAGTTCTTGATTATGGCCTTATGACGGGCACTTCAATGGCAAGTCCACATGTTGCCGGTGTTGCAGCGTTAGTTTGGAGCCAGCATCCAAGCTGTACAAACGTAGATATTCGTAATGCACTGAATGCAACTGCAATTGATCTAGGTACGGCTGGTCGTGATGACGAATACGGTCATGGTTTAATACAGGCGAAAGCTGCATCTGACTATATCGCTGCAAATGGTTGTGGTGGTGCTGTTGATAATCAAGCTCCAGTAGCAGACTTCACTTTCAGTTGTAGTGCATTAGCATGCGATTTTAATGCGACTTCAAGCCGTGATGCAGATGGTCAAATCGTGAGTTACGACTGGAATATCGGTGGTTTTAATACAACTGGTGCTAGAGTTTCACACGCATTCGCAAATGCTGGCGCATATCAAGTTTCTGTTACAGTGACTGACGATGCAGGTGCTACACATAGCGTGACAAAATCTGTAACAGTTACAGATGGCGTTGATAATACAGGCTGTGTTGGTCTAACTGAGTGGAGTGCATCTAAAACGTATGTTGCAGGTGCTGAAGTGTCTTACCAAGGCAGTAAGTATCGCAGCAACTGGTGGAACAGAGATGCAAACCCAGCTCAGAATTCTAATGTTGGTAACGACTGGAAAGTATGGACTGACCTAGGTAAGTGTAACTAATTCCTTAAAAACCTTGAGATGAAAAGGTAAAAAGGCGACATCTTATGTCGCCCTTTTTTTTATTTGGTAACGTCCAGAATTTTTTTAATGAGCTGCTGTTTATTAAAAGGTTTGTAAAGAATTTTATCTGTTGTTAGATGCTCAGTATCTTCGCAATCAATAAAACCAGAAATAAACAAATAGTGTAAGTTATTTTGAATCGTTAATGCGGATTGAATAAACTCTATGCCGTCAGAGTTAGGCATAATGACATCGCTCACCACGAAATCAACACTCTGTTGTTGTAAAATAGATAACCCCTCTTGAGCATCACATGCTTCTATAACTTGCACATGTGTACTCTCTAAAAATGATTTAATGAGATACCGAATATCTTCTTCATCATCGACTATCAATAAGGTTTTAATCGCCTCTGGCAATATTAAGGGTTGATCAGTAACAGTAGGGGGAACGGAAGTAGGTTTCTTGGTAACAGAGGGGAAATATACTGTAAATTCAGTACCTTTCTCAACCTGTGATACGACGTCAATTGCACCATTTGAGGCTTTTACAAAGCCGTAGCATTGTGAAAGGCCTAAACCGTTACCTGTTTCCTTTTTAGTCGTAAAAAATGGGTCGAAGATTTTATCTATATTTTCTGGAAGAATACCAATGCCTGTGTCTTTAAAGCTTACCTTGATAATATTAGGGGTGTTCAGTTCAAGTGCTTGCATTCTCTCTTGAGGAAGTAATATTTGTTCTGTTGATATTCTTAATTCTCCACCATTTGGCATTGCATGCATGGCATTGATGGATATGTTCAATAGTAAATCTTCAAACAGGTTCTCCTCTAGATATGCCTGTTCGATATTGGCAGCTAGGTTTAGGGTTAGCTGTATTTTGGAGGTCATTGCTGCTTCGAGAAGCTTTTTGTTTTTCTGGATTAGCTCATTAATATTGACATAATGAGGTGAACTAGGCGTTTTTTTTGCAAAGGTGAGTAGATTACCTGTTAGCTTTTGTCCGCGATAGCATGCTCTTTCAATGGCTTTTAAACTTGTTGTGGTGTCTTTACTAAAGTTTTCTAAGAGGTTTGTATAGCCTAAAATAATCCCTAATATATTGTTGAAATCATGCGCAACACCACCTGCTATATTTCCAAGAGATTCAAGTTTGGAACTGCGATTAATTAGCTTAGCTTGTTGCTCATGCTCACTCATATCTTGAAAGTTGGCAATAAAGTGTAATTCTTCACATTCGGTTAATGGCATACTAGCAACTGAGATCCTTATTGGGAAAATGTATCCTGTTTTATGCTTTGCGTTGACATCTCTACCCAAACGGTTGTTGATGATTTGCGATGAGCCTGATTGTATATAGTTGGCAAGTTTTTCAGTGTGATGGCCAACGCCATCTGTTAATTCGTCTATGCTGTGACCAACGATTTCATGTTCTTTATAGCCAAATATGTTTTCAGCTTCTGGGTTAAAAGACAGGATAGTGCCACGTGAGTCCGTGGTAAAAATACCCTCTAATAATGATTCAATGATACGTTTTTGTTCTGCTTCTTTTAGTTCGATTAATTTTTGTTTAGACTCCAGTTCCGTTATATCTTCACCTTTAAAGATAAAGCCGATAATTTCCTCGTCATTAGAGTGGTAGGGAATATAAGAAACTTGCAGTTTGCGCTCTTTCGGTGTGCTCGCAAATAAAGTTTCTTTAAATGAAATTGTCTCACCTTGAAGTGCTTTATCTATTTTGCTTTTGACTTTGTCAAACAAGGGGTGACCTAATATTTCAGAAACTGTACGACCTATAACTTCGTCACGGTTTTTGTTATGTAGCTTTAAATAAGCTTCGTTTACAGTTATAAACGTGTACTTTAAGTCAAGAAAAGCAAACATATCATTGGAATTCTCAACGATGCCTCTGTACCTTTCAAGTTCTCTCATTTGCTTATATTTGTCAGCTAGGCTTACTATAAATACAATGAACTCTTGACTGGTTTTATTGAAAATAGAGCCACCAATTAAAATAGGGACTTCGTGACCTAATTTGTGCATATACACTTTTTCAAATGGCGTCCAGTATCCCTTTTCATTGGCTTCTTCGACGGCACGAAGATCTAAGGGAAGGTATTTATCTGGAGTAAGGTTTTTCCAGTCGATTTGGCCATTTAATAGGTCATCTTTTGTATAGCCAATCATATCCAATAGTGTTGTATTGGCGTCAAGGATATTTCCTTTTGCATCGGAGTGAATAATGCCAATAAAGTTGGACTCTTTCCAGCGCTTAAACCGCTCAGCTTCAGAATCTAATTGATTATTTAGCTTTATTAGTTCATCGATATTACTCTGTAATGCCTGTTCAGTCAGGTCGCGCTGCTTGAGCATGAAGTTTATGGATTTGATTACTTCCTGAATTTCATGAATCGTATGTTTATCAGTAATACTGAAATGCTTGCCATCTGCGGCTGTTACCAATGCTTTATGAATGATAAAAAAAGGTTTAGTGAGCCAGCTGATTAAAATAAAAGAAAGTAGAGAAACGAAACAAAGCGTGCCTATGACAATTTCTATTGACTGTAAGTTTAATTGTTCAACCCTTTTAAAAGCTTCCGTTTTATCTATTTTTACAACCATACCCCAATCTGTTTCTGGTATGTGATGTGAAATCGCTAAAACAGGGATCTCCCTATAATCCACATAATCAGGAAAAATATCATTTGTACCATTGATAGCGTGTGTGATTGGGATCTCTAAATTACTTTTAGGCACAGTGAATGAGAGCGCGACAGATGGGTCATTTCGTGTGGGCGTTAGAAATATGGCATCCCCGTTTGTATCTCGAGACGCAAGTACAATTTCACCACTTTTGCCAAGGCCGGTGTAGTCATTGACAATGGCTTGAAGCTCATTGTTTGTGAATGCGACCTCGATGTAACCAATTAATTGCTCATTTAGTTCGATGGGTTCGATAAACAAGAGTAATTGAGACTCTTCAGAAAAAAGTATTTTTACGTTATAAAGGGAGCCATCAGTTTTTAAATCGCTTGTGTTGATAAGTGACTGTAAGTCGTCTTTAGAGGTAAATACAAGTTCCTTGTAGCCGTTGTAGATTGCAATACCATATATATTTGTACTAGATGAAATGGCATGAGTTATTATTTCACCAATTTTTTTGACCAAGTGGTGTTCTGGTTTGCTTGATGTTTGCTTTAAAAGATTTCTGAGTTGAGTTCGACTTTTAATAAGTGCGACAGCATTTTTTTTGTTGGCCAGCAAGCTGGTTATTCGTTTGTGATTGATATCAGCAACATCTTGCAATTTGGCGATAGTTTCATTGCGAAGCAACTGCTTTTCACTGGTGACGTTTAATAGGTGAAATATGATTAAAGGAACAGTGGTACAGGACAGCATAACCAAGAGGATTAATGTTCTAAGCTTCATGCAATGTTCTCAATTAAATAAATAAGACACTCGATACTGATTTATTATGACTGGCTCAAGCGAGCTAATGGTATTGAAACTCACGTTGCGTCTACAAAGTGTAGTTAAATAACTGAATATGTGTATCTAAGGTTTTGACTTTGGCTCCGAAAAAGGACGAACCTGTGAAGATTCTGTTTTGTGGATTTCGGTTGATAAACTTGCCGCTGAAGAAGTAAGCCTTTGACTTGCTTCATCTATTCGAGATAGCGTGTGTTTGGTTAGCTCAGTTAGCCATTGGTTTTGCTGATCTGTTATGTTTAATGATTGAAAATTCGCCGTGATTTTGTACATCATGATTGTCAGGAGTCTACTCGTATCCTTTTGATAGTCATTGACTTCGAGACGAAGTGCTTCAAGCTTTTGAGGAAAAGTACAGATTGGTGATTCGTTTTTAGGTTGCTGACAAAGTTCTAGTGCTTTTGCGTTCATTGCCTCAGCTAAACCACACGCATTTTGCTTTACCAGCTTAAAGTTTTGGCTATTATCTGGCGTGTGTTTAATCAAAAATGACACATTGTCCTGATTAATAAGTACTCGGTTGGAAAACTCATGTATGTGACCTGCATGTTTTAATATCTCAAAGATTTCTTCCTCAATAGGTGCGGTGCGAATACGATCATCTCGCAGGCAGGTTGGTTTGGGTAACCTGAAACAAATAGACGTCTGTAACCCAAAACTTGACATAAGAGAGAAAAAAGCCTCGGCGATACCGTGTACAGTAGAGCAGAAGGTAATATCGTTATAAAAATGCATGATTTGATTGCATTGGGACACTTGCTTTATACGTTTGTTATATGCCTTGTTATTACTATAAATGGATTCTTGTAACTGCTCCCGATTTAATTGGCGTCCTATACTAGTGCCAATTTTGTGTTTGAGTTCATCTATTTCAAAGGGCTTTGCGAGAAAGTCAGCTGCTCCCATCTCAAAGGCTTTTAGCTTTTGAGATATATCTGTTTCACCAGAAATGAAAATAATTTCGAACTTGGATTGCTCCAAATTTTTCTTATGCAGTTCTTCGCAAAATTCTATGCCAGTGATATCGGGCAAATGTAAGTCAAGTATGATGGTTTGTGGTTTTAGCTTTTCAGTAGCCAGAAGTGCTTCTCGTGCGCATGTGAATGTGTAGACATCGAATTGAGTATTTAAAATCTCTTTATAAAGGGCTAAATACTCCAAATCATCCTCAACAATCATGACTTTACCTTTTGAGAGTTGCATTTGACACCTCAATTACTATGCAAACCACAATGAAGCCTAGTACTTATTTGTGTCTATACTTTTTCTAGAATATTTCTGAGATATGTCTGGGTTGATAAATGTAATGGGAGCGAATATGCGCACTTTACTGCTCATTGAAGATGATGAACAGCTTGCCGAGGTTACTTGTGCCTATTTGGAGTTAACTGGTTTTAAAGTAGATAGGGCAGCGACTGCAAAAGCATGTTGGGAAAAACTGCAAGGGAATTCGTATGCGCTAATCATTCTCGACTTAGGTTTGCCTGATGAAGATGGTTTGGTATTGCTGCGTAAACTAAAAAATCGTCAAAGTTTAACCCCTGTAATCGTTTCTTCAGGGCGTGGAAGTGATGATGACAGAGTGGCAGGCCTTGAGTTCGGTGCGAATGATTACCTAGCAAAGCCTTATACAGTTAAAGAGTTATTGTTGAGAATTAACCTTTTGATTGATAGCACGCCAAATAAAACGACAGGCACAGGCAAAGTTGTGCTTGGTGATAAAACGATAGATTTTGATAATCAAGTGGTGTTAGATTCTAGTGGCAGTGAAGTCGTGTTAACGCTCCATGAGCAAACAGTGTTATTTTTACTTGCCAAAAACGCGCCACGTATATACACCCGCGAGGAAATAATAGACGCCACGAGATTGCACCAAGGCCCTGAGTCGGTGCGTGCAGTTGACACCATTATTTGCAGGCTACGAAAAAAACTTGAAATAAACCCAAAAAAACCTCAGGTTATCCAAACGAAAAAAGGCCTAGGTTACCGTGCTATTACCAAGTCCGGGTTATGCTGAATTGGTAGAGCTCTACTAATTTTTTGCAAAACCACTTTAATTAATGTCCTTTTGCCTGATCGTGTCTACACTCTTTGAATGTGTGACAGCAAAAAGGGTATCCTTTTGAATTACAGCCTAAAACGTATACTTATTATCTTTATCAGTTTTAGCATTTTTGCTGGTACTGTGAATCTATTAATTATTACAAGTAGTTATTCAAATAAGAATGAGCATGAATTTTGGTTAATCCACACCTATGAAGTGCTAGATTTAGTTAGCCAACTGAAAGTTCAAGTTAAAAGAGCTGAAACTGGGCAAAGAGGTTACTTGTTAACTGAAGACCGAGAGTATTTAGTACCGTATAAGCAAGGTATTAACCTGAGCTTGAATACCTATGAGGCGCTAAAAATAAAAACCAAAGATAACCCGACACAGCAGAAAAGGTTAACTGAACTGTATGATATCCTAAACCAAAAGTTTTCAGAGTTGGAGCAGACAATCCAGTTTGCTAAAAAAGGCGCTATGGATGAAGCAAAAAAGTTGGTGAAAACGGATATTGGTAGGCATTTAATGGAAGAGATTGAGTTGGTTTTATTGGCATTTGAGCAAGAGGAGCGGTACCTACTAAATAAACGCTCAAGAGATTACATCGAAGCAAAAAGTTTGCATTCCACTTCGGTCATTATTTTGGAGTGCGTGTACATTATATTGATAGTCTGGCTAATCTATTCTATTCGAGATAAAGTGCTTAAGCCACTAAGAGTACTTGGATTGTATATTAAAAATTATCCAGAGTCTGAAAAATTTGAAATAGCAAAAGATAATAACTGTATCGAAGTGAGTGAACTGGCACAGGGGATCAAAAGTCGTTGCTCAGAAAGTGAAAAGGCAATTATTCAATTAAAGCAAAACGAGCAGGAAATGGCTGAGCAGTTGAAGTCTGTTACACAACGTGCTTTGGCACTTTGCAGTTCAAATGAGCATTTTACGGCAAAGTTATCTTCAATGCTACAGCAGTATTTTCGAGATAAGCAGGGGGCCTTCAGCCATGAAGATATTGATCATATTCTAAAGCTCACCATTTCCGAAAGAGATTCTAATAAGGAGTTAGAACTTTATTTAAAAAACAATATAAATCAAA
The DNA here is from genome assembly GCF_001625695.1 of Pseudoalteromonas luteoviolacea H33-S. GTDB lineage: Bacteria > Pseudomonadota > Gammaproteobacteria > Enterobacterales > Alteromonadaceae > Pseudoalteromonas > Pseudoalteromonas luteoviolacea_B. Next base: position 55,206 of record NZ_AUXY01000088.1, read on the forward strand.
GTGATAAAATTTAATGCAATACACGTTATGGGTTTTGCGAGCTGGTTAGTTAACGTAATAAAGATTATTTTTTCGCTGACCAGATAGTAATCTGGTATTTTCAAATTACCAGACAAAACCCAAGCTATTCAATTAATTGTATTTTAAACATCGCGAGCAGCATCATTGATATGCTCAAGTATATCTTGCAATTCAGACTCTATTTCATAGCTTGTTTCCATCAAAGAATCTGCATTTTTCTGAGCGCGCTCAATTAAAGCGAGCAGTTGTGTTTCTGTTTGCTGTGAAAGCTCATGGCCTAACTCAAAAGTTGCGAAGACCTGATTGAGTTCTGATTCAAGGTTATCAATAATATTAACTACACCAGATTTGATGGCTGCATTCTTATCTTTGTAATTAGTCAGTGCATTATTTAAGCTTATTTCTGTCATTATTCTGATAATACAGCTTTCTATCCCATCCATAAGGTAAGCCAAATAATCTTTCATAACGCCGCTTTTACTATGATTACTCGGCATATTTTTAACCAGTAAACTACAGTATTGCCAATTAAATGCTGCGCGATTACTACCAAATTCCATAATACGTTTGGCGCTTTTTAGTGAACTGAGCAGACTGACATCAATGTTGTTGAGTATTTTATTGTCAAAAAATACTACCTCTTCACGATTGACTCTAAAGGTGAGAGATGTACGCAACCCAAATGAACGAGTGGTTTGAAAAATAGCATTTGCAAGCTGGCTGAATGTTCGACATTGTTGAGTTTGTTTATAAAACTGAATGATCGTGCCTAAAGATGCGATGTCTGATAAAGCCTGAATGGTAATTTCATCTGCATCACTGCTTGTTTGTTGTGCATAAGAAAGTAGTGTATTGATCTTTTTAATGAGTTCAGTCGGCTCGGCAGGTTTGGCAATAAAATCATTGCCGCCAGAGTCGTACGCTTTAAGCCTTTCTTCAATCGAGCATAGGTTGGATAAGAACAGAATAGGTATTTGGTGACCAGCTTGACGTATTGAGTAGGTCGCTTCATAGCCACTTATTCCTGGCATCTGTATATCCATAATGACCAAATCAGGCTGGAATATGTTGACACGCTCAAGTGCTGCCTCTCCGCTGCTTGCGGTTTCGATTTCATAGTGCCCAGAAAGCGTATTGATTTGATATTCTAAAGCGAAGTCGTCGTCATCGACGATTAATATTTTATTCATATAATTACCGTGTTAGTTGGTTGTTTAGCCAATGGACGAAATCTTTAAAAGGGAGTGGCTTTGATATAAAGTAACCTTGAGCGAGGTCACATTTTAGGTCTCTCGCAAGATCCCAATCAGCTTGCGTTTCAACACCTTCAGCGACAATATGCATACTCAGCGTTTTTGCAAGACTCACACTTGATTCAATAATGGCTTTACTTGTTTTGTTATTGGTCGCATCAGAGATAAATTGACGGTCTATCTTTAACTCTGTAAACGGTATTTTTTTTAGTTGCTCTAGACTCGAATACCCCGTGCCAAAGTCGTCAATACTTAAACCGAAGCCTTTTAACCTCAGTCGTAAAAGTACATCAAGGGTAGAAACTAGATTTTGTATGAGTCGACTTTCTGTTAACTCTAAAGTAATGTTGTTACAAGGAATACCATGGATGTTTGCGAGGTCTTCAATTTGCTCAGGCAAATCAATGGCACACAAGCTATCCGTGGAGAGGTTTATGGACAAGTTTAATTTATCACCATAGATATTAGAAAGCTCTTTAAATTGCTTTAGAGCTTGCCGAAAAATACTTCGTGTGATCGCATCAATCATACCAGTCTCTTCAGCCATTGTAATAAATGATGCGGGGCCAATTATTCCTCTTCTAGGATGTGCCCATCTAGCGAGTACTTCTATCGATTTTAGTTGCCCGGTTGAAAAGTCGAGTTGTGGTTGATAAAAAGGGATAATTTCATCGTGGGCTATGGCCTCTTTGAGCTCTTCAAGGCAAATATCCTTGGTAATTGGGTTGAATACTGGTACTTTCTCCTCAAAAAGCCTATTTAGCTTTTGGGTTAAAACCTCAATGGTGATCGGTTTAGGAATGGCACCTAAAACTCTAATATGTTGCGCACCAGCAAGCGCAGCTGTGGTGTCTAGTATGCGTTGGTCTTGGCCACTTAACAGTATAACAGCGCCTTTGAAACTATACTCTGACAAGTGTCGAAGCACTTCAACGCCATCCATATCAGGCATGATTAAATCTATAATTATCAGGTCAAAACACTCACCATTTTTGATACGTTTCAGGGCATTAACTCCACTTATTTCGACTTGGATATTTTCGACTCCGAGCTGATTAAATTCATGGGTGAGCATGTCATGAATGAAGTCATCATCGTCTATTACAAGCACGTTAAGTGCTTCATATTGTTTTTTTAGTGTCAATGGTACCAAGCCTTATATTTACAATGATGACTCTAAATTGAGTAGAGTTTATATGGCAATGCTTGTGTCTAATAATCGTAGGTCAAATGGTGATAACTTTCCAAAAGCATGGAGAAAAAACCATAACCTTTAAGTTGGGCTACACTATTTTTAATTATCCGGTGATTGAAATGAGTGTGAATCTGATGAAACTTAAGTACATTCTGTGTTTTTTATTTTTTTGCTTTGCTTCACTCAGTCAATTTGGATGCTCAAAGTTTGATAATAAAACAATTAGAGTAGGTTCAAATGTATGGCCAGGTTACGAGACATTATATTTGGCGAGGCACCTAGAAGAGCTCCCTGACAATATTAAGTTGATAGAGTTACTGTCTGCAACAGATGTCATGGAAGCGTTTCGTTTGAAGCGCCTAGAAGTCGCAGCACTGACTATGGATGAAGCAATGACGCTTGTATCGGAAGGTATTGATTTGAAAGTCTTTTTAGTGATGGATGTGTCAAATGGTGGAGACCAACTCATAGTACGTCCTGATATTAATGAACTATCAGAACTAAAGGGAAAAACAATTGGGTATGAGCAAACCGCATTAGGTGCATTGATGTTACACGAGGTCTTGTACGCTGGTGGGCTCGATATCAAAGATGTGACGTTGATACACCTTCAAATTAATCAGCAATTAGATGCTTTTTCGAAAGGCTATATAGATGCGTTGATAACTTTTGAGCCAGTTGCCACGCAATCAAAACAACTTGGCGGTAAAGTCATATTTGATAGCTCACATATTCCCAATACGATAGTAGATGTATTAGTAGCGAGGAAAGAGACACTTGAAAAGCATAAAAACCTTATCCAAACACTTGTGAATGGACAATCCAAAGCGCTCGATACCATCGAGATTTCTAAAGTTGAAAGCTTAAAAGTGATGGCGCAGCGGATGGAAATTTCTCAAGAGCAGTTAGATGAGGCAATGCAAGGGATCCACTATCCGGATTTGCAAGAAAATCAGACATTACTAAGGAAAAACGGGAAGTTATTTGCGACCGTAGAACGCTTAAATACAATTTTATATGAGGCGAACCTCATTGCTCAACCGGTTGAAGCACATAAACTTTTTGATGATAGCTTTGTAAGCCAATGAAAAATTTACTCTTACCGCGTTCTATTGTCGTATGGGTGCCATTGTGCACTGCTTTGATTTTTATCATTTCTATTACAACTGGCGCCAGTCTAACTTACATTGGTAGTCGCAATGTAGCAGAAGAGAATAGCCTATCTCAAATAAGTTATGTGTTACTGTCATTAAAGAATAAAGCAGAGCAAGAAGTGTTTAGGGCCGGTCACGATGTTTTAAATCATGAAGCATCAATTATCGGGACTATTTCTGCGGTTGATGATGTGGCGGTGACTGACGATAAAGGTATCATCTGGGCGTCAAATCGATATAGCACCAGAGGCAAACCTTTGCTAGATATTGCTTCTTATATGTCTAAAGCCGATATTCAAAATACACAAATGTATAAGTCTATTCAGTTTCACTACTCACCTGATAAGCAAATGGTTGAAGCTACTTTGAGCTATATATGGCCCTCAGAGAGTGAAATCCGGTCTAGTAAAAGAGGACTTATCTATCTGAAATACGATTTGAGCTATGACAGATTACATTTATCTGAGTTTATTACACATCAACTGATGTTTATTGGATTACTTGGATTGGTATTGATAATTTGTACCATGGTGCTTCTGCGTCATTTTTTTGTAGAGCCAATTAAACAGCTTATCGTGCAAGCATCGGCGTTGGCAAAAGGGGACTACGGCAAAAAAATTGAGGTGCAAGGCGCAAAGGAAGTACAAGCTTTAGCAAAATCATTCGTGCAAATGCGTGAAGCAGTATCAAGACATATAAATGAACTCGATGAGGTTAGGTCTCAGTTGGAAAAACGCGTTCAGCTGAGAACGTCTGAGCTAAATAAGGCCAATTTGAATTACAAGTATGCTCAAAATATGGCTATGTTAGGGCATTGGTCTTATGAGCTTTCTACTGGAGTTTGTGAGTTTTCAAATGAAGCAAGAACAATATTGGGTATTGAAAAATCAGGTACCGCAGGCCATGTCCAATGGCTATTTGGCAGTCAAGATCTGAAAGATGACAACAAGAATGAGTTGCTAACTGACTTATTGGATCATGAGCAGGAATTTAAGGATTTTAATTATACCATTATTGTAAATGGCAGTATGCGTTATATCCGCATGGTTTCAGAGCACGTATTTGACTCGTTAAGTAAGCAAGTAAAGATCACGGGGATTGTGCAGGATGTTACTGACTTAAAGCAAAAAGAATTATCTTTGCTTGAGAGTGAGGCAAAAATGCGTGCAATAGTTGATACAGCAGCCGATCCAATCATTGTTATTGACACTCAAGGATTCATTCAAGAGTTTAGTCCTTCTGCGAGTAAAGTATTTGGGTATAGCAAAGATGAAGTGTTAGGTCAGAATTTGAAAGTGTTGATGCCAGAACCAACACGAAGTGAGCATGATAAGTACCTTGAAAAGTATAAACAAACTGGTATACGTAATGTGATAGGTAATAAAAGAGAGGTGACTGCACTGAGGAAAAATGGCAATCAATTTCCAATTGATTTAGCGGTGACAGAAACAAACATTGCAGGTAAAGGCTATTACACAGCCATCATCAGAGATATTACCCAAAGAAAAGAAGCAGAAGAAATATTATTAGAGGCAATGAAAGCCGCCCAGAGTGCCACAGTTGCAAAGTCCACATTTTTAGCCAATATGTCTCATGAAATTCGCACGCCTATGAATGCAATAGTTGGCTTGTGCAGCTTGATGTCTGATACTCCGCTATCTCAAAAGCAACAAGGCTATTTAACAAAGTTGACGCGCGCATCAAACAGTTTACTGAATATCATTAACGACATTTTAGACATATCAAAAATTGAGTCAGGGAAGCTTGAAATTGAGCATATACCTTTTCGTTTAGAAGATGTTGTGGATTTAGCAAGTGATATTATTTGTGACCGGGCTCAAGAGAAAAATATTGATTTTTACATAGAGATTGCTAGCTCTGTGCCTACGGCTTTAATTGGTGACCCTGTACGTTTAGGGCAAATACTCATTAACTTACTGGGCAATGCTGTTAAATTCACGCCAAATAACGGGAAAGTCGTTCTAAAGCTTGAGGCTGACACATTAACAGATACAAAAGTCATGCTTTTAGTGTCAGTGATCGATACTGGTATCGGCATCGCTAAAGATAAACAAGAAAAGCTCTTTTCAGTTTTTACCCAAGCTGATATTTCTACAACAAGAGAGTTTGGTGGGACTGGTTTAGGTTTAGCGATTTGTCGTAATTTAGTTTCGATGATGGGGGGACAAATTGGCCTTGAAAGTGAATTGGGTTCTGGCAGTCGATTTTACTTTACGGTGAATATTTTAAGACAGCAAGGGATACCATCAGCAAGGCAGCAAAAGACCAATACTATCGATAAAAAAGAATATGCGGATCAGGCGGAGCGGATTAAGAATATTGAAATTCTGTTGGTTGAAGACAATGATATAAATCTAGAAATTGCATTAGAACTCTTAACGAGTATAGGAATACAAGTTGTTACGGCGACTAACGGTAGTGAAGCAATAAGCGTGCTTAAGGAGAAACCAAATATTGGCTTGATTCTAATGGACTGCCAAATGCCAATTATGGATGGATATAGAGCCACTGAGTTAATTAGGCAAGACAAACGGTTTATTGACCTACCTATTATCGCTCTGACAGCCAATGTTATGCCTGAGGATATAAAAAAGATTGAATTGAGCGGAATGAATGGTTTTATTGCTAAGCCGTTGAACGTTGATACACTGTTTCAAATGATATTTGAAGGAGTTAAGCCTTTAATAAGCTCGTCTGAATCAAAATTAAACTTGCCAGTAGAAGGTTTTAATTCCGATATTGATTTTGAATTGGGTTTAAAGCAAGTAAATGGTGATGTTGATTTTTATAAAAAGATGGTGGAAAAATTCCGTATGAAACAGTCAGACTTCACTCAGAGACTTAGGTTACTGGTTGAAGATAAAAAGTTTGAAGAGGCGAGGAGAGAGGCTCATACTTTAAAAGGTCAAGCTGCCTACCTGGGCTTTAATTCAGTTTCCGCAAAAGCTGCGTTGTTAGAGAGTAAGTGTGCGGATAAGCAACTTTGGGATGATATTGAATACGAAGTCAATAGTGTCGCCTCATTAATCAACACGGCAATTAATGAGGCAGAGTTAAATATAACTACTTAAAAGCGATATTTTAGGTTAGCTGTGATGGTACGGCGTTGGCCATAGAAGCAATCCCCACGGTATAAACAACTGGTAATGACTGTCTTGTCTGTTAAGTTGTCGATGTTAAGGCTTAACTCATAGTCGTTAAATTGATAGCCAACCATCATGTCATATAATGTAAAGCTATCTGTGGTAAGCGCCTTGTGATATTCAACACTACCAACAGAGACCGAGCGGCTACCATCAAATGTTTTGCCTACATATCGAATACCTGCACCAAACTTTAACCCCTCTAACAGGTTGTCTGCACGGTAAGTTGCCCATACTGATGCCAAATGCTCTGGGGTTGCTGACAGAGGCACATCATCAGTGCCAGTTGTTAATACAGCACCAGCCATAATTTGCTGCTGCCGATCCGGAGCCTGTTGAGCTAACATAGCTGCCTGAGTAAAGATTTCTTGTGCAGATAGAGGAGTGGTATCTTGCTCAGATTCTGTGTACGCATATGAAGCATATACATCTAAATTTTCCCACTCTAGTTGCGCTTCAATCTCAAAGCCATCAACTGAGACTTCACTATCTTGTACATGTTCGAGAGGGGAAATTTTTCTTACATGATTTTTATCTGTGATATGGAAAACACTAGCAGTAATTAAGTGTTCAGTGCCAGCAGGTTGATATTTCACACCGTATTCTATTTGCTCACCTTCTTTAGGCTTGAAGCTTCCGCCTTGTGGCCTTAAATCATATATAGGCTGGAATGACTCTGAGTAGCTAACATAAGGTGAAATACCATTTTCAAATTGGTATAGTCCGCCAATTCTACCTGTTAAAGCACTTTGCGATTTTTTAACTTGCAATAGACTTGCTACATCACCCACTTTTTCCCATGTTTTTTGCTCGAGATCGTCGTGGCGAAGTGCAGTGTTTAATACAAAATTATGGTATTCAAACGTCGCTTGGATGTATCCACCAAGTTGAGTATTGACTTGTTCTGGCGCGATGTCTTTTATTTCAGTTGGTAATGGATCATTTAAACCGTATACAGGGTTGTATAAATCTAATGGAGAAGAGACTCCACCGCGCAAACGACTGGTGCGTGTTTCTGCGTCTTGGAAATCAATACCAGCAACAATGTTTACTTCTACGTCATTGAATTCGATGTACTGATGCAGTTGGATATCACTTAACAAGCTCTTTGATTCGCCATCTGACATGCTAAATATACGCTTGATTGAGCGTTTATCTGCTTCAAACTTAGGTGGCCAAGAAAAAATAGTACGGTACTCAGAAGCGCTATCACTATAGCGAGTAGACCAGTTAACTTGCGTGTCTTCAGCAATACTGTGCTCTACGATTGTTGTGATTGCAAACTGTTCCGTATCGTAGCGATCCCAACCCGGCTCACTCACAAATCGTTCACTCGGGATTTGACCATATTTTGCTGGTAAAATGGTGCCTTCGTGAGGGAAGAATTGAGTTGAAGACCCTGACTCATTTTCTTGTATATTAGTCAAGATTGTTAAACGAGTATCTTGGTTGATATCCCAAGCAAAGCTTGGTGCAAATACAAGTGTATTGTCTTCGACAAAGTCTGTTTGGGTATCACTATTACGATATACACCGACAAATCTTGCTTGATATTCATCGCTTTGACCAAAGGCTGTGTTGTAGTCACCAGCGAGCTGCGCGCGATCATAGTTACCAACTTGTGCCCAGATCTCGCCTTGGGTTTCGCTGTGTGGACGTTTTGATACTGAGTTTATGATACCGCCTGTTGAGCCTTGACCATAAAGAACAGAAGAGGGGCCTTTTAAAATTTCAACGCGCTCAAGTGTATAGGGGTTAGTACGTGTATTGTTGTAGTGTCCAAACTGCATTTGTAGGCCGTCTACATAAATTAGAGGGTCTACACCACGCACTTTTGACCAATCACCACGGGTATCGACACCATATGGGCCATTGTATACACCAGCTACATAACCAATTGCATCTTGTAAGGTTTCTGCACCAAGATCGGCGATTCGCTTTGAAGTTAAAACAGAAACTGATACAGGTGTTTTGGTAATAGGCACATCTGATTTTGATGCACTTGCACTAACATAAGAAATAAGCCCTTTAGGACTGACTTCAATCACTTCCAATTCATTTTTTTTTGAATCGTCAGCGAGTGACACACCAGAAAAAGCAATCGCAAGTGCTGAAAGAAGCATTGGATATTTGGTTTTAAATGAGCGCATGATTTTCCTTCATTATTAAATAATCGCGCGAATAGTATTGTAAGTGATAACGATTATCAATGGTGTTTTTGGTGTTTTTATTATAAGAAACATATATGTAAGAAATTACTTAACACACCGCCACGTCTCTTAATTTTAAATTTACATACATACCTCTAATTGGAACGTTAATGTGTGGATTTACAGGTGGTCAAATTATGGTTGGAATCGTAATTTAAACTGATAATTAAGGTTGAGTCTGATTAGTTACTGTGTTGTTACTGTGTTTCAATAACCTATATGTTTGCGGTTAATTGTTGGAAATACAAGACTATTGGTAGTGCTTAACTGGTTTTCTATGGGATATAATCCAAGGTAGGTTATTAGAGGTAAAAATTAATTTGAATTGGCAAGCTTTAGTCGATAATCGACAACGATTTTTTTGGGTTTTACAGATATCCGGTTGGATCGGTTATGCACTGGTTAACTATATAGGCTCAAAAGTATTTGAAATGCGAGACATTTATGTATTTGTCATCGTACTCAATGCGTATGCTGGTTGTTTGATGACGGTGCCACTTAGGTACCTCTACCGACGGGTATGGAATGCAAAGCCGTGGATTTTGATATTTGTTGTTTTCAGTGTTTCTTACATTACTGGTACATTGTGGTCAGTTGTACAAAAGTATAACTTGTGGGAAATATATCGACATGGTTATCGTCCAGAAGAGTGGTTTTATTACCTTCAGCAAGGGTTAGACTCAGTTTATATTGTATTGTGTTGGAGTGGCCTATATTTTGGTATTAAATATTACCAGTTACTTCAAAGTGAACGTCAAAAAGCACTTAAGGCCAATACTATGGCGCACGAAGCGCAATTAAAAATGCTTCGTTATCAGCTAAACCCTCATTTCTTATTTAATACATTAAACGCAATATCGACATTGATATTAGTCGAAGAGAACAAAGACGCTAACCAGATGGTGTCTAGATTAAGTGACTTTTTAAGGTATACCTTAAATACAGATCCAATTAAAAAAGTGCCACTAGAGCAGGAGCTTCACGCATTAAAGTTGTATTTAGAGATAGAGAAGGTTCGCTTTGACGAACGTTTGGCGATAGATTTAGATGTTACTGAGCAAGCAAAAAATGCGCTTGTACCAAGTCTGATATTGCAGCCATTGATTGAAAATTCCATCAAATACGCGATAGCGCATATGGATGAGGGCGGCAAGATTGAAATTAAAGCGCAAGTATTTGCCAATGAACTATTGTTAGAAGTTGGAGACAATGGTCCTGGCGCTGAGCTTACTGATGGTCAGCTAACCAATGCGAGCGGTGTTGGCATCGCAAATACCAAAGACAGATTAAAAACACTTTATGAGAATAATTACTCGTTTGTGTTATCAAATAATTCGCCTTCAGGATTGAAGGCAAACATACGAGTTCCGTTTGAAAAGGCCGAGAAGTGAAGTAATGAGCAAGATTAAAACGATAATTGTTGACGACGAGCCACTAGCAAGAAAGGGCTTGGCAGTCAGATTGAGAGAATTTGATGAAATAGAAGTAGTCGAACTTTGTAACAGTGGACAAAAAGCCATAGACATTTGCCAGCAGCAGGATATTGATTTGGTCTTTTTAGATATCCAAATGCCTGGGTTAAATGGTTTTGAAGTAGCGCGAATTCTAAGTGAAAGTGTTAAACCTTTGCCTGCTATTGTCTTTGTTACAGCGTTTGATCACTATGCGGTCAAAGCGTTTGAGATCCACGCTTTGGATTACATTCTAAAACCAGTTGATGACAACAGACTAAAACAGGCGATCGAAAAAGTGCAAAGTTATTTAAAGAACCAACAAGATAACGCCCACAAGAAAAAGCTAGCCAGCTTTGTGGCGGGGATAACAGGTAACAATTGCGAAGAAATTCTAAAAAAGCTAGCCACTGGTGATGCAATTGAAGATAAAAAGTTTCCTGAATCTCTTGCTGTAAAAGAGCAGGGCGAAATAATCAGAGTGTCGACTGCAACTATCCAATGGATTGATGCTGCGGGTGATTATATGTGTCTTCACTGTGCTGACGGACAAACGCATATCTTACGTAAAACAATGAAAGAGTTGGAACAAGAACTCGATCCGAAACTGTTTGTACGTGTACATCGTTCTGCCATTGTAAACACAGGACAAATCAGTAAGTTAGTGACGCAAAGCAGCGGTGAATATTTGTTGGTATTGGATAACGGCCAAGAGCTTAAAGTCAGCCGTAGCTACAGAGATAAAGTGAAGTCTGCGTTGGCAAGTTAGTAACACAGCACTTTAATATCGTTTTGCCTTAATGTCTGATACAAAAAAGCCCAACTAATTTAAGTCGGGCTCAGTATGTATCAGTAATCGTAAAGATTATACTGTGACGATTTTCAACGTATTGGTCGCGCCAATAGTTTCCATTAAGTCACCGTGAGTAAGAATAACGGTATCACCTTTTTCTAAAGAGCCACTTTCAACAAGCGTATTTAGCGCATCATTAACAAGCGAATCAGCTGTGCAACTTGTTGAATCAAAGTACACTGGGTAAACACCGCGGTATAGTGCTGTTTGACCTAGTGTAGTGGCATGACGTGATAGCGAGTAAATTGGTAATCCAGAGCTGATCCTCGACATCAGTTTAGAAGTGTTGCCTGATTCTGTTAAAGCGACAATAGCCTTCACTGAATCTAAGTGGTTCGCAGCGTACATTGCAGATAGAGCCAAAGTCTCTGATGTATCAGCAAACATACTGTCTAGTCTGTGCTTAGAAATATGTGTCTCAGGTTGAGATTCTGCACCTAAACATACGCGAGCCATAGTCGCTACAGTTTCTTCTGGATAATCGCCAGCTGCTGTTTCAGCCGAAAGCATAACCGCATCTGTGCCGTCTAGTACTGCGTTTGCAACATCCATTACTTCAGCACGCGTAGGCATTGGGTTGTCGATCATCGACTCCATCATTTGTGTCGCTGTGACAACAGTTCTATTTAAAGAGCGTGCGCGGCTGATAATTTGTTTTTGCTTACCTACAAGCGCTGCATCACCAATTTCAACACCTAAGTCACCACGCGCAACCATTACTGCATCTGATGCTAATACAATATCGTCAATTGCTTCAACTGTATCAACTGCTTCTGCGCGCTCAATTTTAGCAAGTAACTGTGCATTAGAGCCTGCCTTTTCCGCAAGACTTCTGACATAACGCATGTCATCACCGCTACGAGGGAATGAAACTGCAATGTAATCTACGCCGATTTCCGTAGCAGTGATTAAGTCTTCTTTGTCTTTCTCCGTAAACGCTGGTGCTGTTAAACCGCCACCCAATCTATTGATACCTTTGTTGTTTGACAAGATACCACCAACAGTTACGGTACAATTTACTTTTTTACCGACGACTTCATCAACGGTTAATTGAATCAAACCATCGTTCAATAATAGAAGATCACCTGTATTTACGTCTTGCGGTAATTCTTTATAGTCAATGCCCACGGCTTCAACAGTGCCCTCACCAAGGCCAAGCTCTGCATCAAGTGTGAACTTTGCACCTACCTCTAGATTCACTTTACCTTCAGCAAAAGTAGAGACACGGATTTTAGGGCCCTGTAAATCTGCAAGGATTGAAACATGCTTATCTAGTCTTTTAGAGATTTCGCGAACAGCGTCTGCTCTGTTTTTATGATCTTGCGCTACACCATGGGAAAAGTTTAGTCGTACTACATTAGCACCTGCGCGAATGATTTTTTCTAAATTATTATCTCTATCTGTAGCTGGTCCCAGTGTGGCAACTATTTTAGTGCGTCTAAGCATCAGATTCTCCTGTAGGCTGCTCTTGCTAACATCTTTTTCAATTGAAAGTGGTTAAATAGTGGTCTTTTAAACCTTAATTAAGCAAATATTCTCAGATAATTACGCTTTTATGTAAAGTTTTGCCACTAAACCCTTTTTCATACACAAATTAAATTATATGATCTGTATGACGTGATTATGACACCGGTGTCAGTGGTCGTCAATCTTAGAGTGAAAGAAGATTAGCTTTAACACTCTGACTGATAATGTGTTTAGCCTGTGTGTAGAGCAAACTTTTGCTTGTGCTAAAACACGAGATGACTAAAAAAGTACTAAACTTCAAATTGTTTGATACTTAAGGTGGCCCGAGCAGAATATTATTGAATGCTCAGGTATAATGTACCGGACATCGTGTAGACGAATTTAAGTGTGGTTGTTACCGAGGAGGAAACTTAATGCAAGTTGCATTAGTTGGTTTAGGTGTAATGGGCAAAAACCTTGCACTGAACTTAATAGAGAAAGGTATGACATTAGTCGCCTATGACAAAAACCCAGACGCAGGTGCTGAACTAATTAGCTGTGCACAGTCTTTGGGTGTAGAAGAGCGTCTCCATATCGTATCGGATCTCGGTGATATGGTTAGAAGGCTGGAGCCTCCTCGTTCGGTATTGTTATTAGTACCAGCAGGCGAGCTAGTTGACTCAGTATGTAATGAACTAATAGAAGCCGGCGTGTCAAAAGGCGACATTATTGTTGATTGCGGAAACAGTAACTACAAAGACGGTATTGCTCGTAAGCTTAAATACCAGAATAAATTTGAGTTTGCCACTATGGGCATCTCAGGTGGTGCAGAAGGAGCAAGACATGGCCCTGCAATGATGGCCAGTGGCTCAGAAGGCGGTTGGGAGCGTTTGGTTCCTTGGTTTGAAAAAGTTGCTGCCAGCTACAATGGCGAGTCATGTTTTGCGCGTGTAGGTCAATCTGCGAGCGGTCACTTTGTGAAAATGGTTCACAACGGTATTGAATATGCACTAATGCAATTAATCGCTGAAGTTTATCATTTGCTTCGTATCGGTACAGGGCGTTCACCAAAAGAAGTTGCTGAGATTTTTGAATCTTGGTCAGAAGGTGAGTTGAACAGTTACTTATTATCGATCTCTCGCCACATTCTTAGCCTAGAAGACAGTAACCAAACACCATTAGTTGATCTGATTGACAATAAAGTGGGTGCAAAGGGAACTGGACTTTGGACTGCGCAAAATGCATTAGAGTTGGGTATTGCTGTGCCTTCATTGGTTGCCGCAGTGCAAGCGCGTCACTTAACTAATACAATCAGTACGCTTGCTGCAAAAGAGATGACGTACCAAGCGAAAGAAACACAAAAAATCGATATCGATTTGAATGAGCTTAAGTCAGCATTTTATTTTGCTAGCTTGCTTTGCTACCGTCAGGGCCTCGCGTTAATCAAAGGTGCATCACGTTCACATCAGTGGAAAGTTGACCTTGCTAAGACATTACAAACTTGGCGTGCAGGTTGTATTATTCGCGCAGATTATCTTGATGATATTGCAAAGGGTGTTGATTTCATCGATACACTTGAGGCAGAAACGCATGCACTAAGAAGTATTACAGGCCAAGCAATTCAGACTGGTTTGGCTTTCCCTGTACTTGCTTCGACACAAACTTATATTGCAACGCTAAGCACGCCTAGCAATGGTCACCTAGTTCAAGCACAGCGAGACTATTTTGGTGAGCATGGCATTAAAACACACAGTGGTGAGACTTCTCATTTAACTGATTTAGTCGATTTACCTGAAAAGGTACGTTAACTAACTCAATAAACACGTGTTTTGTAGCCGTTTTGAGTTAAATAAAGGAGCCATTTGGCTCCTTTATTTTTAAATTAAATTTATATTTTTTAATAATATATGTACGAAAGAATTAACCTTGCGCTTAGTTATATAGTTGTTATTGCTTCTTTTCTTCTCGGCTTGTTCATTCTATACAATGCACTTTTTAATAATGTTGATAGCTATTTTCCGGATAAAGCGTCATTGATAACTGTTGATGATAAAATATTGTCTATTGTAGAGAAGGAACATTCATTGGAAATCAATTTAGTAAATGATTACAGCTCTAACTACAGCTATCTAAAGAAACATGGCCAAGCAGGTGAGTTGCTCGATATCCTTTCTGTGAATGCTGGCAAAAACGTGACTTTAAATGTGATGGAAAATCAAGGTAATTTTCTTACAGATAACATTGCTCAACTAAAGGTAAGCAAGTCTGTTTATCAGGTTAGTATAGAAGGGAACATAATAAGATCTTACGAAGAGGTGCAAGCTGCGCATCAAAAAGATAATAAGATAATGCCATTTGTAGGTTGGATGTTTTTATTTTTTTCAATATATGTAGGAAGGGGGCTTTATTTGACCAAAATCCCACTTACTTTTTTTCAACCACATCCATTCTATGTTTATTTGGCCCACAAACTGCTTAAGCTATTTCGTTCAAGATAAGTATAAGAGTAGTTTGGGCCTTGTCATGAGGTTTATAATTTTAGTTTGCTTATCAAAACAAGCCTTGCAATCTAACCCATAAAATCGCAAGGCCTGTTAAAATCTAGCAATAATAGTTAGCGTGTTAGCTCACCGCGCAAGTTATCCTGCATCAAGTGGCGAATTGTTTCTAATTCCAGCTCTTGACTGAATAAGTAATGTAACTTTGTTAAACATGCTTCTAGTGTCATGTCATAGCCGCTGATCACACCACAGTTCAATAATGCATTACCAGTTGCATAGCCCCCCATATTCACTTGACCTTGTATACACTGCGTTAGGTTTACAATGACAACACCACGTTCAGACGCACTCTTCAAGGTCGCCAAAATATCGTCCTGTTGTGGGGCATTTCCTACGCCAAAACTAAGTAAAATAAGTGCTTTAACATCGGATGACAGTACATTTTCAACCATAGTAGCGCTAATGCCAGGATAGAGGTGTAGTACCGCAATTTGCTGAGATTGAATAGAGGTGACATCTAAGTCTTGATCGACATAAGGGCTCAACTTGCCTTCTTGGAGCTGAATATTGATCCCCACCTGAGCAAGCGGAGCTAGGTTAGGGGATGCAAAAGCATCAAACCCATCAGCATGCGCTTTAAGGGCACGATTACCTCTGAATAGCTTATTGTTGAAAAACAAGCTGACTTCGGCAATCGGATAGTTTGCTGCAAGATACATTGCATTTAATAAGTTAACTTGCCCGTCAGATCTAAGCTGAGATAGTGGGATTTGAGAGCCTGTGACGATCACTGGCTTTGTGAGGTTTTCAAACATGAAAGACAGAGCGGATGCTGTGTATGCCATGGTATCCGTTCCATGCAATACTACGAACCCATCATAGTCATCGTATTTAGATTGAATATCTTCTGCGATTAATTGCCAGTGCAAAGGTGACATGTCTGAAGAGTCAATGAGCGGACAATATTCATGAATATCAAATAACGGCATTTCTTCACGTGTGAATTCGGCGTTATTCTTGACAGTTTCTGTGAGATAACCTGCAACTGGTACATACCCTTTGCTTGATTGCTTCATTCCTATGGTACCGCCGGTATAGGCAATATAGATTTTTTTTCTTTTCATAAAAAAAGCCCAGATTTGAGTCTGGGCTTAGTATACCAACTGCAGCATCACATTGCAGTTTATTCATTAACCTTGTAACTATGGAGACACATCACACATAGTACACAAACTATATATACTGTTTGGGTCGTTATATAGTTCAATCATATTTGCGCTTTGTTGCACTTTATTTATGAGCTGGTTGATACCTTGATGCGTTACTTTTTGTAGCGTATCAGATGGCGTTGCACTTGGCAGAATAGATTGCACTATTTCAGCACCAAATATTTGTTGCATTAATAGCTCTTTCTCACTGAGAGTTTGCTCAACTGTGAACACTTCATAATGTTCTAAGCTAGCAAGTGCAGCAGCCGATTCGATAGCCTGATCTTTCGTTCCAAGCTTATCTATTAAACCAAATTCTAGTGCTTGAGGGGCAAGCCAAACACGTCCTTGGGCAACTTCATCCACTTTTTCTTTGTTGATGTTTCTTGCATCAGAAATCATAGATAAAAACTTGTCGTAAGCATCTTCAACACCCATTTGAATAATATCTGCGTATTGAGGGTCGATACCACGCGCAATCGAAGAAGATCTAAGCTCAGTCGTTGCAACACCGTCAGAATATAAACCAAGCGCTTTCAATGAATTTTCAAATGTAAATATAGTGCCGAAAACACCAATAGAGCCTGTGATTGTTGAAGGCGATGCCCAAATTTCATTGGCGGATGCCGCAATCCAATAACCGCCTGATGCAGCGACAGAACCCATAGAGGCTACAATTGGTTTCCCAGCCTCTTTTATGGCTAATACTTCATTTCGGATTTGTTCTGAAGCAAACATACTGCCGCCACCTGAATCAATACGAAGTACAACTGCTTTTACATTGTTATCAAGACGTGCTTTTCTAAGTAGTGCAGCCGTAGAGTCCCCACCAATCATACCTGCTTTACGTTTCCCATCGACTATTTGCCCTTTGGCGACAACAACAGCGACTTTATCGGTGAACGGATTAGGTTGTGTAGGAAAGCCAGAAATCGATGCTAAATATTCTTTATACTTAACCTGCTTGTATTTATTGCCTTTGGCGTCATTACCTACTAAATCAACGAGTTTATCATTAAATTGCTGGTCTGTTTTGAGGGAATCAACCCAACCATATTTTATTGAAAATTGTGCAGAGTCACCTGATACAGTTGACATTTTCTCACCAAGTTGCGTTAAGGTCTCATCGAAGTTATCCGTGTCAAATGGTCGGCGTGCAGCAACATCATTTTTGTATTGTGCCCAGAGATTATTGAGCCAAAGCTTGTTCGCTTCTTTTGCTGCATCTGACATATCATTTCTAATAAATGGTTCAACCGCTGACTTAAAAGTTCCAACGCGGAAAATATGTTGTGTAACGTGCAATTTATCTAGTGCGTCTTTGAAATACATTGGGTAAGTACCAAAGCCCTTGATGCTTAAGCCACCATAAGGGTGCATCGAAATTTCGTCCGCAGCCGCCGCTAAATAATATTGTGTTTGGGTAAAGTAGGGACCATGTGCATATACAGGTTTTCCTTGCGCCTTAAAACCGTCAAGTGCTGTCGTAATGTCTCTTAATTTGTCCAAGTGTGCATGATACAAACCTTTAAGGTCTAAATGTATCGCTTTAATACGATTATCATGAGCTGCTTTATTGATGACTTTAATTACATCATCAACTAGCACTTCCTTTGGTTTGTCACTTGGACCGAATGCATCATCCAGTGCTGCATCAACAGGGTCGACGTAAGTTAGCTGTTCAACTAACTTGCCTGATAAATTCAAGCGTAAAACGCTATCTTGAGGTACGAGAATTTCCTCTTCTGAAGACATCATAGCAACAACAACGCCTATGATAAGTACAACAAATACCAAGTTTACAAGTAGCCTGCGAGAGAAGTTCAACGCATGCCATATGCCTTTAAATAGTTTTGCGATCAGCTTCAATGTTTTTCCTCTGGTTTTAGTACCGAAATGCTCTCATTAATATCATAACTTAGTTGTGCGCTCAGTGTTACTTTTAAAACGTAACGAAGTATTACTTCGCTCACTTTAGTCGCAAATTTGTGGAATTATTATAAATTTATCTACTTTTAAGTAATAAATTTTTGCTTTTTACTTGCCAAAATCTATAAATTGGTTAATGTTCACAGGTAAGACCAGTTACATTGGGGCGAGCAATGTTAGAACAAAAACTAAAACTTAAAAATTCTGAGCTACGTAACCGCTTGGTCATGGGTTCAATGCACACAGGACTTGAGGAAGGGTGGCACAACCGAAAAAGGCTGCGCGCTTTTTATGAAGAAAGAGCAAAAGGCGGTGTTGGCCTAATTATTACGGGCGGATATAGCCCCAATATACGTGGTAAACTTACCCCCGTCGCGTCGTCTTTTAATTCCCGCTATGACGTAATCAAGCATAAGGCATACACAGAAGCTGTACATCAGCACCAGGGTAAAATTTGCCTACAACTTTTGCATGCAGGGCGCTATGCATATCATCCATTCAATGTTGGGCCGAGTAAAATCAAAGCGCCTATAAACCCATATACTCCAAAATCCATGTCGCTAGGCATGATCAAAAGCACGATTAAAGATTTCGCGAAATCAGCCTACATGGCAGAAAAAGCGGGATACGATGGTGTTGAAATCATGGGCTCTGAAGGGTATCTAATTAACGAGTTTATGGCACCACATACCAATCATCGTAAAGATGAATATGGCGGTACACTCGAGAACCGTATGCGGCTGGCTGTAGATATTGTAAAAGCGGTTAGGGCACGCGTGTCTGACCAATTTATCATCGTGTTTAGATTGTCGGTGATGGATTTAGTGCCAAACGGCTCCACCAGCGAAGAAGTAACGGTGCAAGCCAAAGCCCTTGAAGCCGCCGGTGTTGATATTTTAAATACGGGTATTGGTTGGCATGAAGCTCGTGTGCCGACCATTGCCAGCATGGTGCCTCCTGGTGCATTTAGAGAAGCGTCTAAGCGTTTAAAAGATGTTGTAGACATTCCCGTTGTCGCGGTAAACCGTATAAACACACCTGAACTTGCGAATAATATCCTAGATAAAGGTGAAGCCGACCTTATTTCTATGGCAAGGCCACTGCTTGCAGATCCTGACTTTTTTAACAAATATGCAGAGAATAAGTCTGAGCAAATTAATATTTGTATTGGATGTAATCAGGGGTGTTTAGACCATGTTTTTAAAGGCAAACGAGCAACTTGCTTGGTGAATCCTCAAGCTGGCTTTGAATTAGATTATCCCCTCGAGAAAACCTCAAGCCCTAAAGATGTCTTAGTCGTTGGTGCAGGACCTGCTGGGTTGTCAGTTAGCTGCTATTTGGCTAAAAAAGGTCATAAAGTTACATTGATAGATAAGAATGAGCATGCTGGGGGTCAATTTAATCTTGCAATGCGGATCCCCGGCAAAGAAGATTTTAAACTAGCGCTTAAATATTTTTTAAACGAGGTAACACGACTCGGCGTAAAAATGGAGCTTGGCAAGCCTTATGACAATAAAATGGATGCAGATTACGACGATATTGTTTTCGCCACTGGGGTAAGCCCGCGTTTGTCTAAAATCGAATGTAGCGATGGCAAACGTGTTTTGGCATATGACGAAGTTATTCGCAAAGAAGTTGAGCTTGGCGATAAAATTGCGATTCTAGGTGCTGGTGGTATCGGCTTTGATATGGTCGCATTTTTAACTGAGCCTGAAAACCAGTCTATTGAAGAATTCAAAGGCCAGTGGGGTATTGAACAGTCTGTTGTTCCATCAACTGAACAACGAAAAATATATATGCTTAAACGCAGTGCGGGTCGCTTTGGCTCAGGATTAGGCAAGACCACTGGTTGGATCCACAGAGCTGTGGCTAAGCATCACCAAGTTGAGCAGCTTGCAGGTTGCGAATATGTTTCTTTTTCAAATAACGGCTTAGTTGTACGTATTGATGGTAAAGAGCAAACACTTGATGTGGATACCGTGATCGCTTGTATTGGTCAAACTTCAAATGAGTCTGATTTTGACAAAGAAAGTCTACCAAATAACCATCACGTGATTGGTGGGGCGTTGCTTGCCAGTGCCATTGACGCAAAGCGGGCTATTTACGAAGCATTGCAAGTCGCAAGAAAGATATAGCCTTTCAAAAAAACAAAACGACACATGGGTGTCGTTTTTTTTACCCTGCAATAAAAGTTGCTGCGCATCGGTCTACACTGTATGAATACTATCAAAGGTGTAAATCGTCATATGATTAATAAAATCCAATCCATTTATCAAACTAGCATCGAAAAAGCAGATATCTTAAGTGGGCTTGCCCCACTTATTTTAAGGTTGATTGTTGCGCCGGTTATGATTATTGCAGGGTACAACAAACTCAATTTAGGGAAAGAAGATGCAGGTTTTTTTGAAAGCTTATTAGCAGATGAGAACGTGGTTGCTTGGTTTGGTAATCCAGACTGGGGGTTAGGGTTGCCACTTCCTGATTTACTGGCATTTTTAGCTGGCTGGACGGAATTTTTAGGTGGTTGGTTCATTCTATTCGGGTTACTCACTCGCTTGGTTTCTATTCCATTAATGGTGACTATGTTTGTCGCTGCTACACAAGTCCATTGGCATAATGGTTGGTTTTCGGTTGCGCCAGCAAATCCAGATACCAGTGCTGCGCAGGTATTTGCTTGGCTTGGCAGTGATACTGCAAAAGCAAGTCTGGAAAATAGTTTAGAAGTGGCAGAACGATTAGACAGGATTAAGTCTATTGTCAGCACCCACGGGTTTCCTGAATACCTGTACGAGAAGGGCAATATCGTGATTTTAAATAATGGCATTGAGTTTGCGGCAATTTATTTTGCAATGTTTTTAAGCTTATTTTTCACTGGAGGCGGTCGTTTTTTCAGCTTGGATTACTGGATAGCCAAGTTACTCACCTCAAGGGCATAAAAATATTAGGGAAAGTGCTAAACTTTCCCTAACACTTCACGTTAAAATAATAAGTGTTTGTTTATCATTAAGGAATTATATATGGATGCCATCGAGCTTTTGATGACACGTCAATCTGACAGCAATTTATCCTTTCCAGGCCCGACTGAGTCGCAACTAGAAATTATTAAAAAAGCAGCGTTAAAAGTGCCAGATCACGGTGGTTTAGCACCATGGAAGTTTATTGTTGTCAATGAAGATGCGAGAGATAAGTTAGGTGAAATATATCACAAAGCAGCGGTAGAAGAAGAGCAAAACGAACGCACCGTGTCCCGTGCCAAAGACCTACCACATCGCGCACCTATGATGATCATTGCTATATCTCCTTATCAAGACCACCCAAAAGTCCCTCGTGTTGAGCAAATTGAAAGTGCAGCATGCGCTTGTTTTGCTATGCAGCAAGCTGCATTTGCACAGCGTTTATCCGGTGTTTGGAGAACTGGCTACTTTGCGCAAAGTCCGGCAGTTAAACGCGAGCTTGGCTTAGACGAGAAAGATGAGATTGTCGGTTATCTTTATCTAGGTACACCGACAATTCAATGTACTAAACCGGTTCGTCACGAACCAAATTCATTTTTTACTGAGTTATAATTTTACAGAGGCAAGTTATGGCACTTCATGTTGTTGAACACCCGTTATTACAACACAAAATAGGCTTATTGCGAGAGCATGGTATTTCTACCAAAAAGTTTCGTGAGCTGGTGTCGGAAGTTGGCAACTTGCTTACTTACGAAGCGACAAGAGATTTACCAACGGAAACAACGACGATAAAAAGTTGGACTGGTGAAGATTTAGACGTACAAGAAATTAAAGGCAAAAAAATCACACTTGTGCCAATTCTAAGAGCTGGCCTTGGTATGTTAGATGGCGTGATGCAGTTGTTACCCGCTGCAAAAATCAGTGTTGTTGGATTACAGAGGAATGAAGAAACACTGGAGCCAGTCTCATATTTTGAGAAATTAGTGGGTAACCTAGAATCAAGAAGGGCTTTGGTTGTCGATCCTATGCTTGCTACAGGCGGATCACTCATCGCGACAATTGATTTACTTAAAAAGTCTGGCTGTAAAAACATTACAGCCATTGTGTTAGTTGCAGCACCTGAAGGTGTCGAAGCGGTCGAAAAAGCGCACCCAGATGTCGACGTTTATACGGCTGCACTAGATAGTCATTTGAACGAAAATGGTTATATAGTGCCTGGCCTAGGTGATGCAGGCGATAAAATATTTGGCACTCAAGCTTAATAGATGTGGCTGGCGAAATTGAGTTTGCCAGCCTTCTCTTTAAGAGTGGGACGACGCGGCTTTAACTTTACGTGTTTGCTTATTGAACATCCACCAACATATCCAGAAAAACCCAGTTAACCCAATCGCTGCATAAATAGCAGGTTTGGGGTTTTCTAATGTACTGATTGAACCTGCATACGCTGCAATACACGCGTAGGGTATAGTGCTCATCATCCAATAAATAATAAACTCTTTAAATGGCATTTTGGTCACCCCAGCCATACATGCTGAAATCTCTGGCAATATTGGTGTCGCTCTTGAAAGTAAGATCACTACCGGACCTCGCTTTTGAAATAGTGCGATGGCACTGGCTCTCTCGTTTGGGTCTTTAACAAGCGTATCAAACAGCTTGTTGCCAAACTTATAGCTAATCGCATAACCTGTTGTACCAGCGAGCATCAGGCCAATAATACCACTGAGTCCGCCCACATAGGGACCCAGAAAAAAACCAGCTAATAAAATAAGTGTGAGTGTGGGTACGGCGATGAATAAATCTAAAAAAAGTAGCCCAATCACAATGAGTGCAACTAAGTACACATTCAGCTCTTTTGCTGCGTTAAGCCAAGTTTTGATGTCGTTGATACTGAGGACACCGCTTATTTTGAGAACAATAAAGGTCGATGCGAAAAAGCAAAATAATATCAGCATCATTTTTAAAAGTGATTTCATACAAAACAGTTCCGTCGTTAGAGATTATGGGTATTTTATAGAGATTGAAATTGGCGTGTTAATGTCAGCCAATGAAAGTTTTGCGTCTTTAAACTTGGGTGGCCCGCGCCAACTAATTTTTGCACCATTGGAAAAGCCAAGTCCTTCAGACGGAATGAGACCAGTCCAATTTTTCGAAGTAGTTTGCGAGTTGTCTTCATCATGTAGTACTTTGATTGCAATCTCTGCTTTAGCAGTTGTAAATTCGACGGTTAGTGATTTACTTTCAGGACTGTGAAACTGAGTTTGGAGTGCTTGTTTGTGTTTGACAGGAAAGCCATTATCTTCAAACAACATCACCATGATTTGTCCTGGTCGCCTGGTATCTATACCGTTAATTTTCACTTGTACGCTTGTAGCGATTGCGGCTTCAGTAGTTATCATAAGTACTCCAAAAATGATTGATTTATATAGTTTGCACATGGTCATTAAGATCCTTTCAAGAGTCGTTTAGCCAGGCTGGGTGTCAGGGCATTTAAAATCCTTAAAACTTTAATTTTGCCGATATCATTCTGGGGGTTTTGCTGCTTTAACCCTTTAAGAATTGACTTGGCAGCGCACTCGGCTGACATCTTATTTTCACCTCGGCCTTGGGTCATAGGGGTGTCTACTAAAGGAATAAATGCCTGTAATACCTTGATATTTGTATTCTCTAATTGGTAGCTTAAACTTTGTGAAAAAAGGTTGATGGCTGCTTTTGAGGCGCAATAGACGCTAGCACTTTTTTTAGCGACAAAAGACAGCCCAGAATTGATATTTAATATAATAGATTGGGCTTCGTTGCTATTAAGTGCAGGGATCAATAAATAGGATAGTGCACAGACTGCTGTAAAGTTCACATTGATTTCCCGTGTAATTTTCTCGTACTCGAAATCAGGATCTGTGAAAAATGGCTCGTTTTGTATAGCCGCGTTATTGATTAATACATCAACGCGGGGGAATTCAGCTTGTATGCGCTCTGACAACGGTTTATAACTTCCGGGATCAGAAAGGTCTGCAGGAAAACATGTGACGTTTTTATATCTCATATTGAGTTGTTCAAGTCGGTCGCTGTTTCTGGCAACGACAATAATGGTATTTTGGGCTTGCAGCTGCTCGACAATTTGACGGCCAATGCCGGACGTTCCGCCTGTTATCACGATTACTTTATTCACTAAGTTCACGTTTGTATCTCCAGTGGTGAATCTGCTTGATACTTTAAAGGAGGACTTTTTGTGGGGCATTAACCTATGTTAAAAATCACAGAATAATTTAAACTAAAACTAATTCAATCAGAGCTTGTTCTATATATTCATAAATAACTAAAGTTTTAGATCTCAAGTGTTTATAGTTTCGTACAATAAAATAAAGGATGCGAAATGGAACTACAAAATTACATAGCGAAAAATGGTATTCCCCTTGAGATTGAAAAGGGGAAGCAAGTTTTCGCTCAAGGTGAATTGTGTGACTATGTGTACTTGGTAAAAAGCGGGTTATTAAAGGCTTTTTATATCACGGCCGATGGAAAAGAAACCATTAAATCATTTATTCAAGCTGGCACCATTATTGGTAGTCTAAATGCAGCGCATTGCAAAGTCCCAAGCACTTTTAGTTTAGAGGCTTTGTCGCGCTGTGAACTTGTTCAAGTGCCTTTTAATGAATTATTAGCGTTAAGCAAAAAGTCCATTTCTATCTCTCAAGAGTTTATCCAAATTTTATTGTCCTTATCACTCAAAAAAGAGCGCAGAGAGTATGAGTTACTCACCTTGTCCGCAACTGAGCGGTTTGAGACTTTATGCAAAGACCAACCAGAGCTCGTTAAAAAGCTTACTCAAAATGATATTGCTAAGTATTTAGGGATCACGCCTGTTGCATTGAGTCGAATTAAACACAAATAACAGGTGGGCAGTGTACTGCTAAGTTTGGTAGCAGTGGTTGAATGCTTGAGTCATTGAAAGGATTAAATAGACATTCGCTCTTTTTCAACAAAATCATTCTTGCTAAAATTGCACATATAAATATATGCAGTGTCAATTAATAAAAATGACACTTTCCCCTTGGAAAAATCTGTTCTTAAGCTTTGTATTTATGCTGTTAAGACGATTAAGCGTTTAAGGAAGTAAAGTGAATAATTCAAGTAAAGTTATAATTTTGTTGTTAATTGCCAACCTAATCGCAACGATATGGTTTGGTACAAAAAACTCAGTGACGGCCGATAATGTTAAGCCTTATGAGGAAGCATCTAAACATGAACTTCCATCGTTTATTACTGAGCAAGTTAGAGAAGATATTTTAAATACCTTCATAGAGCACTTTAATGCGCATGATTTTGATGCTTTATACAATATGTTTGGTCCAGTTGCAAAGTCACAAATATCGAAAGAAAAAATGGATGAAGAGTTCTCTAAATTAGTTAGGTTGTTCGACAAAATAGAGCAGGGTACATATAGTTTCGCTGAGTTTTCAGGCCAACAAGGTAGCACTACGGTTTATGTGCTAAATTACACAGTGAGCTTATCTGAAAAGAGCACATTTGGTAGCGTAGGTAATCTTAAAATTACAGTTGCTCTTGACTCTAATTCTTATCAAATATACGGCATTTTCCTGCATGGTAACTCAAACAGCTAAGATGCTTATAAGCACATAGCTAAAACCAGTTATGTGCTTTAATTACTGTGCCGTATCAAGCATTACCTAAAGCAGGCAAAAGAAGAGCTTATTAATCTTACAATAGCTGATTAAGAACTTTGTTCATTATTACGACTACTCACAGTTTCTCACATAAAATGCATTTATAGTTTCATTGACTTTATCAGTTAAGGAAACTATCAGTCATGCTTCAGAATAAATTTGTCAGCCTTTTATTTGCGTGTACCTTTGTATCTGTATTATCTGCCTGTAACAATAAATTAGACTTCAGCGAAAATCCGTATACAACACATACATTTGATTCACTCGATAACCAATTATCCGCTCGACTCTACAAACCCAAGCTGCATTCAGAATCTGATCCTATCGTCATTTTTGTTCACGGGGATGGAGATATGGACAGTACCGCAAATAGTTTTTATCTACCCATTATTGATGCTTTAAATGAGCAAAAGATTGCAACCTTTTCGTGGGATAAACCTGGGGTAGGTAATTCAGGTGGCGATTGGCTATCTCAATCTATGCAAGATAGAGCTTTAGAGGTGCAAGATGCCATTGCTTATCTTCGAGCCACAGGCTATCAACAAAATCAGATTGGTGTGATTGGTTTTAGCCAAGCAAGTTGGGTATTCGCTAATTTACACAGTGAAACCGAAATTAAGTTTATGGTTCTTGTTGGTGGTGCTGCTAATTGGTTATCTCAGAGTCAATATAGTATGTGGATCCGTTTGGTCGATGAAGGAAAAATTGATGCTGATGACGCAACAGCTTTAGAGCGTATTAACAAATTGAGTGATCAGGAGTACCAGTTAATCAAAGCGGGTTACGATAACTATCTTGCAGCGTCTTTGCATCAAGACCCTTTCATGTCAGAACCGTTAGAAAATGAAGCGCGGTTTAACTTTGTTCGAAAAAACATAGACGCAGATGTATCCGAAGGTTTTAGTAAACTTAACGTACCTATGTTTGCAATGTATGGTGATAGCGATGTTCATGTTGATATTGAGCATAGCAAGGTTGAATTTGAATATGTATTTGCAAATTCAGACCAGCCTAATGCGAGTCTAGAGCAAGTAACCATCAGCAATGCGACACATGGTCTAATGAAACCAGAATTACCACTGGATGCATTGTTTTCTATTAAAAAGAGCCATTTCTCACATGGTGCTATAGAAACCATGGTTGAGTGGATAAATTTGCAGACAAAAACAGGTAAAAATTAAGATGCGACAGGTATAAATGACCACGTATATTAGCAATCATACTGTGTTGAAAATAATATTTTTAAAGGCCTGAATAAATCAAAGAGCTAAAACCTAATGTTACTCTTTGGTTACAACATTAATTTCTTTCAATTTACACCTGCATTACTTTGTGTAACAAATAGTATTGACTATTATTTAAACAGTAAAGGAAGCGTTATGAAATTACACTTAAGTAAAAAGACTCTTAAAAGTTTAACTAACCAAAAAGATGTTGGAGTAGAGCAAACACCATTGATTGCTGGTGGTGGTTCTGCTATCCCTCCTACTGCAGTACAGAAGGGCTGTCCGTATTTTTCGTTTTACCCAGTTGATACTTGTCGTCCACGTTAATACCGTTAATGAATAGGGCACATTGAGTGCCCTATATGGCTAGTTATATATTGTGAAAGTCTATTTCATTTAAAAAATCCACGAGTTATTTTGATATTCAAGTACTGAATATATATTTTTGAGTTTATTTATGTCGTTAACTACATACAAGGCCAAGCAGTTTCTTGAATCTAGTTATAGAGATAAAAATAAATACGTTTTAGAGGTCTTGTGGAGAAAAATGATTAAACAATGATGTTTTAATTTTAATCATTGATTGGTCTAAATTTACACTTTTGGTACTTTCTGTGATAAATAAAAAGAGTATCTATTAACCTGCAAAGGAAGCATTATGAAGTTACAACTAAGTAAAAAGAATTTAAAAAGCTTAAATAGCCAAAAAGAAGTGGGTGTAGAGCAGACGCCATTGATCGCTGCTGGTGTAAGCCATCCACCACCGACGGTTTTCCCAGTATATCCTTGTGTTCCGCGTAATTAACGAATAGGGCACAGAAAGTGCCCTATATGGTTTACCTGCATTTTCAGCACTTCAATTTCACTACTAAACTTACCTCGTAGTAGAACTTTCTAATTTTATATTCAGTTTTTTATTTTCCTATCAGTTATTTATAATGTATCACTTCGTGTAATGCTGGTAGCAGCGCTTAGCTATAGTTATGTTCTTTAGATGCTTTCAATTCTTTGATTTAATGAATCGTATCCCCTTAAATTAATATAAGAACTCCTATTCCTCGACTTATAAATACAACAAATTCTGTATCATGTAAGGGTTTGTAATACATAACAGGCGCATTCTAATTTAGAGTGAAAATCTAAAAAGGAGTGCTTAATGAACACAAATACAAAATATGACCTCATCGTAATAGGTGGCGGTCCAATTGGCCTATCTACTGCTTATCATGGCGCAAAACAGGGCCTTAAAACTCTGGTAATTGAAAAGTTTAGTTACTTTAATAACCTTGGAAGCTCAGCTGGGTATTCAAGACAGTTCCGGTTGCAATATGAACAAGATTATATGTCGCAACTTTGCTTGTCATCGCAGCCGTTTTGGCATGATTTACAGCGCTCAACAAGTGTGCCTTTAGTTGGGAAACAAGGGAGTTTATGGTTTGGTCAGAATATTTCTGGCACTCAAGAGGGCGGGATTGATAAGGCCAAAGACACAATGGATACCCTTGGTATTCCATATGAATCTTTGGAAGATGCAAAAGCTATCGAAAAGAAGGCCAGTTTTAAAAAGTTACCAACTGAATACTATGGTTTTTTTCAAAAAGACGGTGGCACCATCAATGTGAAAGAAACAGAGCAGGTACTTTATAACGCAGCGCTTGCAACAGGTAAGGTTACATTTAAAGAGTGGGAAAGTGTTGTCAATATAGATAACAGTGAACAGAGCTGTATAAAAGTCTTCACTCAACGCAGTGGACAAGGCCCAGAAACCTTGTCTTTTTATCAAGGGGCAAAGCTCGCTATTACGACAGGTGCTTATGTGAACGACACGGTGAGCACTTTGGGCTTGTCAGTGCCGATTTTAATTTGGCAGATGGCGTCTGCTTATTTTAAAAAAATCGATGAGCATGCTCATTTTCCTTCCTGGTTTGCATTTCAATCAAAACCAAAAGATCATCCAGAGCAAGAAGAGAGCGCAACCAATTCACTCCTTTATGGTTTCCCTGAGTTAAATTGGGCGAATCCAGGATATGTGAGAGTCGCAACTGATTTTCCTGATTATAAAATTATTTACGATCCCAGTGAACGTCGACTGGCACCCTCAGAGAAGTCTTTAGATATTGCTTCCTCGTGGGTAGAGCAGTTTATGCCAGGTCTTGACCCAACACCTCAGCACACTTCTACTTGTCTAATTGCACTGTGTAATGCCCCTGACGTTGAAGAGCAACCTGAGTTTTTCTTGGATTACTTACCTGAAGAGCAGCCAAACTCTAAGAATATAGTGACATACACAGCCGGTTGGGCAGGGAAGTTTATCCCAATTATGGGAGATATGATCATCAAAATGCTGCAAAACCCTGATCTCGAGAGATTTAAGTATAGTGAAGGCGAACGGGTGTTTAATATATCCCGCAATCATTTCGCAATTGACTGGCAAACAACTTGTGAGGCGGTCTCTGCAAAAAAGGAATTAAAATAATGAAAAAGTACACAATTTTTGGTGGTGGGCCATCAGGTTTATATACAGCTTGGCGTTTATTGGATAGCGGTAAAGTAACAAAAGGTGAGCAACTCGAAATAGTTGAGTGGGGAGATTACGATTATGCACAAAATGGAGAAGGAACGCGTTTACCTGCAGGCCGTATCTGTACTCATCACTATAAAAATGACAGCACGCAATCTTATATCGAAGTTGGCGGAATGCGTTTTATCGAGTGGGATGACAAAAACAAAGAAGGGCATCAGCTTGTAACGACGACTATTCGCAAACTGGGTCTTGACTGTCAAAAAGCCCCTTTTAATACGACTGATGATCCGCTTTTATTTGTACGTGGTCAGCACATGTACCAAAGTGAAATCAACTTCTATAACAGAGCTCCATATGATACCAATACATGTGTTGATATAAAGGCTGACGTCAAAGTTGGTAATCAGTTTAATGTAGTTGAAACGGTCAGTGTACCTGCAAATGCTGCACCAGCAGATGATTTAATCGGGAGTGTATCAAATTCAATTGTAACTAAAAAGGCGACAAATAGAGTCCAGCAGTGTGAGTTTTACGCATCAGGAGAGCTACCCGATGGGTTTGAGTCATATGTGTACAAGCCAGGCGATTTAGTAAGCAATATTGGTTACTGGAATATTTTGTATGACCAAGCATATAACGAAGGGTATCAATATGCTGCTGATGCCAATGGCTACAGCTCTAATGTGATAAATTGGAATGCTGCGGATGCGGCTGTTTATAACGGCGAGTTTGCACCCGGCGGTAAATTCAAAACCTTGAAAACAGGCATGTCATCTCTGTTTGTACGTTTATACAAAATGTGCTCTGCTCTTGCAGAAAGTAAAGGCGTTGATTTCAAAATAACGAAATCTACTCGATTACATTCGATCTGGAACACGTCTGGTAAAACACAGTATTATACTGCTACTGCGTGTCAACCAGATGTGCCCGATGGTGATGTAAAAGAAACTGATTATGCATTTTTGGCAATGCCGCCTCATGCTATCAAGGCGGTTGCTGCTGCCACTAGGTACTTGCCAGAAGAGTGTGATCGAGTTAACTTTTTAAATCAAACCAATGTGGCTAATTACTTAGAGTCTGTCATTGAGCAACCTTCCTTTAAAGCTGCGATGTTTTTTGATAAACCCTGGTGGGAAGATAATGCACTGCCATTTAAGCCTAAAATTAACACGCAAACGCAAACATATGGGCCGACAATCACTGATTTACCGATTAGACAGGTTTACTATTTTGGTAATAACGCAGCCGATCAAAGTGCGAAGCCTGTATATGGTATTTTGGCATCATATGATGATATGCGTTTCACGAATTTCTGGCGTGAGTTGGAGTGGTCAATCGATAAGCAGCATACGGTTGCACCTAGCACAGATATTCAGCCACTCATAGGTGCTAAAAAAGCGACTAATGCAATGCAAAAAATGCTTAGGTTACAACTAGCTAGATTGCATTATGGTAATGACCATGTAGATCCAAAAGTGATCCCTAAACCATTAGAAACCACTTTTATGGACTGGGGGCATAACCCATTTGGCGCTGGCTATCATGCTTGGGCATCGCACTATAATATTTGCAATGTCATGCAAGATATACGTACACCGGAATTGCTGGCAGGTATGGATAAATCGCCGAATGTGTTTATCATTGGCTCCGCGTTTTCAAATGATCAAGCATGGATTGAAGGTGCTTTTTGTACTGCAGAGTCAGTGCTAGTGGACTTTTTAAATGTTGAAACAATAGCAACGGATCCACAGGATTACCCTCTAATTTGCGGTACTTGTGATATTAGGATGTAATTTCAAGTGCATTGTTTGAAGTGAGCGTATTCAGTCTCTTAATTAAGAGCGCTGTAAACATCTGGTGTTATTCACCTTTGTTAGCACCAGATTTTAGCTTTTGTCCTTATTAGTACTATAAATGCAGGTTTAATTTGGCTATTAGAGTGCTCAGATAGAAAAGCCACACGATATGGGGATTGAATTAAAAACCAGTATTTTGGTATTGATAAATGTTTATTAAACGTAATTTTTATGGTTCTGTAGTTTAACGGTTTTGTGTTTATGAGCTATCTTTAAATCGTAGCTGTCTGCAACTCATTTTTGTACTGTTCTTTAGGTCTAATGGGCCAATAAAGGCAATCAGTTACTAGAATATATTCAAAGAAGTCCGCACAGCTAGTTTGATCTAGCATTTTTTTGGTATACAAAAGATAGAGAGTGAATATGAGCTCAAGTAATGTAAGTATCTTAAACTTAATTTTTGCAATTTTCCTTCCGCCTATTGGTGCATTTTTGCAAGTCGGCTTCAGTCTGCACTTTTTTATCAATATTGTGTTGACTCTACTTGGTGGCCTACCAGGAATGATCCACGCTATATGGCTTGTTGTTACCAATAAATCGGGTGAGTGATCCAAATTCAATCAATGAGCTAATAATGTGCTAATGCTACATGGTTAGCCCATTGATTCTCCCGAACTTCATAAGTCTCAATTATGAGCCCGGGCTTAGGTAAGCGGTGTTGACCAAACATTGACAGATAGTAGCTCACCATGCTGATATCTTTGGTTTATTAGCCGGCCTGAGAAATTGAACCCGGCCTGATGGAGTATTTTGTTTTTGTCGTAATTGTCAGATAAACAATTTGACTGAAGCAAAACGATACCTAAGGATTTTAAATGTGACTTTGTGAGCGTGATTAGGTCTCTTTTTACATCTAACGTATCGAGATGATCAGCAATGACTATGTTTGAAATATTGGCGACATTGCCATGAGAAAGATATGTAACCCTCACGTACGCGACTATATTATCTAAAAATTCAAATACAAGATAATCATTGCCTTGTTGCATATCGTCAATAATCGCCCGTTCGCCTTGATTAAAGGCTGTATAATGGCAGTTGGTACTAAATTGTAATTTAGCGATATCCATTGCATCATTGTGTTGAGCAAATCGAATCATAGACAAACCCGACGGTATCACATCATGTTCATTGGGCGCTGATGTAATCACATCCAAAACAGAATCGTGCTCTAACTTACCCACTTCTTGTGCTCTTGTTGTGTCAAAGTATTTTGCGATGTACAAAGCATCATGTGAACCGCAATAGCTAGGGACGGCTGCTTCTATTTGATAATCTTTATTTGAAAACAGGCCAAACTGAGATTCGTTGATGATATAGCTAATTTTAGTATTACAGTGTTTATGCGTTTCTTGCTCAATTGAGTCTATAGTGTGTTCTTTTAGACTGGAATTGATCAAGTTGGCGGACGTGAGTCTGTTAACTGTATTAAATTCCAATATGCTATCTACATCCATCGAATTTTTTCTCATTTTACCTGAACTAACTTCATTGAGTCTTTTAATTAGAGCTCTAATGTTTTATTGCCTTTTATCATGGCAAATATAGAGATAATTTTCAAATCCTATCGTTATTTTCGCTTTTAAGTCCTACTTTTTTCATTTTTTTATGTTCTTTTTAATTCGATCACTAATTAAATTTTTATCTTTTTTGAAAAGTAAATTTATATGATAAGTTTGTATGATAAATAAAATTTATCACCATGATAGAGGTAAATTTCGTAAATATGGAAAAAGCATCAAAGAGTCTTTGATAAGTTCTGTCTTGTTACTTTTTGCCAAGTACATAGCAAAAATTTCTCTAGTATAAGTAGGGGGTTTTTCGACCAAAAAAAGTTTTTTCTTGCGTATCAAGTCAAAGCACATTTGTTTTGGTAGGTAAGCCGTACCACCCGCTTCGGTGATGAAGTTTAACGCGATTCTTGGCTGACTCATGGTGTGTTTAATCGCCGTGTTTTCGCAAAAATCACGGACAAATTGACTATTCACAGCCTCGCCATAATCAACTTGGATTATGCTTTTGATTTGGTCTACCTCTAAATTTTGCTGGGTTGATACTAGTTGTAACGGTACTGTACTGACTTTTTCCGTCACGATTTCTTCAATGTAAGGGGGTTCGAATATGAATGCGATGTCTATTAACCTTGCTAGCAGCTGCTTTCTTAATTCCAAAGGAGAGTAATTTTGAATATGAAGTTGAACATCATCTAAGTTCCTATCAATTTTTTGTAGCCAATCTTGTAAAACAATGTCCCAAATTGACATCATGGACCCAACAAATAACTGACTTACATTACCTTCACTTACACCGACTGCTGGTATGGGCAAGATAGCACAGGTTTATGAAAAGAAGAACGAAGAGTCAAAAGACAAGGAAAGCGTTTAAAATAAAAATGCTGCCCCGAAGGACAGCATTTTGGGTCTCTATAAAAGAAAGGAACTGGTTAGAAGTAAGCTCTGACCCCAAGCTTAACATTGCGCCCAGGTAGAGGCGCCTGATCCTTGATGAATGAGCTATGCACAAAGCCTAGTTCGTCCGTCAAGTTTTCTAAATTTAGGTAACCAACCATATCGATACCTTGAACTGCAAAGTCGTAGCTCATGCTTGCATCTACAAGTGTGTAGCCCTTGGTCACTGTCTCATACGATGTGATTTCGTCTTGCTCTAGGTAACGGGTAATTGTCATATCCGCTGAGAAAGGACCTTTTTCATATCCGTAGTTGATACCAAGCTTGTTGCTAGGAATACGCGGTAGGTTTTGGCTATTGTCTAGCTTAGCGCGTAGGTGGTCACCAAAGATTTTAACGCGGTTGACGTCGTTAATTTGGTAATGAACGTCGAATTCTAAGCCGTATAATTCTGCATCTTGACTAACGAACTGATAAACATCACGCGCACCTTCGTGCTCATGATCTGCAACCTCTAATCCGTGTTCAGATGTGAAGAAGTAGTTCGTTTTTTCTTGATAGTAGAAACCCGCAATATCGTTATAGAAGAAGTTCAAAGTGTAACCGAAGTCACCGATGAAACGACGGAAACTAATGTCTAAGTTAGTCGCAGTTTCTTTTTCGATGTCTGTTGGTTCAAAATGAATTTCTGTGCCTTCAATGTGATAGCCAAGACCTAGTTCATATGTGCTTGTTGCAATGTGAAGGCCGTTAGATAGTAGCTCAGCAGTAAGTGGTGCACGCTCTGAACGTGAAAGACTTACAGCAACATTGTGACCTGGCGCATAAGTATAAACACCACCTACAGATGCACTCACATTCGTCATATCAAGCGTGTAATCTGAGATTTGAGTCGTTTTAACTAATGTCTCTTCATGGCCGTGGTCGTGGTCGTGGTCATGGTCGTGCTCATCGTGACCATGCTCGTCATGATCATCTTCATGGCCAATATGTGTTTCAGTAATGCGGCTAGTTAGCTCATAGTTTTCAACACGCGCACCTAACTCTAAAGTAAAGTCACCAAACTCACGCTCTTCTAATACGTAAAACGCATGTGTCGTTGTGTTAGTTGCTGGCGTAAATGCTTCTGCGCCCTCTGCTTCATAGTCGCTGTCAGAGTAGTGGTAACCAAAAATACCATGCCACTCACCGATACGGTGTTCGAAGTTAGTTCTTAGCTCAGTAGTTTCATTTTTGAATACTGTGCCAACCATGCCAGCTTCAATTTCAGCATGTTCATAATCAGTGTAACCAGCGCGTACTTGGATCGATTCAAGCCAGTTGTTATGAAGGGCATAGTTAAATAATGCTTGCCAACGATCTTGTTTTACGCGTGCAAACACATTGTGGTTTTCTTCGTCGTGACCGTGTGCATCTTCATCACCATGGTCGTCGTGGTCGTGCTCATCATGACCGTGCTCGTCGTGGCCATGTTCATCATGATCATGCTCATCATGGTCGTGCCCGTGATCATGGTCATGTCCGTGGTCATGTCCGTGGTCATGACTGTGTGCAGGGATACCATAATCTGTCTCGATGCTACCGTAAGAGAAGCCGACAGTTATATGGTCAGTGACATAGCTTGTGCCAATGTTAAATACTTCAGAGTCGATAAACGTATTATCTACTTTTTCTGCGTATTCAGCTGTGTGCTCCTCACCTTCATGCTCGTCATGGCCATGTTCTTCATGGTCGTGATCATGCTCATCTTCGTGGTGTTCATCATGATCACCAGGTAACTTGAAACTTGGAGTTTCATAGTCACCGCCTTTGCGCTTAACGCCATCAAAGTGGAAGTTGAAGCCGTTATGGCCAGCTTCGAATAGTGCAGCGACTGTATTGGTATTTGAATTTGTATCATGGCTGTAATCAACAGCACCTTGAGGCGCTTCAACAACATCTGTTGGAATACGGTTATCAACAACGTTTACAACACCGCCGATTGCACCTGAGCCGTACAATAGGGTAGCTGGGCCACGAAGTACTTCGATTTGTTCTGCGCTCAATGCGTCGTTAGTATTTGCGTGGTCAGGGCCGATGCGAGAGGCATCACTGCTATCTAATCCATTTTGAGTGATTTTTACACGAGGGCCATCTAAGCCACGGATGATTGGGCTTGACGACACAGGGCCAAAGTAGCTTGCATTGATACCAGGTAGATCTTTTAATGTCTCACCAAGAGTTGGTTTTGCTGAATTCTTTAATTTATCACCACTTAACACTGTTACAGGTGATGCCATCTCCATGTTACTTTTATGAAGCGCTGAAGCATATACGACGATGCTTTCAATAGAGCTTGGTGTCAGTGTAACAGTAACAAAAGGAGAATCAGGGTTTACGTCTAAACGTTGATCGATAAAGTTGTTTTTGGAAACGTGAAGCTCAGACGCTGCATCTACTGCAATAGTAAAGTTACCATTGTCATCTGTTTTGATAGTTTGAGACTTACCGTGTAGGTGAACATTCGCGTTGCTAATAGGGAGGTTGTTGTTATCAACTACTTTGCCGCTTAACTCACCAGCAAACGCTGATGTTGACAGCATTACTGCGCTGACACTCAGAGAAATCAAAGATTGTTTAAACATTGTACTTCTTTTCTGTATGTGATTGTGAACGTGTAATAATATAACACTGCAAAATATATAAAACAATGATGTTATACTATAACTTTATATTTGAATTATGATTGTCTGTTCCTATATTTAAAATAATAAAACGTTTATAGGGCGCAAAGATGACAGGGCCATTTGTCTTCAAAGTAAGATTGAAAATTGCAGATTTATTTCATCAAGCTAATCATCTTGAGACTTTTACAGCTGCGCTTCAAAAGACGGAGACGTTGCAGCATTTTGTACTAAAGCTGATCGCTTACTGTGCTTTGTCATATAAAAATGAGGTTCGTTGGTTAAATAGCAGAGAAAAGCACCACCCAGATGTTTGGCACGAGCTCGAAAGTGGCGAAATAGAAAACGCGCTTTTTGTTGCAAGTCCAGATTTGAGTGAACTTCAGAAATACGCGCGTCTTTACAGTAAACTCATTATTTTTAACACCCATAACGAGCAATGGTTCGACGAGTTAAAGCCTCATCTAGTTGCTTTTCACAACCTAAAAATTTTTGCGATTGAATCGCGTTTTGTTGATGAGCTGGTGGATGCACTGACACGTAGTTTGCATTGGGATGTAATTATTGAAGACGGCGCCATCAGTATCAGTAATGGCGACGATTATTTTCAAAGTGATGTTGTTCGATTAAGTTAGCTTGATGACAACATCTGTAATTGGCTTCGAGCAACATAGTAAAACCTCTCCATCCCTTACAAATGCCAATGGTTCCTGATTGTAAGTAACTTGGCCTTCAACAAGCTTGGCTCGGCACGCACCGCAATAGCCTTCACGGCATTGGTAAGGAATATCGATATTGTTTTGTTCTAGAGTGCATAGTAGAGAAGGTGACTGAGCCGCAAATTTAAG
Source organism: Pseudoalteromonas luteoviolacea H33-S (assembly GCF_001625695.1). Classification (GTDB taxonomy): domain Bacteria; phylum Pseudomonadota; class Gammaproteobacteria; order Enterobacterales; family Alteromonadaceae; genus Pseudoalteromonas; species Pseudoalteromonas luteoviolacea_B. Next base: position 92,752 of record NZ_AUXY01000088.1, read on the forward strand.
CGGCTCATCATGGTCTTCAATTGAAATCTTCAGTTCTGGCCTTTCTTCCATTACAGGTCGAAATCACCAAAGTCTGAAGCGCTGACTTCAGCATCGATTTGACCTACTAAGTATGAACTGATCTCTGCTTCTTGTGGCGCAACCTGAACGTTATCAGATACTAACCATGCATTGATCCAAGGGATTGGGTTACTCTTATTCTCAAACTGAGCAGGTAGACCGACAGCAGTCATACGCACGTTTGTGATGTACTCGACGTACTGGCATAAGATGTCTTTGTTTAACCCGATCATTGAGCCGTCTTTAAACAAATATTCTGCCCATTCTTTTTCTTGCTCAGCAGCTTCGACAAACATCTTAATCGCTTCTTGCTCACATTGAGCTGCAACAATTGACATTTCAGGGTCGTCTTTGCCTTCTTGCATAATATTGAGGATATGCTGAGTACCAGACAAGTGAAGTGCTTCATCACGAGCGATTAGCTTAATGATTTTGGCGTTACCTTCCATAAGCTCACGCTCAGCAAATGCAAAAGAACAAGCAAAACTGACGTAGAAGCGAATAGCTTCAAGAATATTGACTGACATGATGCAAAGGTAAAGCAACTTTTTAAGTTCAAATAAGTTGATGTGAACTGTTTCGCCGTTGATTTGATGTTTACCTTCACCATACATGTTGTAGATAGATACTTTCTCGATTAACTCGTCGTAGTATTTAGTGACCGAATCTGCACGCTCACTGATCTTTTCATTTTCTACGATATCATCAAAAATAACTTCTGGCTGTTTAGTCACGTTCCTTATGATGTGTGTGTACGAGCGGCTGTGGATCGTTTCACTGAACGCCCATGTTTCGATCCATGTTTCCAATTCAGGAATTGAAACTATTGGTAATAACGCAACATTCGGTGAGCGACCTTGAACGCTGTCTAACAGCGTTTGGTATTTTAAATTACTTAAAAAGATGTGCTTTTCATGCTCAGGCAATGCCTGAAAGTCTAATCTGTCTTTACTTACATCGACTTCTTCTGGACGCCAAAAGAAAGACAATTGCTTTTCAATTAGCTTCTCAAAAATTGGATATTTCTGCTGATCATAGCGAGATACATTAACAGATTGGCCAAAGAACATTGGCTCTTTTAGTTGGTCATTATGTTTTCTGTTAAACGTAGAATACGACATAAATAATACTCGACACCAAAATATTTAGCGGCTATTGCCATAGCTATAACCGCGGAAAAGTTTACAATTTATCATGACTTGAAGTGGTCAAAACCACACTAAAGCGTGTGTTTAGACCCTGCGCCCAAAATGGAATCTACTCACTTCACGTCATCAAACCCAGAGTGTTTTTTCAATATACGAATGTATCACAGAAATAGATTTTTCACCGCAAATATATTTCAGACAATTGACACTTTAGCGTCTTGACAAAAGAGTCTTGTTGAGTGTAATAAAGTATCATAATATTCGGTTTTATTATTATTTTATCTTTTATTACAATTGTTTAAATGAACTCCTTCATTGTTTTCTAATTTTCCTTGCACACAGATTTTTATCGATAAAATGAGAAATGTAAATTTTCATTTGTGTGTTCACCCTAATTCTAATCTACTTTTATTCATTTGAAATTTTTACGAGGTAGTAAAGAATTAATGGAGGTTATAATTTGGCTCAAATTGGTCATTGACAAAAGATGGGTCCCGTTCTAGAAGCTTTAACACTTCAGTCTCATTCCTTGTTCGGTAAAGGGAAGTTCTTGGTGGACTAAATGCGTAAAAGCATTTTGTCCACCAAGCAACTATCGGGTAACTCTAACCTCCGGACCCGCCGGTAGGTGTCCCAACTGTTACATCAACTTGCATATCTTCATTAATATGACGGTATCTGATCATCTTTATAGAATCTAAATTTTCATTAAGGAAAAGCATAATGACAGGGCCATCATCATCGGCACCGTAATTGACTTGAATTCTTGGCTCATCTAAAACTGTGCCATCAGTCCCTCTGCGTCTGTCAAAAATGGCAACTATCATAGATGAGTCATAACTGACACTCGTATCGAAATCGATTGTACCATTAGATTCAATAACCACAGTACCTCGACTATGTCCAGTTCCAGTCACTGAATAAGTATTTGCAAACCCAGTAATTAGCTCAAGATTTTCTATTTGACCGTCTGTAGATTTCTCTGTGAATTGGCCTAAGAAAACACTTTCAAGCGTGCTTAAATTTACTTCATGAAACTTCTCATTTAATACTGATACTGCGTATTTAAAGCCATTTTGCTCGTCTTTATAAATATACTCAGCCCCGACTTTTTCAAACTCATTGATTTGAATTTCTGAGCCGTCATTCGCATCAGGGTTAGGATCAATAAATAGGGCGCCAGAACTAGAGAAAGTAAATTGTACAACTTGTCCATCGTTATATGACGCACCACTAGCGCTCATTGCAAAAGTAAGTGTAAAGGATTTGCCCTTCAGTGCGTCAGGCAGCATGTCACTACTGTCATCAGAATCATCACCGCCAGAATAACCCGGTGTCCAAGTGTAAGTTAGATCTGATGTTGAAGTGACGCCTTGTGTAGAGATTGTGTATTGAACACTGACAACAAGCTTGCTTTCATCTGTGCTAACGAGTTTGAATGAAAAGTCTGAAACTGTAATACCTTGAGACTCGATTTGAGTTTTAATTTGTTTCTCTATTGCGTCTAAATCTTCAGGGTTTGGCGCTGGGACATTTTCTAGTTTGATCTCAGGCAAATTGACAGAAACGCCTGCGGTAGTTGAGGTTCCTGTAATGGTCAAAGTCGGAACAGTATCATCATTGCCTTGATCGTCGTTATCATCATCATCATCGCCACCCGGTATGAGGCCACCAGGTATAAAATCAAATGAAATATCATCTAAGTTTAGATCTTTTAATATTTCCTCTAGACCCTCTAGTGTTTTCTTGATGCTATCTAAAGAGAATATTCCATTTACATCGGCTGAGAGCGCCTCTACGCCGAAGCTACTGGCATATGCGCTAATTTGGCTAGATAAATCTGATACAAAGGTGTCTGCATTGTAAACTGGATTTTCAAATACTTGATCGCCTACTTTTCCATCCAGTACGTTATCTAGAAAATCAGCTTTTAAACTGTTTAAAATTGCAATCGCGGGATTGTCTTGAGTGGCACCTAGTTTAGCAAGCCCTGCAAGCGTTGTTGCGTAAATACCTGCTTGGTCATTGTTAATAGAACCTGCCACGTTTTCTGATACCAGCTGCGGTGCCTGTAAAATGTTATCAAGTGCTGGCGCTAACGCATTTTTAATTTGCTCGTTGACTGCATTCACAGAGTCTGCATCGACCACATTTGCAGAGATTATCGAGTTAGCCGCGATCTCAGTTAAGGTGGTGACACCGACTTGCTCTTGCAATGATGCCATTACTGCACGTAATGTTGTGGTCGACGGCAGCGGCAAAAATTGGCCTTTGGATTCATCGAAATACTCAGACTCGCTGGTTGGTTTTACTTCGACAATGAAAGGGCCAGTTGTACCGCTAGGTACAGTGATGGTTGCCGTTCCATCTTCTCCGGTTGAGCCGGTCGCACCTTCTACTGCTTGTTTATTTGCCAATGTTAGTAATTGGACATCCGCATTTTTTATCAAACCGAGTGATGGGGTGACCGTGACTTTGGTGCTTTGATCTACAGGGGTAGGATTAGTGACTGGATCGTCATCATCATTATCTAAACAGCCAGACAACGATAATAATGCCAAACCCAAGCATAATCCTTGGAATGGTTTATACATGTTCATAGCAATGCCTACAAGGTTATTAAAACAGTTTTGCTATTGCATCTACCAACCAGTCAATTCCTTGTAATTATTGTTTGATACCCATGCTCGCTTCCAGCTAATGTTGAATACGCGATCCAATAGCTTAATAGAATGTAGCCCAAATTTGCTATTTTAGAAGCAATGTGAAAAAAACATGTCGTTAGAGTGTGTCAATTCTATCCACGATCACTTCACGGTGGCTGAATTTACAGGCACTTTCTGTCACCGAGAGTTTATCAAGGTAGCGACCAGCTATGACCGTTGTATCACTGTCATTATTTTTGTTTTTTAGGTATAGAATGAAGTTAGAATTCGCGTTAAGGTTTGAATCTTCATCTAAAAAGATTCGGCTGCTAGTCATAAGGTGAATGGATTTTTTTGTTTTTCTGGCTGATTCAAACCTTGAAGCAAGTGCTTGATGGCCGGAGAGGGAGATATTCAGTCTTTCTACATTAAAGGTTGCGTTTTCAGTAAATAAACTGACGTATTGCTCTGTCGTGCCTTTATCTCTAATTTCAGTATATTGGTATAACGTTTGTTCACAAAGCTGATATGTCGACTGCTCAATTGGTTTAGTAATTGTACAAGCGGTTAAAAACACAAAGGGAATGGCACAGAGCTGTTTCATAAGTTTCCTTGTTATTTTTGTTTGCTTCCTTCTTTTCGTTATTTCGAAGAATGTTTGCTTTTTTTCTTCGTAGCGACAAACCTGGAAGCGAGTGCGTACACAACATACACCAATACCAAAGAATTGCCGAGTACTAATACATCCTTATCCTCAGTTATTAACCACAAAAAAGCGAGTACAACCGCCGCAATGGTGAAGTGTGTAACTAAGGGGTTGGATTTTCTCTTTTTACCCATTAAATAAACCTAAACTAAATTTAAGTCGATATTATAAAGTGAAAATAGAACACAAACCATGCTTTTGGAACGTTTTATTCTGCCTGTTCACCTAAGTCGCTGTTATCAACAGGAATAGATTTTGGTTTCTATTATTGGATAAGAAAGTTACTCAAACTAAAGGATTAATATGAAAGTTGTATTAATGATTTGCTTCTTGACCTAGGTTAATTTTTTACCAGTATTAGGGTTTTAAAATACAGCTAGAGCAGGGAAAACATATGACGGTATATGGCTAAAAGAAAATTACTATGCGTGCTAAGACACATTCTGAGAATCGATTTAAAAAAACTAATATTAGCTTTGGCAACTTGCGGTGTCGTATTGTCGCTATTAAATACGCTGTTCGCCAGCTATCAAGTTCATAAAGAGGCGTTTATTAAAGACACCTTACATGCAAACCAAACTTATGCAACAAAACTTGCAGAGGTTACACAGCTCTTTTTGCAATCTGTGAATAGTCAGTTAAATGTTAGTGCATTCCATATCGCCGAGAATATTGATGATACATCGCTAGTTAATGCTGAATTGGAACGTTTGTTATCGCAAACGAATAGCTTTGACTCTTTGGTTGTGGCGAGTGCTGATGGGCAAATCATAGCTGTGCGTCCTGAACTGCCGGTGCTAGGCCAGTCAATCTCTTCACAGCAACTACATAAAGTAATGTTGCAAAAGCCCGTCGTTCTTGATCCTTTTGTGTCTCCAGCTGGCAATTTGATGATCAGCCCAACGTATCCGCTTTTTGATGGTCAGGGTCAGTATCTTGGCTTTGTTGCTGGGGGCATTTATCTCCATGGTGATACTATTCTTAATCGACTGCTTGGAAGACATCACTATGCAGATGGTTCATATTCTTACGTGGTAGATAAAGCACATCGTATTTTGTATCACCCTGATCCAGATAGAATTGGAGAGCAAGTATCTAATAATGTTGTAATTGATCGCGTTTTAAACGGTCAAACAGGTGCGATGGAGTTGGTAAATAGTAGTGACAAACACATGATCGCCGGCTTTGCTGCTATTCCAATGACTGGATGGGGAGTTGTTAGTCAAAGGCCACTTATTTCAATTTTGAATCAACTTGCAATTACACATAGGTCAGTCGTTTATTCCAGCGTACCTTTTACTATTGTGATTCTAGGATGGGTTTTCGTCGTAGGTTTTTTAATTGCTAGACCACTGACTGTATTGGCAAAGCAGCTAACAGTTGTAGAAAATAAAAACGTATCCGGTGCTGGAGTCAGTGCATGGTATTATGAGGTTGCCAATCTTAAATGTGCTTTATTACAGAGTCACCGTGCGGTTCGGCAAGTGATTAGAGCACTTGATGCGGATAGAAAGACTGACAAGCTTACTGCTTTACACAATAGACTTTCATTGGATCTATGGCTCGAAAATACGATTAAATTTAAAGTGGGGTTTTCTGTGCTGGCAATTGATATTGACCACTTTAAATCAATCAATGATAGTCATGGTCACTGCACAGGCGATAAAGTACTAAAAGAACTGGCGAAATTAATGATTCAAAATGCAAGAGCCGATGATTTTTGCTGTCGGGTAGGTGGGGAAGAGTTTTTAATTTTTATGCCCAACGAATCTCTTTCACAAGCCATGATCACAGCTGAAAGGTTGAGAACCTTGATATCAAATCACATTATGCCTAATGGGATCAGAGTGACGGTGTCTATCGGTGTATCCCAGTGGCCAAATAATTCAATGCAAATAGATAAGGTAATTGAAATGGCTGACAAAGCGCTATATCAAGCTAAGCAAAGCGGAAGAAATAAAAGTTGCTGCTTAGAAGCTGCCTAAATGGTCTTTTTGTACATAAAACAGCTAATCATTTACAAACTTTTAGCTTAGACAATGATCTTTGTCTTAAATGTGGGTAATATGCGCGCCAAATTATAAAATTATTGATTTGGAGTAGTAAATGGGACAGACTTTGAAAGTACCACATACGCTCGTGCTGTTACTCGGCATGATGGTGGTTGCCCTGTTAGCCACATGGGTGGTACCTCAGGGCTTTTTTGAAACAAGCGTAACTGAAAGCGGCAGACAAATGGTTGTCGCTGGTACTTATCAGCTCGTTGAGCAAAAAGAGTTTCTAACTCCTTGGGACCTTCTAACTGCAATTCCTAAAGCATTTGCGCAAGCACAAGATGTTATTTTCTTCGTATTAATCGTAGGTGGTGTACTGAGTATTGCTCGTGCAACAGGTACCGTTGATGCATTGATAGGTCGTTTGTTAGAAAAGCATGGTACTAAGCCACAGCGTCTTATTTTTATGGTTGTTTTTTGTTTTGCATTGGCATCAAGCACAATCGGAACTGCTGGTGAATACATTCCATTTGTGCTGATTTTAGTTGCACTGTGTAAGGCGATGAAGCTTGATGCAATGACAGCTGTCGGCATGATCGTAGCTGGTTACGGCATTGGCTATGGTGTATCAGCATTTAACCCATTTACTGTTCTTATTGCACAACAAATCGCAGATATCCCTGTTTATTCTGGTATTGAGCTTAGATTGGCTATTTTTGTTCCTTTCGTATTAATCGGATTTCACCATGTGTGGAGCTATGCTAAGAAAGTATCAAACGACCCAAGCAAATCAATGATGATTGGTGTGCCTTGTCCTCTTGAAGGTCAAGCTAAACCAAATTACCCTAAACTTAATGGTCGTCACCAAGCTGTGCTATTTAGTTTTATAGTTACTTTATGTATTGCTGTATGGGGAATAGCCACTAAAGGCTGGTATCTTTACGAACTAGGTGGCTTATTTGTCGCTTGGGGTGTTGTGATAGCGGTTATCGGTAAACTATCAGCTGACGAGACTGCAGAGCGCTTTATCGATGGTGTTTCTGAGCTTGTAACAACGGCTGTATTAATCGGTGTAGCACGCGGTATCGCGCTTATCCTTGAAGATGGTCAAATTCTTCATACTCTGGTTTACAGTTTGTCTTCTCCGCTATCTCATGTTGCTGCAGAAATTTCGGCAGTGGGCATGTTAGTGATTCAAACCTTCTTAAATACATTTATTCCTTCTGGCTCTGGTCAAGCTTATGTCACTATGCCTCTGATGGTACCGGTTGGTGATCTTGTTGGTGTGCCACGTCAAGTCGCAGTATTAGCGTATCAATTCGGTGATGGTTTCTCGAATATGATTATTCCAACTAACGCAGTATTGATGGGTATTCTTGGTATGGCCGGCGTACCATATACACACTGGTTCAGATTCTGTTTGCCATTGATTGGTAAGCTATTGCTAGCAGCATCAATCGTATTGATACTTGCAGTAAGCTTTGGTTATGGCTTAGATGTGCAACCAATTATTGAATAAATTTAATTTTTATTAATTAAAAACCGTCTTAATAAGACGGTTTTTTTTTGCGTTTTAATTGGTATTTTTATTCGAAAAATAATATGTTTGTATCCATATTTGGTAAAATGGGTATTAAAAGGTTGAAATATTGTTGAATATATATTTATTAATCTTGTTATTGATATTTTATTGATCTATCTTCATATCTTAAAATATTAATTATCTATCATTGCTAATTGTATTAATTCCGGTTCATATTAATAACTATAATTATTAAAAGATTGTTAAACGATGACGCTATCATTCAGTACTTTTTATAATTTGCCAAGTAGCGAAGCACGTTACGAATTGGCACTAAACTTGATTTACGAGAAGTTTAAACCAGCTCATTGTTTAATAGGTAAATTCATTGATTCAGATACGCGAGTTAAGACAGTGGCGTACTCTGTCAATGGAGAAAAGTCCAATTACATCATTTATGATCTTGAAGGGACGCCTTGCAAAGACGCGAAAGACAGCCAAACTGTGTGCTCTATTAGCTGTAACTTACAGCAAATGTATGCTGAAGATGAGATTTTAAAAATATTTGATATTGACGGTTACCTTGGTGTAACGCTTAGGGCGTTGAACCATAAGCCTATCGGTATCATGGTTTGCTTGTTTGATGAAAAAATAGAAATATCGAACGACGACAAACATTGGTTTAGAGAGCTGAGTTTGCTGGTGGGTGCAGAGCTTAATCATAATTTAGAGCTTACTTCACAAGAGATTTTAGTTAAGCAGCTTGCAAAAGGTGAGCGTATTGCAAGACTTAGTTCTTGGTCTTGGAACATCAGTAGGAATATCCATAACTTTAGTCAAGAGATGCAAACTCTCATCAACGCGCCTGATCAAGAAATTGATTTTGAGTTGTTTTGTGAGAGTTTAAAAAGCAAAGATCAGAAAGCACTCAGAGTCCTGATGCAAAAGCTCAGAAATGGGCAGATAAACCATATTGATATTAACGTTTCTCATCGAGACAGAAGTCAGTTTAAAGGGTTGTTTAGAGTTATAGGGCATATTGAGCGTTCCGACGAGCAAGAAGATGAACGTATTTTTTGTGCGTCCGTGCAAGATATTTCATATATTTACGCGCTTAATAAGCAGCTTGAACTGACCAATGTGGTGTTCGAACATGCTACGGAAGCCATCATGATAACCGATCACAAAAACCGTATCGTGATGGTTAACAGAGCGTTTGAGCGTTTGACTGGGTACTCTGATACTGAACTTCTAGGAAGAAACCCCTCGGTGTTATCTTCAGGTAAACACAGTGAAGAATTTTACGAAAAAATGTGGGCAGTGCTGAGTAAAGACGGGACTTGGAAAGGTGAGATTTATAACCGCAGAAAAAACGGGCAAATCTTCCCCGAAGAGCTAACGCTTAATATTGTTAGAGACGAAGACGATGAAATCGTAAATTATGTTGCGATATTTCGTGACATCACTGATTGGAAACGCAACGAAGCGCAGTTAACATTTTATGCTAATCATGAACCTCTAACGGCATTGATTAACCGCCGTTGTTTTATGGATGTTCTCGAGTCTCGAATTTCCGAAAATCGCAGTACATTGCAGCCTTGTTCTCTTTTGTTTATCGGCCTGGATCACTTTAAAGAAGTAAATGATATTTATGGTCCTGAAATTGGTGATAAGGTGCTTATTTCAGTCGCAAGGCGTTTAAAAAATGGCTTGAGGCGCGCTGATACAATCGCACGCTATGGTGGGGATGAGTTTGCAATTTTGCTAGATGCGACCAATGAACAAAGCGCCTATGATATTGCTTCTAAGCTTTGTGACAAACTTAAACAGCCTTATGTTTATAATGAATTAGCCATAGAGCTGACAGCGAGTATTGGAGTTGCACAGCTAGATTATCGCAAACGCATTACCGCAGCTAAGTTTATTCGCAATGCTGCACACGCGCTAGAAAGTGCAAAAAAGACAAATAGAGGCAATATAGCGCTGCACAATCAAGAGATACAAAATGCTTATCTCAATAAGATTGCGCTTAGAGACAAACTAAGAAATGCAATTAAGCACGAGTTGCTTAATGTGTATTACCAGCCAATTGTTGATCAATCAACAGGTAAGATTGTTAAGTTTGAGGCGCTCGTTCGCTGGTTTGACGATGAGCAAGGTATGATATCACCAGGCGCATTTATACCGATTGCTGAAGAGTTCGGTTTAATCCAGCAAATAGGGCACTTTGTGCTTAAAAAAGCGTGTCAGGATTTAAATAAAATTCATTCATTGGGCTACAGTGATGTGAGCATATCGGTGAACAGATCTGTGAATGAATTTAAAGTGAGCAACAATCAGTTTGATTTAATAACTGAAGCTATCGAAAACGCCAATATTCCTTTTAATAGCTTGACTGTCGAAGTGACTGAGTCGATGGCGACTAATCACTATACGTGGAAGCTACTCGCAGAATTACGGGAAAAGGGGGTAAAAATTGCGTTAGATGATTTCTGCACCGGTTACTCGTCTTTGAGTCACTTAATTGAAAACCAAGTAGACTACTTGAAAATTGATAAATCCTTTGTTGATAGTCTGCTGCAAGATAAAAGCAAGCAGATCATGATTTCTTGCTTAGTTGATATGGCAAAGCAATTGGGGATCAAAGTAATTGCTGAAGGAGTTGAAAGTGAAACGCAGCTGAGTGTACTAAATGAACTCGGGTGCGATCATATCCAAGGATATTACTATAGCCCGGCAAGACCAATCGGTGCTTGCATACATCTTTTAGAAGAGTTTAACGGTGAAAGCGCTATTGAGTTTGATTTGTTGAATTTAAGTTCTAACAGGATATAAAAACATTCAATCCATTAAAACCTGATTTATCTGGGTTTTAATGGATTGAAAATTGACCGTTTTAAATCTGTCCGGTTTGATCTTAATTTGAATGCTTGGTGTCATTAAATACAATTATATAAATAAAAAGCTGTATTTAAGTTGTCTAATGGGCAAGTCAAACGGAGAGAGCCAGAATCACCTAGCTCTCTAATACCATGTATTTAAATATGTGGTTTTAGAATGTCGTAAAACGCTTCTATGTGGTCATCTCTGTCATTGAGTGCAGGAATATAGTCATATCGTTTACCGCCAGCTTCAATAAAATACTCTCTATTTTCTTCCTCTAACTCTTCCAGTGTTTCTAAGCAATCTGCGCTGAATGCAGGGCTTAAGATGGCAATGTGTTTTGTACCTGACTGCGCAAGCTCCTTGAGTGTGAAGTCAGTGTAGGGCTTTAGCCATTCTTCACGGCCAAATCGGCTTTGAAAAGTGGTCATTACTTTGTCTTTGTCTAAGCCGAGTTTAGCCACAACAGCGTTTGTCGTTAAATGACAAAAGCAATGGTACGGGTCACCATTGGTCAAAAACTTTTTCGGCGTACCGTGATAGGAGAATAATATTTTATCTGGTGTTGGGTTGTGCTCTAAATACTCTTGAACAGAGTTGCTAAGAGATTCGATATATTTTTCATTGCCGTGATATCCATTGATAAAATGAAGTTCAGGTACCCAGCGCCATTTAGTTAATACCCGAGAGACTGCATCAAAAGTTGAGCCGGTCGTTGCACTCGAGTATTGAGGGTAAAGTGGTAGTACAACAATTTTAGTGATGCCTTTTTCACGTAACTCTTCTAAACCGGCTTCAATAGATGGATTGCCGTAACGCATGGCCATCACTACTTCAACATCATTATGGTCTTGCTCTTTTAAATATTCACGCAGTTTATGGCATTGTTTCTTTGTTATATCGATAAGTGGTGAGCCTTGCTCGGTCCAAATACTTTGATATGCTTTGGCTGACCTACTTGGCCTGATCCTGAGTATGACACCGTGCAATATCATCATCCAAATAATGCGTGGAATTTCTACAATACGTGGATCTGATAGAAATTCTCTTAGATAAATTCGAAGGGCTTGTGTGGTCGCTGCGTCAGGGCTGCCCAAATTGGTGACGAGTACGCCAACTTTACTGTTGAAACGGTTCTCATGAGGGTTGTCAGTAATTGCCGAAAATCTGGACACTTAGCACTCCTTGGTGGCATTTTAAAACGGGTAGTATTTTACAGTAAAGCGTATACGTAAAACACGCTTATTTGGATCTAACTGCGGCGTTTTTAATTTAAATCATGTCAATACGTCTTAAAATTGTAGTAATAGAGTGAAAATAGGTTGCTTATGTCAGGTATAAGTCGTATGTTCCTCTATCCAGCGTCGAGTTTAAGCGTAATTTGCAGAGAGTTTTAAGTTAAATGCGAGTTAATCAACCAGTTACAAATCGTGAACAGCGGTTTGCACCAGAAGATAAGCTGATTTCAGTTACTGATTTGAAAGGCACAATCATTGACTGTAATGAGCACTTTATAAATATAAGTGGCTACTCAAAAGAAGAATTAATTGGCCAACCTCATAATATAGTCAGACATCCTGATATGCCTGAATTGGCATTTAAAACCATGTGGACGCAGCTAAAAGCTGGTAAGCCTTGGATGGGAATGGTCAAAAACCGTTGTAAAAACGGTGATTTTTATTGGGTAGATGCTTATGTCACTCCAATGACAGAGAATGGACAAGTTATCGGTTATGAATCGGTTAGAACATGTCCTAGCCGTGAAAATATTGCAAGGGCAGAGACCTTGTATCGCTCGATTCAAAGTGGCGCTAAATCAGCGATTAAGCTACCAAGATTAAGAACTATTTGGCCTGTTGCTGCATTTGCAAGCTCACTCGCTTTGTACGCGTTTGGCTCTGAATCAGGTGCTTTTGCTTGGCTTATGCTCAATAGTGTCGCGATTTTCGGATACAATCGATATCGTGATAATGAGCAACTCGAAAGAATTAACCAAGTTTTAAAACACAGTTTTTGCGATGATGTATCTAAACAAGTGTACTCACCTTGGCAAGGGAAAATGGCTGAATTGCACGTAAAATTATTAAGTGAGCACGCGCATTTAGACACGGTGATTACACGAATTGAACATGCGTCAAACCAAGTTACCTCAGGTGCAGAACAAACAACAGATAAAAGTCGTTCAACAACCGAGCAACTTACTCAGCAGCAACAAGAAACAGAGTTGGTTGCAACCGCTATGAATGAGATGGCGACGACTATTCATGAAGTGTCCCAAAACGTGCAATCTACCTCAGCGGATGCAACCGATGCGCTTGAGCTTGCAAAAGAAGGTGCTAAAAGCTCTGAAGAGACTAAAGCGTCAATTGAAAGCCTTGGTTCAACCGTGATTGACATCAAAGACTCAGTATTAGGCGTAGCGCGTCAAACAAGTAAAATTGCAGATGCGGCACAAATCATTGAGCAAATCGCTGAGCAAACTAACCTACTTGCTTTAAATGCGGCCATTGAAGCAGCTCGAGCAGGAGAGCAGGGGAGAGGCTTTGCAGTAGTTGCTGATGAAGTTAGACATCTTGCCCAGCGCACACAAGAGTCAACTAAAGAGATCCATGCAATTATCGATGAATTAACGCAAAGTACGCAAGAGTCAGAAGTGATTGCACAGCGCGGTGAGACTGAATCTCAACTTGGTATTGAGAAGCTGAATGCATCAACACAAAAAATTGAGCATATTTACTCTTTGATTGAAACAATGAGCGTGAACAGTATGCAAATAGCTGCTGCTGTAGAAGAACAAGCGACTGTTTCTGAAGATATTAATAAGCAAGTCGTTAATATTGCTTCTTTGGCCAATTCAAGTGTGATGAGCTCACAAGAAAGCCAAGAAATTAGCGAAGAACTAACACGCGTTGCTAAAGATATGCATGAGCTTGTGGTAAGATTCAAGAGATAACAAAAGGGCCCCACGGCCCTTTAAAGCTTACCAAGAAGAACACATCATACATAAATATGCTTTAATAATGTTTAACATAAGTGCATATTACTTATAATCAAATTTTATCAAAGGAATAGAAGGTTTAGATTGAAGGTCGAGTAGGTAAATACTAAGCTGCTGTACATACAATGCAATGATGCACAGCATGGGTAAAAAATCGAGTTTACAATTTCCGCTTAACACCTGACTTTGCCCGCTCTTTTATATTCGTTTGAATATAGATCTGGTCAGTTGTCGCAATTTTTGAATGGCCAAGATCTTCAGATAGGTGCTTTAACGGTCGTGTTTGGGCATCATGAGTGGCACCAGTGTGCCTTAACCAGTGACTGGTCGCGGCTTCTAGATTCTCAGACTCTTCACTAAAACCATCTTGTTTCAACTTATCAATGGCTAAGTCAAAACTCTCTTGCACGATACGTCTTAATTGGCGAACATTCATGCCGCCTTGTCCACGTAGTTTATGAATAATTGGGTGAGGCTCGTCAACACGGGGAAGGGAGGTTAAACCGCGCGACTGTCTATATCTTTTGAGGTATTCAACAAAGTCATCACTCAATGTGACATCACGAAGCTTATTACCTTTACCCATAATTCTTAAAAACCAAAAACCATCCTGATCTTGCCAGAAATGACTCATTACAGGGGACCATTGGGGACGCTCAGATAGCTCTGATATACGTAGATAAAGCCCTTTTAGGCACGCAAGGGTAAACAGGTTTCTTTCAAGTTTTGGGTTTTGCTCACACAAGTCTTTAGTCACACCAAAGACATATTCCCATTGCAAATCACTCAGTGTGTCAGGGAGCTTAATTTGTGACTGTACGACCAAATAAGGACAGTTCTTTTTAACAACAGGCACAAAGTTGGTGAATGATTTTTCCTCTAAAATTGCAAATTTATAGAAGACATTAAGCGCCGTGAACATGGATGCGAGCGTTTGCTGGCTCACGCCATTTTCTTTAAAAACAAAAGGGCGCCAATTAGAGTTAACTTGTCGAGTGCCTTCATGATTTTTAAACCGCCACTGCACAGAGTCTGCAAGCCAAGCTTTATCTGGCTCGACAACAAAATCAACATACGCTTCTATGTCTTCACGTTTAAGTTCAAATACAGATTTTTCTTGAATGAGCCAACTCCAAAGATGAAAACGCTCTATCTCATTTCTAAAGCGGTTGAATGTGGCTTCTGATTTGCGTCCATAAACGTATAAGAATTGATAAAGAAACTTTAACTCGTCCAAACATACATTTTCTTCAAGTCGATTTTCATTTAAAAACTCTGCCATTGCAGGGTATTCACTTTGCAAGGTCTCATCATCTAAATGGGCGATGAGATATCTGAGTTGTTTTAGCGTATCGACTAACGGCGTCATATATTGTTGATCCAAGCGGTATGTTTGTATCAAATTATATGTATATTTATTCAGTATTGTCTAGCACAGTTTGTACCTGGCTAATTTGTTGATTTTTATAACGTGTTGACTGCCAGCATAATAAAGAGCCAATCGTTACGGCGACAACACCTAACCAAAAACTTTGCTGCAAACTCACGCCCAAAATTATAGCCGCGAATATGCCGGAGAACACAGGAGTAAAATAAGAGATAGCTGCAAGTAAGATCATATTGCCACCAATAATGGCTTTATTCCAAAGGCCATAGCCTAGCGCCATTCCGCCACCGGCTAGCACCAGCATAAAGACACTTTTAAAGGAAAAGTCCGAAGAGAAACCAGTATCCAATAGGTACAATTTTAGCCACAGCGTACATGCCGTAAAAATGAAAAATAGCGTGATTGCGTTTTCGCCGTTAGACATAGCCTTGGTTAAATTGCAGTATATTGCCCAAATAATCGCACCACTAAAGGCAAGTAAAAATGCTAAAGGGTTACTCATAATATTTGTCAACATCCCTGCTAACAGGTTTGATTCGCTCGAAACGACTAAACACACGCCAATGAAGGCTAAAATACTGCCAGAGATCAATAACTGGAGACTGGCTTTACTATGTTTACAAATGACTGCGCCTAAAATAGTGAATAAAGGCCAAAGGTAATTAACAATGAGAACTTGAGCGGATTGCTCTCTGGAGTTAGCAAAGCCAAGTGACAGTGAAAGACATAACTCATATACAACAAAAAGAAAGCCGCCAATAACAACATAACGTTTTGGGTACTTTTTGATATTTGGCAGTCCGGAAAAGGCTACCAAGAATAACGCCGAGTAGGTGTATACCAGCGCCGCACCACCAATCGGGCCAAAGTCTTCACTCACGATACGTACGATATGTAAAACAGCGCTCCACAGTAGTACAGCTACAACGCCAAATAGTGTAAATTTGTATCGAGACAGCAACTTTATGCTCCCAAAAAACGCTTAATTATATAGATTTTGAGTTTGACTGCACCTATTTTAATTATGCAGGTAGTTTTTAATCGAATAATTTATCATTTTATGAGAAGTGTTTGTTATGCTAAATCATATAAACGTTATTCTGTGTTTATTGAGAGGTTGTTGTGAAAAATAAGCTGGGTTTGGGAGGAAGCTGCTACTGGTGTACTGAAGCTATATTTCGCTCCTTGAATGGCGTTGAGAAAGTAGAGCAGGCTGGATAAACAGTTTTGATAACAATGAATGGTTTTCTGAAGGGGTATGTTTGTCGTTTAATCAAAACATCATCACCTTAGCTGATTTGGTTGAAATACACCTTTTTTCTCATAGTTCAACTTCAAACCATTCAAAAAGAGATAAGTATAGAAGTGCCATATATTGCCAAAGTACCGAGCAGAAAAGTGAAGTAAAAAGTATATTGTCAGTACTTCAAAAGCATTTTGAGCAGCCCATAATTACACAAGCGTTATTACTTAACGAATTTAACCTATCGCCTGAACATTACCAAGATTATTTTTATACTGCACCGAATAGACCATTTTGTCAGAACATCATAGCCCCCAAATTGCTCAATTTAATGGAAAGGTTTAAAAATAAAGTGAACACTCGGCTGCTAAATAAAGCTCTCAAATAAGGTTTGTTCTATATACTAGAATAATTTCCTGATTAAATCTCGGTATTTTTTATAACTTCATTCTCAATAATAGAACATCAATCTAATTTATAGTGAATTGGTAGTGTTACTCAATAAGTAGAGGTACTTGTGCTCTTGAAAGTGTTATTTCTGTTATGTGTTTACGTTTATCGTAAATGGATGTAATGAGCCAGCCTTAGCTTCCAATACGACACAAAAAATTATGTTAAAAAGCAACTATTAAAGAATAGTGTGGTGATAGTAGGTTATATTTTAGAAATAGCCCAGATTAGCTCTGGGCTTTATATTGAATGCTATTTAACCATGATTTTCATGGAAATGTTCACCGTGCTGATGATGCCAATGTCCATCATGATTATATTCCACACGACCTTGTTCAATACGACGTTTATGACCGCAATCTAAACCATGTCCGTGTTTATGCTTTTCATGGACTTTGACTTTAGCCTCATGAACCTCACCCGCATGATTGTGATGGTCATGACCACTGTGGTTGTAATCAAAATGGTCAACATGCCATTCGGCTGCATGGCCGCAGTTATATCCATGCTTATGCTCATGCTTATCATGGGAAACATGATCAGTTGCCACTGCGGCACCTGTAACCCCTAAAGCCAATGCTAAAATAATTTCCTTCATAGAGTTTCTCCGATTGTGAGTATCAAATCTAAACTAGGATGTTTATAACATTTTAGCAACTTATCCTGGTTAATAAATGCTCAGCAAGTTATGCATAGCGCGGATACGCGCACGATATTGTGCTTTCAAGTATTCTTGAGTCTCTTCTTGGCTCAATGTCTTACTATGTTGTCTAATATTTTTCAGCCAAAGGCGCTGTGTTTGGCGAACATGATCGGCATGCTCTGTGTTTCTTAACCGTTTATATGCTGCTGTGAGCTCTCTGTCGTACAGCGCGAGTCCAGCACTGGAGCAAATTGCTTTTTCTTGCTTTGATTTTGCTAATTTACAATCAAAACTAGCCGTAATTTGTGCAGAGGTTTTTTGGCCTTTAATTAATTTAAACTCTGATGCCAGTGCTGCCACCTTTGGCCTTGGGTTTTTTGCAAAATAAAATGATAAGTCATTGCCTTGAGAGTCGACTAGCGTTTTATCCGCTCCGGCAGTGATAAGTGCATTGATCACTTCTAAAGAAGCATTCTCCGCTGCATAAGTGAGCGCTGAACGATTAAGTCTTTTAACATCATTAATAAAAGCATCCGAACTACTATATTCGTCGTTTTTGTTTACAAAGGTGGTTGCGTTAAGATCTACACCGACAGCTATTAAGTCATTAACGGCGTCAAGGTCGTTAAAATGTGCAGCTAACATTAAATATGTTTTGTTAAACCAGTTTCTATAGGTTACTGCTTGAGCAAGTTCCTCTGTGTTAAGGTCGTTCAGTAAATATTGCGCTTTAAAATACTGAGGAGAGCCCGCTTTTAAATCCATATAACCTTGATAGGGAGCGAGTAATCTTCCTAAGAATTGATATATCAATGTTTGCGCATAAAAGTGGGCTTTGTCTTTGTCATATTTATGATATGACATGTAAAAATGCGCAACTTGTAGTTGTGCGTCGGCCATATGGTTTTTTAGTGTGAGTAACTCTCGATGACTCCATGCATCCACATTGCCAAATAATGCCAAGATATTATCAACCTGTTTTTTCCTCGCGCAGATAGCAGCGTTTTTATCACAACCGCCTTCACCTTTTACTTTCAATGAACTAGGTGTTTTCAAATACGCTTCAAATGGTTTTTTTATTACAAAATACGGGCTTCCCCAAGACCCCATCAACATAGGGTTGCCTTTAGTCATAATAGATTGATGTGCCAGTTTGTTTAGCGCGTTCAGCGATATTAATACTGGTAATCTAGTTTCTTCAACTTCACAAACGACCTCATGTCCTAACGCTTCTGTAAGTGCAATAACCTTGTTATTGTCTTTGATGTAATAAGCATTTCCCTGATGTTCAAATGGGAAAGAAATATCCGTGACTTGTAGGATCTCAGATAGCTCACGATCAATACTAAATGGTCTGTTTACTGTGATACTGTTTAAGTACTCAGCGATGTTATCACGCTTTGCAATGTAAAAAGTGCGCTGCCAATTGTTTGGGCTCTGTGAAAAAACTCTTTTAACTGTGTATAAAATACTAAGGTTGTTTACAGACTCTAAATGAGTAATGTAAAGCTCCTGCCTAATATTATCTTTAGCTTGAAAATGGTATTTAAAGGATGGGAACAGTTTAAACGAAGAAAATGGAGCACTCTTGACAGAAAAGTTTGATTCAATGGGGATGTCAAAGGTATCTATATTATTATGGTTTATTTGAGTGCCATCTCGAAATGATGGTAACAACCAACTTCTAAAATCCACATTAGTGTTTTGTTTATATTCTTTTTGGTAAGCAACTAAGAATTCGGTACAGACTTCAGCTTTATTTGTAGTCAATTCTACATTTAACAGCGGGCTTGAAAATGAGTGAAAAGAGAGACATAAAAAGGTAGAGAGGGCAAATTTTTTAATCATGTCATAAAATCCATTTGTTTTTAGAGTATTATATCTAAACAACTGCTCCTTTACTTCAAAAATTTAAATTTATATTCGTTAAATTATTTTGTTGGGAATATAATAATGCACTCACAGCGCAAGTGCATTTCAGAATTCATATCGGTGATAGTTAGTTCATTCTTAGAACATCATGCAGCGGATATAAACCAAACTTTGTATCATGGCACTTGTTTGAAATATGCTCGCCGTTATCAGCTTTATAGACAACAGTTTTATCTGACTTCATTGCATAAAACATCATGCCAAGATACTCGTAGAAGTTAGGGTGAGTAGGCTCTAATTTAAGGGTTTCATGTCTATCAGGCCAAATCCAAACAGATCCATTTGACTGCATACTGATACTACTGATTTTATCTGAGCAAGTGACTTCTTTAGCTTGTGCTGTGCTCGCTAGTAACAAAAGAGAAAGTAGTGCTAGTTTTTTCATTATAGATTTCCTTATTTTTTTATTTAAATGCACATTTACAGCGCGTATGTAATTTAGTCTTTAAAAGTTACAAACACTTAAATTTAATTTGAAAATAAATAAGAAAACGTATGACTCTGGACCTAATTTCGTAAAACATCTTTCAAAAAATTTATTGGTAAAAAATGTAATAACACCTTGGAATGGCACTTGCTTAATTAATGGACAGAAAAGTAATGAAGCTTTTTAATTGCATATGCGGCAGATAAATATTTAAAAGGAAATTATTATGAATGTGAGTGATCAGGTTAGAACTCAAGGTGCTTATGAAATCAAACATAAACCTACAAGTGTTCAACGCTCAACATCAGGTTCAGTTAGCACCAGCCAAGAGCCTGATAATAGAAACGAGTACCTTAAATTTATAGACTCAGCAAGTGATGAAAAGCTTACTCAATCTATTGATGCAATCAAAAAATATGGCCCCCCAACAGCCATGTTTAGAATGGAAGACATTTTAAATTCACATAATGTTGAAGAAATGCATGGCCGTGTATCAAGAGCGATTAGCCATTTTAATCAGGAGGCTGAGCAATTTCACAAGGAAGAATTGGCGATTATCAAACGTGGAGAAGAAGAGGGTAAGTCGGCTAAAGAGATTATGACCGACTTAGTTGCTCTGCGAGACAAACAGTCTGAATTATTTAAGATGGCAACAAGTTGGGGAAGTAAAAACCTGGCGCACCCCGATAATTACGACAAGCTTTTAGCTGAGACTCCAGATTACATTAACACCTATGCTTAGCGATTTCATTTTTCGTGCCCAAATTCTATATTTGATGCTTGAATTAATTCAAGGTCCATAATGGGTACGAAAAAATCATTGGTTTAGTAAATGACAATAGTATGACATTCGAAACATAAACCACACCTTAATGTCAGTTGGTGTGACTGTTTCAGCATAGTAATAGTAACAACCTTTCATTTTTCTATTTTTATTAACATTTAATGTTGAGGTTATTTAGATTTTTTTGATAATTTAAAAATCTATTTTTGAGTAGATATTTTCCTGTTTTAAGAAATTTAAGGGTATAAAATTCTAAAAATCTTGAAAATCATGCTTCTATAATTTAAATTAAACGATATTTCTGTCTTTTAACCTGTAAATTCGTACTCATTTTCAGGGTAATAAACAACTACGTTATGACAAGTTAGCCTTATTATAATGAGATGAAAGGGAAAGTTCTTATTGTGATTTTGTAATGAGTAGAATTTTTATTCTATTAAAAAGATGTATACAAAAAAGATAGCTAAACGTATTTCCCCCCTCTGAAATTGATTGAAATTTAATCATGCATTATTGACATGTTTCTAATGAGTTTATTAATGTGGATGCACTTTTTATGGAATAGAGGAAAAGGAAAATGACAATAAAAGTCAGTACATATCTTTCTGCAATCGTAACGTCTAGCGTATTATTTGCTGGGGCTGCAAATGCTCAACTAGGTGCTTTACCTTCGATAAATGGTGTACAAGCGCCTTTTAAAAGTGAAGTAATAGAAGAGCAAGCGGCTGAACCAATAAATATTAGCGGTGGCGCGTATGCAAGCAATGGCAACGCACCATCTCTATACAACACTGGTCGATACTCATTCTTAAACTTGCCAGTAGTTGGTGCTGTATCATCGAGTGCCAAAATTACAGTAGTAAACTATTACTACAACTATTCATATTTACCAAGCGGCATGCGCGCGTACCTCTGCTGGAATAGCACCTCAACTTGTGCGGACGTGACTGGTCGTAGATCTGGACGTTTAGAACAATTTAGAAACAAAGCTGCAAATAAACCATTTTTCTTCGCATTTGGCGTAGCTGGAAACGGTAGTGCACTGTCACCTCCAGCCTACGGTGGAAATAGTCAAGTAATAGTAAATTACAGCTTTTAAACCTTTGATATAAAGGTTTTAGCCTAAGCATGAGTGTCTACTGCTAACATACCTGCTTTAACTTGGTAATCTAGTGGTAGCGCTCTATTAAAATCCATAATCCGATTGAAAATCTCAGCATCAGTAGCGCCTTCATTTTTCATTTTGTTATATATTTCGATACGCTGCTCTGTAACTACAGCTGCTTCTTTATCAAATTCATCTGATTTGCTTGCCCACTTTGTAAACGCCTCAACATCGTTTAGCGGTGGCGCTTCATTAAGGTTAATCATCATTTTATTAGGGATAAATGTCACAGCTTCTGCTATCTCAGCTGCAAAAGAGGGGTCTGATTCTACTTTTTCTCTAAATCCTTCCCATGCAAGCTTTCTTTGTGGCTCATTTGAAGACTGTTCCGTTTTATCTGTTTGTGTAGAAGCTTGAGTAGACTCTTTATTGCTAACAGCTTGTGTTTGCTGGTACTGGGAAGCCGCATTCGTTACTTGGTATGGGTTCGAGTTTAAAATCATGACTTATCTCCTTATCTCAGTAACAAATACTTAGCAAGTAACAGGCCAATCGAAGAAATAAAAAATTTACATAAAATACAATGTGTAACATAAAGCAAAAATTAGCATGGCGACAAGTTGCCGCTTTTTCGAGCGCCAAGGCTGAGCATTGCCGCTTAATTTCAGATATGCTGGTTAACAGTTTGCAGAGTACGATGAAGTTCTTTTCCATGTCCCAGAAGCGCTGCCACTTCAACCACTGATTTGTGTATAAATAATGTCTGAGGTACCAGATGAGTCAGATCAACACCAGTATAAATTTGCTTATTGAGGTAGCAAGAGAGAAAGTAGTAAGTTGGTCGATTATAGATTTTCTGAACCAAGCGCCTTTTTGAGCGAATGACTGTTTTCACAGCACAGTTTACAGGTTACTTTTCATCAAAGACTTTTTTCATGCCTAAAAAGAAGGTGTCGTTGAAGTATTTACATCTTATATTGCGCAAGAGCAAAACATAGCTAAAAATCGTGCTAACCTTTTTGTTTATTTCTTTTATTGCAGTACATCTTTCAAAATAGTTTTGCAACCAATGCCTTATCACAAACTATAAATTGAGAAATTTCAGACGATGCGAGATAGTTAGAGTATAAGGTTATAGAAGAGCATGAAGCTAATATTAGCCAACCTGTATAGCTGGTTGGCTAATAATTAAAAGATTAGATAATAGCGTCTAGCTTATTCAGGTGAGTTTTAATCTGCTCTCTATCTTCGTTAATGCCATCAATAGAAACAGATATTTTGTTTAAAACATCACGGCGATTATCAATGTTTTTGTTGTAAAGGTTGCAAAAAATATTTCTTTTATAGAAGTAATATATTACGTAAGGTATCAATGCTAATGCAGGAAATAATGACCAGTCTGATTGATAAGAAAGTACAGCAATCGCGACTAAAACACACATACCAATTAACTTAAAGATGGCTGAGAGCATTTTTTCACATTTTGTATCTTCGTATTCCATAAATGATTTTTCAGAGTCCCAAGTGTGCTTATCTATATTTGAAAAATATTCTAAAGAATAAATTTCTTTTCCGGATTCAAATACAGCATGTGAGTCAGCAAAAATTACCCAATCACCTATATCTAGGTTACTTAACATTTTTTCAGGTAAACGCTGTGTAAGTACTTTCCCTGATAGGCTTTCTAAAACTGCATGACCGACCATATTTGCACTTCGAGTTTCATGGGTATGGGTATCAATAACTTGAACATAATCAACAGATTTTTCTTTTACCCACTGACCGTCAATATAATGTGTTTCCGTGTTGTAAACTTTTTCTGTTGAATAAGTTTTCTCCTCATATTTGCCTTTATTAACATTAACTTTTCTATTAGTATCAATGACCTTAGCAACATGAAGCCTACAATAGACATCTGCTTTATAGTTTGAATCATACATACAGTTGTGTTCATATGTCTCTGTGTACTCTTTGACATACATAGAGGCAAGTCTTTCTTGCTCTTTTCGCTTTTTATCTACTAATGCTTGGGCAGCCTGAGACTGTTCTACACATAGTTCGCTATTTACCTTTTCAACAGAAGGAGAATTTTGAAGGGGTTGTTGTGTGCGTGCAGCTTGCCCAAGTAAGTCTGATAAATTATCCAAATTGCCTAAAACAAGCTTATAAGCCGACTTTTCTTTATTGTACGATTTAAACGAAAATAGACATTCGATTAGAAAAACAATAGGAGTCAGAATCATTCCATACATAATAAAATCATGATTTTGCTCGAAAAATGCAAAAAGCATTAAGAGAAGTCCAAAAGTGAAAAAACGAGGCTTACTCCATCCTGGGTGAGGGTAAGCTGTGTTATTCATTATCCACTGGTTTGATTTTTTACCATGAACCACGGTTACCTCTGCGATAGAGTTGTTTGTGACTAAGTTTCTGGCCTCTGAGGAAACGATATCGTATGTTAATTGTGTATCGAGAAAGGATATTAGGCTAATTAAGTCGCCTTTTTTTAGGTTTTGGAGTAAATCAGATTCACTAGATATTGAGGTTTGTATGATGTTGCCGTTTTCATCTTTTACTTCAACCCACCAATATGCATAATCGAAACTTTGTGTTTTTTTCTCTTCTTTTTTATTAAATTGGCGCTTATAGTAATGTAGAGAGACGATTTCGCCTGTAATACACGCTGTATTTGGGTGAACCTCTCTAATATCATTTAAAATTTTAACTAATGATACTGCGTCATTATTAACAGTTTCTTGAATATTTTCATTTGTAATTGAATCTGACACTAAAAATTAACTCCATATAATAATTATCAATGTAATCAGTTGGATGGCGACGGATTCTAGCATAGGCTAACAAAAAAGCATAAATATAAGGTTTAATTTAAATGGTATATTTAAGCCAAATCGAGACTATTAAAGTTAGTTATATTACTTAATCCGAAAATTAACTATTTAAACGAGCTAAGTTAAAAGAGTATGCTGCATATCAAACACTTCAAATTAATGGCTTTGTATAACCGCAGAATGAATGATCAACTCATTCAAGCTGCTCATACCTTAACTGACGAACAGCTAATTGAAGACAAAGGGGCATTTTTTAGCTCAATACTGGGGACTTTTAATCACCTCATCATAGGTGACTTAATTTGGTTATTAA
The DNA here is from genome assembly GCF_001625695.1 of Pseudoalteromonas luteoviolacea H33-S. Lineage (GTDB taxonomy): Bacteria > Pseudomonadota > Gammaproteobacteria > Enterobacterales > Alteromonadaceae > Pseudoalteromonas > Pseudoalteromonas luteoviolacea_B. The sequence goes on from NZ_AUXY01000088.1 coordinate 117,841, forward strand.
GATTTTCTAAGCACTCTAATCGCTATCAATCTCTTTCCGAACTCAGCGAGTTGCCTTATCCATCTAGCCTTGATGAAATTTTGTTTAATCAGTTTGAAGATCTGATCGATGTCAGACAGCGTTTGGACCGAACAATCTTGCATTGGTTAAATAAAGAAGCTCAAGAGTGCGATTTTCACAAAACCTTGAGTTATAGCAACTCACTCGGTGAAAGAAGCACCAGGGAATTTAGTGAGTTGGTATCACATCTGTTTAATCACCAAACTCACCACAGAGGCCAATTATCAACCTTGTTTAACCAACTTAGAATTGACATAGGCAGCACCGACTTTTTGTTAGACATACCTGATTTAAATCAACATCGATAACAATCACAAACTTTTAAATGCAGGGAAATGCACATTGATAATCTTTTGGCTAGTATTAATAACTAAGACATATCATGGTGTAAGAGATTAATGGTAAGTTTCTATGGTTTAAGCGATAGTGCAAGTTTATAAGGACTGTTTTACGTGACAATAAAAACCAGTAACGCTCTGAATAGCTTACGCTTAAAGTTTTCTCTTGTGATCTTAATCGGCGTAGGGCTGACTTTGGTTTCCCTATTTTTTTATCACAAAGTTGAAAATCAGTGGCGTTATTATTCCAAAGATATTTACGAAGTTTATTATTTGCATGATGACCTTGTTCAGCACTTAGGTTATGGCGGATTCATACATGACTTTAAAAACCTAGTTTTACGTAAAGACAGAGCGCGTTATGAATCTAAGCTAAGACAGTCGATCTACGAAATTAAAACGCTCATCACAAAACTTGAAAGGTATGAGCAGTATGACAGTAAGTCACTACAAATAATAAGAGACGTAGTACTTGAATACGAACAAAACCTCACGCTGACCTTAAAACTGATTGAGCAAGGTGGCTCGAGTGAAGAAATAGACAGGGCCGTTCAAGTTGATGACACAAACGCGCTGGCCGCACTGTCTAGGTTCCATTTAGATAGTCGAGCTAGAATAAGTAAAGAAGAACAACAGCTAAACAATAACTTTGTGATTGCTCATACTGTCAATGTAATAAGCGTCATGATATTTATTGGGGTATTAGTTTTATACTTTTTTAGGCTAAAATCAGCCTTTGAAAAAGAGCACACCTTAACGATAGAAGCACAGCAGGCCTCAAAAGCAAAGTCAGATTTTTTAGCCAATATGAGCCATGAAATTAGAACACCATTAAATGGTGTTATGGGTTCACTACAACACTTGCAATCTTGTATAACTGACAAGCGTCACTTAGAAACAGTGTCTATCGCACTGTTCTCTTGTAAAAATTTACTTCGTATTATCAGTGATATACTCGATTTTTCGAAAGTTGAAGCAAACCAACTTTCTTTAGAAGTAACCGAGTTTTCAATAGAAAGCATTATTGATCCACTTGAAGCAGATTTTGCATCACAAGCAAAACAAAAGTCTCTGTCTTTTCACATAATTCTTACAGATAAAATTAAGCACAGTATGTGGCTTGGCGACCCTGTTAGAATTAGACAAATTTTGATTAACTTGATCTCTAACGCAGTGAAGTTTACCGAAAAAGGTTCCGTAACTGTCAATATCGATCAAGTGTAAAGTGAGGGACACAATCAACTTATTTTTGAGATAAAGGACACCGGAATAGGTATGTCTAAACTTGGGCTAGATAACTTGTTTATGCGTTTTAAACAGGCTGACAATTCAATAACTCGAAAGTTTGGAGGAACAGGGTTAGGTATGGCTATTACGCAAAGCTTGATAGCCTTAATGGATGGCCAAATAAAGGTAAATAGCAGTGAAGGGGTAGGGACTGAGATCCGCGTTACATTACCACTGAAAAACCTTCGACAGAAAACCTCTCGCAGCTGTATACTGAGCACTGTTCAGACATTGGCAGCCCCCAATTTGTCAAACGCTTATATCTTAGTTGCTGAAGATGATGCCATTAATATGAGAGTAATAAGTGCAATGCTTGAAAAGACAATGGCTCAATTTGATGTCGCGAAAGATGGTGTTGAAGCGGTTGAATTATATAGAAAAAGGCTACCTGATATCATCCTGATGGATATTCAAATGCCAAAAATGAGCGGTATCGAGGCCTGTGAAATAATAAGAATTGAAAATCAAGATATACCAATAATTGCACTTACTGCCAATGTAATGAGCACAGATATTGAAAAATATAATCAAAGCGGTTTTACATTTCATGTAGCCAAGCCCATAGATCAAACAGTTTTGTATGAATCATTAAGTAAATATTTAGGGCAGGATAATTAAAAGAGTTAGAACTAGTTAGCTCCAACTCTTTATAAATTTAATCACCTATTAGATTTTTATAAACTGACGCAACCATAGGGTTGTTTTCGCCTACCTTCTTTGTCCAATAAATTGTGAGTTGTGTTACAACGACAGCAAAACACAGAGCGCTCACTTCAAGGAATGTAAAAGGAGAGAATGACATCACAAGTGCTGTATTAGCCCAACAAAAAATACATAACACCCAAGCTACAACCAATTTTTTTTCATTTATATTCAATGATTTCATATTTAGAACCTCTAATAGATTAATTGCTAAGATCACGCTGACCAGTGAGTTTGTTTTTAATCGCACGTATAATTGCTTTTCTGCCGTCAACAACAGCAACACCTAACACGGCAGCAGTACACCATATTGCTAATTCAGTTATGATTGCTGCAATTGTAACTGCGGTGATATGCATACTTTTAGTCTCAGTACTAAAAAGTACAGCAAACATAGCGAACCAGCTTAAAGTAACGACAAGCCAAATTGTTCTTAGTACGCGCTTTTTATTCATATGTTGTAACTTTTTCAAAGTTTGCATTTTTGCTTCCTTGATAATTAAGTAAATGAGTTGTTTGATCTGGTTAGTCGTATAAAAAACAAATTCATTACAAACTTTTTAAGTTTTTTTATTCGTTATACACTCAGCAACAATAGGAGATATAAAAAATCTAAATTTTTTGTAATGATTGCGTTTCTGTAACGACTAATAATAAAAACAACTTGGAGGCGTAGATCGTTGGTAAGTATCACCAAGGACACAGAGAAAGAAGCATTACTTGCGAAATTTTGGCCACAAATAAGCAGGGCAGCAGCGGGGTATGAAAATCGACCGGCTTTATCAGATGAACTAGCACAAGAAATGGCTTTATCAGTTTGGCGTTCTTTAGAAGGGTTTAATGACCAATGCTCGCTCAATACCTATATTTACCGTGTTATCCATAATACGGCTATTGATCATATAAGGCGACATAGTAAAATTTCTGAAGATGAACTTGATGAAGCAATGCTTTGTGAGTCGCCCACACCTGAGAAAAGCGCTTTACAAGCACAAAGGCAGAAACAATTAATTGTAGCTGTGAATCAATTACCTCTTAGCTTAAGACAAGTTATGTTGCTGAAATTAGAAGACTTAAACAATATAGAAATGAGTGAGGTACTGGGCTTAAGTGAAGCGAATATCGGCGTTAGACTCCACAGAGCAAAAGAGCAATTATCAAAATTACTAGCGGGTATGAATTAATGGATAATAATGAATTTGAGCAGTTGTCATCTCTTTGGCAATCAACGGATAAAAAGCCTATGCCAAAAATGGACAAAGTACTGAAACGTCATAAAAGGCAGGATGTCATACTAAGGCTGAATTTATGTATTGAAATGCTGGCACTGATCGCGGTTAGTTATCTACTAATTACATCCGCTTTGAATGGACTTGAGTTTATTAAACTTACCTGGATAAGCTTTGTAACTGTGTGGGCTGTTATTATTTTTATTCTGGCTAGTAGAAGTCGTTTAGATAGCTTAAAGCAACTCAAAAGCCAAGAAATAAGTACTTCAATCGAAATCCATAAGAAACTGATTAAAAACGAAATTTATAGATGGAATTTGAACATAAAAGCAACCTGGGCTTTTATTTTAATTTTTATCATGTTTAACATAACACTTATCTACCAAAATGGTTTTGAATTGAATAACTTGCTGATTGAAGCTGTATTAATTGCAGGTCTATTAATTTCAATTTTTTTCTTTGTTATCAAAAACAAAAAAGCCAAAGAGATTTTACATACTTTGGAACAGTAGGGAAGTTACTTACAAATATGTGATTTTTAAAGTACACTTTTTAAATCTTGTTTATGATCAATCTGTAACTTACCGTCTTCCGCTTTTGATAGTCGATAACAGTTGAAGGCGGTAAGTCAAAACCAAGCTAATCTTTTTAAAAATATGAGGTTAGCTTAATTACTTGAATAATTGCGACAAAAGCACCACACATAATTAAAAGATTTGCACGATTTTTAAGCTTTTCTGCCTCATCTTTTTCTTTATCCGCTAGATTTGACTTAAGTACTTTCCCTTGAAAAGCCATTCCAACTGATACTAAAAGAATAATGAATGTAATAGTTAAATCTGTCATTGATTCCGGTGACACTGAAAGACCTCTAATAAAATTGACGAGTTACGTTAGCCTGAGAATTTTAAAAGATCTCCCTCAATAATTAAAGGATTGAGCAACATATTTGCCAGAGTAAGGTATCTATTATGGTTCGGTAGTAAAAGTGAAAACAAAAGACATCTCTCCATCAAATTCAGCAAAGTAGGTAATTTCACCAATAAATACATTATGTTAAATTGCATATTTTTTTATTTATCACAGCAAGAAGGCTACGGGTTTTTAGGGGAGTCGACCTTGAGAAATGACTTATCTTGAACTAGATTATGTTCAAGATGCATCAGATCATGGAGTGACGACTATGGTTAGAGATCGTTATGAAAAATGGATCGAAAAGAAAGTTACTTTAACTGTATCTGAAAACCTAAAAATTTATAAAGTGGCTTTCTGGTCATTTATTGCTGGGTTTATGTTGTTTCTAACATTGGGATTAGTCAATGAAGGGGCTATTTTTAGAACTATAATTAAATCCCTGTATCCACCTAAAGAAATTTATAAAGATGTAGTCAATGAGTTTTTAAAAGATGAAGAGTTTAAAAACTCATTGGTTCATAAGACTGATTATTCAAAGTTAGAAATTAAAGGTGCAAGCTTTGAAACATTTCCGCAGTTAAATGAAAAACTTCCTGAAAAAGTGTGGAATACAATGGCCAAAGGCAGTTCAGAAGATTACTCTGAATTTGTATCAAGAGATGAGTTTTTTGAGGCTCTTAAAAGTTATCATACCGAGTTAACCGAATCGTTTTTAGCGCCAAGCAATAGCAAGGTCGAGATTTTATCTAAGCTTGAAAAAGTAATGGATATTGAAATCGATGTTTTAGTTTTAATGGCTGGGGAAAATGCACATACAGCACAAACAGCTAATTGTTATAACTGGTTTGAAAATGATAGTTATCATGTCGAGCTAGTCATTCCAAAAACATATTCTGCACACGAGCTTTCTTGGTTCAGGTGCGACTTTGCTTGGCCAAAAATGTATTTAACTTTGACAGTAGATGGTACGGAATTACCAACGCCTGTAAAACTGGTTGGAGCTAGACGAAATGGAAATTCAAATAAGCCTGTGCTTTTGATTTCACAAAAAATTGCTCAAGATTTAAAGTTGCATAGCTGGGAACGTTTTCTAAGTAAGGCATATGGATCTATATCAATTAGCGAAGTTAAATAACAACAAGTAAGTTAAAGCGCTTGCATAAACCCCTGCAATGTCCGATACCGTCTAGTATTGGACATAATATGGGAGTGCGATTTAATTCTTTAAAGAAAGTGAAGGCACTATACCTCTAACATTAAACATAAACCATATTTAACATAACGTAAATTATGGGGTGTTAAATAACGTAAGATATTACAAGTCAGTCCATGACTGCCATATTGGTTTTTCCAGGTATAATACTTTACTATCTTCTTTCAACGAAAATGCACTAGCTTCTAATTCTGGTTATGTGTATCTCATTAGCCAAAAAAGTTTTCTCATGAATATGACTCGTTATATGCCATTAGAGTTTTACCTTCATTAAATGTAATGCACTGACATGAGCTTCGAACTTCATCTTCGAAC
>NZ_AUXY01000089.1 GCF_001625695.1 Pseudoalteromonas luteoviolacea H33-S
TCATAGTTTGCTCTAAATTGTTCGCTGGAGCGCGACGGGTCGCGTCTAACGTTTTAGCAGCTGAGCTAATGCTGCTTCATAGTTTTGTCTTAACAAAACCCGCTCAAAAAAACTTGCTCTTAGCCTTAAGAGCTTGTCGTTTCAAGCGGGGCAGGATTCTACAAGATACAAAATGCTTTGCAAGCTTTTTTTATAAATTGAAGAATTTTTCTTGATAAACCTTCAACTCCATAATGGAGTCTTTGATATCGTCCAATGCTAAATGCGAGCTTTTCTTCTTGATATCATTTAAAAGTTCAGGTCGCCAACGCCTTGCAAGCTCTTTAATCGTGCTCACGTCAAGGTTGCGATAATGGAAGTATGCCTCAAGTTCTGGCATATACTTGTGAAGAAAACGACGGTCCTGCCCGATAGAATTACCACACATAGGCGATTTACCCGGTGGCACCCACTGCTTCAAGAAGTCGAGTGTTTGTGCTATCGCGTCAGCTTCGCTAAACGTACTCGCTTTACAGCGCGCAGTAAGCCCCGAGCGGCCATGTTGGTTCGTACACCACTCATCCATATTATCAAGTAATTCATCACTTTGATGAATCGCAATCACTGGACCTTCAGCAAGCACATTTAAATCGCAATCTGTTATCACAGTTGCAATTTCGAGAATTTTATCTGTTTTAGGTTCTAGCCCTGTCATCTCTAGGTCGAGCCAGACCAAATTTGATTCATGAAAAGACATACACTACCTTAACGGTACTTTCCTTTAGATCCAATGCAATTAGATATATCATATTAGCTTCATCACTCGACCAAAAGCTTTTTTTTACAAAGCGGGGCATTTTTATTGAGTTATAGCCTATGAATGGCTTATACACCAATCATTCGCAATAATTCGTCTCGTGAGTTTACAGATATGGCAAAACGAAAAAAACTCAGTCATGGCCAATCCAGACGGATTAAGGCCAACCAACAGAAGCGTTTGGCTAAAGCCAAACATAATGAAACCGCTGAATTACAGTGGCAATCAGACAACCTCGGCCCCACCGAGCCGGCTATCGTTGTAAGCCGTTTTGGTCAGCATGCAGATATTGAGGTCGAAGATGGCCAAGTGCTGCGCTGTAATATCCGCCGTACCGTGAATAGTTTAGTCTGCGGTGACAACGTCATTTTCCGACGCGCGAAAGTCAGTGAGGGCGATTTAGCTGGCGTAATTGAAGCCGTTGAAGAAAGGCGCACACAGCTCACGCGTCCAGATTTTTATGACGGTGTCAAAGTCGTGGCCGCCAATATCGACCAAATTCTAATGGTCTCCGCGGTAGTGCCCGAATTCACGCCACAGATCATAGACAGATATTTGGTGGCCTGTGAAGATATGGGTATCGAGCCTATTTTACTGCTCAATAAAATTGACCTACTTGACCCTGAAGGTCTGGGATATGTCGATGAGGTACTCGATATCTATCGTGAATTGGGTTACCGCGTCTTGCTGGTCAGCAATAAATCAGGGGAAGGCATCGACGAACTCAAAGAGTTATTAAAGGACAAAAACAACATATTTGTTGGTCAATCCGGTGTCGGCAAATCTACGCTGGTTAACACGGTTTTGCCTGATGCAGATATCCTGACTCAAGAAGTATCAGAAAACAGTGGTTTAGGGCAGCACACAACCACGGTATCTAAACTTCATCACTTACCAAGCGGGGGTAACCTCATAGATAGCCCAGGGATCCGTGAGTTTGGCCTGTGGCACTTGGAAGTAGAGCGCGTGACTTGGTGCTTTAAAGAGTTCAGAGAATTCATCGGTGGTTGTCGATTTAGAGACTGTAAACACCATAACGACCCAGGCTGTTTGATCACCGAAGCTGTTGAACAGGGCAAAATCAGTGAACTACGTTTTGATAGCTATCACCGTATTTTAGAGTCAATGGCCGATGGCCGTGCAGGTGCGCGCGCACCAAGAGTTTGATACTATCCGTTACCGGTTTTAGATAATTTATATAAATAACGCCAATGGCAGCGACGGTGCACTTGGCTGAGACTTCAGGAAAATAATGTGAATTTGGATAAAATTAAAATTGCTCTGCAATATGCGCTTCCTAAACATGCAGTATCACGTTTAGTGGGTAAACTCGCTGCAGCCCAAGCTGGCGCACTGACAACTCAGTTAATCAAGCTATTCATTAAGCAATATAAAATTGATATGACCGAGGCATTGCACGAAGATCCTGCGCATTATAAGACGTTTAATGAATTTTTTACTCGCCCGCTGAAGCCAGGTATTCGTCCGTTAACCACTGAAGAGCATATCATTGCCCACCCTGTTGACGGTGCAATCAGTCAACTTGGCGATGTAGTCGATGGTCAGATCATCCAAGCAAAAGGCCATGATTACAGCTTGCAAACGCTATTAGGTGGTAACGAGCAAGATGTTGCACCTTTCCTAGGTGGTAAGTTCGCTACGATTTATTTGGCACCAAAAGATTATCACCGCATTCATATGCCAGTAGATGGCGTATTAAAAAAGATGATCTATGTACCCGGTGACCTATTTTCAGTTAATCCTCTAACGGCACAAAATGTACCCAACTTATTTGCACGCAACGAGCGAGTAGTCGCCATTTTTGATACCGACATTGGTCCATTGTCGATGGTGTTAGTGGGTGCAACCATCGTAGCAAGCATTGAAACTGTATGGGCAGGCACTGTCACACCACCAGCTGGCAAAGATGTATTTAGTTGGGATTACCCAACGACAGGGCCGCAAGCCATTAAATTGAAAAAAGGCGATGAAATGGGCCGCTTTAAGCTGGGCTCAACTGTGATTCTATCGTGGGGTGCAGACACTGCTGAATTCCTAGCGGATCAACAGCCAGAAACAGTAACAAGAATGGGCACGCCATTTGCGACCATCAATCAATAACAACTAAAAAGGCCCGCTCTGGGCCTTTTTATTATCTTCACTTGCACTTTGCACAAATGAGTTTAATTACATACCTTACATGCTGGGTCTTTCGCTAACGCAAACCGTCTTTGCATCAGCGTTAGTGCGTCAATGCTGACAAAAAAACTCTCCCCTTGTTGCAAACCCAATATCGCATTACACACGGCTTGTGCTTGCATTGAGCCAACCATACCCAGTAACGGACTCATAACTCCAGCATTTTGACAGTTAAGCCCTTCACTGCTTTGCTCCGACTCAGGAAACAAACATGCATAACAGGCACTGTACTCGCGGTAATCAAAAAAGCCAAACTGACCACTGGTCGCCTGCGCTGCGCCCGAGATCAAAACTTTACCATTATCAAAGCAATATTGATTAAGTAAATAGCGAGTGGTGAAGTTATCACTACAATCCACCACCAAATCAACACCTTTTAATTGCGCTTCAATGTTGTCTTTAGAGAGGCGAAGATTATGCGGGTTAAGTTGAATATCATTGTTCAAACTGGCCAACACTTTTTTAGCAGCAAGACTTTTATCCTGCCCCAAGTGATTAACCTTATATAGTATCTGACGCTGAAGATTCGATAGCTCAACCTTGTCATCATCATAGAATGACAAGGTGCCAACGCCGCTGGCCGCTAAATAAAATAACACCGGGCTACCGAGTCCTCCGCAGCCAATGACTGCTACATGCGCCGCTTTGAGCTGTTTTTGACCCGTTTCTGACACTTTGTCTAACAAGATATGGCGACTGTATCTCAGCCGCTCTCTATCGCTTAATTCTTCGCTCATTGCTCGCCTATGGCCTGCTTAAGGTCGATAATCGCTTGCTCAGGTGACTGTGCCTCGGTAATCGCGCGAACCACAGCGACACTACCAACGCCCGTCGCGGCAACTTCACTGGAGCGAGCCAAATCAATACCGCCAATGGCAACTGTCGGATACACAGAGTCCATCAATGGCACAAAGTGACGCAGTTTTTCCAAGCCTTGGATCTGCCCTGTCATATCTTTTGTGGTTGTAGGATAAATTGCGCCAAAGGCCAAATAGCTTGGGCGATAGTTGTGTGCGCGTAGCATTTCGTAAAAACCATGCGTCGAAAGCCCTAACCTTAAACCAGCTTGTTTGATGGCATTTAAATTCGCGACATTTAAGTCTTCTTGGCCTAAATGCACACCGTATGCACCATGTTTTATCGCCAGTTCCCAGTGATCATTGATAAACACACGACCGCCATAAGTGCTGCCAAGCTCAATTGCTTTGGCAATATCCTGCTCAAGGGTTGGAGAGTCAGCATCTTTTATTCGTAGCTGAACTGTTTTAACGCCATTCTTTAAGCACAACTCAATCCAATCAACAGAATCCACTACCGCATATAGGCCTAGCTCGCCGTCAATGGGTGCAAACCCAGCGGCGTAGTTGTATTCATCAGGTACTAAAAATTCAAGCTCATCACCCAACCAGCTGCCAGGCTCAATCACTTGAGGGTAATCCGCAATAGACTCTGGGAAATGAGTATGTGCAACAGGCCCAATCCCCTCACCATAGCGTTTAGCCGCTTTCAGCCCTGCATTGATATAGGCTTTACCCAAAATAAAGGCATCTTTGAGCGGATAACCTTTTGCCAAACAAGCCGCAATAACCGATGACAAACTACATCCCGTACCATGTGTATGCGGTGTATTGACAGACTCATTACCCAGCCAATATTCTTCCTTTTGATACCAACAGTAATCAATGCAATATCCTTTCGGGTAATCCCAATGGCCGCCCTTAATCACCACAGACTTCACCCCAAAGGACAGCAGCTTTTGTGCCGCCTCTCGTACCGCATCAGGTCCAATTAAATAGACGCCCGTCAATAACTGCGTTTCATGGGTATTTGGCGTGATCACATCCACTAAAGGTAGTAAGTGAGTTTTTAAAGCATCTACAGTATCTTCTTCTGTGAGCGAGTCACCACTGGTCGCAATCGCCACGGGGTCGTACACAATCACAGGCGGCGTTTCCCAACGCGCCTTGTAACGTGTCAAATGCTCAGCAATCAATTGAATTTGCTGTACATTGGCCAACATTCCTATTTTTATCACCGCAGCCGGCATATCCGACTCAAGCGCCAATAGCTGCGCTTCTATGACTTCTGTTGATACCGCATTTAAAGACTCTACACCTAGGCTATTTTGTGCGGTCAATGCCGTAATAGCTGTACAGCCATGTACGCCAAAGCTGTGCATCGCTTTTAAATCTGCTTGCACACCTGCACCACCACCGGAATCAGAACCAGCAATACTCCATACAACTTTTGACACTTGGACTCCTAATTTTCTTAATTTTGATGCCAAAAAGGCATGCCCATAGTAGGCGTTGAAGGCGCTGCGACCTCTTTTTCAGGCATTGCTTGTGCAATATAGCCCATACGACCCGCTTCCACAGCATGAGAAAATGCCGCCGCCATCTTGACCGGATCGCCGGCACCTGCAACAGCACTGTTTAATAGCACGGCATCGTAACCTAATTCGAGTGCTTGGCAAGCATGTGAAGGCAGCCCAAGGCCAGCGTCCACAATCAAGGTTTGCTCAGGTAAGCGTTCACGAATGGTCTTTAAGTTATAGGTATTAATGAGCCCTTTACCTGTCCCTATCGGCGCGCCCCATGGCATAAGCACTTCACAGCCAAGATCCGCTAATCGCTGACATAACACTAAATCATCAGTGCAATAGGGTAATACTTTAAAGCCCTCTTTCAACAAGATATCCGTCGCTTCTAACAAACCAAAAGGGTCCGGCTGTAAATTATATTCATCACCAATCAGCTCCAGCTTTATCCAATCGGTATCAAAGACTTCTCGGCACATCTGCGCCAGAGTCACGACTTCTTGCACACTGTGGCAACCTGCGGTATTGGGTAGCACTTTAAGCCCAGTCTCTTTTATCAGCTGCCAAAAGTCTTCACCTGCTGAAACCGAGTTTTGTCTGCGCAATGATACAGTCACGATTTCTGCCCCCGAGCTTTGTATCGCTTGCTGCATAATTTGCGGCGAAGGGTAAAGCGCAGAGCCAATCAATAATCGACTATTAAAATACTCACCATAAATATTAAGCTGTTCAGAATGAGAGTTAATCATCTAACCCCCTTGGATAGGTGAGAGCACTTCAATGCTGTCACCTTGATTAGGCATGGTATCAGAAAGCTTCGCTGAGGGTACAAACTGCCCATTGAGCGCCACCGCAAAGGGCGGCTTTGCCCCTTTGCTGACGATGATTTGCTGCAAAGACTGTGCGCTTTCAATACGGATAGCCTCGCCATTATAAGTTAGATTCATAGTAGCCCCTTTGAAAGTGCTTGTTGTACAACAACTGGCGCAAGTAAATACCCATGTCGATATAAACCATTAATTGAGATGACATTATTCTGAACTTCGATATGCGGGTGATTATCGACGAACGCAGGCCGTAAGCCCGCATTTAAGGACATGACTCTCCCCTCAGCAAAACCACTGTGTACCGTATAGGCCGCTGATAACAACTCCAATGTAGAGCGCACGGTAATGTCATTGGCATCTTGAGATTCAATCTCAGTTGCACCGATCACATATTGATGATTTGGTTTAGGTGCAATGTAGATAGGGTAACGCGGATGCATTAAGCGCACTGGACGCTGTAAATTGACCTCTGGTGCAAATATACGCGCCACCTCACCACGCACACCGCGAAGCCCTGGCTTATCTTGCTTAGCCCCCACCCCTCGGCAATCAATGATCCAATCGAATGCTTGACCATTAACTTTATCTGCTTCGATGGTGGCAGCTTGAGTAAATTGAAAATCGACGCCACGACAGCACAGCGTCTCATAGCTGCTTGTAAAAAAAGCGGAATTATCTAATTGCCCTTCACAGGGTAAAAACAGCCCTTGGTTAAATTTGCCACCAAGTTCAGGTTCTAACGTAGCAATATCACGTTGACTCACCCGTGTTGATTGATGTTCACCCAAAGGTTTTAAACGCTGTTCGAAGCTCTGTAGATCGCCTCTATCTTGTTGGTGCGCGACGATTAAACTACCTTGCTGCTGAAAAAATACCGGTGTGTCTAGCTTTTTAAGTAAACTTGGCCACAAAGCAATGCTTTTCAAGCCTTGCTCAGCGAGTATTCGGTCACAAATCACTGATTCGGCCAAAGGCGCTAACATAGCGGCGGCCAAAGTGCCGGCACCCGTTTGCGCATCTTGCGGATCTTTTTCAAAAATGGTGAGCTGATAACGATCCATCAGCTCCAATGCCGCGACCCTGCCAACTAAGCCAAACCCGACGATAGCAACGGATGGTTTTGCTCCGTACTCTGTCATGAGAATTCCAGTTGTTATGCGCTACAGCACTAGACTGCAGCGCTATAAAGTTAAATAGCTTTGTGATAAATCTCAGAACCAGTGCTCTTAAACTCTTCTGATTTCGCTTTCATTTCAGCTTCAACATCAACCATTTTAATTTCAATCGCATCACCCACGTTATTCGGGTCAATACCACGTGCTTCTAGCTCTTTTGCATAGTCACGAACGTCTTGGGTAATTTTCATCGAACAGAACTTAGGTCCACACATTGAACAGAAATGTGCCACCTTACCAGACTCTTGTGGCAGTGTTTCATCGTGGTAAGACAAAGCTCTTTCAGGATCAAGGCTCAAGTTGAATTGATCGTGCCAGCGGAATTCAAAACGCGCTTTAGATAACGCGTTATCACGGATCTGTGCACCACGGTGACCTTTTGCCAAATCAGCAGCATGTGCAGCAATCTTATAAGTAATTAAGCCTTCTTTCACATCCTCTTTGTTCGGTAAGCCCAAATGCTCTTTTGGTGTTACGTAACACAGCATCGCTGTACCGTACCAAGCGATCTGCGCAGCACCGATACCAGAAGTGAAATGATCATAACCTGGGGCAATATCCGTTGTCAGTGGGCCAAGTGTATAGAAAGGCGCTTCATGACAGTGCTTTAATTGCTCATCCATATTCTCTTTGATCATGTGCATTGGTACGTGACCTGGGCCTTCAATAAAGACCTGTACGTCATGCTCCCACGCGATTTTTGTCAGCTCACCCAATGTGCGTAACTCAGATAACTGTGCGTCATCATTGGCATCTGCAATAGAACCTGGACGCAGACCATCACCTAATGAGAAACAGACATCATATTGCTTCATGATTTCACAGATGTCTTCGAAGTGCGTATAGAGGAAGTTTTCTTTATGGTGTGCCAGACACCACTTCGCCATAATTGAACCACCACGCGATACAATACCGGTTACACGCTTTGCCGTCATAGGCACATAGCGTAGAAGCACGCCTGCGTGAATGGTGAAGTAATCCACACCCTGCTCAGCTTGCTCAATTAAGGTATCGCGGAAAATTTCCCATGTCAGATCTTCTGCGACCCCATTTACCTTTTCAAGCGCTTGGTAAATAGGCACGGTACCAATTGGGACTGGCGAGTTACGTACTACCCACTCACGGGTTTCATGGATATAACGACCTGTAGAAAGATCCATCACGGTGTCAGCGCCCCAGCGCGTTGACCAAACTAGCTTTTCTACTTCCTCTTCAATTGATGAGGTGACCGATGAATTACCAATATTGGCATTCACCTTAACCAAAAAGTTACGACCCACAATCATAGGCTCAGATTCAGGGTGGTTGATATTGTTTGGAATAATCGCTCGACCACGTGCCACTTCTGAACGAACAAATTCAGGTGTAATAAAATCTGGGATCTCTGCTCCAAAAGACTGACCTTCATGCTGCTCTGCCAACAGCTCTTCACGAATTTTTGCACGGCCCATGTTTTCACGGATCGCAACAAATTCCATTTCAGGTGTGATAATCCCCTGACGTGCATAGTGCATTTGCGTCACGTTTTTGCCCGGCTTTGCACGGCGTATCTTAGGTAGGTTTTCAAAACGGATATGATCTAAACCTTCATCCGCCATACGTTGCTGAGAAAACTTCGAGGTTACTGAGTCTAGCAGCTCCGTATCGTCACGGTTAACGATCCAATTCTCCCTATACTTTGGCAAACCTTCACGCACGTTTAACGTAAACTCAGGATCTGTATAGGGACCAGATGTATCATACACTCGAACTGGCTCATTTTTTTCATAGATAGGTTCTTCTTCTGTGCCCCCAACAAAAGAGTCATTCAATGAGATCTCTCTCATTCCAACACGAACACCATCTTGCTCCCCATCTACATAGATTTTCTTTGAATTAGGGAAGGGTTGACCTTTAAGGTTATAGATAAATTCCGAAGCCGCTTCGCGTGACTCGCGACGTGACAACTTGCTACTGTTATTTGACATGACATGCCTCATTGTTAGTTAAGGTGTCTTGTCAGAATTCCGAAAGGAAGAGATAGGGTTCACTTATCTGTACCATATAAAAAGCATAGCTAGACAGTGATGTTGGTGGAAAAATTTATTAGCACGACACTAACAAACTTGGCAGCCTTAACATCCATACACATTGGTACAACCATCAAGGCAGCTTGTTCCCTACGCAGGCATTAACCTGATCAGGTCCACGGATCCCGCAATACAGCGATCTCAGCCCAAAAGGGCACTCCGACAAGTAACGAATTGAGACAAAGTCTACTGAATGTCACCCCATTAGTCAAAGCGACCTTCAACCAATTTAAAGTGCCATTCAAGGTCAGAACTTAAAATCAACTCACTTTGTGTATATTGCATAGGCGCCCCAATTTGGAGCATGTTTAAAAATGCATCCTCTCGCTCGTTGGTCGCTGCATCACATAGCTTTCTGGTCATACCAATATTAGATACAAATAATTGTCCGTCTTTGATTTCAGCTTGGCCAAAAAAGCGATTGCAACCAGCAAAACCATTAACACGAAAAGCATCTAAAAATTCGATACGGATGGGGTTATTTTTGACGTTCATATCATCAGATATAAACTGCCAGCTTGAATATTTGAGTGTATCTGCGTTTACCGTCCCTGTACTTGAGCATCCCATCAAAACCACACTCAACAAGCATAATAAAAAGGAATATTTCATGGTAAACCAATCGTTTGATAATCAGTGCTAATTATAACGCTTGGCAGCACAGAATAGGCAGTAAAAATATGTAATAAATTGCCTATCCTGTTAAAAATTACGAAAATAGTTGCTCTATTTCCTGAGGTAGGAACGGACGACCCCGCTCATTGACAGATGTACCTGTTACGATAGCATCCAACATCAGTTTATCATCTCGGCTTCTTAGTACTTTTTGATGGAATGCAAACTTCAGTTTACTGACTTTCTCCACTTCAACTTCGACATAAAACGCATCACCTGGGCGAAGGGAATCTTTGTAATTCATCTCAGAGCGGATCACAACCAAGTTTACTTTTTGCTCAGCTAACGCTGCGAAATCGATATTTTTATGCGCTAAAAATTCATGTCGCGCATGCTCTAAATAGTTAAAATACACACTGTTGTTCACGATCCCTTGCAGGTCACACTCATAATCTCTTACTTTAAAGTCAACTTTAAACGTCATCATTCGTCCTCAAATTAGATTGCAAAAGTTTATAACACAATTTTTCAGTCATCTGGTCGGGCTTTTGCTAAACTAGTGCGCAACTAATACGGGACATATATAAACGAATGAAATTAAAACTCTCTTTACTCACCATGGGTCTGATGGTGGCATTTTCTAGCTCAGCGAATGAAACAAACTCTATAGCAACAAATAGTATTGAAACCATTGAAGTTAGTGGAGACTTTCAGCAAGAATCTCTACAAACATTAAGTGCAAGTGCCTCTGTCTTTGGTGAAACGCAAATTACTACACGTGGCGCTAGCTACTTAGATGAAATCCTCAACAGCGCAGCCAATGTCAACTTTACTGCTGGCGCTTCTCGTGGACGCTTTGTGCAAATCCGTGGGGTTGGCCTGCGCTCACAATTTGTTGATCCAATCACACCCAGTGTGGGCGTTTTAATCGACAATATTAACTATTCTGGCCTAGGTGGCAGTGCGTTGCTATTCGATGCGGATCAAGTCGCTATTTATCGAGGTCCTCAAGGCACTAAATTTGGTGCAGACGCCATGGGCGGGATCATTGATATTCACTCAAATTCACCTGCCCAAGCGCCCAGTCTCAACCTTAAGTTAGGCGCTGCAAATTATGGCACACACGAAGCAGGCGTTGCGGTCGGTGCAGGTCTGACTGACACGATTGCCGCACGTGCCAGTATTTATCAAAAGCAATCTGATGGCTTTGTAGAGAATGTGTACTTAGACGAAGACACTCAGGATTTAGATGAAAGCATCGCAAGATTTAAACTCAACTATGCTGCGAGCGACGATTTAAAGCTAGACTTTGCCTATCACCACATTGATATTGAGAATGGCTATGATGGCTTTACTTTAGACAATACACGCCAAAGTGTTGCAAGCCAGCCCGGCCAGGATACACAACAAAGTGATGCATTCTCTTTAACCGCTGACTACACAGGTTTATCTTCTGTCGACATTGAAATACTTACTAGTGGTCTGCAAGCTGATACCGTATACAGCTATGATGAAGACTGGGTTTGTGCAGATTTAGCGCAACCGTCACTGTGTGAAGCTGGCCTTCACCCAGATCATATCGCTTACTATGGCCAATACTTTGACAAGTATGCGAGAGACCATGAGAGAGGCTCGGCCGAAGTAAGAATTAAAAGCAAAGATAGGTCTTGGGTCGTTGGTATAGTGAGTCGCAGACATGATGTCGATTTGGACCGTAATAGAGGCAAACATGGTGACTTCCCAGCACAGTTTAAATCTAACTTCGAAACACAAAACCATGCCTTATTTGCACATAAAGTCACACAGCTACAAGATGATGTCAGACTAATTACAGGTATTCGCGTTGAGTCATATTCAAGTGATTACATGGACAGCAATGCATTCGACTTAGACACAGATGATACTATGGTCGGTGGCAAGGTTGCGCTTGAGTACCAAGTTGTGCCACAAACGATGATCTATACCAGCTTAAATCGCGGTTACAAAGTAGGTGGTGTGAACGGTGAAGCACTTGCTAAAGCCAAAGATGATGGCATCACAATTCCACAATCAGGCTTCACATTCGACCCTGAGTACCTCTGGAATCTTGAGTTTGGTGTTAAAGGACAATCTGAAGACAAGCGCCATACTTTAAACCTCAGCGCATTTTATATGCATAGAGAAGACATGCAGTTAAAGCAATGGCAATTAGAAGGCGTGCAATTTGCCGGATTTATTAGCAATGCTGGCAAAGGCACAAATTATGGCCTTGAAATCGAGGGGACCAGCCAACTGCTTGATGCACTGTCACTGCAATATAGTGTTGGTTATTTAGATACCAAGATTGAGGACTTCATTACTGTGAATGGCGACGATTTTGATGGCCGCGAACAAGCACAGTCACCAAAGTATCAATATGCCTTTAGCTTTGTCTATGACGTTACCAATAACATCAGTGCACAATTAGGATTTGAAGGTAAAGATGACTACTTCTTCTCTGATAGTCATGATGCTCAAGCGCCAAACCAGAACCTGATCAATGCCAGTGTTTCATACTACAGTGAAAGCTGGAGCTTAACGGCATGGGGTCGTAACTTAGCAGATAGAGACGTACCTGTACGTGGCTTCCAATTTGGTAATGATCCGAGAAATGGCTGGGAAACGGATACGTACGTACAGTATGCAGAGCCTCGTGTATATGGCTTAACGTTTAACTATACACTTTAATAAAAAACGGCGCTTAAAGCGCCGTTTTTACTGTTATCTTTGGCTTTATTCTGGATCTGGTAAATTTCTACCGTAAAAGACTTCTTGAATTTCACGATTTAATTTATTACGGATCTCTTCTTCTTCCTCATCAGTGAGCTCATCCGTTGTAATACCGAATAGATAGGTATTCAAATCGGTTTCTTTAAGCATCATCTTAGTGTGGAACAAGTTCTCTTGATACACGTTCACGTCGACCATTTGGTAAGCGTCTTTTGTATCTTCAGTCATAAAGTTCTGAATTGAGTGAATTGGGTGATCAATATAGTGTTTTACACCATTCACATCACGGGTAAAGCCACGTACTCGGTAATCGATTGTCACCACGTCTGACTCAAGCGAGTGAATTAAAAAATTCAGCGCTTTAAGCGGAGAAATAATGCCACAGGTAGACACTTCAATGTCCGCTCTAAACGTACAGATCCCATCGTGCGGGTGCGCTTCAGGATAAGTATGAACACAAATATGGCTTTTATCCAAATGAGCCACAACTGAATCAGGTAAAGGTCCAGGTGTTTCCTGAGAATGTGGCATCGTCCCCTCTACCGGCTCCTCAGATACCAAGATAGTCACACTGGCGCCCTGTGGGTCATAATCTTGACGAGCGATGTTCAAGACATTCGCACCAATAATATCGACAACTTCCTTCAGAATATCCGTTAAACGCTCAGCACTATACTGTTCGTCAATATATTCGATATATTCTTTTCGCTGTTGCTCAGTTTTGGCGTAGCAAATATCGTAGATACTAAAGCTTAAACTCTTTGTTAAGTTGTTAAAGCCGTGGAGTTTAATTTTATTAAAGGGCTTGTTCACGATAGACCCACCTTAAAACAAGAAAATCTGCGCTGCAGAACTAAAAGTTCGCGGATTTTATACGAAAAGTAACAGCTTAAAAAGCGTTATTTTTCTTCGCTTTGTACAACCTCGTGGGTATGCGTAATTTCCACTGCTTTTTCAAGCATTAAGGCAACTGAGCAGTACTTTTCGGCAGACAAATTAACGGCGCGAGCAAGGTGCTTTTCAGACACATTGTCACCCGTAACTACAAAGTGTAGATTGATTTTGGTGAATACTCTAGGCGCAGATTCTGCACGCTCTGCAGAAAGTTCGACTTCCACACTCTCAACAGATTGTTTTGCTTTCTTAAGAATGCTGACAACATCCACAGATGCACAACTGCCCGCCGACATTAATACCATTTCCATCGGACTAGGCGCTGCACTGTCAGCACCTGCATCAAATACCACATTATGACCAGAGTGAGAGCGGCCTAAAAATGTATCGCCACCAACCCATTTTACACTTGCTTGCATAGTACACCTTCTAAAACCAATAACACCGCCATAAGGCGGTGTTATTAAAAATATAAATCTATTCCAGCTTACTGAATGGCAGAATCAAATAAATTTTTAACCAAACCAGCAAACTCTTCGATAAACTCTTGTTGTTCTTCTGTCACACGTTGATCAACAACACTTGATAACACTTCCTGTAGGTCGTACACAATGCCATCAACTTCACGTACGATCAAGCCGCGCTGCTCGGTTGATAAGCCAGTGTGCTGTTCACACAAACGGATCACATGCTCAGCGATAACGTCTTCAATTAATTCAACGACCTTAGGTGCATTCGGCTTTACCACACCCGGCTTTTCAAACAAGGCTAAATTTTGTGTCAGATACATGACTAACTCATCATATCCTTGTTTATCTAAAACCATATATTGCCCACCTGAGTTTACCAATGACATCTCCTATTGATTTAAGCAGAAACTTGATCTGATTGCTACTTTTGAGCGACCCTGAAAAATAAAAAAAGCAGCAAATGCTGCTTTTTAAGAATAAAGCGTGAGACTTAATCTCCGCATCACAACATTGCATTTAGCCATGTTGTGAATTACCTAATGCAGGTAATTTTAATCTAATGATAGGCCTGGACTCAAGCTTCCTGGTAATGTAACTTTTTCAAGTTCAACAGAAGCAACTGGGTATGCGCAGTAATCTGCTGCATAATATGCACTTGCTCTGTGGTTACCAGATGCGCCAATACCACCAAATGGAGCAGCACTTGATGCACCCGTGATTGGACGGTTCCAGTTAACAATACCCGCACGAATACGACGTAAGAAATGGTCATAATCTGCTTCATTGTCACTTAATAGACCTGCTGATAAACCAAAGCTAGTATCATTCGCAAGCTCAATAGCCGCGTCAAAGTCAGTGTAACGGAATACTTTCAGTAGCGGACCGAAGTGCTCATCATCAGGGAAGTCTGCAACCTTAGTACATTCGATGATGCCAGGTGTAACAAAGCCAGTACCCGCTGTGTGCGTCAGCTCAAGTAAGCTCTCTGCGCCAAGGTCGATAAGTTGCTGCTGTGCTGCAACCATACCAGCCGCCGCCGCTTCAGAAATCATAGAGCCCATGAAAGGCTGATCAGCATCGTCAAAGTTACCAATCTTAATCGCTTTCGTTGCACGTAATAGCTGCGCTAGGATTGCATCGCCCTGCTCACCGTGAGGCAAAAACAATTTACGCGCACAGGTACAACGCTGACCGCTTGAGATAAATGCAGACTGGATAATATCGTGCACAACCGCTTTAGTATCTGTCACATCTTTGACGATTAATGGGTTATTACCACCCATCTCAAGCGCTAAGATTTTGCCAGGTTGACCGGCAAATTGCTCATGCAGGAAGTGACCTGTGCGAGATGACCCCGTAAAGAATAAACCATCGATGTTTTTGTGCGATGCAAGTGCTTTACCTGTATCCACTTCGCCTTGTACTAGGTTAATAACACCAGCTGGTAGGCCTGCTTTTTCCCAAAGCTTTAATGTCAGCTCAGCAACATATGGCGTTAATTCAGACGGCTTAAATACCACAGTGTTACCAGCAATAAGCGCAGGTACAATGTGACCATTAGGCAAGTGGCCAGGGAAGTTATAAGGGCCAAATACCGCAACAACACCATGTGCTTTATGGCGAATAACAGCACGACCTACAGGCATTGCATTTTCTACTACACCGGTACGCTCATTATAAGCTTTTTCTGAAATGGCAATCTTACCAACCATTGCACCTGCTTCAGTACGCGTTTCCCAAAGTGGCTTACCTGTTTCTTTGGCAATTGCGATTGCAAGCTCTTCGCTGTGCTCTTTCAAAACCTCAGCAAAACGTTTAACCACGTCTAAACGTGCTTCAACGCTCAAGTCGCTCCACAGGTAATAAGCTTCGCGTGCTGATTTTACTGCGCTATCAACCTGCTCAGCAGTTGCTGCGTTTGCTGACCAGATCTGTTCATTGTTTGCTGGGTTTACAGATGCAAACTCTGCACCTTCACCCGCTGACCATTTACCATTGATAAATTGTGCTGCATGTGTTGTCATAATTCTTTCCCGATTAAAGAGTTGCGATGCTTACAGTGTCGCCTTCAGTCACCTGAAGCGCATTTGCCAATTCAACCGAAATGGTGATTTCTTCACCACTTTGTGGTACATCAAGCTCAACTGCCGTAGCACGATAGCCTGCTAGTTTATCATTAGCAATAAGCACTGGGGAACCATTTGTCTGTACAGGTACATTTTCAGCAATACGCACCTTGAAAAACTGTGTTGCACGAATAGTACGAATATTATCGACTTTAGCTTCTACCGTTGGACCTGCATCAAAAATATCAACATACCCGTTAAACGTGAAACCTTCGCTTTTCAGCAATTCGATGGCTGGGCGTGTATTATCATGTACTTCACCAACCACGGCCTGTGCATCTTCACTTAGCAAGTTTACATAAATCGGGTATTTTGGCATCAGCTCTGCGATAAATACTTTCTGGCCAATACCCGTTAAGTAATCTGCTGTTGGGAAATCCATTGAGAAGAAATGCTCTTCCAACCACTTCCAAAATGGGCTGCTGCCATTTTCATCAGATACACCACGCATTTCTGCAATAACAGTTTCTGCAAAGCGAGATTTATGTTGATTGATAAACATAAAACGAGATTTAGATAAAAGCTTGCCATTGAAGCCCTTACGGTACTTATCTTTTAAGAATAAAGTACATAATTCTGTCGCACCGGTATAGTCATTACACAGCGTCAGAATATCCACTGCTTTGTAAACATTTAAAGTACGAGAAGAATGGATAACTTTACTTAAATGATAGTGATAAAACGCGTCATCTAATCCCACTGCAGCTTCAATTGCACTGGTTCCGACAACTTCGCCCGTTTCTGAGTCTTCAAGCACAAACAGGTAACCTTCATCAAAAGGCACATCAGTTTCTTTAGCAAAAGACGTCATAGAACGTTCAATTTTGTTTTGTAACAACTCTTCATTTAGAGGTAATGAAGTAAAACCATGCCCCGACTCTTGGGCAATGTTCAAAAGCGCTGGATAATCGCTTTTTTGGATTGGGCGAAGGATCATCATGAGCCCGCTTACTCCTCAGTAAACCTTTAGACAGGTGACGCTCTATCGAGCGTCACGTTGGTTATCGCTTGGTTTGTGCGACAACTTATGCGTTATTTTCTACAACGCGAGCAACTGCTTTTTCAAAGCGTGCCATACCTTCGCGGATGTCCGCATCAGTAATAACAAGCGATGGGGTAAAGCGCACTACGTTAGCACCAGCAACCAGTGACATAACGCCTTCTTTAACACCTTCAGTTAAGAACTCTTTTGCTTTACCAGCGTATTGCTCTGTGACAACTCCACCGATCAATAAGCCTTTACCACGAATTTCAGAGAATATGTTGTACTTGTCATTGATTGCAGTTAGTAACTCACGGAAAAGCGCTTCTTTTTCTTTTACGCCATTTAATACTTCAGGTGTATTAACTGTATCGAATGCCGCTTCTGCAACCGCACAAGCCAGTGGGTTACCACCGTATGTTGAACCATGAGTACCAATTTTAAGGTGCTGTGCAATTTCAGTTGTCGTGATCATGCCGCCGATAGGGAAACCGCCACCAAGCGCTTTTGCTGTCGTTAAGATGTCAGGTGTCACACCTAAACCTTGGTATGCATATAGCTCACCAGTACGACCAACACCCGTTTGTACTTCATCAAAAATAAGCAATGCATTGTGCTTGTCACACAACTCACGAACGCCCTTAGCAAATTCAGTCTCAGGGGAAACGATACCACCTTCACCTTGTAAAGGTTCCATCATCACAGCACAAGTCTTGTCAGAGATAAGCGCTTCGAATGCAGCTAGGTCATTATAGTCACAGTGGACAACATCCCCTGGCTTTGGACCAAAACCATCAGAGTATGCAGCTTGACCACCTACAGTAACCGTGAAGAAAGTACGGCCGTGGAAACCTTTGTTAAATGCGATAATTTGTGATTTTTCAGCGCCAAACTTATCTAGTGCCCAGCGACGAGCAAGTTTAAGTGCCGCTTCATTCGCTTCTGCACCAGAGTTTGCAAAGTAAACTTTATCTGCAAATGTTGCATCAGTTAGTTTTTTAGCCAATCTAAGTGCTGGTTCATTGGTCATGACATTTGATAAGTGCCAGATTTTTTCGCCTTGCTCTTTTAATGCAGCAACAAGCGCAGGGTGACAATGACCCAAACAGTTTACAGCGATACCACCTGCAAAATCGATGTATTCACGACCTTCTTGGTCCCAAACGCGAGAGCCTTCACCTTTCACAGGGATAACAGCAGAAGGTGAATAGTTAGGTACCATTACTTGATCGAATAATTCACGATTAATAGTCATTTTAAATCCTCATTTTAGCGAGTTCAGCACTGACACATGGGCGCTCGGAATTACAAATAATTACCTTCAGCAATACTGTAAAAGATCCGAAATTACCCAAATCGGCGCAAATTTCATACGCACATTATTCCAAAAAAATACCGGAATGTCTCATATAAAACACTCCTGTAACCCTTGATATTCAAGGATTTAATATATTCTTTCAAGAACAGTGAATAACTATTAACGTCGTGATTGGATACGCCCCCATCATACAAGGATTTTAGTCGATCCTTGGCAATGGGGCGAATGAATGAATAAGCGTGAAAAAATTTCCAGTTTTTTTACAAAATTGTCAGTTGAAGGCTTTGTAATGATGTTTTGGCCAACAATTTTTCTTCTTGAGCGGTTAGACCCAGATAAGTAAACCAATCTTTGGCTTCATCCTGCTCAATTAAATGGCTGTCTTTCAAAAGCTGATATTGTGCATAGCCATACGCTTTTCTCAGTACCTGCGTTAATGGTAGTAACTCGGATGGGTTATTATTCACATTTGGCAGATAACTTTGCGCGAATTCCGACATAGCAGCATTAAATGGCAAGTATTTAAATGACATCTGCTCAATGAGGCGCTGGGAAACCACTGGTGCGTGCTCGAGTAACAAGTTACGCAAAAATAGCGGATCTGGCCCTAACTCTAACAACGCAGTATGTAAGTCTTTTTGGCTTTTATCTCTGGCAATTTTAACTTTCCCTTGCCAAACACGCTCATAAGTTCGCAAATATAAACGTGTCAGAGCAATTTTACCCAAATCAAGTAACATACCCAGCGTAAAAGCATGTTGCTCTTTTACATCATATAGAGGTGCTAATGCTTTTGCTGCTATGGCACTGGCCATACTCACATCTCTGAGCTTTCTTTTTAGTAGTGGAAACGGCTCCGTTGAATGTGGCATCCAATGACGCACGGCAAATGTTGGGATCACCATCTGTAAATTTTCTAGACCGAGATAACGCAGCGCCAATGCTGGCGTATCCACTTTTACAGACGTCCCTTTACTGTTTACTTTGCGGTACTGAGGTAAGTTCACCAGAGAAACCAAGTCCCGGCCAAGCCATGATAAATCATTAACTAATGGCTCTAAACGCCCTACTGAGGCAGATTTAACGGCTAAAATATCTAAAACGGTTGGCACAGCATCTTGTATGCCAACCACATCAGCATAAATCGAATCTAGGTCACTTAATTGAGTTTCTATCCCACTTTCAATCACTTGATGCAGATGGTTACTCGCCTTCGCGATATATTTATGATGACTGGTGCTTTTTTCTTGACGTTTTGCAGCCGCTGCCAACTCAACTTCGAGCATAGTACGCTGTGGGATTGACTCCCCAAAGTTCATGTCAAATGTATGGATATAACCTATCTGCTGCTGTGCAAAATTATGGCTAATTAGAACGTCATGTGCACGCTGAGCGATGGCTTGAGCAATGTGCGACTGCCTAATATCTTGTGTCATCAATTATAATCTTTTTCGGTATATTAAAAGAAAGCTCTTTAAAGGTTAGAAGCGAGCAATAAAGTTATCAAGTAGTCTTAAGCCATACTCAGTTAAGATTGCTTCGGGGTGAAATTGCACGCCTTCCAATGCGAGGTCAGTATGACACAAGCCCATTATTTCATCTAGTTCATTAGAGTCGCTTTGCGTCCACGCAGTAATCGCTAAATTGTTTGGTAACGTCTCTGCATCCACGGCCAAAGAATGATATCGACAGACATTAAACTGGCGCGGTAGCCCCTTAAACATCCCGTGATCTGAGTGGTGTATCTGTGACACTTTACCATGCATCACAGATTTTGCTTTGTGTACTTGAGCTCCCATTGCTTGTGCAATCGTTTGATGACCCAAACACACACCTAAAATCGGAAACTGTCCTTTTAACTGTTGTACAACTTGCAAAGATATACCGGCTTCATTCGGGCTGCAAGGGCCTGGGGAAATCACGATATGCGCCGGGTTTAGCTGCTTTATCTGGGCAATAGACACTTCGTCATTGCGCTTAACAAGCACATCTTGATCTAACTTTTGAAAATACTGGACTAGGTTAAACGTGAACGAATCATAGTTGTCTATCATTAATATCATTCCGTCTTTACCTCTAAACTTTTAAGACTCACCATTTTACTTACTACATCAAATTCAAAGTACTACTTCACTGCCACCGTGGTAACAACGGCTCGCGCTCTGCGATTGGCCGTGCATGATAACACAATTTGTAAATTCACTGGCATAACCTCTCAAACGACAAAAACACCTGCTTAAAGAGCTTACACATACGCTGTTACATATAACACTAGACAACTGAAGGAAAAGGAAAATAGTATAGAGGAGCATTAAAACAATAAGGAAGAAATATGAAATTCACAATCAAAAAGAAACGCATCAAGAATTTATCTACTGAGCACGCTATCAACACACAAAAAACCAAACAGGTTGCTGGCGGTGCAGTTTTCCAATCACCTGATACCGATTTCTCAATCGGTCAGCAAAATACTTGCAAAACCGCATAAGCGTCCGAACGCAGCTGGGCGCTGTTAGCCCAGCTGTTATGTGTAATTATTGAAACACCACGTTTTCGCTACCAGGTAAAGCTTTAAACTCTTCTAGTAGTTTGTCGCAATCTTTCAATATTTGTGCCTCAAGTCGCTCTTCAGCGCGCCAACGCTGAGTATCCATTTTGAAGATTTCCTTTTTTGAATACTTTTTGCGAGCATCGTGTGTCGGCATTTCTTTGACTTCATCATACATTTCAAAAACACCTGGATAGGTCTTTTCTAAAGCCACTTCTGAATCAAAGCTGTATTGAGAGATCAATACCCAAACACGTAAACACCCTTCTGAGTACTCGCATTGCTTTTGCTTCATCGCTTTTGCAATCAAATTTATGCTATCTGCCAATTTGCCATTGCGCTCTTGTCTGGATTTTTCCAGCTTCTTTGCCTGCTCTTCTTTCAATTTAGCAATCGTGTCCTTTTGAACTTTAAGCTGCCACAGTAATTTGCCTGCATAAAAAGCCAAACCTGCGACAATTAAAGCGCCAACGACTAATGCGACCACCCAAATCGTGCTCATCGCTCATCCTCGTCATCATCTAACCACTCATCCGCCAGATCATTACTGACAAAATCAGCTAATGGATCAGCTTCAATCATATCTTCTTCTTCAAACTCATCATCTATGCCAAGAATTTCGCATAACTCTTGGTGACGAGCGATCGCGCGATTGAAGAACTTAGCATCTTTACCTGTTAATAGTTCTCCACGTTCATGACGCTCTAATAGCTTCATTAAACGCTCATCATTTTCTAACTGCTGCAGCTCTTGCTCAAGCGTTAGCTCTGGTTCATTCGCCTTGCTGAGTGTTACTTGCGGCGTTAGATGACGTTTCATCTGCGGCTCAGCCTTAGGTGTTTGTACTTCAGGCGTCAGTGCAATTTTTTTCTTACTGCCTGCACGCGGATCTGTTTGCGTTCCAGTTTGAGATTTCACCTCAATCTTGGCTTCTTGGGCATTACGTGATCCCGCTTTATTCCCTTTATTCTTTTTTGTGCGTTGCTCTTTAATAGCACGCAATTCACGAAGCTTTTCCTTACTTAATCTCGGTGTGCCGTTTTCACCTAATTTGCGTGATTTCTTCTTTCTAGTCATGCTTCTCTACCATCTACTTTAACCGACTATTGTTTACTTAGAATGATCACATCATTCCCAATAAACTCTAGCTTGGTGCCAAATTGCTTTGCTACATACTCAAACGTTTCGCGACTAAAAAATGAAATATGTGTTTGGTCATTTTTATAATGCCAAGATGCAAAACGTGTTGGATCTATGACAAGCTTGGTCATCATTGCAAGGGGAGCTTGAGGCTTCAACATCGCCACTAGCTGCTCAAATACAGCTTTGGGCTGCGCTATGTGCTCAATCACTTCTGTACATGTGATGAAATCATATTGCATGTTTAAAACCGTTGGGGTATTTGCATAATATAAATCATACAAGGCGACTGTGTGCCCCACTTCTTGAAACATCTTGGCCAATAAAGGCCCTGGACCACAACCAAAATCAAGCCCGTGTTGATGATTTGGCAAACGCGCGTTAATCGGTTCGAATACTCGCGACAGAAAGCGGCGATAACCCATATCATGTAGATCATTTTCATGACTATCATAAATGGCTTTTTCTTCTTGCGGAGATAACCTGTCGCATGGCGCGACACTGACTAACTTACAGTGCTGACACTGCCAATAATCACGAAATTTGTCCCGATGATAGTGTTCTAGCGACTCTGATTCACAGAGGCCACATTGAAGCGTTTGTGGATTTTGCAAAGATGATGAACCAAACCTGCTTAAAAGGAGTATTGTAACAGCAATTAAAAAGTGTACAAATAAAAAGACGGCAGAGATTACTCTCTACCGTCTGCTAATCTGAGCGTCTCAATCTGGACACTTCTCCCTTCGACTTTTAGTCTTTATTTTTCTTATTATTTATCATCCATTTTGTTTTTATTGTTACTTCCGTGCTGCTATCCATATTGTTTTTGTTATCAAACTTCCATTGCTTTTTTTATTTTCGGTCTTCCTAACGCTTTTGTACTCATCCTTGTTTAATTGTATTCAAATGAATACTTAAACTTGTCGTCTACGCTTCCGTTTCGAATTGTCCCTGTTTTTATGTTGTCTTGACGACAGGGATTAATCTACGCTTATTTTAAACAGTTACAACTAATCAATAACAAAATTATTACCTAGGTAACAGAAGATAAATTAAAAATAAAGAAAATACATGTGCTTACAAAAAAATACATATTTAATTTGCGTTAACTCCTACAAATTAGGAACGCTACTGTCTTACATCGAAAGTAAGATATATCTCACAAGGTACAGATCAAAAAAAGGCAACGATCACGTTGCCTTTTTCAATACTAAAAGTTTACGTTATATCACGTAAAACCAAATACGACTTTAGTGCAAACCACCCAAATACTTTGACAAGACCTCAATATCTTTGTCCGTCAATTTTGCGGCGATATCTCTCATCATACCATTTGCATCGTTACCCCTAGTGCCATCACGGAACTTAATAAGCTGTGCCTTTATGTATTCAGGGTGTTGAAACGAAATTTTCGGGAATTGCGCCAAAGATGTCCCATTACCTCTTGGACCATGACATGCCATACAAGAAGGGATCCCTCGCTCCGCATCGCCCGCTCGATATAGCTTTTGGCCAGTCTGAACTACATCTTCAGGGGTTGTGCCTGCACTCATTGGCATACTAGCGAAATAGGCTGACAAATCTTTCATATCTTGATCCGACAGCGGCATGGCCATGCCACTCATCACAGGATCCATACGACCTTTAGCACCACCTGATGTCATACCCAATTTAAACTCTTTGAGCTGTTTATACATGTAATCAGCATGCTGGCCTGCAATTTTTGGATACATGGTTACAGGGGCGTTGCCATTTGGTCCATGACATGCTGCACACGTTGCCGCTTTAGCCTTACCAGCTTCGGCGTCCCCATCGAATGCTACTGCGCTGTTGAATGACAGCGTGCCAAGCAGCATAGTTAAAGATAATGCTATTTTTTTCATGGTAAATTCTCTGTTCCGACCCTGTAACTATCTGCTTAAATGAAATACGCTAAATTTCACCGACATAAACAGATACTAATCTGTGCACATTGACTTAAATTTATTAAGTGACGCTCAATGTTTGTTGCTTTACCTTGTAATATTTAGATACTACACGATAAAAAAAGCCCCGCCATGCTTAGTGGCTATTATAAAACTGCTAATTTATAGGTAATTGACATAGATTAAACTTAGTCCAGAAATTCTCTTGACGCTGCTAAAAATTGTCGACTTTCTCAGCTTTTGCATTGTGTGCCAGATGTAATAAAATAGGTATGAATTAAAGAATCAAGCAATCCGCCTAGGAGTTAGAGTGTTAAAATCTCGTATGCCATATAACCGCGCTACTTTCATCACCAGCGCACCTGATATTACCCGCCTACCTGCAGACAGTGGCATAGAGGTCGCATTTGCCGGGCGTTCTAACGCTGGCAAGTCTAGTGCTTTGAATACATTGACAGATCAAAAATTGGCACGCACCAGTAAAACCCCTGGCCGTACTCAGTTGATCAATACCTTTGCTCTGGATGAAGACAAGCGCCTAATTGACTTACCTGGGTACGGTTTTGCTAAAGTCCCTATTGAGATGAAGAAAAAATGGCAGAAGTCTCTGGGCGAATATTTGCAAAAAAGACAGAGCCTAAAAGGTATTGTGGTTTTAATGGATATCCGCCACCCTATGAAAGACTTAGATATGGATCTCATCAATTGGGCTGTAGGAAGTGATATTCCGGTACTTGCACTGCTGACAAAAGCGGACAAATTAAAGCAAGGCAAACGCAAAGCCGAAGTTTTACAAGTACGAAAAGCCCTTTCTGAACTAGACGGCGATATCACTGTGCATGCCTTTTCATCGTTAAAAGGACTTGGACTAAAAGAGCTTGCTTGGCAGCTCGATGATTGGTTCCTAGGACCTTATGTAAAAGAAGAAGCGGACGATAACGCGCCAAACGACTAGGTTAGCTCGTACGCCTGTCCTGCGGAGTGCAATGTCATCGACTGACGTTGCTCATTGTACTTCGCAATCTCTGCCCATTGATAATAGACATTGCGCTCAATTCGCGCGCACAACCCATAATTTAGCTGTAAATGCGGGACTTGCAGGCCTTTATACTCTGTCATGTACAAGGGAAATGCCTTACAAATAGGCCACAGCCTACCCAAATTATCTTCGCAGATAATCGTTGGCTCAACGTCATATTGCTGCGCAACCTCAGACACATGCCAAGCAACAATAATAAATGGGCTTTCTTCTACAGTGACTGTACATGTTTCAGAGGGCGTTTTCAGGGTATATTCACCCTGCTCACAACTGAGCACACTGGCAAATAAGCGCACCAATGCGAGGCGTTTAATCTCATCCCCTTGATGAAACCAACGCCCTGCACTGTCAATCGAGAATGTACCCACACCACACTCACCAGCTTGCCAACGCTCAGTCGGTGAATGGGCAGACACATAGTGCGCTATTAACTGTTCCAGTTTATCTGTCATGAAAAACCAAATTAAATGTCACAGGGACAGTTTGAGCGATGCTATTTAGACCTGCCAACTTGCGTAAGACTTCAATCCCATCTGTCAGGTCAAAATCACGGCTGTTAATCAGTACTGCGCGCAGTGGTGATACTTGCAATGTTTTAGTCTGTTTATTCACCATAAGATCCAGCTTTAACACCAAGCGTTTACCATGCAAATTAAGCGTAACGGGTACTGCTTTGAGCACTTGAGGACCCGTATTGAGCTGGGATAACCATGGCTTGATATCAGCCTTAATGGTCGCTGTTTGATATTGAGAAACATCAAAAAGCACTTTTTTCATGCGCTCATTTCTGATTGGGATCAGAGACTCAATACTGCTTAAATCAATTTCTATACTCAACTGGCCTGACTCAGCGATCTCGCCAGATAATGATGTGAAATGATGATTTTCAGCGACGCTATTTAATTTTATAGAGGTGAAGCTCAGATCACTCAGCTCATTATTTAGCTGCCAAGCGGACACCGCTTGAGACATTAAGCATAAGCTACCAACAAGAAAAGGCTTAAGCATGACATATTCCTATTTGTAAAGTTTTTCACATCTTAACAAATAAATATGGAGAGAGTTAGATTTACACCCGTTGTTCAATATTTGATATGGCGAACTTTTAAAAGATTGGCAGATATTATTACGAAGAGAAAAGCCGGCTCGTATAAACCTTTTACGAGCCGTTATAGCAATCTGGGGAGAAGCTATCAATACACAGTATCCTCTTTCGAGAGATACATCATCAACAGGATGTCCTACAGGATGAGGACGCGGCGAACTTTAGCAAATAGCCATCTAGAAATAAACAGCACAAAGCAAATAACGAGCCAATTTGATAAATATTAAACAAAGAAGTGATATTTTTTACGTTAGCTTTACACCAAGCCAGCTAATTCGGGACACAGAGCGTGTTTGATGCAAGGCAAATAAAAAAGCATGGCTAGGCCATGCTTTTATGTATAAACGCTAAAAAGCACTTAATTAATGGGCTTGTTCCCAGTTTTCACCGTGGTCGGCTTCCACCACAAGCGGCACATCTAATTGCGCAGCTTCGCTCATTAAACTACAAATTTTCTCGCTAAATTCATCAACCTTATCGGCACTGATCTCAAAAACCAATTCATCGTGTACTTGCATTAATAGCTTAATTTCATCTTGGCTATGTGTTTGCAACCACTGATGCACTTTGATCATGGCTTTTTTAATGATATCAGCAGCGGTTCCCTGCATTGGAGCATTGATTGCCGCACGTTCAGCAGCTTTACGACGCGCACCATTACGCGCCTTAATATCAGGTAAATAAAGACGACGACCAAACAACGTCTCAACATACCCTTGCTCAGCCGCCTTTTCACGCGTGCTTTCCATATACTCTAAAACACCCGGGAAGCGCTCAAAGTATTTATCCATGTAATGCTGAGCTTCATTACGTGGAATATCTAACTGACGCGCAAGGCCAAATGCACTCATACCATAGATCAAGCCAAAGTTTACCGCTTTGGCTTTGCGACGCATATCCGAGGTCACTTCTTCAAGTGGCACTGAAAATACTTCTGAAGCCGTTGCACTATGTACATCTTTGCCTTGCGCAAATGCGCTTAACAAACCTTTATCCTGAGATAAATGCGCCATAATTCTCAGCTCAATTTGGCTGTAGTCGGCTGCTAAAATCACATGCCCTTGATCTGCAACAAATGCTTGGCGGATCCGACGCCCTGCTTCGTTACGAATTGGAATGTTTTGCAAGTTCGGATCGCTGGAGCTTAAACGACCTGTTGCAGTCACAGCTTGATGATATGAAGTGTGTACACGTTGCGTATCCGCGTTAACCAGCTTTGGTAATTTGTCTGTATAGGTCGACTTCAACTTTGCCAAGCCGCGATGTTCGATGATGAGCTTTGGCAAAGGATAATCATGTGCTAATTCCTGTAGCACTTCCTCAGCGGTAGAAGGTGCACCTTTTGGTGTTTTCTTCAAAATTGGCAGTCCAAGCTTTTCAAATAAAATCGCTTGTAATTGCTTTGTGGAGCTTAAGTTAAACTCTTCTTCAGCCAAGGTATATGCTTCTTGTTCCAGTTCTGCTAAGCGCTTTTCAATTTCTAAGCTTTGTTCACCTAGCATGGTGCTGTCAATTTGAACGCCCGTTCGCTCCATATCAGAAAGAACATTAATTAATGGCAATTCAATATCCATAAACACACCCACCAGACTCGACTCTTTTTCTAGTAGCGGCCATAAATGCTGGTGCAAACGAAGCGTAATATCGGCGTCTTCAGCTGCATAAGGTGCCGCTTTATCAAGCTCTATTTGGTTGAATGTAAGCTGCTTTTTACCCTTGCCGGCAATATCTTCAAAACTGATATTTTTGTGGCCTAAATACTTCAGTGCCAATGAGTCCATATCATGTCTGGTACCCACACTGTTAAAGACATAAGACTCAAGCATAGTATCAAATGCGATGCCATTTAATGTGATACCCGCACGGGCAAGTACGCTTTTATCATACTTTAAATTTTGCCCTACTTTTTTAATGCTTTCATCTTCTAAGATCGGCTGTAGATGTTCAAACACCAAGCCTTTATCTAGCTGTTCAGGCGCACCCATATAGTCGTGCGTTAACGGTAAATACGCCGCTTCACCAGCTTCAACCGCGAAGCTCATGCCAACTAAATCAGCCTGCATGTAATCTAGACTGGTGGTTTCAGTGTCAAAGGCAAAAACATCTGCGCTCTTGAGCTTTTCCACCCAAACTTTTAACTGCTCAACCGTTAAAATTGTTTCATAGTTGCCTTTAATCTCGGGCTGTTGCGCTTCGACAGCTGCTGGCGCTTTGCTATCCGCTGCTGATTTACCATCGAGCAGTTCACTCAACCAACGCTTGAACTCACATTGACCATATAACTCAACCAATCGATCTTTGTCCATCGGTTGGATCTTGAATGTATCGAGATCTTCTTCAACATCACAATCCAGTTTGATGGTCGCTAGCTCATATGAAAGCTCAAGCTGAGCTTTATGCTCTTCTAGCTTTTTCGCCATGCTTTTCGAGCCACGAAAACCAAGTGGTGCAATTTCATCTAGGTTATCGTAAAGCGTGGTAATTGAGCCTAGGCCCTGTAACATTGCCAACGCCGTTTTTTCACCAACGCCCGGCACACCAGGAATGTTATCGACCTTATCACCCATCAAGGCAAGGAAATCAATGATCAACTCAGGACCGATACCAAATTTATCCACCACGCCTGCCGGATCTAAAACCGTATCCGTCATCGTATTGATTAACGTCACATGCTCATTTACTAACTGAGCCATGTCTTTATCGCCAGTACTGATCAAAACATGGCGCTTTTGTTCAGAAGCAATACGAGAGAAAGTACCAATTACGTCATCCGCTTCGACCCCAGCAATACTCACCAATGGCAGACCCATTGCTTTTATGATCTCATGAATTGGCTCAATCTGCGTGCGCAGATCATCGGGCATCGGCGGTCGGTTTGCCTTGTACTCAGAATACATGTCATTTCTGAACGTTGGCCCTTTAGCATCAAATATCACCACCATGTGGCTAGGATCAAATTGCTTAAGTAAGCTCTTAAGCATATTGATTACCCCATAGATTGCGCCAGTGGCTTCCCCCTGAGAATTTGTCAAATGCGGTGGCGCATGATAAGCGCGGAATAAATAGGAAGAACCATCCACCAAAATTAAAGGGTTTTCTGGGATCTGAGGCATAATATTTTTGGATCCTAATAAATGAAATTGAATAACTTGCTAAGGATGCCACAAGGCATAGCATAAAACGAGAGGAGTGCAATGAAACTTAACAAGGAAAAACTGTGGATAACTTTGTAGATAAACATAAGAAAAGCACCAGCGATAAATTAAAGCTAGTGTTCTAATACATACAACACACTGATAAATATAGTAAAATACACAAACTAAATTTCATACAATAAAATATGAATTTGTGGAAATGTATTAACTCATGTATTTTTCACCATAGAGAACTGGTGATAAAACGACCCGTTATTTCGAGCGGACGCGTATACTAACATAAATGATCAAAGATCAAAGCAGATCCTTTATATTTTTTTTCACAGTTGGTCGTCTTACATTGAATATAGCAGGCACAATAAGCCTTAGGAGATAAGAAATGAAACAAGTAGCAATCATTTTTAGTGGTTGTGGGGTATTTGATGGTGCAGAGATCCATGAATCTGTATTGACCATGCTTCATCTAGCACAGCAAGGCATTGCATACCGCTGCTTTGCCCCGAATATTGAACAACATCATGTGATTAACCATATAACGGGTGAAGTGCAAGCTGAATCTCGCAATGTATTAACTGAAGCTGCACGTATTGCACGCGGAGAAATTCAAGATTTAGTAGAGCTTAACGTGGATGATTTTGCTGCCTTAGTGATCCCAGGTGGATTTGGCGTTGCTAAAAACTTATCTGATTTTGCGTTCAAAGGCGCACAGTCACAAGTGCTTGAGTCACTTAAATCAATATGTCAGCAATTCAACAGCAAAGAGAAGCCGATCACGTATCTATGTATTGCACCAGCTCTGATCGGCCATATTCATCAACCTGGTACAAAAGCAACCATTGGCACAGATGCTGACACTGCTGCGGCTGTGAATGCACTCGGCGCAGAACACGTAGAATGTGCGGTTACAGACATTATTGTCGATGAGCAGCAAAAAGTAATTAGTACGCCTGCGTATATGCTGGCAAGTAACATCGTTGAAGCATCAGCAGGCATCGAAAAAGCAATAAAACGCCTCGCACAACTGATCGATTAAACACGCAATTACTTGCTCACAAAAAATTTGCTTGGTTTTAAGCATAAACGACCAAATCTTTGCCCTAACGCAATAAAAGATGTTTTTTATACGCTTAAGATCAAGTTTAAATTTTAACTAATTTGGTGGTGACGTTATACTCAATTAGGAACCGTCATCCGTCGTGCTTCGTGATCGAAGACATTAAATTTGAAGTGAGCAAGGTAAATGAAGAAACTGTCAGCAGCACTCTTAATGCTATCCACGGCCGCCGTCGCCCAGCCGTATGATAATTCTCTAACCGAAGAAGCCATCAAAAAGCGATTAGCGCCGATAGGTTCAGTCTATTTAGCGGGTGCACAAGACACTGCAGCCGCAGCACCATCGGGCCCACGCTCTGGTGAGCAAATCTACCAAGCCTCTTGTTTCGCCTGCCATGGTACAGGTGCACTGGGTGCGCCAAAAACAGCGGATGATTGGGCTGCGCGTTTAAGTAAAGGCCCTGACGTACTACTTGACCACGCCATCAAAGGATTCAATGCAATGCCACCAAAAGGCACTTGTATGGATTGTAGCGACGAAGAAATCCAAGCCGCTATCGACTTCATGCTAAAATAAAACCGTTTAAAAAATAGAGACAAATCCTCGCATATTTGTCTCTATTAGGGCAAAATGTTTGTCTAGTAACTGAATTAACATTTTGCACTTGACCCCTCAAGTCAAAAGTGAAAATATAAAGTTTAATAAATAAACAATAATAGCCTTTGGTTTTATCATTGGAAGATCCAAACGACGTTGCAATTCGCAAGCTGACTCGTAAGAATCGACGCTTAGAGTCCTTGTTGAAAAAATACAAACAAAACTATCACTTGCAACATGCCTTGATACAGCTTTCTGAGCAGGCTAGTACAGTTGCCGAGCTAACCCTTTTATACCCCGCAATTCATAGTATCTTAGAGCAACACCTGCCCAGCAAAAGCTTCTATGTTGTGCTGCAAAACCAGTTTACCCAGACACTTGAGCTCTCTTATTTTGTTGATGAAAAAGATGGTATTTCTGTGCCGTTACATGAGTCACATCATTTTGACCAAGGGGTTACTGGCTATGTCTTTAATACCAAAAAGGTGCTGTATCTAACCAAAGATGAAATGCAGCACATGATCGATGACTGCAAATTTAAAGCCCTAGGCAGCCCAGCTGAACATTGGGTAGGCGTACCGATATTCCGAGATAAAAACATCATTGGTGTGATGGTATCCCAGAGCTATCAACCTCAACAAGCTTACAGCGAACATCAGATTGAGCTTCTTGAGGTGATGTCTTTATACCTAGCTACGGCGATTGAGCGCGTCAAAAAGCGTGAGTTACTCGAATCAGAAGTCAAGATCCGCACACGTGCGCTGATGCAGAGTAATGACGCACTCAATAAAGAGATTGAGCAACGTAAGCGCGCCCTAGAGCGACAACAAATCTTATTTAAGATTTCTGAACTGGCAACCCAGTTTAGCGACATCGATGATGTGTACAAGCAAGTACATAAAATCATTCGCTCTATTACCTTTGCTAACAACCTCTATATCGCTTTGCATGATACGGGTTCAAATTGGCTGAGTTTCCCCTACTGTGTTGATGAAGTCACTGAATATCGCCCACGGCCCTTTGCTAAAGGATACAGTGAGCTTGTCATCACCACCGAGCGCAGTCAGCTTATCGACACCAAACGTGCAGCAATTTTAATTGAAGGCGGAGTTGTCAAACGCCCACCGGATTACGACGACTTAGAAACGGCCACAAGTTGGCTAGGGGCACCGCTCAAAACAGCTAAAGGGGTGATCGGTTTAATTGCTTGCCAAGCTTATAACCATGAATACGAATACAACCATGAAGATGTTGAGCTGATCTCTTTTGTATCAAACCAAATCGCCTCAGTACTGCAAACTCACTTGGCTAATCAGGCACTCAAAGCCAGCAACCAGGAGCTTGAGCATCGCGTTGCCGAAAAGACAAAAGCGCTTAGACAAACCAATTTGCACCTGCAAATGCAAATTGAAGAGCGTAAAAAAATTGAACAGCAACTCTATCATGACGCACATCATGATCCGCTCACATCATTGCCAAATCGCAGTTTGTTTTTAACTCAGCTTGAAAAAACACTGCAAAAATATCAACGTTATCCTGAGCATAACTTTGCCGTATTGTTTATCGATCTGGACAAGTTTAAAGTGATCAATGATGAGCTGGGGCACCAAGCCGGCGATCAGTTTTTAATCTGGGTCAGCAGCGCATTTGCAGAATGTATTCGTGAACACGATTTACTCGCACGTCTTGCAGGTGATGAATTTGTCATTTTATTAGACCACCTAACCGATAAACAACAAGCCGAAGATGTGGCTAAACGCCTTATTCGCGTGATGCAGCAACCCTTTTGTATGAAAGGCGTGTGCATGCAAAGCGGTGCCAGTATCGGCATCACCTACAGCAATAAAAAGTATAAAAATACCGACGAGATCATTCGTGATGCGGATGCAGCCATGTACTATGCAAAAAATGCGGGGCGCGGCCGATATGAGTTTTATCATCCATTATTAACTGCGTCTACAAGCAACAATAATAAGCCTGAAGAACAACATCATTTAACAGCGCTACCGACGCACTTTAGAAGTACAGAGGTGGTTGATTTTACCAATCACTCGACACAGATCATTACTTTAGAAGCATTTGGCGAGCATCCAGTACTCGGCAGTACCAGCTTTGATGTACTGAAAAAATTTGCGGCTGCGAAAGATGAGCATTTAGACATTGAATTGGGCTTACTAGAAAAGGCGCTCAAAATTGCGCAAAACTATGATCAAGACGTGTTATTCGCATGTTCAACCATCATTCTAGAGTCATCCTCCTTTGCGACGCTCAAGCAAATGCTTGCACACAACACAACCCAGCTTTGCCTCATGTTTGATGAAAGTGAAGTCCGTTATGCCTCTAGTGTCCAACTTGAAAACCTCAAAGAACTGCCACAGTTAGGGGTCAACATTGGCCTCAATGATTTCGCCAAAGAGCGCTGCGATCTCGCCTTTTTAAGCAATATTGATTTTAAATATGTCTTATTGAGTTCAGTATTTAGTAAACGTGTTTTACAGCAAAACAGCTATGATATTCAGCTACAAGGAATATTGGCGATCACCAAATTAAAATCTATACAAGTGATTGCTAAGGGACCGGCCATCTTAAACTTCAGAAGCTTATTGGAAAAACATGGCCTAAAACTGTTTTTTGGCAAGCAACAAAATTTAAAGAGCGCTCGCCAAAACAGCACAGGCATTGACGAGCAAGAAACACTAACGTTTTAACATTGCGCGTAAGTTAGCGACACGCGCCTGACCTTTTTCCATTCTCTCAGACTGAGATACCACCGCTTTTTTGCCTTCAAATTGCAAATCATCTTGTGGCAGCTCTTGTACAAAACGGCTCAGCTCTGGGGTGATCTGCTCACCAAATTGACGGCGGCTTTTGGCATAGGTCATAGTCAACGTTTGCTGTGCTCGGGTGATCCCCACGTACGCTAAACGCCTTTCTTCTTCGACATTATCTTCATCAATGCTGGTTTGATGCGGTAATAACCCCTCTTCCATACCCACCATAAATACATGCGGATATTCCAGGCCTTTTGAAGCGTGCAAAGTCAGCAATTGTACAGCATCACTTTCATCTTCTTCTTCATTGCGCTCTAGCATATCTCTGAGGGTTAACTTTGTTACTACTTCAGATAATGTCATCGGCGGATTATCTGCATCCCCTGTCAGCATGTCACTGATCCAACGATACAATTCAGAGACATTCTTCATGCGCATCTCTGCTGCTTTTGCGCTGGTTGAAGACTCATATAAATAGGTCTCATAATTGATCTCACGGATCATATCCTTCACCGCTTCGAGCGTATCACCTCTTACAGCACGATCACTTAGCTCCACGACCCAGCGTGCAAAGCCTGCCAAGGCGTTAAACCCTTTGCCAGTTAAGCGTTGTGTCAATTCAGGATCAAAACACGCCTCAAACAAACTAATATGTTTGTCGTTGGCTAAGCTGCCTAGCTTTTCGAGCGTCACAGGTCCAATTTCACGTCTCGGGGTGTTAACGATACGCAAAAATGCATTGTCATCATCCTGATTTACCAATAGTCGTAGATACGCCATGATGTCTTTAATTTCACTGCGAGCGAAAAATGACATGCCACCGCTGATCTTGTAAGGAATGCGGTTGGCCATGAGGGCTTTTTCAAACACACGCGCTTGGTGGTTGCCGCGATATAAGATGGCATAATCTTTATAGCTAGTGCGCTTCATAAATTTATGCGAAATGATCTCAGCCACCACTCGCTCAGCCTCATGCTCCTCATCACGGGTCGCGATCACACGCAGTGGGTCACCATAACCCAATTCACTGAAAAGTTTTTTATCAAATTCATGGGGGTTATTGGCAATCAAGATGTTAGCAGATTTTAATATGCGCCCAGCACTTCGGTAATTTTGCTCTAGCTTAATTAACCTCAGGCCTGGGTAGTCCTTGCTCAATAACACCAAATTCTGCGGTTTAGCACCACGCCATGAATAGATAGACTGATCATCATCACCAACTACGGTGAAGCGAGCGCGTTCACCCACCAGCAATTTCACCAGCTGATATTGACTGGTATTGGTATCTTGATATTCGTCCACCAACAAGTATCTAAACTGGTTCTGCCAGCGTTCTCTCACCTCTGCGGAGCTGCCAAGGAGCAAGGTTGGGATCATGATCAGATCATCAAAATCCAGGGCATTATATGCGCGAAGTTGAGTTTGATAACGTGCATATAATTGTGCAAACAACGCTTTTTGCGGTTCACGTGCTTCCCTAATGGCACGCTCAGGCAAGATCAGATCATTTTTCCAGTTACCAATTTGCATCTTTAATAAGTTGAGTAAATCTTTGTCTTTTTCGAGTTCTTTTTCCGTTAACTCTGATAGCAATTGGTTGGTATCTTGATCATCAAACAGTGAAAAGCCGGGTTTAAATCCCAGTGTTTTAACTTCTTTTTTGATGATATTTAAACCCAAGGTATGAAACGTTGAAATCCAAAGCCCTTTTGCGTCTTGCTTCCCCAGTGTTTGAGATACACGCTCACGCATCTCTTTGGCCGCTTTATTGGTGAAGGTTACCGCCGCAATATTGCGCGCTTTATATTCACACTGCTGTACCAAATACGCTATTTTATTTGTGATTACACGGGTTTTCCCCGAGCCAGCCCCTGCTAATACGAGGCATGGACCACTAATATATTTAACGGCTTCATCTTGTTTGGGATTGAGTTTCATAAAAGGCGTGTACCCTGAGCAACTGGAGCCGCTTAGTTTATCTTATTCATGCCACAATACCAATTTGCAATGTTTTGATTATGATTGAACGTAGACACATTTAGATACGTAACAGAGATTAAAATGCATTTATCGATATTCTAGTTTACGGTAAGATATTGCGTATCAACTAGCTATAAGGCACTGACATGATAAACCCAGCAAAAATCGAAGAGATCGCAAAGCAGATCTCAAGCAACATGCCACAAGGTGTGCGTAATTTAGCAGAAACTTTCGAAGCAAAAACCAAGCAAGCAATTCAAACAAAATTGACCGAAATGGATTTTGTTAGCCGTGAAGAGTTTGATATTCAGAGTAAAGTGTTGATCAGAACACGTGAAAAGCTTACTGAGCTAGAAGCCAAAGTAGCAGAATTAGAAGCAAAACTAGACAAGCAAAGCGACGTTGAATAAGACTTTAAGTTTTGAAAAATACATCAAGCACGTTGTTTAGCGTGCTTGTGTTATTGCACCTGTATTATCCAGTTTGCTCAGCCGCCTTATCTAAATGACGCGTGACTAACGAGAGCAAGGATTGTTCATAACTCATTGCCAAACAAGATTGAGAGCTCACGCCTGGTACCAACTCGTTAAGTAGGCCATCTGCCAGCCCATACACCCAACCATGCACTTTTAGCTGTTGTCCGCGCTGCCATGCGTCTTGCACTATACTCGTGCGACAAACATTGCGTACTTGCTCGATGACATTCAGCTCGCATAATACATCACTGCGCTCAACCTCAGTGACTTCACGTAACAATGCCTGATGCTTTTCTTTGATATCAACAACATGTCTCAACCAATTGTCTATCAAACCAAATTTAGCTTCTTCTAACGCCGCCTTAACACCACCACAGCCGTAATGACCCACCACCATAATATGGCTTACTTTTAGTACCTCGACCGCATATTGCATCACTGACAAACAATTATGATCCGTGTGCACCACAACATTAGCCACATTGCGGTGAACAAACAGCTCACCAGGCATTAGGTCAACAATTTCATTCGCAGGTACTCGCGAGTCAGAGCAGCCAATCCACAAATAATCAGGATTTTGCTGCATCGATAAAGTCTTAAAAAACTCAGGATCGCGTACCCGCGTGCGCTCTGCCCACTGACGATTATTTTCCAATAAGTGTGCTAAGTGATTGTTATGTTTTTGGCACATTGCTTTTCCTCGCGCTACTGGCGTTTGGTTGCCTGTATCAATAAATTCCTTGGTGTCAGTGACTTTTCACAAAACTGTTCTAGCGTCACGTCATACCCCTTTGCATGCAAATATAACACTCTATCTAGTACAAGCCATAATTCAATCGCACGCCGAAAACCATGGCGAACTAGCTCAATGCGCTCAGTCACTTTTTGCCTTGTTTGCGCCTGTAATAAATAGCGCTGATAGTCGACCTGCTCAGGCAAGTCGATGCCTTTTTTGTTTGCTGCCCACACACAAAACTCAACAAATTCACCAGAAAAAATGGCCTTATTAACAGAGGGGACACTGACATAATGATCTGTCTGAGTGATGTCTCGTCGAAGCGCATCAAAGGCCAATCGCCACAGTACTTCTTTTTTACGCACCTTGGCCACTCTACTTGGTGCGGTCACAGTCTCCTGTAACGCTAACTTCATGTCATTATGTGTTAAACGCAGCGCACTTTGCTGGCCTTCTTCACTCATTGGTTGATATTCATCACTGGTAAACAAGTGATAACAACAAGGCGATAAGCTAATTTTCTCACAGCCCACCTTAGCTGCTTCACGCATAAAATTCTGGTGTAACTTACCGCATGCATGCAGTGCCACCGCATGTTGCGCTACTTTAAAATGATGGCTCACAGGATCGCTCAGCACATCAGCGCAGTGAAACGTCATATCGAGCTTTTGATGCGCAGCACTCTGCGCTCCTTGCTCACATAAGTGTGCTTGCAATTCAATACTGTCTACATGCGGTACACCCGTATAAGCTAAGATCCGCCCCAAGTGCCCTTTCCCCGCACACCACTCCAATACCGGAAGTTGTTGCTCATTCAGTGCAGAAACAAAATCTTGCAATTGACCAACTTTACGCCCCTTGATGCCATTACTTAACCAAAAAGGCAGCTCAGTGCGCGGACGCTCAGTTAATGTGACTTGTGTTAACTCGCTTATCTCGGTTAGCTGTGGAATGTACTTTGCCAAAGCTTGCTGCAAAGCACCTTGATCCATATCCAGTGCAGTGACAGTTTGCTCATCCAATGTCGATAAATATTCGTCTAACTCAGGCCAAGGCGTTACCAAATGATCAAAGGCTAATAATTGCCAATACTGACGTGTTTCATGGAGCAGTCTATCGAGTGACTGAAAGTGTGTGATGTAAGACGAGATCATAAAATTTTATAGTTACTGCACGTAGCCTCATTGTAATCTATCATCATGACGATAGAAAACCTCTCACTAAAGCTTCCTGTCAATCCATCAAACTATAGCTTTTTCTTTGCAGTACCAAACCGACATACATAGGAACGCAGAGTATACTCATCACGACAGCCAAAATGAGCATCCACGACCAATTGATGTCAGTTGCGCTCTCTTCAGAGTATAAAAACGCATTTTTATGCTCATGAAAAGCCACAATATCTAAATGATATAGTTGCGCTATCCACTGCCATCTGGCCAGAGACATATTGCCAATTGGGATCCCCGGCGCGTTTATAAAAGGGACTAATTTATCAGCTTCATTCGCCAGC
Source organism: Pseudoalteromonas luteoviolacea H33-S (assembly GCF_001625695.1). GTDB lineage: Bacteria > Pseudomonadota > Gammaproteobacteria > Enterobacterales > Alteromonadaceae > Pseudoalteromonas > Pseudoalteromonas luteoviolacea_B. The sequence goes on from NZ_AUXY01000089.1 coordinate 38,579, forward strand.
TCTTCAAAGCTTTTTTGCGTCGCGTAGAGCTTTGTGATTTGCAAGGCTTCCTCTAAATTCGCCAGTGCATAGCGCCACCCTCGTAAACTTGCGCTGCGAAATTTAGCGACCATTTCAGGTCGATACTTATAAACATCTTCAGAGGTAAATAAAATATCCGCATAAACATTGATGCCATAGTGCTTTGGACAGATCTGCCGTGTTGCTATGCCTTGCTGTGCCATTTTGAAGGGTTCATTAGACACATAAACCTGCAGCGCATCAAACTGGCCTGCTTTAAAGTCTTGCAAAGGAGACAGGCCCGAATAAATTGGCAACTGACTGACATCGATACCCGCACGCTCTAAAATCAAAACTAACTCGGCACCTTCGGTACGCCCCAAGTGACTAATTTTTTTACCTTGAAAATCTTTTGGGGAATAAATATCACTGTCCGCACGTACCATCCAACAATAAGGTGAAGACTGAAACACCGAGGCCAGAGCAATTAAAGGCTTTCCTTGCATACGCTGCTCTAACAACCCCGAATGCGTGACACCAAACTGTGCTTGACCTGATAGTACTTTAAATTGTTCATCAGGCTGATGCTTTTGTGCAGGGATAATATTCACGTCTAAGCCAGCTTGTCGATAAAAGCCTTTTTGCTTAGCAACATAATAACCCGCAAATTGAAATTGGTGGACCCACTTAAGTTGAAGTGTGACAGGCTCTAGCACAGATGCATGGACACTGGTGCAAATGAAAGCAAATAAATAAAAGCAACGAAGCATAGGCTGTCCTTAGAGAATCTATCAATGAATATAGAAGTCAAAGGACAGAAAGAACAGGAATTGTGATTAATTCATCCCACTTTACGTGCAAAATCTTGTTCAGATTTAAGGTATTGAGAAAAACATGGGTTACTTGTTTCATCTCGGTAATCGTATCCCAGACGCCCAAGATGCTCCTCAAATTTAGCATACTCTTGCGGTGCCATTTCAAACCCTGCCAATACATGACCTTTCGCAGCGCCATGATTGCGATAATGGAACAAGGTGATATTCCATTCACAACCTAAAGTCTCTAAAAACCTGAGCAGTGCACCGGGGTATTCAGGAAACTCAAATCGTAATAACCGCTCTTGGATCTCAACAGGCGGCTTGCCTCCGACCATATAACGAATATGCAATTTGGCCAGCTCGTTATCTGACAAATCGGTAAATTCATACCCATTTTCAAAGAGACTTGAGGTCAATTCTTGTAACTCTTGCTCCGCGTCTCGTAGCCCAACCCCAACAAATATTTGTGCCTTTGTGCCACCAGCAAAACGGTAGTTAAACTCCGTGATCGCACGCCCACCCAAAGTCTGGCAGAACTGCTTGAAACTGCCTTTTTGCTCGTCAATGGTCACACCAAATAACGCTTCACTTTTTGCCCCCAGCGCTGTGCGCTCAGCAATATATCGTAGCCGATCAAAATTGAGATTTGCCCCAGAAAGTACAGCCGCTAAAGAAAGCTCAGAATCGCTATGGGCCATGCTCCACTTTTTTAGTCCAGCCAATGCAACTGCACCTGATGGTTCCGCGATTGCCCGTGTTTCAACAAAGATATCTTGTACTGCTGCGCAGATTTCGTCGGTTGAGACCAATATCACTTCATCGCAATAGGTCTGCGCAAGTCGAAATGTTTCTTCACCGATCCGTTTCACCGCGATCCCGTCAGCAAAACAGCCTACTTGATCCAACTCTACCGGTTGACCCTGCTGCATTGCGGCATGCAAACATGCGCTTTCCGTCGCTTCGACACCAATCACACGTATATCTGGACGCAAAGATTTAATATATACCGCCATGCCGGCTAGCAGCCCGCCGCCGCCAACTGGGATAAACACCACATCTAACTTGTCTAATTGCTGCATCATTTCACGCGCAACCGTTCCCTGACCAACAATCACATCTTTATCATCAAATGGCGGTACAAACACCCCCCCTTCTCGCTGACATAAAGATTGCGCGTACGTATTCGCTGCATCAAAGTGATGACCATGTAATACAACATGCCCGCCTAAATTACGCACTGCATTCACTTTTATTTCTGGGGTCGTCACAGGCATAACAATGGTTGCCTGATGACCTAGGTGGGCAGCACTCAATGCTACCCCTTGCGCATGATTACCTGCTGACGCCGTGATCACATGAGAATGCGCAGGCAGTTGGCGCAACTTATTGAATGCGCCTCTGAGTTTGAAAGAATAAACAGGTTGTTGATCTTCCCGCTTAAGCCAAACTTGGTGCTTGAGCCGTTCTGATAACCCTTTTAAGTGACTCACATCCGTTTGCTTCACCAGAGGGGCCATATTCGCTTGGATAATAGCCCGAAAGTAATCTAGCTCTTGTGCCACCATCGCTAACTGAGCTCCTCTAATTTCTCTAAATCACGCACAGCCCCTTTGTCTGCACTGGTTGCCAGCAATGCGTATGCTTTTAATGCAGGTGTCACGACTCGTTCGCGATCAACAGGCTTATACGCCTCTTTACCGCGCGCAACTTGCTTCTCTCGACGCAGAGCAAGCTCAGTGTCATCAAGTAACACATCAATGCCGCGTGTATGTATGTTAATCGCTATCAAATCGCCATTTTCAATCAATGCCAATGTGCCTTCGCTTGCAGCTTCCGGAGAAACATGACCAATTGATAAACCTGAAGTGCCTCCAGAAAAGCGGCCGTCGGTAAGTAACGCACAGTCTTTATCAAGGCCCATAGATTTTAAGTAACTGGTTGGATAAAGCATTTCTTGCATGCCAGGACCGCCTTTTGGCCCCTCATAGCGGATCACCACGACATCGCCTTTTTTCACCTGACCACCTAAGATCCCCTCAACCGCATCATCTTGTGATTCATATACCACCGCTGGGCCTGTGAACTCTAACATTTCATCCACCACCCCAGCGCTTTTAACGATACAGCCATCAGGTGCAAGGTTGCCGGTTAAGACCGCAAGGCCACCGTCTTGACGAAATGCATGCTCAGCACTGCGAATACACCCGCCTTCTCGGTCCAAATCTAATGTATCCCAACGGTATTCTTGGCTCATTGCTTGCGTTGTACGGATCCCCGCAGGGCCTGCACGGTAAAATTTTTGTGCTCTTTCATTGCTGCTATCATTGGCATCCCAACGTGCCAATACATCACCCAATGTGCCACCCGCCACATGGCCCACACCTAAGTCTAACTTACCTGCTTTTGCCAACTCATTTAATATCGCCATGATGCCACCAGCACGGTGCACATCTTCAATGTGATACTGCTGCGTAGCTGGTGCGACTTTACATAAGAAAGGCGTATTTCTTGATAACTGGTCAATGTCCGCCATATCAAAATCAACTCCCGCCTCTTGCGCAGCAGCCAAAATATGTAATACCGTATTTGATGAGCCGCCCATCGCGATATCGAGTGTCATCGCGTTATTAAACGCCGCTTGATTGGCGATATTACGCGGTAAAACCGCCTCATTATCTTGACGGTAATATTCATCACACAGCGCAACAATCCGCTTTGCTGCCCCGTTATATAATTGCCCTCTGTCTTTATGCGTTGCGAGTGTCGTGCCATTGCCTGGTAATGCCAGACCTAGAGATTCAAGCAGACAGTTCATCGAATTGGCAGTAAACATGCCCGAACACGAGCCACATGTTGGGCAAGCTGAACGCTCGACCTGCTCAGAGTCTTCATCACTGACCGTCGGATCTGCGCCTTTTACCATGGCATCCACTAAGTCCAACTTTAAGTCAATGTCTGCAAGACGGGTTTTACCCGCTTCCATTGGCCCACCCGATACAAAGATAACGGGAATATTTAACCTTAAAGCCGCTAATAGCATCCCTGGTGTGATCTTGTCACAATTCGAAATACACACCATGGCATCTGCACAGTGCGCATTGACCATATATTCTACTGAGTCCGCGATGAGATCTCTTGATGGTAGAGAGTACAGCATCCCACCATGACCCATGGCGATACCATCATCAATCGCGATGGTATTAAATTCACGAGGTACGCCACCGGCTTCACGAATGGCATCCGCCATCAAATCGCTTAGCTGGTTGAGGTGAACATGGCCAGGTACAAATTGTGTATACGAATTGACGACCGCGATCATCGGTTTGTGAAAATCTTCATCCGTCATTCCTGTCGCACGCCAAAGCGCTCTTGCGCCTGCTCGTTTGCGTCCTTCAGTCGTTGTTTTACTGCGTAACTTAGCCATGTTGACCCCTTTTTATTTAAATACCGATGCTCGGTAAACCCTCATTCCCAAAAATATATACTCTCAGTACTAGCTGTTTACGTAATCTAACCAGCCCTGAGGATCGCTTGATTGCCCTTTCACTAAATCAAAATAGGCTTGTTGTAATTCTGCTGTGATTGGACCGCGTTGACCTTCACCCACTTGAATTTGGTCAACACTGCGCACAGGTACCACCTCTGCCGCAGTCCCTACCATGAAAAATTCATCAGCAAGATACAGTGCTTCACGGGCAATCGGCTCTTCACGCACTTCATAACCGCGCTCTTTGGCTAGATGAATAATCGTGTCGCGCGTTAGACCTGGCAAAATACAAGCGGTTGTGGGCGGTGTATAAAGCACACCTTTTTTAACCACAAATAAGTTCTCACCCGCGCCTTCACTCAGATAGCCATTCACGTCTAGCGCAATACCTTCTACATAACCGTTGCGCTTTGCTTCACCTGAAATCAGCTGAGATGATAGATAGTTACCGCCGGCTTTTGCTGCTGTCGGCATCGTATTTGGGGCAAGTCGACTCCATGAAGAGACACAAACATCAACACCTTGTGCCAAACTATCTTCACCTAGGTAAGCGCCCCACTCCATTGCCGCTACTGTGACATCCGCACGATGCGATTTTGGGTTAAGCCCCAAACCAACATGCCCTAAGAACGCAAACGGTCTTAAATACGCGTTACTAAAACCGTTTTCTTTTACTGCCTGCTTGCATGCTGTTTTGATCTCTTCTTTTGTAAAAGGGATCTCCATGCGATAAATTTTTGCTGAATCAAATAAACGTTGGATATGATCATCTAAGCGAAAAATAGCCGGACCATTAGGCGTTTCATATGCGCGGATCCCTTCAAAAACCGAACTGCCATAGTGCAGAGCGTGGCTCAATACATGCGTAGTCGCTTCTTGGTAAGGGATCATCTCGCCGTTGTGCCAAATTAATTCAGATGTTTGTGTCATTCTTATAAACCTTAATTTTGTTATATTGCCTGCTGCTGTAATGTATGCAAATCAACTGATTGCACATCCACTAGCTTATTTAATTGTGACGTTAATAGATAGATAGGCTTGTCACTATCTACCGTCATTTTGACGTGAAACAGTTCGTCCTGGCCCTCTAATTGAAGCTGCATCAAACGAAACCCACGGTGACGTGCCACACGTAAGAAACGCTCAACAGCCACGCTTTGATTTTTTACAGCTACAGTTAATTGATGTTTCATTGTGTATTCTCCGTTAACATTTCATCGTTTGCCGCACCCGGCGGAACCAGTGGCCATACATTTTCTTTATCATCAATACACGCGTGTAAGATGTAAGGCCCTTCACTATTTACAAGTTGTTCAATTGCCCCATCGACTTCTGAAGCATGTGTTATGGTTTGCCCTGGAATGCCAAATACAGCAGCAAGTTGTACAAAATCAGGGTTGTCAGATAAATTGGTTTCACTATATCGCGCTGAGAAAAATAGCTCTTGCCACTGCCTCACCATACCTAGTCTTTGGTTATCTAAAATCACAATTTTAACCGCAAGGTTATTTCTTCTGATGGTGGCCAGCTCCTGAATATTCATCATGATTGAACCATCGCCAGATACGGTGATCACCATGTTATCTGGACGTGCTATTTTTGCGCCAATGGCCGCTGGCAATCCAAATCCCATGGTGCCAGCGCCACCACTGCTAAGGTGATTACTCGGATGGGCAAACTTCATATGCTGCGCGACCCACATTTGATGCTGACCGACATCACAGCAAACCACAGTATCGTGTGGGATATCCTGACTGAGCTTATTCAGTAAATACGGTGCAAACACTTTCTCACCTGGGTAATCATATCGCCACGCATGTTCTTGTTTCATGCGGCTGATATGCGCTCGCCATGCTGCTGGGGCCAAAACGCCTTTGAGCAAAGGTAAAGAGGTATTCAAATCCGCCACCAATGACGCCGCCGCAGGCTTACGTTTTCCGATTTCTGCCGCATCAATGTCGAGGTGTATCACTTTTGCTTTCGAAGCAAATTTAGCCAAGTTACCAGTTACTCGGTCGTCAAAACGCGCGCCAATACACACCAGTAAATCACACTCTTGTACGGCTAAGTTTGCCGCTTTAGTGCCGTGCATACCCAGCATGCCTAAGTCATATTCATACTCAGGTAATACACTGCCAAGGGCTTTTAAAGTCGATACTGCAGGCATATTGGTCTGTGCCAAAAATGCCATCAATGCGGGCTGAGCATCGGCGCTATGAACACCACCGCCAACATAAGCCACAGGTTTTTGTGCTTGTTGCAACAATTCATTGGCTAAGCCCAATTCATGCAAATCAGCCTCATCTTGTGTCTGTACTTGCGCAGTCCATGGCGAAAATGGCACCAAGGCTTGTTGTATATCTTTTGGAATATCAACCAATACGGGGCCTGGGCGTCCAGAGACAGCCAAGTGCATCGCTTGCTGAAGCACTTCAGCAAGATCTTCCGGGCGCTCGACCATAAAGCTATGCTTGGTACAAGACAACGACATGCCTAATACATCCACTTCTTGAAACGCGTCTGATCCAATCGCCGCTGTGGGTACTTGGCCTGTGATAGCTAACAGAGGCACTGAGTCCATCATGGCATCTGCCAGTGCGGTCACCAGATTTGTAGCCCCTGGCCCTGACGTCGCAAAACACACCCCTAACTTACCTGTACTGCGTGCATAACCGACCGCAGCAAATCCAGCCCCCTGCTCATGGCGCGTTAAATAATGCTTCAGTGGTGCACCATAAAGCGCGTCGTAAATCGGCATAATTGCCCCACCGGGGTAACCGAATACGTCTGAAATACCCTGTTTAACAAGGATATCAATCACCATTTGTGCGCCTGTCATTGTTTTGCTCATTGCCCTTTGCTCTGTTTTTTGCCCTAAAACGAAAAAGCCCCCCGAACTTTTCAGTGCGGGGGGCTCTTAGCTGATTCTTATCTTACAGCACTACGAAGCCCCCGCGGTAATAATAATCACCACGTTGATAATCACGACTAGTAGCGTTGCTGTTAGTAACATAAATCTTAATCCAAAATTAAACTGTGCTTGATGCCATTTTTCGGCAGAATTATTCTTACTGCCTGTGCTTTATTCTATTAGTAACCCGCGATAGCCGACAAGTCAACTATAAAAACTATGCTAAATAAATGTCACAAAACTACAATAAAGAAAAATAAAACCTCAAAAAAACCAATTTTAGGATTAAATATTCAACTCAATTAAAATAATTTTTGATATGGCAAATCGTTTCAAAAATATCGAAGACAATTATGCACATCATGTTTTTGTATTAAATTTTTGTGATTTACATCAGCAATTGATTATGATGTTAACTCCAAGATTAAACAGGATCGTTGCCGTGAAACACATTTTGCCTTTCAAATTACTCATTTCATTTTGCTTATTAGTGCTTTTTAGTACTGTGAGCTACGCCTCCCCTGCGCTTTGGAGTGTCGAAAAAAATGGCGTAACATCTTACCTATTCGGCACGGTACATGTCGGGGATCCAAGTATGAAGGGTCTACCTAATAAGGTTAAAAGCGCGATAAAGCAATCTGAACGAACTGTGGTTGAGCTTAATATCAATGCACTCTCACCGTTTGAAATCCAAAATAGAACAGCTGCATTTATCGCCAACTCAAATAGCCGCCCCTTGCCACAAGCGCTTTCTAAAGAGGTCTATCAGCAGCTAAAAACTTATTTCTCCAAACGCGATATCAATATCGCGCTATTTGATAGCATGCCGGCATGGACTGTTATCTTGACTATGGTTCAACTTGAATATCAAAAGTCTGGATTTAGTGACACATATGGTATTGATAAGCAGGTTATTGCCTATGCCAATCAACATAATAAACAGATTAAAGAATTGGAAGTATTTGAACAACAGCTAGAAATGTTCAGCCATGTCGCCATCTTCAGTGATGAAATGGTCATGCAAACTCTATCGCAAATGCAGGATTCCGATGGCTTTATTAAAGAAATGATTAACGCATGGAAAACAGGTAACGATAACAAATTAGCCAGCTACTATGATTTAAGCTTTGATGACTCAAAATATGCACGCCTTGCCGAGCAAATCTTAGTGATCGACCGAAATCACACTTGGGTGCGCACACTAGTGCCCGATATGAAGAAGACTTCACATTTTATTGCTGTGGGTGCACTGCATTTACCAAAAAAAGACGGGCTCATCGCACTTCTAAAAACGCAGGGCTTTACTGTTAAGCGAATTTAGTTCAAGAGAATGGGTGCATCTACCTTGCGCCCATCACTATGTTTTAAAAAGCAGCTTTAAAGTATACTGCTGGCCACTGAAGGTATAATCAAAATTTCAACTTTTTCTTGCAATGCTTGCAAATCCACAGGTTTAAACAAATGTGTATTCGCGCCGAGCTCATAGACTCGGCTAACCGCTTGCTCTGAGGTATTTGCCGTAAGCACTAATATCGGCACTTCAAGCCCGAGGTTGTGCCTGATCATTTTTATCGCCGTAAAACCATCCATGATCGGCATATTCAAATCCATTAGGACTAGACTAAAATCTTGCTTTTTCAGCTCAGACAACGCCTCTTGCCCATTGACGACGTGCACAACTGATAATCCCAACTTTTCAAGCAAAGTCACCACGACGCGGGCATTGAGTAAATTATCCTCCACCAGCAATACAGGCACTTCGCGCCTTTTTATAATTGAGCTAGGCGGTGACTGTTTGACAATATCAACAGGCAGCTCTAACAGCACTTGCGTGCCATGTGGCACATTATCAGAAAAGTCAATTTTTCCGCCAAGCATAGTGACAATCAATTGCGCACGCGTTAGACCTAACTGCATGCCTTGAAAGTTTTCCTCTTCATCAATTTTAGCTTGTGACTGCGCAATACCTGGGCCTGTATCAGAGATAATGCATCTAAAAATGCCTTCGCCACTTTTTGTCACGATACAGTCTGCCTCTAAACTCACTTCGCCATATTCCGTATATTTCACGGCATTATCTAAAATTTGCCCAACCAACCAAGCAGTGCGATTATGATCGCACGCCACAGCGTTAGAGAGCCCTTCCCCTAAATCGATGTTAAACAAGACGGACTTCTGTTGTAACAATGGCTTATAAATCGCCACAGAATGAGAAATGGTCTCACACAGACAGGCAACTTTGCTCTCTAGCTTGATGTCTTTGTGCTCCGAAAGCACGTTATAATCATCTATAGACGATAACAAAATATTAAGCTGCTTAGCGGCATGCTCTACAACTTCTAAATGCGCAGCTTTCGCCGATTCTTTAAACAAAGTTAAATAGCCCATAATCGCTTGCAATGGCGTGCGCATTTCATGACTCGCCCTGGCCAAAAACTCACTTTTACTACGCTTTAAACGGTTTGCTTCCAAGCGTAACTTCTGTAAATGCGCAATCTTATTTTGAATGCTTTGTTCCATGGGGTAAAAAATCCAACGCGCTTCTAATATCAAGATTAATAAACCAAAAACCCAAATAAAGAGCTCAACATTTTGTAACTTTTTAACCTTATCTGTCGCAACCAGTTCATGTAGAGTCACCGCTTGATCTAAATACACCAAGAGCTCACTTGCACGGGTTTGGACTTGGATCAGACGCTCTACTTTTAACTGGCCCAATAAAGCTTGTTTATGTGCTGATTCGACCAATACAATAAACTGATCTACGCGCCTTGCTAAAGCAACGGGCTGCTGAAAATAAAACGTCTGTAAATCAGCTGATAAATGGACATACCTTTGCTCAGACTGCTGCAGTAAAAAAGCTTGATTCTCGGCCATCGTACTCAAAGTATCACGCAGCATTTGCTGCTCATCAAATGTGCCTGGGTGCTCTCTGATGTATTCAGCACCTAATAACAATGCAGCCTTTTGCGATAACATTCTCTGCATACCAGCAGTATTAATTACCCGAGCACTGGCCGCTTGCTGAGATAACAGCACTTGCATCGTAGCCATAGCCGTTGTGATCACTATCATCATGATAGAAATGGCAAGTATGTATCTAAAACGAAAGGTTTTCAGTACTTTAAGCAACCGATTGCCTCCTTGTTGGATGCAAAAAACAATGGTGAAGCACGCAGCTTTTATATCCAAGTGTAGCTTAATTTTCATCTTTTACAGATTGATGCTTGACACCTAGATAGCCAAAATGTTTCAATTTGCGCTGACCCTAATATCGCAAAATAGCTTTATAAGCTGTTTTGAGGGCTGGAAGAGGTGCGTTATTCAGGTAGCTAGATTGAGGAGAGCAAACTCCATCGACATCTAGTGAGGGGAATTAACGCCGAGAAAATATCATTTTTGCTGAATGATTTTTTCGGGCGCATGGGCTGAATCCCAGCGACTGTCACCAACATATTTGGTGGAGAGCTTCTGGTCTTAGAAAGATTAAGGCCGAGCCTTATTCTATTTTAAGTCCATTGCTCTTCGAATTTTAATTGTTCGGAAGCTGGACTTCATATCTTATGTCCTACCTCTCCGAGCAGCATTTAAGTTCGGTAGAGATGAAATCTAAATACAACTTATCTGACTACCCGTTATGGACTGCCCTTGTTACGCCGTTCGACGAGAACAATCACGTTGATTTTGCAACATTGACGCAGTTGGTACATGCCCAGCAAGATGCTGGCAACGGCATCCTGTTACTTGGCAGTACCGGAGAAGGTCTTGCACTCTCTGTGCAGGAGCAACGCGATATCGTTCGCTTTGTCTGCGATCTTTCACCCAACGTACCTTTAATGGTAGCTATCGGCGGGTATGATCTCGCACTTCAATTAGAGTGGGTTGAGTTTTGTAATACGCAACCAGTCGATGCATTTTTAGTTGGCTCACCCTTATACGCAAAGCCCGGCAACGTCGGCCTGACTCACTGGTTTAAAACATTGCTAGATGCGAGTAACCACCCTTGCATGTTATACAACGTACCGAGTCGAAGCGCGGTTTCAATTAGCCCAAATGTCATTGAGAATTTATCTTCACATCCAAACCTATGGGCGCTTAAAGAAGCGAGTGGCGACATTGCCACATTTGAATCATTCCGAAAGGCCTCGCCTGAGCTTGCAATTTATAGCGGTGATGACGGTTTGATGCCCTATTTTGCGCAAGCTGGAGCTGCGGGTCTTGTATCAGTTGCTGCCAACGCGTGGCCACAGCAAACTGCGGAGTTTGTAAAGCGCTCTTTAGCGGGTACCTTTCCAAATTTATTTACCACCTGGACAGATGCTGTAAATAGCTTATTTAGTGTTGCTAATCCAATCCCTGTCAAAGTGTTAATGCACTTACAGGGCCAGCTAGAAACACCGCGCCTGCGCCCACCACTGACACACTTAGAACTCAGTGACACCACATTTATTAAAACTGCAAATTCAACAATTTTATCTTGGAGTTAAGGAAGTATCATGAGCTGGTTAACCCTATTAAACAATCTAGAAAACGGCACTGTTCGCGCAGCAACACAGGATGAGCAAGGCAATTGGCATGCAAATGTCGAAGTCAAAGAAGGGATCTTAGAAGCGTTTAGAAATGGCACAAATATCGAATACCCAGGTGGTTTTGTAGATAAAGATAACCTAGCGCCACAAGGCTTTGCTGCTGAAGCAGGCGTACGTATGGTACCAGGTGGAAGCAGTGTTCGCCGCGGTGCATACGTCGCAGCGGGTACCATCATCATGCCGCCAGCCTATGTCAACATTGGCGCATACATCGATGAAGGTACTATGGTGGACAGTCATGCTCTGGTTGGTTCATGTGCACAAATTGGTAAAAATGTTCACCTTAGCGCAGCAGTGCAAGTAGGCGGTGTATTGGAGCCAGTTGGTGCCAACCCTGTTGTTGTCGAAGACAATGCGTTCATTGGCGCAGGCTGTGTACTTGTCGAGGGCGTAGTCGTCAAAAAAGGGGCTGTCCTAGCACCAGGTGTTCGTCTCTCTGCCAGCATCCCTGTGTATGACTGTGTGAACGAACGTACACTAGAAAAAGACGAAGCCATTCCTGAAAACGCCATCGTCATCCCGGGCTCTCGCCCTGCAAAAGGCGAATGGGCTCAGCAGCAAGGTCTCAGTTTATCGTGTGCATTGATTGTAAAATATCGCGATGACCAAAGTGACGCAGCACTTGAGCTAGAAGAGGTGCTTCGCTAATGCCAGCTTTGAGTACGCAAGTAAAAAATGCTATTACCGCTTTGACACAGAGCCAACATGAGCCATTTTATCTTTACGACCTAGATGCATTGCGCGCGCACTTGCAGCAATTAACCGATCAATCCGTAGTGAAACTATGGTATGCAGTTAAAGCAAACCCGTTATCAAGTGTTATCCAAACACTCGATCAAGCAGGGTTTAACTTTGACGTTGCAAGCAGCGGAGAATTACAACAAGTGCTCGCACAAGGTATCAACCCAAAACGCGTACTCAACACTGGACCTGCCAAGTCCAAACGTCAAATTGAGGCCTTCTTAACACAAGGCGTAGACACCTTTGTCGCGGAAAGCCTCAATCAAGTGGCTTGGTTGCAAGAAGCAGCCAAGCGACACAATACAAGATTGCGTATTTTACTGCGCGTTCAACTGCGCTGGCCTGATAACGAAAAGAACCCATTAGGTGGAGATAGCTTGACGCCCTTCGGTCTAGGCACGCAAGAGTGGTCTTCACTTGTCGTGACCGACTTTCCTAATTTAGATGTTGTTGGATTACACATTTTCCAATGGGGAAATATGCTTGACGCTGATAAATTATCCTCGCTTTGGCAGCAAATGGTTGACCCATTGCTGACACTTGCGCAGCAACTCAACATTCATTTGCGTGTGCTCGATCTCGGTGGCGGCCTAGGTATCCCGTATAGTGAAGGTCAGTCTGACATTAATTGGCAAACCGTTTTAACCAGCTTAGAACGCATTAAAGCACAAACCGACATTGATGAACTATGGATGGAACTTGGCCGCTACGCAGTCGGCGAGTGTGGCTACTATGTCAATCCAGTCGTCGAGCAAAAACAGAACTACGGCAGTAATCAATTGATTTTGGCTGGGGGGATCAATCATATTTTACGTCCAGCGGTTACTACACAGGCGTTTCCAGCCAAGCTGTTGCGTGACAGTGAGCACGACTCAGTGCCCTTTACTTTACATGGTCCTCTTTGTACGGCGCTAGATCACCTCGGTGAACATGTATTGCCAGAAGATATTAATGAGCATGACTGGATTGTATTTAGCCAATCTGGTGCCTACGGCTTCACTGAAAGTATGCCTTATTTTCTGTGCCACACGCTGCCCAGTGAATACGTTTATCAATCCGGTCGAGCTCGGTGTGTTAGACCGCCATTAACGCCTGAAAATTACTTGAGGTAACCATGAATCAGATCAAGCAAACATCCATTCAAGTTGCCGAGCTTGCAAATGGTCAAACCATGTCTATCCCTGTGTTTACAGTTGGCGATAGAAATTCGGGTCCTCATGTTTATATACAAGCCAATATGCATGGCGCAGAAGTGCAAGGCAATGCCGTGATCTATGCACTTTTAGAAAAGCTCAAAACAGTTCGGCTGTCTGGCTCTATTACCTTGGTTCCCTACGCAAACCCAATTGGCTGCAATCAAAAATCAGGAGAATTTACCTTAGGTCGCTTTGACCCAATCACAGGTGAAAACTGGAACCGCATGTACCATGACCATACACACCTGGTAGAAGAGTTTGCGATACATCATACTGCATCATCTGAGCAAGAGATCCGCAGTGAATTTAAAAAACTGTTGATTGAAAAAACTGATGAGTTACTCAATCAACCTTTACATACTATGAAAACAGGCAAGCGAATCGCCGTTAATTTACAACGCCTCGCACACGAAGCCGACTTCGTATTGGATTTACATACTGGGCCCATATCTTCAAAGCACTTATATTGCCCAGAATACGCACAAACCAGTGCGGGCTATTTCAATATTCCACATACATTACTAATCCCCAATGAGTTTGGCGGCGCAATGGACGAAGCCTGTTTCTGCCCATGGTGGACATTAAGTGAAACTCTCAAAAAACACGGTAAGCAATTCGATGTGCTCAATGAAGCGTTTACAGTAGAGCTCGGCTCTCAAGAGCATATCGACTTATCAGAAGCACAGCTGGATGCTGACAGCATCCTCAGCTACCTGAGCCACAAAGAGGTGATTCTTGAAGGCCGCTACCAGCCAAGCTCAATAAAACGATATGCCTGTTATTTAAAAGACTATAAAACCTTTTATGCGCCAATGGGCGGCATGGTTGAGTATGTTGCACCGCTGGGCGGACACATTAAGGCAGGCGAAACATTAGTGAACATTTTGCGCATGGACAAATATGTGCAAGGAGTAGCCTTAAACCCGATTAAGTTTGAGCATGATGCCATTGCCATATTGCACTTTGCCTCGGCAAGCGTAAATCAAGGCACAGAGTTATACAGCCTATTTACGAATTATTTTGAGCTATAAAAAATTGCGTGAGAGTAGGTAGGTCTGAGACTTACTTGCTAAAGAGTGATGAAGCCTCATCACTCTTTTTTCCCTGATAACACTCCACTTTCCCTCTTCACTATTTATACTCTTTTGAATTTAGCTTAAAACTCAATCAGCCTAGTGTTCTTTTAATACAGCTAAAATAAAGGAAATAATAATGAAACTAAATAAAAAGCACCTAAAGGCACTATCACAAGATAAACGATTACTCCCTAATGAAAACACACCGCATATCGCGGGCGGCACAGGTTCTTGATCTACTCCTGCAACAACAACCTTTAGAAATAGAACATGTCCAACAAGAGATGCATGTAAAACTAATCAAGGTATCTACGCTAATTAACGCCTAAAACTAAAAAAGCCAAAGTACGTCATATACACTTTGGCCTTTCGATTTCGAATGATAACTCGTTTTAAGGGCGTGGAATAAATCCTACTGCATCATAAACGGCTTTTAACGTTTTTTCAGCACGCTCACCTGCTCTTTCTGCGCCGCTGCGCATAATATTATCAAGTAATGTCTGATCAGCTCGGATCTCACGAAAACGTGATTGAATAGGCTCTAGCATTTCAACAACCGCTGCAGCTGTATCTTTTTTCAAGTGTCCATACATTTTATCTTCGTACTCTGGCACTAATGCATCGACCGAACGGCCTGTTGCAACAGACAACAAGGTTAATAAGTTTGATACACCCGGCTTTTCTTGGCGATCAAAATAAATGCGCGCCTGCTCGTCAGAGTCCGTTACTGCTTTTTTCAGTTTCTTCTCAATTTTTTTCGGTTCATCGAGTAAAAGAACAAATGCATTTGGATTTTCATCTGACTTAGACATTTTCTTTAATGGGTCTTGTAGACTCATTACACGTGCACCTAATTCAGGAATATACGGCTCAGGTACTTTAAATACATCGCCATAGATATTGTTAAAGCGAGTCGCAATATCACGAGTAAGCTCAAGGTGCTGCTTTTGATCTTCACCGACAGGCACTTGATCAGCTTGATAAATTAGAATGTCTGCCGCTTGCAAAACTGGGTATGAAAATAAGCCCACGTTAACGTTATTAGCATGCTTTGAAGACTTATCTTTAAACTGTGTCATGCGGTTCAATTCACCCATCTGCGCATAGCAGTTAAGTACCCAACTTAACTGTGCATGCTCAGGTACTTGCGACTGAACAAACAGCGCTGACTTTTCAGGGTCAATACCACACGCTGTATACATTGCGATACCATCCAGCACACGCTCACGCATCAGTGCAGGATCTTGACGTACCGTGATGGCATGAAGATCTACTAGCATAAAGAAACAATCGTGATCTTCTTGTAGCTTAAGCCACTGGTTTATGGCACCTACATAATTGCCTATTGTCATACCACCGGTTGGCTGAATGCCACTTAATACTACTGGTTTTGTCATCTTGTTCCTTTATATCAATTTTGGTTCGTTAAAATAGGAATTATATCTGAGAACTGCTCACAGAGGTACTGTGGATTAAACTGTGATAAAGCTTCGCCTTGATTATATCCATAGTTTACTGCAATCACGGATACCTCTGCGCTTTGCGCAGCTAAAATATCATTTTTAGAGTCGCCTATCATCACAGCCTCTGCCGTTGAAATGCCTAACTGCTCGCAGGCAAGTTGCAACAGGTCAGGAGCTGGCTTTTTGTTTCCATCATCTCCACATACAATAACATCAAAATGCTTTGCAATGTTAAGTTTTTGCAACAAATGTAATGTAAATACTCTATTTTTATTCGTCACTATGGCTTTTGGCAGATCGCTCAATTCATACAAGCCGATTTCAACACCAGGGTAAAGTTCAGCATGTTCACCAACTAGCGCCTGATAATGTACTTTGAAGCGCTCTGTTGCCTGCGCAATAAGCGCATCTGATAAGGTAGGGTTGATTTCAAAATGACAACTCAAACCGCGCTGAACTAAAACCTCTATGCCATTACCAACCCATTGCTGCACCTGCCCTGGCGAGACGACTGGAAAAGCCACATCTGATAACGCTAAATTCAATGCTAAATGCATCTCTTTAATGCTATCTACTAACGTGCCATCTAAATCAAATAATATGCCTGGTAACTTCATTAGCGCACCTTCGCCAATTCTTGACGCATTGCATCAATGACTGTTTTATAATCTGGCTGATTGAAAATTGCTGAGCCTGCAACGAACATATCTGCGCCAGCCGCTGCAATTTCCGCAATGTTGTCAACTTTAACGCCACCATCTACTTCTAAACGAATTTTTCTTCCTGATGCATCAATGCGCTCTCGTACTTGTTTTAACTTATCAAGCGTATTGGGAATAAAGCTCTGTCCCCCAAAGCCTGGATTAACAGACATTAATAAGATTTGGTCTACTTTGTCCATGACATAATCTAAGCAGTGTAATGGCGTGGCAGGGTTTAATACTAAACCAGCTTCACAGCCTTGCTCTTTGATTAATGCAAGGCTGCGGTCAACGTGCTCGCTTGCTTCGGGATGAAACGTGATGATATCCGCACCCGCTTTAGCAAAACTAGGGATAAGAGCATCTACGGGCTTAATCATCAAATGCACATCTATCGGGGCTGTAATGCCGTAATTTCTGAGCGCTTCACAAATCATCGGACCAAAAGTTAGGTTCGGAACATAATGATTATCCATGACGTCGAAATGCACAACATCTGCGCCTGCCTCAATGACTCTCTCTACATCGCTGCCCAAACGCGCAAAATCGGCGGATAGAATAGATGGTGCGATTAAAAATTCTGATTGTACATTTTTTGATAAAGACATGAGATCCCCTAATTATTAGTTGCGTCGCTACTTTACCCCAATTTATCCAAGAAATACACGCGTGCGCAGCTGGCCAATTGCGAGTAACCAACATAGAAAAGAGATAAATCGATTGTTTAATAAATATCCATAGTGTACTATTAATAGATAGCTAATCGCTGAGGGGATGGTTATGGTAACATGGCTAAAAACACGGACAGTATTGTTGGCATCCGCGACCATAGTTTCAATTGGTGTATTCTCGTTTGGGAATGACGACGTTGAACTGGCACAAGCTAACTCATGTGAATGCGTCGACGTATCTTATAATTATAATAATCAACATTGTAAACGCGAGGCTCACACAAGTTGGTATGCTTGGTTAACTGGTGGAAGTAGCAATGCTCAGTTTCACTATCTAGATTTATTAGAGCTGTTAATTGGCTCTGATGAAAATCAAGATAGTTCAAGTATTTCTGACATTTAACAAGCTGGCAGGACGCATTATGATGACTTTCTTAAGCATCTTTCAAAGCGTCCTCGCTGCTATGTTCGGTGTTCAGAGCAGTAAAAAATATCAATACGACTTCACACACACGCCTTTTTGGCCCTATGTCCTAGTTGGCACTCTCTTTGTCATTTTATTTGTTGTGGGACTCATCTTACTCGTAAACGGCATAGTGCTCGCCGATAGAATTAGCGGTTAATTGCGAGACAGAGGCTTATTATACAAGGCCATTAATTCATTCACTTTATTACGTGCGTTGCCCTTTGGACTGATGGTTCTTTTAACCTGTATCACGTCCAGCTTAGCTTCACTGTAGATTTTTCTCGTCCATACCGTATCATGATTAGAAATCAACACAGGCTTGCCGCCTTTAAAAGCAGCGCGTTCAGCAAGATTAGCCAACTGAGCTTGATCGTCTAAATTAAAGCCGCCTTTTGCGTAGCTGGTAAAGGAAGCTGTCTTGCTCAATGGCACATAAGGGGGATCGCAATATATCACCGAACTTTCAGGTAGACGTTTGAACACTTGCTCATAACCTAAGCAAGTGAATGTCGCACTCTGAGCTTTTTCAGCAAAGTGATATAACTCATTTTCAGGAAAGTAAGGCTTTTTATACTTCCCAAAAGGTACGTTAAAAATGCCTTTAAGGTTATATCGGCATAAGCCATTATAGCCATGTCGATTCATGTATAAAAAAAGAATTGCACGCTCATAAACATCGACACATTCGTTGAACTGCTTTCGATATTCGTAATATGCATCAGCACAATTATTCTGTTCAACAAATAACTTTCTGGCGTCACTGATAAACTCATCAGGCGCACGTTGTATTTCTTTGTATAGATTAATCAGATCCGCGTTAATATCATTCAAAATATAACGCTTGAAATTGCTATTTAAAAACACAGAGCCAGCACCAACAAAAGGCTCTACCAAAGTATCAGCCTCACTGTTTGCACTGCGCAATCGTTTAGTGATTTCTTCCACTAAACTATATTTTCCACCTGCCCATTTAAGAAAGGCTCTGGTCTTTTTTTGCATGATCGATCTAATTACCCAAAAGTAGCGGGATTTTACACTATTTTTTTTACTGTGACTGTTGGATTTGCTGCTTTATTTGAGAGATCTGTTTAAAAAAAGGCTTAGCAGCTAATAAATCCGTCGTTAATTTAGCCCGTGCTACTTTCGCATCCTCTAAACTCGCATACGGCGCCAAAGTCACAAACCACCATGTTCGACCATTTCTGAGCACTTCAGCAACCTTGAAATTCGCTAACCCATGCTGATTGATGAATTCTCTGGCCACCTTTTTATCCGTCACCGCAAGCAGCTGTATCGTCCACTCAGAATCGGGGCGAGATAAAAACCATGTATTATCATGTGCTGCTCCAGAGATCTGTTCATTCTGAATCTCAGGTATAGACTGAGCGACTTCCAGCGACGTAACTTCCTCTGTATCAGGCTGATAAACTTCTTGTGTAACTTCCGGTATTAATGACAATTGCTCCCCGTTATCAGTCAGGCTTTTTGTATCGATTAATTCAGCTTTTGAATCTTCAATTTCTGTGACTTTATCTTCAACTATGGGACCAGAGTCAGTCGGTATAGTAAGCAGCGCACCCAATATCGCTGTGACTGCCTGAGTATCACTCTCATTATCTTTGTGACTATCTTTGTTCGCTACTTCTGCTTGAGCTGTTTGCACAGCACTCAGTCGCTCATCAAGTACTGCTTGGGCTTCTAATACTGTGGGCTCAAGGAGTAACTCTGGAGACTGTTCAGCCACACCTTGCTTGATATGCAGCATATCAAGCAATTGTTTGTTATAAAGTGCGGCGACTAGACAAAGGGTAATGATGAATGAAAATGCACCAATAAAAAAGTGCTTTTGTTTGCCTTTTGAAGGCATATTAGCCCGTAAATCTAATTGTTGATCAGCTTGTTGCCAATCAAGTAACACACTCGGGTTTCCCCTCGCTTCACTGATAAAAGTTGCAAAAATAGGATCGTCATCGGGAGGCAACTCAGAGAAAAACATTCTCATTAGCTGCTTAGACTCAGCATGAGATAATGGCTCTAAATGAATATCTAACGCATTAGGTAGCAGATTAGGTGCTTGTGCCGTCACCAATATGTAGAGTGTATTTGGCGCACGTGCCGCTAAATTTTGCAGTTCAGCAATTAGTTCATCACTGAGATGTCTGGCGCCATCGAGCACCCATAAGCATGGTTCTGCTGGTTGCTCACTGTTGAGTACAAAAAAATTTTCAGTTAAAGAAAGCTTTTGATCCACTAATGGTGCACGGAAAGTATGCTCCATAAGTTGGCGAATAATATCTACATCTTTTGAGTGTGCACTAAGCTGGAGAAACGCTTTTGAAAAGTTACTATATTTGTCGGTAATAAAGCTCTCTGCTAAATAGCTTTTCCCCAAGCCCGAATTACCGACCAAACAAATTAAGCTCTGCCCATACTCGAATTGCATTGCAATTCTATCTACCAAGGCAGCGCGACTTGGTAATATTTGAGACTGCATTACCGCCCTATTAAATGACCTACATTATCATCAGATACATCATCTACTAATGCACATTCGCCCATCGAGGTTGGCAAGATAAATCTGATTTTGCCTTTTTTATTCTTCTTATCCTTGCGCATATGATGAATAAACTGCTCAGACGTCATTTCTTCAGGTGGGGCTGTTGGTAGATCATACTGTTCAAGCAAGTCACATATACGTGTAACCTCGTACTCAGACATATCACCACGCTGCTGCCCAAGCTGCATCGCTAACATAATGCCAGCAGCGACTGCTTCTCCATGCAACCAATTGCCATAACCCATTTGCGCTTCTATCGCATGACCAAATGTATGCCCAAGATTCAGCAGTGCACGCAGTCCTGCCTCTTTTTCATCTTTAGCAACTATCTCAGCTTTAATTTCACAACATCGGTAGATGATTTGATTTAAGCTTTGTGTATCAAGTGCTTTTAACTGAACTGCATTATCTTCTAATAGCGTTAAAAAATCCGCATCATAGATCAAACCGTATTTAACTACTTCAGCCATGCCTGCTGCGAACTCTCTCGCTGGTAAGGTTTTAAGTGAATTAGTATCAATAAATACCGCTTTAGGCTGATAAAAAGCACCAATCATATTTTTGCCAAGAGGATGATTGACCGCAGTCTTACCACCAACGGATGAATCGACTTGGGATAGCAATGTCGTTGGTATTTGAATGAAGGGCACACCACGCTGGTATGCTGAGGCAACAAAGCCAGTAAGATCGCCAATCACTCCACCACCTAAGGCAATTAGGCAAGTATCTCTCCCACAGTTATGTTCAAGTAAAAATGCACAGATCTTCTCAAACCACTCAAGGGATTTGTACTGTTCACCATCAGGAATAATAAAATGCAGCGGGGATAAATCTCTAAGCTGAGATTCAATGACTTCGAGATATAGAGGTGCAATGGTTTCATTGCTTATGATAACTGGGCGACTGTGACCAATATGCTCAATCAACCGCCCTTTATCGGATAGTAAGTTTTGCCCAATATAGATGGGATAGCTCCGCTCGTTTAAATCCACATTCAATTCAAGCATCACTACACCCTCCTTTTTATATTGGCAATTAAAAATCTAACTTATCTATAATTTGATTTGCGACTACTTTCGCACTTTGCTCATCAGTGCGTACAACGATATCAGCAACTTCGCTGTATAAGTGGTTTCGTTGCTCAGCTAAATCTTCTAAAATTTTTCTTGAGTCTTCACCAGTCTGTAATAAAGGACGGCGCTTATCTCGCTGTGTTCGAGCCACTTGTTTTTCAATGGGCGTTTCTAAATATACTACAATCCCACGAGCTGACAGTTTGTTACGCACTTCCTTACTGATCACTGAGCCACCGCCTGTTGCCAGAACGATGCCCTGCTTTTCAGTCAAATCTGAAATTACAGTCTCTTCACGCTTACGAAAGCCTTCTTCTCCTTCGATATCAAAGACCCAAGCAATATCAGCACCAGTACGGCGCTCAATTTCCTGATCCGAATCAAAAAACTCAAGGTGTAATTGGTCAGCAATGTGACGACCAATTGTGCTTTTACCAGCCCCCATGGGGCCTACTAGAAATATATTACGTTTCTCAGCCATATCTTTTTAGTACAAACGAACTCTAAAATTTGAAATAAAACCCCGCCTAACGACCTGGCCCCAAAATTAAGGAGGGGATTATCTCAGTAATCTATTCAACATTTCAAGTCAAAAGGCGTAAATTCCACCTTTATTTGTTAATTTATCGCCATTACAAATTATCATTCATAATTCTGGGCGTGACAAAAATCAACAACTCTTTCTTTTCATTAATCTCTTTGGTGTTTCTAAATAGCACACCAAGGTAGGGAACATCCCCAAGAAGCGGTACTTTACTCACTGCGTTTGTCGTTTCTTGCTGGTAAATACCACCAAGAACAACTGTTTGGCCATTATCAACTAATACTTGTGTTTGGATCTGCTGGGTATTAATCGCCACAGCAGGGCCATTTGCGGTTTGTACTGTATCACCTCGCGTATCTTGAGTGATAATTAAATCTAAAATAATTTTATTATCTGGCGTAATTTGCGGTGTCACTTCTAAACTCAATACCGCTTTTTTAAACTCAACGGCTGTCGCACCACTAGAAGATGCTTCAACAAACGGGATCTCAGTACCTTGCTCAATACGCGCTGTTTTTTGGTTCGCTGTAGTAATACTCGGAGTCGCGATGATCTCCCCTTTATTTTCCTGCTCTAATGCGGACAATTCTAGGTCTATCAAGGTGCCATCCGAGAGTTTCGCGATATGCATGCCAACACTCGCAGCCGTTGCAGGCGCTGGTAAATTGACATTTAGTCTGTCTTCTAACCCAGGTATCGTGCCGCCGGAGAGCAGATCAGCAGCCGTTAAGTTCCCAGACAATGCATCACTGCCTTGCTGATCACTAAATCCCCAACGTATCCCTAAATCTTCTTGGATATTATCGGTCACCGTGACCATACGAGATTCAATGCGTACTTGCTTTACAGGTACATCCAGTTTTTCAACCATACGCCGTATACTTTCAATACTACGCGCGGTGTCTTTAATCAGTAAAGTATTGGTTCTGGTATCGACAGACACACTTCCGCGTAAACTGATTATAGAGTTTACATCTGTTTTTAATAAATCAGAGAACTCTTGCGCTTTTGCATAGTTTAGTTGGATATATTCGGTATACAGTGGCTCTAGCTCTTCGACTTGCTTTCTTGCCTGTAACTCTTTGGCTTCACGTGCACTCAGTTCTTCAGAAGGCGCCACCATTAAGATAGACCCTTCCATTCGTTTATCAAGCCCCTTCACTCGCAATACTACATCAAGTGCTTGATCCCAGGGTACGCCATCTAATCGCAGCGTGATATTGCCAGATACAGAATCACTCGTAACTAAGTTAAAGTTATTCGTATCTGCAATTATTTGCAGTACTGAACGAATCGGAATATCTTGGAAATTTAGCGTAATTGGCTGGCCTTGATATGACTTGTTTTCACCAAAGTTGAACTCTGTCGTGTCTTTTTCAACGGTCAGAGTAAAAATATTGTCCAGCTGCTGATAATTGAATTTAAATGCCGAATTCGGTTCAATGACAATTCGGGTTTTAGTATCTTCTCTAAACGTTTCTATTTTACTAACGACCGTGCCAAAGTCAGTCACATCTAACTCATATAAATGTTCATCAGGAATGCTGATATGATGAAAGTCTGCGATGATTTTATCGCCAACTTGTTGTACGTCGATGGCACTTTGCGCGGAATTCAAAAACGCCAATATTTGTGCCGCCCCTTCACTGGTGCGCTTAAAATCGATGCTTTGAATACCATTAATATATTGATTTGTTTTTTCCGCTGTACTTGGATCAGGAATTGGTTTATCGGAAACCTGCAAATATACCAAGTTATTTTTCACCGTAGTTTTATACAGCTTGAGCTCCTCAAGCAAGATAGAAATCCGAAAACCATCAGCTTCCATATTGCTTTGAATTGCACGGATCCCTGCTTTGCCAATTGCCATTTGCTTTAAGCTTTCTTCAAACTCAGCATCTTTGAAAAACAATTCCAAACGCGCCGGCTCATTCAAGACTTGGACTTGAGGCTCTCCTTCAAGCTGCTCATCAAATACCAATTGTAATTCTGTTTCACCAGAAGCAATCGGATTGTAGCGCACATCATAAAGCATGGGGATAGCATAAGAGCACATTGAAGCTCCTAAAAATACTCCGCCTATCAGTGTATTCGCAAAACTCTTCGCTAGGTTGCGCGTCATAGTCGTATCACCTTTTTATTATTCACTCGCGCCCATTTCACCAGCTTCTGGCATCTCAACTGTTGTGAGTCGCTCTTTCCAACAACCAGAGCCATCAGGGATAAGCTCCATTAACTCAATTCTATCAGAGTGCACACCAACCACTTCACCATGATAAAGTCCCATATATTGCCCTTCCTTTATCCGATATAGTCCCTGATCGGCCGCTTTTATCAATGCCCATGTTGTAACATTGGTTGCAATTATGCCTTTCATAACAAGGTTATCCAACGGGAATTTTTCAAGTGGGTCGCGCATTCTCTCAGGATCTGGGTGCAGACAATTTTTTATTTGTACGAGACGGTTTTCAATAACCTCAGGCTGAGGCGCTACAAACGGGCTGCGCAACTCAGACGCTTGATATGGAAAGTGCTCAAAGTTCATCATTTCCGGAATAGGGTCAATATAAGGCGTCGCACTGGCTTGTACTCTATCGATATACTCCTTTTGCTCCGCAGTATCATCATTACAGCCCACCAAAAATAGCATTATGAACATCAAAGGTGCCAGCCGCATCATCGGCTTCCCCCTTGCTCATAGCGATAAGTTTTCGCTACCACACCAAAAACTAACGAGTTATTGCCAGCATTTTCAATTCTAAAATCATGCAAGCTCACTATCCTTGGCAACTGGGCCACTTTACTAACAAACTCACCAAACTCATGATAACTACCCACAACTTCTAGGTTGATCGGTAACTCCGTATAAAACTCTTTTTTAACTTCGGGTAACCAGCCAATCTTTAAAAACGTTAAACCACTAGAAGTGCCAACATATGTTAAGTCATCTAACAACCCCGGCGTTTCGTTCGATGTTGGTAATTTTTTCAACAATTGCGAAAACTGCTCTTCCATATCGAGCATTTGCTGTCGATACAATTCTAAATTATTTGCTCGTCCATATTTTATGCGATAACTCTTACGAAGCTCTTCTTCTTTATTAACAGCAGCTTCGTAACGGTCAATAGATGAAGATACAAGCATGGTATAGCCAACAACGAGCATAATAAATACCACCATGGTGCAGCATAGTATCTTAACGGGTAAAGGCCATTCACCTATATTATCTAGCTCAACTTCATTCCAATCAATTTCTTGTAATGCTTTGATATCAAGTTTCACGACTCTGGCACTCCTACCTCTGCATTACCAGCCTCCTGACGTTCCTGCTCCATTTGTTCAAATGACTTAACATAAAAGTGCATCATAAAATCACTGAGTAATCTATCATCATTGCTTCCTGCAACAATGCCTTGGATCACAGGCTTTTCAAGTAAATAAGACGACTCTACCGCTCTGAGCATTTGCGATAAACGGTTATTGGACTCACTGCGCCCCACTACTTTTATCATATCCTCTGAGCGCTCCAAGCTCGTTAAATACACACCAGCAGGAACAACTCTCGCAACTTCATCAATGATTTGTGTGCCCAAGTTACGGTTACTCTGCAGCACTTCGATGAGCCGGATCCGACGCTGAAGGTTTTCTTTTTGCTTATTCAGCCCTTCAATCTCACCAATACGCTTATCTAATTTGGCTATCTCACCTTGTAAATAACGATTTTTAATTTCCTGACCTTGTCTCAAGCCGTCGTAAAAGGTCCCCATTAGATACATAACGGCCAAACTTGTCGCGACTATCACCGCTAAGATAGACAAAAACTTTTGCTGTGATGCCTGTCTCTGCTGTTCTCGCCATGGAAGTAAATTTATATGTGGCATGCAGAAAAACTCCTCAAAGCCAGTCCCGTTGCTATCAAGAATTGCGCACTGTGACGGTTAAGCACACTTCTATCAACTTTAGGAGCTATTTCCATATTCGCAAATGGATCACCAATGATGCTATGCACACCTAATTCGTCCACCAGGAGTCGATCTAACCCTTCGACGAGCGCTGTACCGCCAGTCAAAATAATGTAATCCACTTGATCATGCCCACTGGTTGTCATAAACATTTGCAATGCTCTGCGTATTTGCTGCAAGAGTGAGGTTTGAAAAGGAGCCAGTACCTCGAAGGTATAATTAGGTGGTAAGTCCCCTGTTGTCTTTGCCAATTCAGCCTCATCAAAAGTCTTGTTGTAATATGCGACAATACTATTAGTGTATTGCTCACCACCAAAGACTTGATCTCTTGTGTAAAGTGTTTTTCCCGACTGTACCACACTGATCAAGGTGACTACCGCACCAATATCAATAATAGCGACGACTTTGTCATAAGAATCTGACGGTAATTGCTCGTACAACACATCTACAGAGCGTGCCAATGCATAACTTTCCACGTCGACAACTTTTGCCTTTAACCCTGACTCTTCCAACGCGCCGACTCGTGCTTGCACACTTTCCGTACGTGCAGCAGACAATAAGACATTAACTTTGGAGGGATCGGCTTCATTCACTGATAATTTTTCAAAGTCCAAACTGACTTCATCAAGTGGGTATGGGATTAAACTGTCCGCCTCAATGGCAATTTGTGATTCTAATTCAGCGTCGGTTAAAGACACATCCATAAAAATCATTTTTGTGATAACGGTTTGCCCAGAAACGGCAACCGATGCAAACTGAGTACCTTTTGGAAGCCTTTTTTTCAGTTTAGAGATAACACGACCAATCGCTTCGATATCTTGGATTGCACGTTCTTTCATCGCACCTTTTGGCAGCGGTTCAATGGCAACCGCTTCCACTCGATAGCCTGCACTTGATTCAGCAAGCAACACAGCTTTTACACAGTGCGAGCCAATATCTATTCCAACCATCAAAGGGGCGTGCTTTTTAAATATTTGATCGAACATGCAATTTACCCAAGTATTAGTTCTAGTCGTTATCTTGGCGTTCTCAATTAGGAATTAACATTTGATACGCCTTAAGTATTATGCATTATACTTACCAAACAACAACAGTGCATTATTTGACACCTGTTCGGGTAGAAGAATTTACGCAAAAGTTATTAATCGTTTTTTAATCAGGATATACTAACAGCGTCCACTTGTAATTGGGAGTCTCACTAGAGATAAATTCGTGAATTTATTAAAAAGATTACTACAGACTATTTTCGTTTTTGGCCTTTTTGGCTTACTGATCCTGGTCGGCTTATATTTCTATGTAAAATCCGATATTCCCAGCGTCAAAGTCCTTAAAGACGTCCAGTTACAAACCCCTATGCAGGTATTTACCCGTGACGGGAAGCTGATCAACCAGTTCGGTGAGAAGCGCCGTATACCGGTAAAAATCGCCGACGTACCCGAGCCTATGCTCAATGCCTTCTTAGCGACAGAGGATAACCGCTTCTATGAACATTTTGGCATTGACCCCATAGGTATTGTGCGCTCTTTTATTGTGCTAGTCAGCACGGGTCAAAAAAAGCAAGGCGCAAGTACCATCACGATGCAATTGGCAAGAAACTTTTTCTTAACTCGAGAAAAAGCTTATATTCGTAAAGTCAAAGAAATCTTCATTGCCTTACATATTGAGCGCTTACTGAGTAAAGACGAAATTTTTGAGCTGTACCTCAATAAAATTGAATTAGGGCATCGCTCATTTGGTATCGGCGCTGCTGCACAAGTGTATTATGGAAAAGAGCTTAACGAGCTAACATTACCTCAAATGGCGATGATTGCAGGCTTACCTAAAGCGCCTTCTGCACTCAACCCGATACGTAATCCAACCCGCGCAAAAGCAAGACGTAATGTCGTCTTAGGCCGAATGCTTGCTGAAAAGTATATTACGCAAGCTGAGTACCAAGATGCCATCAATGCACCAATCACAGCAAAGCGCCATGGTGCTGAAATTGAGTTATACGCCCCATATATTTCTGAAATGGTGCGCGCTTACATGGTTGAAACCTATGGCGCAGATACAGCTTACAACTCAGGTTTTCGCGTTTACACGACAGTCGATGCAAGTACACAGGCGGCTGCACAACAAGCACTTATCAATAACTTACATAATTATGATATGCGACATGGTTTCAGAGGACCCAGTGCTCGTTACTGGCAGGAAGATGATACTCCATGGACCGTAACACAAATCACCGAACGACTTAAAAAAGTCAAAACAATTGACCCACTTCATGCCGCAGTCGTCACCGAGATTGAAGAGCAGTCCGCTGAAGTTATCCTTAAATCAGGCGAAACCATTACATTAGACTGGCAAGCCATAAACTGGGCACGAGCTTATATTAATGAACGCCGTCAGGGCCACGCGCCAAAATCTGCGGCAGATATTTTAGCCCCAGGCATGCAAGTCTGGGTTCGTCGTGTTGATCAAACATGGATGTTAAGCCAATTGCCACAACCTGCCAGTGCACTGGTTTCACTCGATCCACAAAACGGTCAAATTAAAGCGCTTGTGGGTGGCTATAGCTTTAAGCAAAGCCAGTACAATCGAGCGGTTCAAGCCAAACGTCAGGTTGGCTCAAACATTAAGCCGTTTATCTATTCAGCAGCTTTAGAAGGTGATTACACACTTGCAACCATCATTAATGATGCCCCAATCAACCATTGGGACAAAAGCCTAGGTGTTGCTTGGCGACCCAAAAATAGCCCTGATGTGTACAGTGGTCCAATTCGTATTCGCAGAGCCCTTGCCCAATCAAAAAACGTCGTCTCTGTGCGGCTGATGCGTGGTGTCGGATTAAATAATACCGCCGATCACATTCTTAAATTTGGCTTTGATGATGCAGATGTCGTGCGCAGTGAATCTCTTGCGCTGGGCAGTGCAGCCATGACCCCGCTGGAAATGGCAAGAGGTATGAGTGCATTTGCCAATGGTGGCCACCTGATTGAACCCTACTTTATCGACCGACTTACCGATGCGTTTGGTAATGAGCTGGGTACCGCTAGCCCACTACGTGTTTGCAACGAAGATGAATTAGAGGTAGACCCATATACATGTGCACCGAGAATTATCTCTGAGAAAAATGCGTTCTTAGTGGCAGATGCACTGAAAAGTGCAATTTGGGGCGGAGGTAGTTGGCGACACAAAACAGGTTGGACAGGCACAGGTTGGCGCGCACAAACGCTAAAACGCAAAGATTTAGCCGGTAAAACTGGCACCACCAACAATGCTGTCGATACTTGGTTTACCGGCTTTAACCGTAGCCTATTGACCACAGTATGGGTAGGCTTTGATGATGCCAGTAAACCGCTGGGGCGAGCAGCTTACAATAGCAACCTAGGTAAAAAGCAAATCGTCGGCGCCGAAGCGGGCGCCACTACGGCACAACCTGCATGGGTAAGCTTTATGCGACATGCACTCAAAGAAGTGCCACTTGCACCAATAGAGCCTCCACCGGGACTGGTTTCTATCAGAATTGATTTAAAAACAGGGCTATTAAGTGAAAAAAATGACTATACCAGTCGTTTTGAGTACTTTGAACGCGGCACTGCACCAACTAAGTATGTTTTAGACTCTGGTAGTAGCACCCCTTTTGAAGATGCCCTACCAGCCACAGAAGAACTCTTCTAAGGGTAATAAAAAAGGCCATGCTAAGCATGGCCTTTTATTTATTCAATCTCTTGGCAAAAAAGAATGATTACTTGAGCTTTTGAGTTAACCAGTACAAATCTGAATGTATGCCTGCGGCTGTTACTTCTTTACCTGCACCAGGGCCCTGGATAACCAATGGATTACTTTCATACCATTGGCTGGTGATCACAAATATATTGTCACCAGGCGTTAGATTTGCGATTGCACTGCCGGCTTCTGCATAAGCAATACCGACTTTCGCACTGACTTTACCTTGGGGATCGACCTCTAATGCACCGGTATAGCGCAATGCTTTACCTTCAGATTGTGCTTGCTCATAACGAGATTGGTAAAACTCATCTAGCGCTTCACGCTTGGCCAAAAACGAATCCCAATCACCGTCGGCCAGATGCGCTGGCATCAAAGGCTCTAGGACGATGTCATCAACATCAAGCTGCAAACCTAGGTCTCTGGCTAAAATAAGCAATTTGCGCTGCATATCTCGTCCTGATAAATCCTCTCGAGGATCAGGCTCAGTATAGCCCATAGACTGTGCTTCTAACACCAGTTCAGAAAACGCTTTACTGCCATCAAAGCTGCTACATAGCCACGAAAGCGTACCGGAGAATACCCCCTCAATACGCATCACTGTATCACCACTATTTTGCAGATCCGCTAGGGCAAAATTAATCGGTAATCCAGCACCGACACTGGTGTTATATCGCCAATGCAAGTTGCGCTCTTGTAACTGCTCGAGCAACTTACCATACCAAGTTTGCTCTGCTGTACCGGCATATTTATTGGCACTGATCAGATGACAATCATGTGCGACAAAACTAGGGTACATATTGCTAAAGGCATCACTGGCAGTGATGTCTATCACGACCTTATTTTCATAATCAAGCTCACCAATGCGCTCAAGTAAATCTGCTGGCTGATAGTCTTGTGCTTCACTACGCCACTGCTGCTGCCAATTTTTAATGTTGATACCACTTGGACAAAACAACATTCCTTTCGAGCGAACCAATGCAACAACTTTAAGATCAAATGTCGCTTGGAGTTTTTCAACTTGTTTTTGGCATTGCTCAACAAATACCTCACCGACATTACCTAGCCCAGCGATGATCACAGCAAGTTCTCGGCCTTTATTTACTAATTTATCATGCAAAATAGCCAGTACATCACTGTCTATCGACTGATCTGTTAAGAACAAGGCATAGCTACCATCGCTGTGGGTAAAGCGTACAACCACATCTTGCTGCTCTAACACAGTAGCAGCCTGCTGAGTTAAATGAGCCGTTTCATGACTCGGCGCAACAATTGCCAGCCCTCTGAGATGTGACTCAACAATGTTACCCCGCCCAGCTAAATGACTCGCAACAGCATGCGTGTCCTTACTTGGCACAAGTAAATAATCGTCACCACCTTTATTAAAGTGATGAATACTATGCTGTATTAGCTGACTCAAAGTACGGACTTCGCCAACAGCTAGCCCTTCAACACGGATCAAATCTAGCTCATCAAAGGTAGTGATAAAACGTTTGTCTTTGCTATAGCCTTGCTTAACGATTTCCGTACCAACTACTTCTGGGTCATAGCTACTACGAACTTGTAATTTAATATTGGTATCTTTTAATGGAGAAAGTGTTTTCGCATGCAGTACAGGGTTACCAAGGCGAGCCAATAGATTGGCTTGAACACGGCACACTTTTGGATACTTTAATGCAGAGCTCACTTTACGAGGGTCCGTACTAAATACGCCCTGCGTATCAGTCCAAATTGAAACTGCTTTGGCATCAATATAGTTGGCAAGTAAAGTTGCGCTATAGTCACTGCCATTGCGCCCAAGTGTAATTGTTTTTGCATCACAATCTGAGGCAATAAAGCCAGTCACAACGTAAATCTTATCCGCTTTAATTTGCGCAAGACAAGCTTGCTTATTTTGCGCGTGCAATAATTGTCCCTGATGCTGTGTGAACAGCGATCTTGCATCCACATCCTGCGAGTCCACATTTAACGTGCAAAGCAAACGCGCTAATAGCCTTGCTGACCAAATCTCGCCATGTGCAAGCAATGTCGCCTCATGCAACACGTCATCCTTAGCTGCTTTAGCAATACTCTGCAGTTCGTCTTTTAGTTGGCTAGATAATGCACTCACTTGTTGACTATCAAACAGCTCGCTTAGAAGTTGATTTTGATGATTTTCTACCTGTAATAAGATATCGTTAAAACCATTGTCATCTTTTTGCACATAGCTTTGCCATAGCTTGACCAAAGTATTGGTCGTTTTACCGGCAGCAGAAACAACAACACAATCACCCGCTTGGCATTGGCCCAAAATAATATTTGCAACCGCTTGATAGCGTGCTGCTGAGCTCAGGCTTGAGCCACCAAATTTATGTACTACTTTTGTCATGTGCTTACCATAAAACCGTATGTGCTGGTGATAATTTAAAATCTTTGGCACTGTCTGAGCTGCCAGATTCAGGGCTATTTACTTTTTCAAAAGCCAGCTCTAAATCAGCAAGTAAATCTTCTACATCTTCGATACCAACTGAAATACGGATCAAAGTATCTCCAACGCCAGCTTCGAGGCGAGCCTGTGGATCCATGCCTGCATGAGTCATAGTCGCTGGGTGACAAATTAAACTTTCCACACCGCCTAAAGACTCTGCCAAAGAGAACTGAGAAAGTGAGGTTAAAAATGTCGCAGAGTCTTTCAGAGTCCCTTTAATATCAAAACTCACCATACCACCAAATCCATGCTGCTGCTTTTTCGCAAGTTCGTGCTGAGGGTGAGATTCAAGACCCGGATAATATACCTGTTCAACAAATGGCGATGCTTCTAAATACTGCGCAATCGCCAATGCATTTTGCTCATGCTGCTTTAGACGTACTTTTAACGTTCTTAAACCGCGTAGCGTTAAGTAGCTATCAAACGGAGAGCCCGTGATCCCGATATTATTCGCCCACCAAGCAAGCTCATCGCCGAGCTCTTGAGTGCGAGCAATCACGGCACCACCAACAACATCTGAGTGGCCATTAATAAATTTAGTGGTTGAATGCACCACGATATCTACACCAAACGCAATTGGATTTTGTAATGCCGGTGATAAAAACGTATTGTCCGCAGCAACCAAAGCACCACACGCATGTGCAGCACTCACCACGGCCTCAATATCCGTTAAACGTAAAATAGGGTTACTCGGTGTTTCTATCCAAACAATCTTAGGTGCAATCTCAGCAATCTGTGCAAGGCTGTCAGGCTGAGTCAAATCAAGTACTTTTACTTTTAATAAGCCACGTTTCTCTAACGATGTAAATAAGCGGTAGCTTCCACCATAACAGTCATGTGGAATAACCAGCGTTTCATCGTGATTTAACAGCTGTGTGACTAGGTGAACTGCAGCCATGCCAGTTGCCGTGATAATGCCTTTTTCACCACCCTCAAGTTGCGTCAGTGTGTCGGCTAATATATCGCGATTTGGATTACCACTGCGACCGTAATCATAGTCTCGCTTCTTATCAAAATCAGCAAAAGAATAGGTCGTAGATAAATAAAGAGGAGGCACAACTGCACCGTGATGCTTGTCAGCATCGATGCCATTTCTTACGGCAATCGTTGACTTTTTACTTTGGCTCATAGGTCACCTAGATACTTGGATGTTTAGACGTCTAAAAGGTTAGATGAACAATTAAAAGATGTCAAAACATTTATCCTTCTATATGGCTAAATAACTAGTATTTGACTATCTTA
Source organism: Pseudoalteromonas luteoviolacea H33-S (assembly GCF_001625695.1). Taxonomy (GTDB): domain Bacteria; phylum Pseudomonadota; class Gammaproteobacteria; order Enterobacterales; family Alteromonadaceae; genus Pseudoalteromonas; species Pseudoalteromonas luteoviolacea_B. The sequence goes on from NZ_AUXY01000089.1 coordinate 72,251, forward strand.
TTCAAACCGATAAAATTTCGCCACGAAAGCGATAAAGGATGTCAATAAGACTGGATCTTTGACCAAATATGGCAAAAGACCGAGTATTCTGCCAATTTCCTGTACAATGCACACACACAAACTTTGTGCGAAGTACACACCGTCTGCAGTTCACTCAGCACGCAAAATACAGTTTTATTTGCATTCAAGGTAAACACTGAGGCAAGTACACAATTATGGCTAAATGGAACGGTGAATATGTTCACCCTTATGCAGAACACGGTAAAAAATCAGAACAAGTGAAAAAGATCACGGTTTCAATTCCTCTGAATGTACTTAAAGTACTGACGGATGAAAGGACTCGTCGACAGGTGAATAACCTGCGCCATGCAACAAACAGTGAATTATTGTGTGAAGCTTTTCTTCATGCCTTTACAGGGCAACCTTTGCCAAACGATGAAGATTTAAGAAAAGATAACCCTGAAAAGATCCCTGCGGAAGTTCGTGAAATCATGGAAAAAATGGGCCTAGAAATCCCAGAGATCAACGAAGATTAAGTCTTTGTTCAGGCCAAAAAAAGCCTCACAAATATGTGAGGCTTTTTTGTATCTAGTGATTAGGCCATGTAATTTTCTGGCATATCAATTTGCGCAACACCTGAGTCAATTGCAGCTTGTGCAACCGCTTTCGCTATGCGAGGAAGTAAGCGCGGATCCATTGGCTTTGGAATAATATACTCTGAACCAAACTCCAGTGTATCCACTTCTGCTGCAACCAATACTTCTTGAGGTACAGGTTCTTTAGCAATACTGCGGATAGCTTCCACTGCTGCAATCTTCATTTCATCGTTAATAGCGGTTGCACGCACATCAAGCGCACCACGGAAAATAAATGGGAAACACAGCACGTTATTAACCTGATTAGGATAATCAGAGCGGCCTGTCGCCATGATTAAATCATCACGCGCGCCATGAGCCACTTCTGGGCTGATCTCTGGATCTGGGTTAGAACATGCAAATACCACTGGCTTATCAGCCATCAACTTCAAGTCTTCCGGTGATAATAAGTCAGGGCCAGATACACCAACAAACACATCTGCCTCAGCAATGACATCTTGCAAAGTACGCTTGTCCGTATTGTTGGCAAACAGCGTTTTGTATTCATTTAAGTCATCGCGACGTGTATGGATAACACCTTTGCGGTCTAGCATATAAATGTGTTCGCGTTGTGCACCACATTTAATCAATAGCTCCATACATGCGATAGCTGCAGCACCTGCGCCTAAGCACACAATGATGGCTTCTTTGATGTCTTTACCTTGAATTTCAAGCGCATTCAACATACCCGCAGCTGTAACAATCGCTGTACCGTGTTGATCATCATGGAAAACCGGTACATCACAACGCTCAATCAACGCTTTTTCGATCTCGAAACACTCAGGTGCTTTGATATCTTCTAAGTTAATACCACCAAATGTATCTGCAATGTTTGCAACCGTATTGATGAAGTCTTCAGTTGTGTTATGCTTCACTTCAATATCAATTGAATCTAATCCAGCAAAACGCTTAAATAAAAGTGCTTTACCTTCCATCACAGGCTTAGACGCCAATGGGCCTAAATTACCAAGGCCTAAAATAGCAGTACCATTACTGATAACAGCGACCATATTGCCTTTACCGGTATAACGATATGCATTGGCTGGATCGGCTGCAATTTCACGTACAGGTTCTGCAACACCTGGACTATAAGCTAGGGCAAGATCTTTTACTGATTCAGCTGGCTTTGTCAGCTCAACACTGATTTTACCTGGGACGGGGTGTGCGTGGTAATGTAATGCTTTTTCACGTAAATCTGACATGACGCGATTTTTTCCTACGAGAAGTTAAAAGTGAGAGTGAGATAAAAATTCGCTAACTGCTTTCAACAATACCTATTTTGAAAATTAATTCAAGCACTATCAGGTCTATCCTGTTAGCCGATATTTTTTGTAATTTAGCGACTTTTAAGCCACTTTTCATCAATATTTACTGCAACAATTTAACGCTTACACAAACTAAATAGGGCGACAATAGATTAATTTATATGCAAAATAGACAATAAAATCAACTTTAAACAACAATCACAGCATTAATCCGACTTTAAAGGAAGATAACCACATTTAGTGACATTTAGATGACTTTAATAACAAATTAAACTCGCATAACTATTCATAACTTAGGTAAATTTAAACACTCAACACCAATCTGTTAATCATAAAAACGAGGTCACAGAAACAATGGTTTATTATGCTAACAATCTATTGTTTTAACTATGTTATAGAACAAATATGGCAACTTTTTAATACAATACCAAGTTGAGAGTGATTTTTATTGCGAGAGAAAGAAAAGAAAGTAATTTTTATAGGGAATAATTGATTTACTCTTAAACGAAAAAAGCACCCGTAGGTGCTTTCTCTTGCTGACTAAGTCGTGATTAACGCTTAGCAGATAGCGCACCGAAGCGCTTGTTGAAGCGATCAACACGACCACCTGTATCAAGGATCTTCTGCTTACCAGTGTAGAATGGGTGACATGCAGAACATACGTCTAGGTGAATGTCTTTACAAAGAGTTGAACGCGTCTCGAATTTGTTACCACAAGAACAAGTTGCTGAGATCGTCTCGTACTTAGGATGAATACCGTCTTTCATAGGAAACCTCTAGTTTAAGGCCGTATCGCTCTCCAAACCCGAAGTTTGGCACCATACGTCGTTATACAAATAAATTGGACGCGTATTTTAGGACTTTCATGTACAAACTACAAGCAATAAATTAGTTATTATGGGGATTTTTATTATTCCTGTTCGCTATCCACAATTTAGCCTCACAAGCATAGGGCGATAAGGTATAATCAGCCCAATTCACTTTCATGCTTTAGGCAATCGGCGGATCACTTGGAGAGCACATGCCATTTGCAGCAGTCGCAATAAAAGTCCCTTTACACAAAACATTTGATTACACCTATCAAACCACGATGCCCCCATGTGTTGGTGGCCGCGTATGGGTCAAATTTGCAAATCGACGCTGCGTAGCAGTCGTGACCGAGCTCAAAACGCACAGTGATGTTCCTAAAGATAAAATAAAACCGATTGAATCTGTTATAGATAGCACGCCTATTTTAGATGGCGCACATTTAAACTTTTTAGAATTTATTAGTCACTATTACTGCTACCCTTTCGGAGAAACCTTATTTACCGCTTTGCCGGGTGCACTGCGTGATGGTCAAGATGTCGATAAAACACAAGTTCCCATGCTGACATTGACAGATGAGGGGCGCGAAGTAGTAAACCTGAGAGCCAAAAAGCAACAAGCACTGCTTGAACAGCTGCGTACCGCTGGAGATGCGACACACACGGAACTCAAAACGTTAGGCTTTACACAAGCACAAATCAAGGGCTTGCTAGAAAAGCAGCTGATCCGCGAAGAGTTGCGCACAGATACGTCATGGCAAAATACGGCACTGCCTGTTGGGAGCAAACCGCTACTTAATGAAGAACAAGCCACTGCTTGCAGTGCCATCAATCATACAGATGGTTTTCGTACTTTCTTAATCGAAGGGGTCACAGGCAGTGGTAAGACTGAAGTCTATTTGCAGTGTTTGGAAAAGGTCCTGAGTGTTGGTAAGCAAGCCTTGGTGCTAGTGCCTGAAATTGGTTTAACCCCGCAAACAGTCAACCGATTTAAACGCCGCTTCCCAGGACTGCCTATTGATTTGTGGCACTCCAACCTAACCGATAATGAGCGCTTACATACTTGGCGTCGCGCACAGCAAGAGACAGCGGCACTCGTCATTGGTACCCGCTCAAGTATCTTTTTACCCTTTAAATCGCTTGCTATGATAGTCGTCGATGAAGAACACGATCATTCATTTAAACAACAGGATAGTTTGCGATATCATGCCCGTGACTTGGCAGCATATCGAGCGCACCAAGCGCAATGTCCATTGCTCTTAGGTACCGCAACGCCTGCGCTTGAGACATTAAAAAAAGCGTTAGATAACAAGTTTCAACTGCTCACACTCAGTAAGCGCGCACAAACAAGCCAGGATAATCAGTTTTTATTAGTGGATATGAAAGCACAACAAACCCAAGGCGGGTTTGCCAATACCAGCTTAAAAGCCATTGAACGCACCTTATCAATGGGTAAGCAAGCCATGGTGTTTCTTAACCGTCGAGGTTTTGCGCCTACGCTTATCTGCCATGAGTGTGGCTGGTTAAGCGATTGCCATCATTGTAGCACCAGTGCAACGTATCATAAGACCATGCAACGCCTCGTCTGCCATCACTGTGGTGAACAACAATATGTCCCTCATCAATGTCCTGATTGCGGTAGCACACAGATCATGCCTACCGGCCTTGGTACTGAGCAGCTTGAAGAGTTTGTGACAGCACAGTTTCCCGAGGTGCCCGTCAGCCGTATTGATAGAGATTCAACTCGACGTAAAGGCAGCTTAGAAAGCGCACTTGAAAAAATACATCAAGGAGGCGCACAAATTTTGATTGGCACGCAAATGCTAGCCAAAGGTCACCATTTTCCCGATGTCGCCTTAGTCATTATTTTAGATGTAGACAGTGGTTTGTACTCAAGTGATTTTAGAGCCACAGAACACATGGCACAACTGATCACACAAGTGTCAGGCCGTGCAGGAAGAAGTGGCGAACCTGGCACTGTGATATTACAAACACATTTTCCTGAGCACCCCCTGCTACAAGATTTAGTCAACAATGGTTATCAGGACTTTGCGCGTTATGCGTTAACAGAGCGCCAAGAAGCCATGCTGCCTCCTTATACACACCTAGCATTAATCAGAGCAGAAGCAACATCGGCACACTTAGTCATGACATTTTTATCTGATCTGGTTCCTGCTCAGCCATTCTCTGGTATACAATTGCTGGGGCCGATCCCTGCGCCTATGGAACGTCTCGCAGGAAAGTATCGCTATCAATTACATATACAAGCAACACAACGTAATGTTTTGCATCAATATCTCATGCAATTGAAGGAATATATCAGCAGCCACAAGCTTGCAACACGCGTGCGTTGGAATATTGATGTTGATCCTATGGATACCTATTAACTGTTATGGCACAACACGATTACATAAATAAAACGCCCAAGAAAAAGGGCCAAAAGAAACCACAGCCAAAAGCACAAAAACCATTCCCTAAAGTCCTTGCCGCTTTTGCATTGCTACTGATAGGTGGCTTTGGTTATGGTCTGTGGTTTATCAAAGAGCATGCAGATCCTGCCAAAGTACAACAGGCACAACAACCGGCTGCACCTGTCGCTGTAGTCGAAGAGAAAAAAGAGCTGCCACGCCCTCCCTCTTTTATCGATGATATGAAAACGGCCGAGGTTGAAGCTGAGGTGAAAGTCATCAAATCAAGGGGTCCATTTCAAATGCAATGTGGTTCATTTCGAACCTACGAGCAAGCAGAAAAACGCAAGGCCCGTATCGCCTTTGCTGGATTATTATCTGAAATACGACGTACCGAAGGCAGCAATGGCGTGTGGTACCGTGTTCGCTTAGGCCCTTATGATAAAAAGCGTGATGCTGAAAGCGACAAGAATAGACTGCAACGTATTAAAATCGTTGACTGCGGAATTTGGGGCTGGACTTGAATTTAGCCCAACAGCCCTCATCTATGCATTTATTGATATAATTATCCGAGGCAAAGGCCTCTTTTAAGGAATACTATGACTACTATCGTAAGCGTTCGCCGCGATGACAAAGTTGTTATCGGCGGTGACGGTCAAGTTTCTCTTGGCAATACGGTGATGAAAGGCAATGCGAAGAAAGTGCGTCGCCTTTATAACGGTAAAGTACTGGCTGGTTTTGCTGGCGGCACAGCCGATGCGTTTACATTATTTGAGCGTTTCGAAACTAAATTAGAAATGCACCAAGGACACCTAACACGTGCAGCTGTGGAAATGGCTAAAGATTGGCGTACAGATCGCGCACTGAGAAAACTAGAAGCGCTCCTTGCTGTTGCGGATGAAACCGCGTCATTGATCATCACAGGTAATGGTGATGTGGTGCAGCCAGAGCATGATCTGATCGCTATCGGCAGCGGGGGTAACTTTGCCCAAGCAGCAGCCACCGCTCTAATTGAAAATACCGATTTAAGTGCACGCGAAATCGTCGAGAAAAGCTTGAAGATTGCCGGTGACATTTGTGTATTCACTAACAACTTCCAGACCATCGAAGAATTGTAATAGGAAAATCCATGACAGCAATGACACCTAGAGAAATCGTTCATGAGCTAGACCAGCACATCATTGGTCAAGACAAGGCTAAAAAAGCGGTTGCTATCGCACTTCGTAACCGCTGGCGTCGCATGCAACTTAATGACGATCTTCGCGCTGAAGTCACCCCAAAAAACATTCTGATGATTGGTCCAACTGGTGTAGGTAAAACCGAGATCGCACGTCGCCTAGCCAAGCTTGCCAACGCGCCTTTTATCAAGGTTGAAGCGACTAAGTTCACCGAAGTGGGCTATGTGGGTAAAGAAGTTGAAACCATTATCCGCGATCTGGTCGAAGTGTCATTCAAGATGACCCGCGAGCAGCAAACTAAAAAACACAAGCACCGTGCAGAAGAAGCGGCAGAAGAACGCATTCTTGATGCGCTATTGCCACCAGCAAAAGACGCATGGGGCGAATCACAGCCAGCTGAAAATAGCTCAACACGTCAGGTTTTCCGCAAGAAACTACGCGAAGGCCAGTTAGACGATAAAGAAATCGATATTGATATTGCTGAAACATCGCCGCAAGTTGAGATCATGGCACCTCCTGGTATGGAAGAAATGACCAACCAGTTGCAAGGCATGTTCCAAAACTTATCAGGCGATAAGAAAAAGAATCGTAAGCTGAAAATCAAAGAAGCATTCAAACTGCTTATTGAAGAAGAAGCTGCCAAGCTGGTTAACCCTGAAGAGCTAAAAGAACAAGCAATCTTTGCTGTTGAGCAAAACGGCATCGTATTTGTTGATGAAATCGACAAAATCTGTAAGCGTGGTGAAGCATCTGGACCTGATGTCAGCCGTGAAGGTGTACAGCGTGATTTACTGCCGTTAATTGAAGGCTCAACAGTTAGTACCAAGCACGGTATGGTAAAAACTGACCATATCTTGTTTATTGCTTCTGGTGCTTTCCAAATGGCGAAACCTTCAGATCTTATTCCTGAACTACAGGGCCGCTTACCTATTCGTGTTGAACTAGAAGCGCTGACAGCCAAAGATTTTAAACGCATTCTAACTGAGCCTCACGCTTCACTGACTGAGCAACAACAAGCCCTGTTAAAAACAGAGCAAGTGTCTGTTGACTTTACTGATGATGCGATTGAGCGCATTGCTGAAGCTGCATGGCAAGTCAATGAGAAAACAGAAAACATCGGTGCACGACGTCTTCACACTGTGATGGAAAAACTGATGGAAGAAATCTCTTTTGATGCGTCAGAGCAATCTGGTCAAGCACTGACCATTGATGCTAAATATGTTGAGCAGCACCTAGACATACTCGTCCAAGATGAAGATTTAAGCCGCTTCATTCTATAAATTGGAGACAAGGCCAGCAAAGCTGGCCTCATTTTTATGTATCAAGTCACTAAACTCCATTACCACCGTCAGAGCAAACTGCTCGATATTACCTTCGACGATAATCTGCACGCTTCTGTGAGTGCTGAATTTTTGCGTACCCACTCCCCTTCAGCCGAAGTGCAGGGTCATAGTCCTGAGCAAGCGCAATTGGTATTAAATAAACAAGCGGTCACCATAATCAAGATTGAACCAGTCGGTCATTACGCAGTAAGACTGTGCTTTGATGATGGACATAACTCAGGGCTGTTCAGCTGGCAGTATTTACGTAAATTATGTAATAACCGCGAGCAACTCTGGCAGCAATATCAAGATAAAGTGGCTGCACACCTAAAAAGTAAAGACAGTGTACCCATCAAGTTTGTGCCTTAGGATAACTGCATAAAAAGCAACATCATCAACCTGAAACTTTAAAGACTGTCAGAGGTAGGTGATGCGCCTAAATCCACTTTAGGCGCTTGAGAGGTTATACTTTATATTTGTCGATGGCGTCATGCAGTGCACGCGCCTGTTCAGATAGCTCTTCACTGCTTTGCGCATTCGAAGCAGCATGCTCAGAAGCACCCTGTGCGATGTCTCTTATCTTCACAACGTTCTTATTTACTTCTGATGCGACCAGGTTTTGCTCATCAATTGCCGTCGCAATATGCGTGCTCATATCCATGATGTTTTGTACATCTTCAGTAATAAGCCCTAGCAATTCACCGGCACGCTCTGCCTGCTCGACACTTTCATTACTCTGTCCACGACACTCTTCCATAATACTCACGACATCTTGAGTACGCTGTTGTAGTGTTGAAATAATGCTTTCAATTTCTTGCGTTGAGTCTTGTGTGCGCTGCGCAAGGGAACGAACTTCATCCGCAACCACCGCAAAACCTCGGCCTTGCTCACCGGCTCGCGCCGCTTCAATTGCCGCATTGAGTGCCAGTAAGTTTGTTTGCTCTGCGATACCGCGAATAACATCCAGCACAGAACCAATGGTTTCACCATCTCGCTCAAGCTGCCCGACCACTTCAGATGCACCACTGAGAGAATGAGACAACGCCATAATATGGTCGATGGTTGAGGTGACTTCACTGCGACCTTGCTGCGCATTTTTATTGGTCGATTCCGCTTTTTGCGCAGCCGCTTCCGTATTATGTGAGATATCTTGAATGGTAGCCTGCATTTCGGTTGCCGCGGTCGCAACCATATCCGCTTCATGTAACTGCTCGTTCATACCAGCACTGGTTTGCGCCGTTGTTGCAGATAAATGCTCTGTTGCATCATTGATAGTCACTAAAGCACGGTTTACATCAGAAATTAGGTTTTTAAAGTCTTCGATTAAGCTATTGAAGTCACGCGTCATAATGGTAATCTCATCATTGCCGCTTTGGTCTATCAATATACCTAGATTATTCTCGCGTCGAATACGCTCAATGGTTTGATATACTCGCTCTACCGGACGAATAATAGAACGGCTCGTTGACCACACTAAAATCATCACGATTGCAGCAGCGGCAACGAAAATAAGGATAGCAGCCGTTGTAGCAAATTCAGCATTATCAGCGATTTCTTGTTTAGTTTGCTCAACAATGGCAACAACAACTGCATCACTTTCTTTGACCACTTTGCGCATATCACCCAGTGCACCACTGTTCAAATCCACCCCAAGCTCAACTTGTGCGTCAATCAGCCCTTTAAACTTAGTCTGATATACACCCAGTAATCTAATTAGCTCCTGCTGATAGGCCCTATCGTGACTAGATTCTCTGATTTGAGATTCGAAAGTGTCTATATGTTTATTGAATTTTCCTAGATACTTAGTATCTAATCGCAGCATAAAATCTTTTTCAGCGCGCCTTAGCTGTAACATGGTCGTCAAAAGCTTATAGTCTTCTTTTTGCTTTAATAATGTCTCGACTCCATGTACTGCTTTTCTCAGCTCGCCGTACAGCGCATCTTTTGGATGCAGGCCAATGGTCTTTTGTAACTCAACAACGCGATTAAATTCTTTATGATATTGCGTCACCAATCTCTCAAACTGATCAAGCTGCCCTAAATCAATATTAAAGTCGATGAACACAGCTTCAAGCTTGGCTTTTTTCTCTTTAAGTAAACGATATTCTTTTTCGTATTTATCCAGCGCTGCTACATCTTTGTAAAACAAAAAGTTTTTTTCATACTTACGCATGGATAACTCATGAACATCCAGTTCTTCTGCATATTGAATAGTCTCATTCAATTGGCGCATTGTATTAGCTTCAGTGATGATCACCGCTAACATCACCAGTAATGCCACACCAACAACAACAGCGTTGAGTTGCAAACGCCTTTTAATGGTTAGATTTTCAAGTAGAGCCATACAGTTACCTAATTATTACAGAACCTGCAATACAGTATAGCCAAACTCATCTTGCGCCGAAATCGAATCTACATATTTAAGCAAAAATATTTCAAAGAATTTACATGTTATGCAACTTTGTTCCTGTTATAGAGGATCGGCTGCCATAAATTATCGTGTAAACTCCCGTAATCTTGCCATTGACCATTAGCTAGCCACTGAGCTAACGGGGTCGCATCGGAGGGAAAATCAATTATTTGGCCTTCTGGATGTTCAAGCCATTCGCCTAACGCTTCCGAATTTAGGTAATTCATCACTTCCGCTAATCCAAGAGACTGCAATGTCATCGCATTACTCAACTGCTCAAACTGTCCCTGCAATGGTTTTAATAACAGTTTTTTACCGAACTTGAGCGCCTCACTAGATAATTCAAAGCCGGCATTAGCAACCACCCCTGATGCACTGGCTAAGTCATCTAAAAATCTTGTCCGTGAAGGGGCGCGTAAATGAATATGATTTAATGATTTGTCTGTTGCATCCGGGTGATAGCAGTAAAACTCTCTATCTGGGAAGTCACCCAGTAATTCAACGATGCTATTTAAGTCTTCAAACGGTAGGTATACCAAAACCTTATTGGCGATAGATGCCCTATGACAGTCATGGAATGAAATAAAAGGCGGCAAAATATTTTTCGCAAAAGGCTGCCAGTGCACACCTAAATGCACGTCGGCAGGCGCAAACCAGCGGATCAACGCGCGCTCCATATATCCCGCTCCAAATAAAGGCACCTCAGGAGATAAAAAAGCAGCCTGATGACTCATCGCCACCACAGGCACTTTGGCTAATTTAGCCGCCCACGCAGACACCGGCTCAAAATCATTGAAAACCAAATCGTACTGTTTAACATCCAGTTGCCTTACATCACGAATGAATGTCATGGGGCTGAGCTGTTTTGCCGTTTCACGATAATTCAATTTGCCATTTTTTGTGACAAAACTTAAGCCTCGACGCACCTGAAATTGGCCAAATACGTCCATGTCAAAGTAATTACTTTCATCTCGCCCAGAAAATAAATAGTCAACATCAATACCGAGTTTAGTAAAACACTCAGCCATTACACGTGCGCGTGTAATATGACCATTACCAGTCCCCTGGATCCCATATAGTATTCTCATAAATCTCCTAACATACCAATGGCCAACATGGCGCATCCACTGCCCATCAACGCTCCAAGTATCACATCTATTGGATAGTGCACCCCGACCAACACCCGAGACAGGGAGACACCCGCAGCCCAAACACATAATGGAATAGTGAGCACAGGGTAGACTTCCATCAAACACGTGGCGTACAGCCAAGCACCGGCACTATGCCCCGACGGCATACTAAATTTATCACTCGGTGTAAGCATGGCTTTGACTGCCAAGCAATCACAAGGCCTCGCTCTGGCAAAGTACTTTTTCAATAAAAAATATAAAGGCCGTTCTATGGCAAATGCCAGCAATACCGTCTGCACAAAAGTATTACCAACCTTTCCCATAAAATAGGCATTTAATAACGCTAAAATGACATACAGTCCGCCATTGCCACTTTTAGATAGCATTAACATCAACCAGTTAAACCACTTGCGCCGTTTTGGCTTATACAGCGCAAAATATAAGGCTGTATCTAGTTTAATTATTTGTGCTTTCATCTTAGTTGCTTACATTTGTTCACAATTTCAGCTTAGAAGAGCTTAATAACAATAACGCGACATTTTTGTGACACAATTATGTAAGTTGATTCAAAGCATTGCGCAGCTTCTTAATGGGAGTATACTGACAACAGTTTAGCCATTCTCTGAGGATACTATGATGGATTACAGCACGTCTGATCTATGTGATCACTTCGCCGACGCCGTTGACGTACTTGAGCCAATGTTTATTAACTTTGGTGGCCAGCACGCTTTTTGTGGTCGCATTAAAACGGTTAAGTGTTTCGAAAACAATGAAATGATAGCTGAGGTACTGCAACAAGATGGAACTGGGCAAGTATTATTGATTGATGGGGGGGGGTCAACCCGCCGTGCATTAATCGATATTGATCTTGCTGAATTAGCCTTAGAGAATAACTGGCAAGGCATTGTTGTATATGGCGCAGTCCGTCATGTAGAAGAACTAGAAGAGTGTGAAATCGGTATACAGGCCATTGCATCCATTCCAGTTGGGGCGGATAGTGAAGGTGCTGGAGTGCAAGGCATCCCAGTTAACTTTGCTGGCGTATCTTTCTTTGATGACGACTTTCTTTATGCTGACTCGACAGGCATCGTTATCTCTGCCGAAGAGCTCTTGCTCGAAGTAGACGAAGACGACGCTTAACTTCAACTTTGTCCATCATCAAAAGGGGGCCTATTTAGTGCACCCTTTTGGCGCTTTAACCTAACCTGCTTTGACACTCTAAATACCATGACTGCACACAATTGGATTAAGATTTACAACGAATCAAATATCAACCACTACACCGCAACCAGAGAAAATGAAACGCGATTTTGGCAATCACTGTCTTTTTTAAAGTCACAGTCACCTCTACCAGAAGCCTTAAAAGATGCCTCAGAGTTTGGCATTAAATATGTGCTGGTCGCCGTCAACGAAGACATAGGTCCTCGCGGCAACTGTGGTAATGGTGGTGCGACGGATGGCTGGCAGGCATTTTTAAAACGTTTCCTAAATTTACCCTGTAATCAATTTCTTACGCCAAATAATGTATTATTACTCGGCGAAATCATAACTCATGACTTGCAAACACAAAGCGGATCAGCAGATAACGCCACACCAGAGGGCCTAGCTCACTTAAGAGCGCTCTGCGAAACATTAGATGAACGTGTGAGTGCAGTCCTTAAAGCCATTTTTGATGCAGGCCTAGAGCCGATATTAATTGGCGGCGGCCACAATAACAGCTTCGGATTACTCAAAGCCTTATCCACCAGCGCACAAAGTCCGTGCCAAGCATTTAACTTCGACCCCCATGCCGATTTTAGAGCCATTGAAGGCAGGCACTCTGGTAACGGATTTAGCTATGCATACCAAGCAGGATACCTGGCCGACTATCATGTCGTAGGCATGCATGAGCAAAAAAACAATGACACCATCATCACATCACTGCAAAAAGCAGGTTTTACTTACACCACATACCAAGACATTCTAGTCACTCGGGAAACTTCATTAACGGATGCAATAAAGGTCGCAACAAGCCGCTTCAAACAAAGCTTACCTCTAGGTATTGAAGTAGACGTTGACGCAATTTCAGGTATGCCGGTCAGTGCTTACACTAACTGTGGATTCAGCGTGAATGATGCCGAACACTTTGTTTATCAAAGCGCCAAGCAAGCAAACACACGCTATTTACACTTATGTGAAGCGGCCCCAAAAAATCACCCCCAAGGTGAGCAACAAGGCGTTATTGAAGCGGGACAAGTGCTATCAGGACTGGTCTGCAGCTACCTCAAAGCAAGACAAAGCTAATTGGTATCAAAGGTGCTGGGCTTATCTTCTACAGGATGCTCCCAGCGCCATTGCTTCAGCCAACTGATCATCCCGATACTACTCAGCGGGCGAGTAAATAAATAACCTTGTGCAGCGAATGCATCTAAGTTTTGCGCGAACTGCAACTGCTCCTGTGACTCAACGCCTTCGCAGATCACCTTACACTCTTGAACATTTTGCATTTCAACAATGCCTCGCACAACGGCTTTGAAATTCCCTTGGTTTTGATTTGGCGTCGTTAATGAGCGCCCAAGTTTCACATAATCCACTTCTAATTTAGGTAATTTCGCCAGCAGCAGAGGCGATTCGCCGAAGCCGTCCACACACAACCTCACGCCCATAGTGCGTAGCCTAGCCACCATGGCAACGCCTTGTTGGTCAAGTGTGGTAAACATTTGCGATGGACACTCAATAATAATATCGCTTGGCATTAATTGGTGCTCCACTAAAATCCTGTCGACAAATTCGATGAACTCTTCATGTAGCATTTCAGGGCCAAATAAATTAATGCCTAGTGGCATCTGGATCCCTTCAACTCGCAGTGCCAGCGCAATTTCAGCAGCACGCTCAATCACATACTGTGCTAAAGGAAGCGCAAGCCCTGCAATACGAATATCCTCAATGAACTTGCTTGCCGCTAATATCCCCTGCTTAGGGTGCTGCCACCGCAAGAGTAGTTCCACATATTCAATATCACCATCACCGTTTCGCACGACAGGTTGAAAATATAATTCCAACTCATTTTTGAAGTCGATATGGGCCAACTCAGCCAGCCTTGCTTGCTGCTCAAGACGGTCTATTTGCATTTTTTGCTGGTACGGGGCAATGGTGTTGTCTGGACTACTATCTAATGCCAAGAACACACAGGTCAATAAATCATCAAATTGTCCGAGCTCTTCATCGCAATTGACATAACTTGCTCTGGCACTGACTTCAATAATACAGTTACCAACATTGAATGGCTTAAGCGTGCTTTCAATAATTTCTGCACATAAATGCTCATGAAGGTGCTGCTGATGTGCCAAGCTACATACAAATACAAAATGCAAGCCGCCTAAATGCGCTAAGCGCTCTATGTCGTTGCCCATAGCAATGGGCATTACGTCATGACTTTGCAAATGCTGCTTCATGCGATTTGCTGATTGCGCAAGTAACAAATCCCCAAACTCGCGACCAAGATGGAAGTTGACCTGCTGAAACCCTTCTAATCTCACCATCACCAGCATGGCAGTACCGGCCTCTCTGGCACGATATTCATTGAATGCCTCTCGAATGCCTGCGCGGTCGGGCAATCCTAATATATCTGTATTGGCCACATTATTGGGCTCAATAGGCGCACTATCATGACGGTGAGGCGTATCAATAAAGAGTTCACTGATGAAAATGGGTAACAGAGCAAACACCACATAGATGCTAGAGGAGTGCCACCAAAAGTGACTCACGGTGAGTAAGGTTGCTGCAACCGCGCACAAGGCGCAAATGACAATATGTCTTCCTTGCCCTATTCGGTCGCTTTGCCAAATGTTCACTAACAATACGAACACAAGCAAATAAAGCGCGCCATCACCCACCGCAGCCAGTACACCTAATCCGCACGCTCCAAGCAAGGCGAGCAGTATTCGATTGATAGCGAAATAAGAACGTGCAATCGCCACCAAGCTCAAACTCACCACAATACCTGCAAAAAATGCCACAGACAGAGGTGAGTTTAAAAGGTAACCTGTGGAAAAATCGGCTAGCGTTGTTGCACTCAATGCGGGGAGTACCCAGCATATGTTCGATATGAAAATAAGCGAATTTAACAACAAAAATCTAGCCATCACACGACCACTACAGACCATTAATATTGAATAAGTCTACCCGATATCCACAGATTTAACAGATCGTTTACGCCAAACTGATAACTTAATTCTGACGGATGCTGAATTTGCCACATCGCAATATCCGCTTTTGCACCCACTTTAAGTACACCCCTATCAGATAAGCCCAATGCTTTCGCCGCATGTCTCGTCACACCTAATAACGACTCTTCTGGTGTCATTTTAAATAATGTGCATGCCATATTCAGCATTAAACGTAGCGAGCATAACGGTGCGGTACCTGGATTAAAATCACTGGCAATGGCAATCGGAACTTTATGCTCACGCAATAAATCAATTGGTGGATGCTGAGTTTCTCTTAGGAAGTAAAACGCGCCCGGTAAAATCACCGCAACCGTGCCCGATTTGGCCATAGCCATTACACCGCGCTCATCTAAGTACTCGATATGATCTGCCGATAAACCACCAAACTCAGCGACCAGCTCACTACCATGCTGGTTAGATAGCTGCTCTGCATGGCATTTCACTTTCAAACCTAATTCAGTTGCACGTTCAAATACACGCTTTGTTTGAGCATGACTAAAGCCCACGTTTTCGCAAAATACATCAACCGCATCCGCGAGGCCACGCTGTGCTACTAAAGGCAACATTTCGTCACAGACTAGGTCAATATAGCCATCGCTATTACCTTTAAACTCTGGAGGTAGGGCGTGCGCCCCCAAAAACGTACTTTGTATTTGGATAGGGTGATGTTCATCCAAGATTTGATTTACTTCGAGTAATTTCAGCTCACTTTCAGTATCAAGACCATAACCCGATTTGCTTTCAACCGTAGTTACCCCTTCTTTTAACAAGGCATTTAAGCGCGACTTAGCAACCACAAATAAATCTTCTTTTGAGGCCTGACGTGTTGCTTTCACTGTTGTTGCAATGCCACCGCCCTGCTCTGAGATTTGCTGATAAGATACCCCATTCAAACGCTGCTCAAATTCTTGTGCACGAGAGCCTGCAAATAAGATATGAGTGTGGCAATCAATCAGACCCGGCGTCAGCCAAGCCCCTTTTGCAGATGTCACTGGGGTCGCTAATACGTCAAACTCTGGCATCTCAGATGTTTTACCAAGCCATATAATCGTATCGCCTTTTAACATGATCGCCGCATTTTCAATTACGCCATACGCGCCTGCGATCTGCTCATCCATTGTGGCAATATTTGCATCAGTTATTACTAAATCTACTTCAATCACTGTCTACACTCAGTTGGAGAAAATTAATACAAGTTTAGCAAGAATACTTGTATATACAAGATGACTATGCCACCTTTATGACTAACCTTTTATTACACGGTAGCAGACAGTGACTGAACAACCTAAATTTGCACAAATCAAACAGCATATTATTGAGCAGATCCGCGCTGGAGTGTGGCTAGAACACCAACGTGTCCCCTCTGAAAATGAGCTATCCGATCAATTTAAGGTGAGCCGCATGACGGCGCGACGTGCACTGAGTGAACTCACTGAGGTGGGCATACTTACCCGCAGTCAAGGATTAGGCACGTTTGTCGCCAGTTTTAAGTCTCAGTCTTCACTGCTGGAAATACGCAATATCGCTGATGAAGTTACACAGCGCGGTGGTGACTATACCTGTATGGTATTATCGCTAGAGTCCATCTTTGCGATTGCGCCAATAGCCATAGCACTTGGAGTTGAAATTGACAGTCAGGTATATCGTAGTGTGATAGTCCATCACGAAAATGACGAACCACTGCAAGTAGAAG
Organism: Pseudoalteromonas luteoviolacea H33-S; assembly: GCF_001625695.1. Classification (GTDB taxonomy): domain Bacteria; phylum Pseudomonadota; class Gammaproteobacteria; order Enterobacterales; family Alteromonadaceae; genus Pseudoalteromonas; species Pseudoalteromonas luteoviolacea_B. The sequence continues at coordinate 89,306 of NZ_AUXY01000089.1, forward strand.
AACGCTTTGTTAATCCGGCATTGGCATCTAAGTACTTACAGCAAGACTTTACCGCATTGACGCCGCACGAATACTTAACACAAGTTGCGCCACTGACCGAAGCTAGACACACTGTTGAAGCCGTTATGCCCAACGAGGAGGTATGTCAATGGCTGAATATGTTTAATGAAGAGCCTTGCTTACAAGTCATTCGACGAACTTGGTCGTCTCAAGGTATCGTCAGTTTTGCTCGACTGATCTCTCCAGGCAGTAAGTACCGCCTCGGAGGTCACCTCACATTCAAAAAATAAAACGCTGCAGCTTAAATATCGTGACGATATTCAAAGCCCAATTCCGTGATTAGCGTACCGTCTATTACCCTGGCCACAGACTCGTCACTGGCAAAGCTAGGAGGCTCACTGCCATATTGCGTGCAGTGCTGTTGATAATAATCCTGTTTAGTCGGATGAGCAGGATGACATATATTGTAGACAGGCTTTGCTGACTGCCAATTGGATATGATGCGCAGCAGTCCATTGACCACATCTTGCTGATCTACCATATTAACCAACGCCTGCGAAGAGCTTGATAAGTGTTTGCCTGAGATAAACCTGCCCGGCTCTCTGCTTGGACCAACCAAACCAGCCAAACGCGCGATTTTACCATTTTGTTCAAGAACCATATGCTCTGCACTTTGCAATATCTGCTGACGTGTGGTGTCTTTTGGCGCCAGTGGCGATTGCTCATCAAAATGACCCGAGTCAGTACCATACACCGCAGTTGAAGAGCATAATAAAAAGCCTCGACACTTTAACGATGCCGCAGTTTCCAGCGCCAAGCGCAATGTTTCTAGGTACAAGGTTTCACTCTGACGCATGCGTGGTGGTATAGCACACACCCAATATGCCGCATCAAGAGTAATAGAATGATGAAGTACTGAGTCAGTCACGCAAAATGCTTTGATGTCTTCGTCTACATGCGCTTCTCGGCGTGTCGCTTGAACTTGCCAACCGCTCGCTTTTGCATCTCGAACTAATGCGCTTCCCAGCCAACCTGCCCCTAAAACGACTAACTTATTATTCATCATATTTTCTTAATTTTACCTAAATCAGGTCATAATGTTAGTACAGCATAATAAAAAATACCATCCGCATTTCCTCAGCTTTTGGTTATAAATTAGCTACTGCAATATGATGATTCTTTACTATTTTTTTATCTTTTTAGGAACGATATGATGAAGCCACTTATCTCATCTTGCACGTACCTCGCCCAAATTAGCTAGATATATCAAATGAGATATGGTTTATTACGTTAGCGCTGTCCCAATAAAAAGAATACGTCATGTTTGAAAACTTATCTCTTCGTAAAAAAATTCTCATACTGATCGGTGGCACAATTTCGGTGTTATTGATGCTGGCTTCCACTTATTTTGTTAATCATATCGCAACAATCTCACGTCAAGGTATTGAACGTGAAGCACAGAGTTATATCTACTCTGAAAAACTATCTATGGAGTCATTTTTCGCTCAATACGGCAAAGTGGTCGAAACCTTTGTCACCAACCCCCATAACGTCAATTGGTTTGATAACTACTCAGTTAGAGAGCAAAGCCTAGCTGGTGACAAAGGCTATGATGAAGTCAACGAGGACTTTCAGCGTATCAGTAAAAGCGATGAAAACATTTTGTCTGCATTTATGGCGTCAGCACGCACTGGTGAGTATTTTAAAGAAAACGAACGTACTTCAAACTTCTCTGATGGACGACCTTATTACGCATACAAACGTCCATGGTGGCAAGACGCGCTGAATCACGGCAAGCTATACGTTGGTGCTCTATCTGTAGATATCAATACAGGTGATGTGTCTGCCGTTGTTCAGCAGCCAGTTTATAATAAACAAGGCGAGCTGGTCGCTGTCGGTGGTGTCGATCTGCAAATAAACAAAATCAATGCCATGGTTGAAGAGATCCAATTTGATGGTGAGGGCTACGGCTTCTTACTCGATAATGAACTCAAAGTAGTTCATTTATCAAAGCGCACTGGGCACAACCTGTCGACAACGGATGCAGGACCTCGCGGTAAAGAAGGCTTAGCAGGTCTTGAACAGCAATTTCAAGATACCAGTGGCTTTACCGAACTCACCCGTTTAATTGATCGCCAAGACGCTGGTAACGCCACCGTGACATTACAAGGTCAAGAATATTATGTTGTGTTCAACAGCGTAAAACTGGATACGCCAGTACTTGATTGGCATGTAGGTATTCTTATTCCAGTGAGTCTAATTGAAGAACCTGTAAATGAAGCGGTAATGAGCACTGTGACAGCTGTGATAGTCATTTTATCAATTATTGTCGCCATGATTTTACTTGCTGCACAGATGATCACACGTCCTATCATTACTTTAACAGACACTATGCGTGATATTGCTTCAGGTGAAGGTGACCTAACTCGTCGCATCAATATTGAGAGTCAAGATGAAGTGGGGCAGCTCGCTATGCACATGAACACCTTCATCGATAAGTTACGTGCCATGATGATCGATACAGCAGCACAAGCAGAACAACTTAGCGGTGCCTCAGCTCAGCTACGTGATGTCTCAAATAACACCAATGATGAAATCCAGCAAGAAAAAGAGCAAGTAGACAGCGTATCCGCAGCCGTCACGGAAATGGCTGCAACGGTAACCGAGATATCTCGCAATGCCCATGAAACAAATCGCGCATCTGATTTAGTGCAGAGTATGACCAACGATGGTGCTCAGCGCTCCAGTCAGGCTCAAGAAGTGATGACGGAGCTTGCCAGCCACATTGGTGAAGCAGCTAAGGTGGTTGCAGGCTTAGAGCAAGAGACTAGCAATATCGGCGCGGTCATTGACGTTATCAATGGCATTGCCGAGCAGACAAACTTGCTGGCTTTAAATGCAGCAATTGAAGCGGCTCGTGCTGGCGAGCAAGGGCGTGGATTTGCGGTTGTTGCGGACGAGGTAAGAAGCCTTGCAAGTCGTACTCAAGAGTCAACAGATGATATTCGTAATATGATCTCGCGATTGCAGCAAATTGCACAGCAAGCGTCAACCATGATGCAGCAAGGCCAGGAGCGTGCGCAAAGCTCAGTTGAGCAAACTCAAGAAGTGTTAGATGCATTGCGTAATATCACCGAGTCGGTTAACACGGTACAAGATCAGAGTCACCAAATCGCGACTTCTACAGAAGAGCAAACTGTGGTGGCAGAAGACATTAATAATAGCCTGAACGCGATTAATGACTTAGTTAATAGCACGGCAAATCATGCTCACCTACTGGCTGATGAAGCTAGAGACTTAAATGATTTGGCCAAAGCCCTCAACGCGACGGTCAATCAGTTTAAGCTTTAACCGTTTTAAGTACGGTGCATAAAATGCGCCGTACTTGCCCACCTTAAAATTTTTTCAAGTTAACGCTTGAGTGGAGTGATTAAATTACATACAAAAATTGGGTAATTATCCCCTCACCTGCAACGAAATTCACTAAATATCAATCATTAATAAATTAAAGACAACTGTTGATCATAATCAAACAATTTCACCTGAAACGCTTTACTTGGGTATTTTTTTTCGTCAAATTAATAATAAAATCGTAGAAAACAAGTATATTAATATGTGGCACTGTATATTTCTGTGCAGATCAACTCATAGCTCAACGTAGCTTCTAGGGTGTTATATGATAAAAAACTGGCGGCTCAGCCAACAATTAAACGGCGCCTTTGGCGTAATGATATTGATGATAATCGTATTATCCATTACCGCCTTCTGGGGATTAAACAGCGGGTACAACAATTTTGTCGAATATCGTACCAAAGCAAGGGACAGTAATTTAGCAGGACGAATTCAAGCAAATTTATTAGAGGTAAGATTACAGGCCATAAAATATTTAAAACACCAAAGCGATGCCAATATAGCCCAGTTTGACCAGCGACTAGAGCTACTTGAATCCCTCCTTGACACCGCGCAAGCACAGTATACTAACTCCTCTCAATTGAACATCATCACAGACAGTCAAAAGCAAATGGAAAAATATGAGGGCAGTTTCAGGCAGGTTATTAGCTTGTATGAACGACGCCATCAAATTGTTCATAACACATTGAACAAATATGGACCCGAACTAGATGGCAAACTGCGGACCATGATGGATAATGCCCAATCTATCGAAGAGGTGAATAAAATCAGTGCGCTGAGAAGTCTATTACAACAAGGTAGGCTATCAACAAACCAATTCTTAGTGGCCAATGCTGAGCGAGACTACCGATTAGCAAAAGATACCTTGGGCACGCTAAACCGCCAAGCCAAACAATTTTTTCAGCTATCCCAATCAGGTCAATCTCAAGGGTTCATCACCCCTCTTGAAGCCTATCAAGCAGGTTTGGAAGAGGTGTATCAAGTCATCATAAAGCGTAATACTGAAATCACCCAAGTACTTGATAAAATAGGCCCTGACGTTGCGGCGCAAGTTGAAAATATCAAGCTCGATATCAAAGCCTCCCAAGATGAACTTGGGCCTATTGTGCAAGTAGCCAGTGCCAATGCCAAATTTACTGTGATCACCCTTGCCATACTTATCATTATTTGTGGGCTCTTCTTCAGCTGGTTTATCAGTAAAATCATCAAACAACCCATTGGTGGTGAACCACGAGAAATCGAAGCCATGGCTAGAAAAATAGCCTCAGGCGATCTCACTGTGCATTTCGATCACAGTCAAAATAACAGTGGCATTTACCAAGCTATGTCCGAAATGGTAACCAACCTGAGGGCTTTTATTGAGCAGATCCATCAATCTACCGATACATTGACCGCGACGGCACACAATATGAGCGCCATCACCACACAGGCTATGCAAGGTGCAGAGCAACAAATGTCACAGTTAGAAAATACAGATAGAGCGATGGATGAAATGGCACAAACCGTCGCAGATATTACGCAAAGCACGCAGTCTGCAGCAGATACCGCCACTACCGCAGAAGAATCCTCTCAGCATGGACTAAATGCAGTGGCACAAACCACCACGTCAATCACAACGCTCAAAGCCGACATTGATAATGTTAGCCAAACAATTTCAAAACTTGCCGAAGAAACCCAGTCTGTCGGTTCCATCCTAGATGTGATCAGAGGCATTGCCGATCAAACCAACTTGCTCGCACTCAATGCTGCAATTGAAGCTGCGAGAGCTGGTGAGCAAGGTCGAGGCTTTGCCGTTGTTGCTGATGAGGTGCGCAGTCTTGCCAGCCGAACTCAGCAAAGTACCGAAGAGATCCAGGCCATGATTTCTCGTCTACAGCAAGAGGCACAGCGCTCAGTTGAGCTCATGGGCAGTAATGTAGAGAATGCAGAAACCACGGCCGAGCAAATTCACCAAGCGGGAGAAACTCTTCAGCAGGTTTCCGACTCCGTGATTGCGATCCGCGATATGAGCATTCAAATTGCCAGTGCCACTGAGCAGCAAAATGCTGTGACACAGCAGGTCTCACAAGGCGTACGTGACGTCACCGGCACAGCAAAAGAAACCGCACAAGGGGCAGAAAAAGCCTCAAATGATGCGACATTGTTGGCAACATTAGCAGATGAACTTGCTGCTACTGCCAAGCGTTACCAACTTTAACTACTCATTAGGCAATACAGCCCCCCTGTATTGCCTAATAAACACCCGGTTGCGTCAGATCAAACTCTGCAGCTGTGCTAACTCTTATAATTAGGCTGTGTAATTTTATTTGAGTGCGATCGTGATTAAACTACCTCATTGGGAAGACTCCCTGATCCAGAAATACAATATTTCAGGTCCAAGATATACTTCTTATCCCACCGCTTTGTCATTGGCCTCTGGGTATACACAAAGTGATTTAACCAACGCCATTGCCAGCTCTGCCAATCGTGCACTGTCGCTGTATATTCATATCCCCTTTTGCCATCAGCTATGCTATTACTGTGGTTGTAATAAAATCATTACGCGCCATCAGTCTAAAGCCGATGTTTACCTTGACCATCTGCTTCAAGAAATTGCCGCTCAAGCGCCCCTATTTAAGGACTATCAAATTGAGCAATTGCATTTAGGTGGCGGCACTCCGACATTTTTGACTGCTGAGCAAATGACGCGGCTCATCGACGCCCTCGAGCAACATTTTGACTTTACGCACACTGCACAGCGCGGCATTGAAATAGACCCACGTTCTTTAGCCGATGGCATGCTGGAATCACTCAAAGCACTTGGCTTCAATCGCGTATCTTTTGGCGTGCAAGACTTTAATGACCAAGTACAGGCTGCGGTGAATCGTCCACAGCAACTAGATGAAGTACTCACGGTCTTGCACAAAGCAAGAGCCCTCGGGTTCAAGTCTATCAATATGGACATGATATACGGCTTGCCACACCAAACTCCCGAGACCTACCAAGCTACTATAGAGCAACTTATCGAGTTAGCGCCAGATCGTATTTCGCTCTTCAATTACGCCCATTTGCCAGACAGGTTTGCGGCTCAGCGCAAACTCAAAGAGCATGATATGCCTACGCCAGAACAAAAGTTGGCCATCTTCAAAGCGACGCTTGAGCGCATGACACAGGCTGGATACCAATATATAGGTATGGATCACTTTGCAAAACAGGATGATGAACTAGCAGTTGCACAGCGCGAAGGTCAGCTACACAGAAACTTTCAAGGCTATACCACCCATGGTAACTGCGATTTATTAGGGTTAGGCGTGTCATCCATTTCTCAGATAGGCAATGCGATATTACAGAATGAGAAAGATCTCAAGCCTTACTACCATGCGGTATCTGAGCACAAAAATGCCATCAGTAAAGGCATATCTTTACACCAAGATGACCTCATACGTGCCGCCGTGATAAAACAGCTTATTTGCCATTTCGACTTAGATAAAACAGCTATCAATGCCCAGTTTAATATCGATTTTGATGACTACTTTGCGCAGGCACTGCAAGCGCTCGCGCCTTTGGAAGCAGATGGCTTAGTGTTCAACGATCAAAACGCCATCACGGTCACCGCCAAAGGCACATTATTTATTCGGATCATTTGCATGTGCTTTGACGCCTATTTGCAGCAACAAATCAAAAATACCCGCTTTTCACGAGTGATATAATTGACTCGGCCTACAACAACTGTGGGCCGCCCTACTGCGCATCATAGCCTCACGTTCAACCGAAAACACTTGCACTCACAGTTGCACTGTTTCACACTGGCAAAAAAGCAATACAAGGAAAAAGTATGCTCAAACCTAAACGCTGTTTAGCATTATCTGTGATCTTTGCACTCATTGCGATTGCGCCTATTTTCAGCGTGCTACTCGCACAGATTTTATCCAACTCGCTGACGTGCGTCATCAATGAGCGGGGCGATACACCTTGCATACTTTTTAACTATGATATCACCATGATATTGGTGAGCTTTTATGTCAGTGGCTGGGCAGCACTGCTCACGCTTCCTATTGCAGGCGGTATATCAGGCTGGTTTTATCTGCGTTACCTCAAGTTAAGTTTAGTTCGCTAACACGTTTTCATTTAAGGTATTTATCCAGTGCTCGCTTTAACATCACTTCATTATTAGAAAGTTCGCCCGGACAAGGTAGACCCGAAGAGGAAGGCATATCTGCTTGAGCCATCTCTGACGAATCATCAAAAAAGTAGCACTTACCTTTCCATTTCACCAAGCGTTTACCTTGACCGCGATAAACCTCCTCGGTTTCACCGGATAAATACTGTGTGTGCGCTTTTGGCGTGCGCATTCTTAGTGCTGGCGCACCAGCCTGTTTATCAAACTGACGAGAGCCAAAAAAAGCTTCTTGCTCTTTTTGCTGTAGCTGTTCAATACCTTTATAGGGATTAACCTTAATGACTTTTACTTTATTAGCTGTAGCAGTATTTTGCTCACGATCTGGCTCGAGTGCGGGTTGGTCTTGTTCACTCTTCGACTGCACGAATGTTTGCTCGGGAGTGACCTCTTCAGCTTGCTCAAGCTCATTTATTTTCTCTTCAATAGAAGGGTTATCTGCTTCTTCGACCACATCGACGTCAATAACCTCTTCTTCTATAGCAGATTGGTCCGGCTCATCCATTGTCACCACATAGACTTTGAGCGATTTGTCATTTTTTACGACAGGCACAGTCGGGGCGACTAAAAATAACAATCCCCCAATAAAACCATGCATGGTCAAAGAGCCCAACACAGCCACTCGCGTAGAGTGCATTACATAATCCTTTAACTTTTATTGTTCTACATGTTTGGAGATTGAAACCCGATGAAAGTTCAAATTTGTATCATATTTGCCTCAATCCAAACTGATAATAACATTTAAAAATATAAAAACCCGGCTTGTGCCGGGTTATCAAGGAAAAAACTTATTTAATGTAGTAATACAACGTATCTTGTTCAGCGCCACTGTATGCCCCGTTACTATAGGGCCATTGATCAAATTTAACGCTATGTTGATACAGTGCTGCGCCAATTCGCGTATATCCATCACCTCTGCTGGTCGACTCTATGCTTAAACTCACAAACGAATAATCTAGCCCAGAAGCACTACAACCTGCACCTTCATGTTGCCAGATCACACCAATATCATAGGGTACTGGCGGTTGAGTTAGATTCACTGACTCATCCAGCGGAACACAGTTGGCGTGTACTAGCTTGTCTTTATTGAGTAAAGCAACCTTGCCATATTCATCTACAAACATCATACCCGTTGTCATGTTTGAACGAGCTGCATGCCACTGAGAATTTGCCAACACACCTAGACGCTCTGGCGTTTGTGGTAAGTTCACAGTTAAACGGTCGAGTCCATCCTTATGGTGTGCAACCAGTGTCCAACCACCACCATTGAGCGTCATCTCACAATGTGCATAAAACGGAGATACACCACCGGCACCATCGGGGTCAATTTCATACATGCCAGAGCTGGCATTCGGGTTCTGTTGCTTAATTGATTCACATGTGACACCCACTGCCGGATCTGGGTTGACCGGCGGAGGAGTTGGTTCACTGACTCCCGATGTGACAAAGCCACCATAATATTCCAATTCGCCGATAGCACGATAAGCATGTCCTTGCGTAGTATCTATTTTCAGTCGCACATATTGACCAACAGCAGGCTCTGTCAACTCAAGGGTTTGATCTAGGCTTTTAGCTAATGTAAATGATTCATGATCGATGAAATTCACATTATCATTAGACACTTGTAAAGTGACATCTTTCACCCCCATCCCAGGATTGGATGCCCCAGGATACAAGGTCACTCTAAATGAAGTGATGTAAGCCGGTGTATTGAACGCGACCTGAAGCCAATGACCTTGATCTAACGTGGTTAACCAAATTCCACGTTTTATTTGATTAACAGCGCTGTCATTAATTTTAGTGCTGGAGTTAAAGCCATCAAAAGCACCAGGTGCACTATCAAGAGAATAACTATCACTTGCGGTATAAGAGGTTTCGGTCAACCCATTTGTGCCGATTAAAGCGATATTCCCAAATTGGCCTGAAGTCTCCCCGGGTGCCACCGTAAAGGTACTCGATGTCTCTAAACGTAATGCAATCGGATCTTTACCATAGTGGGTATTATCCTGAGCAAACAGTTTACTTTTAATTGAGAGAATACTTGCGATCTCTAATAAGTGGCTAGTTTCCTCATCTTTTGACTGCTCTTCTTCAACAAAGAGCTTGCCTTGCAGTGTTTGAAAACCAGTTTCATTAATGGCCTCTTGCGTTAAATGGTAAGCCACGCCATCATTTGTCATTCCACTATTAACATGATTATAAACAGCCAAATAAGCAATAGACTCATCGGCCAAGCTACTTCCTAATTCTTGCCCATTACGACTGACACCAAATGTTTGCTGAGAGCTGCTAGATGCACGTAAAGAAAACGCATCTGGACCACTTTGTGTTTGCGCACTCAAAAAAACATATGGCGCATGGGCAAAACTTTCGGTGAAAAACAGGTGCGATGTATCACTGGCCAGTGTAAACTCACCCGCTTCCCAAATGCTGCCATCTTCTAGGACGTGACGCCCCTTTTCAACCACCAAAAATGACACATGCTCTTCACCATGAATGCCGTCTAAATAAGGCCATTCCTTAAACTGCACATCAAAACTCGATGGCATTACATTTGATATAGAAACCACCCCAGGCGCTTTATCATTAAAAGTCGGTACCGACGCAATGACAACGGGGTCGTGATAACCATTTATGGGGACTGTTACCTTTTGATCAGTAATAGCGACATTCTCAATCAGAGTAACGGCTTGCACGGCAGGTGCAACGGCAGTGATGATGGATGCAAATCCAATTGTTTTTAGCATAACTAGTTCCTTTAACTATATGATTTGAATGGAAGACACAGCAATACTAATCAACTATTGCTATTTGCTTCCGCTGTGTTAACTAAAAATCAAGACCTGAACGAGCACACTTTTCATTCAAAAATAATTTCATATTGATTACATTTTTATTAAAAAAAAAGACAAAAGTGAGAGAGTACCTGGGCTGCATGGCCATGTAAAAAATTTAAATAAATTAAAATGAATGGAAGTTTGCGCTGAAGTTTTATTAAGAATCACTGATGAAGTTGGACGAACAACAAGTAAATAACCGGCGTATCGAGGTGGAAAGTGGCTGTTATTTTACCAATTAAAAAACGAAAAAACCCCGACCAAGGCCGGGGTTTTTATAAGTAAACTTAATTAAAAATTAAGCTTTCTTAGGACGTTCAATCACGTCAACTAGCGTCCAAGATTTTTTCTTAGAGATTGGCGCACATTCGCGAATAGTCACGACGTCACCTGCTAGTGCTGTGTTGTTCTCATCATGTGCGTGCAACTTAGTTGTACGCTTGATGAATTTACCGTAGATCGGGTGCTTAACCTGACGCTCGATAGCAACAACGATTGACTTATCCATTTTGTCGCTAACTACACGACCTTGAAGAGTACGGATCTGATCGCTCATTATGCACCTGCCTTCTGGTTGATAACCGTTTTAACACGCGCAATACTGCGACGCACTTTTCTCAGCTCGTGAGTTTGAGCTAGCTGACCAGTGCTCGCTTGCATGCGCAGGTTGAACTGCTCACGAAGAAGCTCTAGAAGTTCAGCTTTAAGCTCTTCTACGCTTTTGTCTTTCAATTCGCTAGCTTTCATTACATTACCGTCCGAGTTACAAATGTTGTTTTGAAAGGTAATTTACGAGCAGCTAGGTCGAATGCTTCACGAGCAAGCTCTTCAGGAACACCTTCCATCTCATAAAGTACTTTGCCTGGCTGGATTTCAGCAACCCAGTACTCAACAGAGCCTTTACCTTTACCCATACGAACTTCAAGCGGTTTTTCTGTAATCGGCTTATCTGGGAACACACGGATCCAGATTTTACCTTGACGCTTTACGTGACGTGTCATAGCACGACGAGCTGCTTCGATTTGACGAGCAGTCATACGGCCACGGCCAGTCGCTTTCAAGCCGAAAGAACCGAAGCTAACTTTGTTACCGCTAGTAGCAAGACCACGGTTGCGGCCTTTGTGTACCTTGCGGAATTTTGTACGTTTTGGCTGTAACATTAGTCGCTACCTCTTACTTAGCACTTTTCTTAGCTTTCTTCGGTGCACGTTTAGCTGGCTTCTCTTGCTCTTGTTTCAGTGGAAGACCACCGATAACTTCGCCTTTGAAGATCCAAACTTTAACACCGATGATGCCGTAAGTAGTCAAAGCTTCTGAAGTAGCGTAATCGATATCAGCACGTAGAGTGTGTAGAGGTACACGACCTTCACGGTACCACTCTGAACGTGCGATTTCAGCGCCGCCTAAACGACCACTAACTTCAACCTTGATACCTTTAGCACCTAGACGCATTGCATTTTGAACTGCGCGCTTCATAGCACGACGGAACATAACACGACGCTCTAGCTGTGAAGAGATACCGTCAGCAACCAATTGTGCATCTAGCTCAGGCTTACGTACTTCTGCAATGTTGATTTGTGCAGGTACACCAGCAAGCTTAGTTACAGCTTGGCGAAGCTTTTCAACGTCTTCACCTTTTTTACCGATAACAACACCAGGACGAGCTGTGTGAATTGTTACACGGATAGATTTAGCTGGACGCTCAATAACGATTTTAGACACAGAAGCGTTTTTCAATTCCTTAGTAAGGTATTGACGCACTTTGTGATCGCCAAAAAGCTGCTCAGAGAAATCTTTTGTATTCGCGTACCAAGTAGATACCCAAGGCTTTGAGATACCTAGGCGAATACCAGTAGGATGAACTTTTTGTCCCATTACTTATATCTCCTAGCTATCTGAAACCACAACAGTGATGTGGCTTGAACGCTTAAGGATGCGGTCTGCGCGTCCTTTAGCACGTGGCATAATACGTTTCATTGTAGGACCTTCGTCTACAAAAACTTTAGCCACTTTAAGCTCATCAATGTCAGCACCTTCGTTGTGCTCCGCGTTAGCGATAGCAGACTCAAGTACTTTTTTAACCAATACAGCCGCTTTCTTTGGGCTATACGCTAGGATTTCTAGCGCGCGATCAACCGGAAGTCCGCGGATCTGATCAGCAACTAGACGTGCTTTTTGCGCCGAACCAGAGGCGAATTTGTGTTTAGCTAATGCTTCCATCATACCCTCCGATTAACGCTTCTTAGCTTTCTTATCCGCAGCGTGACCGCGGTAAGTACGTGTAGGTGCAAATTCACCTAGTTTGTGACCGATCATTTCGTCTGTAACGAATACAGGTACGTGCTGACGACCATTATGGACAGCGATGGTCAATCCGATCATGTTAGGGATGATCATTGAACGACGGCTCCAAGTCTTTATAGGCTTCTTGTCACCGCTTTCCAACGCCTTCTCTACCTTCTTCAGCAAGTGTAGGTCAATGAATGGACCCTTCTTGAGAGAACGTGGCATGGCAATTCCTCAACTATTACTTAGTACGACGACGTACGATAAATTTATCAGTACGCTTGTTCTTACGTGTCTTAGCACCCTTAGTAGGCTTACCCCATGGAGACACAGGGTGACGACCACCAGATGTACGACCTTCACCACCACCGTGTGGGTGGTCAATCGGGTTCATGGCAACACCACGAACTGTAGGACGGATACCACGCCAACGATTAGCACCAGCTTTACCTAGTGAACGTAGCATGTGTTCAGCGTTACCTACTTCACCGATAGTTGCGCGACAATCCGCTTCAACTTTACGCATTTCACCTGAACGTAGACGTAGAGTCACGTACTGGCCTTCACGCGCTAGGATCTGTACATATGCACCAGCAGAACGTGCAATCTGAGCGCCTTTACCAGGCTTAAGCTCAACATTGTGTACTGTAGTACCTACTGGGATGTTACGCATTGGTAATGTGTTACCAGCTTTGATTGGTGCATCAACACCAGACTGGATAGCATCACCTGCTTTAACACCTTTAGGTGCGATGATGTAACGACGCTCACCGTCTGCATATAATACAAGAGCGATGTTTGCGCTACGGTTTGGATCATACTCTAGACGCTCAACAACAGCTGGAATGCCGTCTTTAGTGCGTTTAAAGTCGATTACACGATAGTGATGCTTGTGACCACCACCGATGTGACGAACCGTGATACGACCGTTGTTGTTACGACCACCTGATTTAGAGTTCTTCTCTAGTAGCGGAGCGTATGGCTTACCCTTATGTAGATCAGGGTTAACCACTTTAACGACGTGACGACGACCCGCAGAAGTTGGTTTACACTTTTGAAGTGCCATAATTCTAACTCCCCTTATTACTCGGCGCCGCCGACAAAGTCTAGCTCGCTGCCTTCTTTAAGAGTAACGTAGGCTTTCTTCCAGTCTGAACGACGGCCGAAACGCATGCCTGTACGCTTTGTTTTACCCTTAACATTTAGAGTGCGAACACCAGTTACTTCTACTTCAAAAAGCTTTTCAACAGCTGCTTTAACTTCAGCTTTGTTTGCATCTTTTGCTACTTTGAACACAATAGTGTTGTTCGCTTCAGCAGAGATAGTGCTTTTCTCAGAGATGTGTGGAGCAAGAATTACTTTTAAAAGACGTTCTTCACTGATCATGCTAATGACTCCTCAAGTTGCTTCACAGCACCTGCAGTAATTAGAACCTTATCAAAAGCGATTAGGCTTACTGGGTCGATGCCAGCTACGTCACGAGTATCAACCTTGTACAGGTTACGAGATGAAAGGAATAGATTCTCATCTACTTCTTCAGTCACGATTAATACGTCTTTCAGCTCAAGCTCTTTAAGCTTAGCTACTAGCTCTTTAGTCTTAGGTGCTTCTAAACCGAAGTTTTCAACAACAATAAGACGTTCTTGACGAACTAGTTCAGATAAGATGCTCTTGATCGCACCGCGATACATCTTACGGTTAACTTTTTGGCTGTGATCTTGCGGCTTAGCTGCAAAGCTCACACCACCGCTGCGCCAGATTGGGCTGCGGATTGTACCAGCACGTGCACGGCCAGTACCTTTTTGGCGGAATGGTTTCTTACCACCACCACGTACTTCAGAACGCGTCTTCTGAGCTTTAGTACCTTGACGAGCACCTGCTGCGTAAGCAACAACTACTTGGTGTACTAATGCTTCGTTAAACTCACGTCCAAAAGTAGCTTCGGAAACTTCAAGCGCACCAGCGCCTTTAATTGCTAATTCCATCACTAAATCTCCAGGACTTATGCTTTAACAGCAGGTTTAACGATAACGTCGCCGCCGATAGCGCCAGGTACTGCACCTTTAACTAAAAGCAGGTTACGCTCAGCGTCAACACGAACTAGTTCAAGGTTCTGTGTCGTAGAACGAACATTACCCATTTGACCGGCCATTTTCTTACCTTTGAAAACTTTACCAGGAGACTGGTTTTGACCGATTGAACCAGGAGCACGGTGAGATAGAGAGTTACCGTGTGTAGCGTCTTGCATGCTGAAGTTCCAGCGCTTAACACCACCTTGGAAACCTTTACCTTTTGAAGTACCAGTAACGTCTACTTTTTTCACTTCAGTGAAAAGTTCAACAGTTAGTTCTGAACCTACTTCAAACTCACCTTCTCCGCCGTTAAGACGGAATTCCCACAGGCCACGACCCGCTTCAACGCCAGCTTTTGCGAAGTGACCCGCTGCTGGTTTGTTTACACGGCTTGCTTTTTTCTCGCCTGCAGTAACTTGAAGCGCGTTATAACCGTCTGTAGCGTCAGATTTGATCTGAGTTACACGGTTAGGCGTCGCTTCGATAACTGTCACAGGGATAGATACACCATCTTCAGTGAAGATACGTGTCATACCCACTTTACGACCGACTAGACCTAATGCCATTTTCCTAAAACCTCTCTAATCTTTCGATTAACCCAGGCTGATTTGAACATCAACACCAGCAGCAAGGTCTAGGCGCATTAGAGCGTCTACAGTCTTGTCAGTTGGTTCTACGATGTCGATCAGACGTTTATGGGTGCGGATTTCATACTGATCACGCGCGTCTTTGTTTACGTGCGGAGAGATCAATACAGTGAAACGCTCAAAACGTGTAGGTAGTGGGATTGGACCACGTACCTGAGCACCAGTGCGCTTCGCAGTTTCCACGATTTCCGCCGTTGATTGGTCAATCAAACGGTGGTCAAAAGCTTTTAGGCGAATACGAATGCGTTGATTTGACATTCTTAAACCTCAATTAAAAGAGCATTTAAAAAGAGCATAAAAAAACCGCCGAAACTATCTTAAAATACCTAAGAAGTCGGTTGTTCTTTTATTTCTACCATCGAACTCCAAATCGGAGTTCCTGTTTAATAGTCTGAAATCCAGACTTTCATTTGTACTTTCAGCGACCAGAAGCCGAGAAAGTTTGCACATTATAATGACACTGGTGATAAATGCAACAATTAAATGCAATAAATTTGTCGCATCGCGCTATCCTGTTTTTTCGCCAAACTCAGTGCGACGACAACCCCTTAATCAAGTGCCTAATTAAAGTTCATTGAAAGGCTAACGTCCTAATAAATAACTATGTTTAAACTAGCCTTGGCTATACTTAACAACGTTTAGCGGACCTTGGTTTCATATTGATGGAGTCTCAAACATCGTAGCTCGGCTACAGGCGACACAACGCAAGGCAATACTGGACCATGGTCAGTCCAGTGAATCCTTGATATTCTATTGCAAAAATTATTATTTGGTACTGTATATGCGCTTTATATCCCAAAGTCTCAACGTGCTTGCACGCTGGACTAATTGGCTTTTAGTTAAAAGTAAACTGTTGCCAGAAAACCCAATCGAGCAATTTGGCCTTGATCCAAACCTGCCAACTTTTTATGTGACGAGATTGAACTCCCATTCCGATCTCGCAGCCATTGATCGCATGTGCCAACAGCTTGGCCTACCAAGCCCGATGCAATCGCAAAAGGTAGGCAACACCGAGGTGCCGCGTTTTATTGCGATGCAAAATCCAACGCCGTTGTTTTCTAAGTCAGCCAAGCCGAGTAATGCACTGCAACTAAGCAAAGACATATTTCACGCACTGAAAGCCAATCCCACAATCAAAGCCCAGATACTACCTGTCTCGGTATTTTGGGGCCGAGATCCGGGCAAAGAAAAGCCAGGGCTCGGAACGCTCTTAAGCCATTCACTGACACCAAGTTGGCTTCGTAAAGGCTTGGTCGTTTTGTTTTCAGGCCGTGATAGCCTTGTGCGCTTTTCGGCACCCATTGCCGTTGAGCAATTAATGAATGACAAGGCGGATGTCGAAGAGTTACCACAAAAGTTACTACGCGTAGCCCGTGTCCACTTCCGTCGTCAGCAACTTGCCGCAACAGGACCTAAACTCCCTTCCAGAGAAGCTCTATTCAACTCGATTCTCGCTGCGCCCAATATCAAAAAGGCCATTGCAGAAGAAGCCAAAGCAAAAGGCTTGAGTCATCATGAAGCAAGGCTCAACGCACAAGAGTTACTAGACGAGATCGCAGCAAACTACTCTGATGCCATGGTGCGCGTCGCCGACCGCGTACTGACTTGGCTTTGGAACAAGTTATACAACGGGATTGAAGTCAAAAATGCTGATGAGGTCAGAACGCTGGCAGATAAAGGGCATGAAATCATATACGTGCCATGCCATCGCTCTCATATGGATTACTTATTGCTAACTTATGTCATTTATCATCAAGGCTTGGTGCCGCCGCATATTGCCGCAGGTGTCAATCTGAACTTTTTCCCAGCAGGTGGTATTTTCCGCCGCTCAGGCGCATTTTTTATTCGCCGCTCATTTGCCGGTAATAAGCTCTATTCTGCGGTTTTCAAAGAGTATTTGAGCCAGTTATTTATCAAAGGCTACTCAGTCAAGTTTTACACCGAAGGCGGCCGCAGCCGCACAGGTCGATTGTTGCCGCCCAAAACCGGTATGTTAGCCATGACCATGCAATCTATGCTTAAAGGCATAGATAGACCGATTTCGATTGTGCCTGTTTATATCGGTTATGAGCACGTTATGGAGATCAATACCTACCTCAAAGAGCTCGCTGGTAATAATAAGAAAAATGAATCTGTGTTAGGCGTATTCAAAGCCATTAAGAATCTACGCAACTACGGACGTGGTTATTTAAACTTTGGCCAACCCATCAATCTAAACCAGTATTTAAATGAACATCAACCTGATTGGCGCCAATCAATCAGTGCTGAAGACACACCAAAACCACAATGGCTTAACAACCAAGTCGCTAATGTCGCCGACCAAATCATGACGAATATCAACGCCAGTGCTGCTTTGAACGTGATTAATGTACTTGCGACCATCTTACTCAGTAATGAGCAATTTGCTTTGAGCAAGCAAAAGCTCCTGGAGCAACTGCGCTTTTATTTGGCACTGCAAAAGCATGCCAAATACAACGCACATGTTACTCAACCAGATGAAGATGCTGAGGCGCTGCTGGCCCATGCGCTTAAACTCGATAAATTTGAAGTACTGCAAGATGGGTTAGGTGACATCATCACCATCAAAGAGAAAGAACGTACACTGTTCAACTATTATCGTAATAATATTTTGCATCTATTTGCGGTGCCTAGTGTACTGGCACAAATGCTATTCAATCGCTTTAGCATGACCACACAAGAGTGTGAGCAAAAACTTGCAAGGCTTTATCCGCTATTTGCAAAAGAGTGGTTTTTAACCCCTATGCCAAGCGACTATGTCAAAGATATCCTAACAAGCTTTGCACAACATGATTTAATTACGTTTGACGGTGTTCAGGCGGTTGCAAGTAAAGACAATCGCGCGCTCGCTAAGCTAGAAATGTTAGGTAAGGTGTGTCACTTAACCCTTGAGCGCTATGCCATCACCAGCAGCCTCGTGATTAATAATCAAGGCATCAAACGTCCTGATTTAGAAAAGGAAAGTGACGTCTTAGCCAATCGTTTAGGCACCCTGCATGGGATCAAGAGCCCTGAGTTTTTTGACAAAAAAGTACTGAGCAACTTCATCAACGCATTGCGAGAGCAAGGCTTTATCAGTATTTCTGAGCAGCAGACCATCAATGCGGAGTCCCAGCTTGAAGAGCTGCAAGCATTTCTCACAGAGCTATTGCCGGCGCGGATCTGGCAGTCTATTAACGATACCGTTTAAATGCGTAACCGATGCGCCGATTTAACGTTGGCGCATCACCCCTTCTTGTATCGTGGATGCCACAAGTTCACCCTGACGATTAAAGAACTGCCCACGTACCAGACCGCGACCATTGCTCGCACTTGGACTATCTACACTGTACAGCATCCAATCGTCTAATCTAAATGGTCGATGAAACCACATCGCATGATCAATCGTCGCAACCTGCATATTCGGCTGCATAAATGATAGGCCATGAGGCTGCAAAGCAGTGGGTAAAAACTCAAAGTCAGACGCATAAGCCAATAAGTAATTGTGAATACGCCTTTCATCTGGCATGGTGCCATTAGCCTTAAACCACACATGACGTTTAGCTGCTGCCTTTTGTGGCTGAAACGGATTTTGGAAATTAACCGGGCGCATATCCAACGGCATCTCTTGGGTAAACTTAGGTCTCAGCGCCTTAGGGATCAACTCTGCATTATCTTGGTAAAATTGCAGGGCAGATTTCAGTGTTTCTGGCTCTGGTACCGATGGCATTTCAGACTGATGGGATAAACCCGGTTCGTCTCCTTGGAACGACGCTGTCATATAAAATATCGGTTTTCCGTATTGGATGGCACTCACACGTCTTGTGCTGAAACTGCGTCCATCACGAATATTTTCTACATCGTATACAATGGGTTTACTGGCATCACCTGGGCGCAAGAAATAAGAATGCAGAGAGTTAACATAACGGCCCTCAGGTAGCGTGTATTTCGCTGCAGACAAAGCTTGTCCCATCACTTGCCCACCAAAGACCTGTGGAAATCCTAAATCTTGGCTTTGACCGCGATAGATCCCCTGTTCAATTTCTTCCAAACTCAATAAATCAAGTAAATCCTGTAAAACCTGACTCATAAGTCACCTCACCATTGTAGTTACTGCGATTAGTGATAATAATACACTAATCTACTTTTAATTGAGTACTTATAATGGCTTATTGGTTATTCAAAACAGAACCTGATGCATACTCTCTCGATGATTTAAAAAACGCACCTGAGCAAAGCACATTTTGGGAAGGGATCCGCAACTACCAAGCGCGTAACTTTATGCGCGACCAGATGCAGGTGGGCGATAAGGTCTTTATTTATCATTCAAGTTGTAAAGTACCAGCCGTTGTTGGCATCGCTAAAGTGACCGAGGGGGCACAAACAGATCCATATCAATTTGATGCCAGTAGTGACTATTACGACCCTAAATCATCCCCTGAGAACCCAAGGTGGATAGGTGTCACCGTGCAATATGTCGAACAATTACCCTCACAAGTGACCCTAAAAGCGATTAAAGCGGAGGACGCCATCACTGAACTGGCCCTCAAAAAAGCCGGTAGACTTTCCATCATGCCAGTCACAGACACTGAGTGGCAGCAAATCATCGCGATGTCTAAAAGATAAGTTAGCTGTGTTTTTTGCGGCGAGTTTTCACTCGCCCAGTTTTTGGGAGCATTGTCACATACAGTAGTAATGCAACCCATGAGAAAAACAAGGTGCCTATCAACCAGCCGTTTTTCTCATGGCCTTTAGAGCGCTTACTACCAGCCACCATAGCAATTGGCGCTAAGTAAAGGCAAACCATCCCAACCATTAACATCAACTCGGTCATAACTGCTCCCAAGCCACCTCTTTTTCTAACACTCGCTGCGGCGCAATATAGTGAATAAAGTCACCACCTTTAAGGGCATAATTTAGCGGTGGATTTAAATCCATATCTTGACCACTTCGATCATGGGCAACCCCCAACAAAGTTGCATTGTGATGCTCTTTGAAAAACATAAACAACTGACCAAATTCACACGCATCCAGTGAGCTCGGAATTTGTAAACTAAATTGCGTGTCACCTCGCAACGTCGATAACAGCTCTTCCTGTATACGACTAGAGCCGGGATCTTGCATAGAGCGCACCAATATTTCAGCAGACATGGCCGTTGAACACTCGACATTCGCACAGTGTACGCGCAGTAATTGCGCTTTGGTTTCATCAATAAAATGGGCGCTGATATGTGCGGTCTCTTTCACCATTGGGCTAAGCTTTAACGCCGTTGTGAATGTATGGTCATCATCTTTACCATCTACAATGATCTTATCGGCTTCCTGAATGGCGGTGCGAGATAACTCCGTATCATCTGTGAAGCTTGCTAAGCGCACAAAATCTACTTGAGGGTAACGTAATAATGGGTGCTCCATTTCCTCTTGTACGGCAAGAATGATCCGTCGCTCAATACGCTTATTATCTGCCAAGATAAATTCAATCATCTTTTCAGTTCTGGTTGAATGCCAACCAAAGATAATGATGTGGTCATGTAGATGTGAGAAATCTTTATCGCCCTTCATTGCTTTTTTCACCCATATTGTAATTTCTTGTCCAACTTTCCCTAATAAAACACCAAACAACGCTAAACCAAATGGGATCTGCACCAAGGTAACAACCCATCGCCCAAACTCAGACGCAGCGCTCAAGTCCCCATAGCCCACCGTAGAGGTAGTCACGACATAGTAATAAACGAATGTACTAAAAGGTAATAGCGCTTGCTCTTGTGCTAGCCATAACAATCCCCATGTCAATAACATATGGCTGACTGTTGCCAGCACTAAGACTTGCCAGCTCGCTCGGTTGATGTGGCTTTGGATTTGTAGCAGCATGCGCTTCATGACAATTGGCATCGGTTATCCTGATCCTATCTTTTTATCCCTGTATGACATCATCTATCAGTAAATAAACAAGTCAATGCTTTACAGGCAAAAAATTGATTTATCCTATATTTTTCAGTAAATACGGCATTTGTACGTTGACTGAGGTAAAGAACTCGTAATTTTTACTGTTATATGTGTATACTTTGAAAAGCAGCAAGATGATGAGGTGAAAGTATGGCGGGTGTGTTAGCTTCAGTTGATCAACGCACACAGTTGGTAGGTGAAAACCGGCTTGAATTATTGCTATTTCATTTACACAGTCGACACCTGTTTGCACTGAATGTATTTAAAGTAAAAGAAGTCGTTAAGCTCCCTCATTTAAACAAGATGCCCAACGCCCACCCTAAGGTTGCAGGTGTCACCAATATACGTGGAGAATCCATCCCCGTTATCGACTTACGACAAGCGATTTGCATGCCGCCTACTGAATATGACGATGACAGTAATCTTGTTATCACCGAATATAACCGTACCGTGCAAGCGTTTTTAGTCGGCAAAGTGGATCACATCGTCAATACCACTTGGTCAGACATTATGCCAACTCCGAAAACGGTCGGCCGAAATCATTATTTGACGGCATTAACCAAGGTCCAGCGTGAAGGGGTCGAACACATTGTGGAAATTATCGATGTGGAAAAGGTGCTTGCTGAAATCATTGACTACGACATCGAGATCCCTGAAGGCGTACTCGACCAGAGCATCTTAAATCAATTTAAAGGACGCAAAATTCTTCACGCAGATGATTCAGCCACTGCTCGCCGTCAAGTCTCTGATACTTTGGCGCAAATTGGCATAGAGATCATTCCGGCGACAGATGGCCAAGAAGCGCTTAATCTACTTAAGCACTGGGCAGATGAAGGCATTGACGTTAACAAAGAATTGATGGCGGTGATCACCGATGCTGAAATGCCGGTCATGGACGGCTATCGACTTACCTATGAAATACGCAATGACGAAAGACTCAAAGATCTCTATGTCATACTCAATACGTCATTGAGCGGCAGTTTTAACCAAGCTATGGTGGAGAAAGTCGGGTGTAATGCATTTTTATCTAAGTTTCAGCCCGACTTATTAGTCCAAGAAATGCAAAAACGTTTAAAGCAAATTCTAGGCTAAAAACTGTATAAAAAGACAGTGTAGTGAGAATTAAATATAACTAATTTTCAATTGGTTAAGGTTTAAGTCATTGAAATATTCGCTGAAAACTGGGCTTTAAATGCGACGCTAGGTATACTTTGCCCTCACTTTTCGAAATAGGCGCAAAGATGGACGTATCTGAATTACTTGAAGGCTTGAATGACAAGCAGCGTGAAGCGGTTGCTGCACCGCTCAGCAATATGCTGATTCTGGCTGGCGCAGGCTCTGGTAAAACACGAGTGCTGGTGCACCGTATCGCTTGGTTAATGCAGGTAGAGCACGCCTCTCCTTACAGCATCTTTGCTGTAACCTTTACCAATAAAGCCGCCAAAGAAATGCGTACTCGTGTTGAAGAAACACTGCAAAGTCCAGTTGGTGGAATGTGGATTGGCACCTTCCACGGCTTATCACATCGTATTCTGCGCGCCCATCACAGAGAAGCGAACTTACCTGAGTCATTCCAAATCCTAGATTCAGACGATCAGCAGCGCATGATAAGACGTCTACTCAAAGCAATGAATATTGATGAGAAAAAATGGCCTGCCAAGCAACTTAGCTGGTATATCAGTGCCCGAAAAGATGAAGGATTACGTCCCAAAGACATTCAAGCCTATGACGCCAGTGAGCAACTCATGCTGAACGTTTACACAGCCTATCAAGATGCCTGTGATAGAGCTGGTTTGGTCGATTTTGCGGAAATCCTGCTGCGTTGCTACGAATTGCTGCAGCAGCAACCGACACTGCTGCGCCACTATCAACAACGCTTCAAGCATATGTTGGTAGACGAATTCCAAGATACCAACAGCATTCAATATCAATGGCTGAGCCTAATCGCCGGTGGCGACAACAACATAATGATCGTCGGTGATGATGACCAGAGCATCTACGGCTGGCGTGGTGCGAAAATTGAAAACATCAAACGCTTCTTAAAAGACTTTGATGCCGATACCATCCGACTCGAGCAAAACTACCGCTCGACAGGCACCATTTTGAAAGCCTCCAATGCCCTCATTCAAAATAACTCAGAACGAATGGGGAAAAGCCTTTGGACAGATGGTACACAAGGGGAGCCAATCTCCATTTATGCCGCCTTCAATGAATTAGATGAAGCGCGCTTTACCGTAGGCAAAATTAAATCTTGGCTACAAGATGGCAATGCACTGACAGACTGCGCCATCTTGTACAGAAACAATGCGCAATCTCGTGTACTGGAAGAAGCCCTTTTACAAGAAGGCCTAAAGTATCGCATTTACGGCGGGATGCGCTTCTTCGAGCGTCAAGAGATCAAAGATGCGCTCTCTTACTTGCGTCTGATCAGCAATCGTAACGATGATGCCGCGTTTGAGCGTGTGATCAATACACCGACTCGCGGTATTGGCGACAAAACGCTGAGCCATATTCGTGACTGTGCACGCAATGAATCTCTACCACTATGGTATGCAGCCAAAGCTGTCATCGAACAGCAACATTTGGCAGGGCGCGCAGCCACAGCGGTCACACGCTTTATTGAATTAATTGAACAGCTGGATGAAAAGCTGGTTGAACTCGAACTGGCTGAACAAGCCAAAACCACCATCGAACACTCAGGCTTATTAGCCATGTATCAAGCTGAAAAAGGTGAAAAAGGCCGTGCCCGAGTAGAGAACTTAGAAGAATTGATCAATGCGTGTGGCCAATTTGAGCTGCCAGTAGAAGAAGAGTTTAGCTCGCCACTGCAAGGCTTCTTAGCCTATACCTCACTCGAGTCTGGTGAAGGTCAAGCTGATGAGCACGAAGATGCAGTGCAAATGATGACGCTGCACTCGGCCAAAGGTCTAGAGTTTCCACTGGTCTTTATGGTGGGTGTAGAAGAAGGCATGTTCCCATCACAGCAAAGCCATGAAGAGTCTGGGCGCTTAGAAGAAGAACGCAGACTGTGTTATGTCGGTATGACTCGCGCAATGCAAAAGCTGTATATCAGTCATGCTGAAAGTCGTCGTTTGTATGGCCAAGAGAAATACCATAGCCCATCTCGATTTTTGCGTGAACTACCTGAAGACTGTACTGAAGAGATCCGCATTAAAACTCAAGTATCTAGACCGGCTACCACTAATCGCTTCAGCGCATCGGTCAGCCATGCTGCATTTGAAGACAGTGACTTCAACCTTGGGCAACGTGTGCTACACGCAAAATTTGGTGCCGGTACCGTACTCAATTACGAAGGCGTTGGTGCGCAATCTCGTATCCAGGTCAATTTTGACGACGTCGGTACTAAGTGGCTGGTCACAGCTTATGCAAGACTGCAAGCCATTTAATCTCGACTCATTACTCCTTGCGTTGCAAAACGCAAGACACCGCCAACTGCTGCTACTTTGTGGCAGCAGAAGCTGGGGGCAAGCGTACTTTCAACGCCTTGCCCACTCTACTGAGCAGCTTATTCTGAGTGATGATAGCACCTTGGGCAAGGCTGTTTGGCCACAGCACCTGCACCAAATTTTAGGTCAGGAGTTCGATTTTGTCCTGTATGATGGCTACAGCGGCATAGTCCCCAATAAGCTCGCAGCATGCACTGGCACAGTCAGATCCGGAGGGCTGCTAGTACTGTTGCTGCCAGAATTATCAAATCTGGTATCCTGGTGTGATCCAGCGCTGACACGCTGGCTCTCTGAAGGCGAACAGGCCACACTAAGCCCCTTTTTAAAACGCTTTGCACACCAAGTCCAACAACAAAACTGCTGGATAATTAATGAATCAGGCGAGGCAAATCTTCCCGCCCAATACTGCGCAGAGAAATCCACTTTAGACCTACAATCTCAAGCACATCTAGTCGCACTCATCACCGCACATTTTCAACGCGAATCCAATACGCCAATATTACTCAGTGCGGACAGAGGACGCGGCAAGTCAGCAACACTCGGGTTAATTGCTGCCGCCTTTGCTGACAAACAGGTTATCTTATGCGCACAGCAGCGCCGAGCAGTACAAAATGGCTTTAAACACTATGCGCAGGCCCTTCACCTTGATGAGCCCAAGGTCAATCAAAACCACTGTCAGACATTATCATACATGCCCCCTGATATTGTGATTGCAACCAAGCCACAGTGCGACATCTTACTCATCGATGAGGCTGCTGCGATACCGGTACCAATTTTAAAACAGTTACTCGATTTATATCCCAATACTGTATTTGCCAGTACCTTAGTGGGTTATGAAGGCAATGGCCGCGGCTATACACTGCGTTTTAAAGCGCATCTCGAAGCCGAGCATCCACACTTTTTAGACTTGCACCTCCAAGAGCCTATTCGCTATGGCGCAGGCGATCCATTAGAGCAGCATATGCGCCAACTACTGGCACTCGATAGTCAATATTCAGCGATAGAACCTGCGCAGAGCACACTTGAATACAGCGAAGTGAGTCGCGATACCCTTATCCACAATGAAGCCTTGTTGCAGCAAATCTTTGCATTACTAGTTTTGGCGCACTACCAAACGTCAGTCAATGACTTGAGACAGCTATTGGATAGCCCCAGCAACCGACTGTTTGTCGTCAGCCAACATCACCAGCCCGTCGCAGTGTGTTTAGTTGGTTTAGAGGGTAACTTAACATCAGAGCTTGCCAGTAAAATTGCACTCGGTGAGCGTCGACCAGCCGGACATTTAATGGCGCAACAGCTGACCCAGCTCTTAGGCAACACCCAATTTTGCACCGCACAAGGCGCACGCATCGTGCGTATTGCGGTGGCTCCATCACACCAAAAATTGGGCATTGGCAGCAAGCTAATTCGCTTTGTCATGGCACAGTTAAACAGCCAAGTGAGTTATTTTGGCAGCAGCTTTGGCGCGCAGTCTCAGCTTCTCAATTTCTGGCAACAGCTGGGCTTTAAACCTATGAAGTTAGGTTTTAAGCAAGATAAAGCCAGTGGCGAGTTTGCAGTACTGGTTGTACATGATAATAGCAAAATTGCGCTCAGCGCAGAGCAAGACGCTTTTACGGAACAGCTTTTCTTTGCACTGAGCAATCTATACGCTAAGTTACCATGGACGCTTGTTCGCAGCTTACTAAGCACACTTCCCGACAGAGGGCTGCCTGAACAGCTATTTAAGCAAGTGGCTTACTTGGCCAGTAAAACGGCCACAGAGCAACAAATTGCACCAGCAATACAGCAAGTTATAAAAACACAGCCCAGCATCATAAATTCGCTTTCAAGGATTGCTCAACAACAGGTAATTCAACTATTATTACAACGACATCAGCCAAAAGAATTAGCCAAAGCACTTAAATTAGAGTCTAAAAAACAATTACAGCTGGCCTATCAGTCACTGTTATCGGAAGTTTATGCTGAAATTACTCGTAAAAACGGCACTTATTAGCACGTTATTCATTGTATCCGCGCAGATTGCGGCACAGCCCAAAGCACACATTAAATTAGGCATGAGCGTCGCATTGAGCGGACCTGCCAGTCATATTGGCCAGCAACTTAAGCAAGGTCATGAGCTCTACTTTAATTATGCCAATCAACAATCCGATATTGAACACCCCCATATTCAACTCATTGCACTCGACGATGGCTATGAGCCGAGCCGCGCTGTTGATAATACGCAGTACCTTATCAGGCATCAGCGCATTGATGCCCTGATCGGCAACATGGGGACGCCCACCACACATGCAATCAAAGAGATTTTAAAACGCCACCAGCTGCCATTATTAATGCCCTACACTGGCGCCGAATTCTTATATCAAAGCCCGGGGTTCCCTATTTTTAAACTCCGAGCAAGCTATTTAGATGAAGCCCAAGAGCAAGTTCGCTATCTTGTCGATGAGCTTGGGCACACAAAAATTGCGTTGTTTATTCAGGCAGATGAATTTGGCCTCACATTAGAAAAAAGTCACCGCCAAGCGCTTAAAGACAAAGGCATTGAACCTGTTGTCATCGCGCGTTTTCGTCGCAATACCAATGATGTCGCAAAAGCGCTGACACAGATATTAACCACACAAGCAACAGCCATTGCCATGATTGGCACCTACGAGCCGCTTGCTGCGTTTATCAATCAAGCGCATAGAGGTGGTTTTAGAGGCACCTATACCAGCGTTTCGTTTGTATCATCTGCCTCTCTGTTTGCTGACATCACGGTGCCCGCCCATGTGATGGTGACCGAAGTATTGCCCGACCCCAATACGTGCCATGGAGACATTTGCAACTTATTTCGCAACTTATCAAAAGCACACCAGCAAACCATGACTTACCAATCCTTTGAAGGGTTTGTAAATGCCTACTTATTTTCGAAATCGCTTCAGCACTGCGACTACACCAAACTATCAGCGTGTATCGCCACTGCGATGCCACATACGTTAAGCACAGATAAAGCGCTGCAATCGCTATTAAACCAGCAACAAAAAAGCACCTCACAGCGTCCGGTATTTAGGTCTTATTTAAAATATTGATCTATGCTTAGCTCAAGCAATTAATGTTTGAGGCAAACATGGACCTGATCAATTTTCGAGTAGGAAAAAAAACAATATCGCTCAAAATTTTAGATATCTTATTGACCGAACGCTATGAAGGAAACCTCACTTCATTGCCCAATGACAACCCGAGCTTTTTGGGGGTTAAAGATTACATGGGCACACCCACGCCCATCTTTGATTTAGGCCTTATCCTGAACAACCAATCTTCATATGACACCAACCAATCTTTGGTTGAACTGTTACAGCAAAGAGAGCAAGACCAGAAAGCGTGGCTCTCAGAGCTTGAGATCAGCGTGCATAATGACGTCCCGTTTACTCAAGCCAGAGATCCCAAGCAATCAGAATTTGGCAAATGGTTTTATAACTTCAAAACAGATAATGAAGACTTAAAAGCAATTTTAGCGCGCTTTGAAGAGCCGCACACTCGCTTACATGCTATCGCCGATGAAATACTCGCCTTGTCCAGCAAGGCCCAAAAAGAGCAAGCAATCGCCTTACTAGAAAAAGAAAAGCTCACAACCTTTACTAAATTGATACGACTGTTTGAGTCTGCCAGAGATCAAATTATTCTTGATCACAAGCCGATTATCGTCTTTACCACGGAAAATGGTCAGCAGCCTCACATAGGACTATTAGTGGATAAAGTGGAAGACAATATTCATTGTGATGAATCAGATATTAAACCACTACACGAGATGACCAATGTCGGTTTTGATATTGACCCGCAAACCAAAAAAATGATGAAAGGGCTGATCAAGCAAGGTGATAATCACAGCTTGGTATTAGACCCAAGTGCGATTTTTAGGCCGGAGCACTTAAAAGATTATGCACCAATAGAAACGGAAGAATACGGGTTATTTTAGTAAAGTAACATAAACAAAAACGCCGCGTAGTACGCGGCGTTTTTTATATTCGAAATTAAGCTTTATTTAGCTTGACGGCTTGCGCGCTTACGCTCACTTTCAGTCAATAGCTTCTTACGAATACGGATACTTTCAGGCGTTACTTCTACCAGCTCGTCATCATCGATGAACTCAAGTGCTTGCTCAAGTGTCATTACGATTGGTGGCACAAGGTTTTGCGCTTCATCAGTACCTGATGCACGAACGTTCGTTAGCTGCTTACCTTTAAGCGCGTTAACGGTTAAGTCGTTATCACGTGCGTGAATACCGATGATCATACCTTCGTATACTTCAACACCGTGACCGATGAATAGCTTACCACGGTCTTGAAGGTTGAATAGTGCGTTAGTCAGTGCTTTACCTGCTGCGTTTGCGATAAGTACACCATTCTTACGTTGACCAATGTTACCGCCTTTGTGTGGGCCGTAGTGATCAAACGTGTGGTACATTAGACCAGAACCAGACGTCAGCGTCATAAAGTCAGTTTGGAAACCGATAAGACCACGTGAAGGCATCATGAAGTCCATACGGATACGACCTTTACCATCTGGTGCCATGTCAGTCATTTCTGCTTTACGAAGACCAAGTTGCTCCATGATAGAACCTTGGTGCTCTTCTTCAACGTCAACCGTTACTGTTTCGTACGGTTCTTCTAACTGGCCATCTACTTCACGAAGAATTACTTCTGGACGAGATACAGCTAGTTCATAACCTTCACGACGCATGTTTTCGATTAGGATACCTAGGTGAAGTTCACCACGACCTGATACGCGGAAGCTATCTGGGTTATCTGTTTCTTCAACGCGAAGTGCTACGTTGTGTACAAGCTCAGCTTGAAGACGCTCAAGGATGTTACGTGAAGTCACGAACTTACCTTCTTGGCCTGAGAACGGTGATGTGTTTACAGAGAACGTCATTGTTACTGTAGGCTCATCAACAGACAGTGCAGGTAGTGCTTCAACAGCATTCACATCACATACTGTGTCAGAGATCTTAAGTTCACCAAGACCTGTGATCGCAATGATATCGCCCGCTTGCGCTTCTTGCGCTTCGTGACGGTCAAGACCTAAATAAGTCAGTACTTGGCCAACTTTACCGTTACGTGTTTTACCATCAGCGCCAACAATTGTTACCTGCTGGTTTACTTTAACAGTACCGCGCTTGATTCGACCAACACCGATTACACCGATGTAAGAGTTGTAGTCTAGCTGAGAGATCTGCATTTGGAAGTCGCCAGCTGGATCAGCGTCTGGCTGCTCTACCTGCTCAACAATCGCTTCAAACATAGGTTGCATGTTGTCAGATGGCTCGTCTAGATCAAGTGTCGCCCAACCGTTGATAGCAGATGCGTAGATAACTTGGAAATCAAGTTGCTCATCTGTCGCGCCTAGGTTGTCGAATAGGTCAAATACCTGATCCATTACCCAGTCAGGACGTGCGCCTGGCTTGTCAATTTTGTTGATAACAACGATAGGCTTAAGGCCAAGAGCAAATGCTTTTTGCGTTACGAAACGCGTCTGAGGCATTGGGCCTTCTTGTGCATCTACTAGTAGAAGCACAGAATCAACCATTGATAGTACACGTTCTACTTCACCACCAAAGTCGGCGTGTCCCGGGGTGTCTACGATATTGATGTGGTAGTCGTTCCACTCAATGGCGGTGTTTTTCGCCAAGATTGTGATACCACGCTCTTTTTCAATATCATTTGAATCCATTACACGCTCTTCGTTGCCACCGCGTGTCTCTAATGTGCCAGACTGTTCTAGCAGCTTATCGACTAGGGTAGTTTTACCATGGTCAACGTGTGCGATAATCGCAATATTTCTTAACTTTTCAATGCTCATTACTGTTACTCAGAGAAGTTGGCCTTCAGTGATCCTAGTCGATCCACGCAAAATTGCGCACCTAAGATACCGTTCCACAATTAAAGGTCGCGTATTATCCCCTAATAATGTGACAGATGAAAGTTTATCCAGAGGATTTTTTTCTTCTTTACTGCAATTTACTGCTTAAATCCGCTGATTTATTGCCGGTTGTTTGTTCCTGTACAAAGTACTAAACTGCGTCACAAGCCCTTAGCAAAATGGGCAGAAGAAAAACAAAGGAACGATATATGAAGTCACAGTCTCTGATTTTGATTGTGGAAGATAACCGTGAGGTGAGACTCGCGGCACGATTTGTACTGGAAGATTTCGGCTATCAAGTCGAAGAGGTCGAAAACCCCGTACAAGCACATGAATTTCTCTCTCATACCCACCCTGCCTTGATCATGCTCGACATGAACTTTGATCTCGACTCTACCTCAGGTGAAGAAGGACTGCGCTTTTTACGCGGACTCAAACGCGATGCCATCGACACTCCAGTGATCGCCATGACAGCCTGGTCAAATACAGATTTAGTGGTGCAAGCCATGCAGCTGGGCGCTGTCGACTTTATTGAAAAGCCTTGGCAAAACCAACGTCTTGAACAAGTGATTCAGCAGCAACTGAAAATATCAGGGCTGCAAAAAAGTAACTCCGCCCTCAGCCAAGCGCTTACGCCAAACGGGGATGAACCCATTTGGCAAAGCGACGCAATGCAGCAATTAATGGCCCAGCTCAGCGCCGTAGCCCAAACAGATGCCAATATCCTCATAACTGGTGAAAACGGCGTAGGGAAAAGCCACATTGCCACTTGGGTTCATAACCAGTCTTTGCGAAATACACAGCCGTTTATTTCACTCAATATGGCAGCCATTCCTGAACAGTTATTCGAAAGCGAACTGTTTGGTCATGTTAAAGGCGCATTTACGGATGCCAAAGCTGAACGCGTAGGCCGCTTTGCATTAGCGGACAAAGGCACCTTGTTTTTAGATGAGATAGGCACATTGCCACTTGCGCAGCAGGCCAAACTACTGCGCGTGCTTGAAACAGGCGAATTTGAAATGGTAGGCTCGAGCAAAACCCTAACCAGTGATGTACGGCTTATCAGCGCAACCAATGCAGAATTTGAGCAACTCATTACCAAAAGTGAATTTCGACAAGACTTGTATTATCGCCTTAATACATTCGCGTTTACCATTCCTGCACTGCGAGAACGAGTTGATGATATTGTGCCGCTTGCCGAGCACTTTTTGGCAAAACATGGCAGCAAGTATAACAAGCACGATGTCACTATTGGCCCTTGCGCGAAGCAGGCATTGATGCAATACAGCTGGCCCGGTAATACGCGGGAGCTAAGCCATTTAATGGAAAGAGCCGTGCTACTTTGCCAAGCTGGTGTCATTCTCGCCACCGATCTGCATCTACCTAATACACAAGATAGCAATGTCATCGACGCACTCTCAGAGATGACTCTAGAACAAGCCGAAAAACATTTAATTGAGCAAGCGCTGAGTAAATTTACAGGCAATAAAAACAAAGCAGCACAGCAGCTTGGGATCACCAAACAGGCACTGTATCGACGGTTAGAAAAATATGCGTTGGAAGAATAATAGCTTAGAGGGCTTTTGGAAAAGACAGTGCCTGCTGCTGATCCTATTGCAAATCAGCGTGCTCACGATTTGCTGGCAGTTTGGTTTTTCTCAGCCTCACCCCATTCTCAATGCTGTGACAATCAGCTGTTTAATCACTTGGATAGGCGCAACTATTTGGATATTCCTCCGTGTTATCACGCAGATAAAATCCTCGTATTTGCGTAGTACAACCCAGCTTGAGTCCTGCCGAAGACAAGACTTTAGTCAACAAGCAAAAGCCCGCTTTAACACAGGTATTATTGGTGACTTCCATCACCAATTAAACAATTTAAGTAATGACTTACTTACAGTAAAAAATAATGAAGACAAAGAGTCAATCTTACTTTTTCGTCTTGTTAAGCAATTAAACACGCCGATATTGGTGTTTGATGAACGCTTGCAACTGAGCTTCGGCAACCAAGCTTGCACAACGTTATTTAATCAACCTTGGCAAACCTTACGCTTTACCAGCGCTGCACGGCTCGGTTTAGGTAACCGGCCTGATTGGCATTTCAAAGATGAGAAGCGCCAACAACGCTGGCAAGTACGCCACAGTAACTTTAATCATAACGGCCATACTTATCACTTATTGGTGATGACAGATATCCAAATAGCGCTGAGAGAGCAAGAGCTTAAAGCATGGCAGCGGTTGATACGGGTTATTAGCCATGAGATCCGTAATTCCTTAACCCCTGTCAGTACCATGTTAGAAAGACTCAGGCATAGGGCAAGCAATGAGCGAGATAGCGCTGCCTTTGATGTCATTGTGGAACGCTGTGAGCACCTAGCTGAATTCGTAAAACGCTACGCACAGTTACAGCAAAGCGTTACTGTAAAGGCCACAGCTCAGCCTTTTTCGCAGCTTTGTATGGAACTGAGCGCTTTATATCCTCAGGCAAAATGGCAGCTTGAAGGTCAACACATCACGCTCAATTGCGATGTCACGTTACTCAAGCAAGTGCTTATCAACTTGACTAAGAATGCCTTGGAAGCCTGCTCGGACACACCGCAACTCACACTATCTCTGAAACTGAAAAATCATACTGCGACAATTTGCTTAACAGACAACGGTCATGGAGTCATTAATCCCGATAACCTGTTTGTGCCTTTTTATTCAACTAAGGAGCGCGGTGAAGGAATCGGCTTAATGTTATGCCAACACCTGACAGAGCAAATGAATGGCCAATTGCAATTAGTTAATCGCGCGGATGGTCAACGAGGTGCAAGTGCCATCATCACATTAGCACAGCCTACTTACTAAGCGTCCGAATTCAATAAAGCAAAGTCCGGTTTCGGACCTTGCTTTATTAAGCCGGCTCAACAAAAACAACAAAAACGTTTAAAAACATACATTTAACTTTTGGCACATGGCTTGCTCAATACTTTACATCATCA
The DNA here is from genome assembly GCF_001625695.1 of Pseudoalteromonas luteoviolacea H33-S. Classification (GTDB taxonomy): domain Bacteria; phylum Pseudomonadota; class Gammaproteobacteria; order Enterobacterales; family Alteromonadaceae; genus Pseudoalteromonas; species Pseudoalteromonas luteoviolacea_B. Next base: position 123,007 of record NZ_AUXY01000089.1, read on the forward strand.
ATAAAAAGTAAAGATAAATATGGACGTCGCAAAATCAAAAACAGTCACGCCAAAACACTCACTCAAGAGAAAAATCACGGCTATGGTAGTCTGTGCATCTGTGCTAGGTGGTGTGTTTCACTTCACCTCCTCATCGAGTTCCACCAGCTTGCAACAAAACAGCTTGATTGTTGCAACAGTACAGCGAGGTGATCTAGCTATCCAAGTGGACGGATATGGTGTCCTGCGCTCTAATCAACAGAAACTGCTAACTGCACAAAGCAGTGCTACGGTCAGTGAAATATTGCTGCGCCCAGGTGCGGTTGTGACGCCGGACTCTGTTATTTTAAGAATGCAAGACCCCGACCTAAAACAGTCAATTGAAACAGCACGCATGGCACTTGAAGAACAAGAGGCTAATTTGCGTCGTCAAAAACTTGCCAACCAGCGAGAGCGCTTGTCAGAAAAAGCCACACAAGCACAATTGGAAAGCCAGTATCAATCACTGGTACTGCGCCGTAAAGCGCAGCAGGTACTTCGAGATCAAGGTGTAATCCCTGCCATTGATGTACAAACTGCAGAGCTAGAGGAGCAACAGCTCGGCGCACGTTTTGAACTTCAGCGCCAACGTATTACGCAACTGGCACAATTACACCAGGAAGACATAGAAATATCTCAACAGCAGATAAACCAAGCCCGCTCAAATTTGGCAAGACTAGAGCAACGCGCTCAGCAACTCGAAGTCACTGCTGGGATCAGCGGTACCATACAACGTCTCGCTGTTGAGCTTGGGCAAAGCGTATCGGCAGGACAAGAATTAGCGCAAGTCGGGAGCAACTCAGACTTACAAGCGCTGATCCGTGTACCACAATCAAAAGCAGAGCAAATCAAAGTCGGACAATCCGCAACGATTGATACCCGACGTGAACGCGTTCCCGCTGCCGTTACTCGGATCACGCCACAAGTGCAAGATGGCACTATCGAAGTGGAACTGTCATTTACCGAGGGAGTACCTGAGTCAGCTAGACCAGAATTAAGCGTAGAAGCTGAGATCCTCACAAATCAATTAAGCAATGCTCTATATGTCGAGCGACCAGCAAATAAGCAAGCCCATAGCGCAACCGAGCTTTACATCATCGACGGGGATCAAGCTGTTGCAACCGCAGTACGATTCGGCGAAGACGCAGGTAGGCACTTGCAAATTCTGCAAGGTGCGCAAGAAAACCAGCGTGTCATTCTTTCTGATATGACACAGCACAGTGAGCATAAGGCCATCACGTTACTTTGAACCCAATAACAAGAATTAAAAGAAAGGAATTAGACATGAAAGAAAGCGTATTAACAATGTCAGGTGTGACCAAGGTATTCAGCACCGAAGAAATGGAAACCCATGCATTAAGAGGCATAGATCTCACCATTTACCGCGGAGACTTTGTTTCCATTTGTGGTCCTTCCGGCTGTGGTAAATCGACGTTACTCTCTATCTTAGGGCTGTTAGACATGCCCAGCGCTGGTCAATACCAAATTGAAGGAGAAGAAGTCAGCCAGCTCACGTTGGCGCAGTCGGCATATATTCGTAATGAGAAAATCGGTTTTATATTCCAGTCGTTCAACCTAATTGATGAACTGACTGTCTATGACAATGTCGCGCTGCCGCTTAGGTATCGCAAAGAGCCCATGCCAGAGGAGCAGATCAAGCAAGCCGTGGAAGCTTGTCTTGCCAAAGTGGATATGAGCCATCGTGCGAGCCACAAGCCCAATCAACTTTCAGGTGGTCAACAACAGCGTATTGCCATTGCCCGAGCACTCGTTGGACAACCGAGCATGCTGCTAGTCGATGAGCCAACAGGTAACCTCGATTCAATCAACGGCGATGCGGTGATGGCCATGTTGCAGCAGCTCAATGCCGAAGGCACTACATTATGTATGGTGACACACGATCCACGCTACGCCGATATGGCGACTCGGCAGCTCCATTTGCTCGACGGTAAAATCATCGACAGTGAAGAGCATAGCGACCCCAAGCATGCACTTGAAATTCCACTTGCACAGTAAGTAGGTGCCATTATGTTGAAACACAATTTATTAATCGCAATCAAAAGCCTAGCAAGAGTAAAAAGCTATGCACTGACCATCATCATGACCTTGGGCGTCACGCTAGGTGTGATGGTGGCGATGTATAACCTCAATTACCAGATCATCGCAGCACCACTGCCCTATCCAGATCAGGATAGGCTGTTTTTAGTCCAAGGCCAACTGCTGTCTGACGGTGAAGTAAAACGTGAAAACTACCTGCCCTTTTTAGGCGCAGTTGAAGCTTACAAAGATAAACACCCAGGTATCGAGACTTTTGCACTACACAATATCAGCATTGATGTTGAGCAAAGCTTACCGAACAGCCCAACCTTCAATACAGGGGCCATCACACCTGAATATATGCAGATCATCGATGCGCCACTGGCATTAGGACGTCATTTCACTAAAGAGGAAGGGCTAGACAGCAATCAACCTGTTGCCATTATCTCATACGATGTCTGGCAAACACACTTCGGTGGAAGCAGTGAAGTACTCTATCGTTCTGTGACTTTCAAAGGTGTCAGCTTTATCATCGTTGGTGTCACTGCACAACACTTTGCTGAGCCAGTATTAGCCACCCCTACTTGGCGCACCGATGTGTGGTTCCCATACGACTATCGCGATACCCCAGACCCGCTTTGGACATTTTCCTCAAACCAGGTTCACTTGGTCGGTAAATTGGCCAAAGATGCGGATATCAACCGTACTCAGCTCGCACTCAATAACTGGGTAATGGCACGCTACCCAGCAGCGGTTGCAGATGATCCCACGGTAGCAAATACTGAAGTTAAATGGCGTTTTATCACTTACAAATCACGTATTATTGGCGATGCAGGCAACACCAGTGTCATGATGCTAGCAGGCAGTGTGGTCCTGCTACTTATTGCCCTCAGCAATATCGGCAACCTCGTTTTATCTCGCGCTGTCGAGCAACAACGTGCATTTGCTATTCAAGCCGCATTAGGTGCGCAACCTCACCACTTATTCAAACAAGTTCTGGTTGAATTATCTTTGCTATTCGCAGCCGCACTCATTGTTGCCACCGGTATTGTGAGCCTTATTTTGGGCTTATTAAAAGCTGGCTATGCAGGTCCACTTGCACGTTTAGATGAACTCAGCCTCAACATGAACACAGTGCTATTTGCGATTGTCTTAACACTCATTCTTAACTTTGCACTCGCTTGGGTGGTCAGCAAGCAACTTAATTACAATGCCATTATTGGTGCATTGCAAAGCAGTGGTAAAGGTTCTGGCGTACAAGTATCTAAACACACACGCCAAGTACTGGTTTCCATGCAGGTATTTTTCTGCATCTCTCTGCTTGTCTTATGTGTGAGCATTTTCAAACAAAGCTGGGCACAGCTCACAGCCCCAACGCATATCAATACTGAAAATACCTCACAGATTGCTTTAAACGTTGGTACTTTACTGACTGAAATGTCTCCAGAGCAGCGCGCTACACTGGTGCTTGAAGCAACAGAGCGACTTAACCAACACAGTGACATCGTGCGAGCCGGTGTCGGTAGTTATCCACCTATTTCCTATTGGTTAGAGCAGTTCTCTACATATCACTCGCAGTTACAGCCCGGCATAGATAAGCCCGTCGTGTCACACAAACGGGTCTGGGGAACACGTGCTTATTTTGAAACATTCGGCTTGAGATTAGCGCAAGGACGTCACTTTACTGATGCAGAAGCTAGAGATAGAGCCCCAGTGGTGATCATCAATGAATTTATGGCTGACATGATAAAAGCCTCTGGCCAAGACCCTATTGGTGCAAAACTGTATGGACGTAACTCCAGTGACCCTATCACAGTAGTGGGTATCGTCGGTAATTTGAATTTACCAAACCAACCGCCAATTTCTAGAACCTATCGCCCTCGTGTGAATACTGGATATCCAATTGTTGTCGTCGAAACCAAACCCAACGCACAGCTATCTAGGCAAAGTATCAATGACTTACTGGCACAAGTACATTCGCAAATACGCGTTTATGATTTGCAAACCACAGAACAAATCTTGTCCTCACACCTTAAATCACAGCGTGTTGCCAGTATTTTTACTATCGTGCTTTCAGTGGTCGCAGTGATATTAGCAGGTATTGGTATTTACGGCGTATTTAGCTATGCCATTGCTTTAAGGCGCTATGAGCTAGGTATTAGAATGTCAATTGGTGCAACATCTATGGCTATTTTCAAGCTGGTACTGACAGAAAACATGCAGCCCTTTTTAATCGCAGCTGCTGCGGCCACTAGCGCATTGCTGATCGGTTACTTCAGTGCAGCATCCACACCTATCATGCAAATGATGGACTTATGGAGTTGGTTGATCCCTGTGGTCCTAATAGCAAGTTTAGTCGTGAGTATCACCTTGCTATCAGCTTGGAGCATCATTCGCCGGCCCGCATTATACGCATTAAAAGGCGCTTAACCATGTCTCAAACCAGCCGTCAATCAGCATGCAATATCATGATAATTTCCTTCCTGAGATGTTGTTTCTGGTTTGTCATGGCGGCTGGTTTATTTATCTTGCCCCTAGGTAATATAAATGGACTATGCTTAACCTGTGAGCTCATATTGCTATCCAAATCTAGCGATGCGAGTCCCGCATTTTTATACTCGCTTAACGTGTTGGAGTGGCTGGAATAAACCAGTCGATATGCCCTTTCACTGGTTGCACCATAATAGTGCAAAATGTACTGATATGGTGCACTCATTTAGGTCAACTATGCCCTTCCTGACCATAAAAAACAAAATATTCCTTATATTACAAAAGGTTATATTATTGGCACAAAACACGCTTATGAATACGCAGTTAAGCAAATTATTGCAGCAAAAAATAACCCACGAGTCGGAGGACACATGTCACAATCGGTTTTAGATTTTATTAAAGAGAATGAAGTAAAGTTTGTAGATTTACGTTTCACGGACACTAAAGGTAAAGAGCAACACGTTTCAATCCCTCATCATCAAGCCGATGAAGACTTCTTTGAAGACGGTAAAATGTTCGACGGTTCATCGATTGCTGGTTGGAAAGGCATTAACGAGTCAGACATGGTATTAATGCCAGATGCAAGTACAGTGAAGCTTGACCCGTTTGCTGAAGAGACAACAATGATCGTGCGTTGTGACGTATTAGAGCCGGCAACAATGCAAGGCTATGAGCGTGACCCACGTTCAGTTGCTAAGCGTGCTGAAGATTACATGCGCTCTACTGGTATTGCTGACACAGTACTTTTCGGCCCAGAGCCAGAATTCTTCTTATTTGACGATGTTAAATATAAAACAGACATGTCAGGTTCTATGTACTCTATCGACGCTGAAGAAGCTTCTTGGAACTCTGACAAGAGCTACGACGAAGGCAACACGGGTCACCGTCCTGGCGTAAAAGGCGGTTATTTCCCAGTAGCACCTGTTGACTCTTCACAAGACTGGAGAAGTGCAACGTGTCTAGTACTTGAAGAGTTCGGTCAAGTTGTTGAAGCACACCACCATGAGGTAGCAACCGCGGGTCAAAATGAGATTGCAACACGCTTCAATACCATGGTTATCAAAGCGGACGAAATCCAAGAGATGAAGTACGTTATCCACAACATGGCACACCACTATGGTAAAACGGCAACCTTCATGCCTAAGCCAGTTGTTGGCGACAACGGTTCTGGTATGCACTGTCACCAGTCATTAGGTAAAGATGGTCAAAACATCTTCGCAGGTGACAAATACGGTGGTCTATCTGAAGATGCACTTTACTACATCGGCGGTATCATCAAGCACGCTAAAGCAATCAATGCATTTGCAAACGCGTCTACTAACTCATACAAGCGCCTAGTACCTGGCTTCGAAGCACCTGTTATGCTTGCTTACTCTGCACGTAACCGTTCAGCTTCAATCCGTATTCCAGTTGTACCTTCAGAGAAAGCACGTCGTATCGAAGTACGTTTCCCTGACCCAACGGCGAACCCTTACCTTGCTTTCTCTGCAATGTTAATGGCTGGCCTTGACGGTATTAAAAACAAAATCCACCCTGGTGATGCAATGGATAAAGATCTTTACGATCTACCAGCTGAAGAAGCAGCTGAAATCCCAACTGTTGCAGCATCTCTAGAAGAAGCATTGGCTTCACTTGACGCTGACCGTGAGTTCTTGACGCAAGGCGGTGTTTTCACTGATGACCTAATCGATGCATATATTGCACTTAAGTCTCAAGAAGTTGAAAAGCTAAACATGACAACTCACCCAGTTGAGTTTGAAATGTACTACAGCGTTTAATTCGCAAATTACTTGCAGTGAATAGAGATAGCTATCTATCTATGCGCAATATTCACTGCATTTTATAGTGTAACTGCGCGCTTAAATCATATGTGTTCTCAAGCCCGCTTTTGCGGGCTTTTTTAATGGCAAAACCGCGCTAAAACCTCTACAGTTAAACGGTGAGTGTTCGCACTGACAACATAATTGATAATCTGACAATGATGATGCGCTTTAGCACGATTGAATTGAGTAAAGTGAGGTTGCTGTGAGTCGACTGTGGTTAGTGATAATATTATGTCTAGCAAGCCATACTGCGTTCGCTGATAAAAAAGTCTATCGCTGGAAAGATGACAAGGGAAATTGGGTGTATTCGGATACGCCAAAAAAAGGCGCAACTGAAGTTAAAATCAATACCCACTTTTTAACCATGCCGGCAACTGATACTTCAGTACTGGGCAGTGGTACTCAAGATCAATCCAAGCAACAGTACAAAGCGTCAATTATCGCCCCCAATCACAAGCAAACGCTACGAGATAATACCGGTAGCGTGTATGTGAGCGGGCAGATCACCCCAAGATTTGCGAAAGACTTTACCGTACAGTTATTTTTGGATGGCAAACCAACAGGCCCTAAGCAACACACGATCACGTTTGCACTGCGAAATGTTGAACGCGGTGAACATTCATTACAACTCATGGTCTTTGACTCCAAAGGCAATGTCGTCACAAAAAGTGATGAAACGATTTTTTATCTACATAAAGCCAGAGCCAATCAATAACCTTATAAAACAGTACATTTGATAACTCCAACCAATAACAACAGCAAACACGGTTTATTTGTGTTAGATTAACATGCACCAACTTGGTGCAAGGCGACCCATAATGGAACACCTCAATTCATCAATACTGCCTGAACTGTGGCAAAATTTGTCAACGTCGATAATTTTACTCGACGAAGACTTTAAAATTCACTATGCCAACAACAGTGCCAGTGAGCTCTTAGGACTAGGCCAGAAACGACTGATTGAACAGCCGTTTGAAAGTATTTTCCACCACCATTTAATCGATTTAAAAAGGCTCAAACGCTATGTGCTTGAAGACGGCATCGACTGCCAACAACACAAGGTAGACGTTGTCTTCATTGATAACCGTGCCAGTACCATCAATTTATTCGCACGCAAGCTCAACCATAATAAACGCCAATATATCCAACTAGAATGTAGGCGGATTGATGAAGAGCTGCGCTTTGATAAAGCCTTCAATCAAGCGCATCAATATCAAGCTGCACGCAACCTCATTCGCGGATTAGCCCATGAAATCAAAAACCCACTCGGTGGTATACGCGGAGCGGCGCAATTATTGCAGTATGAAGTAGACCAACAAGAACGTAATGAATGTGCTCAGTTGATCATAGAGCAAGCAGACCGCTTAAGAGAGCTCGTAGATAGATTGTTGGGCCCAAATGAACTGCCAAAGCGAACGCTGTGTAATATTCATAAAGTGCTTGAGTCTATATTGAAGCTCAGTGCACTAGATACTGAACATAGCATCACTTTGCATAAAGACTATGATCCGAGTATTCCAGATATTTACGTTGATGAGTCGAAAATACAACAAGTAGTGCTCAATATCGTCAGAAATGCTCAACAAGCACTCAAAGGTCAAGGCAAAATACGCGTCACCACACGGATTTGCCACCGAGTGCGACGCGGTAAGTTAATATTGAGAAAAGCACTCTTAATAAAAATTGCCGATAATGGGCCGGGTATAGACGAAGCAATCAAAGCGACGCTTTTTTACCCTATGGTCACCAATAAAGAAGGTGGCTCTGGACTTGGTTTATCTATCGCACAAACCTTAGTTGAGCAACACAAAGGGTTTATTGAGTGTGACAGTTGGCCCGGACATACCGAGTTTTGTATCTACTTACCCTTTGAAGAAAGTTAGGGAGCAAATTAATGAAAAGTGTGTGGTTAGTCGATGATGATGCCTCAATTCGCTTTGTATTGGAAAAAGCGCTATCGAGAGCTGGCTTTGCAACTGAAAGCTTTGCCAATGGGCAAGACGTATTAACAGCACTTGAATATGGTCAACCTGCCGTTTTAATGTCTGATGTGCGTATGCCAGGCATCGATGGTATGGCCTTACTCGAGGAAGTGAATCGATTATATCCATCTTTGCCAGTGATCATCATGACTGCGCACTCTGACCTTGACTCTGCCGTTAATGCTTTTCAAAAAGGCGCGTTTGAATACCTTGCAAAGCCGTTTGATTTAGAAGAAGCCACTTCCCTTGTTGATAGAGCTTATCGCGCGGCGCAACAAAACGCGAAGAGCAAACCGCAGGATGCAACGGTTGACCAACCAGATATCATTGGCGAAGCACCGGCCATGCAAGAGGTCTTTAGAGCCATAGGCAAGCTCTCTGCGTCGAGTATGAGCGTACTCATCAATGGCGAGTCTGGCACAGGTAAAGAGCTCGTTGCAGGTGCCCTGCATAATCACAGCCCTCGCAAAAATAACACTTTTATTGCGCTAAACATGGCTGCTATTCCAAAAGATTTAGTCGAATCTGAACTCTTTGGACACGAAAAAGGTGCATTTACAGGAGCCGATAGCGTCCGCCGAGGACGCTTTGAACAAGCCAATGGCGGTACACTGTTCTTAGATGAAATTGGGGATATGCCGCTCGATGTGCAGACGCGTTTACTGCGGGTACTTGCTGACGGCGAATTCTATCGTGTCGGAGGCCACCAAAGTGTCAAAGTTGATGTCAGAATACTGGCTGCAACGCATCAGGATTTAGAAAAGCTGGTCAGTGAAGGAAAGTTTAGGGAAGACTTATTTCACCGCCTTAATGTGGTGAGATTAAGGATCCCACCGCTTCGAGAAAGAAGCGTTGATATAGCGAAGTTAGCAGAATACTTTCTAGCGAAAAGTGCCAAAGAGCTCAAAGTCCCTAGCAAAGTGCTTACAGACAAAGCGTTAGATCATATGTGTGCTTTTCATTGGCCAGGCAATGTCAGGCAATTAGAAAATACCTGTCGCTGGCTAACCGTCATGGCGCCGGGGGACATGGTTGGTCCACAGGACTTACCACCAGAGCTTGCACAACCTAGCAATACAGCTAAGCTTGAAGAAAATCAGGACTGGCTTGATGCTTTCCAGCTTTGGTTAGATCAACAACTGAGACTAGGTGAAGACCACATATGGCCTCAAGTACAAGCTCAGTTAGAGACAAGACTGATAAAATCTGCACTCGCAGCTTGCCATGGTCACAAACAAGATGCGGCACTAAAAATAGGCTGGGGCCGTAATACGTTGACCAGAAAGCTCAAAGAGCGCAATATGCTAGAAAATGACTAAATGATTGGCCAAGCATGAAGCTGCTAGAAAACATCACGACGATAAAACAACTTGAAATCATCAACCGCTTAGATTTTTTTTCTGAGTTCACCCTCGCTGAGCGGCAGGTTTTGTTAGAGTCGTTTAGCCATTTATATTTAATCAGCAAAGACCGCTACGCATTTAAACGTTTTGAGCAAGATAGTCGCTTATACATTATTTTAACTGGCGAACTACGGATTTTCGCCGAGAAAAGTCATATAGATATTGGCCATGTAGGGCCCGGTGAGTTTGTCGGTGAAGGCGCATTCATATCGAATCGAGAACGCAGCACCAGTGCTCAGGCCATATCAGATACCATCGTATTGGCCATCACTTCTGAGGCACTCACCAAATTGCCAGCGGTAATAAGAGAAAAAATAAAAGACAAAATTATTGCAGGCATGAGTGAGCGTATTCATAAGCTCAATCATTTTATCGAAGAAAAACTCTAAGCTGCTCATAATGACTACAGCGCTCACTAAAGCCCTGTAGTCAATGACTGCTTAACAGTTATACATAGAATTACATGTCCAACCGTTGTAAGAAATACAACCAGGTATATGTGGTGAGCTTGCGTACATACCACCCGCTACATTAGGCGTTTGCTCAGGGTTTAACGCTTTATTGTTAGTAGATAACTTCTTAACCGAACGTTTATTCAATGTGATTTTCATCATTATTTCCTTTTTATGTTGTACTTATTTTTAATAGGGTGACCACATCCCTGATTAATAAATAACCACCAACTCAGGTTAAAATCAATGATTTCAATCCGTACATTATTTCATTACACACGCTCTGCTAGGTATGACATAGTAAAATGTTTTGCTTAAGCATTGAAATTGTTCGTATCCAACTAAAAAAGGATGCTGACGCATCCTTTTTTGTTGAATTTAATTGAGCAGTTCTGTGAACAATTCGAACAGCCTATCTAGCTCTTCAATAGTGTTGTAATGCATACAGCCAATACGCACTACACCGCCTTTGTCCATCACACCTAATTGCTCACACAAGCCTTGCGCATAAAAGTTCCCATCCCATACACACACATGGTGCTGACCTAGAAACTCTGACACTTTGCGTGGTTCTAAACCTTCAAACGTCAATGCGAATGTCGGTGTACGCTCACTCAGACGAGATAAGTCGTCAATTCCGAACAGCTTGATCTGTGGAAATTCACCAAGTCGTGTTAAGAAGTGCTGACTCAAAGCCATTTCATGTGCTTTTGAATTCGCAAATGCTTGCTCTAATCTCACTCGTAATGGCTCAGACTCTGGCAAGTCACTCAAAGAGGCAATGTATTCAATCGCAGCGATAACACCAGCCAAACCTTCAAAGCTCTGTGTGCCCGTTTCCCAACGTCCAGGGATCACGTCTTTTGCAGGCTCCACTTTATAAGGTGTAAAACCTTCAAGATGTTCACGCTTACCATAAACAATACCAACATGTGGACCAAAGAATTTATAAGCTGAACACGCTAAGAAGTCACAATCTAATGCTTGTACATCAATCAGTTCATGCGGTGCAAAATGCACGGCATCGACATATACCAAAGCACCTACTTCGTGTGCCATAGCAATGATCTGCTTAATGTCGTTAATTGAGCCTGTGGTATTTGATGCATACGTCACAGCCACCAGCTTAGTGTTGCTGTTAAGTAACGACGCATAGTGATCCAGATCCAGTGTGCAGTCTGATTCATTGATGCGTAAAGCATGTACTTTGGCACCTTTGTCCTCAGCCGCTTGACGCCAAGAAGATACATTTGAATAGTGATCCGCGTTGGTCACAATCACTTCATCTCCAGCTTGCCACTGCCTTGATATTGCACGACTAAAACTGAACGTTAAGCTCGTCATATTCGCACCAAAGACAATTTGATCACGACTTGGCGCATTGAGCAGCTGTGCAACTGACTGTCTTGCGCGGCTCATTAGCTCAACCGTTTTATCACTCGAAAAAAACGCACCACCTAGGTTTGAATTAAAATAACCTAGATATGCAGACATTGCACTTAAGACCGACTGCGGTACTTGTGAGCCACCCGGGCCATCTAAAAATATTGGTGAAACACCAGAAACTTCCTGCATTAAAGCGGGAAACTGACGGCGGATTGGCATTAAGTTCATGTGGACCTCTTTATGCTGTAAATACAAAACAATCTAAGTAGCCAACTTGGTCGGCATTGAGTTTATTCATCGGAGTGGCGTTATGCCAAACTTCACGATCATTCACAAGTGCAAATAGGCCATCTTTTATTTCCATCTTAAAACATGGCTCGGCTTCTTTGTGCTCATAAACAAGGAGCTCACCACCAGCAATGTTTTCATGAGACACGCCACATACACATACATGATCAAAGCCATCTTGGTGAATACCTTCTGGAGCAGGTGGTGTATCGCTCTCTATTGCCAACATTCTAAACTGATGTACTTCAATATCTGCATCGTCTGCAACACCCGTCATTACTTTAAACTCAGACAGCAGGTGCTTAAAACCATCGCTCTGCAATAACTCAGCTTCTAAGTTTTCATACACGCGTTCCACATTACCTTGAAAGTGGTTAATCGAATCATCTTGTACAAATGCTTTTGTCGGCTGAATAGACACATTACCTTCGGCAAACTTCAATACTGAATAACGGCGTTTACGAAACGCACCATCGGCATAAGGGTTATCTGGCAAACGCGAAAAAAACGGTTTAACTGAATCAATATGTGATTGTTGAATAAAACGAAGTTGAAGCAAATTCTGGTTGTTTACTGCTGTCATGCTTACTCTTGCCTGTAGATGTAAAATTGGCAGAGATCTTAATCTATTTGGATGGAAATTTTGATTTTGAATAACTTGTTTTTATCAAAAAACAAGGATAAATATACCCAATAAAAATATATGTTAGATTAAAAATGCTAAATGTTTTAATTTTGGTAACTAGCACATCTAAAGTAGAAGGTGTTTTTTTTGCTTAATCACGCACACACAGTGCATGATTATTTATTGCATAAAAGGTGCTAAACCAAAATAAACCGGCCTAACACCTCATCCAAAACGGCAATTAAATTAGAGCTTATCCTTCACCGCAGACAATTGCTCAGCAAAGCTCAAGTGACGTAAATCGCCCAAACCCGCTTTTTCCGTTAAGGCCAATAAGTGACTTTCCAATTCAAGTAGTTGGGCCTCAACTTGATTCTTTTGCAGCGCCTCTTTACGTGCAAGATGCTCTTGATAAAGACTATCTACTCTAAGCAACTGTAATTTAGCTAGACGCACCTTTTCTTCAATCTGCTCATAGTCACGGACGTTATTTCGAATATATACCTTGGCATATTCGCTGGTGTTACTCGCATCTAGCGCAACGCTAGGCAATACCTTAGCCTTTGGCGATGCCGAAATAGTACGCAATTGTGACAAGATCTCACCTAAGTAATAGCGCTCAACGGCACTGACTTCTAATGCCGTTAACTGGGCATTAAAATCAGCTAGCTCTGCTTCAACTTCGGGTTGCTTGCCATCAACTAGCATCGCACGATACTTTTTATGGGTCTCATTTAATTTGCGATATCGAATAGGAAAGTGCTCTTGCGCTGCAAATTTATCTAGCACAGCAAAGTGAGAACGAACAGGTTCTAAAACAGATAGAATCAAGTTCTTTGCCGCCTGTGCCCCACCTATTAAAGCCAGCACCTCTTGGCTAAGTTCAATGATCTCACCGCTGACAGTTTGAGAAGAAAAGAACGAGGCACTATCTAGCGCTTCAAATGGCTTCGCTTTTAAATCAGCAAAACTTTCCTCAAGTTCTTGCCATTCTTTTTGCGCTTTTTGAACGCGTACACGGTCATAGTCAATCAATGACTCGGTGTTAGCCAAGTACATTGCCTGCTGTGCTTCCTGATAAGCAGCTTCGGCACGACTATATGCCGCCTGTACTTGTTCATTAGAAGGTGAAGACCCTCCTATTGATTGCACTGAATCTAGTGTTTTACACCCCGTTATGTTTAATAGCACAGCCCCAAACACTAAGCCAAACTTCATTCGCATTAGTAACTCCATTGTAATCCTGCGGTCAGAGAGACATTAGTATACTCTATTTCAGGGACACGCAAACGTCGACCGTTCACTTCTTCGGTCACAGTATCTCGCTCTTTGTAGTACGCATCGACACCAAACATCACCGCAATATGCTCAACTAGCTGATATCTGACCCCCGTTCTGGCCATTACACCCCAACCGTTAAAAGTATCCGTGAGTGTTGTTGTCTCAAATTGGGTGTTCTGAATACGGCTATATACTGGCGTACTTAATTCGCCTTCAATATACCAGCTAAGCTTTTCTTCAGGATGAGTAAGCTTGCTATCGTAACGGGCGCCTAATGTAGCCAACAGCCCCATTTGATCCTCTGTGACTGAAATGACAGGCAGTAGCGAAGCTGGGTTATCTTGTAGAACATCATCACCATCTTTCGTTTGCCCTGGTAAATCAAAACGAGGGACTGGATCGCCTTCCTCGCGTGGCAATGCTTTTAGCGCATCATCAAATCGCGTTGCACCGGGGTTAACAAATTTAAAGTTAGAGCGAGTAAAACTCGAGGTGAATATTTTCATGCCAAATGTAAGCTGTATAGCACGTTGATAATTATATGCGGCGGTAAATGCCAGCTCATTGGCTTTGACCTTAAAATCATTTTGTTGGATAGCACCAAAGTCCTTTAAAGACCATACCTCCTGATCGATTTCCGTCGAGATGGTCGCAGCACTGCCAATATAAAATCCCCAATATTCATCTATACCTGTATACGACAACTGCCTCACCGCAGGGTTAGTAACGGTGATTGACTGAGACAGTTGACCAAAACCAGCGACATCCGATAAGGATTCACTATAGTCGATACTTTCAAATCCTAAACGAACTTCGCTATAAGAAGGTAGAGGTGCTGCTGCAAACGTATAACTACTAAACATCCCCAGTAAGGCAAGAGTATATTTCATGACTTTCCCCGATAATGTTGTTGTCTTGTATCACAAGGCACCACATTACTCTTCCTTGCATACAGGTTATAGAAACAAATTTACACTGACGATTAGACATCAGCGAATGATATAAACATTAGTACAGAGGTCTTTATAGTCAAGGACATAGGTGAGCTTAACAATATTGTTTAGAAGGAATAGGGTTATCAATAAGCGTGAGAAAAAGCTCGTAAATTACGAGCTTTTTTAAGCAATTATACCGCTTGCTGAATGATCACACTGTCTGCTTTCTTTGTGTAATGTAACATTTTGTGGAAATTCAAATAACGATAAGTATCCGCAGCTGTCGCGTTAATTTTTGTCGCATATTCTTGATACTCATCCGGTGTCGGCAATCGACCTATGATCGCCGCAACTGCCGCCAATTCTGCAGAGGCCAAGAATACATTTGCCCCTGTTCCTAATCGATTAGGGAAGTTACGGGTTGACGTTGAGACCACCGTCGCCTTATCTGCTACTCTCGCCTGATTACCCATACACAAAGAGCATCCCGGTGTTTCAATACGCGCACCAACTCGACCATAAATGCCATAATAACCTTCATCTGTAAGCTGATCTTTGTCCATTTTGGTCGGTGGCGCTATCCACATGCGCGTAGGTAACTGACCACTAAAGTTATCAAGTAATTTACCAGCTGCACGGAAGTGGCCAATATTGGTCATACAAGAGCCTATAAAGACCTCATTGATCTCTTCGTTTTGTACAGTAGACAGCAAACGGGCATCATCTGGATCATTCGGCGCACATAAAATTGGTTCTTTAATGTCGTTTAAATCAATCTCAAGTACATGGGCGTATTCAGCATCACTATCTGCAGCCATAAGCTGCGGATGTTCGAGCCATGCCTGCATTTTTGCAATCCGACGCTCTATTGTACGTACCTCTCCATAGCCTTCTGAGATCATCCACTTCAACATCACAATATTGGAATTCAAATACTCTTCAACAGAGGATTGTGACAGCTTTACAGTACACCCAGCCGCAGACCGCTCGGCTGACGCATCTGACAACTCAAAGGCTTGCTCAACCGTTAAATGCTCAACCCCTTCAATTTCAAGAATACGGCCTGAAAACTCATTTACTTTGCCTTTTTTCTCAACGGTAAGTAGCCCTTTCTTAATCGCGTAGAGCGGGATTGCATGTACTAAATCTCGCAATGTGATCCCAGCTTGCATCTCGCCCTTAAAACGCACAAGTACAGATTCAGGCATGTCCAAAGGCATAACACCTGTAGCAGCGGCAAAGGCAACTGCACCAGAGCCAGCCGGAAAAGAAATCCCCAAAGGGAAACGGGTATGTGAATCACCGCCAGTCCCCACCGTGTCAGGTAAAAGCATACGGTTGATCCAAGAATGGATCACACCATCGCCTGGTCGCAACGACACCCCGCCACGATTCATCATAAAGTCCGGCAAAGTATGATGAGTATTTACATCAATGGGCTTTGGATAAGCGGAGGTATGACAAAAAGATTGCATGGTTAAATCCGCTGAAAAACCAAGGCAGGCTAAATCTTTCAGCTCATCTCGAGTCATCGGCCCAGTGGTGTCTTGCGAGCCAACCGTGGTCATTGTCGGCTCACAATATTGACCTGGTCTAACCCCTGTAACGCCGCAGGCTTTACCGACCATTTTTTGTGCTAGCGTATAGCCTTTGCCAGTATCATCTGCTTGTGCTGGTTTTTTAAAAATAGTTTCAGCATCTAGGCCAAGTGACGCTCGCGCTTTGTCTGTTAGACCTCGACCAATGATAAGTGGAATACGTCCACCGGCTTGAACCTCGTCTAAAATAACATCCGATTTTAAAGTGAAATGCGAGAGCACCTCGTCAGTGCCAAAGCGCTTAACCACCCCTTGATAAGGATAAATGTCAATTTGATCGCCCATGTTGAGCTTTTCAACAGGTAGCTCGATCGGTAGTGCACCAGAGTCTTCCATGGTATTAAAGAAAATTGGGGCAATTTTTCCACCTAAGCACACACCGCCTACCCGTTTATTTGGGACATGAGGAATGTCTTCTCCCATAAACCAAAGCACTGAATTAGTTGCTGACTTTCTTGAAGATCCGGTACCAACCACATCACCGACATACGCCAAGGGTAGGCCTTTACTTTTCAATGCTTCTAATTGCGCAACAGGACCTATTTCACCATTTTTATCTGGAGATATGCCATCTCGCGCAAGCTTCAACATAGCTAACGCATGTAACGGAATATCTGGACGAGACCAAGCATCAGGCGCAGGCGACAGATCATCCGTATTGGTCTCACCCGTGACTTTAAATACCGTGACAGATATTTTCTCAGGAACCGCGCTTTTTTGCGTAAACCACTCTGCTCGTGCCCACGACTCAAGTACTTGCTGTGCAAACGCATTACCGCCCTTTGCTTTTTCCTCTACATCATAAAATGCATCAAACATTAATAAGGTATGTGATAACCCTTTAACAGCAATAGGGGCAAGCTCTGGTTCATCTAACAACTCAATCATGGGCGCAATGTTATAGCCACCTAACATAGTACCCAGTAGTTCAACAGCATAAGCTTTAGATATCAGCGGTGATGCTGCCTCCCCTTTTGCCAACGCAGCCAAAAAACCCGCCTTAATATAAGCAGCATCGTCAACTCCAGGTGGCACACGATTGACCAATAAGTCTAAAAGAAAAGCTTCTTCACCTATTGGTGGTGCTTTTATTAACTCAATTAAATCTGCGGTTTGCTGTGCGTCCAACGGCTTAGGTACTATCCCTTTTGCCGCGCGCTCTTCAACATGATTTCGATACTCTTGAAGCACGGTGATATCCTCTTGGTGACGTGTTTTAATAAGCATTTTAGTAGTTTTGTTTATAACTGCTTATCTTTTAATCTAGCCACTTGATTATAAGAGCTTTTTATCAATATGAAAATCTTGCAAGTTGTACCATCGAGAGATACTCAATATCAATGTGATGAATGGAGAGGTAAGGGAGAAATTACAGAATGAATGGTTATTGGCATATATACAATAATGGCTGAACAACAATTGTTATTCAGCCATATTAAGTAAGATTACCTCTTCACTTTTACTCTTTCCACCGAAATAACCTTTGCTTCAACACGGCGGTTAGCTGTATGTGCTTCTTGAGTATTACGGTTATCCATTAAACGCTCTTCACCATAACCTACGGTTGAGATACGTGATTGCGCAATGCCTTTTTCGACCAACTGCGCTGCAACGGCATCAGCGCGTTTTTTAGATAGCCACATATTGTAATCTGCTTTACCTAGACTTGATGTATGGCCTTCTAGTACAACCGTTGTCTCAGGGTGTGCACGTAAAAACTCTACAACTGAGTTGATATCATCTAAATACTGCTGAGATACTTGAGAGTTGTTATTCGGGAAGCGGACTAACAAACTCACAGTAACTTCTTTATTTTCATATAAGCTACAACCAGCAGCATCAACTGCATCACTCATCGGTGTATTGGTACATCTGTCTTTACTATCTAATACACCATCGCCATCACTGTCTTTAGGCTTTTCAGCCACAACTGGCTGAGGTGCAGGCTGCGGTGCGGGCTCAACTTTTTTCGGACTACTTGACGCCTTACCAAACATATAGTTGATACCAAGCTTCGCACCCACATCGGTATAGCTGCGCTCTAAGCCTTGATAAATTGCAGTTTCAAAATTAGCGGCCAAGTTATCAGTGAAATGATGACGATAACCTACACCGGCATTAGCAAATAAGTTGCTATCAAAAATATCTATCGATTTAAGACCTGCCAATGCATAAAAAGGGCCGCCATTAAAGTGGTAAAGACCATCGATACCAAGACGATCACCATCTTGAGAACCGACACCAGCCCCCTCTAAATCAAAATCCATATCAGCATATTCGATGCGCGCACTCCAATACTTGTTAAACCTGTAACCAAGTTCTGCACCCCATCCCGTGGAGTCATCAATGCCAACTCCACCGTTACCAACCCCTCTAATATTCTCCCAATCTGCGTTGTAGTAATCACCAAACACACCAAGGTATACACCCTCTTCAACCTCTTTCGCTTGTAAAGACGTTGCTGCTGCCATTGCCACAATTACGCTTAGCATTTTAAGTTTCATCGCTGTTTCCCTCTAAAATCCAGACTTATTAAATTTGATAGCAAGATAATAGTAGTCGATGTCTTAATAATTACTTAACACTAAATAAGTATTTTTAGTTAAGAATTAAAGCTGAACCTAGCCTTGATGACCAAATAAAACTTGGTATAAACCATCTTCTTCAACTAATGTACGATGATCGCCTGATTGAGTGACGTAGCCGTCATCTAGCACGTAAATAATATCAGCTTGACGGATTGCGCTAAGCCGATGGGCAATGATCAAAGTCGTGCGTCCACTCAAAAATTGATTGAGATTTTTATGGATACGCGCTTCTATTTCCACATCGAGCGCCGAAGTCGCCTCATCCAAAATCACCATTTTAGGATCTGCTGCAACCATACGTGCAATCGCAAGTCTCTGCTTTTGGCCACCTGATAGTTTGACACCATTACGACCAACAATGGCATCCAACTGTCCGACCATTTCTTTAACATTATCTGCCAATTCTGCGATTTCCAAAGCATGCCAAAGCTGCTCATCTGTGCATGACTTACCTAAGCTTAAATTTTCTCTGATACTCGAATTGAACAAGATAGGCTGCTGTAACACAGTCACTGCGTTTTCTCTGATGAGGTCATAACCTATGTCTTCAGCTGCAATACCATTAATCAGGATGTCTCCTGTGGATTTTTCATAAAGCCCTAATAAAAGCTGTACAAGGGTCGACTTTCCACCGCCAGAGACAGCAACCAAGGCCACTTTTTTTCCCTGAGGAATATGCATGCTGACATCGTGTAAAATAGGCTGACCTTCATTGTATTCAAAACTCACCTGTTTAAACTCAATGCCAATTTTATCTGCTTCGAATACTTGCTGAGCTGATTCTGTACGTGCGTCATTCGATGTTTCCGTCTCAAAGTCCAACACTTGGTTTAACCTCTGTAATGCCGCAGAAGCACTGTAATAGGAGTACTGAATACTGAGAATTTCCTGGACAGGTCCCATCATAAACCACAAGTAACCAAACACAGCAAAAATCTGACCAACAGAGAGACCTGAAAACACCACCATTAACATCGCAATGGCACGAAACACTTCAAATCCGAGTAAAAACACTGTGAAGCTCAAACGATTAACGGCGTCTGTTTTCCATTGTGACTGGACAGAGTGATACCGCAAATCTTTTGCCGCAGTGAGTACATTGTCAAAGTATCCGTGTTCACGGCGCATGGCTTTAAGTTGGGCAATAGCATCAAGCGTTTCAACTAATGCTGTTTGAAAGGCTTCAAATGCATTGTTTTTCTCTTTCGTTAGATGTTTAACCTGTTTGCCAAATTGTCTCGAGAAATAGATCACAGCCGGGTTTAACGTCAAAATAATTAATCCGAGTGTAAAGTCTATCCATAGCAGCACTATCGCCGTACCAATAATCGTCAACAGCCCAATTAAAAAACGTGACATCGTTTGACTGATAAAGCCATCTAGTGTCTCTATGTCAGTTACACATCGCGAACTGATCGCTGCACCACCTTGTGTTTCAAACTCTTTAAGCCTCACCTGAGATAAGTGACCAAGTAAGCGCTGGCGGATATTCAGCGAAACATCCTTGCCAATAATAGTGAACTGACGAGACTGAGCGACCCCTAATAATAAAGCCCCTATACGCATTAACATTACAGCCGCCAAGATAGCCAGTATGTACCCAGTTGCTCCATGCCACTCTGCAGGTAAAAAGCCATTCATAAATTCAACAGCGACACCAGGCTTTGCTAGGAGCACCTCATCAACTAATAAGGGCATCATCAAGGGGATAGGTACACTGACCAACGCCGCTAACAGTGCAATGATATGAGCGTAGATCAGGGGCTTTTTATGTTTGAGCACCTGTCTCTGAATTTCTTTCCAAGTTAATGGCCCTGTCATCTCTGGATTCTGCATTTAAGTTCCACAAAAAGTTTGGTAATGAGTCGAGTTCGCTTGCGATTGCAGCCATTTACCTGGGTAAGAAATGTATTCATATGGAGAGCTCAACGCCGCTAGCCACTTTGTTAATAATTCGCTTTTGCCCTGTTGATAAAAATCATTGATCACTTCCTCTACTAAATCATTACGAGGAATGATTGCCGGGTTATGTCGCATCATCAGTGCGGCAACTTCATCATCGTTAAACTGCTCAGTACTTGCTTGCCACTTAACAACCCACTCTTGCAACTCACTGGAGATCGGAAATTGCGCTTGCTGTTTATGTAACTTTGCTGCAGTAAGTGATGCAAAAGTATTTGTATAATCAAGCTGATGCTTTGTCATCAGTTCAAGTAACTCTGTGACTAAATCTTGATCACCCTTTTGAGGTTGAAGTAAACCCAATTTATTACGCCATAACTGCTGATAGCCTTGATTAAATCGTTCAGAAAAGCCAACTAACATAGCAGAGAATCGTTCTATTGCAGGCTGCTCTTCTGCGAATAAAAGAAGAAGTGATTCAGCTAATCGACCACAGTTCCAACTTGCCATATTAGGCTGTTGGCCAAAGGCATAGCGGCCTTGTCTATCGATTGAGCTAAATACACGATTAAATGAAAATGCCTCCATCATAGCGCATGGGCCGTAATCAATTGTTTCGCCGTTAACTAGAGTGTTATCGGTATTCATCACTCCATGGATGAAACCTACCTGCAACCACTTAAGCATCAAGTCGCATTGCGCATCACATACATATTGGAAAAAAGTGAAAATACTATCGTCTCGATTTTCAGTAACTTCTAGCCCCATGTCTCTCATTGTGCTCTCTAGCAACTTGAGCATAGCATCCTCATCTTGCTGTAAAGCCAGATATTGAAAGGACCCGACTCTAATATGGCTCTTAGCAATTCTTGCAACGACGGCACCAGGTAAAGTCCCTTGGCGGTAAACAGTTTGACCCGTTGAAAGTACAGCGAGACACTGAGTCGATGGCACGCCAAGAGCCGTTAAAGCGTGACTCATAACAAACTCTCTAACTGCTGGCCCCAATGCACATAAGCCATCACCGCCACGAGAGAAAACGGTCGCACCAGAACCTTTTAACTGCAGATCGATTACATCACCGTTAGGTGCAGTGAACGATCCAATCAAATGGGCACGACCATCACCTAAAGTAGGATTAAATTGACCAAATTGGTGACCTGAATATGCTAAGCATACACAATGAGAGTCAGGTAGAGGCTGCTGGCCAGATAAATATAGTGATGCAGTATCATCGTCCCAATTTAAACCGAGTTGACTGTTAAGCGAGGTATTAAATAGGGCTAAATTTGCATTCTCAAAAACATTTGGTGCTGCAGGAATGGCAAATTGCTCACCAATAGTGGCATATCTTGAATAAAACATAATTTAAGTACTCTGAATTGCATTATCACCAACACTAAAGGCAATAAGTTGGCTAAGTGCTGTCAATGACAAGCCACTTGATTGTTGAAGTTCATTAAAGTGTTGTTGTGCTGCTTTTAGTGATTTCAATGATTGGAGTCCGCCATCAATGACACCATTTGCGCGTAAATAAGTCTCGACGTCTTTCGTCATCAAAAAAGTATCTTTACCAAGCGCACGTAAAGCAAATGGTCCTGTATTGCCGCCTAAGCGATTACCTCGTTTTTTAAGCAGTAGCCAAAGGTTAATTATATCTTCGCTAGGCCAACTTGCTATCAACTCACTAAATGAGCCATGCTCTTGTTGCAGTTCGTAAATCATATGGCAATTGATAGCGATACTTTGTACTTTTTTGAAGTTACGAATAATACGTTCATCTTGAGCACGCTGTTCATACATTTCAGGAGACATGTAAAGTAATTTATCAACGGAAAAATCCCAGAAAACCTCCCTAAATCCATCCCACTTCCCATTGACTACC
This sequence comes from Pseudoalteromonas luteoviolacea H33-S, assembly GCF_001625695.1. Lineage (GTDB taxonomy): Bacteria > Pseudomonadota > Gammaproteobacteria > Enterobacterales > Alteromonadaceae > Pseudoalteromonas > Pseudoalteromonas luteoviolacea_B. The sequence continues at coordinate 145,700 of NZ_AUXY01000089.1, forward strand.
GACCAATAAAAACCAGACTGAAAGATTTTCCTAGTAAACTCTTCTAACCATAAATCATCACTGTATGTACTAAGCACACTATTTTTGAGTGGGTCACTCAATAACACGCGTAAGTTGGCCTCACCGCCTTTGCGTTCACAGGCTCTGTCGTAAATATCATTAAATCGAGTCAATGGTGCTCCGCTATCACATTAATTCAAATATCATTATTAATAATAGTCTCACATATTGTGTCTACTAAACACACTCAAGATATAGGGGCATTAATGATATAGATAAGGTTCGATTCACATATCCAGACAAGGTGAATATCGTGCGAAAGGTTAATGACACAGGCATTCTATTCGCGCAAGGTGAAATGAACCGTTTTAGCTGTTACTGAGGAAGTTTTGAGTTTGCCTTGTCGGCGGTGAAGGATGTTCCCTTCACCTTGCGCTATCGTGCAAAAGGTTAGCGACAGCGAACGAAGTGAGCACGCTCTTTTTGCGCAAGGTGAAATGAG
>NZ_AUXY01000090.1 GCF_001625695.1 Pseudoalteromonas luteoviolacea H33-S
AAACCACTTTGGCGTTGTATGGTTAAGCCTCACGGGTAATTAGTACGAGTTAGCTCAATGCCTCACAGCACTTCCACATCTCGCCTATCAACGTTGTAGTCTTCAACGGCCCTTCAGTTAACTTAAAGTTAAAGTGAGAACTCATCTCGAGGCTCGCTTCCCGCTTAGATGCTTTCAGCGGTTATCGATTCCGAACGTAGCTACCGGGCAATGCTATTGGCATAACAACCCGAACACCAGCGGTTCGTCCACTCCGGTCCTCTCGTACTAGGAGCAGCCCCTCTCAATTCTCAAACGCCCACGGCAGATAGGGACCGAACTGTCTCACGACGTTCTAAACCCAGCTCGCGTACCACTTTAAATGGCGAACAGCCATACCCTTGGGACCGACTTCAGCCCCAGGATGTGATGAGCCGACATCGAGGTGCCAAACACCGCCGTCGATATGAACTCTTGGGCGGTATCAGCCTGTTATCCCCGGAGTACCTTTTATCCGTTGAGCGATGGCCCTTCCATTCAGAACCACCGGATCACTATGACCTACTTTCGTACCTGCTCGACGTGTCTGTCTCGCAGTTAAGCTGGCTTCTACCATTACACTAACCGTACGATGTCCGACCGTACTTAGCCAACCTTCGTGCTCCTCCGTTACTCTTTGGGAGGAGACCGCCCCAGTCAAACTACCCACCAGGCACTGTCCTCAATCCCGATTAGGGACCTAAGTTAGAACATCAACACTACAAGGGTGGTATTTCAAGGTCGGCTCCACACAATCTAGCGACTGTGCTTCAAAGCCTCCCACCTATCCTACACATGTAGGGTCAATGTTCAGTGCCAAGCTGTAGTAAAGGTTCACGGGGTCTTTCCGTCTAGCCGCGGGTACACAGCATCTTCACTGCGATTTCAATTTCACTGAGTCTCGGGTGGAGACAGCGTGGCCATGGTTACACCATTCGTGCAGGTCGGAACTTACCCGACAAGGAATTTCGCTACCTTAGGACCGTTATAGTTACGGCCGCCGTTTACCGGGGCTTCGATCAAGAGCTTCGACCTAAGTCTAACCCCATCAATTAACCTTCCGGCACCGGGCAGGTGTCACACCGTATACGTCATCTTACGATTTTGCACAGTGCTGTGTTTTTAATAAACAGTCCCAGCCACCTGGTCACTGCGGCTCTCGTCTGCTTATGGAGCAAGTCCTTCACAAACAAGAGCGTACCTTCTCCCGAAGTTACGGTACAATTTTGCCTAGTTCCTTCACCCGAGTTCTCTCAAGCGCCTTAGTATTCTCTACCTGACCACCTGTGTCGGTTTAGGGTACGATTCGATATAAACTGAAGCTTAGAGGCTTTTCCTGGAAGTAGGGCATCAACAACTTCACCACCGTAGTGGCTCGTCTCGACTCTCAGCCTTAGCAACCCGGATTTTCCTAAGTCACCAGCCTACAGCCTTTCACATGGACAACCAACGCCATGCTTGCCTAGCCTGCTCCGTCCCCCCATCGCATTTATACCAAGTACGGGAATATTAACCCGTTTCCCATCGACTACGCTCTTCAGCCTCGCCTTAGGGGTCGACTCACCCTACCCTGATTAACATGGGATAGGAACCCTTGGTCTTCCGGCGTGCGGGTTTTTCACCCGCATTATCGTTACTCATGTCAGCATTCGCACTTCTGATACGTCCAGCAAACCTTACAGTTCACCTTCAGCCGCTTACAGAACGCTCCCCTACCCCGCATACTAATGTATGCAGCCGTAGCTTCGGTGGTATGTTTAGCCCCGTTACATCTTCCGCGCAGGCCGACTCGACTAGTGAGCTATTACGCTTTCTTTAAAGGATGGCTGCTTCTAAGCCAACCTCCTAGCTGTTTTAGCCTTCCCACATCGTTTCCCACTTAACATACACTTTGGGACCTTAGCTGACGGTCTGGGTTGTTTCCCTCTCCACGATGGACGTTAGCACCCACCGTGTGTCTCCCGGATATTACTTTACGGTATTCGGAGTTTGCAAAGGGTTGGTAAGTCGGGATGACCCCCTAGCCTTAACAGTGCTCTACCCCCGTAAGTATTCGTCCGAGGCTCTACCTAAATAGATTTCGGGGAGAACCAGCTATCTCCCGGTTTGATTAGCCTTTCACTCCTAGCCACAGGTCATCCCCTAACTTTTCAACGTTAGTGGGTTCGGTCCTCCAGTCAGTGTTACCTGACCTTCAACCTGCCCATGGCTAGATCACCGGGTTTCGGGTCTATACCCTGCAACTTAAGCGCCCAGTTAAGACTCGCTTTCGCTACGGCTCCCCTAAATGGTTAACCTTGCTACAGAATATAAGTCGCTGACCCATTATACAAAAGGTACGCAGTCACCCTCGAAGGGCTCCTACTGCTTGTACGTACACGGTTTCAGGTTCTATTTCACTCCCCTCACAGGGGTTCTTTTCGCCTTTCCCTCACGGTACTGGTTCACTATCGGTCAGTTGGGAGTATTTAGCCTTGGAGGATGGTCCCCCCATATTCAGTCAAAGTTTCACGTGCTCCGACCTACTCGATTTCACTTCAGATAAATTTTCGTGTACGGGACTGTCACCCTGTGTCGTCCAACTTTCCAGAAGGTTCCACTAATTACACTGAAGCTTAAGGGCTAATCCGATTTCGCTCGCCGCTACTTTCGGAATCTCGGTTGATTTCTTTTCCTCGGGGTACTTAGATGTTTCAGTTCTCCCGGTTTGCCTCTTACAGCTATGTATTCACTGTAAGATACCGCTAAGCGGTGGGTTTCCCCATTCGGAAATCTAAGTCTCAAGTGCCTCTTACTGGCTTGACTTAGCTTATCGCAAGTTAGTACGTCCTTCATCGCCTCCAACTGCCAAGGCATCCACCGTGTACGCTTAGTCACTTAACCATACAACCCAAAATGGTTTGTATCGTCAAAGACAGTTTTAACTTCGCCAGAAGTTAAGTAATACTAAAGTAGACGCTAATTAATCAACTAAATGATTAATCGGCATTTTCTTTCGAAAACTCTGAATAACAATTGCTTGTTATTCGAGAATTTAATTATCAGCTTTCCAAATTTTTAAAGAGCAA
>NZ_AUXY01000091.1 GCF_001625695.1 Pseudoalteromonas luteoviolacea H33-S
ACATATAACAATGAAATGAGCCGTTTTAGCTGTTGTAGAGGGACTTAAACGCAAAAAACCCGCTGCATTTCTGCAACGGGTTTCTTTAATTGGGCCCTGGCAATGTCCTACTTTCACATGGGAAAGACTCGCCGTCCGCCCCACACACTATCATCGGTCGGGGCCGACCCTTCGGCTATTTCGTTTCACTACTGAGTTCGGCATGGGCGGGGCTGGCCTTCCAGTCAGGTGGTTCCAAAATTTTAAGCTATAAACGCAAAAAAGCCCAACTCTTTCGAATCGGGCTTTCTTTTATTTGGCGCTTGGCAATGTCCTACTTTCACA
>NZ_AUXY01000092.1 GCF_001625695.1 Pseudoalteromonas luteoviolacea H33-S
CATGCGTTCGATGGTTTGCGCTTTAAATAAATCGGTATTAAATTCCCAGTCCAGCACCAGCCCTTCAACTTCTTCTGAGATATTCAGGGTCAGATCAAACTGGGCGATACCCGGCCCCAGATTATGAACTTCAGAAAGCTCAAGTCCCGGCATCGACAAATGACCCGTTTCATTATTTTGCAGGACCAGCATCACCTGGAATAACGGACTGTGGCTTAGGCTACGATCGGGTTGCAAACGCTCGACGATTTGTTCAAACGGCACCTGCTGACGAGCATAAGCCTCAAGCAACATAGCCTTACTTTGTTTTAGCAATTCAAGGAAGTCTGGCTTAGCGGAGAGATCGCTACGCAGTACCAGAGTATTCACGAAAAAGCCAATCAAACCAGCTACTTCAGCTTGCTCACGATTCGCCACCGGCGTGCCAACAACGATATCTTGTGCATTGCTGTAGCGGGCCAGTAATACTGAAAAAACAGCATGCAACCCCATAAACAAGGTGGCACCTTGTGTCTGACACAGGGCCATTAAACGCTGGTGTGTCCCTTGTTCTATCCTTGAGATATGATGATTACCAGCAAAACTCTGCACCGCAGGTCTGGGGTGATCTAGCGGTAGGCTGTGCAACACCGGTAAGTCGGCCAGCTGTTTTTCCCAGTAAGTTAGCTGTTCATTCAGCACCGCTCCCTGCAGGTAGTTGCGCTGCCAGTGGGCATAATCACCGTACTGGATCGCCAACGGCGGCAAGGGGTTACTTTGCCCTTGGACATAAGCCGTATATAAACGACTAAATTCATTGAGCAAAATCTCCAGGGACCAGCCATCGGAAGCAATATGATGTCTAGTTACCAGCAAGATATGCTCTTTAGCTGAGACTTTCAGCAGCTGCGCACGCAACATCAGATCCCGTGCCAGATCAAACAGTTTCCCCGCTTCTGTTGAAACGGTTTCGACTATTCGGGTCTGCTGTGCTTGTGGCGAAAGGGCTGATAGGTCCGTCAGCGGTACCTCAAAGCTATCCAGTTCGCGGATCAGCTGGAGCGGCTCGCCGTCGTCACCGGCAACAAAACAGGTGCGCAGGCTTTCATGGCGCACCAATATATCAACAATCGCCTGTTGCAGAGCATCCTCATTGAGAGTACCGGTCAGTTTTAACGCTGCCGGCATATTATAATGGGCACTACCGCCATCGATTTGATCTAGCAACCATAATCTTTGCTGGGCAAAAGATAAAGGCAAAGGCTGCTCACGAGAAACCTGTATTAAAGGCGGATGATTCTTCCCCTGTTTTTGAGCAGATATAAATTTTGCCTGGGCCGCCAGAACTGGCTGTTTAAAAATATCCCGCAATTTCATTTGCACATCGAATGACTCACTAATTCGAGCCGCTAGCTTAGTAGCCAACAGGGAGTGTCCTCCCAATTCAAAAAAGTTATCCGTGAGGGCAATCCGCTCAAGCCCCAGCAGCTCTTGCCAGATAACACTTAAGGCTTTTTCTTCTTCCGTTTGCGGTGCCATAAAGTCGTCGTCTGATACCTCATTGTTCGGCTCGGGTAAGGCATTACGGTCAACCTTACCGTTGGCGGTCAAGGGGAAGGACTCCAATACCACAAAAGCCGAGGGCACCATGTATTCAGGCAAAAGCTTGCCTATATGTAGACGCACTGCCTCAACCAGATCACTTTCATCGCTGTCGTTATCGTCAGCAAGTAGATAACCTACTAGGTGTTTCCCCTTTTCGCCTGCCTCCCGGGCAATTACCACAGCTTCCTTGACACGGCTAAAGTCTGCCAAGACATGCTCTATCTCAGCTGGTTCAATGCGAAACCCCCGAATTTTCACTTGATGATCAGTACGGCCAATAAATTCAAGACAACCATCTGCCAGACGGCGCACCAAATCCCCGGTGCGGTACAAACGCCGACAGCTATTGTTGTCCTGCTCATTAAAATAAGGGTTGGCAACAAATTTTTCTGCAGTCAATTTCTCATGATTTAAATAACCTCGAGCCAGGCCCTCACCGCCAATGCATAGCTCCCCTGGTACACCTACTGGCGCCAAGGTGTTTTCATTCAGGATCAATGCTCGAACATTGCCTAGTGGATACCCAATATGAGGCAAGTCGCCGGATATCGGCGTCCAATGGGTATTAACGCTGCATTCCGTCGGACCATAAACATTCACCGCCTTACGTTGATACTGCTGCTGCCAGTCACATAACTTAGCCCACAACTGGAGAGAAATAGCTTCGCCGCCAATGATTAAGTTAGGTAAAGCACTTTCTATTCCCAAATCAAACCAAGCTTCCACCATTAACGGAGTACAGTCGATAACACCGCACTGCCCAAAAGCTTCCCTTATGGTTTGCGGCTCCTGATCGGCATATCTAGGTAAAATACGCAGCGCCACCCCCGACATCAACTGGGATAAGCCCTTAACTGATGAGTCAAATGCATAAGAAGCATTTAATCCCCAACAAGCACCTTCCGGTACTATCTCCATCCGCTGTATTTCAGCGGCAAGATTGACAATTCCTTGATGTTGGATCAAGACCCCTTTGGCCTGTCCGGTCGAGCCTGAGGTGTAAATGACATAGGCCAAATGAGACGAAGTTAATCCCAACGAAGACACCGGCTGGTTACCTTCCGGCATTTTTGTCAACTCATCTTTCACCGACTCTTTATCTAGACATAGGGCGTTTGCTTCAAATAAAGGCAAGCTAACCAAGATCCGCTCTTGAGTTAAGACGATATCGACACCGCTATCCTTAAGCATATAAAGCAAGCGTGATTCAGGATAATCCGGATCAAACGGCACATAAGCACCGCCAGCTTTAAGGATCGCCAATATACCGATAACCATGTCCATAGAGCGATCGACACAAAGCCCCACTAAGGAATCCGGTTTCACCCCTTGCAGCTTAAGGTAATGAGCCAATTGGTTGGCGCGACGATTAAGCTCGCCATAACTCAGGCTACTCTCTTGCGTAATAAGGGCAGTTTTATTTGGCTGCGACGCAACTTGTGCTTCAAATAACTCATGAATGCACAACTGTGGAACAACACTCGACCCATAGTCGTTGCCGGTATTAAGGATTTGATGGCGCTCTTGCCTAGTGACTAGTTCATGAGCGAAAACGTCCTTATCCGGTAACTGCACCATGGCGAGCAATAAAGTTTCAAAATGTTCGGCCATCTGCTGTATGGTCTCTATATCAAAGAGATCGACATTAAAGCCCCATTTGAGTTGCAGCCCTTGCTCACTTTCAATCACATTCAAAGATAAATCAAACTTGGCGGTACCTACAGACGGATCTTCCATAGCCGACAAGGTTAACCCGGGCAGGGACAAACTGCCTTCATCATTGTTTTGTAAGGCCAACATTACCTGAAATAGAGGCATATGGCTCAGATTTCGCTCCGGCTGCAGTCGCTCTACCAAAAGCTCAAAAGGTACCTGTTGGTGCTCATAAGCATCCAGCAATGACTGTTTACTTTGTGCCAGCAACTCACGGAAACCCGGATTACCGGAGGTATCACAGCGTAGTACCAGTGTATTAACAAAAAAGCCGATCAAATCTGCCACTTCCAACTGCTCCCGGTTGGCTACTGGGGTGCCGATCACTATGTCATTTTCATTGCTGTAACGTGACAAAAGTACGGAAAAGACAGCATGTAGTCCCATAAACAAGGTTGCGCCCTGATCCTGACATAATTTCATGAATTTTCTCAGGCTAGCTTTATCTAGACCGGAGGTGTGCACATTGCCAGCAAAACTCTGCCTCGCAGCTCTGGGACGATCAAGCGGCAAATTATGGACCACAGGCAAGCCCGATAAACGGTCTTCCCAATAAGCCAATTGTTCATCAAGCCTAGGACCCTGCAGATAGTTACGCTGCCAGTGAGCGTAATCGCCATATTGGATGGTAAGCGGTGCCAGGGGATTATCTTCTCCCTGCACATAAGCGCTATATAAGCGGCTAAACTCATTAACTAATATACCCATAGACCAGCCGTCTGAGGCAATATGATGCATAGTTACCAGCACAATCTGTTCCCTAGAAGAGAGCTTAAGCAACTGCGCCCTAAGCATAAGTTCTCGGCTTAGGTCAAAAGCTCGTGACGCTTCATCGGAAACCACTGCTGCAATTTTTACTTGCTGCTCCCCTGCCGTAAAAGTGGATAAATCTGTTATCGGTACATGAAAAGTGAAATCCTCCTGAATCTCTTGCCTCGGATCGCCTTCCCCCATTGATATAAAATAAGTGCGCAAGCTTTCATGACGTTGCACCACAGTAAAAAAAGCCCGCTCCAACGCTTGGACATTTAATTTACCTTCCAGCCTTAGAGCCCCCGACATATTGTAGTGGGCACTTCCGCCATCGATCCGGTCAAGTAACCATAGTCTTTGTTGTGCATATGAAAGAGGTAAAGCAAGCTCTCGGGAAACCGGTATTAGTTGCGGCCGATTTGAAGCGCGCTCATAATCAGATAAAACAGTCGCAAGCTCAGCTAATATGGGTCGGCTAAGAAACTCACGTAACGGCAATTTGATATCAAAAGTTTCATTAATTCTGGCCACCAGTTTAGTTGCCAACAAAGAGTGGCCG
>NZ_AUXY01000093.1 GCF_001625695.1 Pseudoalteromonas luteoviolacea H33-S
GCCATGTTTAGAGACTTTTGCGACTTGGATAATATTTTTTGCAAGATCGAGCGCAATCACGTTACGATTATTCATATATGGACTCCTTGGTTTTGGTCGACACCACATTACACTGTATGTGAGATGTGGTGGAGTCCATATATCGTTTCAGAGCCCAATACCCTCTTAAACATGGATTGCGGAACAAGCCCGCAACGACGAGGATAAGAAAGTGCAACTTGTTCAAACAACAACGCTAAACTACACCTCGTCACCCTGAACTCGTTTGAGATCCCAAAGAGGTTCAAAAAAACAGATAAAATACAAGCAAGCTGCCAAAGGTAGTGAGATAAAGGTTTTTGAACTTAAACGCCAAAAAAACGGCTGCTAGAGCACCTAGTAAATAGGGGTTATTCAACTCGGTAACCAGTTCCCCATTTGGCATAAACACAATTGGCACCCAAATCGCAGTCAGTACACATGGTGCGCTAAAGCTCAGCAAACGCTGAAATCTCGGACCAATGGTAAACGGTAAGTTTTTTGCTAAAAATAGATATCGAGTGGCAAAGGTGACACATGCAAGCGCAATAATGGTAACTATCATGATTTGTCCTCTTTTGCCTGCAAAACATAACCTGTGCTCATGCCAAGCAATGCAGCAGCCACCAAACCAAATTCAAACTGTATGGTTTTGAAATACAGTATGCTGATCCCTGATACCAAACAGGCACACAATACAGGGAGGTTTGACACCCCAGGTACCACCAGCGCAATAAAAATGGCTGCGATGGCAAAGTCCAAACCTAGATTAGTCAGATCAGGTAAAAACTGCCCTGCCACAATGCCAAAAAATGTCCACACATTCCAAGCGAGATAAAAGCTACCGCCTGCAACCAATGCATACACAAGACGCAATTTACCTTGATATGCACGGTGATGGTGAGAAAAAGCGAACAGTTCATCAGTGAGGAAAAATGCAATTGGCCCGCGCCAACGAAGCGGTTTGTCGACCATTTTATTACGTATGGCTAATCCGTATAATAAATGGCGTGCACTGATGATGAATGTCGTCACCATCAAAGTTAGCAATGACGCTTCTTTGGCCATCAGCTCTACCGCCACCAATTGCGCAGAACCCGCAAATACCAGCACAGACATAAGCTGTGCCTCCAATGCTGTAAAGCCATTTTGAATCGCTAAAGAGCCACATAACAAACCCCAAGGCAACACCGCCAAGTTGAGTGGCAGCATATCAAGCAAGCCTTTTTTTATTGCAACTTTCATAGAGTTAACACGCCTGCCTATACTGATTTGGGGTTATCCCCATGTTTTTCTTAAAGTGACGACTAAAGTGGCTATGATCATAAAACCCAACATGGCTCGCCACATCAGAAATACTTTGACCATGGCGAAGCAGCGCCTTGGCATGATTCAATCTATGTTGAATTTGGAAGGCATGCGGTGTCAGCCCTGTCTGCGCTTTAAAAGAGCGGACAAAATGAAAGTGGCTCATATGAATAAGCTGCGCTAAATCAGCCAATGACACGTCATCAAACACATGATCGAGCAGATAAGATTTTGCTAACTCTATTCTACATTTCAGCGACTTTTGCTCATCAGCTAACGTTACTCTGCCTGCTGACTGACACAAATTATCCAAAAAATGCACAAGCTGAGTTTGCTTTTCCAGCAAGCCCGCAGCTGAGTCCAGTGTGGTAAACAAGTCATTTAGCTGCAGGGCAAGCACTGAGTTATGCATCACCGCCTCACCGAAGTAAGGCGCACGGTTTTGGTTGCAGTCCATTAAGCTGTTAAACAACTCGGGCGTTGGATACATAGAACGATAAGATGAGATCCCTTCACTCGCCTTTTTACAATCATGTACTTGTTCAGCATTAATCAAAATTAGGCTATGTTTACCAGCAAGGTGCTGCGCGCCTGAACGAAAAAAACGCTGTGCGCCGCAATCGACCAAAGCCACTGTGTATCCACTGTGATTGTGCCGTCCAAAATCAGTTTTTTTATCTATATTATGAAGTACTTCCAAACCACCTAGTTCGTGATGAAAGCTAAATTTTGATTGCTGCATAGACTTCCCCCTTACTCAAACTCAGCTTAACGTAAGTGACCTTAAAGTGCTTGTACAAAATTGCGCAGTTTGCAATCCAAAGCCTCTAGTTTGATTAGCCTTAGCGAGCCAAAAAACGCAGACTATTCTTTTATAGCTCATTAACCAAAGGCTTATGCAGCTCTAATAATCAATATAGCGCCAACAACCCATTCAATTCACCAAGATATGGCATACGAATTGCTTACTAAAAACATCTTACTTACTAATACCTAAACACTAGAAAGTGAGGTTATTGCCACGAATGGCATTATTTAAAACACCAAAATAACTCTTTAAGGAAAAAAGAAATATGAAAAAATTCATCCATGCAACCTCTTTGTTTTTCGCTGCTGTATCAAGTTCTACAAGCTTTGCAAATACAGACCTTGTCGATGTAGACCAGATGCTAGCGCAAACATTTGAATTGATTGCAAACAATGAAAACCGCGCAGCAATAGATAACCTAAACTGGTTAGCGAAGCATGGCGTATCCCACGACCCTAGATTTCACAGCGCCTTGATTAATACAATGCAAGACCTCTGGTTTGACTTCGCACGCAGCTATGCGCCTGCTTGGAAGTCATATCACGCCGTATACAATACAGCCCAGCAATCACTGACTTTAGCGCCGCAAAATTGTGCCGCATTTGACATCGCACTGAGTTATAGTCAACAGCCTCATCATGCGACAAACCATATCACTTATTTAGAACAAACCGAGCAACAATTTCCAGCCACATGGCAGCGCTGCTGGACCTTACCAGCGTCCTTCAAGGCCATTGAATTCATCTCAGAACCGCTTATTACACAGTATGTTGGAGACTTATCTGATCACTTCAAATTGCATATTGTCGATGACCTAAACGCCACTTATCGCGACTGTGACAATTTACCTGACGAGAGTTTAGCGCTTGAGTGTAAAGACGAGCATAAGCAAAAGCTCCTTGATGCCTCAGTAATGTATCGAGATGCAGCAATGGCAATACATGATGACATCTCAGAAGCAGGCAGAATTGGCGGCCACACAATTGGCCTGTTTTTAGAATGGCAAGCCTACGACAACCGTAACTAGTCAAGATTTTTAGGCCTCAGTATCCACACTGTGATCAATAAATAGCGGTAATACCTTGCCGCTTTTTTAACTTCCAACTCAAAAAATTGCACAAAGAACCTCAAGCTGACCATTCACAGTCAAAAAACGACTATTGAGCCTAGTTTTTACTGCACTCTCTTTATTTATCAGTAATATAGCTTTGCACTTTCTACTTTTTAATCTTGTTATGACTGAAATACACTTAAACAATACAGAAAAACTGCTTGCGCTGGCCATCATGGCACTGGTGAGTTTAGCTATCAGCTTTACTGATTGGATTCAGCGAAGTATGGCCTACTCAAGCTTGATTTTATATTCGTCGCTGCTGTGCGTGCTGTTTATGTATTGGCTACCTATGATTATTAGCTACTTGGGGATCAACATACTAAAAATAAAACATTGGCTAGCACAAATAAGTGTATTTTACTTAACTATTGTACTGGGTAGTTACACATGGGGGAGCTTAAGATCGATATTACTTAATATTCCAGCACTCACAATCACTGATGCCATATTTGTGGCACTGCCTTGGAGCATAGGCATTTTTGTACTCTGTAAGTTTTATTTAAATCAGAAACACCTTAAAGACGAGCAACTTCTACGTAAGCAAGCCGAAATAAAAGTATTGCATGGCCAGCTCAACCCGCATTTTCTTTTTAACAGCCTAAATACCATTTCAGCGCTCACTGTAGCAAAACCAAAAACGGCGCAGCGACTGGTGCATAGCTTATCTACGGTTTTGCGATACTCCATCAATAATGCCAGCAATAACAATGCGCAAAATAAAACTGTCTCATTGGCGGATGAGCTAGTTGCTATCAACCAATGGTGTGAAATAGAGAGAGCGCGTTTCGGTAAGGATGTGACATTCTTATTTGATATTCAGGACAACTTACTCAATGCACAGCTCCCAGCTATGATCTTACAACCCCTGCTAGAAAATGCGCTCAAGCACAGTGTATCAAAACCACTCACCGTAAAAGTAAGTGCTATCAATGATGGCCACAGCTTTACCATATCAATAGAAGATAACGGCCAAGGGTTTGCGGAACATATTTTGTCTGGCGAGCTAGATGCTGGACTTGGCTTAGCAATTACACAATCAAGATTACGGCTTGAAATGGACACACAGCTTGAGCTCAGTAATGTGCCAAGTGGTGGTGCAAAAGCATGCTTTACATTATCCAAAGGAGCGGTATAAATGCTTAAAGTTGCCATTATTGAAGACGAGAAGCCTGCGTTAGATAAGCTGACCTCTCAGCTAGAAGAGCTAAATCTATGTACGCTCGTTTATACCAACTCAAGACCTGTAGCTAGTTTAACAGAACTGCACGATTTAGAACTTGATGTGGTGTTTGTTGATATCAATTTACCCCAAATAAATGGCGTCGCTTTTGCCAAACGCCTGATCCAAGATGGGTACTCTGGCCAGCTGATTTTTACCACTGCATATAGTGAATTTGCTGTCGATGCTTTTGATATGGGCGCAACAGACTATTTACTAAAGCCCTATGATACCGAAAGGTTGGCATTGGCACTCAATCGAGTTAACCATAAGGCAGTTGGCCAACAAAAAACAACACAAACTTTAACCAGCAAGTTTGCAGGCAAAGTCAGTATGATTGAAGTTAATCACATCGAAGCCATCAAGCTTGAGCATGGTCAAGCCATCGCATATACACCTTCTCAGTCATACCCCCTTGATTTTGCTTTGGACGATTTAATGCACATGTTACCAAATCAATTTGTAAGAGTGCATCGCGATAGCATAGCGAACACACATCGAATTGACACACTTGAGCGTTGGGTAACGGGTGGTTATCTCATCACATTGCAAAATTCACGTATACAAGTCATCAGCAGTAGAAATGGGGCGAAACTCCTCAAAAAAATACTCAATCTATAACCATAAAAACAGGAAAAAATTATGAAATCAATGATGCCATTTTGCTTGGTAGGGCTCCTTGCGGCTTGCAGTTCTAGCTCTGAACCAGACGTAAAAAAACACTTTATTAAGGATGGAGAAAAACACCCGTTGGTCGTTGTATTTGGCGGCAGTGAGGGAGGCAATACTTTAGCTAAGCCTCTTTGGCAACCCTTTCTAAATAGCTTTCATGACATGGGGCTTTCTGTGGCGGCGGTAGGCTACTACGGTACAGAATCAACGCCATCACAACAAGTTGAATTATCACTTGAGGATATCGCAGCGCGGATCAATACCTTGGCAAAAGACCCGTACATTAATGAAAACTGCATCGCCGTATATGGCTTTTCCAAGGGGGCAGAGCTGGCCCTGTTACTGGGGAGTCATTTCGACAATATCAACCACGTTGTGGCCGTGATGCCGACTCATGTGAGTTGGAATGCAGTCAAAACGCCGTCGTCTCGTTCCGGGTGGACGTTAAAAGAACAGCCCCTCAACTATGTAGATGCACCTTTACTGTCATGGAAAATGCAAAGAGGTAATTTTACTGGTGAGTTTACGCCTGCTTTTGAGCAAGCCTTATCCAGTACACATAAAGATATTATTAGCGCTGCCAGAATTCCTATTGAAAAAAATAAAGGACCGATACTGCTGGTCTCGGCCAAACAAGATGAAGTGTGGCCATCATACATGATGTCCAATCAAATCATTAAACAGTTGGACAAAGTCAATTACCCGCATGCCTATCAACATATTGCACTTGAGGGCGGGCATTATACCTTTAATCGTGACACGCAAACTCAAGTTGGACAGTTTTTAAAAGAAACACTCATATCAAATTGCCAGTAAATTAAGCAAGTAGCAAGACAACACCTCCTTGCTACTTATCATTATCCTACATATTAATTCCATCTTTATTTTTTTAGTTAAAATTTAAAAAACAAAGACCAAGTTTTAAAAAACTATCTAAATAACAATTAATATAGTAATTTAAAAAATGCAGAATTTTGATAACTAACAATACAAAGTCAATTAAATGCAATGAGGGAATAATGACTAGATTACTTTTTATTTTTATCAGCTCTATTTTGACATTCACTACCTTTACTACAAGTGCGAAAGAATTTAATACACCACAAGAAGCCGTGGGCACCTATATTACAGGCGTCACTCTAGGCATAGGTAAAAATATTGAAATGGCTTTTCAAAAAACAGCTACTATTCAGTACTTTGACGAGCGTGGCCAGTATCAAATCTTCGGACGTGACCAATTTATGCAGCGGATCGATACAGGTAATAAGTGGGCTGCGAAGGTCGAAATCACTAACCTATTGATCACTGAAAATGTTGCCAATGCCACTGTTGAATTTACCTGGGGGAAAGAAAAACAGCATGGTTACGTGGATTACATCAATCTCATTTTTGATGGTGAACAGTGGCAAATTACAAGTAAGGTTGCACAATATATATCAAGACAGCCTAACCAATAAAAAATCAAAAATCCGAAAGATATAGGCGCATTTTGCGCCCATTAGAACAGCTTGTGTTATCTTGGATGATACTGAAGCTTATCGGTCAAAACAGAAAAGTTATCATCACTCACTTTTAGTAAGAACTCTCTGCCACCCTGGCCATAATAACAGCCATGACCTCGCACAAATTTCCCCACAACGGTGTGATGGCCGTGCTTCCCCTTACAAACAAACACATCGAATCCTTCATTTCCGCCAATCACTGCATTGCTTCTTATGTCATTTGGTTTAGCCCCCGGTACATATGGACCGTGGAGTCGACTATCCCACTGAAGGTCGCCGAGCTTGGTCAACAGTACCTTATAATAATGGGCACCTATTTCGCGACCACGATAGCTGACATAACACATATCATTCACCTCTTTACCGGGTAAATTTGAATGCCTACATACGTTAACAGCGGAACTTGAATCATGCTGCCCCGCATATACGCGCCTACCGTCATTTGATGTCGCCGCATGATCGTATTTCCAACCTGTATCATATATCCATTTACTCGGGTCTGAATATGCCATTGTACTAGTGCTTATAAGTGATGCAGCCAATATACTTAATTTGGAAAGAGTACTTTTTTTCATTTTTATTCTCGATAGTAATTGTTACGAATTTCAAATCATCGCTGTCAGGGTAAAAACAAAGATTTTCTCTGAGCAGCAATGGCATCATGAAAAACACCATAAATTTCTACAAGAAAAACAAAATAAATATAAAGTAAACATGCGTTAAAATTAGTAAAAGAAAAACAAAAGTAAAAAATAACTATACAAAGCAAAGGTTTAAAATTAAAATTCGGCATCACCACAGGGCAAGAGCATGAAAAATCACTTGCTATTCAATACCTTTTCTAAATAGTTCTCGTTCCTAGCTGCTTTTAGTTGGTTAGCGCGTACACCTTTGTTAAAGGATGTTTCTTTCTTTAATAAATGCAATGTATCTTACACCAGCAAACACGTCTGCTGCGCCGTCGCGGCGTATACGGCAGCAATCTTCATTCATTGCCACATCCAAACACCAATGAAGGCTGTTCTCAATATGCCAATGCGCTCGTGTGGCTTCAGCTAGCCTTTGCGCACTCAAGTTCGCTGAACTTGTGTAATATCGATATGTTAGCTCACCTTGCTTTTGGTTATCCGATTTACGGTAAGACCCTATCATGCTTACACTTTGTAAATTGGGCCAGCTAGCACTTGCTGGAATTAGAGCCATGTCATTGCAGACAACAGCTGCCCTGAACTCTTTTCGAACTCGTTGATAATCAGCCTCACTTAGTAGGCTGTCACTCGCTATTTGGCGTATAGTTTCTGGCTGTAAACGTTGTTTTACTTGCTCAAATAAGCTGCCCTGATTGGTTTTGAGTGCCAGCAAATAGTCCGCTTCTTTTTCTATAGTTTGTTTTGCAATCTCCTTTTGACAGCCCATTACATCAATGGTCACTATACAACCTTTTAGCTCTAGCAGCTGAAGTAACTTTGGGATAGTTGTGATTTCATTGGGCTTCGAGTCAGTCTTACATTGACCTAACGTCACACCATTTTCAAAGACAAACGCACTGATAATGTGGATAGTATCTTTTCTATCTGACTGTTTAAATGAACCTTTTAGCCTTTTTCCATCAATGGCAACCACACTGCCGTCGGTGAGCTCGCTACAGCTTTGCATCCATTGAGAGAAACAGGCTTGAAATTAAGTCATATCGATGCGGCTTATAACTCTTGCAATCATGTCGTGTCGCGGCACGCCGTTAGCTAACGTTATAAATTTACGTAACCAAGGTAGTTTGTCATGGGCAAAATCTTCGATTTCTTCCCAACCTTGGCAACCTGCGATTACTGCACTGATAGTTAGAAACAGAATATCGGATAATGAATGTTGCACTTTGCTTTGCTGGCGTGGGTCATCAATGGAAGAAAAATGTTCAAATAACGAGCTGGCTGACATAATTGGGCTGCCAAATCTGAAAAGTAGTATAAAGTCATAAATTTATGTCAAGGTAACGTTCATGTTCTTACCCTGAATCCCCCCCTATTTCGCGAAAAATGATAACTGACATAACACATATCATTCACCTAATTAGTGGGTAAATTTGAATGTCTACATATATTTACTCAGTTCTGAATATAAGATGATAAAAGTACTCAAGAACAAAACCCCAACATATTTAATTCACCCCTTTAAATTATCAAAGTTAAATTTTAATAAATAATTATAACAAGAATATATAAACAGCCTCAGCTTTGCTGACAACCCCATGATAAACAACATGCACTAAAAAAGAAAAACCACCTGAAATTTAACACATCAAACAAAAACCAAAAAAAACAGTTAAAAAATTAAATTAAAGATCACACCAAGTAATAAACAACGTTTAAAATCAAAAAAAACACAGATATAAAAAGATATCCAACTCCTTTAACTCCTGGGATAAGCCTATCAACTTCCTGTACATTTTTAGATAACAAAACCCTTGGGTTTTTAGATAAAAACAGAAAAAACCAACCACCAGAAAATAGAAAAACAGACAAGAAAAAATCAGAGTTAATAAAGTTAAGACTTATGGAAAAATTTAAAAAAGACACAACATTTAATAACCAAAAAATACTTTTTTCACTCATATTAAACACTTCCAATTAAAATCTGGATTATATAAAATAATCCAGATAAACTTCATTTTATGTTAAAATCAAATCTTATCTTGTTGCAAACTGATAAAGCACAGTTCCAACACCATAACCAAAGCCAAAAGAGAAGCCAAGCGCTCCTCCAATAACACCACCTCTTGTTGCTCCGACTGATGAACCAGTCCAAACAGCTCCGCCAACAGTACCTACAGCAGCTCCCCAATTAAAACCCCTTAAAGCATCACCACCACTTACTTGTTGAATCTCTCTTACATTTAATTCACGCATAATGCTATACTCCATTAAACCGACTTAACTTTTCATGAGTTGTCGGAGGATTATGTGCTCACTCTCAAAGTGAAAGTAAGCACTTAAACAGGCTGACTTTAGCGCCCCGTCTAAAGTTGACTGAAGTCAGCCGCCCTTATTTTTAACAAAGAATTCCAATAAAACTCCATTAAAAAATCTTGGTTTTACTTTTATAAAAAACCCAACTGGATTTAAAAAAACAAATTCAAATAAATTATAAGCCAACCTATAAAAACAAAAAGAGCTTTAAGTAAAAAACCACAAAAAAAAGAAAAAACAACTACAACCCTTTGATTTAACAATGTATAAATAAAGAAACACCAAACAAAAACCCTTTAAAAATTAAAAAAATAATAAAAACCACCTTATTTAAAGTAATTAAAACCTCAAAAAGAGAAATTAATTACCCTATAATGAAGTTGCATCTATATAAAAACGCTTTATTAAGACAATTACATGTTTCAAGCAATGCAAACCAAATAACAAAAACCGTTTGTTCAATTGTATTGGCTTGATATCATGACGTTGAATTGGAAGACCCCACACACATGGAGTAATAATGAAAAAATACCTTCTCGCTCTGGTTACAGGTACTGCTATTGCATCAGGCGGCTACTACATTACGCAAACAAATAGTAATTCAGACCCCTTACCTCAATTGGACTATGTACCTGCGGATACGCTATTTTTATGGTCCCAATTAAATAGCTTTCCCTATCTGCAATATTTTGATCTATTGCCACAAAGCTATAAAAATGTGCATCAAATTGAAGACGTGATTGCAACAATGAAAAGTGATGATATGAGTGTAAATCAACGTTTTATACTCAACCTCCTTGAGCAATATTCTAAAAGTGCAGCGTCATCTGAACACATTCAACGTACTTGGGGTATTAACAATGACCTAAAAGCCCTCGCCTATACTGTAGGTCTATTGCCTGTATTACGCGCAGAACTGGGTGAGCCTGAGGTATTTAATACCACCATTAAACAGGCTGCAGAGGACGCAAATCTCAGGTATGAAGATACGCAGATAGATGGCTCGCCAGTGACTCGGTACTTTTTTGAAGAAGGTGGTCAGCGTATATTTGACTTATTAGTTGCCATTAACGAGAACTGGGTAACAGTCACGGTTGACACGCCATTTAATGATTCTGATGATTTAAAGACAGCTTTGGGTCTCACTAAGCCTTTAAATACGTTAAGCAGCAGCGGAAAAGTTGATAAATACATCCAAAACCACCAACTGGATGGAAATAACCTCGCCTTTTTAGATACAGGTTTATTCGTTGATATGCTTACAGCCAAAAATCCAGACAGCCCTGCAACCCAGATGCTGGACAAGCTTATTGGCTTATCAAATAGTGATGGCGCACTTGAGAGTATCAGAACACCAGAGTGTCAGCAGGACTTTTCTAACATTACTCAAAAATGGCCAGCGATTATTTCCGGCACACAAAAAATGGACATAACCAGTCAATTTGCCGACCTTAAAGTGTCGACAGTTATTGCGTCCTCGGATACAAAAATACTTAATGCCTTGCAAAATATGCGTGGCTTTTTACCTCAGCATACACAAAGCAATAACGATGCTTTAATCACTTTGGGGTTAGGGCTCAATGCTAATCAGCTCTCCCCTTCAATCAATACGCTATGGGCTGCATTTGCCAGTGCTCGATTTGATTGTACGCCGCTTAACACTTTGCAAGCTCAAACAAAAGGCGTTAATCCTGCGCCACTTGCTATGGCTACGGGTATGCTCGGTTCGTTTAAAGGCGTAAGCGCAACAATCTTTGATATAGATGTCAACACACTTTACCAACCTGATGAATTTGATACAAAAGCTTTAGATGCCTTGATTACAGTCTCTGCAGATGATGTACAAGCGCTGTTTAACATGGCAAAAAGCTTGGTGCCCGAGCTTGCATCGTTAACTTTACCAAACGATGGCAGCGCCATCGAAATAAATGATTACCTGCCACCGGGTGTTTCAACATCAACCCCTGTTTATTTAGCATTAAAAGGGCAGCATCTGGCTGTATATAAAGGCAATATGGCAGAAAAGGCGGCAAATGGTTTGAACAGCCAAGCAGTGACAGTCAATGGATTAGCTAACTTTGGATTGAACAGTGCTAAGATATTTCCAAAGGTATTTGAAGCTGCAAAGCAGTCTGGTGAGCCAATTCCAGATGAATTAAAAGAGTTGTTTAATCAAACCGGTAAAATGCATGTTCAATACGATATTAACGATAAAGGCATTGTCTTTGATGTCGATATCAAGATAACAAAGTAACCGTAATACGGGCTAATACTGGTCAGTATTAGCCCGTATTTCTATTCATGCTTTTTTATACGGTAAATTTTTACTTCAAGCCTTTCACTAGCGGCATACCATTGGTGCCAACAGGTATATATACCGTTGTATGGTTTGGTGATTCAGCCATTTTAAGCTGTGCATTAATCGCTTCGTGCTGCAGATAATTTTCTGTAAGCGTTGAGTTGATGATCTTTTGTGCCTCGGCAATCCCTTTGGCTTCCTCAATGCGAATTTCTGCATCTTTTTTAGCTATTTGCTTCTGCGTTTCTTTTTCCGAAAGCAGCTGTTGAGCTGCAAGTTTTTTCTCAACTGCTTTAGCAACGATGTCTGGGTAATTTATATTACCGACAACTATATTTTTAACCTCAAAGGGGGTTGTATTTAAATACGTTTGTAGTTTGGTGGTTACTTCATTTGCAATATCATCTCGGCGCGCTTTTAACTCACCACTATCAAACTTTTGCACTGCGTTCCGTACATATGTTCTAAATGTTTCTCTAACAAATCTCTCATACCACTTTTCACCCCCATAATTTTCTACCACGGCTTTAACAGTACCAGCTCTGATAGAAACGACAGCATGAAAATCAAAAACAATATTTAAGTCATCATTAGCTAGAATTCTAAACTTTTCAGTATACGTATTCGGGCGCATGTCTATATTGATCACTTCATTGCGCAATACAGACATACCATAGTTACTAGGCCCTTGAAGGGTTCCTTGGTAACCACCTGAGCCAAACATTCTAGGCTTTTCATAAACATACCCTTCATGTCCAGCCGGTGTACTTGGGTTACTACAAGAGCCTAATCCGAATAGGAAAAATGCGATAACGGCGACAATACTAAAAATGGTACCAATCGGAGCTGACTTTTTTTCAAACATAATGTGCTTTATTCAAAAATAAAACCATATAATACGTTGAATACTAAAAAAGACAAAATCAATTAATAAAATAACATCCCCTAAAACATAAAGAAAATATATACCAAAAACTTTATTTTTGTAGAAATAATAATCTTCACACTATATATTTGTTCGGATTCTATACTAAAATAGTAAGCAGTTAGGAACTTTCATGATAAATGAGCAGCACCATATTCACTTTAGAGCAGCAACCTTAGAAGACAAAGCCGCATTATTAAACCTTGAACAAGCTGTTGTCGACGCGGAGCGACCGTATAACAATCAAATAAAAGCTGATGCTCACTATTATGATTTAGATAACCTGCTTCAAAGTGAACAAGCAAGCATACAAGTGGCAGAATGCAATAATCAAATCATCGCCACAGGCTATGTACAGATCAGACTATCAAAGCAATCTCTTGAGCACGAACAGCATGGCTACTTAGGGTTTATGTTTGTCAGCCCTGAGTTTCGAGGCCAAGGGTTAAACCAAAAAATCACCCAGCGTTTAATTGATTGGGCAGAATCTAAAGGCATTTATGACTTTTATCTAGATGTATACAACGACAATCAAGCTGCCATTAACGCATATCAAAAGCTTGGCTTTAAGCCGTCGCTATTAGAGATGAAAGTCAACACTAAAAAGTAACTCGAGATAATAAATAGCCCGTACAAAGTACGGGCAATCTCTGTGCTATAACGTTGGAATAGAGTCGGGCTCTGGTGGTGGTGTGATATCTGTTAAATCTTCGGTTATCAACCACTGCGGTAAGTAAGGATGATCTGGCACTAGATACCCTTTACCAGAGTAAGCGACCCGAGCAAGCCCAACTAAATCTAATGCAAAATACGCAAAGGGCTCTCCGGCTTTATCCATTGTGTGCGCGCATTGCGCAAACTTGTCTAACGCATCTAGCATTTTTTGTTGATAGGTTTGCTCATCTTCATGACAAAATACACTCAATAAGCAATCGATGCGTGGCAAGTTTTCACTGCGACGAGACAATAACACGTCGTCTGCGACTCGGCTTTCAAGTTCACTCAGTACCGTTATATCAACTTGCATATATGCCTTTATGGCCGCAACCAAGTCCCGCTCCTGCGGATTTAGTATGGCTTTTACAATGTTAAACTCCGCCATATGTATCTGAGCAACACCCGACATGTCCATTGACTGCTCTTCAAATTGATCTAGCCATGCAATGCTCTGCATATCGTTATAGGCAAGCGCCCAATATACTGCACGGCACCAATTAATTGGGTCGATACCAAAACTTAATCGCTCCCCTGGGCGGGTAATTGACACTTCATCTAAGCGCAATTCGTGTTGCTCGTTAGGAAATATATGCCGCTTAAAGTGTGCTAGATGGTAGTGATAAAACTTATCTAAAAACCATCTGGCCTCGCTGTGCGGTCGCTTCGCAAATACCGCAAAATCAAAGCCATTTCGCCAAAACTTAGTAGATTGATATTCCCAACTATTACCACTCATCAAATCAAATCTTACCTCATCGTTTTGAAGAGCAGATTTGCGCGAATAAGCTGAACGGGCTCTTTGCTGATAAAACTCTTGGTAAACGTCGAGTTCGTAACTGTCACCATAATGATGTTTCATTTTCCCTCACAAGGCGGTCTATGCCACCCTCAACATTTTATTTTTATAAAATTTACTTGCAGCGCACCAATAAAAAACACATTAAATTAAACCCAGGGCAACATGTAAGCATTTAATTTAAAAGGATTTTAACCCCCAGTACTGGTTTGATATTATACGCTTACTTTAATGTGTAAGTAATGAAATCTTAAAATTTTGTCTAAATCATAACTCTGTTACTACTGGGTCTAGTACAGAGCATTCCTTAGCGTTTATCAGAAGAAAAAACCAAATAACGACAAATAAATAGAGTGCCACATCTTTCTGCATCAATTCTTTTTTCGTCTACACTGAAATTATTCTGCAGCTCACAAGGTCTTTTCTAGCAAGTCGTCCGGAGCGCATAAAGTTTGCTTTTTTTGTATCGCGCGCATTTGCAAAAAAAGTCAATAAATCGAGCGCTGGAGTGGTGCTTTTCCTATACAAAATACAGCCCACTCTGGTTTGCTCTATAAATTTGGCAATACCAAAACACGAGGAAACGACAATGAAAGCATTAACAGGCGCCGCAATGGCAATGATGGTAGCGGGTCTTGTAGGCTGTAACGCAACTGATTCGAGCCAATCAAGCAATGCCAGCACAGCTGCAAGCTCTAAAGGTGCAACCACAGATTTAGTGCATTGCTATGACGTAAATATTTGCGGTGGTCACAACGATTGTAAAACGGCAAATAATGCGTGTGCTGGCCATGCATCTTGTAAAGGGAGTGGGTTTGTCGGTATGCCAGCAAAAGCATGTGCCGATGTAGGCGGTAAGCAAAAAGACAGCTGGGTAGGCAGTATCGCAAAAGCCGATTTAGTACACTGCCACGATGTCAATATTTGCGGTGGTCATAATGACTGTAAAACAGCTAACAACGCCTGTGCAGCACAAGCATCGTGTAAAGGCACAGGCTTTGTGAATATGCCAGCAAAAGCATGTAAAGATATTGGCGGTAAAGTCGGTAGTTAATAACTCTATTTGGAGCCTGTTCCAAACAGGCTCTAAACAATCAATCTTGTGAGAACAGCTTGAACAGCACATCCCCCCCTTATGTTGGTTTCGGACTTGGCTTACGCACTTGTTATTTTGAAGAAATAATAGCGACTAACCCAAAGGTAGACTGGTTTGAAATTATCTCCGAGAATTACTTTGTTGCAGGCGGTAAACCTTGGCACTATTTATCACAAATAAAGGAGCGATACCCCATTGTGATGCATGGTGTATCTATGTCTATTGGCAGTACATCTGATGTCAACTTTGACTATTTAGATAAGCTTAAGCAGACGATTGATCGTGTTCAGCCGCTTTGGATATCTGACCATTTATGTTTTTCTTCTCTAGGCGACTTTAACAGTCATGACTTACTTCCTATGCCCTATACAGAAGAGTCTCTGACGCATTTGAGTCAACGCTTATCCATTGTACAAGACTATTTAGAGCGTCCACTTATTTTAGAAAATGTATCCAGTTACCTCACCTATCAAGCATCAGAAATGAACGAGTGGACATTTTTAGCTGAACTGCACAACAGAACAGGTTGCCAATTCTTATTGGACATCAATAATATTTATGTCAGTGCACGCAATCACCAATTTGACCCTAATGAATTTTTAGACGCTATTCCCTCATCAGCTATTGCGCAAATACATTTAGCAGGGCACAGCGATTTTGGCAGCCACGTCATTGATACACACGATCAACCTGTATGTGATGCCGTGTGGGAATTATTCTTGAAGTTTGCAAATAGCCATACGCCAGTCAATACCATGATAGAAAGAGATGATAATTTCCCTGATTTCAAAGAAATCATGGCTGAGCTAACGCATGCAAGATCTTTGGCCCCAAGCAACTGGAAAAATTATGAGTACGCTTGAACAATTACAAAGTGACTTTATAGCCATGCTACAGGGTCACAATACAAGCTTTACAGATCATATCGCACAACAAACTGGCTTGTCGCCCGGGCAACGCAGTGAAATCTATCAAAATGCATATCAAATTAGGCTTAAAAAAGTGCTTGAGCAAGACCATGAAATGCTTGGCTTATATTTAGGTGATGAATTATTCGATCAAATGGCTGAGTCGTATTTAGCGCTATTTCCTTCTCAATCATCATCTCTTAGAGAGTATGGTGAACGTCTTCCGGATTTTCTCAGCGCCCATACACCTTTTAAAGAACATGGTATTTTATCCGAAATGGCCCTGTTTGAACGATTATTACTGAGAGCATTCGATGCCGCTGATGGCAAATTATTAGAGCTCGCCCACCTACAATCCATAGAGCAAAAAGCTTGGCCTAATATCGTTTTGCAATTACACCATAGTGTGCACATACTTACTTGCAAATACTCTGCTGTTGAGAGTTGGCAAGCGCTGAAAAATAGCACTTCCCCTCCACCGCCAGAATTAAACAACACTCAGTACTGGATCATCGCAAGAGCCCGAGACAAACGAACTGGCTTTTATCCTTTATCTGAATGCCACTTTCAATGTTTGATGAGTATTAAGCAAGGTTTACCGTTTGGCTTTATTTGTGAAGCCGCAGCACATGTCACTGGCGATCAACAACAAGGTACGCTCGAAGTCATGCAGTTACTGCAGCAAGGAATAGAGCTAGGTTGGTTTTTGCAGAGCTCAGCAATGCAATAATAGGCACAGATATGAAAATGAGACAAAGGCTTCAACTTTATCAAATCAGTGTCATCTTTAGCATGCTATTTGCTTTAATCGGTTTCAGTTATAACACTTGGCGGTTAGAAGTCTCTGAGCATAATAGTAATGTTCGCCTTGCTTGCTTTGAGATACTTAAGGAACTTGCTGCATTAGAACAACTCATTTATATCGCGCATTATGATAAAGATATGAATACGGCGAGCCCGCGAAAAGGCTGGATAAGAATAGGCCTTATCACAGACTTTAGTTATTTAGCTAATCAAGACGTCCAGTCAAGCTCTAAGGCGCTACACCAAACTTGGTCTGAGCATTGGGAGTCAGTGCCTGACGATAACCAGTCCGTTTTACTCATAGTTGACGATATTGACCAAGTGAGAGTCAGCATTAAAAAGCTGCTAACCTCACTCAATTAAAAACAGATTAAACAAGTAGCTCGTGTTTGGTCTGTCTACTCTTATTCAACTCGCTAAGCTTTAGCGTTCTTCTTACACTTAGCATATATTTTTAAATTGTAGCTCTTAGCAAATTCATACTGCTTAAGACGTTGCTGTTTATCCTGCTCAGACTTAATTACATCGCCAGTACTGGGCAAATACTTAAGGCCACACGATACTTTAAGCTCATCAAAGTCAAGCTGCTCAAGTCCCGGGAAAACAGGACGACGCCCCGTTGTTGCATAAAGCCTAAAGTCTTTATTTTCAACTGCGCGAGCAATGGCATCAGACACATCTTTTTGTAATGTCATGTCTGTGGTTGACTCATTCTGATGCTCACCATACCCATCTGCACATCCAGCCAATAACCAAGCCGATAACATCAAACCAATGTACGTTTTCAAATTGCTCTCCTTTGCCTAGCTCTAATAAGCGTTAATAGCAACATCAGCCAACTGAGGTAGTACATCTGCCCTGAAGATCCACCGCCATCGTTACTTGGGGCCGCTGCCACAGTTATCGTCACCTGTGCCGTAGCCTCAACACCTGCTGCGTCTCTAACAACATACGACAACTGTTCAGAACCCAGAAAATCTGTGGCAGGTGTATAGGAAAGTTGGTTGTTGGATACAATAACACTACCTGTCCCTTGATAATTTACAGTGCCAATCACTAAATTATCGCCATCGACATCTATATCATTAGCCAGCACATTCAACAGGTTATTTTGTGTGTTCACAGTCACTGAAAATGTGTCATCTTGGCCAGAGGGTGCATCATTGACAGCCGTCACACTAATACTGGCATTAAAAGTATCGCTTGTAAGCTCTCCACGTACTGCCGTAATGGGCACGTTGAGCGTACCATTGAAATTGGCCGTAGGTGTAACTGTTAACCCACTCACAGTATAGTTATCGCCATTTCCGACGGTGATGGACTCTGCATTAAATCCGCCCTCATATTTAAAGTTACTGATCTCCAAAGTAATATTGGTATCTTCCGCAACAGTTAAATTTTCCTGCTCAGTAATATTGGGCGCTATCGGTTCAGAGCTGCCCTGTATTTGCACATTACCATTGTTCACTGCAAAAAATATATTATCGGTACATTTGATTTTTAACTTGCCATCAACAGAGCTCACGAGCCCAGCTAAGGTAACTTCATGCTCCCCATCATTAGCAACATTATCACCAATCACCGTTGGGAAGGTTTCACCACCATCTAGTGATAATAAAATATCAACAGTTCCACACGATATCGGTGCATTTTCTGTCCCAGCAGTTTCCCAACGCACTGTTTGTGTCCCCAGCATCCAAAGAGTGCCACTGGTTGGGTCTTGCACAGCAAACCCTTGCTGATTACCGACAACCGTTACAATCATTGCATCGTCGGCGATATTGCCTGCACCATCTCGCACCAATAATTTAAAGTTTAAGCTGCGACTAGTCGTGGGCAGGACTTCTCCATAACTGACTTGCCCAGATAATACATCTTCCATTTTAGGAAATGTTCTTTCCCCCTCTGGCACCGGGTTAAACACCCTAAATAGCGGCCCAGAGCCCATATCAGTTGCATCCTCTTGAGGGCTATTGGTTGCGCCTCCTAAATCGCTTTGCTGCCAACTATACATTAATGCATCACCATCCGCGTCCGTTGCACTGCCGCTTAAGATGAAAGGCGTTCTTGCGGGAATCGTGAAATTTTCGCCAGCCTCAACAACCGGTGCTTGATTAGTTTTTGCTGTTCTTATTCCACATGAGCTGCCATCTGCTTGTCGAGTATATGCAGCCATCTGTTCTAGTGAATACACATGAAAGTATGGATCTGAGTTAGCTTGTAGGTTTTGTGTGTCGCAAATACCTGTATACCCCATGATGGTTGAACCACTACCCGGCTCGAACGCAGCATCTTCAACACGGTTGCCATCACACGCACCAACCAGACCGTTAAAAGTATGATCTGCTCCTAATTGATGCCCAAGCTCATGAGCAACATAGTCTATAGCAAACGCATCATTGACTGGTTGTGGATTACCTGTGACCCCTTCGGCTTTTGCGCTTGTACATGCAACACCAAACCCAGCAAGCCCACCTGCCCCGGTTCCAACCAAATGCCCTATGTCATAGCTGTCAACGCTGGTTACGCTGGCAATTGCATCTGCAATTTTATCAATGTCAGTATCATCATTAGCAAAAGGATCTGTTGCTGGGTCTAAAAAGATCAAATCGTCATTATTAGCTACAAGCTCAAAAGAGGTTGATAAATCTTGCATATAAACCTGATTTACCCGATTAACTAAAGTCACCAACGCAGCCATAACACCTGACTTTGTGCCACCATGAAATTGCGCATATTCCCCAGTAGTAACAACTGCCAATCGGTATTTCACGTCTTGAGTTATACCAAACCTGAGCTGACGTGTATCGCTTAATCGCGACTGTGTGTGTGCCCCCGCTTTGCGCTTAATTGGCTCATGTAGTAGATAATCTGATTTTGTGCTTTGACTATCTAGTGCGTATTTATTATACACTCTATACAAAGCTTGTTTTTGTTGACTTTGCCCGTTAATAGGCTCAATAAATACGCGTTTTCCAGACAATTCATATACGCCAAAAAAGCCACTCGGTGAAAAATCAAAAGTCCCTTTCACAGCAGGGTTACCAACTTGGACTCCCGTATACGTTTTGATTTCAGGGTACTTACTTGCTAACTCTTTTGACATAACAAAGTAAGGTGTTAAGTGGAATTCATTAAACTGGCCGTCAGGTGTGGGGAGGTGTATTCTCACATCACCGCCTGAAGCAAAACGCTGCGCTAATTGGGGTGTGTCTAAATAAACTTTTTTTAAACCGCTTATGCTTTGCCTACTTTCAAGCTCAGTCCATAGTTCTGTTTGACTTTTTGCATTTAAAGTAACCACTAGTACAGCAAAAGTAATGACTAAATATTTCACCATAAGTCTTTCCAGCTTTATGAGATCTATATTACAGCATAGTAAGAGATAGACTGATTGCTGCTCTTTTTTTGATTCAAACATGAATTGAACAGGTTTTCATTTGTAGGAAATTGCCGATCAGAGCTGTAGGCTATAGGTGTTAATGCATGTAATTACGTAAAAAATCTCATCAGACCACTTGAAACAACAGAACAATAGCTCTAAATTTGAATCATGAAACTTGCAAAGGGAAAGGCATGATTTTTTTAATTCGTTTTATAGCGTGTATAGCGATGACAACGCTATCATTTATCTATCTTATTGAAATGGAATTTGTCAAAACGAGTTTACTCGCAATATTGGCTATTGTTTTAAATCCAAGTACCAAACATACTCCGCTTGAAAGTGAT
The DNA here is from genome assembly GCF_001625695.1 of Pseudoalteromonas luteoviolacea H33-S. Taxonomy (GTDB): domain Bacteria; phylum Pseudomonadota; class Gammaproteobacteria; order Enterobacterales; family Alteromonadaceae; genus Pseudoalteromonas; species Pseudoalteromonas luteoviolacea_B. The sequence continues at coordinate 20,879 of NZ_AUXY01000093.1, forward strand.
AATGGTAAACGACTTTTCGATAAATATCTTGTAGATAAGCCCAAAAGAAGTCGTAATACCTTAAAGCCTTGGTAAATAATGTACTAAAACTAATGTCTGTATTAAGGGCCAAGATAGCGGCTATTATGCTCAGCTAATGCCCTTCTTACTTTTTCAATTAACTGCTTATCTGTATTTAAATTAAACGCCATACATGCACGTCTATCAGAATTATTCCGTACCTCAATCACTGGCACAACAACATTATAGTTAACACCAATAGACTTCAATGTTGCATGCATGGTGTACTCTGTTGTCAGTAAGAAATCTATTCTACCTGCTAATAACTTCCTCTGAGATGCACTTGGATCTGCAGTGATATCGAGATTTGTGCCTGCTTCAAACCCATTCTTAGTTAAAAACTCATGAACCACGCTGCCACGAACAATCGAAATCACATATTTTTTCGCATCCTCTAGCGAATCCACTTGAATATCAGTTCTGCTTTTTAGTCTGAACAAGTACTGTCTAACAGGCCGCATTAAAGGGCAAGCCCACTCAAACAGATCTTCACGGTCACTACTTCTGTAAATAGAGTAAATCATTGTGTTAGGCTGTGTTTTTGTCAGCTTCATTGAACGAGCCCAGGGGTAAAGCTTGATATCGTATTCAATACCTGCAAGGTCTAGCACTTCACGCACTTTTTTTGTCGCGCGCCCTACAATTTCCCCCTGCGGGGTCGCATAATTGTATGGCACCCACTCTTCAGTAACCACCTGAAGCTTAGGTATATCAGCAAAAGCATTGTTTTGGATACAAAAAAACAAAAGCACTAGCAACAGTGCCAACCTGTCAATCACGACTCCTCCAAATAATTACCGATGAAACAATGACAATTGTTGCGCAATCTCTTTGTTACGCTTTACTAAAAGGATAGTCGTTATGATGTGATGAGAAAAATAAAATCAAAAAACACATGCAAAGCAACAATAGTTTGTCGCTTTTCGATGGGAAATAACACTGTACAGAGGTGATTACCTAAAGAATACCACCTTCTGAATTTTGCCATCTTCTATCTGATAACTTGTCACAAACTCAGAGCGTTTATCAATCACACCGTCCGCTTTTGTGCAAATTTCAGATGTTTCATGATCTATCACGATGTTTCCGTTCGTGATCCGCTTGATAGACGTTGATTTCATACAATGCATCTTCTCAAACATTAACCCATAGCGTTTAATAAGTGGCTTCTTGCCTTTGAACATCAAGGTTTGCGGGTACATGTAAAACTCAACATCCTCTGCATACAAAGCTAAAAACTGACGAATATTCTGATTATTATAGGCTCGGATCAGCTTATCAATGACAGCCTCTGCAGCTTTTTCTTGTTCAGTTTTTTGTAGATTATATTCGCTCGCTTTATCCTCAAATGCTGGGTTCGCAATAGCAACTGAACATATACACAAAGCAAATAGAAAAAAATACCTCATACTTCCCCCTTTTTGGTACGGGCGAGTAGAGTATAACAATTTTATAATATGTAATACAGCCTAGGTTAAGCTTACCAGTATTGCTCAACCGTAATATGCCCTGGTTCTATTCTGCGATGTTTTTTAAAACCAAGCTGTTGTAATAGCAACGTCGTATCTTTCACCATTTCAGGGTTGCCACATAACATAAAATGGCTATCTTTGGGTATTGCTGGCAGCTTACAAAAGCTCAAAAGTTGTCCATTTTTAATAATATCAGTCACCCTGCCACTTAATCCTATGTCCGGCTTTTCGCGACTTACCAAAGGAACATAAGTAAACTGTTTAAACAACTTTTCAGTCGCACGAATTTGATCTTGATAACAGAGATCTGTGTTTAAACGTACGCCATGAACAAGTACAACTCGCTTAAACTGCTTCCAGAGCTTTCCATCGCTAACAATAGACAAAAATGGACCAATTGCAGTGCCTGTAGACAACATCCATAACGTATCTGCTTGGGGCACTTCATCCGTTGTAAAGTATCCGGAGGGCTTATTATAAACCCAAACGTCATCCCCCTCATTCAGTTGAGCCAACCTAGCAGACAACGCACCATCCTCAACCTCTATTAGATAAAACTCAAGCAAGGGATCAGAAGGCGAATTCACAAATGAATAAGCGCGTGCCACTCGCTTATCACCAATATCTAGTGCTAATTTCGTGAATTGACCTGCTGTAAAGTCTTGAATATCGGCCGCAACTTTTAGGCTGAATAAGCTCGGTGTCCACCAATTAACTTCTACAACTTTTCCTATTACCCAATTTGTCATACCTGCACCACTATAAATGCATATACTAAAACAATGGCATAGATTAAAAGCTTGTCAAAGTTCCTGACACCAAGGTTTTGCTAAATCAACACGCAACGACGTCAAAATTAAGTGCCGTCGCGACTGCTCAGGCATCAAAAACTCTGCATTTAACGACTTGAGTAGCTTGTGTACAGGGCCCTCATAGCCTTCTTTTATTAACCGAGAAAGGTGTTTTTTCGTATACCGCAGAGTGTGATCAGCAATTCGATTTGATTCCACACTTTCATGCATAAGATCTAGCCACTTTAGATATAACTGATCGCTCTGTGGTAAGTATGCCTCAAAAGTCGGTGTGAGTTTTTTGCGATACTTTTCATAAAGTTCTGAACGTCTTGCGATTAAAGCAGCGCCTAATAAGTTAACCGTTACTCTCGAGGCATTGCGCTGATGCTTGTCTTTTAAATAATGTTGCCTCGCTGCAATGAAATAACTAATAGCTGCTTTTGGTTTATCTAAAACGACTGCGGTATTCCCCTTAACGACTAGCAACCCCCCCTTTCGTCGACCACTGAGAATGGCTTCATCAATACTTTGAAGAATTTGAAAACTGATCGCAGGCTGATTGTCCATCCGATATGCAATGGAAAGGTTCACCTTCGCGGTCATCTTCTCCATGCTATTGTGCGCATGTTTGAGTGCGCATTTATACGTTGCAATTGCGTCATCAAACTGGCGATTCAATCGATATGCAACACCTATGACATTAATGATAGTAAATTGATAACCGGAACTATGTGGACTCAGCCTTTCGTCAGACAGTAGTGAAACAAGCTCTTCGACTAACTTAATATTGCCCGTATTACTGGCAGCAGCCAACACGCTACTATAGATGGAGACCGTCTGAGCAGAGCTTTGTACAAGCAATTTTTGAGCATTTTGTTCATAATAACTCACGGCCTCTGCTGGGTAGTTGAGCGCAAGATATTTGACCCGTTCAGACTCAGTTGCAAAGTCTAGATCCTGTTTTTCACTGGCAGAAACACTGCTTTGACAAGACAAGAACAGCAAAAGCAGGGAAATAAAATACTTCATTTAGGTTGTCAAATCGATTTGTTGAGTTAACCATAGTACATCAATGTATTTCTAGAAACAGTATCAACAAGGCAAAAAGTTGTTATGACCGTCGATTACGGTACACCGCACCAATGCTCTATTAACCTTGAACGTAGTCTGTTTTTTTTACTTTCAGTTTGCACTTCCAACGAAACAAGATGCATTGCCCCAAGGGGTTCCAAAATCATTTTTACTGGTGCTAGATAACCACCGGCTAACAATTTAGGTGCCAAATTTAATGTGGCACTCTGTGCCTCTGATGATATTTTTTTATTTTTCAAACTTCCATATAATTTATCTAACCATAGTAAATAGGCGGACTCATTATCAGTAAAATGACTTTGGAGTGTTAAATTCAATGTTTTTCGAACCTTATCAAATAATGTCCATTGTCCATTGTCCATCTGCCAAAGCAGCCCCTAGCAAGTTTACAGTCACCCTGGCAGCATTTCGATGATGCTTTGTCTTGATATAGTACTGTCTAGCCATCGTGTAATGATCAATGGCAGCACCCACTTCACGCAACACCATCGCTGTATTTCCCTTAACAACCAATACGCCTGCAATTCTTCGACCACTCAAGATTGATTCATCAATACTCTGCAATATTTGATAGCTTAGCGCAGGTTGTTCTGCCATACGATACGCTATCGCCAAATTTACTTTAGCTATCGTCTTTTCAAGTTTATTGTCAGTTAGCGTCAAAGCACATTTATATGCAGCAATCGCCTCAACATATTGTAAATTTGTGCCGTAAGATACACCGAGCACATTAATGATTGCAAAAAGGTAAGGCTCCCGAAATGGATCAAGTCTACGATGAGCAAGCAAACCGACGAGTTCCTCAATTAAAACGGTGTCATGCACGCTGCTGGCGGCAACCAGTACATCATTATAAAAAGACACAGTCTTTTCGCTGTGTGTTGTCAATAGTTTGGCTGAATTGCGTTTGTAAAGCTCAATGGCCTTATCAGGATAATTTAATGAAAGATACTCAATACTCTCAGACTCTGTCGCGAAAGCGCTGATATGTTCTTCTATCGCAGAGGTACTACCATAGCTCAGTAGCAGTAGGCCAAATAGATATATAAAATACTTCATCAATACCATCCACTCACTTTTCCTCGTCGATATTAGTAAATCAATGCTTTTTTAAAAACAGACCATAACAATTACGCATTTTGTCAACATTAGTTACGCCCCATCACACCAGCTATGTGCAAGCTTGTCATCTATTTTGGTTACTATATTTGTTGTAGATGGGTCATGCGAGACAATATGCTGCGCTTTAAATTTTTTTAGCAAGCTTTCAACTGGCGCTTGAAACCCTGCTTCAATAAACACAGCAAAATTATTTGACGTATAAGTAGCTGCTAATTCAGATATTTGATTGTCTTGGATACTCTGATAAATCAGATCTAACCATTTTAAGTAGGTAAGTTCATTTTCTGTTAAATAGGTACTAGACTGTGGATCAAGTTTTTTTCGGCTTACATCGAATAATTTGTACCGTTCATCTAAAAGTGCAGCCCCCAATAGATGCACAACAACTCTCATTGCATTCCTATGATGGCCTCCGTTTAAGTACTGTACCCGAGCAGCTTTGTATGCTCGAACTGCCGAATCAAACTCGCCTAACACCATAGCGGTGTTCCCTTTCTCAACAAGCACGCCCGCAGCTCTCCTGCCGTTAAGGATCGCCTCATCTATGGTTTGTAAGATTTGGTAGCTTAGTGCTGGTTGGTTATGCATACGGTAAGTAATCGCAAGATTTACTTTGGATATCATTTTTTCCAAGTGGCTATTAGTATGATTTAGTGCACATTTATGAGTTTTTATCGCGTGTGTATACTGCATGTTCATAGCGTAAGAAACACCAATCACATTAATAATAGTAAAAAGATAGGGCTTTCTAAAAGAGTCAAGCCTATCATCAGCTATCAAGCCTATAACCTCTTCCATTAGATCAATATTATGACTATTACTAGCTGCAATGAGCACACTCGCATAGACCGACATTGTTTCTTCATTACTATGCAGTAGATGCTTAGACGCATTCTGCTTATAAAACTCAATTGCCTTTTCTGGATAATTTAAGGAGAGGTATTTAATTTTCTCAGAGTCAGACTCCTGTTCAATATTTACAGAGTCAATTGCCACGACTTTATGTATTGCCAAATACAAAATAAAAGCGGCTAATACGCCAATATATTTCATTTAAATTTATCAGTGTTATGCTGCTAAATAAAATATAGTACATCACTCGCGTTTAAGCATGAATTAGGTTGATCATCGGTGTTTGTCGAAGCGTATATAAGCCGTTGAGCCATCGCTCATCCCTTTTATAAAACTCGTTATCGGGAACGAAGTTTGCAAAGTATCAACACTATTTACGACTAGTCACAAATAAAAAAAAGCCGCACTAGGTGCGGCTTTTTGGGTGTGATTCGCTTTGTTTTAGGCGTGTCTCCAAAACTCTGCGATTACGTTACCAAGGAACTGTTCAAGCAGCGCAAAGCGTGCGCTACTTTAAATTAAATTGACTCTAGAGCAATCTTAACCATTTCGTTGAACGTGCTTTGACGCTCTTCTGGTGGCGTTGCTTCGCCGGTAATGACGTGGTCACTTACAGTGAATAAAGCCATTGCTTTTGCACCATATTCAGCCGCAACACCGTAAAGGCCAGCTGTTTCCATATCAACAGCCAAAACGCCTAATTTGTCTAGCTCAGGGTAAAAGCTGCTGTCAGCCTGATAAAAAGTATCTGTGGTATAAACGTTACCTACTTTCGCTTCAATACCTAGGCGACGCGCTGCATTAACACCATTTTCAAGAAGACCAAAGTCAGCGATAGCAGCAAAATCAAAGCCACGCACACGAGCGCGGTTTACATTAGAGTCTGTGCTTGCACCCTGTGCAAAAATCACATCACGGATTTTTGTATCCTGATTAATACCGCCACAAGTACCGATACGAATTAAGTTTTTAACACCAAAGCTTACAATAAGCTCACGTGCGTAAATTGACATCGATGGGATACCCATACCAGAACCCATGATGCTCACTGGTTTACCATTATATGTGCCAGTAAATCCAAACATGTTGCGAACGTCTGTCACTTGGCGAGCATCTTCTAAGAAGTTCTCAGCAATATACTTAGCACGTAGTGGATCACCTGGCATCAATACCGTTTCAGCAAAATCACCTGGGTTTGCATTAATATGCGGAGTACTCATAACATGTTTCCTTTAACTTAAGCTGTAACCAACTTGTCGGCAAAGCCGTCACCATATTCTAATTCTTCTAGGTTAAACCACTGGGCAAGTGTTTGACCTATATCTGCGAAGCTGTTTCTTTCACCTAATGGAGTATTGTTCATCCCATTTCGGTATGCCAATACTGGCACGTATTCTCTTGTGTGATCGGTACCCGGTGCTGTAGGGTCGCAACCGTGATCCGCCGTGATGAATAGCACATCATCATCTTTTAACTTACCTAAAATTGTCGGTAAGTAGGCGTCAAACTCAGCCAACGCTTCGGCATACCCGACGGCGTTGCGACGATGACCAAACTTTTCATCAAAATCTACTAAATTAGTGAAAATCAGGCTGTTTTCAGGCGCTGAGTCAATCACTTCACTGGTTTTGTTCAATAAGTTCATCAAACCAGGTGCTTTGTGTTTTTGTGTGATCCCTTGGTGCGCATAAATATCTGCAATTTTACCAATACTGATCACTTCCCCCCCGCTATTAGCCAACTTGTCTAAAACAGTTGGTGCCGGTGGTAAAACAGAATAATCTCTACGATTACCTGTACGAATAAAGTCGGCACTCGAAGTGCCTATAAACGGCCGCGCAATCACTCGTCCTATGTTCATTTCATCAAGCAGTGCCCGTGCGATTTCACATACTTGATAAAGCTTTTCAAGGCCAAATGATTGCTCATGAGCGGCTATTTGAAATACGCTATCAACTGAGGTGTAACAAATAGGCATGCCAGTTTTGACGTGCTCTTCACCCAGTTGCTCTAGAATCACTGTGCCCGAACCGTAACAATTCCCTAAAATGCCTGGGATGTCCGCTCTTTTACACAGCTCATCAATAAACTCTTGCGGGAAACAAGGTTGTGTATTTGGAAAGTAGCCCCAGTCGAATAAAACTGGCACACCTGCCATTTCCCAGTGTCCAGACGGTGTATCTTTACCACTAGAAAGCTCTTTGGCATAACCCCATGCTGCTACCGGCTCAATACGCTCAGCAACTTCACATGTTTTTCCACCTGCGGCTTCACATGCATCTACTAAGCCTAATTTTGTTAAATTAGGAATAGATAGAGCAGAACCTTTTTCCTCTTTATATGCTTGCAAAAGATGAGCGAGCGTGTTGGCACCTACATCACCAAATTTTTCAGCATCTGGTGCTGCACCAACGCCAAGGCTATCTGCCATTAAAATAATTGCTCTTGCCATATATCACCTCTCATCTTTTGTCTGGGCTGTATTTTGTTTTTATAAAGCATCTTTGCTCCCAGAGGTCGTTACTTTATTGATAGCTAAATATATCGTACAGGACATTAGTCCGCTGTCACAAAACCATAATATATCTTCTTAGTCCCCATTTTAAATAAATAAAAAATCTGGTTATACCAGCGGACATAAGTCCTGTTTTGAATGGGACAAAACATTTAAATTTGCTCATTAAGCGAGGCAAAAGAGATTAATCGTGTCTTTTTTGCTATTGTGATCTTCCAACGTCAACAATAGCTGGGTGTGAACTTTAGTGACACGAACAATTATAGCCATAGCTGGCGCTTCTGCGTCTGGTAAGTCTCTTTTTAGTCAAACAATATATAACGAATTAGTAAATGAACTTGAATCAGGCGCTATCGCCGTTATAGAAGAAGACGCTTACTATAAAGATCAATCGCATTTGCCATTTGAGCACAGAACTCAAACAAATTATGACCATCCGGATGCGTTTGAACATGCGTTGATGAAAGAGCATCTTGAACAATTACGTCAAGGTAAGTCAGTACAAGTACCAACTTATGATTATGCTCAACACACGCGCAGTAGTGAGACACGCACAGTAAATCCGGCAAAAATATTAATTGTCGAAGGGATTTTACTGTTAAGCGACCCAGCATTAATAGAAGAATTTGATATAAAGGTATTTATTGATACCCCGCTTGATATTTGCTTATTACGCCGTATGCAGCGTGATATCGAGCACAGAGGCAGAAGTATTTCTTCTGTTGTTGAGCAGTATCAAGCAACGGTTAGACCGATGTTTTATCAGTTTATCGAACCATCGAAGCACAATGCCGACTTGGTCGTGACCCGTGGCGGTATGAATCGCGTTGCGATTGATATTATTAAAAGTAAAATAAAATATTTGCTGCAAGAATAAAACGGGAACATTTTGGCATGACAACAATAATGAGCCTAGTAGGCATGATGATGCTACTAGGTATTGCTTTCGCGGCTTCAACGAACCGCAGCGCAATAAACAAACGAACTGTAGGTATCGCATTTTTAATGCAAGTCGTCATTGGCGGCTTTGTACTCTTTATAGAAGCTGGTAAAAACGCGTTGGCCGCTATGTCGTCAGCAGTTTCTTCAGTGATTGGCTATGCCAATGATGGAATTAGCTTCTTATTTGGTCCTTTGGCTGCGCAAGAGTCAATTGGATTTGTATTTGCAATTCAGGTTTTGCCTGTCATTGTATTTTTCTCGGCGTTGGTCGGTGTTTTATACCACCTCGGGATTATGGAATGGATAATTAAAATTTTAGGTGGCGGATTACAAAAGCTACTTAAAACATCACGACCTGAGTCGCTTTCTGCTACCGCGAATATTTTCGTTGGACAAACAGAAGCACCTCTTATTGTGAAGCCATTCATTCCTAAAATGACGCAATCAGAGTTATTTGCCGTTATGGTTGGTGGTCTTGCAACTGTTGCAGGCTCAGTCATGGCGGGCTATGTTGCCATTGGTGTCGATTTAAAATATTTAATCGCAGCAAGCTTTATGGCAGCACCAGGTGGTTTCTTAATGGCCAAAATGATTGTGCCAGAGACAGAAAAAACCAAAGAAAACTTAGCTGAAGTAGACAGTGGTGAAGAAAAGCCAGTTAATGTTATCGATGCGGCGGCTGCAGGCGCTTCAAGCGGCATGCACTTGGCCCTTAACGTAGGTGCAATGCTACTGGCCTTCGTCGCATTAATCGCGCTGATGAACGGTTTACTTGGCGGAATTGGCAGCTGGTTTAATCACCCAGAGCTGACATTACAAGAAATTTTAGGCTATGTCTTTGCACCAGTAGCTTGGATGATTGGTGTACCTTGGGCAGAAGCAGTAACGGCAGGTAGCTTTATCGGCCAAAAATTAGTAGTTAACGAATTCGTTGCCTACTTGGACTTTATGAATTATCGCGATGGGTTATCTGAACACACCCAAGCAATTGTCACATTTGCGTTATGTGGATTTGCTAACCTATCGTCGATTGCAATTTTACTAGGCGGACTAGGTGGTATGGCTCCTAGTCGTAGAAAGGATATCGCACGCTTAGGGCTCAGGGCGGTTTTAGCAGGGTCAATGGCTAACCTAATGAGCGCAGCAATAGCAGGTTTTTTCCTCTCGCTAGCTTAGAAACTTAACGAGATATGCCGCTTTTGCAAAACAATTGGTTGGTTGCCTTAAGGGGTTAGGGTAACCATACTAACTTGAACGATACTTCCAAAGGGCCTTTATGGCCCTTTTATCGTTTCTGATACATCATAAATACAGCCACTTCAACTCTCATCACTTTCCAAAATTCTCATTGATACAATTCACACACAACTTTTATGTAATCAATTTTCTCATCCAAAGCCGCTTTTAATTCACATTTAATAAACATATAATTATAAATTAATAAACAATAGCTATGCTACGAGCTGCTCTTGAGAACGTGAAAGAAACCCTTCAGAAAAGAGAAGCTTCTTATTACGTGTGTTTTTTTACTGCCTAATTAGTGTGTTTAAGGAAGTTTAGTGTCATTGAGTAAAAAAATTAATAACGCTTTTTCTATATTTGTACTTGTTACTCTCTGTATTTTTAATGCGAGTAAAGGGTACGCAGCGCCCATCGCAACACAACAACATAAGCAAGAAGTTCAAAATATTGAACGCATCACAGTAACGGGGTCGCATATAGCACAAGGCAATAGCACGCATTTACTCACTCGTATTTCCGACGACATAATCGATCAGTCCGCATATGCCTATTTATCGGATATTCTCATTGATGAAGTTGTTCAAATTAATGAGGGAATAAGTCATTTAAACTCTCAAAATAGTACGCATAATTCAGGCCTTTCAACCGTCGATTTACGAGGTTTAGGACTTAACAGAACATTGACTTTAATTGATGGCAGGCGGGTCGTTTCAAATAGTTACTCAGGTGAGTTGGTCAGCCTTTCTACCATACCTAAGGGTATGATAAAAAATATCGAAATTATTACCGGTGGTGCCTCAGCAGCATACGGCTCTGGCGCTATCTCAGGTGTCGTCAATATCATTACTAAGCGAAGCAAAGATGACACAACAATTAATTTAACTGTTGGCGAGAGCGTGGCGGGCGGTGCACGTGAAATCGCCTTTAATGCCGATACTGGGATTCAGTATAACAACCAGCAGGGGCAGCTGCTGCTAAGCGCAACCTACATCAAACATTTTGGCTTGGATTACTGGGATAGAGGCCGTGCTCAACAGCAGGATGACTGGCGATATGACCCAAAAAGAATGTGTAACACTATGCTCACGACACTGTATGATCCTAAGCAACAGAGTGCATATCGCTGTATGCGAGATATTGTTCAAAGCGATTGGACTTCGTTAAGCGATGCATTACCTGGAGGGGTTTTTAATGAATCGAGTAGCTTTAAACCTAACTCAGGTTTTTGGTTTGATGAGCAAACATTACGAAATGACTGGCAAGAAGAAGTGCATGGTTTGCACTTTAATCAATATAACTTACTGCAATTACCCAGTCAGCAGCTCAACTTAGCAATCAAAAATGAATTTGATTTTAAATCAGGTGAGCAAGGCTATTTTCAATTACATTACAGCAAAAATGATAGTCAAAATATAAAGTCCCCAGAAAACGAAGATGAGTGTGATCTGGTCATCACCTATAACGCACACACACAGCAATTTGGTTCAGATTGTATAGGCGCAATCCCCTACACTAATCCTTATATTCCGCAAAAAATCAGAGAAAGTGCAAATAGCCAAGATATAAAATGGGATCGCCTGTTTCAAGAAGTCGGCGCCGTCACCAATGATAACTCGCGCACCACACTGCGCACGTGGGCTGGTCTCAATGGAATCATGTGGGATAACTGGCAATGGGATACCTCACTTGGCTTTGGTCAATTTACGCAACAACAAATCCGTTATAACGAATTAAACGTTGCTCATGTCAGAAACGCACTTAACGCCCACAAGCTACCTGATGGTTCCATTGAGTGCATAGATGAAGACGCCAGAAAAACTGGCTGTACCCCAATCAACTTATTTGGAGAAAACGCGATTAGCCCAGCGGCCGCAAGTTATATACGAGCGAACCCTAAACTGACCACCCGCCTTTCACAAATAACCTTGTCCGCCGCACTCAGTGGTGAACTTATCAACTTGCCATCAGGCCCTGTATTAAGTGCTTTTGGTATAGATTACCGAAGGGACAGCCAAAACGTATCCACCAATGTGCCTCAAGGGGGGATGACTTTTAACTATATTCCTAACTTTTCTGGAGATGTCACCAGCTATGAAATTTTTATGGAAGCGTCTGTGCCTTTGCTCAAAAATAGGCGATTTGCTCACCAATTAAGCCTTTCTTTAGCTGCGCGCGCAGCGGATTATAGTTGGTCAAATATGGGACTTATTCAGAGCTATAATCTTGGGTTTAATTACACCCCTACGACACATTATGTTGTGAAGTTTAATTGGGCAAAGGCGATGCGAGCCCCAACAATCACTGAGCTCATGTCTCCAATAAGAGGCGACTACAATGCCTTTCAAGACTTATGTAATGGCGTTACAGCAACATCAACGCTGATGGGTCATGAAAACTGCAAAAAGGAAGCGAGTATCAATGCTGTAATAAAAAAAGAGGGGATTTTTCACGATCGTAATAACAGCTACTCGCCAAATTTGGGAAATCCAGAGCTAACCGAAGAAACTGCCGATAGTTTCGCGGTTGAGCTCCAAGTTGAGCCTGAATCAATCGCTAACATGAGCATTAATGCTAGCTATTATCGTATTAGCATAAGAGACGTCATCACATCACTTTCACATCAAAATATTATGAATAGGTGTTATCAAACAGACACACCTTTTGATCCTAATAATCCATTTTGTCAGGCGATAAAAAGAGACAGTGAAGGACAAATTATTGAGTTACAACAGCGCTTGGTCAATGCAAACCAGCTGTTTACGCAAGGCTATGATGCGGCGATTCACTATGTATACACTTTAAACAGTCTTGGCCAGCTCAGATTTAAATTGAATTGGAATCACGTCATTGAGCATGCATTGATATCTGATCACATCAATGAACGAGTAACTGAAATACACGAAGGGTATTTAAATCACCATATTTTTACAGATACAGGCAAAGCCTCTTTCTCTTGGCAACACGATAAATGGCAAGTGTCATGGCATACACAATTTAAAAGCGGTATAACACGTAATAAGCAAGTATATGAAAATTGGCTTGGTTTTATGCAAGATAATAGTGAACAGTGTGCACAGCAGTCGGACACCTGTATCGACAACCCTGAACCTCTTTGGGGTAATGACCTTCCATCATACACCACTCACTCGCTTCAATTGTCTTATCGTCAAAAATTACAAGGGGCGACATTAAGACTCTCTGGCAATGTAAAAAACCTGTTTAATAACAATGGGCCCTTTATCATTGGGGGGAATGGCAACTTTCATAGTGCTTATGGTGGCGGACGAGGTCGCTTTATTTCATTGGGTGCACAAATCACATTTTAACAAAGACAAAAAAGGCTT
>NZ_AUXY01000094.1 GCF_001625695.1 Pseudoalteromonas luteoviolacea H33-S
TATTTAGGAAACAAGGCCGTTACGAAACCAAAAACACCTTAATGCGTCGTATCATGATAAATGAACTTTTATCCTGATATAAAAAGCGCAAACCATTTTCGGCAGTTTTCTTCATCCTATACGCCTTTCTATGAATGCCGAACTTATTATCTGAAATAAGTTATAAGTAATTGCCTATCAGACATTAGATAACACTGAAAAAAGAATAAGTCTGAAAAAATAGATTAATATTAAGTCTTGTCTAATTTTATTTTGGATTTTAAATCTGTTTTTTTTGTGTTCTTTTATATAGTTTTGTTTTGTGTTATTTCTTATATGGGTTTTGATTATAAAAATAAAGAGGTAAGGATGCGAGTATCGATATTGTTTTTTTTGCTCATAATAAGCTGTATGTCAAATGCCAAGGAAGTGTTCTTTAGAGGTAGTGAGTGTACTAAGCTGCCTGAGGGGCAAGATGTTCATTTTAAAGAGAGTACGAACTTTGATAAAAAGTATTCAAAAGATGAAGCTGTCGCTGATTTAAAGAAAGCGTTACTTAATAAGGCATACGTAAAAGCTTCAAATGGCACTAGCTATCTTATTGAGTCAATTAGATTCAAGCAAGATGAAGAAAAAATAAGAGGAGGAAAGATAACTAGAAGTGCCCAGATCACTGGTTTTCTACACCTATCCCCTATTACTGGTTGCGAGCATGGGCAAGTAATATCTACAGATGAGAGTAATAAGCTTAGCTATTTCTACAATTTCTCAAAAATCAGATTAGAAAAAGCTCAAGTGGAAACCTTGGTACAAGAGCAAATGATACCGTCTCTGAAAATCAGTGATAAGCGTATTTATGGCCTTGAATTGGGAATATCTTATCAAGATGCACTAAAACAGATTGGAAGGTTTAGCTTTGATTGGCGAGTCAATGATATATGGCGTTTAGCGACAATAGGCCGTAATACTGTTTTATTTTTTGAACAAGATATGTTGGTTGGAGGGCAGTATCATAGAGATTTATTGCCGACAGTTTGGAGTAATTTTATAGAAATAGCGGCAACTAAACCATTGTTAGAAGTAAATAACACAGAAATAAACATGACTTATCATGCAATGTCAGAATCATCTCTTACTTCTTTAGAACAAAAGTATAGCTTGCTTGATTATGATCGGTTTCGTATATCAGAAGATGAGGTGGAATTAAGGCTATCTGGTTTGGCTTTGGGTAAACTACCGAATAAAGAAGACTTTTCGTTCTCTTTAGCCTGTTATGATGAGCAAGATGGGGTACAGAATTTTATAGACAAGAATCTGAGTTCGTTACCTAAGTTTTACAGCCAAACAGGTGAAATAGGCGTTTTAACAGGATGCAATCAGGTTTTATATTTATGGAATGATGAGAGTTTTAAGTCTTTGCTATTATCGGAGCGTGCAAATTTTAATAGTACTCAACTTATCCACGCTAACATGCTGAGTAAAGGGTTTTCTGATTGGTCTTTTTATGGTGTTGAATATTTAAAAGGCATTCAATCAAACAATGCATTAACAATAAAGCATGCTGAAGATGATGTATACGATGTTAAGGCTGGCAGCTGGCTAGGTTACTTTGTGGCAGATGAGGGGCTGGCTTTTCAAGGGCAATTTTATGTTCAGTAAGTAGTCACTGGTTTAAAAGTATTTTGTTATCATAGTAAGTTACTCTTGGGTATTTTTAGAAGTAACTTATATTTTAAATTAAATTTCTGAGCTTTCTGTTATAACGACTGATTAGGTCATAACGTTTTTTCAGGATTCTTGTACTCTAGGTTTGTTTTTAATTTAGGTTTTTTAATCTTTATTTAAATATTTACTAAGTAAAATTTTAATTTATATACCTAATAAGGAAGATTATGAAGTATATATTATTGTCACTCGTGCTCATTAGTTATAACGCAAGTGCTATTCTTATTCGCCATGATATGGAAGATAAGCAATATTTAGCGAAACCATTGGATTTTCCTGCACTTACAACTTTTTATATTGATGGTGCACATGGTTCGTTAATTAAGCCAAATTGGATAATTACCGCAGCGCATACAACATTTTGTTTGAAGCCGGGTACAAAGATAAAAACGACTCAAGGTAGTGCAATAGTTAAACGCCTGCATGTACACCCTAATCACACTCCAGGTGTCAGTCATGATATTGCTTTAGTTGAGCTTTCTGAGCCAATTCATCAGGTGAGGCCAGCGAAGTTATACCAAAAAACAAATGAGGCTGGGCGAGATATCTGGTTTATTGGTATCGGCGGAACAGGTAATGGAATAACAGGGATAACGGTAGATAATTATGACAATAAAGGTGTGCTTAGAAAAGCACAAAACCGAGTTGAGCAAGCAAAGGGGCCAATCTTAACATTTAAATTTGATAACGGAGAGTCAGCATTGCCTTTGGAGGGGATCTCTGGCGGTGGTGACAGTGGTGGGCCTGCGTATTTCAAACAGGGAAATGATTATTACGTTATGGGGTTAAGCTCGCGTTATGGCGGTGGGCCATCAGAAAAGTATAACAGCTTGGAAGTCTACTCACGTGTTTCTTACTTTATGTCATGGATAACTAAAGTGATGAAAAGCCCTGAAAATTCAATTAAATCCGGTATCAGTCTTGATAAGTTAAAACACCTCCCCGGTGGGCTAAAACCATCCGATTTACCAAGCCTATGTAAAGATATACTTTTTAGTGAAAAAGAGTTACAAGCGATTTAGTAAGAGGCGATATGTTGGTCTGGTTTGCAGGCCAACATAGTTAAAGTAGTATAGTTACACAAGTTTTTGCAGATTCATTTGCGGGTGATTTTGCATGACTTTGTTTAGCGTTTCTTGTTGACTGTCATCAATTTCAACATGCAATACTAATGGGTGATGTTCGCCTTGTGTTGAATCCTTGCACATCATGTAATATCTAACTAAATCTGTTCCGATCAACCCGCTCACCCAAAGACTAAACATCCCCAGGATCACCGTGCCTATTATCGCGGCTGTCGGTGGGATCAGCACCCACGCAACGGCACAATATGCCGCGGTGATGATAGTGAACAGCACAATCAGTTCTGATTTCATTAGGTGGACTATATGATTTGTCAGACAATCATGTAAGGGGTGGGGCTTATCGTCGCAAATTGCACTGACATCTTCATTGTCAACATGCAGTGATTCTAGTTCGTCTTGGGTATCACGAAACGCTTCATAGTCGTGACCTTTAATAACATAGTGGCTCATACAACCTCCTATCTAGATTTCTTTGCAATACGTGCGTACCACTAGTTAGGTTTACTTTTAGACAAAAAGGCCTCTTAAGTACACATTGGGGATCTGCTTGTGAGTTGCAGTTGCAAGTAGAACGTCTGTATGATTAGAAACCCTCGTTCTATATGTTTAACCTAGATGTTTATCATTGCGAGTAACACTAGAATGTGTGCTTATATAGGAGAGTGTGGGTACACTCTCTGCTCATTTTGGTTCAAGTCGGTAAGTTAACGAGTTTAGCAATCTCATTGAGGTGTGTGATCAGCGAATCTTGATTCAACTTTGTAAAGTCACGGTTTAAGGTGATTAAATCACCAACCACATATGCTTTTTTGGCTGCTTCCAACATAGCAATGTCATTTTGATCATTACCCATGCAAATCGTGTGATTCATATCTAGGCCAATTCGTAAAAGCGCATTGAGTTTGTTACTGTTTTTTGGGACCACATCAAAACTATGGTAGCCATTGTGGTGGTACACATCATAATCACTCAAAACGGTACAGAGAAACGCTTTGACTTCTTCATGTCGGTGCTCTTCAAGCACCAAAAGCTTCACAATAGGTTGCTGCCTAGCCGATTGATTACACACAGGATCTCTACCCAGCTTTTTGACGTCCTGATGAAAATGATGTGGCGTGGTGGAAATCGCATATTCCTCAAGACCATCGTAAAGGTACGCAATGTTTTCTCTATCCAACCAGTCCAAGACTTTAACAATTTCATCCTTATCAAAGTGCAAAGCGTCTACGACTTGCCTATTGTTGCTTATCATGGCGCCATTACAGCCTATTATCTGATGATCCCAAAATGGCTTTGCAATGACTGGCAGTGTATCTCTCAAGGGGCGTGCAGTTGCGAACAAGATAGTCGCGCCTTGTTGTTCAATTTTTAGCAGTGCGTCAGTTACGGCATCTTGCATTGGTTGACCATGAAAAATTAACGTACCATCCAGGTCGAATACGACATTCATTACTTTACATCCCATTATTTAAGTTGCGTTTACTTTGCCAAAAACGCACACTACTAATTTAGTTATTAGCTCATGTATTTAAGGTTTTAGCTCATTAATAAAATTAAACCAGCACCTGTTCGTTTTGCCGTCAACGAGTCTGTCAGTGTTAAGCATATTCAAAACAGCCCGCTGTTGTTTGAATGGCATCAACATGATTGCTATGAGTTAATTTTAACTTTAGGTGCAAATGGAAAGCGATTTTTAGCGGATGATGTTCATGCTTTTGAGTCTATTGACTTGGCTTTAATTTTACCAACAGAACCGCATACTTGGGATAACACAGAGCAGCAAGCACCTGTAGGTGATGTGGTGGTTGTGTTGTGGCCAAAGTCATTATTTGCGGTTGATATTAGCGAATTGGAAGCCATACAAGCTTGGCTAAACGGGCTAGAACAAGGCTGTGTGTTCTCAAAAGACATTGCACTCAAAGTCAAAGAGTACATGTTTGAGATGAACACGGCGAGTGCACTTAAGAGACTAACATTGCTAAGCGAAGTGTTGTTCATATTGATGCAGGCAAAAGTAATGCAGAGCGCTTCTGTCAATGCATCGGCCAGAAATGTAGCTAGAATGTCACCGATATTGGAACTATTGAAAAGTCGTATTGCGTGTTTACCTAGCCTACCTGAATTGGCTGGGGAGGTTAATTTGAGCGTTGCTACGCTCAAAAGGCTGTTCAAAAGCAGTTTGGGGACTAGCTATACACAGTATTGCCTGACGCTTAGATTGAAGCGCGCAAAGCATTTACTTGCGACAACTGCTTTGCCTATCGGCGTGATAGCGGATCGATGCGGATTTAACAGCAGTGCTTACTTTAACCAGTGTTATAAAAAGCATGAAGGCATGACGCCAAATGCATTTCGCAAGCAATTCGCATGGCGAAAACGCATTTCACGGCGCTAGCCTCCTAACTTTTGCAAATCATATGGTATGCGCGTGTTTTCATTACAGTGTTTTTAGGTATTCTATCAGCGCCATTTTTTCTTCATGACTAAGTTTTTTACCTATTTTCCCTACCACTGTTTTATCATCAGTAAAGGCGTGACCGCTATTGTGGTTACCCGCTTGGCGCGTATCCAGTATGAAATATCCATTTTGATAGTCGTCAGTTTGATTTGCGGGTTGTAGATCTGATTGCTGGTTAAGTTCATTCACATGTTTACCTTGAGAAACACCCACATTGATTGGGTCAAACTCTAGCCTACCAAGCTCAACAAACGTGGGTCTTTCATGCGGTTCAGATAACAAGCTATAAAGATTGGGAACGGACCCATTGTGAAGGTATGGCGCTGTTGCCCATATTCCATTGAGTGGGCGTGCTTTGTAAGCAAAGCTATGTCTGAGGCAATTTGGTCGGCCGCCTTCAAGTTTTTGCTGCCACTTACCACTTGTATAGTTTTGTCTAAACCATTGTTGATTGGTCTCTTCGACCACGGCACCCAGTGCAAGGGCAAAGTTACTTGTTGCGTTGTCTGTTACTGTGACAAACTGTAAATCTTCACTCATGTTTGCGGTTTTTTGCTGATCATCTACGTATACACATAAGTCAGTATCAAGGCCAAGTTGCTTGGTATTGACGGTACGATTAGGGAGCACTTCAGCTTGCGCTGGATCTGTGCCTATGTAATCCAAATCAACGAGTTTTAGCGCTAGGTATTTCAAATCAGTTTGTTGCACTTTTCCATCTTGTTCATAACTGATTTTCTTCCAATGATCTTGCCAAAAATCAGGGCTATCCATCGGAGGCAAGTGGCAACTTTGACAATTTTGGGTATATAGCTCTTTGCCTTTGGCTGCTAATTTTTTATCTATTTCAGGCAGGCTGTCCGGCCATTTAGGGGCTTTTAGTCCGCTGATTTTGCCAAGCTCTCCGGGAGTGTAGTCCTTTAAAGGGTATTCACCTGCCAACCACTGCTCAATGTCATAAAGAGATTTGATTGGAATAGAGCTTGCGAAAGTGGCTGGTTGTTGTAATTGGTTAGTAGGGATCTGCATATCAACATAGGCTGCAACACCCAGTGCTTCGCCTGCATTTCGAATTAGAGGCTGCATAATTGAGCCATCATATTGAACCCAATCAAACCAAGATGTGGTCCATATATGCGGATAATTTACCGGTGCTTCTATTGGATTATAGTTTTCAGGTCGGTCCATGTTGTCAGCAAATACCTTGTTGCCAATGCGGTTGAGCGCATCTAGGCGAGTGAAACCTTCAGTGACGTTAATGGTATCTTGCCCTTTAGCAAGCTTGGCAACGGTTTCTATGAGTGCCGCTTTGAGTTTGGCTTTACTGACAACATTGTAATTGCTACCCAGCACTTTTTGAGCGAAGCGCTCGAAGCGCCCATCAAAGGGTGCAAGCTTGCTTGATAATACAGTTTGACCAATGGCTGCACCTAAAGATTTAGTGAGTAACCCCAAATCTGTCATTGCAGGGCCACCATCAACCACATATCGAGTGTTTTGATATGTAAACTGTCCGGTGTGGCAAGCAGTACATGTAAACCCGACCGCCGTTGCCTTACGGTTTAGGCCAGGCATTGGGATGCTCGAGGTTTTTGCCAAGCCCAATGGAAGTTGTAATTCAGTAGACTCGGTTTGTGTTGCACCGTTTAAGTTTATAAAACCCAACCGGTATATGTATTCAGAAAGAAAAGTTTTCTCTTCGCTAAATAAAATAAACCAAGGTGTGTTTTTCGGTGCTTCCAGTGCGACTAGCCATTCATAGGGAATTGGCAGCGTAGCTGTCCCTTGTGATGCATGGTATGGCCACTGATGGTTATAATTATCGGTGCTTGGCCAACCCGTTTGGTTAATAAATTGAGTGTCGAGGTGCTTGTACTGCGGTAATTTAGGGGGAGTAAGGGCATATTTTAGTTCACTTAATGCTGATAATGTGCGAAAAGCGATCACAACAATGGCAAGGATAATGAGCGTAGATAGGACCCAAGGCCATCTCCTTAGCAGCCAGCCAAGTACAATTGGGTATTGATTGGACATATTTTTCTCTGACGGTAGTTAAGTATTGTTAATATTTTCGCACAGCTCTATAACATGGGAAATTACAGCTGATTACAGCAAAGACGTAAAACTGATACTGTTGTGATTTTAAAGTTCGTGGTCGACTATTCTATTTGTAGCGTTAAATCAAAGCACTATAAGTCTTATTGATTCATGCCAATGTGTACTCTGCAAACTTGTGTGGTACGAAAAAAGAGTTTTTTACTTATAGGTTATGTTGTTATTTACGTAATTTTATTGAAATAAATACAGCAGTACGTTGATTGCATTATACATTTGTTCGTAAGCAGGTCAGGTAAAAGTGTTTTAGCAATAAAAATTCATAATTAATTTCATTTTTTTAACTAAGCTTAGCTCTTTAGGTTTAATTAGTGAGGTTTCTATGGACACATCTTCGATTGATCTGCAAAAAATTATAGATTTGGTGATTGAGCATGCTGTGAGCTTTGCGCCTAAACTCGCATTGGCGATTATTACGCTAATCGTAGGCTTGTGGTTAATTTCTCTTGTTGGCAGCGCCATTGATTATTTGCTTGAGAAGCGGGATTTCAACATTTCGCTGAGAAAGTGGCTCAGTAGTGTAGCGACTGTGTTACTCAAAGCTTGTTTATTTATATCCGTCATTTCGATGTTAGGTGTGAAAACAACCTCTTTCATTGCCATTTTAGGTGCTGCTGGCCTTGCTGTGGGTCTCGCATTGCAGGGGAGTTTGTCAAACTTTGCTGGCGGCGTACTGATCTTGATTTTCAAACCGTTTAAAGTTGGCGATTACATTGTCGCGCAAGGTGAAGAAGGTGTCGTTGAAGCAATTGATGTGTTCTGTACGTTCTTAACGACGTTAGACAATCGCCGCATCATTCTGCCCAATGGGCCATTGGCGAGTGAGCAAGTAAATAATGTGACCCACGAACCAATTCGACGTGTCGATCTTAGCGTGGGAATAAGCTACAACAACTGTGTAGACGAAGCCGAAAAGGCACTATTGAATATGGCGAAGAATGACGATCGCATTTTACAGGAGCCTGCGCCTTTTGTAGGAGTTGTTGGCTACGGAGATAACTCAATAGATTTGACTGTATGGGTTTGGTGTAAAACGGATGATTACTGGAATGTTTATTTTGCGACGAATCGAGCTATAAAACCTGCATTAGACAGTGCGAATGTTGCTATTCCTTACCCTCAGAGAGATGTGCATATTATTGATAAAACTGCCTAAAATGAAAGGGAAATTTAGTGGGAACGCTCGGTTCCCACTAAATTGTATGATTTAGAAATTATATCTAACTGTCACAAAATAATTCTCGAATACATCTACGTTTCGGTATGCTGCACTGATAGTAAAGTCATTCGTAAAGTCATTCGTAAAGTCATATGCTAATTCTAGTTTGTAGACAAGTTCATGTTTATCATCGGCATCTGAAATATGTTGATAACCTAGGCCTGCACTGGCTTTTAAGTTATCTAAAAGCGTAATGTGGTAATTTGCTTCGAGGCCAAATGTATTAGTATGGTCTTTATTTTCAATATGTCGATGTTCGCCGTAATAAGTTGAATGTCTGTCAGATTGGTTATTTTCGACAACTGTTTCTTTATATTCACGGCTATAGTCATAAGTCATCCTGCCCACAGAACTAACAAACTCTAACAGCGTACCTTGTTCTAGGGGAATGAGATAGGCTGCGCTCAAGTGCCACTGAGCAAAATCGATTTCCTCTTTTGAGTGCACGTTTAAAGTGTCATTCCAATACAATCCCGAACGGGTACTATCGCGCGATGTTAAAACATACTGAGAGGAAACAACCCAGTTTTCGTTAAGCTGCTTGCTTCTACCGTAAATCCATTCAAGTGCATATGGCCATCGCCATCATCATCTTCAATTTTAAATTTGGCGTAGCCTGCGCCAACGTAATCAAAATTAAACGTATCGCTAGCAAATGTTGCTGTTGAAATTAGAGCACTTGATAATGCTAAGGCAAGTAATTTAATTTTCATCCCTATAGTGTGGTTTTAATCGGCACGAATCATACTGCCCGCTACTCATAAGTAAAGTGATAACGATGAAGCAAGGAAATTTATTATAGTTTTATTATTCAGTGACATAGCGTTGATTTTAGACTCACAAAGCTGATTGAATATTTATCGATCATGTCACCCTTATCATTTGACTTATTTATGAAAAGTCTCGCTTTTATACTTATGATATACCGAAAAAAGCACAGGGCTATAAGCTAAATGGGACTTAGACGGTCGATTTTGAAGTAAAAACGGTTGGCGCCAGAAATCCAAAATGTACTGTATGTTGGCGTCGTACTGTTCTGTTCACTGGGTGCGCAATAACATAAGCTGCAGTTGGAAAGTATGATTCAAATCATGACTGTGTTTTGCGCTTTAAAGTCTTTGTTTAAGCTATCAAAGCCTGAGTTTATTGAGTCTAATATAGTTATAGCCTTAGAAAACTATATTGATGATTGTGTCCAGGTGACAGGGTAAAAAATGAAACTAGAGAATGTTGTGTTTGAAGACATTGAAATAGGACAAAGTGCAATATGTATTCGGCAAGTGAAATCGAGTGACATTCAAGGTTTCGGCATTCAGCCTGATGCTGAAAGTCTAGATAATTTGGCTTTTCAAGGGACGGTTGTACAGGGAGTCTGGCCAGTTGCACAGATCACTGCGGTCATTGGCTCTCAACTTCCAGGCCCAGGTGCAGTTTATCTCTCACAAGACTTAAAGTTTGTTTTGCCTGTTGAGGTAGGAGATGTAATTACCACAAAAGTGACTGTGATTGACAAAGATTTACAACATGGATCATTGATCATTGATTGCCAATGCAGCAACCAAAGAAAGGAAGAGGTGGTGTTTGGTATTGTAAAGGTCCGCGCTCCTACTGAAGATGCCTGTATTGAAATTAAATCGGCTAAACAGAAAGTATTGAACTGTGCTTACTAACTCAGCTTAGGTGGATTTATTAGACTAACAACATTGATTGATGAGTTTTAATCAATAAAAACCAGCAATGTGTGGCCGTTGTATTATATTTTTAGAATCGTATATCAAAGGTATGGATATACCGGAAGGTAGATATGTTTGCACAGCTAAAAATATCAAGTCGTTTAGGCTTTGGGTTTTGTGTGTTGTTGCTTTTGTTTAGTTGTGCAGTTCTGGTGTCTGTTCAGGCGCTGAATACCGCAGCGGATGGGTTTAGGGAGTATCGCTCTTTAGCAAGAAACACCAATAATGCGGGAAGAGTTCAAGCCAACCTGTTGACATTACGAATTGCTGCATTGCATTACATCAATACCGGCAGTCATATTGCGCTCCAAGAAGAGCGCACCAGAATGTCCACACTCAATGAGTTGCTGGTGAGTGCGCACAAAGATGCTATCAGTAAAGAGCAAATCCAAACCTTTATCGATGTAGAAAATTTGGCAAATCAATACGCCAATACCTTTCAGAAAGTGGAAGATAAAATTGCGCAGCGCAATGAGATTGTTCATGAAAGCCTGAATAAAATGGGGCCTTTGATGGAACAGGATTTGTCAAACATTTTAATTAGTGCTCGCGAAGACAATGATATGGAAGCGGCGTTTTATGCGTCTTTGGCATTGAGAAACCTACTCTTAGTGAGGCTTCATGTCATCAAGTTTTTAGATACTAATGACAGCGAAGATGTGGATGAAGTCAGCAAGGAGTACAAGGCATTTATTGCTAACTTGGAAAAGTTAGATGCGCAGCTGCAAAATGAAACTCGACGCCGACACTTTGCCAACGTCAGGCGGCTCGCCCCTAGGTATATGAATCAATTTAGTGAGTTAGTCGACGTGATATATACTCGTAACCAGCTCAAACGTGAAAAATTAGATGTGATTGGCCAGCAAGCTGCATACAAAATTGAGTCGTTAAAACTAAGTATTAAAGATCAGCAAGACACGATGGGGCCTGTACTGCAAAAAGACAATAAAGTGTCCCAGCAGTTTGTGATCTCGGTCAGCGTTTTTAGCTTGCTGATCGCTATTTTTCTGGCATTCATTATTTCTCGATCTATTACAAAGCCGATTAATGAGGCGGTAGAAATTGCTAATCGGTTAGCAAAGGGAAGTTTACATTTTAAAAGAAAAATCACGGGGCAAAGTGAAATTGCTAATCTTATGCGCGCTTTACAGGGCATGGCGCAGCAATTCACTCGTGTAATCTATGAAGTTAAGCAAAGTGCAAGTGCGCTAGAACGATTTTCATCTTTAGTTATTAACACGGCAAAAGAGATGGAGAAAACTGCAGCTTCACAGGAGCGCAGTGTCACTGATACCAAACTTGCAGTTGGTTCGATAAGCGACTCGATTAAATCAAATAGTGACTATGCATTGGCAACTGAGCAAGTCGCAATTAACACTGCGCAAGAGGCAAATGAAGGTGGAAAAAAGGTCAAGACAACCATTGAAGCCATGAAAAGCATTGCTGAGCAGGTAAAAATTATTGACGAGATTGCCTATCAAACAAATTTGTTGGCGTTAAATGCAACCATTGAAGCGTCTCGAGCAGGTATTCATGGTAAAGGGTTTGCTGTGGTAGCTAGTGAGGTGCGCAAGCTCTCAGAGCGCTGCCAAAGTGCATCGGAAAGAATTGGTAAAAGAGCGGGTGAGAGCGTGAGTTTAGCTGAAAATGCCGGGGCGCAACTTGAAACCATTATTCCTGCGGCAAATAAAACATCGCACTTGGTGCAAAATATAATGGAAATATCAAAGCAGCAAGAAGTAGGGTTGAGTCAAATTAATCAAACTGTCGAGGCGGTAGATACTGCATCTAAACGTTCAACGCAAGCGAGTAATGATTTGTCCAGTTCAGTTAAGGGCATTGTCGCTTTATCAGAAAGACTGCGAACATCCGCTTCATTTTTTAAATTATCTCACCAATCAATGCCTTTACGCGGGTTAAAGTGAAGCATTGCAAGTTGAGTCTGTGACTTCTAAATCAAATTATTGGGTAGTGAAGTTGTTCATTCACTACCCAATAATGTTATTTTACGGCACTGAGAGCGACGATTTTACTTTGGTTACTTTTTCGGTCGTTGATCGTGATGTACAGCTCTCCTGTGGGGGCTGTTACCACGTCTCTTATACGACCAAGTCCTTTTAATATGATTTCATCATCCACAACACGGTTGTTTTTTATTCTCAGACGGTGAAGTTGTTTTTTGGCAAGGCTGCCTACAAAGAGATCGCCTTCCCAGTTTTTGAATTGCTTACCAGTATAAAAATTCATACCGGCGACAGCGATGGAAGGTGTCCATTGGTGCACTGGTAGTTGCATACCAGGTAAATCGGTGTGAGGCGTGATTGGTGAACCATCGTAATTCATGCCAAAAGTGACTTTTGGCCATCCATAGTTGACGCCCTTATTAATAAGATTCAGCTCATCCCCTCCCCTTGGTCCGTGTTCTGTAGACCAAACCTGGTTTGTCGTAGGATGAATGACTAGGCCTTGAGGGTTACGATTACCGTACGTCCAAATGGTTTTTAAGCTGTCTTTTTGATTATAAAAAGGGTTATCTTTGGGGATGCGTCCATCTTTGTATATTCGGTGGATTTTACCATTTTGTGTTTTTAGGTTTTGTGCGTCATCCTGGTGCCCCTCATCACCATTGGTAAAGTATAAATAGTTTCCATCAATGGCAAAACGCGAGCCAAAGTGCCAGCCACGGTTTTTATGTGTTTGCTTGGGTGCTTCAAACAAGGTTTGTTGCTCTGTCCATTGGCCATTCTTAATTTTTCCACGTACAATCGATGTAATGCCAATATCCCTATTTGCCTCATTTTTCCCTGTCTTTTTGCTATATGACAAATAAATCCAACCATTTTTTAGGTAATCTGGATCTGGTAAAACATCTAATAAACCACCTTGTCCTCGGTGCCATACTTCAGGCGTGTCCTTGATCTTCGTACGCTTGCCTTTGGGGTTTAGGTGCCATAGTTCACCCTCTCTTAGGGTATACAATAAACTGCCATCTGGTAGAAAATCCATTGCCCAAATAATGCCGCTAGTAGACAGAACTTCTCGGGTATTGACATCATGAAGCGCAGTTTTGAATTGTTTGCTTAACGTAGGAGTTTGGATTTTTGCCGTATCAGCATTGTAACTCGTTTCTCTGATATAAACGACGAGTGTACGAATGGTTTCTTCTGATAGGGCGTGTCCAAATGCGGGCATACCGCGATCTACTAGGCCGTTTTTTATGGCGTTGGTCAATGCATCATCAGAGCCATCTGTTATCCAATTGGCATCTAATAATGAGCTTGCCATGGCCCCTTGCAATTGCGCTCCATGGCACGAGGCGCAATTGGCCTTATAGACATCTTCGACTTTTTCATTTGCTGATACAGCAGAGGTTGTCGTGTTCGCTACGACAAGGATACTTGCTAAATAGTTTATCGTTTTCATTGTTATACGCACGTATTTTACTTACAGCTAATGAGTATAAATGGTTAGCAAAAATATAGAACGCTTTATTCGATGAGTGAGTGACGATTTTGTAACGTTAAATAACAGAGCTACGCCTATGTTGTTACATTATGAATATTTTGATACGGTTGTTTTGGCTAAAAAACAAACTAAAAGGAAAGTTAATAATGAAACTCAAATTACTAAAAAGAAACTTCAAAGAGCTGAGCCAGTTAAATACATTGATGCAGCAAAATACACCAAAAATTGCGGGTGGTCGTTATTACTATACAGACATCGATTGTGATAGAACTAATAAAGGGTGTGTCGCGACAGAGACATGTCGGGCTTGCGGCTCACGACGCTGCTAACATATATGAAGACGCCATTTTGGCGTCTTTTTTGTTGTTTACTTAAAAATAAGCGAGGCGCATAAAAGTATCTCTATGCTTGTCAAATTGCACTGGGTTTTGAGTTTTTAAGCTTTCTAGTGACTCTAAGGACATAGGTGTTGCACTGCCGTCGTAAGCATTATCAGTGCCAAATAAAACTTGGCTCTCGATCGTTGAGAGATTGAAGTTCAGCCCCTCGAGTTTAGCAATACAATCTGTATTTGGCTGCTGCCAAATATTATTTAAAAAGCTTTGCATCACGTCGACGCCACAGTTATTACCACTGGCCGTATTTGCCGGAGATTCAAAGATCACTGCGTGTGGTATCTCGGGAAACTCAATATATCGTTGGTTTATGTTGGTAAAAGTTTTTTTAAACTCATGCGCATAGCTATGTGGTGTCTGTAAGTCCAAATCGCCATTTAAGACTAATGTGGGTATATAATGTTGAACATCAGCATACACAAATTGATTACTGTATCTATTGCCCCATACATCTTTTTGGATATAGCGGCTATAAAGCAGGTTCTTAGGTATACAGGCAACAGCGTCTTGGCAATATTCAAGTCGCTCTGAAAGGGTTCTTGGTTCAAAGCTAATTTCATTATGTGTTATGAGGCTGGAAAGTACCTGTGAAAAATTACGCGGATGATCCGGCTCAATGGCCATTAGCTTGCGCCCAACGCCTTCAAAAATATACTGATGTAAGTTATTAAGTGCGATAACATCATCTTGGTTACAGCGTGCCAATCTATAATAGGTTGGCATCAGTGCGCCTTCTACCGACCGCATCATGAGTAAAGTTGAGAGCGCTTGTAAGGAATCTCGATTAAACTTTGCTTCACTACAGTGAGAGTGTGAGTACACCTTGTTTAAAAGTTGCTTTATTGTCGCCTCAGAGTTGGCACCAATCTTATTGCGACATAGTGGATCATTATCACAATATTGGGCTAGCCCACTGAAGATATAGTTGGCATTTTCATCCCATAAATCTAAGCTAAACCCTTTTGATGGCACAATTGAGTCCAACACAATTGCCTGCGCTCCCTGAGGGGCAACTTGAGTAAAACGCTGTGCCCAAAGTGTGCCGTATGACGCGCCATAGACATATGTTGGTAACCAATTTGTCGCTCTGCTTTTATCTATCGCGTAAGCTAAATCGTGAGCGGCTCCTGTGGTGTTAAAATGAAATAAATTCTCTCCCCACTGGTTATATAGCTCGTTATAGCATGCTTTTTGATACTGTAAATAATCTCCTTGAAATTGGTTTGGGCAAGATAAATGTGTTGACCAGCCAACGCCGCGATGTTCTAAAATATATAAATCATAATCCTGTGTGTATTGTGAGAGCGTTGTGTTGTAGTGCGTGGCGTAAAAGCTGGCAGAATAGCCTGGTCCACCTTGTAAAAACCAAATTTGACCTTTTGGGTCTGTACTTTTGGCAGGGTATTTTGAAACCATGATATCTATCTGTTCACCGTCTGGTTTATCCCAGTTAACAGGTACTTTTGCAAAAGAACAGAGATTACGATTGTCTGGTGTTTTAAACGTTGAGGGGCAGTCGCCCCAATTAAAGTTAACGTAGCGGTTGAATTCTGATTTATTAGCTTCTGCAAATGAAGCGTACGAACTGCTCAAAACAGCTAAACCGAATAGTGCTAATTTTATTTTATACATGCTGATCCTTTTTGATGATTGACGTGATTTACCAACTGGCTAAAAATCACACTTCACACATATAAAATGTTTATTTATTGTAAAAATAACGTTTTTGTAAAATTTATTTAGTTTTAAAGTGGCCGTTTCAAGCACACTAAGCTCTTTTACTTTAAGGCAAGATGCTTCTCAGGGATGGTTCATTGCATCTAGTTCAAACGTATTCGGTCCATCGGTTGTATGAAAGAGGCCTGTAGAGAGGTTTTTTCCACGGATGAAAAACTTAAAAATATTGGAGCGTAAAGAGAGGTCTCTCAACGAATGCCCGGCTTCGATTGTATAGTTGATTAAAGCTTTTTGTTTGTTGGTCACATTAACATCAACTAAGATCCTTGGTTGAGTTGAATCCGTTTCACTGGCTAATTCTACTGGTATAACAGATGAAGAAGGTGGAAAAATAATGTCTACAAATTCCCAGTTTGGATCTTGCATCACTAACTCCAAGCTCAATGAATGTGGGGTCTGAGTATTGCTCCTATCTACAAAATTAACTGCGGGCGCTATTTGCAAGCTGTGTAGACGGGCATTTGAATGGCTGCAGGGATCTAATTCAATTTGCCAGACTCTATCATCTGGATCAATAAGTGCGCTATGTTGTGAAAATGAAGAGGTTGTGAACCATAATGGTACTGGTTCTGTTGTATCTATAATCGGATGTACACACCGATATATGTGGCTTGTTTGTTGAGTCATATTTCATTTAGCTCTATGTTTTTTATAAATATTACTCGTTTATAAATTGTTTCGGAGGACAGTCTGTGCCCTCCTAAGCTAAATAATTGAATATGAGAGTAGAAATCCTTTGCGTAAAAGTTTGAGTTAAATAAATAAATTAATAATATTCTGTTTAACTGAATTTAAAGTGGTTTTAACATTGACATGACACACTCCAAATACCTAATATAGGTCCCCGTTGAGGCTTAAGTTAAAACGATTTTAGGGGAACAACAATAAAAATTATAACCCCCTATTGAGCAAGCTTTCTTACAACAAAATAGCTTGTGTCCCGTCTAATAAAAATAACAAGGGATAGCGTTACTTAGCCACTATGGCAACTCCTCTGTGGGGTTGCCATAGTTTTTCTTTTCAATTAACCCCAAGGCATTCAAGCCTTCTTTATAGCCATAATACTGACATCTCGTACTTCTATAGTATTGCCATTCTAAGAATAGGAACGGACTATATGGGTACGCTAAATATCAAACCTGTTTTAAACTCACATTCAAACAAATTAAAAAATGCTTATGAGTTGGTTGAGGATTTTTCTTACGAGATTAATGGGAATGTGCGTTGGGTGCCACGGTTTTTTCAATATGATGGCGCAAGTATTCCCATTGCGGCATATTACTTGGTAGGTACACCTTTTAACCCCAGATACATGCAGGCAGCATTAGTGCACGATTGGCTTTATCATACTCATGAAGTTAGTCGCTCTGACGCCGATAATTTGTTTTACGTTATGTTATGTGAGTCAGGTGTCCGTACTTCTACGGCTTTAATCATGAAATTTGCTGTCGACAAATTTGGTGCGAGTTATTGGCGCAATAATGATGATGATCTTGCCTATAAACAAGAGCTTGAAGATAGGATCCGTGCAGATGGTAGAAGCCCCAGTGTATATGGCTTGTAAGATACTACGTGGTAGCACAATGAATGCGTTTGCGACCACGTAGAGGATATTTAGAGTGCTGATTATTCAGGCTTCTGCTGTGTTTTAGCTTGCTTTAAGTTCAGAAAGGTTAAACCAATTATGCCGGTCATAGCAAAACCGGATAATAAAAATGGGTCCATTGCGATATGTTCATGAAAATTAAATGTACCTGCTGAGATTGACTTCCACCCCATGAAGTGTTGATTTGCCGCAACGACGGCGCCAAAAAAACCAATGACAAGTACAATGTATTTGGAAATCCAATGTGAAGCTGTAGGAAGTATTAAGAGTAAGCCTAAAATACCAATAACTGTGCGCTGTGCTCTACAATATGGACAAACATATACAATGCCAGTTAGCTCGACGGTCCAGGCGGTAATGCTGATTAAAATAGCGACCAAGGCGACAAATTTACTGTATTTTATATATGTTTCTAGCTGAAATAGTGACATTGAACTACCTATGAATGAAAAATATGACTTTAGCGTTGTGAATTTTGCAATATTATAACATTAATGAGTTTTTTCGGGTAATTTATATGTCATCTTTCTTGGTAAATTGGAATACAAAATTACAGTAGGCTAACTAAGTGCTTATTTATGTTTTTCCCTTTCATGTGCCCTAAGTTTATTTGCGCTGAGTGTTGAGGTTTTAGTTTAGATTTCTCGAAAATGGCTGGATAGGATTAAATTGAGATACGAGGACTTAGACCAAGGTTGGAACTTGGTCTAAGTTACAATAATTAATTATTGATGTAGCAAATCACTAATTCATCTTTTGGATTGTCTTGTGTATCTTCCACTAGGTACCTAGCTTGAATGCTGTTTTGACAAGTGCACATATCATAGCGGCTGGTTAGGTATGCTTGTCCGTATTCGTCTTTGTCCGATTTTGTGATACTGCATGTTGGTTCTCTCCATCGTTGATCCCAACCACTTTTACCAAACGCGACAATTTTTATTTTATTAGATAGTAACTTAACATTTAAATCATCAGTATTTGCTGACACATTAAGCGCACATAGTGCCATTAGAGTGGTAATTAGTTTTTTCATTATTCATCCTTAATTGCTAATTAAATAGAGTTAAAGCTCTATGGTTTTGGGTATTTTATTCTTTGAACTTATTTTTTCAAGTTTTTTTTATTATAAAATGGTATTTACAAGCTTTATGAAGTAAAGCTATGTAATTAAAAAGAATAATCTAACATTTTGCTTTAGTACTTGTATTTTTAAATTATTGTTTTCAACTCTTACAGAACGGAGGTGTTTTTATATTACTTGCTTTGTTGTTTCAATAATGGGCGCGGGTTCACAGTGTTTAGGAGTGACATAGGAAGCATAGATAAAGTAGGCACTAAAAAAGTGATATGCTTGGTTTTTTATGTTAACTTTATTGTTCTTTTTTGTAACAATAAATAACAAATTTAAGCTGGAGCACATCTATAACTTTCGTTAGTGTAGTTAATAGCATTTTTAATTTAAGGAAAATCTTGATGCCTCACATAAGAATCTATCTGATCGGAATAACGTCCGCTTTATTGTGGGGGTGTGGCGGGTCCAGTGACTCAGAAACCCCTGAACCTCCGATTACAACTTTGCCAGAACAAAACAGCTATATGATTTCTACTTCCCTAAGCGAGGGAGGTTCTATTACACCTGATTCATTTGAGCTTGCTGAAAATTCGGAAAAAACTTTTTTAATAGGGATAAACCCAGGTCATGAACTGGAGAGTGTTTCTGGCTGTGATGGCACAGTAGATGGCGAAAAGTTTACAGTCAGTAATCCTGAAAAGAATTGCACGATTGAAGTGAAGTTTAAGGCTTTCCAATATACGGTTAATGTAACGACATCACTGGGCGGTTGGGTTGATAGCCCCAGTCATCAATTGTCATACGGTGAGAGCGCAAAGATTAATATCAATCCTAATAGTGACCATTTCATAGAGTCGGTAACTGGTTGTGGTGGCACGTTAAGTGAGCAACAATACACAACAGGCAATATCAATGCTAATTGTACTGTGGATGTAAAATTCAGTAGTCATTTCCCTCTACCTGAAGAGGGTATTGAGCGCATACGTTTACCTGTTGTTGTTCATGTAATTGAAAATGAGTATGTGCAGATAAGTGATGAGCAAATATATTCTCAAATTGAGGCGACAAACCAGCACTTTAGAGCCTTAAATACTAAGGATCTCGAGACAATAGAAGATGAATTTTCACCCTATATTGCAGATACAGGTATACAACTTTATTTAGCCTCCCATGATCCTGATGGTAACCCACACTCGGGGATTAACCGAAAAACAGCTCAGTTAAGTATCATTACGCTTGATAATGAATATGCGAAAGCGGAAAAAGGCGGTATCGATGCCTGGCCAAATGATCAATATATTAATGTGTGGGTTGGATACGCTAGAGATTTTCAAGGGGCGCTAGGCCTACTCGGGAGGGCGAATATCCCTGGATTTGTTGAAGATAGAATAATTGGTGTTGTAGTGGCGGATTCTGTGTTTGGCGTAATTCCTCCTCGAGAGCCCAGATTTGATGAAGGTAAAACGCTCACTCATGAGCTGGGTCATTTATTTGGTTTGATTGGGCACACACATGGCGTGCCTACTGATGAAAACACACATCGTCATTTGACTTGTGACGGGCTGCCAACTACACAGTGTAAAAACAGTGATTTAGCGATGAACTTTATGAATGCTGAAACTGATGATAAAGACCAAAAGATGTTTTCAATTAGTCAGTATCAAGTTATGGAAAAATGGCTTAAAACCGGACCTTTACAAGCACTTTACCTAAACAATCAAGATAATAACTAAAGCATGTATTGATGCTAACTAGTATTAGTCTAGAGTGTTTGTTTTGAGCTGTAGACTAATCTTATCTATCATGTAATACTTTGTAATAGTTGGAATAGAAGGACTTTTATATAGTTACTATCGTTAGATAACTACAACAAAGATGTGCTATGGAACGTAAATTAATAGACCAAATAAAATATGAAGATCGGGATTCAGAGACTCGTGATTTAGATGGGTCGAACAAGCACTATATCAATGCAACTCTACTTTTAGATGAGGATGTTACTTCTGAAGAAGATCGTACAAGATTGTTAACTCAGCTTAACCTATATAGACATTCTGCTGCTATTGAAATCGAAGAAGTAACAGATGGCGTGTTTAATATGCGTTTTGCATTGTTAAACTGATAAAGCATTTTTCATAGCCTACCTCTAAGATGATGTTTGCTTATTACTCATCTATCTATTGATATAAATACGATACCTATAATGTAAATTTTTTGTTTACATTATAGGTATTTGGATTTAGATTAATAACTAAACAAAAAATACAAAGCGTCATATATTCGCTTCTAGCACTTAACCATTATTATTAATATGAATAACGCATTTTATATGCTGTACGGTATTGTTAAACGGTTGTGTGAAGATGGGTATGAACGCTCAGCACAGAAGGTAAGATGCTATAATGCAAGATAGTCAATACAGTATTTACTACAAAAATAAGTCAGCAAAAAACCTAAATGAAAGCAGCTCTTTTGTGCAGTCCAATTATATTATTGCCGTCAAATCATTAGAATCCGGCAATTTTTTGATGACATTTATGCAGGGCTTTGATGAATTTTTAGTTGCCAGCTTGTATCCAAGCGGTGATATTAATCTAACAACTATTGGAAAGTGCGCCAAATTTGAATTTATTATCTTTAACGATCCAGATTATGGTATCTATATCTCGCAGAAGAGTATGCCTGATGAACAGTTACTTAATGTGCTGAGTGATGTCACGAAATGCACAGGGCAAACCTTTGAAGATATTTTCCAATTACTTCAATCTCAAATCATACGAGACTTTTCTGTGATCCAGCTAAGTGAATTAGATAATATGCACTTAGAAGCTGGGAAAGAGCAAGTTTTAGAGCAAAGTATTAACAGATCAAAGTTAGTGAAGCATGAAAAGCTGGCGATAGGAAGTAAGTGCTCGACGCTGGATATAAAAAGGATACTTTGGAAGCCTGAGGGAGATGAGTTTGATACTTTGGTAGCAGATGGATGGAATGCTATTCGCAGTGATAAAGTATATCAAAGTACAGCTTTACAATATGTCAGCCATGAACTGGATAACACCGATCAACTTGCCTATTATGAATTTGTTTACCAATCTTGGGTCCCTTCTCAACATAAGCATATTGAGAGGAAGATTATTCGTATCGATTAATTATATCTACAAATTAAACTTTTAATTTTTTAATGACTTATAATCCCCTCAAATTTGTTCTAGTAAAGGAGTCGTAGTATGTGGTTATCAAGTGGTGCACTTGAAGGGGACTTAGTTGTACTAGAGCCTTTGTCATTATTGCATTGTGAAGAGTTGAGAGATGCTGTCAGTGATGGCACAAGTTGGCAGCTTTGGTATGCATCAGTACCAGCCCCACAAGATATGCAAGATTATGTGGAAAAAGCCATAAAAGGGTTAGCACGTGGGGAAATGGCTTTTGTCGTCAAAACTAAGCACGATGGTAAAGTGGTTGGAACAACGCGCTTTTATGATGTGAAAGAACAGCATCGTCGGGCTTCAATCGGTTATACATGGTATTCTGACTCAGTTAGAAGAACGGGCGTCAATACCGAATGTAAGTATTTACTGATTTCCTATCTTTTTGAGACGAAAGGTGCATTGTCACTTGAGTTCAAGACACATTTTTTTAATCAAGCCTCGCGTACAGCGATTGAACGCCTTGGCGCTAAATTGGATGGTATTTTACGCAGTCATCAAGTTATGCCCGATGGCTCATTAAGAGACACTGTGATTTATTCGATATTGTCACATGAATGGCCAGCTGTGAAAAATAACCTTAGGGCCAAGCTAGATAAATACTGAGCGTTTTGATACCTGTAAAAAGTTATTTTTTTCTGTTCACAACAGGTGCTGTTTAATGTGCATAAAGTCTCTTTGTGCACTTGTTTTCATTTAATTTCATCAACATCCTCTCCTGATTCTCAACCTACTGTTATATATAAATATGTTAATTTTACCTCAGCCAAAATTACTGTTATAAATAGTCAAGTTTTTTAGTGATAAAGTACTAATTTTTGCGTTTTTTAGATTTAAAAATAAACGATTATTTTTGCATTTATTTCAAATATGCAGTTGACATAATATGTCATATCGTGCAAGTCTAAGAATGTAACTCATACAAACAGTCTGGCTTTTATTTAAAAAATGAACGCTGCTTTGACATAAGGAATCTGTTACATGGAATTAAATGAGCTTTCAATTAAACTCTCTCAGTATGAAACTGAAGGTGCTAGTTTCGAGTCTTTCTTCATCAACAATGTTGGACAAGAAGTCCTACAAATAATTGTTGATGGCAATGATGAACTTCCCATTTTTGTCACCCGCACAGAAGAGCAAATTCTTTGTATCTGTTATTTGTTCACAGAACAAGAGATCAGTGCAGACAAACATGCAGAGCTAAACGATACGTTACTGCGTCTGAACGTGCCAATGCCATTGAGTGCATTCGCCAAAATTGATGATAAATATGCAATTTTTGGTGCGCTGTCTACTAATTCAACATTAGAACAGCTGGGCCACGAAATAGTCACTTTATCTGCCAATTCAATTGATGCGCTAGAAGCAATTAGTGACTACCTAAGCGAATAATAAGGAGTATTAGCCATGAGTATTTTAAAAAAACTATTTACTGCGGTTAAAGGTGGGGTCAATGAAGTTGGCGAAGGGATAGTTGATGCCAATGCGATCCGTATTTTTGAACAAGAGATCAGAGATGCACAGGCTGCATTGAGTGATGCCAAGCGTAGCCTCACAGAAGTGATGGCAAAAGAGATCCAAACGACACGAGCCATAAAATCTTTGGATGAAGACATCGCCAAACATGAAACTTA
Source organism: Pseudoalteromonas luteoviolacea H33-S (assembly GCF_001625695.1). Classification (GTDB taxonomy): domain Bacteria; phylum Pseudomonadota; class Gammaproteobacteria; order Enterobacterales; family Alteromonadaceae; genus Pseudoalteromonas; species Pseudoalteromonas luteoviolacea_B. Next base: position 23,430 of record NZ_AUXY01000094.1, read on the forward strand.
TGCTGCGCAAGCCTTAGATAAAGACGAAGAAGCTTTAGCACTTGAGATTGCAGAAAAGATAGCGCATTTTGAGCAAGAAAAAACAGAGCAGCAACAAGTACTTAATACATTCACCACCAGTGTAAATAAGCTTAAAGAGCAAATTAAACAAGCAGAAAAGACCATAGTTGAAAACCAACGTCAATTGAGCATGGTGAAAACTACTGAAAGTGTGCAAAAAGCAACAATGGCAGTAAACGACACTATGGCCTCGGGCGACTCCTCGATGGCCTCGGCTAAGCAGTCATTAGAACGTATTAGGCAACGTCAAATGGATAAGCAAGATCAACTTGATGCTGCGCAACAGCTAGCGGAAGAAAATAGCGACAAAGCGCTGCATGACAAAATGCGTGCAGCTGGCATCGGTGAAGAGGCGACAAAAGGCGCAGATGTGCTCGCTCGTATTCGCGCAAAGCAAAATAAGTAATATTGATGAGTGACAATAAGCAAACTTGGCAAAAGCAAGAAAAGGCGGTTAGAGCGACTCAACTTGCTTTTGACTTAAGCTCTGAAGTACAAAAGTTTATTAAAAAAAGCGCGATAGATGAGGAACTTACCCCTTCTGACATGATACGACGTATTTTGGGATTAGAAATAAAATCCAAAAAAACGCGTCAAAGACTCAGTTTTAATTTGAGTGATGATGAAATTGTACTTTTGGCGCAGCGTTTTGGGATCTCAGATGGAGATAAGCGCATGGTAAAGCAAAAAGTTGCAGACTTACTGATCCAACATGTAAAGGACAGTAAATAGCCCAATAAAAGAGTATGTGTGGTTTGATGGCCCTTAACTCATAGGAATTAATACGATTATGGACTTTCTCAATACTATTTTTACGTTTCCTACCGTGGTATTCACCACGCTATTGCTTATTGTCATGGTTTTTTGGCTGATTGCACTGCTCGGTTTTGCCGATATTGACCTGTTAGAAGGGGATGTAGAGCTGGATGTCGATGGCGGTGGTGATTCCTTTTTACAGATGGGGTTTGGCGGTGTTCCACTGACCATCTCAATTAGTTTTGTGGTACTGATTAGCTGGGTGGCAAGCTTTTATGCCCATCAGTTATTTGCTTACGCATTGGGTGATGGTGTGATGTTTTATTTGCTCGGTGCTGCCATGATGCTTGGCTGCTTTGTGCTGTCTATCCCTCTAACTGCCATCCTTATCAAACCGCTTCGTCGATTTTTTGATAGTAAAGAGGCGGCATCCAAAAATGACTTTATTGGGCTCGAATGTGTGATAGCGACAAGTAAAGTGACCTCTCAATTTGGTCAAGCAAAAGTGCAATTCCAAGGTACAGAACAGCTGATTGAAGTCAGAGCGGATGAAGAAGGGCTTTTTGCTCTTGGAGATACAGGCTTTTTGATTGAGCATGATGCGAATAAAAATAGCTATTTAGTGGTAGAGAAACCCTGGTAGTACCGAATCAATAACATTAACCATCAACATCGAATTTCTGTAGTAATAGCCATGATGGCGCATAGTGAACTTATACCTTGGTTAGTAGATGTGAAAACGCGAGTTAGCCAAGGATTGGAATAATTAAAACATTTAGGAATACACATGGAATTTTTAGATAATCTAGGACCAATTTTAACAATCGTAGGCGTGGTGATCGCCGTTATTTTTGCGATTATTTTAATCGTCGGGAAGTTTTATCGAAAAGTGGATCAAGGGCATGCGCTTATTATTAACAAAATGAAGAATGAGCCGGATGTCACAACAACAGGGGGAATTGTTTACCCAGTTATCCATAAAATGGAAGTGATGGATATCTCAACCAAACGCATGGTATTAGAGCGTCGAGAAAACAGTGGCTTGATCTGTAAAGATAACATTCGTGCAGATATTGCCATTACTTTTTATATTCGTGTGAATGAGAACAAGCAGGACATTTTGCGTGTTGCCAAGCAAGTTGGCTGTGCCCGCGCCTCGCAGCCTGAGACCCTGCAAGAGCTCTTTGAAGCTAAGTTCTCCGAAGCACTGAAAACAGTGGGTAAGCAAATGAACTTTGAGGAGTTGTTTACCCATCGTAATCAGTTTAGAGATGCAATCAAAGAGGTGATTGGCCAGGACTTATCTGGTTATACATTGGAAGATGTTGCGATTGATTATCTTGAACAAACGTCTATTCATAAATTAGATGAAAACAACATTTTGGATGCAGAAGGGATCCGTCGCATCACTGAAAAAACTGCTGAGCAAAATGTTCAAACCAACCAACTAAAGTGTGATGAGCGAGCACAGATAGACATCCAAAACCAAGCAGCGCTTGAAAAGTCATTAGAAATTGAGCGACAAAAAGAAGATGCTAAAGCCAAGCAGCAACGTGAAATTGCAACGGTACGCGCCAGAGAGGAAGCTGAAGCTGAGCGCGTGATGCAAGAAGAGCGCATGAAGTCTGAAGATGCACGCTTAAAAGCTGATGAAGCGATTGAAATAGCAGAGCAAAATAAGCAGCGTGAAATTGATATTGCAGAGCAAAACCGTCTGCGTGTACTGGCTATTGAAGAAGAAAAAGTGGCGCGTTCTCGTGAGATTGAAGTGATTGAGCGTGAGAAAGAAACGGAAATCATGCGTATTAACAAAGAAAAAGCACTTGAAGTTGAACGCAAAGAAATCGCGGAAGTGGTTCGTGACAGAGTCGCAGTTGATAAAACGGTAGCTGAAGAGCAAGAGCGCATCAAAGATGTTCAGACATTAGCGGCAGCGGAGCGTGAAAAAGAAGCCATTGTGATCAAAGCCAAAGCAGAGGCAGAAGAAGCGCTTGTTAAAGACATTGAAGCGGCTAAAGCACAAGAGCAGGCATCAGAGTTTAAAGCGAGAGAGCTTGAAAAGATGGCTGAAGCTGAGCTACGTATTGCAAACCAGACTGCTGAGTCGAAAAAAGTACTGGCTGAAGCTGAGCGAGCAGAAAAAGCGGCGGCAGGTTTAGCCGAAGCGGAAGTGATCAAAGCGAAAGCGCAAGCCAATGCACAGCAAGGCGAAGCGGAAGCACAAGTATTGCAGCAAAAATTAACGGCGGAAGCACAAGGTAAACGTGATATTGGCTTTGCCGATGCGGAAGTTCAATCTGCAATGGCTGAAGCAATTGAGAAACAAGGTGAAGCAGAGGCACTGACACTTGAGCGTCGAATGTCAGCTGAAGCGAAAGGTCTAGAAGAGAAGTTACAGGCGCTCAATGCGATGGATCAGTCAGCAAGAGATTATGAAGGCTTTACTTTACAGCTAAATCAGCAAAAAGAGCTGACACTTGCTAAGTTGGATGCAGAAAAAGACATTGCCGCGCACCAGTCAGAAGTGCTTTCAAAAACGCTAGGCAGTGCAGATATCAACATCATGGGTGGCGATGGTCAGTTCTTTGATCAGTTCATGAAGGCAATCACGTTGGGTAAGTCGATTGATGGCTTAGTCGGTGAGAGTGACACGGTTCAAACGCTGTTTAAAGATCATTTAAATGGTGAGAGAAACATCATGGATGATCTAAAAGGCGTATTAAGCGGTGCGAATGCCTCGTCAGAGACAATGAAAAACGTGGCTATGAGCAAGTTTTTTAGTCAGTTAGGTAATAGTAGTGATGCAGAAAAGCAACAGCTTTTGGCGCTACTTGGTAGCACGCTAAATGGCAGTGCAAAGCAAGTTGAGTCGAACGAACAAAGCTAAGCGCTGAGTGACATGACTTAAAAAGAGCATGTAGATACGCATGCTCTTACCTTTCTATTTACCTTCCGTGTACAACAGGACAGTAGACTATGACTGACTCTGCAAATAATGCCGCGCTGGAGCAAGGCTCTTATGATTTGATCAAGCGTCGTTTGAGCAACTCTGGTGCTCAGCTGCGCACAGACATTGACTCACTCAATAAAAATCGTATTGATACATTTGGTAGCACCGAGATTAAAGTCAAAGGGCGAGCGAGAGTAAGAACAGAGCACAATTGCATACCACGCGATATCGTACTCATCGGTGACAAACTTATTTTCGCCTATAACGTATTCTTGGGAATGAAAAAGAATACTCAAGTAGGCGACGTCTTTAGCGTTCAAAAACTGGTTCAGCAAGATGACCATTACGAAGTAGAAGCTTATCCAAATGAGACGAAGTTTCTCACAGATAAACGCTTTTTAAGAGATTTTGACGAATTATATACTTACTACAAAGAAACCTGCCTACAGCATTTGTTTCAGCAAAACGGAAAGCTTTTTGCGCTATTTAAAATCGGTGACAAACTCACTGATGTACGTGTATTTCGCTGGGAAATCGCAGCTGATAATACACTCGATTACATAGATAACCGCGGCGAACGAGATTTAAATACGGATCAGGATTATGATTTTGAGTGGGTCAAAACTGACCGCAGTGATCATGAAGAGGGCCGCCATCCGCACATCAATATTCTGGATACCGTCTTTGTTGAAACAGTCGGTGGCGATCTCACCATTAAAATTGAGAACAACACTGAAAGTGGCGAAGGAATTTATGCAGAGCCAGTTGATGATAAAAATCAATCTCTGGCAGACTGTGAGGTTGAATATGCCAAACTTGGCGAAATCATCTTACTTAAGGTACTGCCTTATCGGGAAAAAATTTGGCGCTATTATATTTTTAACTGTGTAACTGAAAAAGTTATCCGCCAAGATGCGATTTCTGATGCGTGCGTACAGCTTCCTGATGATCACGGTATTATTTTTCCAGGTGGTTACTATTTACAATCAGGACAAACTCGCTCGTTTGAAGATCACATTGAAAACTTAGAATTTCATAAACAGATAAAATCGCCCAACGGCGAAGATGTATTATATGTCTTTTATGAGCCAAGCGAAGGACGCTACGCACTATTTGCTTATAATCTGATCGAGAAAAATCTACAAAACCCAATCTATTGTCATGGCTATGGTGTGTATGAAGATGGTTTAACCATCACCTTTAAAGCCGAAAAAGAAGAAGCTGAGCGCGTTCATCCAATTCAGATTTGGGACAGTCCATTTTGTTCTGTAGAATTTGCGGCCAATGCGCCTACACCAAGCAGCATGCTGGGTAAAATTGGTAACCCAGATTTGGTGCGCGGTATTTCAGATTTATACAGTGTCTGCAAGGCCATCAGTGAGCAAAACCCCAATGTTTCTCACTATGAAAGTTTGATCTCGTTAACACGCAGTATCTTAGATAGATATCACTGGCTGATAGAGCCTGATTTTGCTCCGCTCAATACCCAATTGCATGAGATATTTGAAACCTCTGAGCAGGTTTTGGATGAGTTTGAGAAGGTCAGCCAAATACAGGAAACCGCCAAAAAAGCATTGGCGGACATTGAGCAAGAATATAAGGCGACGACTAAGGATATTCGCCCTGATAGCTTTAAGTTGGCCACTGAGTTTGTCACAGGTCTTGAAGCCCTAAAACTGCTTAAAGGCAAAATTATTAGCTTGGAAGAGGTAAAATATATAGATGTTACCGCTTTGCAAGCACTGCAAACACGCCTAGATGAGCTGACTTTAGAGCTAAGTAAATCGACGGCGCAATTTTTACAAAAAGAGGCGGCCTTAGCCCCTTATCATGACAAGTTGGCTGAACTGACCGGCTTGAGTGAGAAAAGTGAGAGTGTCACTGAGCTTAATGGGTTTTTAGATGAGTTAGATGCATTGGGTGATGAACTTGATTTACTCAATCACACCATGCTTGATTTAGAAATCGATGACAGCCGTGTTAGAACCCAGATCCTTGAAGATGTCAGTGGTGTTTATGGTCTAGTTAATCGTGCAAAAGCCAGCATTGAAATTCGTCGTAAAAGCCTTGGTAGCGTAGAAGCAAAAGCGGAATTTGCAGCGCGTTTTAAACTGTTTAGCCAAAGTATTACCAGCAGTTTGAACAATGCACGTACACCAGAGCAATGTGATGAGCAGCTCTCTCGCTTGTTAATTCAGTTAGAAGAGTTGGAATCTCAATTCAGTGAATATGACGAGTATCTTGCTGAGATCATGGCCAAACGCGATGATGTTTATGAAAGCTTCGAAGCCCATAAACAGCAGCTGATAGATGAAAGGCAGCGCAGAGCGCTGAATTTAGCCAATGCCGCTGAGCGTATTTTGCAGGGAGTAACTAGGCGCTCACAAAATTTCACTGATATTGATGAAATCAACAGCTACTTTGCTTCTGATCCTATGATCAACAAGTTACGCAGTTTGACGCAAGAGCTTAAAGAGCTGGGTGATGAGATTAAAGCGGATGATATTCAAGCCAAGCTAAAAGCAGCTAAAGATCAGGGGATCCGCTCTCTACGTGATAAGCAGGATATATACAGTGATGGTGGCAATTCCGTCAAAATCGGCAAGCACCACTTTGGTGTAAACAAGCAGCAACTTGATCTGACTCTATTGCCTCGTGACGAAGACTTGATGTTTCATCTGACTGGCACTGAGTATTTTGAGCCGATTGGCGATAAAACTATTCGAGAGACCTTGTTGGCTTATCGCCCTTATTGGCAGCAAAATTTGGTCTCTGAAAATAACGACATATATCGTGGAGAGTTTTTAGCCGCGCAAGTGCTGACTGCGGCTACGGACCCGACTCACGCACTAACGCTTGATGAGTTAAATGCAGCGAGAGGTAAGGACACACTGCTCACATTAGTGCAAAAATTTGCTGAGCCTAGATATCAAGAAGGCTATGAAAAGGGCATTCATGACCATGATGCAACCTTGATATTACAAAACTTGCTGGCCCAAAAGCAGGCGTTAGGCTTATTGATATACCCTATATCCGCGCGAGTTGTTGCGCAGTTGTATGCAAGCCAATGCGATGATAAGCAGTTAATCAAGTGGCGCGAGCAGTCTAAACAAGCTGAGTTGATGGAGACCTTGTTAGGGGATGCGCGATTTAAAGTACAGCTAGCCACTGAACTTGGCGAGGTGATCACTCAATTTGCACACAATGAGTTAAACCGTTATCTGGGCTACACATCGACTTTGTCTGGGCAGTTAAGTGCTGAATATTTAATTAAAGAACTGGCGCAAAGTAAAAAAGAGCTTGTGTTTTCGACCTCTCATACGGTCAAAAAATTAGCAGAGCAATTTAACAGTGTCGCCAGAAGCAAAGGGTTTGCAAGTTCACTACAAGATACGCTGCAGACGCTAGAACATTTACAAGACAAAGCCATTATGGCAACTAGCTGGCTCAATGCATATGGACAACAGCATGATACAGAAGTAAGTAGCGATAACCTGATTGAGGCGGCTAATATGGTGCTATTACAGCATCTAAAAATGGCAAAGTTCACCGCGCAAGATGTGGCTGTCTCTAATCAAGTGAATGGGCTTCTTGGGCAACATATTCGTATCGAGGAGCAAGCATTAACGCTTGATTACTCAGAGTTTTTTGCGCGCACAGAGCTATATTTGGCTGAACATGTTCGTGGCTTTAGTCATTATCATGAACTTAAATCTGATATTTTGGTTGAGCAAAAGGAGCGCTTGCAGCTCGATGAATTCAAGCCAAGGCCATTGAGTTCGTTTGTTCGTAACCAGCTGATTGATAAAGTTTACTTCCCAATCATTGGTGATAATCTCGCGAAGCAAATTGGTGCATCAGGCAATAATAAACGTACCGATTTAATGGGGATGTTGTTACTTATTTCGCCACCGGGTTACGGTAAAACAACGCTGATTGAATATGTTGCGAATCGACTTGGCTTAACCTTTGTCAAAGTGAATTGTCCATCAATTGGGCATGATCAGGTTTCACTCGACCCAGGCCAAGCGATCAATGCAACGGCCGCAAAAGAGATTGAAAAAATTAATCAGAGCTTTGAAATGGGCAATAACGTCATGCTCTATTTGGATGATATTCAGCATACCAACCCTGAATTCTTACAAAAATTCATTTCACTTTGTGACGGCTCTAGGCGTATTGATGGCGTATGGAATGGTCGCAGTAAAACCTATGACCTACGTGGGAAAAAGTTTGCAGTTGTGATGGCGGGTAACCCTTACACAGAATCTGGCGAGAGCTTTAAAATTCCTGATATGTTGGCTAACCGTGCCGATATCTACAACTTAGGTGACACTTTATCGGGTTGTGAGCAAGAGTTTGCAATGAGCTTCATTGAAAATGCACTCACCTCAAACGCAGTGCTTGCGCCACTTGCCAACCGTAACATGCAGGATTTGTATAAATTAGTGCGTATTTCTGAAGGCGAAGACATCTCTCTAAACGAGCTGGAGCATAACTATTCGCAGGCGCAAGCAAATGAAATTGTATCTGTGTTACAAAAGCTTATTCAGATAAGAAATACCGTATTGAAGGTGAATGCCCAGTATATTGCCTCCGCAGCGCAAGACGATGATTATCGTATTGAGCCACCGTTTAAGCTCCAAGGCAGTTATCGAAACATGAATAAGATGGCTGAAAAAGTGGTGGCGGCAATGAATGATGAGGAATTAGAAAACCTTATTCAAGATCATTACCGCGGTGAGGCGCAAACACTCAGTAAAGGCAGCGAGGAAAACCTCCTTAAACTTGCTGAGCTACGCGGTACGTTGGATGAACAGACACGAGCGCGTTGGCAACAGATCTTAGATGATTACGCGCTGCTGAATCGAGCCAATGATGCTGGCAGCCCTGTATTACTTGCTGTTGAGCAACTCGGTGAGCTCAATGAGTCACTCACCAGCATTGCAACAAAGTTGGATAAGGAGCAGTTAAGCCATAATTACTCCGCTTTGTTAGAATCGCTTAATCAAGCGATCAGTGCACAAGACGCCAACCAAAGTATACAGTCGGTAGCAAAAGTGATAGAGCAAAGTGCACAGCAGTCGCCACTTTCAGCATCGTTTGAACAGCTACTTGAACTATTGGCTGAACAACATAAGCAAAATCAAGTGCATAGTGAACAGTTAGCGCATCAAGACGTGAGTAAGACTGACACACTGGTGAGCAAGGTGAATGAGGCATTGGAACAACTCACAGGGGCATTAAATACCCAGTCGCAACGCTCTTCAGAGCAAGCACAGCTTGATGCGCAAAGAGCTGACAATAAACTCGCTTCTCAACATGCTTTAACAGAGGCATTGTCGGTACAGTTACAACAAGTCACCCGTGCAATTGAGCGTCAGCGAGACAGTCAGATTAGCAGTGCAGAGCAAAGCGCTTCAAAACACAGTGAAGTAGTGGCAAACCAAAGCGCAGAACTTGCAAAGTTAGTCGACGAACTTGCAAAAGTACGAAGTGCATTTAGCACTCAAAACGAGCTGAAAGAATCGCAGTTAGAGCAATCTAAAGGGCATCAGCAGGCTTTAGTAGAGTGTGTTTCGAGCAAACTAGATCATATGGCGAATGTACTAGAAGCGCAAAATCTTGTCTCAGATCACCAGCGTCAGAGTGAGCTATTGTTGCAGCAAAGTGATGCATTAAAGTTGATTGCTGAAAAGACGGACATCGCAGACGCTTTATCTGGGCTCAGCCGAGACTTTTTGCAAAGCCAAGATACATTAGGGGTGGCGTTAAAAGAGGCGCTTGAGTCGAGTCAGCACCAAACGGCAGAGCAACTGTTAAGTGTGTCAGGGAGTATGCAACAAAATCATGATGACCTAAGTACACAAACGCAAGTTCATAGCTCAGTGTTAGAACAACTAGTTGCCCAGCTGCGAGAGCAGGTGGCGAGTGCACAGCAAGCGACACCCAGTGATGAAGTGGCACTTGCACTAAGTGAGTTGGTCAACACTGCATTACCTTCGCTGATGCAACAGGCTGAGCAATCAAATACCCTAGATCCGGAGCTTGGTCGTAAAGTTGATGTGATTTTGGAACGCCTAGCACGTATTGAACGACTACCAGCGCAGGCCCAAGGGGCTACACAAAGCAGTGAAAACCCTTATATGCTTTAGCATATGAGCAATGAAAAAGCCGATGCCGTCTGTCATTGGCTTTTTTTAACCTTTATTGCCTCTGCTTGTAATGACGGTTCGTTCACTTTACCGAATCATTTTTTCAGAACACCCAAACCAAGTTAAGTATTCATACAACTATTGGATAATAGTCTTTAATTTAATTCTTTTGTATTGTTTTTGTTTGGTTTTTTATTCGGTTAATGGGTAAAAAAGAGAACAATGTATTAGTTTTGATCAGAAGGAGATAGGGATATCATGACGCTTAAAGTAAGAGTGCCGATTTTATCATCAGACAATGAAAAAGCCCACATTGGTAAAGTGTTCGTAGAAACAGGCCAGCAAGTTAAATCTGGCGATTCGTTGTGCAGTGTTGAAACGGATAAAGTTATTTTTGAATTGGCGGCATATGTTGACGGAGTCGTCGAAAAAATATTTACCAAAGAAGGGGACTATAAAAAAGAATATGCAGCGCTTATGTCTATCACTCCGTTAACTGAGCTATCGACAGACGAAAAAGAAGAGCTGCAAAGTAGTGATGTGGCAATACCATTTAGTTCTGCTCAGGAATGTGTTATTACACATGCATTAAAAGAACAAGGCAATATCGATATTATAGCCCCAGATTTATCTGAGTTAGGTCGTAATTTTCTGAATATTTACGTCAAAGAAGGGAGTACTGTTGAGCAAGGCGATTTGCTTTGTGATATTGAAACTGACGATGAGGTGTTTGATATTTTTGCCAAACATCGTGGGGTTATTTGCAAGTTTAATAAAATGCCGAACGATACGATCTGTTCAGGTGAATTATTAGTAACCATGTATCAAGAGTCCAAAAAAACCATTAATACAACGGCGGAACAAGTGCAAAAGCCGCAGGGGACATCTGACTCTCCACAAGAGCCTAAATCACGGTCGATTGAAGAAATTTGCGCAAAAGTTAATGTACAAGCTGAGCTTGATGCCCAATCAAATAACCCTGAACAGACGAACTTTGAAGAAACTGCCAAAGACTTAATGCCCCAAGAAAGATCAGAACAGCCTGATATTTTGAGTGAGGTGAGTACAGCGCAACCATACACTGATACAGAAGTTACCACGAACACTCCACAGGTCTCATCGAGCATAAAGCCCTTTTTGTGCGGGATGCTCTTTGCTACGGGATTATTTGCATTATTCTCCTATTTGTATTGACCAGCTTGAATAACATTTTTATCTATTCTGTCGCTGATTTATATTCGCTTTTAACGGCTAAAAGTGCCGTTATAGACAATCGTAACTGACGAAGATGGCTTTAAAGTCAGCGATAAAGTCGATACATGGAAATAGTACTGATAAAGCTTTCACATGTTCGTTTTTGGTTAGTAGCTACATTGACGGGTGTTTTTAAATTTATTAGGGAAATAGGGATATGATGATGTTGACAGTGAAAGTACCTCGTTTACCTGTAGGGATAGAAACTGCGCACATAGGAGAGGTCTATGTGACAGTAGGCCAAGAGGTTACACGAGATCAAAAAGTATGTTGTGTAGAAACAGATAAGATCATTTTTGACCTTAGGTCACCATGCAATGGAGTTGTTGAAAATATATATGTGAAAGAAGGCGAGTTTCATGAGCAAAGTGCTGTTTTAATCGAAATTATGACCGAAGATGTTGAAGAAGTCGATTTTGAAAGCACAGAAAATGACTTGCACCACTCTGATGAAAAAGAAGAGGTTTATGTAGTTGATCACGAATTAAAAGACAAAGGAAATATATGTCTATTTGCACCAGAAATACCTGTAGCTAATGATAATGTCGTCTCTGTGTTTATAAAAGAGGGAACATCTGTTTTTAAAGACCAAGTATTGATGGATATAGAGACTGATATTGCGTTTTTTGAGATCAAGGCTCCACATGATGGTGTTGTTTGCAATCTATTTAAATTGCCCAATGATACTGTCAACTCGGGTGAGTTGATGCTGACATTACTCAGTGATTACGATAAGGCTCTTGAATATAACAAAGCTTTATTAGCTGAGCAGCAGCTAAAAAGGTCTATGATAAATGAAATTGAAGAAGACTCTAAGCTTGAGGCATGTATAGAGGGGCAGGAAACAGTAGAAAAGCATGGTGATGTGCAAGATGAAGAGAGTGGCAATGACTCTACCAAGCATGTAAATACGGCCAGTCCTAGTACCACTCATTATTTTCTTTTAATTTTTATTATAATGCTATTTTTAGTATCGGCTCTTGCTGCCTGGATTTTTATATCTCTTGATTATGACATTTTAATCTGAAAAAGTGGTAGGGCAGTTGGATTTTCCATCAGGCTGGGGGGAAGGACTGGCCTGTTACACTTAAGACTTTTTTCATCTTATAGTGGTATTGCTCCCTTATTTTTACTGGCCAGTTTGATTGGTAGATATAAACCATCGCTATTAATAAATAGCCATGGCTTTTTTCTTAGCCATATTACTGGGCCTGAAACCACCTAGCTATATTACTGAGCGTCCTTTGGAAAAAGTTCATCGGCTTAATGATAAAGCTATCGAATATCAGCTCAGTGGGTGATTCATTTGCTTTTAATACGCTATTGAGAGCGTGAAGTTTCTCTACACTTAAATCCAGCGGTGCTTCATTGGGCTGGTACGTTGAGCCAATAGGGTAATATTGTTTTGGCACATTTTTCATTTCTATATGGGCGCCTAATATTGCGCTTACTGGGTTGTTTTTTGCGAATTGACTCAACTTATTGATGCTGTATTTATATGCATTCCAGTCCTTAACATAGATATATCCGGGGTAAAGTGTATCGCCAGTCAATAGCCATTTATTTTGCGGATCATAAATACTTAGGCTTTCTTCTTGGTGGCCTGGTGTAGGCATAATGGTTAACTCTCTTTCACCAAGGTCGATTGTAGCTTGCCCATCAGGCCACTTTTCAAATTTAAAGTAGGCTTGTAACGCCGCCTTTGATGGTTTGATAAGTGTTGAATTCACTCGGTTTTCGAAAGCCCAATCACCTTGGTAGTGATCGCTGTGCCCGTGCGAGTGGATGACGAGTAATGCTTTTTCTGAAAGCTGTTTCTTACCTAACAAAGTCTCAAGTGTTTGATACAAATTATACGCAGTCCTCTCACCTACTGCGCCAGTGTCTAACACTAATATGGTTTGCTGGCCGGCCAAAATATATATAAACGGGGCTTCATATGTTAAGCATTTGCTTTGTCTAATAATATAAGTGCTTGCATCATGCTGATAGATATCATTGGCAGTAAATTGGGATGTCTCGCAATTTTGAGCTCCATGGTGCCATTTTAGTTTTGTGAGCACGGTGTTTGGCGATGATGCTTCGTTCATTGAATGCGTGTTTAAGGTTTGTTCTGTATGAATTGAACAACCACTTAAGAGTATAAGTAATAAAGAAATATAAGCTCTCATATCGCCATCCTTATGTAGTTTGATTTTTGTTTTAATGCTGGGATTTATCCAACGCTTCGAGGCGTTGCATAAGTGGTGTATCGATGAGTGCTTTTTCAGCTTCTCGAACTTTTTGCAGCAAATCACATTCAATTTGTTGAGTGAGTTCCGTGAATATTTCTGTCATCTTCGATGTTAGAGGTTTTAGCTGCATCACTTCTTGTTTACCAAGCTCGGTTAAATGCAGTGTTTTTGCGCGCTTGTCTTCAGGGTTAGGTGTGCGGCGAATCAGCCCAAGCTTGACTAGGGTATGAGTTCTTTGTGTCGCCATCTGATGCGTGACACAAAGTGCTTCGGCTAGTTCAGCGACGGTTACGCCGTTGTTTTTCTCTATAAAGTACATGCTGGATATAGCAGTACTGGGTGTGGTAATGCCATAACTTTGTATTGCGGCGGCGCCTTGATCGCTTATCAAGTCTGATAAACGTCGACAAAAGTGGGCAAGAAACGCTTGGTCTAAGCTCTCTAAATATGCACTCATGATAAACCTTGAAAATTATACAAGTACTTGTACATTAGCATGTATGTGATTTTATACAAGTACTTGTATAATTTTGAGAGGTTCCAAGATTTACGCGATCGCCTTTGGAGCCGGATGCGTTGACATGGTGATGTAAACGTATTTTTTACAAAACAATGATTGAAAAAAAGACAGTACTTCAATTAAATACATCACGTTAAATAGCATGGCGCATGGATGCAAGAAGCTTGGTTTGCATACCTGAAGTTGCCAACTGTTACCAAGCACATACATATATTGAGTTAGCTATGGTTACCCCTATTATTATTTTATTTTTGTTGACCACGCCGCTTTGCATTGCTCATATAATTGCTCGCTCAAAAGGCGGAGCTGTTGACGTGAAAAAGTTTGCTTGCTGGGGCTTGGGGTTAGCTTATTTGTTCTTTTTTATTGGGCATTTTGTAAAAGCGCAAGGAATGTTGGAGATGCTTCCGCCTTGGGTCCCATATCGATTAGCCTTGGTGTATTTGACCGGCTTACTTGAGCTTGTTGTTGGCATTGCTTTGTTCATTCCAAAATTTCAAGTCTTAGCAGCAAAAGTTGCGATTGTGATGTTTGTCGCTTTCTTCCCTGCGAATGTTTATGCCGCGATAAATGGCATAGGCTTGGGTGGTCATCAATGGGGACCAATCTATTTGCTTATCAGAGGGCCGTTACAGCTCATTTTAATCTTTTGGGCTTATTTTTTGTGTATTAGAGGGCTTAGTATACGGACTTCGGCATTGAATTAGTGTGTTTTGATGGGTTGGTTTAGAGCGCTTTATAGCAGTCTGCAGAAACTGTATATACTCAGCTTAGCATTTAGATGTTCTAAGATTTTGTATATTGATACAAATGGAGTCTTAGGCCACTTACTTTTGCCAGCAAAAGCTTATTTCAGTCAATAAAAGCTCGCTAAATCACATTGATCTATTCTCACGTTAACTTTAAACATGCACTTGCTATTATATTTAATAATTACAACTATTTAATGTTATGGAGTAGCGAATGAAACCTCAATTGATCGTGCTAAAAATGCCATTTGAGGATGGGCCGGGAAAGATGTTGATTTGTTCACATTGTGCACTAATTGAAGGTGCCTTATCTGTTAATTCACACTGGGAAGATAGCATTGAAGTACACCGAATTGACTTTCCAAAACCACGCAAAATGTTGGTGGAATTGTTAGGTGAAGATAAGCAATGGCTACCCGTGTTAATACAACCGGATAAGCGTACCATTACGGACCCTATTGAGATCATTAATACGCTTGCAGAGCAATTTGGTGGCGCATCTGTGCATCCGTAAAGGTACTCAGATTTTCAAGTGTAGATGCGTTCTACACTGCTTTACTTAGCCACCGGTTCATTAACAGGCATGCTGTGAGATCCCCTGTGACATTTAGCGTGGTTCTACACATATCTAAAATTCTATCTACCCCTAAGATAAGCGCAATACCAGAAGGCGGAATGCCGAAGCTGGTTAATACTGACGCGAGTATGACAATACCTACCCCAGGTGTACTTGGGGAGCCAATTGATGCGCCAACTGTAGTTAGCATTAAAAGTATGATTTGACTGTGTGATAGTTCTACACCAAATACTTGAGCTAAAAATAGGGCTGCTATGACTTGGTATAGTGCAGTCCCATCCATATTGATGGTCGCGCCAAGGGGGATAATAAATTGTGCAATCGGTCTTTTTACTTGTAACTTGTGTTCTGCGATTTTCATAGATAATGGCATAACCGCGGCGGAACTTGAGGTAGAAAATGCAAGAAGTTGAGCATCTTTGATGGTTGTTAAAAACTGCCATGGTGGCACTTTGCCTATGATAAAAACCAACAGTAAATAGACACATAACAGCATTAATAAACCTAATAATACTGTCATGACATATGCGGAAACACCAATAAGTGCGTCAACGCCAATTCTTATGGTGATATCACAAAGCAAGCCAAATACTGCCATAGGCGCTAGTTTCATTGCCCAGTTAACGATTTTAAGAGAGAGCGACTGTACTGCTCCTGTGATATCGAGTAGTAAACTTTTTTGCTTTGCAATTAAAGAGGTCATGGCTATGCCAATAAAGCCTGAATATAAGACGACAGCAAACATATCTTTGTCGAGCGCAGATTGAGTGAAGTTAGCCGGGATCATTGCTGCGACTCTTTGGGGGATACTTGAAGCGCTTACCTCGGTCGTAGACAGTGCGATTGTCTGTACTCCTAGGTCTTTTAAAAGCTTACCGTCAACGAAATCACCCGGTGTGATAACTGTCGCAATTACCACACCTATACTGACGGAGATGATGGTTGTTATCACAAAATAAGGAAAGATCCGCAGGCCAACCCTTTTTAAAAATTCACTATCTTGATTGCTAGCGATACCTAAGATAATTGAGGACATGACAAGTGGAATAACGACCATTTGGATCAAGGCTAAAAATAACTTACCTGGTAAAGCAACCCATAGTGCAACTTGTTGTGCGCTTTGTTCGTTCAGCCAGCCAAACCCTTTTGGTGAGAGTATTAAACCTGAGATTAGCCCCAAAATTAAGGCTAATATAATTTGTTGCCAAAGCGCTTTTTTATTAAATGTACGATTGATTAAATCGATCATTTAAATCTCCGTGTTTATATTATTGATTTAATTTATCAATCTATAAGATGTAATAATTTGACACTCATCAACTGTCCCTTTTGTAGTTTTACTTGGCCTTGTTTCCTAAATATT
>NZ_AUXY01000095.1 GCF_001625695.1 Pseudoalteromonas luteoviolacea H33-S
TTTTCATGCTCTTGCCCTGATTACTAACTTATTTAGTAATCAAGCCAACAAAGACGTCTCTAATGTGTTAAAAATTTCCGATGCGCTCACTATTTATCACACCAAATCAGGCAATAACTTAGCTAATTTGCACTCTTTAAAAACACTGACTGAACTTCACCCCGAGCTGCTCAATAGCGTACCATTGGACAAATGGGGATCGCCATTTGAATACCGCCAT
The DNA here is from genome assembly GCF_001625695.1 of Pseudoalteromonas luteoviolacea H33-S. Taxonomy (GTDB): domain Bacteria; phylum Pseudomonadota; class Gammaproteobacteria; order Enterobacterales; family Alteromonadaceae; genus Pseudoalteromonas; species Pseudoalteromonas luteoviolacea_B. Next base: position 221 of record NZ_AUXY01000095.1, read on the forward strand.
TTAACACACTCTCCACTGACGTTTATGATTTATAGCTCAGGGTCAATCAAGCAAAATAATACCTTCACTTTCTACTTATTTCGTGAAGAAAATAATCAGTTCATCATGGCCAAAGTTGAAAGTTAATACATAATAATGAATATATTCACATGCTTTTAAATCGCTAAAAGTGACGTCTATATTCAAAACAGATGCATGTGGTGATGGCTTGCCCGCCCTTTTGCAAGATAAGCCTGAAAATAAACAATATGGTAGGAGCTATTTGGTGAAACGCGATTTTGACTTGTCGACGGCTAAGAAAATCACATAGCCAATTGTACTCAAAATTACTTCACTTGCGGCAACAAGGGAGTAATATTATCGCCATAGTACGAAAACACGACTTTTAAATGCTTGTCTAGGCTCATAAGCTCTGCACGGCAGATGTGTTTAAACTTTAAATTTGCAGAGCCCCTGCTTGAATTTAAAACAAGATTGCGTCTAAACCACATACGTAACTGTGTTGTGAGCAGCAGGTCGTGACCACTTAAGCACACCGCAATAAACTTGCGTCCAGCATCAATATACTCTGTGAGATTATCAATATTGGCAGGGCTATGCTTGAGTATCATTGCCTTTACGGCAAATTCAGCACTGGCAGACTGATATGCTTTATCAAATGCATCTTTAGCAATTACCTGATGAAAGTCCATAACCCAACATAACTTAGCTTTTGATACTGATAATAATAATCAATATCAAAAACTCTGTAAACGTCACAGACTATTTAAACCATTAACCCATAAACGTCACTTTGCAAATAAGGTCATTTTGGACTTCATAAGCGGCGATCACCTTAATACTGTTGTCCACCTCTTTACTTGGTAATGCCGAAGACTCAGCCAACTCATGATCAATCAAGAAGTGCTCATGGACAATGCGCTTTAATGAAATTGCGTGCAAATAGCTTAGGCTAGCGAATTTTTTACCATAGCGTTCAATCAAGGCGTCTTTGCCTTTGAACACCAAGGTTTGTGATTGGTAAATTTCTACATCATCGCTATACGTCGCTGCAAAGGCGTCAATGTCTTGATTGTTATAGGCTTCAAGTTGACGGTCAACGATGGCAATGGTGGCTTGTTCTATTTCTGTATGCATAAAGAAGGTCCAAATTATTATTAACTTGGACCGGTATACTATACAAACAAATGTCGAGTGTTAACCGTTAGACATGAAAGATTTCCACCAAAAGGCATTATTATGCGCCTCTCCAGCAGTAAGTACTTCACCAACAATAGGTGTGTTGATTGTCACTTGATGCTGTTGAGCGGCTTTAGACACACGTTCTAACGGTTCATACCAAGCATGAAAAGCCAAATCGAACGTACCATTATGAATAGGCAGCATGATCTCTGCATTCAAATCAATATGTGCTTGCACGCTTTGTTCGGGCGTCATATGGATATCAGCCCAATCTTTATCATAAGCACCGGTTTCGATAAAAGTATAATTAAATGGTCCGTAGCGTCGACCTATGTCTTTAAAGCCATCGAAATACCCAGAATCACCGCTAAAATAAAGACTTTGCTCGCCCGCTTTTATTACCCACGAACCCCACAACGTTTTATTCCCATCGCCCAGTCCCCTGCCAGAAAAATGCTGTGTCGGCACAAAGGCGACCAAACTCTCACTGTCAACATGTTCCTGCCACCAGTCAAATACTTTAATCTTGGCTTTATCTACTCCCCACTGAGCGAGATCCCCTTCCACGCCAAGTGGAACAAAAATTTCCTGCGTTTTATCCATCAAAGCCAATACGCTGTCTTTGTCTAAATGATCGTAGTGATTATGAGAAATTAAAATGCGCTCAATTGGCGGTAAGTCTTCAAGAGAGATAGGCGTTTCTTGAAAGCGTTCAGGCCCTGCAAAACTAAACGGCGATGCGCGCTTAGAGAACACCGGATCTAACAACCAATATTTACCATACACTTTAAGCAAAATAGATGAGTGACCTAATTTGATCATATGTATTTGTGTGTCCGACAGCTGTGCCAACATAGATGGCGTCTGTTGCACCATGGGTAATGGCTTGCTCGGCACAGGCGATACCTTTGATTCCGTCATAAAGCGCCAAAAAATGCCCAGCGTTTTACTTAAACTTGGCGGTTGGGTTTCGCTGGTGTTGTGAAACTTCCCCTCTTTAAATTGAGTTGAGCGATAACCCGTTTCATTCACTTGCGCGTCTAAGTTTGACACCATAGAACATCCTCCAACCGTTAATCCAAATAATACTGCTGCTACAAAAGACACTTTATATTTAGCTTTCATACGCCACCATCAAAAGTAAACTACACGGTGCAGTTTTTCATAGGAATCAATAAAAGTAAACTACACAGTGCAAGTTTTTTTGATTTCAGCTACACTAGCCCCATCAAAGTGAGGAGTTAATTGATGAAGCTATCAGAGAAAAAACGCTTGCAGATCATTCATGCAGCAGAACATTTATTTGCTGAACAGGGTGCGCAACAAACCAGCATGGATTTGGTTGCCCAAACCGCAGAAGTATCTAAACGCACTGTATATAACCACTTTGATAGCAAAGAAGCGCTACTTTATGCCGTGATTGAAAACATGCTCAGCCAAGTAACCCAAGACCAAGAGCTTGTTTATACGAATGACAAACCTATGCGCGATCAGCTTATCGACATCGCAAAATCAGAAGCAGACATGTTGACCTCTGCTCCCTTTTTGCGCATCGCGCGGGTGGCATTTTTAGAGCTGTTGCAAAATCCAGATATGGCTGCACACTTGAATAACACCAAAGTGGGCTGTATGCGCTATTTCGAAACCTTTATTGACCACGCAATCACCGCAAAGCAACTGGAAGTAGATGATATTACTTTCGCAGCCAAGCAATTTGTCTTTCAGTTAAAGTCCTTTATTTTTTACCCTCGCTTGTATGGTTTTGAGCTTGATGCTCACATCACCCAAGACAAGGTCGTTGAAGAAACAGTCGATATGTTTTTAGCCCGCTATCAAGTGAAAAGTGAGCGATAAATGAAGTTAGGTAAACGACTTGCAGAAATTAGTCAGCTTGTAGACAACCAGTACGCCCATATTTGGGATTGCTGTTGTGATCATGGCCGACTGGGCGCCAATCTACTTGATAAAAACCTTGATGCCACCGTGCATTTTGTTGATATTGTCCCCCATTTAATGGAAGCCTTAGACGCTAAGCTGGCACAGTTTTACGCTCACATGCAGACCCAATGGCAAACCCACTGTATGGATGTTGCAAAACTCCCGCTTGAGGGAAAACCAGGGAAGCATCTTGTCATTATTGCCGGTGTTGGCGGTGACCTATGTGGTCGATTTATCAAACAAATACTCGCCAATAATCCAAGTTCTGACATCGAGTTTTTACTCTGCCCTGTGCATCATCTTTATACCTTGAGACAAGCGCTTAATCACCTTAATTTGAATCTGATTGATGAGACATTAATTAGTGAAAATAAGCGCTATTACGAAATACTGAAAGTCACTAATGACCTTTCAGCTACAATACGCTCAATCTCGCCTGTAGGTGAAGCGATTTGGCAATATAGTGATGCGCAATCATCTGTCAATACAAAAGCATATTTGAACAAAACCATCGCCCACTACCAACGTATTAATCGCGGTGACAATGACGTGTCAGATATTATTGCAGCGTATGAAGGTGTGAAGGTCACGCCCAAAAACTAGTGCAGAGCTTGCTGCACTGGCGAAATGGCCGATGGTTTTATTGCAACCACCGGCCCTTCTCAAAAATGGAATATTCTTATTATTTTTTAATCGTAAAAATATCGCGATGTAAACCATCGGGAAAACATTGTCTGTCCGTTTTCACGCCTCCTAAACGCTCAACCAGTGCCCGAGCGGCTGTATTGTCATCATTCATGTAGGTTTGAACCTGTGTAAACTCCAATACATCATAAGCATACTTAATCGCCGCTTTAGACGCTTCAAAGGCATAGCCTTTACCTCGCCCCGCTGGCAGTAACCACCAAGTGAGCTCCGTTGGCCAATTGTATCCGCGCCAAAAACCACACGTGCCAATATAGTGGCCAGTTTCTTTCTCTTGTACAGCCCACACCCCAAAACCATATAAAGCCCAACACCCCAGATCGGCTTTAAGTCTAGCGAGCACTTTTGCTGGCTCAATCGGCCCGCCGTACATTTTTGATGCACTACCATCGGTATAAAACTGCAAATAGGCATCTAGGCACGCTTCATTTGGCGCAACTAGCCTGAGCCGTTCAGTGTCCAAGGTTTCAATTGTTGTCATTGCATATCCCGTTGTGATGTTATTTTGACAGCGCTAACCTTGCTGCCAGCGCCAAAAACAGCGCACCTAAAATGCCATCAAAATGTTGGCTGATCTTAATTTTTCTAGCAAATACCTTTGCTACCTTACTGAAAATAAATGAAAAAACAAAGTTAACCAGCAATACAATCGTACATAGCAACACACCTAAAGTGATGATCTGCATACTCATTGGCTGCGCATCATTGGTAAATTGCACTAAGAACACGCTAAAAAATAAGATGGCTTTTGGGTTCATCAAATTGTTTAAAAACCCTTTTAAAACCAGATTACTAGACGATATACTCGGGACTTGCGCCGAGTTTTCAAGCTGTTGATTATTCGCCCACCATGTGCGCAGCATAGTCACACCGAGCCATGCCAAATACAGCGCACCCAGCATTTTTATAATCATGATCAAAGGAGGGAACTGCTGCATTAACTGACCCAGCCCCAAAGCGACAGCAAGGGTTTGTACAATGCCTGCGACAAAAATACCCATGGATATTCTGACTCCTGCTAATACACCTTGCCCAGACGAGTAAGCAGAAATAAGGACCAGATCGGGCCCTGGTGACACCGCGAGTATTAAACAGGTCATCACAAAAAGTGGCAAAATCGAAAGTTCTAGCATAAATACAATCTCCATCGTTATTACTGCAAAAAACCGACAAGTTTGCCACACGTACTCCCTTTAAATAAATACGTCTTAATGATTGATTTTTATATTTTATATGTAGAGTTAAGTCTTAGAACCCTGCGCATGATCGATTTCACATGTAGTCTTACTGACCGATTGCTGAGCCGAACCATACCAGTTCACTTTGCGAGTTAAAATCATCACCAAAGACAAGACTATAAAGCACATTAAGCTGCCCATAAGGAGTGCATAGTCCTCTGCCCCTAACATGCCATACAGTAAGCTGTATAACATCGCCAAGCCAAGGCTAAAGTACACGCCTAATTTGGCATTGTTTAATACTCCAGCTACATACCAGCCAAGCAAACCTGTTGCACTCAATGTAGAGATTACATACGCAAAGCCAAAACCTAGATGTTCACTGAGTGAAATCAGTAACAAGTAAAAAATGGCCAAGGTGAACCCCACAAAGCCGTATTGCACAGGGTGGATAGGCTCTGAGCGCACCAATTCGAGTAAAAAGAAGCTTGCCATTACAAGTAAAATAACCAAAAGTGCATAATTAATAGCGCGATGACTTTTTAAATAGTGATCAACTGGGTCAACAAGGGCAACGCCCATAGTACGGTTCATAAGCTCTGTACATTCATTGCGCATCACGCAACTGGTAAATATACTTTGCATGTTGGTAGAAAAATAACTAGCTTGCCAACGCGCAGTAAAAGCTTCGTCACTGATGTCTGAACTCAGTGGTAAATACTCTCCTTCAAAACTAGGGTGAGGCCAGTTTGCTGACATGCTTACGTGTGTTTCACTGCCAAGCGGCGATACAGCAAGGCGCATCATGCCTTGCAAATGTAAATCAGCAGAGAAAGCCAATGTTTCTTGTGATAACGCAGAGACAGAGATTGGCGCATGAATTCCCTCTTTTATGCTGGTCAACAAGGTGCCTGGTAACATGTCTACTTCTTTGTTCGCTACTTTAAGCACTGAATCAAGGCCTATACCGCGAATATCTTGAATACCAAACACTAAGTTTACTGACAGTACCTTGTCTGCCTCAAGCTCATTGAGATGCGCCACTGAAAACTCACCGGAGATGGTATTAATAGAGCGGTATAAAGTGGCTTTATAAATGCTACGATACTTCTCAAACGTATCTAGCTTTGCATGAACTTTCAGAGTATCAGGCAGAACAAACGCTTTGTTCTTAATCGTTTTGGTTTCCTGATTACGTGTTACTTCCCGCTCGTATTCTATGTATAAAAATGGACCAATCAGACGTTGCTCGTCACTGCTGCTTTTGGCAATTTCTTGTTGAACTTGTTGCTGTATTGAACTTCGTTCATCAATTAAATCGGCAATGAACATGATGGGGATCATCAGAAAAATTATCACCCCAATCAGCGTGACAAATTTAATTCCGATTTTTTCTTTATTTTGATTATTCATAATTAACTCCTCAGGTTTACCAACACTGTATCAATCACGTTTGGTTTCTCTGTGGAGTTAATATGGAGTCTTTATGGAGATTTAATCGCGAGAGTGACTTCAACGCCCTCTGGCTGATTACAAACATTTAGATAGCCAAAATGCAATTTGGCCACTTGCTCAACAAAATTTAGCCCAAGCCCCGTGCTTTTATTGCCATTGGCTCTTGGCAGTGAATAAAACCGCTCTGTTAAACGAGGTAATGCATAGTCGGGTATTTGTTCACCTTGGTTAAAAATCACAAAGCAGCAATGCTTGTCTCGCTGCTCAATGCGCACGCTGAGTTCACCGCCCTCGACAATAAAATCTAGCGCATTATCAAACAGGTTCAATAATGCTTGACGCAGTAAAAACTCATCGCCCACAAGGGCAACATTTTGACTGTCATCAAATTGATATTGCACTGATTTTTGTTCTAATTTAATACTCAATATATCTGCAACATAATTGACTAAATCACGACTTTGAATATCACTGGTTTGCTCAAGTTCCGGTTGCTTTTCAAGCTTTGCCAACACCAATAATTTATCAATTAAAGATTGCATACGCGCAGACTCGCGCTCAATGTTGCTTGCAAATCTTTGTCGCTTGTCCTCTTCAAGCGGCATTTGGAGTAATTCACTGGCGCCCTTAATCCCAGAGAGCGGGCTCTTGAGCTCGTGAGTTAATGTTTCAACATACGTGGCGACATAATCTTTGCCATCTAGCTGGTTGCGCATGTCCGAGAGCGCATCACTGAGCTGGGCATATTCGTAAAATACTCTAAATGTCGGCTTGCTTGCCTTTTCGCCCTGTCCCATTTTATAAGCGTAGACAGACAGTTTTTTCAGTGCTGAGTTGATCCGCCAAGCCACTACAGCGCCAACCAGCAACACCATCACACTCATTATGCCCAACCAATTAAAAACCCGTTGTTTAGACAAGTCTATAAAAGGCTGAACAGAGCGATTTGCCTTAGCAACCGTCAGGCTACCAATGGTTTTTCCTTGGTGGATAACCGGGGCAGCCACATGCATCACTGTTGAGCGTGGATCGTTGGGATCAGAGACGGTTGAACGCGCGCCGTATTCACCTCGCAAAGTCAGGTACACATCATTCCACCTTGAAAAGTCGCTACCAATATCTTGTTGCCATGAATCTGCAACGACTATCCCATTACTGTCAGTAACATAAATACGATGGGTCATCGACTTTTTATCAACCCCCCAAATCGCCGCATCAACACTACGATTGCCAAACTGCTGGAGTAAATCGGCTATTTTACTGTTTTGCAGTGCGTCATTTGCCAAATCATCCGCAACCAGTACCGCGAGCAAATTCGCCATATCTACCAAGGTTTCTTCTGTGGTCTGCCTAACTGTTGGCTTAATTTCTTTGATAAGTGTCGAGCTAACAAAGTAAGTCGTCATGATCACTATAACGAAATAGAGCACAAATAATCTGATCCCAAGCGGGATTTTAGGCCATCGCTGCATCATGACCCCGAGTATTCGAAGTAATACCCAAACCCACGTTTGGTTTTAAGGTATTCGCTCATATCAACTGCTTTAAGCTTGTTGCGAATGGCTTTGATATGAGAGTCTACATTACGCTCATAAGCCTCTTCTGCTGGCATCTGGGCAAAATCCATCAATTGTTGACGGCTCAATATACGCGGTGACGACTGCACCAATGCATCCAACACTCTAAACTCCAGCGCAGTTAGACCAAGTCCAACACCATCTTTATAAAAATCGAAGTTTTCAGATACTAAGCCGCTGGATAATTTCTTTTCCGCTGCAGGCAATGATGTTTGACGAGGCTTAAGTCTGAGCTTTACTCGAGCGAGCATCTCTCTTGGACTAAATGGCTTAGTGACATAATCATCGGCCCCAATCTCTAACCCTACAACCCGGTCAATTTCGTCAGCACGGGCCGTTAAGAATATAATGGGCAGTGCCGAAAACTCACGGATCTGTTTACATAACTCAAAGCCATTACCATCTGGTAAGCCTACATCTAGAATTAATAAGTCAGACTGGTTAGTTTGTAGGTGAGCAAGGCCCGCCCCCGCAGTATTGAACCAGACGACATTAAAACCATCCATTTCAAGTACATGTGTTAATGTATCCGCAATAGCAGGCTCATCTTCTATGATGACAATATTCAAAAGGCCTCCACTGTAACAGGCTATCAATATGCTTAGAGTTTAAAGCGCACAGTATAGGTGAGAGTAAAATGATAAACTACAAAAAACATATTAAAAACCAGATGTTATACCTGTAACCCAAATCAAATTGCGGAAAATTTCACCAACTTCACTGCAACGGAACTATCTAACTGCTCTAGTGTATTCATAATGCATTGATACGACCATCGTGTAGAGCGATTACCAGATCCGGCGCCAATCAAAGGCATCGCAATGTGCTTGTAGCCTTGTTGCTCTGCAAGTGCGATTGCATTTTTCACAGATTGTGTGACTGAGTACTGCGTCGCAAACCAACATAAATTAATGCCTGCAACGTGAATAATACCTTTGTAATCCAAACAACCCGCAGAGGTCAGCCTGGCTTCACCGAGAGGGATAGCGCCAAATTTTGCAACCTCTTTGAAAGGCACAGTCCCCGCTTTTCGCTTAATCGCCCCAGATACGCCTTGCGGAAGCAATAACCACCAAGGAATGATATTGCGATTCCAACTATTTACAATCGCATCCACTTTTTGCTCCAACAAATCGCCATGTACCACGCTGACATCAATACTCATAATAGCTGCTGCTCCACTTGCGTAACTATTTCCCCGATCACAGGCATAACCGATAACACCAACAATCCGGCCATGGCATAATTAAATACTTGTCTTGCCCTACTTTGGGTAAGCACACGCTTTAGTGCTGTACCACATAACAGCCAACTGCCAACACAGGGAAATGCAGCCACCAAAAAGACCACTGCAATGGTGATATTTTGCACCAGATACCCTTCTCCCACGGTTGTAAAAGCGGCAATGGCGCCTGTTGCAACGACCCACGCCTTAGCGTTGACCCATTGAAACAAAGCGCCATTGATAAATGTCATTGGCCTTTGTGCTTTGTGTTCCATTTCACCAGCTGCGGTGCGGGCTATTAGCCATGCCAAATACAACAAATAAAGCACACCAACACACTTGATAATGAAATGTAGACTCGGGAAGAACGTAAAGATTTGACCGAATCCAAGCCCTACTACCATCAGCATGACGCTAAAGCCCACACAAATACCGGCTAGCAGAGGCAAAGTCTTTTTAACACCAAAATTTACCCCACTGGTCATCACCATAATATTATTTGGTCCTGGTGTAATTGAGGTAGAAATGGCGAATAATGCCACTGCGATGATGTATTCCATCTTCTTTAATTCCCTTGGTTAATGCCAACTTTGCCTATTTTCCTAATATTCATACACATTAGTTCAAGGTTTGTATATAAAAAAGACAACCTTGAGCGAAGAGTGTCCCCAAAAATCATTTTTAGGAATTTTTTATTCCAAACATTTTGCGCAGCCCTACAATTCTGCAAGCCTTGGACTAGAGTTAAGTGTGAGTATAGTAATTAATACTGATTTGTATTTGGTTAAGGACTGAACAGGGAAAAGATATTTATGACTTATACTAAGCTACTTGTCGTCGATGATGACGCCATTGACAGAAAAACCGTCATTAAGACGCTCTCTGGCGAGCAACAGCATTACGATATCGTAGAGGCAACTAGCCTAGTAGAAGCCTATCAATTAATCCAAGACATGCAGTTTGATGTCATTTTGCTCGATTTTAATATGCCTTTGGTCAATGGTGTTGAAGCCATCATTGAACTGCGCGGTGACAACCACCTCAAACATACCGCCATTGTGATGATCAGTAATCTTTATGATCAACAGCTTGTACTGGATTGTATCAATGCCGGAGCGCAAGACTTTTTACTCAAACATGAGATCACCAGCTCACAACTTGCGCGCTCTATCTTGCAAGCAAGAAAACGTCATGAGCTTGAGCAGCAACTCCATGATAGCTATCAACATATTAAAGATTTAGCCGAAAAAGATACCCTCACAGGACTGCACAATCGCTTTCACTTTGAAGAGATGCTCAATCGCCTGCTAGTGTCCCGTACAAGAAGAAATGAAGAAATCGTCGCGGTGATGATGCTGGACTTAGATAAGTTTAAACACATTAATGACCATTTTGGCCATGATGCTGGCGACCGACTGCTGATAGCCGTTGCGGGCAGAATTAAAGAGATCCTGCGAGAGAATGAGTTGTTGGCACGTTTAGGTGGTGACGAATTTGCTTTTGCCTGTGGTGAGCTCACCAGTATTTCACAAGCCAAAGTCATTGCTAAACGAATTTTAAGTACGTTTGAAATCCCTTTTGAACTAGATGGGCATGCCATCCATTGCACTGCAAGCATTGGCATCGCTTTGGCCCCTATTAATGCCGAACACGCGCAAGATTTAATTAAACTTGCTGATATCGCCATGTATCGTGCTAAACGTCAAAATGGCGAGCATATAGAAATTTTTCAAGATAATGTACAAGAGACGTTTTTACTCAAATACAGGGTAGAATCTGAGCTCAGGCAAGCTGCATTTAATCAAGACTTTCAACTCAACTATCAACCCATCATCAACAGTAAAACAGAAAAAATTGAGATCATAGAAGCTTTGATCCGTTGGCCTTTTGCACATACGACGCAACTGCCAAATGAATTTATTCCTATCGCTGAAGAAACAGACCTGATCCAATCAATCGGTAAATGGGTACTGGAATCAGCCCTTGGGCAATTTGCGGACATGCTAAAAGCAGGCCGCTATGACTTTAAGCTGGCGATAAACGTCTCTGCAAATCAACTTGCTACTGGCGGCTTTTCCTATATGGTGATTGACGCACTGAGTCAATTGAATATTCCAGCAAATAAATTGGTCCTAGAGCTGACAGAGTCGGCCTTATTACAAGATTGCTCCATCATTAATGAAACTTTAACCACACTGTCCGAGCATGGGGTGAATCTAGCGCTGGACGATTTTGGCACGGGCTTTTCATCACTTCCCCATTTACTGAAATCCCCCATCAAAATGGTTAAAATTGACCGCTCAATCATTCAAAGCATCTCACACCCTGACTCAACCAACCATGATATGCTCAAAGGGCTGGCTTACATGCTCTCTAAACTTGATTTTAAAATGGTTGCCGAAGGCGTAGAAACCGCACCACAAACCTCGGCCTGTAACGAGCTGAATATCCATTATTTGCAAGGGTATTTGTTTTATCAGCCCATGACGGAGCAAAAAGTAAAGCAGTTACTTGAAGATGAGCAAAGAAACTCAGGGCATCTATCTGTGGTAAACAGTGAATTACCACTTAAGCAGCCAAGTGATAAAAATAACAACTTATAAACTGTGTAAAGAGCGCAAAACTGCGCTCTTTAATAATGTATTTAGGCTTTTTTCACAAACTTTGCGGTAACCATCATTTCGCCTACACCGTCTACTTTGCAATCAAGCTCGTGGTCTTTTTTATCTAGAACACGTCTTACCAAAGCTTTGGTACCAATCTTAATCACTTGTGAGCTACCTTTAATTTTAAGGTCTTTTACTACAGTGACTTTGTCACCATCTACAAGCAAGGTGCCGTTGGCATCTTTTACTTGCGGTGTATCATCTTCTTCTATCTCAGACGGGTCCCACTCATATGCACACTCAGGACAGATCAATTGACTTTGATCTTGATATACATACTCAGAATTACACTTTGGACATGGAGGGCACGACATATTTTACTGCCTATATAACTTTCTTTGTGGGCATGATAATCCCTAGACGCCGACATCGCGAGGAAAAATCCCCGCAATATGCAATTTTTAGGCTAAAACACGCATTTTGATGATATTGGTCAAACTAAAAGGTGAGCTGAATTGCTGCACATATTCATTAATACCCGACCAGCTCACTATACCCTGTACCACTGTAACCACCTGAGCTCGTTACGCGACCTTCCCAATAAGGTATGCTGAGTTTATTTCTCGAATCTGCATTTACTGCTTTTATTTCAATAGGTTCAAAACCATCTACAGAGAGTTGCCATGCAATTGGGTAAGTCACGCCTTCCAACTCTATGCGCTTGGTTGCTACCAGCTCAACTTGCTCGTTGCCAAATGCACGCGTCTTGCCATCAGGGTCAATAGAGGTTGCACCACAGTATTCATACCCTTTACCAGCATGAATACAAAATGCCATCAAGCCACCATCTTCAGGGTCCTCGCCCTGCAAGCTAAACCAATCCCACCCAGTTTGATTCGGGTTAATAAAGGCTGCGGACCACTCTCTATCTAGCCAAGCTCGACCCGACACCTTATGCACTCTTTGGTCAAAAACGAGCTCGCCACTCACCTCTAAAAATGGATAGCTGTAATACATGGACGCATGGCCATCTTGCGTTTTTTGGCTAAAACCGTGTTCGCCATGCAGTACTCTGGGGCTATTATCCATTTTAAGCGCAACACGGTAACCATCTTGGCTGGCATTTAAATTCAACGGCAAAAAGGCGTCCTCAGTACTTTGCATCGACCAATTTTTCAGCCTTGCCTCAAAAGGCGATGCTTGGATAATCACATCTGAAGCTCGACCTGATTTTTCAAAAGCGACATGTTGTGTGTCGGTTTGCACTGCAAAATGCGCAAAATAAAATTGCCCATCCCACCAAGGCCCTGTTGGGTCAGCAGACAGTTCAGGTCGGCTTACGCGAAATAAGGTCCATTGCACTCCAAACTCTTGGCCGCTGTCACTTTTGAGGTTTGCAGTGACGTACCACCACTCGATCCCCTGAGCAGGATGTGCGCCATGATCTTCTGGAAAAGTTAATACAGTGCCTGCACTCACAGGGTCGCCACTTTGCATCGAAAATGGATGGGTTGATGCGGGCTTTTGAGCAGGTTCGCTACACCCTTGCAATAAGCTGGTGATACAAAGCCACACGCATAATTGAACTATCGTTTGTATTTTCATTTGCTTCTCTACAACTGGGCCACACTGTCTGCAATATTTCGCTTTAATAGCCGCAACATTGGCAATGTTCCTACTACCATGGCAAGTACCAGCACCACTAAACTAAAAGCCAATATCCCCCACCAATCAAGGACCATGGCCATACTCCAACCAAATGCCAGTGGCATCACGTATGTCAACAACACCCACCCTAAAAGAATACCCAATGGGATCGCCAAGGCGATAGTGACAAGCAATATAATTAAGGTTTGGCCTAGTTTGGCTGCCAATAACTGCGCTCGCGTTACACCTAAAGTCTGTAATGTCGCCATTTGCTGAAGCTGCTGCCTACCCAGTGTTAAAAAGCTCACCCATACGCCAAATAATGCAATTAACATGATGAACAGGTTTAGGGCGTGAGTCACACTAAAAGTATTCTCAAACAGCTGTTTTGCATACTGTTTAAATACTTTATTTATGCTTATTTGGGTGCTTTCTATGGGCAGTTTTTCTACCAAGTACTTGGTCATATCGTTGATATCTACATCAGGCGCTAAGGTCAAAGAAAAGCCAAACGCTTGATAACTAAAGTCACTGCTTTCAATCACACCGGTTGTGGTAAGTAGTGTTGCCTCTTGCTCTCCGTAATCGTAAAAAACTCCCGTAATTTGGCAACTAAACCGCTTATTTCCCTGCTGAACTTGCACCACCTGAGCGACATCTAAACCATATATTCGCCACCCAGGTTCATTCACTAAGCACTGGTCGATAGCGCCAGTTTTACTGGACAAGTGGTCACTTGTGACTGCTTTCCCGCCCAGTAATTTCACCTGCTGGTGCAAGTGTTCATCGCGTCCAAAACTAAGCAGTTTTATGGGTACTGCATCTTGTTCACGAATAACCTCACTACGGGCTTGCCAATAAACCCCGACGCGTTCAATTTCTGTCATTTGCTCAAGAGTATAATGCATGCTGCTCGACACGACTGCAGGGCGCACATAAAGGTCGGCACTGAGACGATTTTCTAAATGGCCATCCAATGTCTGGCTAAAGCTTTTCACCATCACCAACATACCGATGGCTGCGCCCATGGCCATTAATGTCGCGAGCACGGCGCTCAACAGCGATTTAATCTGACCCTGACTATCTGCTTTGAGCCATAAAACCAGTGCAGAGTTCGTTGGCCACTGACAAGAAAATACCTGAGAGATAATGCCTGGCGTGATACAAAAGAAAATCAGCAATATCACCGCGCAAAGTAGTAAGGCCACCAGCTTACTTTGCGCCAGCAAGGCAAGTAATACTGCGCCAATGCAAAGCGCAGCTAAGCACAACCAAAAAACCGACTTATGCTTTATCACCTCAGACAAACGATTCGATAAGAAAAAGATCGACAAAACAAGCGTATTAAGCACAAACCCTAATACCACCATGGCCCAGTCCAACTCAACGGTCACGCTTCTGTCCAATTGATAAAAACTGCGCAGCACTTGAGTCACATCGACCACCAGAATATTGGCGAGCGTCACGCCAAGCAACGCCCCCAAATAAGCACATAATAGTCCTAAAGTGCCAAGTTCGATGAACATGGCTTGCTTTAGTTTAATTGGCTGGCAACCTAATAAATATAACTGTTTGAGTTGGGCAGCCCGAGAGGCAAAGGCCAATTTAATGGCATTAAAGCTTAAAAATGCCCCGACTATATACCCGAGTAGCGCCAAGGCCTGTAAGTTAAAGAAAAACGGCCCTGAGAGTGTATCGAACGCTTGAGCATCCGCCCGCTCAACTCGGGCTTGCCCTTTTAATAATTCAGTCAAAACAAGCTCAGCAGCATCACCTAAATCAAATACTTCTAGATAGCTCACCTCACCTTGCGCATTGAGCAATTTATCTGCCAAACTGATGTCCATCAGCGCTTGAAAGCCCAAACCTTCAATAGGTGAAACAGCATAACTCACGTCATTTAATTTGAGCGTGTTGCTATCCAGCCGTGCGATTAACTTTGGGTCCAAATAAATCGTGTCAAATAGTGGGCTTGCTTGGCTACCTACCTCATTATAATTAGCCTTTTTTTTGCCCGCCCCTGATTGCGAAATCCAGTGTAATAAATTCACCCCTTTAATATTGAGCCATTTGCCATTTTCAAGCTGTACTCGGCCTTCAAGCACCACTTCAAATTGGGTCTCGGTTTGCCGTGATAACTGCTGCCTAACAGTAACAGGTAAGCGCTCGGTGCCAAGGTTAGGTTTGATAAAGTGGGTCACTGGCACTGCCAATAATGCGCTGCTATTTGAATAACGTTTTGAGGCCTCTAAGTTAAGACCAAAAATAGCACTGATCAAAGCGGTGCCTAGACTAAAGCCAAGCACAAATAGCATCAGCAGACCTTTATGTCTCAAATAAAACTGGCAAAAAGCAAAAAAGATTAACTTAAACTCAGTCATATAACTGTCCGCTTTTTAGCCTTATTTGTCTTTCAAATTGCACAGCCAATCTTTCGCTATGTGTGACCATAATTAAGTTAATATCGTGCTCTTTACATAAGGCTTGAAGCAGTTCGAGTACCTCTTGGCTTCGTTCACTATCAAGATTACCAGTCGGTTCATCAGCTAAAATAACCTTTGGCTGATTGATTATGGCTCTGGCTATACCTACGCGCTGTTGCTCCCCGCCACTGAGCTCACTGGGAAAAGCCGACAACTTATGTACAATGCCAAGCCGATTTGCAAGCGCCGTTAGCACAGATTCTGTCACTTGAATGCCATTGAGACGCGCTTGAAAAGTGATGTTATCAGCGATATTAAGTGCTTCTAATAATTGATAATGCTGGAATATGACACCGATTTGGCGTCGATAGCGCGCCAATTGGTTTTCATCAAATTCGGAAATGACGGTACCATTGACATTAATTTCACCACTGTCTGGTACCAATAGTCCTGCGAGTAAATTTAGTAACGTGGTTTTACCTGAACCACTGTCCCCCACTAATGCGACCTGCTGTGCATCGTGGATAGTCACAGACACGTTATCAATAATGCGCCTTTGAGCCTCGCCATCGGCTCTGGAAAATACGACATCTTTTAATTGGATCATATCAGCCTCTAGATAATAACGTACTCATTATGCTTCCAAAGGCATGCTTGATCTAGTCAGACTCACTGTTTAGTTTGTAACATGATATAGATAACTTTTTGAAAAAGCTCACGATTACGACTGCTAATCATATCCATCGATAGTGGGCAATAATGCAACTTTAAACCAGTAGTCTTTGAGGACTTTAAACGCATTTGCTAAATCATCAAATTCAACGGGTTTTTGAATGTAAGACGCCGCGCCCAAGGCATAACAAGATTCAATATCCTGAGGATCACTCGACGTTGTTAATACCACAATTGGGATTGAGCACATTTTGGGGTCAGCTTTGAGATCTCTCAAAAGCTGCCTACCATCCAAGCCCGGCATATTTAAATCAACCAATGCCAATACCGGTCGTTTTAAATGCTCATGTGAGCTGTACTTTCCACTTTTATATAAATAATCTTTTGCATCTTGACCCGATTGACACCATTGAATTGGATTCATAAAGTGGCTTTTTCGCAAACTTCTCAGTATCGCTTCAAAATCATCAGGGTTATCATCAACCAGTAAAATCAGGCCTAAATCTTTATCCATCATTCAGTCTCCTAGCTTTAAGGTAAAGTTAAAACAACTGCCTTGGCCAAGTTCCGATTCGACCCAAATATGTCCACTGTGCCTTTCAATAATCTTTTTAACAAACGTCAGGCCTACGCCTGTGCCACGAACTACATCATCTTCTTCGTTAAGCCGTTTAAAAATTCTAAAAATATCTTCAAAAAAACAGGCATCTATCCCAATCCCATTGTCTTTAACATAAAAAACTTGCGGCTCTAGCACCTGAGTATGCGGATTCATACTCGCTTTAACACCAATTTCTATTTTTTTACGTGCAGACTGGTTATATTTAACCGCGTTAGAAATGAGATTACGAAATAACTCAGATACGCGTGGCTTGTCGCAGGTAATATTTGGTAGTGGTGCGGGGATCACTAAATCGACGCTTTGTGTTGTTTCCTCAGGTAAAGTCAATTCAGCGACATTGTCTATCAATGCATTTAAATCCACTTCTTCAACCGCTAAATCTTGGCGCCCCAGTCGAGAGTAATACAGCAAACTGTCCACCAACTTTTCCATTCGCGTGCACAAAAAGCGAATTCTTGAAATTCTCCTCAACCCTTCACTTTCTAACGTACCCGCATGATCTTCTTCTAAAAAAAGCGCATTGTTCGCAAGCCCTCTTAGGGGCTCTTTTAAATCGTGAGAAGCAATATAAGCAAATTGATCAAGCTCTGAGTTACTGATCTGGAGTTTTCTAATGTAAGAATCGATGGCTGATTCTGCTGCTTTTCGCTCAGATATGTCTCGTACTGTCCCCACAAACATGGTTTTACCTTGAACAGTCATCTCATTGACACCAAGCTCCAACGGAAATAAATGACCACTTTTACGCCGCCCGGTTATTTCTCGCCCAATACCAATAATTTTTTTATCTCCAGTGGCATGATAATTATCTAAATAGGAGTCATGTTCAGATTGATAAGGTTCTGGCATGAGCATTTTGACGTTTCGCCCAATCACATCTCTGGCACTGTAACCAAAAATATTTTCAGCTGCGCTATTAAAGCCATGTATCACGCCTTTCATATCTATGGTGATGAGGCCATCTAAAACCGTATCCATAATGGTTTCTATGTGTTCTACATAGGACTTTATCGACATGTCTGCCTGCTTGCGCTCTGAAATATCTCGCACAGTGCAAAGCACAATATCATTGCAAGGCAATACACTAAGAGACAGCTCCAAGGGAAACTCAGTGGCGTCTTTTTTGAGGGCAATCAGCTCTATGCCAGTGCGGCATGGCTTTCTATATAAAACCGCAATTTTTTCGTCCGTGATATTATGTAAATATTTAAAATACTTTTCCTGCTCAGATTGAAGAATAAGAAAAGTGATGCCCTTTCCTAATACTTCTTCTTTACTGTAGCCAAATATGTGTGTCGCAGCAGCATTAAAGCTTAGAATTTCTCCCTGCCTGTTGGTCATAAAAATTCCATCTATGACCCCATCCATTACAGTGTCTAACTGTAACTCACCTAATTTTGTCACGCTTTAAACGTTTCCTGACGTTGAGCTTGTTAATAAAGTGTAGTCAACTAAGTGCTCACGCGCTGATTATTCTTTAATTATCAGTCCCTAGGATGAGACTAGTCTAGCAACCGCCATTTACGAACAATCTCATCATAACGACCCGACGCTTTAATCGCATTCAGAGACGCTTGTAACTTTTCAGCCTGTGATTTAGAAAACTGTAAATTGGCTGCAAGGTGCAGCTCTGAAGGGAAATCATCTAATCTCAGTTTGCTCTCTAACAATGTAGGGTCGAGTCCGAGCTCATCTAACTCTCGTTGCAAAGTTCTGGTGTTTGTTAATATAAAGTCCGTCCGGCCCTTATACAGCATATGCCACATGCTTTTATAGTGCGAGGCCAAGACAAGATCATGCTCTTCAGAAAAGCCCGCTTTTTTAAGGTATTGCTCACTGTAATAACCCCGAATGGTGCTCACTCGATACCGCTTTGCTTGCTCAAGTGAAGACAAAGGTATTTGGTTGCTAGTTAGACCCATTAATGACGCAGAAGTCTGACACATAACCCCTAAAAATTGGTAGTTTTTGGCTCTACTTGGTGTTTTTAGCCAAGCTAACATCACAACATCTGGTTTTGTTTGCAATTCATGATATGCCCTAGCCATTGGCAATATATCAATCTTCGCTTCTAAGCCACTATGTACCTGAAGCTCTCTAGCAATTTCAACCAAAACACCATCCGCTTGCCCTTTTGCATTTAAATAGTGATACGGTGGTAAGTCTTCAGCCACAAACCTGATAGCAGTCGCGTAGGCATATGAGCAGGCCAAACTAAAGATTGAAATATTTAAATAGATAAAAAAGCGAAATAACATTTTTTTTATTCTTGCCATAGACGTGCCGAGTGTGACGGTTTTTGCATAAAAGATCAACACACATATGACTACACTATTACTGCAAATTCACACGCATTATCAAAGGCAATCTATATGATTTATATTACAAAAATAAAATAAAACGCTAAACTAAACTATCTGCTTTTTTTCTTGCTGGTCTTATGAGTAACACTTTAACACCCACAACGCTTTTAGATATTGAAGTCAACAATCAAAAGGTGCAAGTCATCGAAAACGAGACTCTGCGTTGGATTAGCATTGATGGCATTATGCAATCTGCAATGTCTCTATCAGAGCCAAACAGTCTAGTGTTTCCCCATATGTTATTTATGGCTATTCCAACCTATGAACTCTCAGAGACCAACCGGATACTCGAACTCGGGCTGGGTGGTGGTGGTTTGCTGCGCTTTCTCAATGACAAATTCCCTAAAGCACATATAGAAACGGTAGAAAAAAGCCAGCAAATAATAGACCTATACAAGCAGTTTTTTAACCCTAATAACAGTGACAACCCGATACACTGCACAGATGCTTATGAGTTCGTTAAAAAACAAGACCTCACGCCTTTTGACTTAATACAGGTTGATTTATTTGATTCAACAACGCTACTGCCGTTTATTTTCGAACCCGATTTTTACCAAAACATAAAGCGCCTACTTACCAACCAAGGGTGGCTAGCACTTAACACGGTACTCACCGAGCGCGCACAAATAAGTAAGCTGGCAGATGTATTAACCGAGACTTTTCCTGAAACAACCATTTATGGCTTTAAGGCTGCACAATTTGCCAATATTGTTTGGGTCATAGGCGAGACAAACCAAATTCTTAATCCAATTTGGCAGCAGCAAGCATTTTTTACCACCAGTAAAGTCGATGGACTAAAATACTTGCTTGATGACTAACTAGCACAGCCTAATCACAACTGGTGTGCCTGCTTATCTATGACTGCAATTTTATAAGCGGCTTTAAGCATCACGCCAATTGCGACTATGTTCAATACAATGCTGAACCATGCTTCAAACATGAGTAACTCCACCTGAAAGTTACGCATGTAACTTGCTAGCTGGTCAACAATCTCTATCGAAATACCAATCACAATGAGCATAAACCCGTAATACTCAGAGGTTTCATTCAATAGTTTATGCTGCTCTAAACTTGGATCTTGCTTACTGTCCCAAGCTCGTTTTGAAAGGATTTTACGGCCATCCATCACTGCGCCAAAACCAATCAGTAAAATCGTGATCGTCGCTTCGTTATCAATGATATTTTGATAGCCATGTTCATCCATATGGCCAAATAAAAAGCGTAAATCTTCTACGGTAATATTGGTCACTAGCAAACAAATCAAAACTAATGGGAATAATAAAAAGGCTCTATTTAATGCGACAGAGTAGATAAACTGACTGGTTCTCGATTTTGGCATCTTGTGCTCAGCGGTTAGGTTTAAAAGCAATTCAAACGCAGGATCTTAGCCATTTATCAAAGATTGACAAGCCTAACAGAGAAAATTATACATTTGTTTTACCCCAAAACGGTAACAGCAGCTAAGGCGTTAAAATCGACGGTGCTTCAGGTTCTTCTTTTCCTAGCATTTTTCGGATCTCATGAAGCTTACCGGCGTTCTCATTATCTTTATGATAGGCAACAAACATTCCATCCAAAACACAACCTAAAGCCGAAGCTTAATTTGGTAAACATCCATTGATGTGAGAGTGGTTAAAGCGCAAAAACTTAATATGTCTTTGTGCTTTTTTGCTTATTCCCCATCATCAACCTCACAAAGGCGCTAAACGGCAAAATTTGCATCAAGATTGCAATTAATCGCCAGCGTTTTGTAATGTAAACCACTCGCTTTTTTTGCTCAATCGCCGTTAAGATTTGCACAGCGGCTTTCTCCACTGGCGCGAGCCAAAAAATGCCATCACCTTTAGCCATCTGCGTATCAACAAACCCTGGCCGAATATCTGTGACACTGATATCTAGTCCAGCCTTGTAAGCGCGACAATATAATCCTTCTAAGTAATTCGACATATATGCTTTGGATGCATTGTATGATGGGCAAGGTCCGCCGCGCAGCGCCATAATCGAAGAGGTGGCAGCGATATGTCCATGTCCTTGCTTTGTAAAGTAGTGATAGGCTGCATTTGCAATCGCGGTAAACCCTGATACATTCACAGCTATCGTATTTAGCTCACCTTCCAGAGGGAAATCGGGTTCACAGCTCCCAGTTCCTGCATTAATGAGTACTAAATCAACGCCCTGCATGTTTTCTATCAGTTGCTCGAACTTTTCAACTGCATTATGTGGTGTAGAAATATCCATCACACACATATATGTCTTACTCGTTATAGATTGCTGTAACGAAGCCAACATCGCTTCCCGTCGACCAGTAAGCCCTAATATATAGCCTTGTTGTGCCATGTTAATCGCCAATGCTTTACCAATCCCTGATGTCGCACCGATAATAATTGCTTTTTTCACCACGTTAGTTTCTCTTTTTTATTATTTTGGTGGGCTTTGAGCAATTCCTGTAGCAAAGATCAAAGTCATTTTTATAAAACAGATACTAAGCGCCATCAATGCTTTGCGTAGGCATGCACTCAAAACATGTCCTTATTCTCAAACAAATTGACATAACAATCATAAATAAACAAGAAAAAGGCGATAATATGGTAATCAAAAGAGTTAAAGTCAGAGGAAAAAGCACAAGTATTTACCTGTGCTTTTTCAATGATATTCAGTTTATTTTACATTAATAGTTACGGTCGCGGGTGCACTGGTAATATCATATAAGTTATTGCCTTTAATTCGATATCTAAACGAGTCTTGGCCGACAAAACCAGCCTTAGGTGTATACGTGATGGTGTGATCATCGTTAACAGTCACACGACCATTTTCAGCCCAAGCATAGACCTCGACACCAAAATAGTATGGCACGTTTGCATCATTGTCTTTCACATTGATTATAGTAGCCTGATTGGCTGAGGTCTGTGCGTTATCATCGCTTGGATAGTAGTCATAATCAATATTGAATGCTTCATCTAGACTGACGCGGATCACACCCCATTCAGATGTTTCGCCTGCGGGGTTAATAACGCGAAACGGGATAGTTTCTATCTTGTTTGAACCGTCTGTAACCGCCGCATAATATAAGAGCTTGCCTTTAAACTCTATCCAACGTCTATCTATAATATTATATGCAACAGCTTGACCATAAGCGGTACGTACCTGATCGTAAAAGCCAATTTGGTTGTATGACTTATCAGCATTCAATTGGATTCTAAGCTCGTTGCTTGAGTAGTTTGGATCAGTGACATTATCGTTGCCAAATATATTGAACTCTTCTTGTATTTGCAGGCCTGAATTGAACTCATAAGTTGTTTTATTCAGCACTGGCGCAGCTTGTACAAGATTAGAAAGCAGACCTGTGCTCAGCGCAATAGCCAATGCCTTATACGTTGTTTTGCTCATTTTAAAATTTCCTTTTATTTATCTTTCATTGTTATCTACACAATATTCATATTAAAAAGTATCAAACACACCCTCGCAATGAATAAATTCATATGAAAATATATTATTACACACGAAAAATCTATACTTGAATACTCCATATTGCTTATCAAAAAAGACCAATCACATCAAAAATCTGGCTGTTGGTTTTATAATAAATTTGATAAGGTCACTTTAAAGACGATGAAAAGCTGTTTAATTCAAGGAAATTGATAGCATTTAACCCCAGGGCAAGATCATGAACT
>NZ_AUXY01000096.1 GCF_001625695.1 Pseudoalteromonas luteoviolacea H33-S
CCTATTTGATCAACAAGGCCCGTACCAGATGAAAAAACCGATGGAGTGCAATAATGAGACAGCATCGACCGAATGAAGATCAGCCTTTTATAAATAAAAACTGACTATTTAGCTGCGTTTAATGGCCTGCTTGCAATGTTAATTTTCGTTTTTTGGTCAGGCCATTTTGGATATTAAAATAAGTTTCTCTTCAAGAATAACCATGTAATATCATGTTTTATTTATTGATCTTTTTCAGTTTACCTTAAATAACAAACATATAACAACGTAACTGTCAGACCAACTCTAAACTTAAAGTATCGGTATAGTCATAGAGGTGTGTATGATAAAAAAGCTCATATTGATCTTTTTATTGCTGGTTGGTGCTGGCTTTACGCTTTGGTTATACCAAAATATTACAAATGAAGATCGTCACTTTGCTGTTCAAAACACAGCCAAATCTAAAGATAACTATCTACTTGATCTAAAAGGCCACATTTCTCAAACCAAAAGACCGAATGAGCATTTTTCGTTCCCGATAGCCATTGGTGCAATCGGTCCTTCTGAGAGCTTATACTCAGGCCCAAATCAGTATCCTTTTTACTGCATGTCACGAGACTCAAAGTTAGGCCAACCCGAAGTGGATAATCACGAAGCGCTTGGGGTTCCGGTTTATGATAGCGATAAAGTCATCGGCTACAGCAAAGATTGCGGCGTAAAAACGCGCATTGATTATTATACATTGCACAAAAAAGAAGGCAGTTATATAGCATCAAGGATCACTGATGTAGAAACGGCGAAGCATACTGCACTGCCACTATTTAGAGTAGAGCAAGGAACAATCAATCGCTTTATTTATACCTTGATCATGCCGATAAAAAACTCAGAATTGGGAGATAGGTTAGCTAAAAGCAAATGGAATAAGCGACTTATTTATCAGTTTAATGGGGGATCTGGCATTGGGTTTAGGCAAGGCAGACAAAAAGCTTCTAGGGTTATGACTCGACAAGCACAGCAGTTGCTTGACGGATACGCAGTCATTAGTTCTAGCGGAAATAAAACCAGTTATACCTATAATATGTTGTTAGCTGAAGATACTGCTCGACGTGTTAAAAAACAGTTCACGAGTTTATATGGCAAGCCCCTTTACACTGTTGGCGTGGGTGGTTCTGGTGGTGGACTAGCACAATACTTGATTGCTCAAAATAGTCGAGGAATTCTCGACGGACTAATCCCCTTATACAGCTATCCAGATATGATAACGCAAACGACTTATGCGTTAGATTGTGACTTGTTAAATAACTATTTTACATTCAGGGCTGCCGACAAAAATGCATGGCGAGATTGGGAGAGGCGGCGACTTATTGAGGGGATGAATGCGATCAATGGCTTCCCTCAGAAAGGCGGTTTTTTACAGCCTATAAATCAGTTAATGTCAGGATTTGTGCCTAGTTTTCCAAAGGGAAGCAGTGAGTGCATTAATGGATATTTTGGGTTATCAGCGTTTATTAACAACCCTCAGCAGGGATTTATAAGAGAACACTTTAAAGAGCATGTTGTTGATGAGACTAAATGGAGTTATTGGCAAGATATGTCGCATGTTTTTGGTATCGATAAAAATGGTTTTGGTTTAAGTACTTGGGACAATGTAGGTGTACAGTATGGACTCAATGCGCTTAAAGCAGAAAAAATAACACTTGATGAGTTTTTACATTTAAATGCACATATTGGCGGTTGGAAGCCCCAGCAACAGATGCAACAAGAAGAAATTGTTTTACCATTTGGCCATAAATTACCTATTTGGCTGACCTTGTGGGGGAACCACAATATCACCACTCCAATTGATGAAGTTGCCCCAAGGCATGCCGGCTCGATTAAAGCAATGAATCAAGCCTACAAATCTGGGCAAGTGTTTATTGGTAACATTGACATTCCAGTGATAGATGCACGGCATTATTTAGAAAACGAACTTGATATGCACCATATGTCGGCTTCTTTTTATAGCCGACTTCGTATTCAAGCAGTAAAAGGGCATAGTAATAACCACGTTATATGGGTTGCACATAAAGACTTTGACCCGACAAAACAAGCATTTGAAATGATGGATACATGGCTTTCAAATTTAAAATCTGCACCAAATCAAAGCATCATTTCCGCTAGACCAGAATCTTTACAAGATACATGTTTTAATAAAGACGGAAGTATTTATGGCGCAGGAGCAGGGGTTTTTGATGGACAATGGAATACTCGTGACGAGGGCGTTTGTCAAAGTCGTTTCCCAATGTTTAGTACGAGTAGAATTGAAGCTGGAGGGGGTTGGGACGGTGCTATGTTCAAATGTCCACTGATCTCAGTAAAAAAAGCAATAGAAAGAGGCATGTATGGGAAAGTAAATATAATTGAGCATTTTGAAACTTTACAGCGTATTTTTCCTCAGGGTGTGTGTGATTACGAAGGCAGAGATAGAGGGTTGCCTAATGACTATATTACAAGCCAACCAGATTGGAAAAATGCCCTAAAAGATGTTGAGTTTTTGACTACTAGTAAATATTGAGACTCAACAATACAACTTTAAGATGTTTTTTTTATATATTGTAAGTTCTTTTTGATTACTTTAATGGTCACGCTGTTTTGCAGAGGTATATGTTGGTTTTATATTGCTTTCTTACTTTTGGCTAGAATTTATAAGGTCTTTTGATTTTTGTATTGCTATCAGAACAAATCCATTTTATATTCATAATGTTCCAATAAAGTGAACTAGATTTTTACCTGAACAAGGATGTTCTATTAACCTTTTTTAATTTTTCTCTATTTCTAATAGTTATTTACCAAAAATGCCTTTCTAAATTGTTTTAAAGTGTTAATACCTATTTTAGCATTGCTCAAATCTCTATATGATAGATTGAACCACGGAATATAGGGACACTTATGAATCTTAAAATACTTTCAGTAATTCCTTTATCAATGCTAGCACTGGTTGGGTGCTCAACTGAAACAACGGAATCTAGCAATGTTAAGACGGATGCTATTTGGGCTGATATATATGTCACTTCGCAAGGTGAAGACAGTCGTGTTATTGCTGAGCTAAATGTAAGCTCTCGCAACGGAAATAACATAAAGCTGTCAGACAAGGATAAGCTTCAAGCCACAGCTTCTGGCGCCACTAAAGACTTAAAAATTGATGATAGTTTTTTAGATATTGACTATCGAGCAACTTTTAACATTGCGGATAAAGACACTGATTTTACGGTAACTTTCTCAAGATCAGAAACAAACGATGTTATCAATACAAAGCTTATACTACCTGCACCCTTTACGATAATGACGCCGCAAAAAAATCAGTCATTTGATAAAAATGAAGCTATTGATGTTAATTGGACTGCAGATACCGCAACGGATACCCGGCTAGACGCTGTACTAACTATAAAGTGTAATAATAAAGAAGGAAACGAGCAAAGTATCGTTGAAAACTTTTATGATATTGAAGATGATGGAAACTTAAAAGTTGACTTAGCTGCACTTGAGGGACTTGAGCAAGATTCTTTGAATACAAAACAAGCATGTCAGGGAAGCATACATATTGAGCGGATCAGGTATAGCCCAGTTCCGGAAGAGTATGTAGAGGGTAGTCGTGCAAGAGCGATTCAAGAACGCTATTCGGACGCCTTTGTGATTAGGTTATCACGCTGATTAAAATGCTTTTTTTGCGTGCTTTGGATATGACGGCTTTTATTTACTTGGTATTAATCAAATATAAATCTTCCGTTATATATTAAAATTTTTTCAATTTAGTTCATGTAAGGTTTAGCACATGCATCGTGATTAAACCTTGCATTATTTGATTATTTTAAATTAATTTTTTGATGTTGTGTCGAGTTATAGTTTCTTTTTCAGAGATTTCATCCATTTTTTCTGTAAAAATTATTAATATAAAATGTGTATTTTTCAATGTTTATATTTTTATGTGAGACATTTCTAATTTTAAAGCGTAAATCAAGCATATAGTCAGGCGTACTCTTTAACCTTGAGTATGTCAGGTTCTACTTGCTAGTCTATGGTAAGTGAGTAGTTGAATGCCATAAGCTCTTTTAGATATACGTTTCAGATTCGCATTTTTACTTCATTCTTTCATATAGCTTTACTCTTTGCTCTGTTACTTCGGTTGCTTTTTTATCAAGTTCAAAGGGGGATTTTTCTATTGTTCATAGATGGAACTACCTTTAAGATAAGGTGGTTTAGGTATATAAATCAATGGTTTGTAGGGTGTGTGCGCGGCGTCTTTCGCCATTTTTTTGCAAACTCAGCATTTTCTTCAACATGGGGGATAAGAGTATCTCCACCATGCTCTAATTTACCAGATGGGGAGGAACTTTGAAGCGCTTGTTTGGCGAGTGTTTCAGTTACAGCTTTAGCTGGGATAGTGTTATATGTTTTAGGTTGTATGGCAATACTTTGGGAGCCTGAATGTAATATCATTTTTAACCTTCTTGTATAGATATTTTTTTAAATAAAAGACATACCATAGAGAGTTATGCATATTGTTGCCGTAATCTGGCTTTGATTTTTGTCTTTTGATTAGTTGAGATGTTTTGACGCCTTTGAATTACTTAAACTACCCTTTGTACATTTATAGGGTAAAAAAGAAGTAGACTTGTCTGCATAGTCCAAAAGACAAAAGAAAAGTGAAAGGTAAGTGTAGCTGGTGTCTGGTTATTTCCAGATGATATTGCAAGTGGTGATATGCGACAAAAACGATGAAAAAAAGTAAATTGACCAAATTGCCTAGATTCCCATAAGCTACCTGCCAGCGCTAGAAAAGCCACACTACGCGAATAACTATTTTTGAAGTTGGTTTGCAATTTAAAAACTCAGCTCTTTTCTTGTTAAAAGCTGGTCCTTGGTGACGCATCGAAGGGGTCAAAATGACCCCTTATTTATGGTGAGAGGGTGAGGGAAAAAGGAATTTAATATGGGCGATGAAGCTAAGCAGTTACCACTGCATGTTTATAAAAAGAAAGTCTTTTGGGGTGTCACTGTGATGCCATTTATTGGCGGGCTATCCATTATATTTGGTATAGCAGGCTTGTTGAGTGGCGTTAATATACTTGGTTACCTGATCGTATTTGGAGTCATATACAGTTTAAACTACACAGCTTATGTTAATCACAAGCCTGTAAAGCTTTTTCCAACATTTGCAGAGCTTAAGTTGGTACCTCTTGGAGTGAGGGAGACAATTCAGTACAGTGATATTGAAGTAGTAAAAATAGAGCATAAACATATTGAGATTGCATATAAAAAGAAAAATGAGCCTAAAATAGCAAGTATACCATTAGAACTTTTTGAAAATTCATGTCAGAAACATATGGTTGGTCATTTTCAAGGACTCTCGACTAAAGCGAAAGTATAGTGTTAATACTTGTGCTAATTGCTGAGCAAATCAAAAGTATGCTTATGTTATCCAGTGTTCTATAGTTCTAACTATTTTTTTAAAAAGATGTTTTAGGGAACGATTGGTCTGTTACATCGGATTTTTACCAGAGCATCTGCTATTTTGAACTTTATTATATGCACACATTGTTGTCTAAGACGAATTAACTTACCAATCATTATTGTGTTTTCGTATTGGCTTTTACATCTTCTCTTTTAGGCAGTGCTTTATGATAAACTTAATGAGCTGAACACTAAAATATTGTGTGATAACAGGGTCTAGATTAGAAAATTCTATCTATAATTTATGAGCAAGTTTAGGACGAGTTAACTTAAAAACCTATTCTTATTTAGCTTCAATATATGCACTAGCACATAATTAACCATCCCTCCTCTTGTAACAATTATAGTTACCGTTTGACTGCCCATAGTGAAAAGCTTTCTCAGATGAGAGGGCTTATTGATGTATCTTAATGCAGTGGTTGTAATCAGGTTGTTGCTTAGCGAATATTTGCGAAAAGGTTAAGGCATAACGTATTGCTAAAGTGACCACTGAGAGTAAATTGTTGTTCACAATCCTAGGCTATTTTAGGTAAACTCGCGGCTGAAATTCTGCGGAGGTAAATATGGAATTATCAGCATGGCTGAGTTTAGCGCTAATTTGTACATTGGGCGCTATGTCACCTGGACCAAGCTTGGCAGTGGTGCTCAAGCATAGTATGAACAGTGGCCCAGCTGCCGGAATATCAGCAAGCATTGCCCATGCCTTTGGTGTAGGTAGCTATGCAGCGCTTTCTGTACTTGGTCTCGCAAGCTTGATTGCACAGTTTCCGACTGTTTATACACTACTGTTGTATTTTGGTGCTGCATACTTGGCTTATCTCGGTTTTAAAATATTGACTAGTAAGCCATCAGAGTCAAATGGGAATGAAGCAATAGACAAAGCGACAACCGATTGGGTGTCAGCTGCGAGAGAAGGCTTCACTGTAGCATTCGTGAATCCTAAAACTGCAATATTTTTTGTTGCACTATTTTCACAGTTCATCGATCCAGAAACGATGACATTTACACTCGCTT
This sequence comes from Pseudoalteromonas luteoviolacea H33-S, assembly GCF_001625695.1. GTDB lineage: Bacteria > Pseudomonadota > Gammaproteobacteria > Enterobacterales > Alteromonadaceae > Pseudoalteromonas > Pseudoalteromonas luteoviolacea_B. Next base: position 6,484 of record NZ_AUXY01000096.1, read on the forward strand.
TCTTGATGTGTTTTACGGTATTCATTATAGATGCAATATGGTTTGTATTTGTGTCAGTTGCTGCATCATCAGCGACAAAGCGTTTTAATTTAGGATCAAAGCAAGGGGTGATTTCCAAAGTCTTGGGTATCGCGTTTCTGTTATTGGCTCTGAGAGTGCTTTATCAAACCGTTTAACTCAGAAGCGTGACTAGCGGCAGGGAATTGCCGCCTTTAGGATTTGATTTTTGAGTTTAAATAATGACTGAGTATGAGCAACTTTAACATTGGGTTTTCCCTTGTATGATGATTAAACTGCAGTGCGATATAGTTTTGATTACGTGCTATTGCACGCTCTATATAGACATGGATATGTAAGTTGTCAGACAGCTCAAGGTATGCATGTTTTTTTGCGAAGTACTTCACATGTTCTGCACCACTCAAAGGGAATGCGGCAACACAGGCCCCTGACAATGATAGACTTTGAACTTGGCAAATAATTTTAGGGTAGGTCAGAGAAAACGTAATTGAGGGGGATGGATAAAAGCGCCAGCTTCTGGGGCATTTGCTTGTATCAACAATGTCTGGAAGCTTGTTTATAAGCGTCAACAGCGTTGTGATTTTATGCTCGTTTATATCATTGTGATATGTCTCTTCTCCCAATAAAATACTGTCGATGCATGATTTCTTTGCAAAGTATTGATTGTGCGCTAAATAAAGCGCGAGGGGCTCTACCAACCATAATTGGTAAATGCGCTTTTTCAGCTGTTCTATGCTGTTATTTTGCTGCAATAAGCTGTCGTTTTCATTTAAGTGGCTTGTTTCTACTTCATGAAGTAGTTTGAGTTCTTCAGGTGTTAGATTCATAGCAAGCAACCATCCATTGCAATTACATAAAATTAAGCAAAATACATACCTGTGATGCATAAAAAAGCGCGACACAGTTGGCCGCGCGCTCATAAGGGGGAGTTTATTTAACGACGCATGCTATCGCTAAATCTAGAGTGATTATCTGGACTGTCATTGTTGGATGAATCAAGAGGGTGTTCTAGTTTAATAACATCGACGTTCCAACCATCATCAAGTATGCTGGTAGGTGTGATAACGTATGCCTCTACTTGGAGCCCTGCACTCGGGGTGACTGCTGTTAGATGGAGTTGTCCAAGTACGACTTTCCATGTGAATGAGCGAGTTTGTCCATTACTGACAAAGTCCGCTGTCCCACCCACTTTAAAATCAACGTAATAGGTGTTGTCACCATTAATTAGGGCAAAGCGCTCATATTCAATTTTATGGCTATCAAAATAGGGTTGCTCACTATTTGATTTGGTGCGAACGACGGCACCAACCTCATCCATGTCTTTCCAGTGAATCACATCAGGGCCTGCTTGATACATAAAGAATGAAATATCGTCAGTATTAAGTTGATTCACTTCAAAAGTCAGCGTTGCTAACCCCGTATCGTTATTATAAACGTATGAGCCATAGTTGATCCCTGGGCCATCTGAGTTTGCCGGGTCGTACTCAGCTTCGAAAAACTTATTGCCAGGCAAAAATACTGACACCCAGACTCGACTGGTTGTGAGAGGGTATTCTACAAATCCGCCCACTCTTGGCTCGTTTTCATCTAACAAGCGCTCAAAGGTAATTGGAGACTCGCCTTCAACCTCCAGGGTCATAGTATTCCCATTCACGGTTGCCTTATGCGCTAAGTTCTCATCAAATCCGTATACGCCATTGGTGTCTACGACTTTGTTCACTAGCAAGGTGCCGGTTGATTCATCCCAGCTCAGAGAGCCAATTTCCAAACCGGCAAAGCCTTGCGGGTCATTGTCAGTTTTGAGCTCCATATGCACCCAAGTGCCATCTCTAATGATGATGACAAATTCTGGTGAGCTAGGTTGATACCAAGCACCATCAATTGCATATTGCATTGGGGCTGGTGGCGTATATATATTTCTAGAAGCGACGTTATTGTCAAAATAAAGATTTCTGACTTCACCTAACTCACAGTTAGTGCCTTGCACATATGCACATACTTTAAGGTAATCTCTATCAAAATCTTGAATCTCTGTAACACCAACGGAGCCCATTTGATCTATTATGAGTTTTCCGTCTGAGATAGAGTAGTCAGCCGTATCCATGTTATTGGTCGTTACAGTCCTTTTTATAGTGCCATCTTCATTTGTTTGAGCAGTAAACTTATTGGTTTGAACCTGCATGTCTTGTATGAAGTACATAGAGCGCTCATTCAACCAAGTATACTCAAATGTATCAACAGTAGAGGCTGTCTTTTTAAACTGTTGTATATAGGAGCTGCTGGATATACTTGAGTTATCTGTAGGGTAGCTTTCTCTCACATACCAAGTATTACCACTTTGAGCAATTACTTCAAGCTGTCGGTTCCAGTTTAATGTGCACATATCAGTAGTAGCACCTTCGGGGCATTGATGTACTAGCGTGAAGTTTGTTGAAGTATTGTAGCTATATGATTTGATATTGAGCGTTCTGCCTGAATGCGACCATGTTTCTGTCGTTTTGAGTAAAAATCTGTAGGATGTGCCGTTAACATAGTTGTCAACAAAGTAACCGTGAGGTTCGGCGACACCTTGGTATGATCTAAATCGGCCAATTACATCATTGTTTGTCAATGTAACCGCTTGCTCAGGGACCATTAGCCCTGAACGTCTTCTGTAAAACTCGGTATCGGTTTTATCTGTGGTTGCCCAGAATTGATAACCTGAGTCTACACGTTTTATCAGCCAGTATTTAAATGCCTTAGCTTCCATTAGGTCTGTTTTATCAAGTGTGAGGGTAAGGAGGTTATCTGTAATTGACCAAGTTAAAGTACGAGATGTGTCGTCAGGCATTTGGGCACTGCCTGTACCATCTTGATTAAATGTTACCTTGCTTGCAAAACTGCCCGATGCAGAATAGTACAGCGCATTAACATACCAGTCTCCGCTAAACTGGCTTTGGGTTGGGGTAATAGTTTGTGTTTTACCAATCATGGACAGCTCATGACTGCGACTTACGTCGCTATTAACTAGCATTTCATTCCCAGTACTGTCCATTGTGTACTCATCACCGATGAACGTAATACTAATAGCTTTGGCAATGGGGTTTTCATCATAGATAGAAAATGAACCGCTTTTGTATCGATAGTGGCAATTATATTTATTGCCACTAGTATCTTTACATTCATAGGTTTTACCCATAATTCCTGACTCAAAAACTAAAGAGACTAAGCCGTTCTCATTCTGTGACCAAGTCATGCCACCACTGGAGTAATCGGCAAAAGTCCCTGTATTGTCCTGATTAAAAGACGCTTCGAAAAAGAGATGTTCGAAGACGTTTGTTGAACCAATTAAGTAGTCTCCGACGATATCCGATTGGCCGCTATCTACTAAGTCACTATCTTCTTTAATGCTATTTTTAGTACTCTCAATTAAGGTCGGGTTTTTATCATTTATGGTATCTGTTAGTTCTGCTACCGCGGCTGGTGTTGATACCAGCTCAAATGTTGAGTTAACCCCTTCAGGCAAACTAAAGGCATTATCGCCTTCACCATCGACCACAATCTTAATTAAAGCAGCGAGCGTAAGTTTTTCGTCGGCATCAATACCTACCAGGGCATTGTTAAGTGATGTTTCACTTTGCGGAGTACCCGCTTCTCGAGTGATCAATGCATATTCAGAAGTTGTCACATTGGTGATGTTCACGCCAAAATTGTCGTCTTTGTTTAGGACGCCATCGTCGCCAGCTTGTGTCTCGATTGATGAAAAGCTAGGGAGCTGAGAATAAAATTCTACTTCAGATTGAGTGCTACCGCCTTTTGCTCTTATTCTAACCAAGTCGTCAACCATGGACTCATCCACATCAAGCTGATAATTATAGGTTCCTGTTTCATCGGCGGATAATTCAAAACTCTGGTCGCCAACAAATATGGTGAGTGCAGCATTGGGGATTGGCTCGTCAGTGACTAGACCTGTAATGGTTACTGACTTCACTATTCTGGTGACGTTTAGGTTAAAGTCTGCACTTGTGGTTGCATTGTCATCATCAGTCACAGTGACTCGCAGTGTCATTGTTGAATCTTCTGAAATATCCGGTGTGGTAAATGTCACTACATTGGTTGTTGAGTTTGATAGTGTCGTCGAGGGACCTGAAACGATTTGCCATGAAAATGAATCAACAGTGCCATCGCTATCAGTTGCTTGCGCCGTGAGGGAGATTTCTTGCTTTTCTTGAATAGAGTTTTCACCACTGATAGTCACCGATGGCGCGGCGTTTTGTGGTGTAGAAGGTGTCGATGGTGTAGAAGGTGTCGATGGTGAGCCACTATCAGAACCTCCTCCTCCACAGCCAGCAATACTAACACCTAGCACCCAAGTTAGTATGAGGTGCATCCTTTTACTTGAATAAAACATGGTTTTTTCCTCCGCAACACACGATACAAACTGTGTAGGGTTTGAGAATATTTATTGGGTTCAGTAAGCATAGTAAACGTGCAGAATTCGTACAGGTTATTTAGTGAACTGGCGCTAAAAATGATGCTGTTTGCAGGGGGGAATACTTATTTGTGTTGCAAGCACGCAACTTGAGCGTCATCAGCATTGAAGCCTTGATAGTTTTGTGCTTTTAGTTGACTTTATGAGCTGACTTGATTAGTTTTAAATTCAACATGTTATGTTGCTAATTAGCAAAACATATTCAATAAAAATATGAAATATAAACAGGAATTTTTATGTTGTACCCAGCGGCCATAAAACCCGGCAACAGAATTGCCATTACTGCTTTTTCTTCAGGTGTACCTAAAGCATGCCATGCTCGATTAGATATTGTGTTAAATGATTTATCTAAACGCGGGTTCCACGTAGTAGAGGGGCAATGTTTGCGTGACAATCAACTACACGTGAGTGCATCTACAGAGCTGCGTGTGGCAGAGCTTATGGCATTTCTACTTGATGATAGTGTTGATGTGATTATGGCGCCATGGGGAGGTGAGGTGGCGATGGAGCTGTTACCGCTTTTAGATTGGCTGCAGTTAGAGAAAGCCCGACCAAAATGGTTACTAGGGTTTTCTGATATTAGCACGGTATTGAGTGCTATCAGCTCTAAGCTTGGCTGGGCAACTTGTCACTGTACGAACTTGATGCAGTTAGCTTTGAATCAGACTGATGATTTAACTGCAAATGTATTTACTCATTTGGCAACCTCAATTGGTTCAGAGTTTAAGCAGATCGCCGCAACACATTATGAGCCTCAGCATGCGGATTATAGTAAACATCCTAATGCCGCATTTAATTTAACAGAGCCGAGCTGTTGGAAAGTACTCAATACAAGTTGTATTGACGCCTCTGATCTTGAGTTTTCAGGACGTTTAGTTGGCGGGTGTTTAGATACACATATGGTGTTATATGGCACAGACTATTTTGCACCTTATAACCGATTGATAAATCAGTTTGAACCAACGATTTATTACTTCGAAAATGGCGAACTTACCCCAACACAGTATTTTCGTGCATTGCAAAGTTTAAAACTCAAAGGTGCATTCAAATATGCCGCTGGCATTTTAATTGGGCGTAATATTGCAGCAGAGGGTAAACGGGGCGAAGGCTATGATGATCTCATGGCTTTAAAACAAGCGCTAGGAGACCTTGAAATACCGATTTTATATGATGTCGATATTAGTCATCAAGCACCTAATTTAACTATTATTAATGGTGCAATGGCCAAAGTTAAGCTTATTAATGGTATGGGGGAGATAACCCAAAAGCTCATTTAATTATCATATTGAACGAGTAAAGATAAAAATATATTAGCGATTTTTTAGTCTTAATGCGCATAATTGGTTATATATCTCAAATGTGCGCTTTTTACCTCATGCCTTTTTAATTTGTCATTTTAAAAAGATAAAATCACAAAAATTTTTTATTTTTGAGGTTTTGGATGGCCTGTTCAAAAAAAACACTGACTGCTATTTTATTTACATTTTTTTCATTTAATACTTTAGCGCAAGAAGACGAGCAAAGTGTTGTACTATTTTCTCTTGATGGCTTTCGCTGGGATTATATTGAAAAGCATGATGCAAAAAACATTGCGATGATAGCTAAAAGCGGCGTACGGGCGAGTCATATGCGCCCTGTTTATCCGACCAAAACATTTCCCAATCATATTTCAATCGTCACAGGTTTATTGCCCTCAAATCATGGCATTATCGACAATTATTTCTGCGATAAGCGTCGTCAAGAATGTTACAAAATGGGCCAAGGTACCAAAGACAGTACTTGGCTAAGTGGTATACCACTTTGGAATTTAGCCGAGATGCAGGGGGTCAAAGCTGCAACGTATTTTTGGCCAGAATCTGAGGCACGTTTTAACGGCAGGACACCCAGTTATTATATGCGTTACGCCAAAAAAGGTAACTATCAAAAGCGCATAGACCAAATTATTGATTGGTTAAAGCTTGAAAAGTCGCAAAGACCAAGATTTGTTGCGGGATACTTTTCATTGGTTGATGATATGGGACATGACTTTGGCCCTGATGCAGCAGAGACTTATCAAGCTGTACAAGAGGTAGATAAGCTAATTGGGCAGTTGTGGAGCAGGCTTAAAACAGAGGTGGATCATGATGTGAATCTGGTGCTGGTATCTGATCATGGCATGGTGTCTGTTGAGCCCGAAAAAACCATTATTTTAGATAAACTTGGCTTTAATTTAGAGCACTTTTATGTCAAAAATGGCGGCACTCGCACACACCTTTACAAAAAAACAAATTCGGAGGTGGATATAACTCGCTTAAAGTTATCTTTGAGCGCGCAAAGTGAAGGCCGCTTTGAAGTGTTAAATAATACAACTTTACAGTCAAGAGGTGTTAAGATTGATGACACAACGGCAGACATCATCATTGAAGCATTTCCACCGTATGCATTTGGCACCCATGAGAAAATCGATTACGTTGGTGCGCACGGATATCCTTACTCAAAAGATTTGGCCGCGACCTTTGTTGCTATCGGACCTGCGTTTAAAAAAGGGGTTAAACTTCCAGAAGTCAATAATTTAGATATTTACCCTACTGTTGCCAGTATTTTAGGACTGAAATTGATGTCCAAGGTGGATGGAGATGGAAAGACATTAGTATCAGCACTGAATTAAGCGTTTTATCAACCGTTAACGTATATAACACGTCGATAATTTATATGTGTGGAGCGGGTTTTTGTAACATGAGTATTACACTCTAAAACCATAATTAGATTATCGTCCGTTAGATTAGTGAGTTTGTCGCAATTTGCGCGTTAGACAAACTCATTCAGTGTATCTTGTTTAAAAACAATTATCATTTGAGGTGTAAAAATGCGTTGTATGCCTGCGTTTGTATCCGTTGTTGCTATGTCCGTATTTGCGGCGTGGTCAGCACCAACTTGGAGTGCGCCAGTAGAAGTCGCGGTTTTTCAAGCCAAGGATCTTCAATATAAAAATAAATTAGCGTTGAGTGGTACTGTTGAGGCATCCCAAAATGCAACCCTTGCTAGCCTAGAAGCAGGCGTAGTGAATGAATTAATGGTAGAAGTAGGTGATGTAGTTAAGCGAGGTCAGGCGTTACTGCGGCTTGATCCAACTTTAGCGAAACTCGAGTTGGAACAAAGTGAAGCGTCCGTGTCGGCTGCAGATGTTGCATTATTGGAGGCAAAACGACAGCTAGAAGAAGTAGAATCGCTGTCTAAAAAGCAGTTTGTTGCGCCAACCTTATTGGCCGAGCGACGTGCTAGTGTGGCTGCCGCTAAAGCTGAGCTTGCAAAAACGAAAGCAAACTTGGCTGTTAATAAAGAGTCATTGAGAAGACAGACGCTATTCGCGCCATTTGAGGGTGTAGTGATGAAGCGTAATGTGGATTTGGGTGAGTGGGTAACCACTCAGACGCATACTTTTACCTTGGTTTCTTCAGAGGATTTAAGGCTTAACGTCGCTGTGCCGCAAGAGTACATTAGCGCTTTTTCAAACAATCAAATTCAATCGCTTAATATTATTCCTGACCACGATCAAAGTAAGCTGCTTAAAGGCCAAGTTCAGGCGGTTGTCCCTGTGATCAATGCGGGGACTCGCAGCTTTGTAGTACATATAGAGGTGCCACAGCAAGCTGGATTTGTCGCTGGTATGTCTGCGCAAGCTGAATTCGAATTACCAAGTACCGGCACTCAGGCTGTTTGGGTGCCAAAGTCGGCCCTTAAATATCATCCGGATGGTGGACTGAGTGTATTTGTTGATAATCAAGGTAGGGCGCAAAGACACACAGTAAGACTATTAGAGCAGCGTGGTGAGCAAGTGCTGATCTCCGCTGTATCAGGAAATAGCAGTGTATTAACCGCACCCATTATTACAACAGCTGTGCAGCTGCTTAAAAATGGCAGTGAAATTTCTGTGAATAAGGGTTAGTTGATATGATTGAAAGCGCCGTAAAGCGTGGCACATTGGTTGCCGTTATCTCTTTAATCATATGTATCTTGGGTTTGGTAACTGCGCTTAAAATTCCCGTACAGATGATCCCTGATCTAGAAGTTCGAACTATTACAGTTCAGACTGGCTGGCCTGGTGCGACACCTCAGGATGTTGAAAAAGAAATCCTTGTGGAGCAGGAGCGATATTTACGTAGTTTGTCTAACTTAAAACGCATGGTGTCATATTCGCAAATGGGGTCGGCGAGAATACAGCTAGAATTTCCATTTGGTGTTGATGTTAACGATGCGCTCATTAGAGTCAACAATGCCTTAAGTCAGGTGCCCGGTTATCCTGAAAACGTAGATCAACCTAGGCTTTATTCTAGTTCGTTCTCTTCTAATGCATTCATGCATTTTGTACTTAAACCTCAGACAGGTAATCCACTTGATCTTGACGTAGATATGTTGCGTGACTTTGCAGAAGATTTTGTTAGACCGCGAATGGAGAGTGTTCAAGGCGTCTCAGAAGTGGGTGTTGGTGGCGGTGCAGCAAGACAAATTCAAATCAATGTTGATCCAAGCCGATTAGCACAGCGTGGCTTGAGTGTGACTGATTTAAGAAGTGCAATTCGAGCGCGTAACCGCGATGCTTCGGCGGGCGATATTGAAAGCGGCCCGAGTCGATATTTATTGCGTATGGTGGGTCGTTTTGAGCAACTCAACGAACTTGAAGATTTAATCATCTCAGAGCAAGATGGGATCACCACTAAGCTTAAAGATGTGGCGGTTATTTCACTCGATCACTTTGAACTTCGTGGCATTTCCTATTCTGACGGTGAGCGTACGCTTAGGTTATCTGTACGTCGTGAAAGCGGCTCAAATGTGATTGATATCAAACAGCAGATGTTACCTGTGATTGAGCAGATTAATCAGGAACTGTTGGCACAAAATGGCCTAGAGCTTATCTTGATGAGTGACGATGTTCAGTATGTTGAAAGCTCACTTAAAAATGTGTGGACTAACTTAGCCTTGGGTGCATTGCTTGCGACCTTAGTGATGTTTTTATTCCTGCGATCAGGGAGGGCTACTTTGGTCGGTGTGATTGGTATTCCTATTTGTACCGTTGCAGCATTTCTTGGTTTAACACTGTTCGATCGTACTATCAACGTGATCTCATTGGCGGGTGTAGCATTTGCAATTGGTATGACGGTAGATAACACCATTGTTGTACTTGAAGCCATTGTGCAAGCGAATAAACGCGGTACCAGTAAGTTACATGCTGCCATTAAAGGGGTGAAGGAAGTTTGGCCTGCGGTATTGGCGTCCACGGCGACGACTGTCTTGGTGTTTGCACCGATTTTATTTGTTGAGCAAGAAGCTGGGCAGCTTTATTCGGACATTGCCATCGCGGTGTCTTCCGCGATTATCGCTTCAATGTTGGTGGCTATTTTCATTGTTCCGACGACACTTGCTAACTTACCTAATCGCAAAGAGGAAGTGAAAACGGTTACCTTGTCAAAGCGTTGGCTGGCTTTGGTGTCTTTTTGTGTTGCATCCAAATCGCGCGCGACCGGTATTACCGTAGGCTTCGTCGTTGTCATTTTAGGGGCGGCTTATGCTTTGATGCCAGCAGCTGAATATTTACCGGAAGGTGAAGAGCCAAAAGCGTTTTCTATGATGATTGCGCCGCCAAGTTACAACCTATCTGAAATGAAAGAGATAGGTGATGAGTTGAGAGTGTATTTTAACGGTCATATCAACGCGCCGAGTGACGCATTTGATAACGGTGAAACGGACATGCCGCCATTGGCATATTACTCTATGTCTGTGTCAATTGGTCGTATTTGGTTTTTAAGTGCACCGACCGACCCTGATAATATCCAAGCGATGATGGATGCCATTACTGCTAAGTTTAGAAGTTATGACAATATGCGTGCGTTCTCGGCAAGGGGTTCAATTATCTCGAGTAATGATGGTGGTACAAGAGCAGTCGCAGTAGATATCGCGGGTAGTAATTTAACCGATTTATATCGCGCAGCTGAGGCTGTTTACGAGCAGGCTCAAGTTACGTTTGATAACCCTCAAATTAACTCAGATCCGCGGGCGCTGAGTCTAGATCAGCCTTTGATTGAAATTAAACCGAAATGGCAAAGGCTGGCTGAACTTGGTATTAGTTCAAATGAGTTTGGCTATACGATTTCATCACTCAGTGATGGCGCTTATGTTGATGAGTTTATTTTGAATGATGACAAAATAGATATGTTTATCTTTAGCCATCAAAAAGAAAAGCAGACCATTGAGCAATTAGCGACGTCACCCATTGTGACACCGTCGGGTGATGTGCTGCCTTTGAGCGCGTTAGCTGATTTGGTTGAGAGTAAAAACAGTGATAGTTTGCGTCGAGTAGACGGCAAAAGAACCGTGACTGTTTATATCATTCCGCCAAGAGATGTGGCTCTGGAAACCGCTGAAGAAATAGTCCGTACTGAGTTACTGCCTACGTTATGGCAGCAAGGTAAAATCGCTCAGGGCACTAAACTGTCTATCAGTGGTGCGGCTGATCAGCTAGAAGCAACTCAAGCGTCGCTATCGAGTAACTTTGTTGTTGCGCTGGTACTGAGCTACTTGCTGCTGGTGGCTATTTTCACACACTGGCGCTACCCGTTGTTTATTCTGGCAACCGTGCCGCTAGGCATGGCTGGTGGCTTACTAGGCTTGATTTCGGTTAACGGCGTCAATGCGTTATTAGCTAACTTTGGTATGACGCCATTCCATCAACCTTTTGACATGATCACCATGCTGGGTTTCTTGATTTTATTAGGTACGGTGGTAAACAACCCAATCTTAATTGTTGATCAAACCCGTAAGTTGATTGTTGACCAAGGGATGGAGGTTGTCACGGCAGTTAAACAAGCCGTAGCGACGCGATTAAAGCCAATTTTGATGTCGACAGCGACCACATTATTTGGTCTTGCACCACTGGTCTTTATTCCTGGCGATGGCACAGAGTTATATCGCGGTGTAGGTATCATTGTACTATGCGGTATCGTGTTCTCGATGTTGCTTAGTTTAACTTTCTTACCAGCTCTGTTGGTCAGTGTGCTAAGTAACAAGCGGGCAAGATAGTGCTACAAAAAGGAGCTTCGGCTCCTTTTTAATGCTTGAACAGCCCTGCTACGTGTTTCCGTTATTGGGTTCAGATTGCTTTACGGCCTCAAGATAGCGACTTTCAATAAACTTGTTTTCCTTAGTTAGGTGTTTAATTTTTTGCTTGGCTTGTTGTAATTCCGTTTCGAGAGCTTTGGTATCTATATCACCTGATGGCTCAGGTAAATCAACAGAGAGTTGATCAATGAGTTGGTTTTGCTCTGCTATTTGTCGTTCATATTGTTGTACTAAAGCTTGAATTTCTTGCTCATTTGGTGAATGTTCACTGACTTGCACAGACTTCATTTGAGTTTTTAATTGCTCGATTTCTTTTTGTAAATCGGTGTTTTCTTGTTTGAGGCTACCTACCGACTGAAACTGATCTTCTAATTTTGTTTTTGCATATTTGAGCTTTTTACCGCTCATGTCTAAATCTCCTTTGAGTCGTTTAATTAGCTTTTGAGAACGGGATAGTTTTTTATTGAGCTCGTTTATAGAGGCTTGTTCTTCTTTGGTGATATGGTCTGCTGTGGATGCGCGGATCTGGGCCAGCTGGTTTTCAAGATTTGCTTGTACGTGAAGGAGTTCGGTGATGGTTTGCTCATGTTGGTTGTTAAATTGTGTTGCCCGCTCTACTGAGTCTTTGCATAAGGCCACCACCTCATTTGACTCTGGACTGTTTGTTTGATTATTCATGAACACGCCTGCGAATTTTCTAAACTCTCTTAATATCAATAACAGAATATAAAACCATGCCGCTAAAATAAGCAGGCCGAAATTTAAGGCAATATACTGGTAAACTTCTATCGGCAACATGTCAGTTTTTCATCGCATCATTGATTATCAATAGGATAAGTTTAGTTTTACTGCAAAATTCTGCCTATACTGAATATGAAAATTTAATATTGAGGTAAAAGTGAAAGTTCTGATAGTGGATGATAGCCATGCAACATGTGAAATTATCAGGCGTGCACTTCAACAGTTTACGTATCGCAAGTTATTTATTTCTTGTTCAAATAGTGTTGATGATGCACTTGAATGCATAGAGTTATGGCAACCTCAGATAATATTAACAGATTGGCATATGCCTGATAAGTCGGGTATTGAGTTGCTACAGGTGGTTGGCACAACACACCCTGAGATCCCTGTTGGCATGGTATCTACGGTCGATGAAGAAGAGCAAATCATTTACGCTAAGTCTATGGGCTGTGCTTTCTTTTTATCTAAGCCATTCGCTGACAGCGAGCTTAGAAAAGCTATCATGCCGTTGGTCAAAGATTTAGAAGCCAAAGAATTGATGGTTGAGCAAGAGGTGCCAATAAAGGAGGGATTGGCACTACCAAAAACAGATTTTTTAGAGCGCTTAATGCAAAAGAACATCAGTGAATCACTTACGCTCAAGCCTATTCGCGCGCAATCATTGGATGAAAGTAAATTACCCTGTGTCATGGTGGTTTATGCGGAGAGAGGGAGCCAAAAGGTTCGTGTTATCTGTGTATTGGATGTTTATGCGACTTGTGTGTTGGCTAGTAGCATAGAAGTGATCCCTGAAGATGAGGCGCAAAGAGCCATTCATATGAATCAAATAAATGCGCATATTATGACTGCGTGCAAAGAGGCGCTTGGTAAAACAGCGTACGCATTTTTAGACAATCAAAGTAAAATGAGCTTGTTTGTCAGAAGCTGTAAGTGTGTTTATACCCATCACCCGAAACTAGAGTTACTTTATAAATACCCCCTCGATAGCCGAATTGACTTAAGTTGTGAGAGAGAAGGAATGGCACAAGGCAAAATGCTTATTGTCGGTGTTTAGCTTACCTTAAGTTATAAAAATTAGGCATTCTCTGTACTTGCCACAGCCGCTTTTCTATATTTCGCAGGTGTGGTGTCGGTGAATTTTTTAAAAGCAATATAAAAAGTAGACTGGTTATTATACCCACATAGCGCTGATACTTGCTTTAGGCTCATTTTTTTATGCTCAGTTAGTAAGTTTTTTGCCAGCTGGATCCTGTGATGATTGATGTATGAGGTAAATGAGACACCTAAGTTGTCGTTCAATATCTGTGATAGATGTGGAACGGATATATTAAGTTTATCAGCCACTTGAGATAATGACAGATTGGGGCATTTATATAGCTCATCTTCAATCATGAGTTTTTCTAACGCTTTTAAAACAGGGCTAGCCTTTACATGAGAAATCTTTTTACTGGCATATTTTTCTGGCTTGGACTTATGAAGTTTAGAAATGAGTAAGGTGAGACTTAAATATAGTGGCAGCAGAAAACACAAGATGCCTATGGTATATGAGGTATAACTTGTAAATACATCAGCGAGCCAAAGTCCAATAGATGTGCATAAGATAACGATTGGAAATTGTGTGTACCTTGTTTGAAATAGCTCAAGGTCGTTATTAACAATAGTAGGGTATATGGATATCAATGAGGCTATCAAATAGACAAACCAGCAATAAATAATAACAGTCGATATGTGTATATTCCAAAGAGCTGAATAATGCTCATACGGCCATAGTACGCCGATTATGATAGCGAGGCTTGCGGGCGGTATTAAATGCGCTTTCCAATTAAGGTTTTTAGCTGTTTTTTGTTTAAAAGATTGCTTTATATATAGCAATAATACAGGTCCGGATAGAAAATTTGCCGTTAACCCCAGCTGTAAATAGGTTTTGCTTGCTTCGGGGTAAAAGAAAAAACATACAGATTTACTTATCCTTATGAATATCATAAAAATAAAAAGAGATAACAGTTTGTGAGCGCGATTGGAAGATTTATTAATAAAAAAATAGATACTCAAAACTAGCGCATTCAATGCACCTGCGACACTTATAAAAAGCCAAAAATAAGTTGAATCTAAAACCATGAGACTCTCTACTACATATTTGCTTTTATTTTAGGGGGAGGAGAGGGGAGTTTTCAATTGCAAAACTTGCATAAGAGTAGGGGTTGATTTTGATATTTTAGGCGTTCAATTAGTTATAAACTATTATTATCTCATAATATAAATTACGGGGAGAATGAGATGGTTTTTATTAACTTGCTAATATACAAGGATATATGATGTGAATTTCAATCAAATTCACATCATATAAACGTACTTTAATAAATTTATTGCGTTACTTTTCTTGCTCTAAATTGACGACCTTTCATTTTCCCTTCTGAAATAATCTTCAAGGCCTTATTGGCTAGCTTGCGCTCTACGGCTACGTAGGAAGTGATTGCTGTGACTTTGATTTTACCAATTTGTGAGCCTTGGATTGATTTATCTGAGGTCAGCGCACCTAAAATATCACCAGGGCGCAACTTGGATTTTTTACCGCCATCAATTTGTAGTGTGACCATAGGGGCTCTGGCAATCTGATTACCGAACACATCGTCATTGGGTAGTGGAGTGGGGTCAATGGTTTGCCCAAGATAGTCTTCTAATGCATTGACTTTATGGGACTCTTTATAGCTCATAACTGAGCATGCTACGCCAGTGTTACCTGCGCGACCAGTACGACCAACACGGTGAACATGTACTTCAGGATCATGTGCTATATGATAGTTTAAAACCATATCGACATGATCAACATCAATGCCTCTAGCGGCAACATCCGTTGCGACTAAAATCGTTAAGCTTTTATTAGCAAATCGAACAAGTGTGCGATCTCTGTCTTTTTGGTCTAAATCGCCATGCAGCGCTGCGCTATCAAAGCCCAGTTGCTTGAGGTTATCACATACAGATTGACATTCAGCTTTGGTGTTACAAAACACAACCGCCGATGTGGGTTGGAACTTTAACAGCAGCTTTTGTGTTGCAACAAGCCTTGCTTCATTATCTGGTATTTCATAGAAAAACTGTTCAATTGAGCTATGGTCATGCGTTGCTTCAACGGTTACCTTTTCAGCATTGTTCATAATATGCTTTGCAAGTTGCTCAATGCGTGGTGGATAGGTCGCGCTAAATAGCAAATTTTGTCTATTGCTTGGGCAATGCTCAAGAATACATTGAATCGCATCTTCAAAACCCATCTCTAGCATTCTATCTGCTTCATCCAATACAAATGTATTCACTTCATCCAGTGATAAGCGGCCTTTACGTAAATGTTCTTCAATTCGACCTGGTGTACCAACCACGATATGAGCACCGTGTTCTAAAGAACCAATTTGAGGCCCCATAGGTGCGCCACCACATAATGCTAAAACCTTGATATTGTGAATCGCCCTTGCAAGCTTGCGTATTTCAACGGCAACCTGATCTGCCAACTCTCGAGTTGGGCAAACGACCAGTGCTTGTACGCGAAATCGCTTAACGTTGAGGTTATGCAACAGGCCTAAAGAAAATGCAGCTGTTTTACCCGAGCCTGTTTTCCCCTGACCAATTAGGTCTTTACCAGCTAAGATTTTGGGTAGTGTTTGGGCTTGTATGTCTGTCATGGCTGTGTAGCCAAGAGAGTTAAGGTTATCTAATAGGGCGTTTGAAAGTGGCAAACTAGTAAAAAGCGACTGAGACAAAGCAGGAATCATCTATTGTGGAATAAAAGCGAATTATAACACGTGCACTTGGCTGTGAGTATCTTTGAGGGGAGTTGGCAGGTTTAATTTGTTCTGTTCACGCTTTTTTGACTGTGTTGATTTACTCGTCGAGCCATACTGCAATGCGATATGTTGGCTAATTCAGTCTCTCAATAAACTAGTTTAAGGCGCCAACCTGCTGTTAATACTTGCTATGAAGTTGGCTGGGTCGTCTACCCCAATAAACAGGCTTTTAGTGGTTCCTTTAGGCTTATTGAGTGATATTCCTATATTAGGTACGCCAGAATAGTTAAAACGCTTAAGATCTTTTCCGCGCGTGACAGGTTGATTGTTCTGCTTAATGTCCAAGATGTTATTAAGTGGTATTACAATGGGATTATATAAACCATATCTTATTATCAAAGTATCTTCAGTCAAAGAGATTGGCCTTTTCGTTATGGCCCGATACTCAGCGATAAAGAACACTAAACTGAAGATAGTCAGTAAGCTGATAATATTTGCAGCCATTGGAGACCAAATAAAGTGCAGTAGTAAGTGCACAATGGGAATTTCAATTGCAATTAAAATAATAAACCCTAGCAGGTTGCTGTGAGACCCATCTTTTTGGTGATAACTAAAGTGAACATTGCCTTGATAGGTTTTTGTGTGAATACGTTTTGGCACGAGTGCAAATGTCCACATACGTATTTCAAAGCAGAAAAACTGCGCGAATTTGCCAGAGCCAAGATAACGAGAGACGGACTGTTCTAACGATACATCAGGGTCTTGCCCTTTTTTTAGCGCGATGTTTATCGCCCAGTAAACACTAAATACCGCTGCAAGCTCAAAAAGCAGAACAATGGCAAGCACCAAATATCTGTCTTGTTCTAAATATGGCCACAGAACTTTATGTTCATCTGGAATAATGTAACTACCAATTAGTACTGCTAAGCAAATTAATATAAGGGCTTTGAGAAGCGCCTCTTTTTTATCTTTTACACATATAAAACAAATAACCGGTATCGCAATCAATACATCAATGAGAAATAACCACTCCCATCTTTCTTTACCGTAATCATTCCACATATTTTGTGTATTGAAATAGATGAACCATAAAGAGGACATGGCAATTAAAAAAATGAAGGGCAATTTTGAGTTGGTCGATAAATTCATCATTACATTCGATAAGGATATTTTTATAATTCTTTTTAAGAAGAGTCTATCAGTACCTCTTAAACAAACAAAATATAAAATAAAAGCAAGGGTGTTAACTTCTCAAATGACTCGCATATTGTGGTAATACATAGTTATTAATTCACTTGGATTGCATCATCCTGTTTATCAGTATTAATAATTTAATTTTTTAGAACGGTTTGGTTTTTAAGGTTAATATGCCATGAAAAAACTTCAATTAAAAGTGGATTTATATAGGTAAAAGGTATTGAAATGATCATTAAATGGGCAGATAATGCTGCTGCTCTTTAGTCTTACTATTTAAGACAGACTTACGAGTATAGGACGAACATTAAAAGGAAGATAAATGAAAAACTTACTGATCATAATTTTTACCACATTTATTCTAGCTGCATGTAGCAGCACACAAAGCGGAAAAGACTTTGACATGGAAGTAGTTAAGTCGTTTAAAAAAGGTGAAACGACTCAAGAAGATGTAAGAAAAGCCATTGGTGACCCAAGTGGCATGGACGACTTGGTTGATGGTGAAACGGCATGGCAATATTATTTTCATGAAAATAAAAGCAGTGGATTAAACTATGTTCCTGTTGCTGGCGCTTATGCCGGTGGTTCAAAGGGCACTAGTAAACATGTAACTATCCGCTTTGGTAAAGATGGTATCATGAGTGGTATGTCATTTAGAGAAATTGAAAGCGGTTCGTCACGCTTTTAAAAATTGAGAATGATATGCAGCGCCGTTTGATTGTAGATCATTCGGCGTTTTTGGCGATAACTAGTTACCAATTTTATTAAACTTGATAGCAAGTAATAGGCGGATTATTAAATTTATTTTTTATAAAATATTTAGCTTCTCTTACTTAGTTAACAGGTATCCACAAACACCTTTCTTTGAATTCTATCGATTTTACGTATTTCCTATCTAGTGTTTTTCTGTGTAGTGCTTGAATTCTTTTAAATGTTCTAAGCTGATATGTGT
Organism: Pseudoalteromonas luteoviolacea H33-S; assembly: GCF_001625695.1. Taxonomy (GTDB): domain Bacteria; phylum Pseudomonadota; class Gammaproteobacteria; order Enterobacterales; family Alteromonadaceae; genus Pseudoalteromonas; species Pseudoalteromonas luteoviolacea_B. Next base: position 24,728 of record NZ_AUXY01000096.1, read on the forward strand.
TTATTCTATATAAACAAGGAGCTTAGTATCAGTTTTATGGTCTTTAAGCGAAGGCTTATTTTCATAATATGGCTTGCTGACTAGATCGAGCCATCAAAATTTAAAATGCTCATTGCAACAGTTGATGCTGTATTTTAAGTCATGAGCTAATAGTGAAGTTAGTCTTTTTACAGGCTTAAACGCTGTAATAGTGGGAAAAGTACCGGGGGTGCGTCAAAAATTAACTAATTAATGACGCACTCAACTCTTTATTAGGCTACTGCCTCACCTTCATTTGCCACTTTCGGGTTAAGGCCATATTGGTTTTCACTTTCTTCACCCTCTAAGATGAAAAAGACAAATAATGCCAAGGTACCAATTATTGGTATAAAGGCAATCAGCATCCACCAGCCTGATCTTCCAGTGTCATGCAAACGTCTAACGCTTAGTGCGAGGGTAGGTACAAAAATAGCTAATGCATAGATAATGCCTAAGAAAGATGTGCCAAGTAACCCATCAATAAAGCCTAATATAACAGAGACAATTATGTTGAATAAAAAGAACATCCAGTATTCTTTTCTTCTCGCTCTTCCTTCAAATACCGCATAGTTTTTTAAGACGGATATATACCATTCCATTTTTGGTTCCTTTATTAATTGTAATTTCCTAGTTTGGGAGTCCGATTGCCTTTGGTGCTGTAATGTCCGTTAGCAGCTGTTTGTACCTAGATACAAAATAGCTATGTTGTTTCCCTGCGCATAAAAGTAAATCAATCATGCTATTGTCACAAGAGGTAATTGTAAAAAACTCATCTTTTATGTGAAAAATCATAAAAATCACGATTAAATCATTTTAAAATTAGTATTTTATCTTCATATGGAACTTTACTTTTTAATTATATAAGTATTTTAAATTACACATAAGCACACTGTTCGTTCTTCACATGCATTTCACGCAATTTAATAAACACTTAGGTCATAAATTAGTTTAAGCGCAATAAGGAATGAACATGGGTGTTAAATTGGATGTCCTCGATTTGGAACACACGATTAATTTGGTAAATGGAGAACCTCTACATTTACTTAAGAATATTTCAATGTCAATTGAGGCGGGCGAGCATATTGCTATTGTGGGCGCCTCTGGCTCAGGAAAATCAACACTTCTCTCTTTGCTGGCAGGGTTAGAGACATTGCAAAAAGGCAAAATCTGCTATCAAAAAAACCTTGAAGTATTGAGTGGTGTGACTGGTGTATCCGGTTTTATTTTTCAACACTTCCATCTATTACCTGAGCTAAATGCGCTACAAAATGTGGCACTGCCTTTGATGTTACGGGGTGAAAGTACAGCACAACAGCGCGCGTTAGAGAAACTAAAACTTGTGAATTTAGAGGCGCAAGCCAAACAGCCTGTTACTAAGTTGAGTGGCGGCGAGCAACAACGTGTGGCGATTGCCCGTGCGCTCTGCAATGAGCCACAGGTTTTGTTTGCGGATGAACCGACAGGGAACCTAGATCATAAAACGGCAGAACAGGTTTTTGATCTTATGCTGCATGGTGCGAAAGCATCAGGCACTACCATGGTGGTGGTGACTCATGACCTTAATCTCGCTTCAAAATTAGATAAAACATACAAGCTTGAAAATGGGGAATTAAAGCTATGAGTGAGCCATATGCTGAAAATCAATTAGACAGTTCAAGCTGTCAATTAATGCCTGCCAGCAAGTTATTCATTAAAGTATTTATATCGCAAATTATGCAAGGAAAGCATCTAATTACATTGCTAAGTTTGGGTCTTTTATTTTTGTATCTGAGCCTAACCAGCTTATTTGGTCAAGGCGTTGATAGATATTTAAACAATAACTTGCAGACGATGTTAGGCGCTGATACGCAGTTAACCGTTACCAGAGATTGGCATGATCATGAAAGGCAATGGATGCAAGCGCATGCAGCCAAAAGTAGTTTTATTAATAGTTATGAAGTGACATTAAGTGCGCAAGCCGCTTTTAGCCATACAAAACTCAAAGCGGTAGATCAAAGCTATCCTCTCAATGGTGATGTGACAGTGTCTTACACACCAAGTTTTACGCCATCTTTGGAGTCTACTGGACCAAAATTAGGAGAGATCTGGCTTGAGCCTCATCTAGCTCGTGCACTGAATGTTAAGGTTGGTGATACTGTTTCCCTTGGTCACAACACATTGATGGTGAGTGCGCTATTGCTCAATGAGCCTGACAGAATCATTCAAGGATATAGCAGTGATAAACGTGCCATTGTGTCTCAAAAAAGTATTGAGCATTTGGAGATGATCCCGCTTGAGCGCCAAGTATTAATTAATCACCCATTGGACTTTACAAAGGAGCACCTACAGCGCTTACAGAACAACAGTGCTGATTTAAACATGGTTAGTAAATTACTGAACAACTATCCGATGGCACATGCGTGGAAAAGAGTGCAGAACTTTATGGGGTTGATCAGCTTTGTGATTGTCTTACTGACTTGCCTATGTCTATGGCTTAGCCAAAAAAGCCATGTAGAGCCGCTTCAAAATGTGTTGGCAGTGATGTTAGCAAATGGTGTTAAGCGTCAGCAAATTCCATTTATTGTACTGATTTTAATGGCTAGCATTTTGTTCATTAGTTTTATTCCCGCACTGATGATAGCCATTGCCCTCACGGCTGCTCTGGAGTATGCCATTCAGCAACACTTTTTGGCCACATTTGAGCTTATGTGGGATTGGATGGGGATAGGTAAAGCGCTATTTATCAGTATATTACTCTATTTTCTGCTCACGGTTCCGAGTTGGGTAACTCTGATTAAGAGTAATGTCCGAGATCTATTAGAAAAGCGAGAGAATAACTCAATCACTTTCATAGTCAGTGGCTTATGTCCATTATTGTCTCTATTGGTTGTAGTGGTTTTGAATACGGATAACTGGGTGTTGACTGGGTTACTGTTGTCTGGTCTTGCGGTCTGTTTAGTATTATTGCTGGTTTTGGCATGGGGCGGGTTAAGTGCCGCCAATAAGTTACTGTCTGGAAAAGGAGGTATTTTTGCATTTGTACTGTTACTGATGAAGCAACGAATGCGTGTCAAAATTGTACAAATTCTGGCGTTAGGTTTAAGTGCCACATTATTACTATTGTGTCTTCGAGTTGGTCAAGATGTGAGTGATGTGCTTGATAGAGCATTGTTCGCAGACCAAGGAAATATATTTGTGACTCAAGCAACGGCGGAGCAAAAGCAAGCACTTACAGAATTTACTTTACAGCAGCGCGGTGAAGTAAAGCAGTTTAAAGCGTTTCAAAGCGCCAGAGTAACGCATGTTAATAACCTATTGTTAAGTGAAATTGATGCGCCAAGTAGCGACTCTAAATCTCGTTTAGAGCGCAATATCAATCTACATTGGCAAGCTAATCAGCCACAAAACATAAATATTGTCTCTGGCCAGTGGCAAAGTAAAAAGCAAAATGATTTGCCTGCTATCTCTATGGAGCAAGAAGTGTTTGATGAGCTTAATTTAGAGCTTGAGGATGTGCTTACAATGCAAGTTGGTACTCAAAGCCAGCAGTTCAAAATTGCTTCGGTACATCACTACCGTTCAGGTTCAGATATGATCACATTTTGGTTTGTTGTACATCAAGACAGTGCACCAATAGCAGACGAGCAGGTTTTTTATATGGGTAGCGTCGATTTACCAGAGCAAGGCTTACAGCAACTTGGTGAAATTTGGCAAGCTCACCCGAGCATTCGCATGTTACGTGTTGAAGAGTTAATTGCAAGAGTGCGCAGTACAGTACAGACATTTATCTATCTGACCTTGGCGTATGGTGTTTTTATTGCTTTGATGAGTAACTTGCTTGTTATTGCCTCAATCCAAACCCATCTTCAAAGAGATAAGTTAAAGAATGGTTTGCTGATAAGCTTTGGCTTAGATAGTCGGCAAAGTCGTAATATGCTCATCGTTGAATGGAGTATTTTGACCATGATCCCGGTTGCGTGTGCATTAACATCGATATATTTGTTTATCGGTCAAATTTATCAGGCAGGGTTTGGTTTACCGTATAGGCCAAATGACTTCATGCTTTTAGTTGAGGCCATTACTATCGTTGCGGCGATTGCGCTGGGTGGTATTTTCTTAAGCCGCAAGCAACTCAAGCAAAATGTGGTGACCTTACTTGAACAGCGTGGCTAAAAATTGTTCTTAGGCAAATTAATAAAAGGACCAAGAGGTCCTTTTATTTAAATGTTAGCAATTACTGAATCTCAGTCGAGATTTTTTTAAATTGGTAACCCAGTGCTTTTAGTTTGTTTGGTTCTTGAAAATCAAATACGGTGCCAATCCCACGCCCATACCCTTGAACTTGAAGCAGGTTTTCGTCAACCACTTTCATAGCGCGTACAAATCCATGTTTGACAGATACGGCTAGCAGCGCTTGAAACTCTGGTGAATATCGTAATTCAATATCGCCTATCTCTGGGTTGGTAGTTTCAACTTGATAATAGCCCAATAACTTTTCTAGCTCAGGAGTCAGTTTTGTTGTAACGAGTTTGCTAAAAACATTGGCTGAGTCTCTACCGTTGTAGGTAAAGCGAAACCCATCAATGGCTTGCGTCAGCTTGATCCTTACATCGCCTTTTTCACCGATAATTTGGTAGCTGTCTGAATCAACTTGTTTGAGCTGTTTAATAGCTTGCCCTGGAATGAGCATGACGAATTCTCCACTGGGCGTTTTCTCAATGAATATGTTGCGTCTACCAGCATAAAAACCAGCTTCTAGCGTTTTCGGTAGGGGTGGCTGAGAAGAAGATGTTTGAGTGTTTTTATTGTCTAAAAATGGTCCTTTTTCGGATTGAGTGGCTATGTTTGTCACCATTTTGGCGATATCGAAAACCGTATCGTCGCCGTCTCTGTTATTCGTTGTAACAAATACGCCAAAGTTCAGTTCGGGCACGATATACATCATGCTTTCATACCCTTGATAACTGCCATCATGACTAATTGCAATGTGGCCATTAAAGTGGTCAACGAAAAAACCTAATCCCATTTCGTGGTCACCGTCTAACTGGATATGCGCATTTTGCACATTGCGAACCCTTGTAATGAGCGAGGAGGGCACGATTGCATGGCTATCATAGTTCCAGCTGTCGAGTATTGCTTGCATGTAGCGCGCCATATCATTACCAGTTGAAATAATACCGCCGGCGGGCGTCAGTAAAGAAGCGAATTTAGGTTCTTGAGCAGTACCACTGTAGCTTTGCGCCATTTGTACTGGCAGTGGACCGTTTGGCAAGTGGCTCAAGGTATTGTTCATCGCCAGCGGCGTGAAGAATTCAGTTTGCAAGTAATCTTGCCAGCTTTGACCACTTATTCTTGAAACCAGTAATCCGGCTAACCCAAACGCATTATTATTGTAGGCAGAAATAGTGCCCCTGTTCCACACAAGATAGTCGTCACTTAATAAAGCCGCTAATGAGTTAAGGTCTTTATTAGGACTTGTTGTTGGCTCATCACCACGGAACCAGCCTGTTGGGATGCCACTTTGATGGGTTAAGAGATCACGCACCGTTATTACGTTATTATTATTGGGAAGCGTCTTTGGTTTAAAGTCAGGTAAGTGCTTATAAACACTATCATCTAGAGAAAGTTTTCCTTGGTTCACTAATTTAAGCACAGCGAGTGTGACAAACGTTTTAGTGATGGAAGCAATGCGAAATTGGGTATCAGGAGTGACAGGTTGTTGTGTTTCTGTATTTGCTAGACCAAAACCCTGTAACATGACAGGTGTATTGTCTTTCACCACTGCAATAGATAAACCTGTGGTTTCTCCTCCAGCTAATCGATGTTCAATTTGCTGGGAGATTTTCTGTATATCAGTTTGATCCAAAGCAAACGTACAACTACTCAGTGATAATCCTGCGATTAAGCTTGCAAGCAATGTGATTTTTTTCATGGTAATCCTTACTTATTTTGGGTAGTGGTGACGGTTTGTTATTAAAAAAATTGCGTCACTCAGCTTGTAGACGATAAAGGTACGATTAAAATTAATGCAATTATATCAACCTCAATGAGTTATGTGAGTTGACAAAATAATGAGCATGAAAGTCTCTGGGTTTGTTATTTTGCATTTTAGGAATCTTTTCATTTTGCGAATTGCAATTTGCAAAATGAAAAACTGCTTAAACATGTCGAGAATCTATGAGTAATACGCTAAAAATGAGATGAGAGAAATATATAAGTAACTTATTCAATAGCTTACCGATTTTAACTTAGAGCTTTTACAAGTTTTTAGGTTGCTTGCTGTACTGATATAAATTTGTCACTAACAGGGTCGTTCAGCTTATTTTGCAGTGAAATAAGCGAATAAAAATGAGGGTGAAATAAAATACCCATAATTAACAAGGTGGTGAGGAAAATATTATTTCTTCGGTGTGATTATTGCATGAGTACGACTAACTTAAATAAACAATGGTGTATTCATGACAAAAACACAGAACATAGCAACTAAGTTGGGTGCAGCAGCACTCGCACTTACAGCAAGTTTTTCTGTATTAGCTGACGATAACGCCTGTTTAGAGGGACTTTTTGCAATTGACAGGTTCGCAGCAGATGGGCAGAGCGCGGTTTTTCATATCGATACGAGTTCTAAAACGAGCCGAGAGGTACCCGGCGCATCTTTCGCTTCAAGCAACTTAGCCGGGTCTGGTGCAAAGCTGTATGCAATGCAACGCGTCGACAGCGAAACAAATGCTTCGAAATTGTATGAGTTTGATATGCAAACCATGCAGCAACGTGAAGTGGCCGACACGGTAAGCTATCCTATTAAGCGCTCAGCAGTTTCCCCATCCGGTGATTTTCTTCTGGCCACGAGCCAAACCTACATGTATCAATTTGATCTGACAACGGGCGAAAAAACAGTCCTTGGAAAAATGAAGTCAGACGATGCCAGCTATGATGACTTCGACCATGGCGATATTGCGTATTCGGCAGATGGTAATTTGATATATGTACTGAACGGTAAAGCGTTATATGTACTAGACGAAGCATCTATGTCGCTGACTGAAATAGGTGAGCACAATTTAAATTGGGCTTCAGGTCTTGCAGTGGACGAAAACGGTGTGATTTACGCATCTGCGAGAAACAGCGGTGAAAATGCTAAAATTTACACGCTTGATGCGCAAACTGCACAAGCAACATTGCTGATGGATGGACCAGAGCATATTGCTGATTTAACTTATGTACAAGGGTGTGGAAACACCTTGCCCGTTATTGCAAATGCGTTGCAGCAAGAAGTTAATAAAGCCAACCAGTATTGGCGAGGTGAGGCGGTCGAGGACAAAATCGCAAACTTGGCTGGATTCAAAGATGGTACTTTTAACTTTAACGCAGAAGGTTTTCCTGTTGAGTCAAAAGACAAGTTGAATAAGCACAATAAGTTTACTAAAAACCCCAATGCTAATCGTTGCGCGCGGATGTGGAATAACATGTTAGATCATCAATATGTACTAAACCGCAGCGGTAAAGGCCGTAAAAAAGCGGATGGCAGTACAAAATGGTACTTCTCTACTGCTGATGGCGAATATAAAGTGGTTAAAGCAAGTAAAGGCATTTGCTATTACGGCTATGCGTCCGGTGAAGCAGGTCGCATTATCTACAACACAAAAACAGGTATAGTAAGCGTTCAATAAATTAAGTTTTATAGCCTTAACTAAGCGCGGCTAATTGGCTGCGCTTTTTATTTTAAACTCGGTGCAACTATTTAGCTTTTTATAACGTCTAAGTGTTCATATTTATGCAAAGTGTCATAATATTTATTTTTGTCAGGTATGTGAATATTTAGGAAAGTAATGAAACTTTATTTAGTAATATTTATATTGTGGAGCTCGACATATTCGCTAAAAAGCGCTGCCTCAACAGCGGCTGAAATACAGCATTTATTGACCTTCATTGAAACGTCTCATTGTCAGTATGAGCGCAATGGCTCACTACATTCGGCACGTGATGCTAAGCAGCACATTAGTAAAAAGTATCATTACTATCAAGATGATATTGAGTCGGCGGAAGATTTTATAAGTTTAACGGCTTCCAAAAGTAGCTTATCTGGTAAGCCGTATCTTATTCACTGTAGTAATAGTAAATCAATAAAGAGTAGTGAGTGGTTACTCTCAGAGCTCAAGGTATTTAGAAAGAAAAAATAGCACAGAGCAAAAAGCGATAACTTATACAGTGAAGGGTTATTCTATCTTAATTTATAATTCTTTTTTATTATTTCATGTCGTTTTTTTATTTTGTGACATAGGTGCGATGGTATTGTAACTGTATCTATTGCAACTATTTATAATGCAACAAGTTATATATGGGAAGCTAAAAACTGCTTTTCTCAGTTAATCTTTCTGATCCTTTTATGATCAGTTTTTTATGTTTTATAGTAATTTAATAACATAAATCCATAAATGTTAATAATTAAATTATTCCAACTTTGATTTACTTAAATTATAATATGCCCTTAATTAAGCACTTGTATGCAAAAGTATTTTAATAAAAGGGCACTTCAATTCGTCAGCAAAGAGCTGTATTACTTTGCGGGCCTATAAGCTAAGTCTCATACGTTACCTCTGGTACATACACCTGGAGGTTAACACTCATATTTATTCAAATATCTCACAACCAGTAAAGAGCAAAACCTTAACGCTTTCTACTGGTTTTTGTGCTTTACGGTAATCATTAACTTAGGGATGTATAAACAGCATATGGCACTTAAAGACTTGTCTATTTCAAAGCAAATTGGGTTGAGCTTTGCGTCGATTTTTATGGTTTTTTTCGGGGTAAGCCTGATGACGTACAATGGATTAAAGGGGATCAATGATGACCTTGAACTGATTGTACAAACCAGCATTCCATCGGTTGAGATAGTAAAAGATCTACAAATTGAGATGGCAACCATTCGAAAAGATGAGTTTTTGATTGTCACAAATTCAGAGCACCCGGATATCAATGAATGGATAGTTAACCTTGATAATACAAAATCAGGCCTTAATCAAAAGATTCAAGCATACAGCCAGTTAAATGTGTCAAATCAAGAACGACTTCAGTTCCAAGCGTTTGAGCAGGCTTGGCGTAAATACGCGTCTGCAACATCTGGTTTTAATCGATTAGTGCGTGAGGGTGAAGTTAGTAAAGCTAATTTAATTGTTTTAAACAGCTATAACTTCTACTCAGAAGCCATGGATGAACTGAGCAAGCTGAACAAAATTAATAGCGATAATGTGGGCATGGCCGAAACATCAGCTGTACGTGCAGTGAAAACAGTGATCGCGGTTATCATCATCTGTACATTGGTATCAGCGGTGATGATAGCACTCATTTGTTTTGTCCTAAGCGCTGCAATTAGAAAGCCTCTAGAAAAGGCGAAAGATCTTGCTGGTAGTATTGCCAATGGTGACCTAAGTTCACGTATTGATACACGCTCAGTGGGTAATAATGAACTTGGCGCTTTACTAATGTCTTTGGAGAAAATGCGTGAACAGTTAAATAGCCTTGTTGTGAAGATAAATGACAGCGCTATCCAACTGACAACAGCCGTAGAAGAAGTGAATATGATCTCGGCTCAAAATGCCACAGGCATGCAGAATCAACAAAATGAGTTACAGTCGGTTGCTTCAGCAATGACGCAGATGCAGGCTGCGGTATCTGAAGTGGCAAAAAGTACAGAAATGGGCGCTGAGTCTGCCAATCAAGCCAATGTTAAGTCTCGTGAAGGCAGTGCTGCACTGAAAAGTAACATTGTGCAGATCTCTAGCGTTGCAGATACTGTGTCTCATGCGGGAGATTTAGCCCACAATCTAGAAAAGAACTCACAAAACATCAATGTTGTGGTGGATGTTATTCGTGAAATCGCTGAGCAAACTAACTTGCTTGCATTAAATGCCGCGATTGAAGCGGCGCGAGCGGGTGCACAAGGGCGCGGTTTTGCGGTGGTTGCGGATGAAGTTCGCTCTTTAGCACAGCGTACACAAGACTCTACAACTCAGATTGTTGAGATAGTGAGTGATTTGCAGTCTAAATCGAAAGAAACGGGCGAGGCGACCAGAACGTGTCAAAAAGGCATCGATGTGTGCGTACAGCAAACTGAAACAGTCAGCGATACTATCACGCAAATCGAGCAGGAAATTGACAGTATTGCCGCGATGAGTACGCAAATAGCAGCAGCATGTAATGAGCAATCGGTTGTCTCTGAAGAATTGAATCGTAATATTGAAAATATCAATGTTGCCGCAGTTGAAATGACTGAAGGCGCAAATCAAACCTCTCAAGCGTGTCATGAAATAAGTGAATTGGCGCATGGTTTAAAAGCAAGTGTTGAACAGTTTAAGCTCTGAGTTAAAGCGCAAGCAGACTAGTGGAGTGTAAAAAGCCAATTAATTTAAAAATTTTAAGTTAATAGACTAGTATTTTGAAAGCGAGCCATAGTATGGTTCGCTTTTTTATTATATGCACTTATTAATCGCTGAATGGCTTACATGTCTATACACTATTATTCTAATTAAGTTCAGCTGATGAGTGTGTTTTTATTTAGTTTGATATTTTAATAAAAAATTATTTATTAATTTTTATTATTCGAAATTTTTAATCATTTACTTAAATTGATTAAATCAAGGGTAGAATGTGATAAGAGCGGCTATTGTCTTTGTTTTGATAAGCCTTTGCTTTGTGGCAGAAGCGAAGAACTCGCAAAAAATTGTACTGAATGTCCCCTTGGTTGAGCAGGGGAAAAAGTTATGCGGGCCTGCAACCATAGAAATGATTTTTAAGTACTGGGGCATTAAGGATTACACCCAATACGATATCGCTGAGTCTATCTTGAATCAGTATGGAGATATGCCAGTGTTTATCCGCTCTGGTGTATTGAACAATTATCCTCGCAACTGGGCAGATTACCCGGGAACCAAGGTCACTTATTTGCAAGGGTTTTTACAGCGCTTTGGTAAAACACGCAGCATCACAGTCGATAAATCACAAGATTTGGCTGAGAACATTGATGAAAAACGCGCGCAGTTGTTTAATCATATAAAGGCTTACATTGCCAGCGGCATCCCTGTTATTGTATTTCAGTATTGGGAGTTGCCAAAATCGCAAAGCCATTACCGAGTCGTCGTGGGTTATGATGAGGCGAAAAGACTCGTGTATTTAAATGATGCCAAAGGTGCGAAGCGGGTTGTGCAAACTTATGAAGAGTTTTTAAATTTATGGAACGTAGAGCACCCACGGCTGCGTTATTATGCGGTGGCGTTTAATACTGAACGTAAAAAAATAAATATCGAGCTTTGAGAATATAGACATCGTTTGTGATTTTGATATCAATGAGCTTGCCATGAGGAGTCGTATGATTAGAAAAGGTCTGGCATCCGATATTGAACCTGTACTGATGGTGTGGCTTGCTGCGTCTCAACAAGCACATCATTTTGTGCCAGAGAGTTTTTGGCGTGATCACCTCGATACTATGCGACAGGTGTATTTGCCCAGCTCAGATAATTATGTGTATTTGGATAATCAACAAATCATCGGTTTTTATGCTTTGGTAAAAAACACCCTTGCGGCAATTTTTGTTTTACCAGAAAAACAAGGCCAAGGGGTAGGTAAGCAGCTTATTGCAGATGCAAAGTCCCGATGCAATCGCTTGGAGCTGTCTGTATATCAGCGCAATGTTGCGAGCGTGGCATTTTATCAGCAACAAGGTTTTGAAATTATTGCACAAGACGAAGATCCGCTTACAGGACAAGCGCAATATATTATGAGTTGGCAAGATAGGCAGACCGCGTGATGGGGTTTTTTTAAGCCCTTACTTAAGCGATGAATAAGAAAGAATAAAAGGTTGGGTATTTTTTGAACTATTTTTGTAAAAAAGCTCGACAAAACAGAATTTCAGTGTATCCTACGCAGCGTATGAAGATATTTGATTTATTTGTTGTTGTTTGCTTAAGTTTCTGTTTTTGTCATAAAACCTAATTTTAGCCACTCACTTTACTTCCGATACTGTACACATTTTTTTTAATTTTTATATAAATAGGTAATTTATGTCTCAAGTAACAGGCACTGTAAAATGGTTTAACGAGTCAAAAGGTTTTGGCTTCATTGCACAAGAAAACGGTAACGACGACGTTTTTGTTCACTTCAGAGCTATCCAGTCTGAAGGTTTCCGTACTTTGACTGAAGGTCAAAAAGTAAGCTTTACAGTAACTCAGGGCGCTAAAGGTCCTCAGGCTGAAAACGTAACTGTACTTTAATCAGTTATGTCTAGGTGCGGCATCAAGCTGCACCTTGCTATTTCACATTCACTTCTAATTTCTTGCTTTCCTCTTTACACTTTTTATTAGTTTTACTCCCTTCAATTTAAATCATTTTTACTGTTAGTTTCTTAGCCTCGCTATTTGCATATGTTGGCCCAATATATCGACTTACTTTAACGCTCATTTTCAGGTGGAAGTTCCTTAATTTGTGCCATACCTGAGCCTATTTCTAGAATTTGCCGGCCAATAGCTTCCGATGATGAGTTTGATATCCATACTTTAATTAAGCCGTTTCGCTTTATTCCGACAATGAGGTAGGGGGTGCTGTCATCAAAGTATTCTCCTGTAGAACGAACAATTACAGGCTTCATTTTTTGTATAAACTCATATCCTGTTTTGTTATCTATTTGTGCTTCACCGACCCGAAAGAGATCGGTATCCATGTCATACCATGCAACAACAACTTTACTTGGGAAGTTGACTCCATCTACAAATGACAGGACACCTGCATCTTTCCAGCAACATCCTACGGAGCCTGCAGGTACAGACCAAGCGTCATCAAATAGTACGGTGCCGACCATTAAGTCAGATTTATCTTCTGCGGCGATTCCAACACTCATTTCTTTGACTTGATAACTTGAACTGCAGCCTATGAGTAAACTCAAAGCACTAATTAAGATAATTATTCTTGTAGCCAATGTAGGCTCCTTCCTTGGCGTTTATCGTTAACGTTCGTCTTCAGGTGGAAGTTCCTTAATTTGTGCCATACCTGAGCCTATTTCTAGAATTTGTCGGCCGAGGTAATTGCCCGGCGCATTCGATATCCACACTTTTATCAAGCCGTTTCGCTTCATGCCCACGATGAGGTAGGGTAATTTTCTGTCTTTATACTGACCAGTTCTGCGGTCTATAAAAGGCTTCATCTCTTTTATAAACTCGTAGCCAGCTTTGTTATCTATTGTTGCCTCGCCTACCCTGAATAGGTCGGTATCCATGTCATACCAAGCGACAACGACTTTTTTGGGAAATGGGATATCATAAGTAAATGACATTTTTCCACCATTTGTCCAACAGCAACCAACTGACCCTGCGGGTGCTGACCAACTATCATCAAACTGAACAGCTCCTACCATAAAGTCAGAGCCATTTTGCGCACTGACAACGACAGCTAATTCATCAATATCTCTTGTTATTGAACAAGCGGTATTAATGACTATTAAAATAGATAACACAAAAAGCCTTTTCGCCACTCTATGCCCCTTCCTTGGAGTTTACTTTTATCTTTAACGTTCGTCTTCAGGTGGAAGTTCCTTAATTTGTGCCATACCGGAGCCTATTTCGAGACTTTCTCTACCTATAGCATCGGCAGGGGAATTTGATATCCAGACTTTGATTAAGCCATCGCGTTTTATACCAATGATGAGGTATGGCAGCTCATAATTAGAATACTCTCCTGTTGAACGAACAATTACAGGCTTCATTTTTTTTATAAACTCATAGCCCGCTTTGTTATCTATTTTTGCCTCACCTACCCAAAAGAGTTCAGTACTCAAATCATACCAGGCTATGACTAACTGCTGTGGAAAAGGCACATCATAAACAAAAGATCTAGCTCCGCCATCTCCCCAGCAGCAACCTATTGCACCGGCTGGTACACTCCAAGATTCATCCAGTGTTATTTCTCCAATCATGAGTGTTGGGCCTTTTTCTGCTCCAATACCTACACCCATTTCTTTGACTTGATAACTTGAACTACAACCCATGATTAAAAACAAGGTACCAATTGAGATAATTATTCTTGCCGCCAATATGGGCTCCTTCCTTGGTGTTTATCGTTAACGTTCGTCTTCAGGTGGAAGTTCCTTAATTTGTGCCATACCTGAGCCTATTTCGAGACTTTCTCTACCTATAGCATCGGCAGGGGAATTTGATATCCACACTTTGATTAATCCATTTCTTTTCATACCCACAATTAAATATGGCAGCTCATAATCAGAATACTCTCCTGTTGAACGAACAATTACAGGTTTCATTTTTTTTATAAACTCATATCCTGTTTTGTTATCAATTTTTGCTTCGCCTACCCGAAAGAGGTCTGTATCCATGTCATACCATGCAACAACGACTTTGCTTGGAAATGGTACATCATAAACAAAAGATCTGGCTCCGCCATCTCCCCAGCAGCAGCCAATAGACCCCGCAGGTACAGTCCATTCGTCATCAAATAATACCGTACCAACCATTAAGTCAGCGCTACGTTCAGCACCAATTCCAACACTCATTTCTTTTACTTGATAACTTGAACTACAGCCCATGATTAATAACAAGATACCAATTGAGATAACTATTCTTTCAGCCACTCTATGCCCCTTCCTTGGAGTTTACTTTTTATCTCTAACGTTCGTTTTCAGGGGGAAGTTCCTTAATTTGTGCCATACCTGAGCCTACTTCTAGAATCTGCCTCCCGATAACATCTGCTGGTGCATTTGAAATCCATACTTTAATTAAACCGTTTCTTTTCATGCCCACGATGAGGTAGGGTAATTTTCTATCTTTATACTGACCAGTTCTTCGATTATTAAAAGGCTTCATTTTTTGTATAAACTCATAACCAGCTTTGTTATCTATTTGTGCTTCGCCTACCCAAAAGAGTTCAGTACTCAAGTCGTACCAAGCAATAACGACGGTATTCGGAAAGGGGATATCATATACAAAAGACAATGCTCCAGAGTCTTTCCAGCAACACCCTATTGCACCGGCTGGCACACTCCATGTCTCATCAAATGTGACTTCCCCTACCATAAGAATTGGCCCCTTTTCAGCGGCAACTCCTACGCTCATTTCTTCTACTTGATATCTTGAACTGCAGCCCATGATTAATAACAAGGTACCAATTGAGATAATTATTCTTTCAGCCACTCTATGCCCCTTCCTTGGAATTTACTTTTATCTTTAACGTTCGTCTTCAGGTGGAAGTTCCTTAATTTGTGCCATACCTGAGCCTATTTCTAAAATTTGCCGGCCGAGGTAATTGCCCGGCGCATTCGATATCCACACTTTTATCAAGCCGTCTCGCTTCATGCCCACGATGAGGTAGGGTAATTTTCTGTCTTTATACTGACCAGTTCTGCGGTCTATAAAAGGCTTCATCTCTTTTATAAACTCGTAGCCAGCTTTGTTATCTATTGTTGCCTCGCCTACCCTGAATAGGTCGGTTTCCATGTCATACCATGCGACAACGACTTTGCTTGGAAAGTTGACTCCATCTACAAATGACAGGGCACCTGCATTTTTCCAGCAACACCCTATAGAACCAGCAGGTACAGACCAAGCGTCATCAAATAATACCGTGCCGACCATTAAGTCAGATTTATCTTCTGCGGCGATTCCAACACTCATTTCTTTGACTTGATAACGTGAACTGCAGCCCATGATTAATAACAAGATACCAATTGAGATAACTATTCTTTTCGCCACTGTGGATTAACTCCTATGTTATAGACCTGCCAACGCCCCTGACTGGATACGCTGTTGCTTGGGGTGTTATAAAAGATTTCCCGAATACCATTGTCGGCGACAAATTCCGCATCATCTTCCACCGAGTAAGCTATGGTGTCGACAAAGCCGGCATACTTATGGCTGTGGTGAATATAATATTGATATAGCCACTGCCAATTTTGGCTGTTGACTCCGCCACGCATAGCAGCCTCGACCGTCGACTTTAACTCATCGGATAATTCATATTGGTAGGTACGCTTCCCGTCAGGTTGGTATATCTTTGCGAGTCTGCTTATGTCATTAAAGGGCACGCCATATTTAACAGCCTCTGCATACATGGTATGCAGTGCGTAGTGGGGCAGTTGGTTATTAACTTGACGGTACCAACGAGGCTTATAGGTGGTGACCACGATATTCTCAGGCCTTTTTTTAAGATGTTTATTTTTGTTTAATCCCGTGCCCATTTTTACAAAAGTAATGTCTATGCCTGGCCAATGATATTTTTGCTCGAGCTCCGCTTTTTTTGCGGCGAGGCGGGTATCATGATGTGGGTGTGATGGGTGCCCTTCTATATATTGTCGTGGGTATTTTATGGTGGTGCTATGGTGGCTGTAGCCTCCGCCAACATCCGCATGGGCACCGGGTAGCGTAATTTCTTTTATATTACTGGCGGTATTGCCATCTGGTGTTTTTAAGCTGTGTAGAGGAAAGCTGTCGCGGCGCTCATCATAGGCAACGGGGTGGTAGACAAAGCCGGCAGAGTGCTCGTTAATATCTAAATTGACCGGATAGTCCAGCTTTTGCTTGGCATAATACTCGTTGTGGTGGTCGTCTCCATCCCCTCCTATGGAAGACACGGTATCAAAAGGCCCTAAAAACCGTATCATGGGGGTAATACCGCCCCAATAATTTGGGTTATCGCGAGTGATCTCATGAACTTGATTGACAAAGCAGCGCGCTGCGGTGGCTCCGCGGCTAAAGCCAAATACGTCAATATGTATAAGTTGAATTAGTTTTGAAAGCTCTGAAATACAGTAGTCTTGTAATTCATTTAAGCCACGCTTTACTTTGTCATCAAAACTAAACGCCAAGGCTAAGTCCATGGTGATATCACTTTTATTGTCTCGGGTACCAATGCCTTCAATGTATAACCTTCTAATAAATGCCTCATTTCTTGGATACAACTCATATAACTTGGTGACATTGGTTGGCTCTTTATCATCACCAATCACTTTATTGTCATTGGTGCGGTTGTTGCCGGTGCCATCAAAAAAGAGCCCAAAGCTGGGTGGTTCACTTAGAAGGCGAAGTTTGACATGGCCTTCGCTGGTGACTTGGTGATCAAGTAGCTGCACACCACCGCGTTTACCTATATTGAGGGCTTTTAATTTATCTAGGCTTTTAAAGTCCTTGAATGCCATATTGGGGATCAATATTTGCTCAGGGACGCCGAGTATTTTGGCGCTGAGACTATAATGGGTGTCATCTTCTAAGCGCGGAAACAGCAGTTGATCTTGTGCAAGGCCATTATTGCTTCGAGACAAAACGGTTGGGCCCCCGCGCATCACAATACTGATGGGGATTTTTCCTTCAATCGTCACGATAAGGCGTTGATCGTTTAAATCAGGTGACTGGGTGTAATCGACGGGCACATGGGCCTGTGTATCTGGTGTAGCCGACGTGTCATGATAACTGAGTGCCCCAGCGCTGCCTTGCAGTGCTTGTGCTCTGGGCATAGCGGTGGCTTTTTTTAGTACAATGAGTTCATCTTTGGTGGTGGCGTGCTTGGCATGGGCAATTAACACATGGCCTTTTTTTTCTTTTAAAACCAGTTGAGTATCATGCGTGCTTCTAAGTTCACGCCATGTTTCTGGGGTTTTGATCACAACCCAACTGCTAGCATGGGGCTTAAGCGCTTGGCGAATATCTCCGGGTAGTTTGGTGGCTGAATAGAGCTCAGTCACCTGTTCGCCTTTAGGCTTGTCAAAGGCTTCTAGTTTTGTGATCAGATCTTCGATTTCTGATTGCGTATCAACGCGACTTTGCGCATACATAACAATCCTTGTTAGCTAATGATTTAGTATTATGCTATCACCTGTTGGGGACGGCTGTAAATATTTTATAACATTTGTTAACTTCTGGTTTTGGGGCGGAAGTTTTATCCGCAGGTGTATTTTTATACGGCGGATTCAGGTACAGTCATGGACTATGTATTATCAAGGAGATAGCCATCATGACCCAGTTACCCATCTTTGTGGTTGATGCATTCACAAATACGCAATTTAAAGGTAATTCTGCCGCGGTTGTGCCATTAGAAGCTTGGATTAGTGATGAACTCATGCAGCGTATTGCTGCTGAAAATAACCTCTCAGAAACCGCCTTCTTAGTTAAAAATACGCCATACAGCTATCAGATCCGTTGGTTCTCTCCGTTAACTGAAATTGCGTTTTGTGGCCATGCTACCCTTGCCAGCGCATTTGTTTTGTTTAATCACCTTGGCGTCTCTGAGCGTGTCGAATTTACCACGCAAACGGTAGGTAGCTTAACTGTAACGCAAACGGCTGAGTCGGAGTTAGTTATGAACTTCCCGATGCAAATGCCTGAGCCTATATCAAACGTGCCAAGTGCGCTGCTAACGGGCTTATCAATCTCACCAAGCCAAGTACTTAAAAATCGCCAAGCGTATTTTGCAATTTATGACAATGAAGTCGATGTGCATCAAGTGGCTTATGACGCGGCACAATTAAAGCAGCTGGCGCCTTTGGATGTGGTAGTGAGTGCGCCGGGTTCTGAACATGATTTTGTTTCTCGGTATTTTTGGCCCGCGAATGGGGGCGAGGAAGATCCGGTTACCGGCTCAATTCATACCGGTCTTGCGCCGTTTTGGTCAAAGCGTTTTGATAAGCAAGTACTCAAGGCCTATCAAGCCTCAAAAAGGGGGGGACATTTAGTGTGTGAGGTTGATTTTAGCACTGAGCGAGTCACCATCACCGGTGAAGCTGTACTGTACTTACAAGGCCATATTTGGGTTTAGCCTAACGTCTTATTTAATCGTGCTTTATTAGGGAGTAGTGAATGGATAAAAAGCAGAAGTTTGCGATATGGGGTTTAGTTTTTGTTGCGCTGATGGCGGCTGTGACCGTGGTTGCGCATATGTCATGTATCTGGCTTGGGGAGGCCTGCTATCGAGCGCAATTAGCGCCAAAAGAGGTGGTGGAGTCTGCTAAAAATGGTACCTTGTTTGCGCCAATTGCCACGGTAGGCATCTCGTTTTTGTTTGCTTTATGTGGTGCATATGCACTTGCAGGCGCAGGGCTCATTAAGCGCTTACCACTGACTTATATAGCACTGTGGGCCATTGGCGTGTTATGCACCTTACGGGGGATAGTTGGCATTGGCTTTAGCCTAGTTTATGTTGATATGGTAACGGTGTATTCTTTTGTCGCTACCATGATTTGGTTTACCTGCGGGGTTATAACGTGCTTTGCCATCAAGTGGGTGCCGACATGTGCGCAGGCACCCAATAAGTCGGCACTGAACTAGGTTATAAGTATTTGAGTAGCGGACTGTGATGGGTTCGCTTAATGGCCAAGTAATGTTTGCAAGGCACGTATAAAGCCAAGGTGATCCCAAGCCACGCAATATAAGCAAGTATTAAACTGGGTTCATAGCGACTTGGCCACTCCTCTGGTGTGCTGAAAAAGTGTATTGTTTGCCCATATGCTAGCCAGCTATAAGCTTGCGCGCTGAGGTTTATCGCAGGAATGTGTAGCAGGTAATAAAATAGCGGAACGCCGCCTAAAATCTTAAACCCATCTAATAAGGTCAGTTTAAAGCCGCGATCTTGTAAATACTCTAAACAGGCCAAAATCAGTAAACCCGGACCTAAAGTCATTAACAGATAAACGAGCGACGGTGGATATTTGCTGTTATTCAGTAAAGACATGACAGACTCTGCGAAAGACGCTTCAGGTGTAAATAAATTCGGCTCCCCATAAATATTGCCCAATTTGAGCAACACAAATAGTACTACAGCGAAAGTGCCAAACAGTGCAAAGACCTTATATCTATATTGCGAACTGAGCTGAAACAAATATCCGCAGCAGTACCCTAAAGACATGACGGCAAACCAAGGGATCAAGGGGTAAAGGGCAAGTACGTCAACTTGCGTCGAAAAGGTCAATGTCGTCGGGCTATGTAAAATATGCCATAGCCACGCGAAGTCTTGCCCAAACCAGTTTAAGATGGCTTGATCTGGCAAGGTATTATGTACACCGATCACTACAACCGACACAGTGCAGATCCATGTCAGAGGCAAGTAAATCAGTGCAGCCAAAATAATCATTGACCAGCCAATGGCCCAGATCACTTGTAAAAACACCACGTCATACCCAAACTGCCAACTAAAGTTGATCACGGTGAGCTCTAAAAAAATCAACCAAAGCCCTCGGCTGAGCAGATAGTTACGTACTTTTGCAGTTGAACGCACTTTGTCTGCATATAAGTAAGCGCCTATGCCAGTTAAAAATATAAACAAAGGGGCGCAAAAGTGGGTTACCCAGCGGGTTAAAAACCATGCCAGTGTCGTCTGATCAAGATCAGTAGGTGAAAAGGGGGTTTCTGCCCAGTAGCGCCGAGTATGATCCAGCGCCATGAGCACAATAATAAAGCCTCTCAGAATATCAAGAGAGTAGAGACGGTCAGTTTTAGCCACGGCTTATTCTTTTGTGAATTTAATGTTAATTAAAATCTAGTTGTAAAATAAGACTATGGCCAGTTGCTTGATAAAAAACATATATTTTTTCTAGATATGCGCAATTTGTTCACGAAAAGCAGCGACGGATTTGCCAAAATGCCGTTTAAACTGTTTTGCCAGTGCTTGCGGGTCTTGGTAGCCCACGCTCTGGGCAATATCCCCAAAGTGTTTATTTGAATAGACAAGTAGCTCTTTGGTTTTCTCCAACCTAAGTAAGCGAATATAGTCAAATGGTGTCATGCCGACCGAGGACTTAAAGCGTCGAATGAGCGTGCGCTCAGACATACATGCTAACTCAGCGAGTGCCTTGAGGGTGAATTGCGCACTGAGCTGTTTTTTTACATGACATTGTACTACTTGCACAGCACTGTCTTGATGCGCATCTAGGGCGCTACTCATCATAAAAGCAGTTTGGCGAAGTTGTGGCTCAGGTATAGCAAGCCAACTCATGACTTTTTTAGCCGTATCTGCGCCGACTTGTTGTTTTATAAGCGCCAGCATAACGTACATGTAGCTATGAGCAGCGCCAGCGGTATATAGCTTTTGGTCGCAAAGATAAATGGGCGAGGTGTCTAGTTCTAAATGTGGGAAGTGACGGTTGAAAAAAGCTTCTAGCCACCAGCTTGCGGTGATCCGCTGTTTGTCTAATAGACCTAGCGCTGCGGCATAGGCAACGCCACAGCAACCAGCAATCAGTGTGGGCGAGGTAAGGGGCTTTAATTTTTCACTTAGCAGCGGGGCATAACTATTTAGCTTTTGGCACTCCTGCCAAAGGCGTTTGTCGCCTTGGTATTGACTACCAATGATGATTAACACATCAAAGTATTGTAAGTCCTTGAGTTGACAGTCAACCTTAAACGGTAAGCCTTGGCTGCTGACAACGCTTTGGTCATTTAAAGAGACAATTTGCCATTGATAAAATTGGGTCTGCATTACCTGATTAGCAACATTTAAAACATCAATGATCCCTGTTAACGCGCTTGCCATTACACCTTGTTGACATAACATTGCAACTTTCATGTCGCTTTCACCCTGTATCTTGTCATTAGTGACACTTTAGAGGGTAGTAGCGCTACTGTAAAGTGGTTGCACATTCATTGAGTAAGGAAATTTGTATGTGGATCCAGTTCCCCATTATCGCTTTGGTACTGTTATTTTTATGGTTATGGCTTGCAACGGCCTGCTTACGCATAAAGGCAGTTCGGCGCGGTGAATTATCATTGCAAGCGGTCAATTTTGTGCTTAAAGATCAGATGGCTGAACGTACTCGGCTATATGGCAATAGCTATGATAACCAGTACCAGCAGCCTGTTTTGTTCATCTGTCTATTAGCGCTGTTACATATTGAATCTGTGGCAGGCACAGGCTGGTATCTTCTTGCATTTATATTTGTTGCTGCGCGTTATTGGCACTGCTATGAGCATATTCGTTCAACCAATATAAAGAGGCGAACAATGGCATTTGCGCTTTCAAGTCTTAGTTTGTTTGGCGGATGGCTCGCTTGGTTTGCAAGTATGACTTTCACAGGATAAATACCTAGCTTGAAAACTAAAAAAGCAAGGCTGTGCCTTGCTTTGGTTGGTATCATAGTTTGCCACAAATTAACTGTTGTGGCTCAGCGAGAGTACTTTAATGGCTTGGGTTACTTTAACCACTCAATCATATTGGTCATCAAGGCTTGCGTTGCCACTAAACCATCTGGTCCACCGACATCACATAGCCCCAAACCACACCCATCAAAATGATGCTCGGCTTTTTCTAGTAAGTGCAGCTCGCTGCCGTCGCGGCATTGAACTTGCGCATATTGCTTATTAAACACCAGCGTATTTACTTGCGCTGGGCCTGACGCTATATTCCCTGCTAGTGCATTACATAGTCTCAATGACTGACTTGGCGATACTATGGTGTCAGCCATACCGTGGCTGATAAACATCTCTGGTGCTTGAGTCGGCCCCTGTTCAATGGCTTGTAGCAAGCTATTGTTTACCACCACTGGCTCATTACCCGTCAAATCTTGCCAGTGGGCTTTGCCTGATAAAATGGCGATCATGCGTTCAATGTAACCATGTACATAAGTACCGTCTTGTACTTCTTTTAATTGATGAGCAAAATCGGCAACAGGGAACATGGGAGCGATTTTATCGACTTTATGAGGGAATTGCTGAGATAACCAAACGGCCATATGGCCACCTGCAGATTGTCCCGTAATTCGCACTGATTTATTGCTGGTGGTGTAGTTTACATTATTTGCTTGCACCCACAAAAATGCGTCGCGAATATCTTGTTTACTGTCCTCAATATTAACTTGGTTACAGGCCGGACCGGCTTCTCGGTCTTCAACTAAGCGATAATATGGCATATAGACCACAAATCCTGCATCTGTGAACTGTGCTAATTGTGCTTCTGCCGTGCGCGCTGTGCCAAGCCTTTCTAACCAGCCACCACCGTGGATCATCATAATGGGTGTGGCATTATGATTATTGGCATTTTTGTAAACACGCATTTCTAAATGACACGTACCGCGCTCGTTAAAAGTGGTTTTATATGTGGTACGTTGCACAAGCGGGATCTCAGCAAAGTCTTGTGGCTTTGTAGTGATAGGTAAGGTCGCTGTGTAGCCAGGCATCCACGCATCTTGGACAAAGTTTAAATCTTCACTGTTACCGTAGCGCTGTGCCTTGTAGTCAAATTCTCTTAAGCAAAACTCGGTGTCTGACTCATTTTTATATTCTATGGCCGTAGTGCATTGTGCATCCGTGTAATACCAGCTTCTGTGTGCCAAGGCGGTATTTACTTCCTTACATTGGCCATCTTGGCTGTACAATTTTGGTAATAGGCTTACCGGCGGTTTACTTGCAACCGCTGCAAAGCAATAGCTTGCACCGGTGACAATGCTTGTGATGTCTGCTGAGCCACTGCTAAGCATTTCTCTGAGCGCTGTGTCATGGTGTTTGAAGTACCCCATAGACGCTTCCAAGGAAGGGTTGCCATTGGTCGGCTTTCCTTGTAAATAATGCGCGAGCAAGGCTTGCGGATCTGGAAATATTGATGCATTAGCAATGGCTGAAGCAGAAATAGCAAGACAGCCTATTAGGTTTGATAGGTGTTTCATGGGCGTTCCTTGTTGACATACTGCTAGTAAAGACGTGATTTAAATTCAGATATTTAGAAGATTTTAATGAAGAGTTGTTTTGTAAATTTAGTTAACATTCTTGTTGGGTTTTAACACGAAATATAAATGCATTGAACTGAATAGTATGCGGTATTTTTATGTTTTTGAAATTCATAAAAATGTCATCTTGGTAATTTTTTTGTGTTTTAGGTGTTATCTTTAATTGTTTTTTGTGTTTATATTGAGTACGAATTTTTTGGGTACAAATTAAAACAAAAAGTAAGTAGCGATTTATGAATATAAAAATAACAAAACTCGCATTGGTTGTTGCAGCATCATTGTCTGCCAACGCAATGGCAAATATCGAATATCCGCTGATGCCTGGCGACCCGCTAGTTGATCAGCAATGGCACCTTAAAAATACAGGCCAAGCTGCTTTCTCTGATAGAGGTGGTAAAGCTGGCGAAGATATGAATGTTTCTTTGTCACACGCGATGGGTATCATGGGCACAGGTGTAACCGTTGCCGTTATTGATGGTGGTGTAGAAATTAAGCACCCGGATTTAATTGACAATGCGCGTCCAGGTTCTTGGAACTTTACAACTAATAGCCCTGACTTAGCACCTGGTAGCCCTACTGATAGACACGGTACTGCTGTAGCCGGTATCGTCGCATCAAGTGCTTTTAATGGTATTGGTGGTCGTGGTGTTGCACCAAGAGCGGGTCTAGTTGGTTTCAACTATATTGTTTCGGGCAACCAAACAATAGCAAATTGGCTTCAGTCTCATGGTATGTACTCTGATGGTTTTGCGAAGCAGTCTTTTGACTACCCTCGTGTATTTAACCAAAGCTATGGTCGTACATTGTCTGCGCCAAGAAGCTACGATTATGAAGAGTCTCCTTGGTTACAAACGTTTGATGAAGCACAAGAAGAAGTAACGCGCACAACACATGGTGGCCGCGGTGCAATTTTTGTTAAATCAGCGGGTAATGGCTACGAAAGACAAACGTTTACAGATAGTGAGCTTGGACGTGGTTATTTACGGTTTGATAACGCCAACCATGGTTTACCACTTCAAAACGTAAACCTTGAGCGTGCAGATACAAATTTCTGGAACTTAGTTGCTTCAGCATACAATGCTGATGGTGAGCTTTCATCATATTCGACAGTCGGTTCTAGTGTGTTTGTTTCTGCGCCCGGTGGCCAGTATGGTACGTCTTCACCAGCGATCATTACAACAGATGTATCTGGTTGTGAGGCAGGTTATAACCCGCTTTGGCTTCGCAATGACTTACACGGCGGTCATCCGCTTGATCCAAACTGTGATTACAGTGCAAGATCGAATGGTACTTCGGCGGCAGCGCCAAACGTTGCTGGTGCAATTGCTGTGATCATGTCTGCAAACCCTGCGCTTTCATGGTTGGATGTAAGAAATATCCTTGCGACAACTTCACGTCGTATCGATGCGGATCACCCAGGTGTAGCATTGTCATTCAAAGACTCGGAAGGCAAGCAGGTGAGCTACCAAGCAATTGATAAGTGGCAAACAAATGCGGCGGGTTATCAGTTCCATAATTTCTTTGGATTTGGCGCTGTTGATGTCGACGCTGCTGTTAATCTAGCGCGTTTCTACGACAAAAACTTAGGTGAGTTTGTTAAGACTGATCGAGTGTTAGTAACAGCTGATGCAGAAATTCCGGATGGTCACTTAAGTGGTGCACAAAGCACATTTAATAACGACCAAGAGTTAACTGTGGATGCGGTTCAAATTCGAGTGAATATTGACCACACAAGTACACGTGACTTAGCGATTGAACTGATTTCTCCTTCTGGTACTCGCAGTGTTGTCATGACACCAAGAACAGGTACTATTTTGGGTAACAGTGGCATGCAAAATACTCAAATGCTAACTCACCATTTCTATGGAGAGCAAGCGAAGGGTGAATGGACTTTACGTGTTATTGATACCGCTTCTGAAGATGAAGCATACATTTTTGATCCGCGTACGTCTGGTGAGCCGAACGTGAATATGGTGCACCGTAACAATACAGAAAACGGTGTTCTTAAATCTTGGGATATTCGCTTTTTTGGACGTAAATAAGGAGTCGTAAAATGAAATCTAAATTAATCCCTTTACTCGCTATGGTTGGCAGTTTATACGCAGTACAAGCGAGCGCCCAAACAGTTCATGAAGCGACGCCAGTCACCAGCGATTCTGGTGTGACTGTAAACGTCAACGGCAAAGACTACGTACTTGTTGCTGCAAAGAGTGATAAAGAATTGGTGACAGGTGCAGCACTTGTCGATATCAAAACTGATGAGACGATCGTATTAACAGGTGAGCTGGTTGTTGAGCTTGAATCTTTAATCGATGCGCAAGAGTTTGCACAAGCAAATCAGCTAAACCTGATTTATGTTCGTGGCAATCGCGCTATTTTCCAAGCGGATGCAAACGTCGCTCTGCATACTTTTAAAGCGCAAGTAGCGCGCTTAAATGGTGTGGTCAATACTCAGATTGGTTTTAATCTTGAAGGATTAGAAGCAGAATAAGAATGAATAAAGCCACTTAAGTGGCTTTATTTTTATGCTTTAACTGTAGTCGCTTATATCTGACAGACAGCTATGAGAGAAAAACAGGCCTTGGCATTATCATTCAATTGCTTGTTCTAAACATCCAAATTTTCCAAATAAAAGCCTCACATGTAATAACTCCCAAATGGGGCTTTGTATTTATGATATTTTAATTTATTGTTTGATTTCCAAAGAAAAAATACTATTTAGGGAAATACCATAGCTTTATGGACAAAACAATAACTTCAATTTTCTTGCTGATAGGTTTATTTTTATTATCTGCAAATGTTTCTGCTTTCTATTCAGATGTTGAGATTTTAACGAGTAAAGCCAAGAGTGCAGCACCCAATTATTCAGTCTGGCAAACTCATGGTTATGGATACATATTAGAAGTCATCGGCGAAGATATACGTTTTTACGATATTACAAAACACCATTGCATACTAAATAAAGTCGAAACTGGTGAATATCCTAGTCGTAACTTGACTGTAGAGGGTGACGCTGCTGAATTAGATTGGTTTACAGTACACACTGTAAAACTAAAAAAGTTGAGCCGTTTACCTACATTATGTAAGCAAAGCCTACTGCTTAATACAGATACTCAAAATATAAAGTTCTCAGCCCCAGAAGTGTTTGATATTTTGTGGTTTACCTTTGCAGAACACTTTGCTTTTAACGAAGAGCTTAATTGGAACTGGCATACCAACTATAAAACTTGGCGAGATAGAGTGTCAGATAGTATGAGCGAATCGGCATTGGCTGAGGTCATTACAGAACTTATAGATGAATTAGGTGACGCTCATGCATATGTAGAATCAGATGATGACAGCTTCTTTGCTATGAACAACATTAAATGGGAAAAGTTCAGAAGTAGGATGATTGAAGAAGGGTTTTCACAACAGACTGAGTTTTCATCCTTTCGTGATTTTTTTCAAGCTCTTAGTAAAAAACGCAACAGTATCATTTCAAGCTATTTTGACAAAAAACACCCGCCACAGAAATTAAACCGCAGCTTATTATGGGCTTCACTTCCCCATGAAATCAACTACTTAAGTATTGATGATATGAGTGACTATACCGCTGAAGAGACTATTCAAGCGGATATAAAAGAAGTAGACAAAGCGATACAGCATATTATGCCTATGCTCACGAAGTCTAAAGGGCTAGTAATTGATTTACGCTGGAATAGTGGAGGATATGACATTGTTTCACAACGATTGTTATCCTATTTTATTGATAAACCATTGCTGGTTGGCAGTAAATCGTACCGAACAGAAAATGGTTTTAGCAAACCCGAAAATATTATTGTTCATCCCGCTACATTTGACCGTTACCTAGGGCCTATTGTCGTGCTTACTAGTGGCATAACCATGAGTGCTGCTGAATCATTCTTACTGGGTCTTGCTGCCAGAGAACAAGTTAGTATCATTGGAGAGCCATCTAATGGCGGTTTTAGTGATTCACTTCCTAAGCAGCTGCCAAATGGCTGGTCATTTACGTTATCCAATGAACGTTATTTTGACCATAAAGGCGAAAGTTATGAATATCGAGGTTACCCAGTAGAGAAGAGCTTTGAATATTTAAACGCAGCCGATTTAAAGGCTGAAAAAGATAGTGCACTCATTGAAGCAATGAAAATTCTTAAATAAAGAAAGCTTTTGCTGGTGCGAGTATTGCAAATGCACTACTGTCCGATTTTGGCACATATGAGACGGTAAGATTTGATTGAATTTTATTATTCTAATCTGGCAGATCAAGTTAAGACTTATTCACTTAACTAAAGCCCCGAATTGGGGCTTTTTTATGCGTGACGGTTACTGCATTAGTTGGCTAATGTACTTAACCGGTGCGCTACCATAGCTTAAAAACTCTTCATGGAACGCTTTTAAGTCAAAGTCTTTACCAAGCTTTTCTTTTTGCTTTTCACGTAAATCGTAAATTTCACGGTAGCCACTGTAGTAGCTCGTTAATTGAACTTGACTTAGAGTCGCTCTGCGCCACTTACCTTCCGCTTCAGCACGTTCTTGGAAAGCACCATTCATCAGTAGGTCAAGACCTTCATCACGGCTGATCCCTTTAACCTGAATCGCATAGTCTAAAATGGTGTTACAAATAACGCGTAAGTTCCACTTGTAGTACATCAACCACATTTCAGGCTCATGATTACCATAGCCTTCTTCAAGCATCATGCGTTCTGTATACACAGCCCAGCCTTCAATCATGGCACCATTTCTTAAAATTGTTTTAATTAGTGATGGTGACTTATTGGCATAAACAAGCTGAGTATAGTGGCCTGGTACTGCTTCGTGGATGTTGAGGATTTGCAAGATCCAGTGGTTATACTCGCGTAAAATAGAGCTAGCTTGTTCTTCTGTTCTCAGCTCAAGCGGCTCCACATTGTAATAGGTGTTTTCTTTTGCGTCGTATGGACCTGGTGCTGAAATAGATGCCATCGCGAAACCACGCATAAACTCAGGTGTTTCACGCACAACTAACGGCTTTTCAGGGTCAAGTGAGATTAAGTCTTTTTCCATAACAAACTTTTCAAGCAGCGGGATCTGACGCTTAATCTCATCAACAAACTGCTCTTTTGGCACATGCTTTACTGATAAATGCTTAATAAGCTCAGCAATGGCTTGCGCGTCATCTGAAGGTCGTGCTTTATTTGGGAAGTATTTTGGCCACAATTGGTCGGTTAGCTTTACCATCTCTTGTGTGACGCGTGCTTTGTCAGCAAGCGCTTTCTCGTACATGGTTTTAGCTGTGTAACCAGATTGAATGTCAAAGGCAAACTTCTCCTCGTACAGCTCTTCACCAATTCTGAAGCTGCGTGCATTACCATTGGCAGTTAACTCTTTTTCTAATTGAGTCAGAAAGTCGATGTAACCATTAATCGCAGTTTTGGCGTTGACAAAACGGGTCTTAAACAGCGCTTTTTCATCAGCAGTAAGTGCGCTCGACGCATCGACTTTATCTAATAGGTCATCTTTTAATACTGCAAATGCGCCTTGGTTTTGCGCGATAGCGAGTTGAGTGTACTCAAGCGTAGGCGTATCTATGTTGTTTTTTGCCGCTTGATAAAAATCTGGAACATACTTCAAGCGCTCTAATACTGTTTTGTATTTTTCTGCGTCTGATTTAAAGCGACTATTTAAAATGGTTGCGAAACCATAGGAGATATTGTAATTAGACGGGTTCCATTGCCAATCTTGAAACTTTTCAACTTCCCAAATTCTTCTCTTAAGGCTGTTTTCAATTAAGTAATAGTCTGATTTTTGATTGTCACTCAAACTATTTAGATCAAAACCACGCAGTTCACTTAATTTCGCTTTTGAGAAAGCAACACTGCTTGCGCGTGATTCTGCATTAGGGATGGTCATAATATGATCATACTTGCCATACCCGACATATAAAGAATGCTCTGGGTACTGGCGCCACATGTCTTCGATAAGCTGTGCTGAAAAATCAGTAAATGCTTGATTTTGTGATGCTTGTACAACAACAGGTGTTGTAGACTGTGAAGGAGTACTTGTTGTTGTGCAGCCAACTAGAGCCAGAGCCGCTGCAACAGCCATTGTGAGCGCTGTTTTTTTCATTCGCTTGTTCCTATTTTAATTTTCTTTATCATATCAATTTTTCGCAGCGCGCGCTCGTTCTGGCTGATCTAAGATCACTGCACCGTTACACTCTTTTGCCACAATGTCATCTGGGTTGTATATAGGACAAGACTTCATAGATAAGCAGCCACAGCCTATGCATCCGTCCACCATGTCGCGAACGCGTGTCATATAAGCTATTTTTTCATCAAGTTTGGCTTGCCAAAATCGTGACATACTGGCCCAATCTTCCTTGGTTGGTGTGCGGCTTTCTGGCAGTTTAGACAAGGTTTCTTGGATCTCTAACAGTGAAATGCCCATTTTTTGCGCAGCTTTAATGACCGCAATACGCCGCAGTACATCTTTTTTATATCTTCTTTGGTTACCTGCGTTGCGCCAGCTTCGTATTAAGCCTTTGGTCTCATAAAAATGTAGCGCTGAGACTGCCACATCTGCGCGTTTTGCTACTTGCCCTACACTTAAGCGCGGCTCGTCTCGGGTTGCTGTTATTGTCATTTTTGCCCCTTTTTTAAAATAACGCTTTACCTAAGGTTAGGTTGAGGTTTTAGCCTATCAACAAATTCACAAAAGGAGAATCATTTTGAACACAATCATTGTTTATTCGAGCGCTGAAAAAATGGGCAATACCGGCAATGCGGTTGGAGAGTTAGCTACGGAGTTTGATGCGCAAACACTATTTTTGGATGACTATGTGATCCACGATTATAGTTATGATCACAAAAATAAAGATGATGACTTTCGCAGTGTATTTAGGCGCATTTTACAGTTTGACCATGTGGTTTTTGCCTCGCCCGTCTATTGGTATGCGGTAACACCGAGAATGAAGGCATTTATTGATAGGATCACAGAATTTATGGATGATGAACAGCTCAAGCCTGAGTTACGTGAGCTTAGAAGCAAACAGTTTTCAATATTATCCACGTCTATTCACGAAGCTGCGCCGCAGCCTTTTACTGAGATGCTGCAAAAAACATTTGAATACTTAGGCATGACACTCAAAGGCCAATATCACAAGCAATACCCCTATGAGAGTTAATCTGTTTTCGTTTGAAGAAATTGAGTTTGATATTGTTTTGGTGTCTGCTTAAAGGTTTTCTTAAACCCTCGACTTAATTGACTTGGGTGATTAAACCCTAAGGTGAAAGCAATGCTGGTTACGCTTTCACCGCGCTCTAAGCGCTTGCGTGCTGACATCATTCGTTGGCCATTTAACCAATTTTGCGGGGTCGTACCAATGCGTTTTTTGAACTGGTCAAAAAATTTACTTCGGCTCATGCAGGCTATTTTGCATAATTCATCGACGTCGAGCTGTTCATCCAGATTTCTTTGCATATATTCAACCGCCGCATGGATCCCCGTTGTTAACTCATACTTTGCGACTTGTTTAAACAAGAGGTCGCGGCTTTGCTGTTGCAGTAAACGAGCAACTAACTCGTTTAACGCAAGGTCGATATAAAAGTCTCTTTGTGGCGTATTTTCGCAAAATAAATGCATTAAGCGCATAAGCAGTTGCTGTGTCTGCGAGTTGTGCTCGTTATGAACAAGCTCTGGCATGTAATTAAACTGGGGGTCAGAGCACT
Source organism: Pseudoalteromonas luteoviolacea H33-S (assembly GCF_001625695.1). Taxonomy (GTDB): domain Bacteria; phylum Pseudomonadota; class Gammaproteobacteria; order Enterobacterales; family Alteromonadaceae; genus Pseudoalteromonas; species Pseudoalteromonas luteoviolacea_B. The sequence goes on from NZ_AUXY01000096.1 coordinate 56,126, forward strand.
TCTCAAGTTGGTTTAGTTGCTCTGCGACAGAGGCTATTTTGTCTTTACTAATATCAATGGCCAAGCAAGTCGTTGGCTGATTTATACAAGCGGTGGGAAAGTCGATATGCACTGCTTGTTCCGGCGCCAATACGAAGCTTTCATTGGGTAAAAATGCATGATGATAGTCACAGCTTTCTACATGCATGACCTTTTTTCCTGTGAGCATGCCGCAAAACAGCACATTGTTAGAAAACAATCGAATATGTTCTGCATTTTCATAGGTATCATAAATACTGAGCTCGACGTCATCGCCTGCAAAATGAACGCGATTCTCAACCAGTGAATTGACTTTTTGCCTTTTTTTATGAAGTTGTTCTAGCATTTTTATTCCTTGTTTGGACTCAAGCGCAAACATTTTATACGCAGAGTTAAGTTTTTAATCCGCCTTTAAATTAATGTCAACAGAATAACAACAAGTGGCCTCCTCATTGAGAGAGTGTCGCAGTCACATAACAACTAAGTTGAAGAGGCATTTATGATTTATGCAAATCCAAATACATCAGATGCAATCGTTAATTTTAAACCTGTTTATGATAACTATATTGGCGGAAAATGGACCCAACCTGTAGAGGGGCTGTATTTTGATAATATCAGCCCAGTCAATGGTGCTGTTTTTTGTCAGGTCGCCAGATCTGGGCAAAAAGACATTGAATTGGCTTTGGATGCGGCACATAGTGCTAAAGAGTCTTGGGGCACAACGTCAGTGACAGAGCGCAGTAATATTTTGCTTAAAATCGCCGATCGTATAGAAGCCAATCTTGAATACCTCGCCGTGGCCGAAACGTGGGACAACGGTAAAGCTGTGCGTGAAACTTTAGCGGCAGATGTACCATTGGCTGCGGACCACTTCCGTTATTTTGCAGGGTGTATCCGTGCGCAAGAAGGCAGCATTGGTGAAATTGACGAGCATACTGTGGCGTATCATTTCCACGAACCGTTAGGGGTTGTTGGACAAATTATTCCATGGAATTTTCCATTGCTTATGGCTGCTTGGAAGCTTGCGCCGGCGCTTGCTGCGGGCAATTGCGTAGTATTAAAACCCGCTGAGCAGACACCTGTCTCGATTTTATTATTGATGGAACTGATAGAAGATCTGCTCCCTGCGGGTGTTGTTAACGTGGTAAATGGCTTTGGTAAAGAAGCCGGAGAAGCACTGGCGACCAGCGACCGCATTGCCAAAATCGCATTTACCGGCTCAACGCCAGTGGGGTCACATATTTTGAAATGTGCGGCGGATAATATCATTCCATCAACAGTAGAGCTTGGCGGCAAGTCTCCCAATATTTACTTCAGTGATGTAATGGAAAAAGATGATGAATTTCTGAGTAAATGTGTCGAAGGGGCAGTATTGGCTTACTTCAATCAAGGTGAAGTATGTACATGCCCGTCTCGATTGTTTGTGCAAGAAGATATCTACGATAAGTTCATTGCAAAAGTGATAGAGCGCACACAGCAGATAAAGCGTGGCAATCCTTTGGATACAGACACCATGGTAGGCGCACAGGCGTCCCAAGCACAATTTGACAAAATTTTAAGCTACATCGAAATTGGTAAACAAGAAGGTGCAGAGGTACTACTCGGTGGTGAACCAGAAAAACTCAGTACGGAATATCATGAAGGCTATTATATTCAGCCGACGTTGTTAAAAGGTCACAATACTATGCGAGTATTTCAAGAAGAGATATTTGGTCCAGTGATCTCCTTGTGCACTTTCAAAGATGAAGCGGAAGTACTCGCAATGGCTAATAGCAGTGAATTTGGCCTAGGAGCGGGTGTGTGGACCCGCAATATGAACCGTGCTTATCACTTTGGTAGAAAAATAGAAGCGGGCAGGGTATGGACTAATTGCTATCACATGTATCCGGCCCATGCCGCTTTTGGCGGCTACAAGCGCTCGGGCATCGGCCGTGAAACACATAAAAAAGCGCTGGATCATTACCAGCAAACTAAGAACCTTCTAGTCAGCTATAGCGAAAGTCCGCTTGGATTCTTCTAAGTTATAGCCTTAGCAAGATGCGCAACCATGGCCATGGTTGCGCTCTTTTTTGTGACGTTATTAGGCCAAATAGCATAGGCCGGTATAGGGGTTACTTGCCAATCGGGCAGTAACTCAATTAATTTATTATCTCTCAGGGCTTGCTCAACAAGAAAGTCCGCAGGTGTCGCAATACCTAGCCCTTCCATACATAATTGTGTCATGCCCTCAACCGAATTGGCTGTGACTTGATAGTCAAAATGAATGTCCTGTTTGCCAAGCTCTGGGTGTGTGATAGTGCGCTTATTGGGTAAGCTGGCAAGCCTTATCCATGGTACGTTTTCAAGATCTTTTGGTGTTTTTGGGAGCGTGTTATTTTTCAAAAAAGCAGGTGAGCAGGTGAGCTTTCGCTTTATATTTCCTAGTTTTTTACTTTTTAATTCGCTATTTGGTAGGTCGCCAAGGCGAATTGCAATATCGATCCCTTTCTCTATCAAGTTCTCATATACATCGCTAAAGTGAAAGTTGACCTCTAACCTCGGATGTTGCTGACAAAACTCTGCTAATACGCGGGTATAGTGGGAGCGTATAAGTACAGTCGGCAAACTGACGGTGATCCTGCCAGATAACAAATCTTGCTGGGCACTGATATCAGATAGGCCTTGCTCAACGGTTTTTAACATGTTTGTACTCATTTTGAATAACTGCTGCCCTTGCTCTGTTAACGAGAGCTTTCTGGTCGAGCGGTATAGCAAGGCGGTATCGAGCTTTGTTTCGAGCAAAGTAATGTGATAGCTGATCACTGAGGGCGACAAGTTAAGTGCGCGCGCCGCACCGCGAAAAGATCCTTGTTCCACAACTGTTGAAAAAATGGCGATGCTTTTGAGTTCGTCAATCATATTGAGTAAGTTTTTAGAACAGTGATATTTATTTATACCATCTAATCAAATTTAAAACAGGGGTATACACTCAAATTTTATACAGCGATGGAGTGAGCAATGTTGATGATATTGGCAATGGGTTTATATGCATTTTCTATGTCTATTACACCGGGTCCGGTGAATTTGATTATTTTTTCAGGTGGGATGAATCGTGGTATCCAAGCCACATTACCGTTTATTTTAGGTGCAACAATTGGGTTTAGTCTGTTGCTTTTAGCAACAGGGCTGGGGCTTGGTTTGGTGGTGCAGCAACATAAGTGGTTAGTATATAGTTCTACAGTGATCGGCTGTGGTTTTATGATGTATCTTGCTTTGCAACTGTTTAAATCTGAACCGAGTGTAGGCCAAACAACAGCGATGCGCTCAGGATGGTGGGCTGGTTTGATGTTGATGTGGCTGAATCCAAAAGCTTGGTTGGCTGCTATCGCGGGCAATAGTTTGTTCATTGAGCCTAGCCAAACCAGCAAATTGTTTGCGTTTGTACTCATTTACTCCTTGGTTTGTTTTGTTTCTTTATTGTTGTGGGCAGTATTTGGTAAGCAAGTGTCTCATTATATTTTGAATGATAAGTATGTGCGTTGGCTTAACAAGGCAGCGGCGCTGGTGATCGCGGGTATGTGTGTGATGGTATTGTATGAGCTAGGCAGTTAGCCGTATTTTATGAGTGTTGGAGATGAAATTCGTTGAGACTAATTGTTTGGGAGCTCATTAGGGTTATGTTGGAATAAGTTTTGAGTGCTGTTAAGTATTCGATACTATTTAATAGGCACAGTATGGGTATGCAATGCTAACTTCGATTGCTGCCTTTTGTTATCTACTGAGCACTTAATATAACGCTTACAGCATTTTTATCGTATCATGCTGCATGTCTGTCGGTGTATTTTAATTAGTAACATAAGAATTTCCCCATGTATAACCCGAACTTACCTTTAGTTTACCACCCTAATTATTCTTTCAGTTTTGATCCCAAACACCGTTTTGTGGTGAGTAAATTTGCAAGATTGAAAAGTTATCTAGAGCAACAAGGGCTCATTGGTCAAAACTTGTATCAGGGCCCTGTTGGGCACTATTCGGACTTGGAGCTAGTACATTGTGAGCAATATGTTCGAGACTTATACCATAATGAGCTTTGCCCAAAAGCAATGAGACGAATAGGGATCCCTTGGTCTAAAGAGCTGATGGCGAGAACATTTACAGCACCGCTGGGCACTTATCTTACAGCATCGCTTGCACTTGAAAACGGCGTGGCGTGTCATTTGGCGGGGGGCACGCACCATGCTCATTATGATTTTGGTTCTGGGTACTGCATGGTGAATGATTTGGCATACACTGCAGAGCGATTAATTAAAGAAAAACGGGTTCATAATGTACTTATTTTTGATTGCGACGTGCATCAAGGAGATGGCACTGCCGCGATGCTCACACACAACCCTTTTGTATTTACCTGCTCAATACATTGTGAAAAGAACTTTCCTTTTAGAAAGCAACAGAGTGATTTAGACATTGGGTTAGACCCTAATGTCAGTGATCATGAATACCTACGAGTTGTAGAAGCAACAATCTATGATTTACTGGAGCAGCTAAACCCTGATCTTGTGCTATATGATGCAGGCGTTGATGTTTGGCAAGAGGATACGTTAGGTAAATTAGATATTAGCTGGCAAGGGCTTGAGAAACGCGACCGTATTGTACTTAATGCGTGCAATCAAAAAGGCGTGCCAGTAGCCACCGTGATCGGTGGAGGTTATGACAAAGACCATGAGCGTTTGGCAAAACGTCATGCTATCGTCATTGAGCAGGCCGCAAAGATATAGTTTATATTTTTATAATATATAAATATATTACTTTAATAGTCATGTGGTTAAACTTTGCTTTTACGCTTTTTGACTTTGTTTTGATGCTTACTGGTGGTAGAGAATGGAATTACCCCTTGTCCAGTGGCCGCGTAGAAGTATTGTATTATACTGGCGATTACGCAAATTAAATTAAGCACTTAATTTGTTGTTTATTTGGCGTTTTAGGAGGCTAAAATAAGGCCTCCTTTATTATTTTATCTATTATTTTTTTATCTAAAATAAGTTCATAGAAAACGCATCAAAATTACTTAAGTTTGGAAAAATATCATTAATCTCTGAGTCATTTAATCCAAACCATTTCGCTATGGGTGCAAAATACTGTTCATTGGAAAATTGAGGGATAAGTCTGCCGCCGCCGACATCTATATTACTGCCGACCTGCTGTGAAAGCATGGTGCCATGTAAGTCTTGGCCATTTACAGCGCCGCCCATAATCAGCTGATTACTGGCCCAGCCGTGATCTGTGCCATCTCCATTTGAAGTCAACGTCCGACCAAAATCAGACATGGTAAAAGTTGTAACGCTATTTTGTAGAGAAAGCTCTGTAAGTGCGCTATTAAACTCAGCCAGTGCTGTTGCAAGTGTTCCTAGCAGGGCAGGTTGCCGCGTTACTTGTTCATCATGGGTATCAAAGCCACCTAATGAGACAAAAAATATTTGTCGTTTGTTACCTGTTTGACCACTGATGCTCAGAGACTTGGCGACAGCTGCTAACTGCTCCGATAAACTGTTATCGCTAAATTGTGTGGTTAATACGGGCGCTTGCTCTAATAAGGTGTTCATATGCTGCACGTTGCTAATAGAGCTGGACAGTCTGCTGGCATAAGCGTCTTGCAGAGAGTTTGTTTGGGTGCTTAATAATCTATCCATGATGCTTTTAACATGATCGACTTGTGGTTGGTAACCTGTCAGCGAGTTTATTTTCATTACGCCGCTTTTATTGAGTGCATAAGGGGTGGTTTCGATACCTGCTTGCCATGGGTTTGCTCCGGCAAGGGAGATGTTACTAGTAAAACTGTTGTGCTGGTTTAATCGTTCCAGCATCCGCGCGCCCCAACCCGTATTTAAAGACACCTTCTCTCGTCCATTCATCCATGTGGCTTGTTGGTCGTTATGTGAAAACAAATGATTTGGTAAAGGCACTGCTTTGTTTTGATAATCAGCAAGTGTTGTTGGGGTGATAAGTGTGCCAACACCGCCAACAAAGCCTAGTTGACCGGCATCAAAAATGGAGGATATGGCGCCCATGCTTGGGTGCAAGCCAACACCGCCCTCAAATTGTGTCAGTGTATTTAAAGTCAGCGGATCGGCAATAGCTAGATTTTGTCTGCTTTGCTCATAATGTAGCCTTTGTTCACCGCTTAAGGGCACTAGCATATTGAGTGAGTCACTCCCACCGTGCAGAAAAATACAAACAAGCGCTTTGTAATCAGTAAGCTCGGTGTTGTTCATAGAGCTACTGATAGCTTGTAACTGCAAACTAGTGAGTGCGGCAACAGAAGCCCCGCCTTTGAGGCACATAGATAAAAAAGCGCGTCTAGACTGATGATTAAAATACGACATGGCAGGCGCTCCTAGTTTTGGTAATTAAAGTCAGGTGACAATGAAATCATGTACAGTAGCTGGGCGACTCGAAGCGACGCATCTCTGTTCACAAAATAGCTATCTAGATCTACGAGTGCTGTACGTGTGGTATCCGACATGGAGCCTGCAAAGTAAACTAGGTCGTAGTAGTCCAATAGAGGGGGTAATCCATTGTTTGTCAGCATCTCAATGTCTGCTTGGGCGTACATGTAGATTGTATTGGGGTTGAGTGTTGTTTTTCGCTCAGCCATCCGCCACACCAAGTCACCATAGTGCCCGTTGATAGTGGAGATCATATTGGAGTCGGTGGCAATTTGCAGCTCAGGTGCAACGAGTCCTAAGGTTTGAAGCTCATTGGGCGTATGGTCAGGTCTAAAAAAGTTAAATACAGAGGGTGATAGTAACGGCCCTTGACCATATGCTGTATTTAAGTTCCAAGTATAATAACGATTTAGCTCCGAGCGTGCATTTAACACCCGCCATAAGTGCAGTTTTACGAGGATCGGCTCTTTAATTTTGCCACTATATAGCTGTACAGACGTGTATTTTCTGGCTTCTTCATCTAGTAAAATTGCTTTGATGACGGCACCTAGGTCGCCTTTTACACCTTCACCATTGTCGTTAAATATAGTCGCCACTCGAGCAATATATGCTTGCGTTGGATTAGATTTTACAAGTCTTTGGATTAGTTGCTTACTGATAAAGGGGGCAACATTATTGTGTGCAAATAAGTTATCTAGCGCAAGTTGCATGGACTCATGGGGACCGGTGTTTTTTGGGATAATTTCACCACCGAGCAATGACTTTTCTTCCATTGAGTGATAGTCGGCAAAAGCGTGCATGGGCAGGGTATAGTTTCGGCTGGGCCTGTCCCACCTTGCTGAGTAAGCAAATGTCCAGCCAGTGAAGACTTTAGCAAAGCCGGCTATTTCCGCTTGTGAATAGGTTGGTATGGTGTTGCCATTAGCATCTAATTTTATAGAGCCATCCAAATTAAGTTCATTCAAACCAATAGTGAATAGCTGCATGACTTCTCGCGCATAGTTTTCATCAGGGCGAATGTTAAGCTCTGCGTTTGCTTTTTCATTCCCTAGGTGACTTAAATATACGCCCATAGCAGGAGATAAAGTGACTGACTCTAGTAGGCTCCTAAAATTACCAAATGCATGTTTTAATAGCATGTCATAGTAAGCGACCATGCCTTCAGGCTCACCTCGTAACGCTGTATTGGCATCTGAAATTACAAAAATTTCACTGAGCGCAAATGCCACTCTTTGCCTGAGTTGATCAGGTGCATTTAAACTCGCTTTCCACCAAGCATCTATTCTGTTTATGTGGCTTGGGTTATCTCTGTCTGGGTAGTTTTCTAGTAAAGGCATATGTAGGGTAGGCGTTAACGCAATTTGCTGGTCAAGCCATTCGCTTTCACTCATGCCAGAAGCTGACTGGATTTCCGAATAAGTTGCGCCAAGTGTTGCTTGCTGCATTAATGCCGATGCCTGTCGTTCAGTCATTGCATTGACAGACTCAATGCTGGTTTCTGTATACGTACTCATGCCCGTACTATCAGTGACTGTCAGTGAAAAGGTATAGCTTTCATTATTGATAGAGCTCGCACTTGGTAATGTGACGGTCAGACTTGCAGAGTCTGCGCCTGCAAGGGTAACGGTCGGGCCGCTAATTTGAGCCCAAGCGAACGACAAGCCTTCTGTAGACCCTTCAATGACACTGTCTATGGTGATAACACTGCCTTTTCTGACAACATCGCCTGGTAAGCGAATGTCCACAACAGGTGATGTGCTTATATTCTGTGTATCGGCTATTTCATCAGAGGTGTTTTGGTCAGCTGTATCATCATTTGGTTCAGTGCTCGGTGATGAAGGCGGGGAGCTGCTGTTTGCTGTATTGGCGTCGTTGGTGCTTTCATCACTGGTGGGTAGCTGTGGAGATGCTGTGGGAGTACTTGACTCGGAACCACCGCCGCCACATGCGGATAAAACTAAAGTTACAAGTAAAAACAGAACACGCATTTTCATTGTGATTGCCTCAATAAACTCTAACCCTTTTATAGCATGCTCATTTAATTTAACAATATCTTTTCATTAATTTTCGGTGTTTTTTTACGCTAAAAGGGTTAGCTTTTCGCCATGTTTTTGAATTAAAGAGGAATATCTATGAACAATTTTGGCGTGCATTAATATGATATATGTTGTTACCTTTTTCTAAAAAAATTGGGTTGTAACGGCGGCAGCACTATTCGTATTATTTAGTGAGTGGCACAGCGATTTTCCTCGTTAAACTTATCAGAGTCACATTCAGTATCTATATGAAATTGTAGTAATTTAATATTGTATAGAACATCATTAAACAAGGATTATAAGAATGAAAAAAACCGTTATCGCTACACTGATCGCAGGTATTTTTATTGCACCAAATATAGGCTTTGCAAGCGAACAGGGAAGCACAAATATTAAACTCGAACTACTTCCGTTGGTTCAGGTAAAAGGTGAGCAATACGTTTCAAGCACGATAGAAAAAGAAATGCGTAAGCACAACTTACCAGGGTTGAGTGTTGCTGTGGTTAAAAATGGTCAAGTTGTTTGGGCGGAAGGCTTTGGTTTAGCGGATAAAAAGACCAATCGTAAAGTGACGACTGAAACTTTGTTTCAAGCTGGTTCTATCAGTAAACCGGTTGCGGCTTTGGCTGTTTTAAAACTGGTTCATGAAGGAAAAATTAAATTAGATGCGGATGTAAATCAGTATTTAAAAGGCTGGCAAGTGCCAAGCAATGAATTTACCAAGTCAGCCAAAGTGACAGTGCGTCAGCTTTTAACTCACAGCGCGGGTTTAACTCAGCATGGCTTTCCGGGATATCAACGCGGCAGTAAAGTGCCCTCCGATATTGGGGTGTTAAATGGACAGGGCAACACAGGTAAAGTGGTAGTCGATAAACAACCTGGTGAAGGATTTAGATATTCCGGAGGCGGGTATACTGTATTAGATTTGCTTGTTGAGAATGTAACAGGACAGTCATTTTCTGATTATGCATCTGAGCAGATCTTGAAACCGCTTGGAATGACAAACAGCACGTTTGCACAGCCGCTGCCTAAGCACCTATGGTCTAAAGCCAGTGCGGCATTTGATGTAAACGGTAATCAGGTTGAAGGAGATTGGCACGTTTACCCTGAGCAGGCAGCTGCGGGTTTGTGGACGACGCCGAGCGATATAGCGCTGTACGTCAAAGCGATACAAAGTGCACGAGCAGGTAAAGCGGTTGGCCCCATTACACCTAAGTTGGTTAAAGACATGCTTGTTTTCCATGACAACGACTGGGGGCTTGGACCAGTATTAAAAAATTATCAGCAAGGGCTCGCGTTTGAACATGGCGGTAAAAACAAAGGCTTTACCAATGTATTTAAAGCGTATGCTGATAAAGGTGATGCATTTATTATTATGACCAATGGAGATGCTGCCAGTCCGGTGATGAGGGAGTTACAACTTGCCATCAGCGAGCATTTTGGCTGGGACTTTTCTAGCGCTAAAAAAGTGGAAAAATATACCTTCTCAAGTGCGCAGTTAAAGCAAATGGTTGGCAAGTATATTTATGATAAAGATAGCCAGTATTTATTTGATCTGACCTTTGATGGACAATATATACTGGCATATGACCCATCAAGAGATCGCACCAACCGTTTGATAGCGACGAGTGAGAAATCATTAATTGATGTGCGCGACGGTGCAACGGTGGATATTGAGCGAAATGATAAAGGCGAGATTCAGGCATTAATTTGGAGTGGGCAATATCGATTTGTAAAAAATAGCCTTTAATATAAATTTTTAGATTAATTTGGCGTGGATACTGCTTGGTAAGTCGTTATTATTATTTTTCTTACCAAGCAGATCGCACTTCAAAACCAAGCGACGGGCAAGTTCTTGGTTTTGCCAGTTCTGCCCGAGTAGGCGAGTAGAACTGGTATAGGGAGTCCTTTCAAGTATTGCTACGTTGTTACCACTTAAACAGCTTACATTTTTGGATGCGTTTACCACCATAATTAGACACTAGATAAGGTCCAACTTGCTCTTCGCGGATCTTGTCTGCTGTATAGCTTATGATTTCAACATCTAAAGAGCCGTCACTGTGCAATTCATACTCTGCGTTCAGCTTGGTATCACCAAATTCAAACAAGCTTACAAACTTATTATCGAATAAGTACTGGTCGATGATAATGCCGTTGTTTTCGTCAATTTCGAAATGCCCTTTTGCTTCATCAACCGTGACTAACGTGTAGTTACGAGGTCTTGCTTGCGCGCCTTCACCGTATGTGACAACCCAGTCAGCACGGTTATCAACGGGGCTGCCAACTTCAAGTGACATTGGAAATGCATATAGCGCTCCCTTGCCAGGTGCAAGTAGTTCACATTGGCCTTTAAAAAAGCCTTGCCACTGAGTCGGAGCAGCTTGTGTAGTCAGAGATATTGCAGATAAGCCAACGCATAGTGCGAATACTTTTTTCATTTTATCTTCCTTATTGATGCTATTTTTGTGTGAGTCATCTTAAAAAACGATGCTTTTTTCCAGAAATAACAGGTTAGGAGAATTTTTTAATAGCTCGGCGAAAATATGGTTGTGTGGCTGTTTTGTATGAACTCAGGGGGTTACCCTGAGTTATTTGTGATACGCATGTGGCAAATTAGTTTGACTTCAAAGGCTGCTCTTTTAGCACTTCAAGCTTTTGCTCTGAGGTGATGCTATGGGTGAGCGATTCAAGTTGATAACCGAGTTGTTCATAAGAGTTATCTAGGTTTGCATTCTTCTGATAATAAGGAATATCAGCTGGTGTAGCAGGGTCATTCACTATTAACGTAAACGCACCAAAGTTATTGTTTTCATTGGTTTCAGGGACTTTTTGCTCAACATCTGCCATCAAAATAATACGATAAGTCCCTTTCGCTAAATTGATGTTTTTCAAAGGAAGCAGTACCTCGTGTTGTGAGCCTACATCATTTATAACCTGCACAGCACCAAAATAAACTAAGGGGTTGTTATTTAAATCGGCTAAGAATATGCCGACTTTTGGTAATACAGGAGAATTAGGACAGCCATCATTTTTAACCACAAAGTTTACTTTCAAGTTTCCACCATAACCGACAGAAACATTCGCAGGTGTCATAGAGCCTGAGTGAAATAGCCAGTCTGGTTGACCAATGGTGCCAAAAGTTGCAGAGTTATGGCTTACTGACACTGAGTTATTAAACCTTGCGACCACTTGAAAGTCTGTCGGCATACACAGGCTACTCAAATACTCTTTTGTTGTGCCGTCGAGATTAAATGGGCTCACTTTAAAAGTGTTTTGCGCATTAATTGGACGGCAGCCATTGGTGCCGCAGTTCAAATCGGGGGCTTCTCTACCGACATAATATCCGGTTGCACCGCCATCTTTTGTTAAAAAGAACTCAACTTGTCCGCCTGGGTTAAATATCTGAGAGCCGGTCAAATAATAATGAATATTAAAATTTGCAGAGCCTGGGTTTGGGATCACGGTATGGTTGTCAAATGCAACATTTCCAACACTGATATTTGCAAATGCAGAAGCGCTAAGTAGTGATGTAGTAAGTACAGCAAGTTTAAACTTATTAGACATGGTTTCCCTCCATTTTGAAATGTCCAAAGTTTGTACAGCTATTATCGCAGGCACTCTATGATAAAAAGTTGAGTAAAAAAAGTACCAATGTAAAGGTTTTTGATATAGCGCAAGCTATGAGGGTGTTACTATTTTAGATATTGATCCTATATATTTAAGTTTTTTTGTGGTTAGTATCTACTAATAAATTGATTGGTAAATTAGCTTTGTTTATAAGCGAGTAAGAGTGCATATAAATTTATTTATAATTTTAATGTGCATTTTGCAGGGTGATGGTTTTTATCTTCGCCTGTTCAGTATTCGTTTGCTTCTTTGGTGAGCGTTGCTAAGTCTCTTTTTTTTGCGAATACTTCGTGCTTTTCTAGTTGTCGTAGTGCCTGACTTGAAATTGGACTAGGTGCAGATAAGTAATTTTTTTTCATTGAGGGCATGACTTTGTCAAAAATGAGCTGAACTCTCGGGATATGAAAATCTGAACTGATTATGTCGACTTGCGGCGCGTTGGGCTGTTTGAGTATCGGATAGGTGAGCGTTGCATCTTCAATTGTGAAGCGACTTAAAGCGCTTGGTAAAAAGTGCGCTGCTTTAATTCCATTATTGATTAAATATTGTTGGTTGATATGTGCGTGCGCAATTGCAGCTTGGTTGAAGTTTGCGCCAAAACTACCCGTACAAATTAATCTTGAATTTTGCTGTGATTTAAATAGCTCAAGGGCAAGCTCACATCTTGCAATTGAAAGCGGTGATAAGTGCCCTTGATTATCATTTTTATGTCCTAAAACAATGATTACTTTGTCCATTTTTGACCTGTAAAAAGCTAGGTTTAGCTCATTATAGAAGACCTACATTGCAAGGATTAAATGCCTAGCTTATTTTTTGAGCTGCTGTCCAAACCAATGACTGATAGCGTTGTTTAAGTTCTTATCGTGCTCTAATAATGGGTAGCCGTGCAACTTGCCCTTATAAGTGAGCAGTTTACTATTGGCGTGTTTTGCTTCTTTGAACAGGATGTTGGCGCTGGTATAAGTCCTACCATCGTCGTCTGCTGCGATGATCAAGGTTGGTTTGCTAGATAAGTTTGCTACATATTTCTGAATATTGTCATAGGTTTGGGCAGATGAAAAAAAGCCAATAGCATCAATGTTGCTGTTATTTGCAAGGGTGATGGCCTGTGTACCGCCGCAGCTTGCGCCGATAACGCCAATCTGACCAGTGTTTGATACTTTACGTCTTAAATACTCATAGGCTAATTGTACGTCTTGTGGCCAATACTTTACCATATCTCTCCATGCATCAGTGCGCGACTGACCAGAGAGCTTTCTTATGCTGCTTACATCAAATTGATTATTTTTACTGTCGCCGTAGCCTCTGAAATCGATACTTAAAGCATGGATCCCTTGTTGGGATAATTGGTTTCCAATGTCGTTGTACATGGAGCGATTAAAGTTACATTGGTGCAGCATAAGCAGGGCTTTATTGCTGTCTTCTTTGCCACTAAAATAGCTCCCATGGATGGTGAAACCATCGCTAGAAGTCAATGTAATATCGGTACTTGCGGCGCTTTTAAATGCAAAGCAAAGCGCAATAAGTGCTATCGTCTGTCTCATCATTTCTCCTTAAAGATTGTTTGGCTAAAATATCGTCAATTTATTGAGGCGCCAATACAATTGCGGTGAATAGACAGTTACCCTCGATATCTACGCAATTTTAAATTATCAAAAATCGTATAAATGTGTGCGTGTTTTTTAACTTCCCTCTACATCATCACCCTAGATAAAAACACTTTTTTAGATACATGTTTCATATGCTGTATGCGTTATTAATTACCCTTAAGGATAAAATGTGAAACGATTAACGCTGAGTATTATAACCACGGCCATCCTGCTGTCAGGATGCGATAAAGATAATGATGTGATTGTCATTGCACCAGAAGAGCCCGCGACGATTGAAAGCTTTAACGGGCTATGGGAAATCAAAGGGTCGGGGGAGGTTTGGGATTTATCCTCAAATGGCCTGGTGACATACAACTTTAATAGCAATACATGTATTAAAGCAGATGAAGAAAGTGCCCAATTTACCGAGCCACTTGCTGAGTACTTATCACTGAATGACGAAAAAGATAGATTGACCTTTAACAGCCCTGCGTCTTCCAAGATTGAGCTTGTCAAACTCGACGCGCTGCCTTCACAGTGTGGCGCGGGTAACCTGACAACGGATATGACACTGCCAGAAATTTTTGATTATGTATGGCTGTCGCTCGATGAGTATTACGGCTTTTTTGAATTACGGGATATTAATTGGCCAGCGGTTTACGATACTTATAAGCCAAAGGTAACAGCATCCACTTCCCATGCTGAATTTATGATAATAATGGATGAAATTTTCACCGAATTTGGCGATGGACATCTTAGCCTCGAAGGGCCTCAAGGAGAGCAAGCTGATGGCAGTAAAATTGATAGCTGGATCAAAGAGGGGATATTAAATGGTGATGGTGATATCAATGATACTTTGGCACAGTTACAAGCCAAAGAGCTGAGCGTCTTAAAGCACTTAATGTCGGACGGTCAGTTACATAGCTTTGAAGGAACGGATGCTATTCGCTTTGGCCATATTTCCCCAGAGCTTGGCTATATCCGTATTGATAGAGTCTCAGGGATGATTTTGGATAATGTAGCAGACAATATCTTATCTCGGGTGGAGCAAGACTTAGACAATACGGATTTGATCATGACACACACGCTTGAGCAATTGCGTGATGCTGATTCAATTATCATCGATTTAAGATATAACCCAGGCGGTTTTGATAAGGTGTCGCAAAAAATAGCTGGCTACTTCACTGATTCAGACTACACGTTTGGTACTAAGCAGATAAAAAATCAAGCGTTTAAAGGGGAAGTGATCGATCTGGATGTGACCTCAAATACCGAGTTGAACTTCACCAAGCAAATTTATGTGTTGATCGGTGAGCATACCGGCAGTGGTGGCGAAGTACTTGCGATGGCATTGCAGTCCTTGCCGCACAGTCAATTAATTGGTGAAGCGACCAATGGCAGTGTTTCTGACACGTTAACGCATCAATTACCAAATGGATGGGAGCTGACGTTAAGCCATGAGGTATATAAAAATCAAGCGGGTGAAGTAGTTGAAGGTGTAGGCATTACGCCGGATGTTGAAACTTATGCTTACGCAACCGTTGACCACAAATATATGACAGACACCCCCATTGAGTATGTAATGCAGCAGCACAATGTCGTAAGCTCACATGCCAAATCGGCCGATAAACTGCAGCAAGCCGTTCGTGAAGTCGTCACCAAAACCAGTTTGCCAAGTGTTTCGGTGGCGGTTATCAAAAACGATAAAATTGTTTTTGAGCATGCGGAAGGTTTTGCTAATTTAGAGCAGAACATACCTGCAACGGTGAATACGCCTTATAACGTTGCGTCCATCAGCAAAGCGGTGACTGGGGTGGCTATTATGCAATTAGTCGAAGAGGGGACACTGAGCTTAGATGATAAATTGACAGAGGTGAATCTGTCGTTTGATCCCAATAACCCGCAAAGTCCGTCGTCTACCATGACGCTACGTCATTTGGTGACCCATACATCAGGTATAAAAGACAGCGATAGGATTTTCTGTACTTACTATAAGTATGAAGACCAACTTCCATTAGCAACTATGTTTGGGCTATCGTTTTGCGAGGAGGAGATTCCGGTAACGACGAGTTTAGAGCAGTTGTTAGCGCAAGACTATTTCTCAGAGCAAGGCCGCTATGTAGGCAGTGGTGTTTACCTTGATGGTGCGTACGGTCAAGCTGGTGAAGTCATGTCATACTCTAATATGGGGACTGCGCTTGCTGCCCATGCGGTGGAGAAAAAAGCGGCATTGAATTTAGCTGAGTATATGAGCGAGTCTATTTTTGAGCCTCTGGGCATGAACAACACTCAGTGGGATCACACTAAGTTATCAGCGGATAACCCAAAAGCATTGCAATACAACATAGATGAAGCTGGAACTGCGCACGCTCTGCCTGAGTATGGCTACGCCACTTTATATGATGGTGAACTAAATATTAGTAGTCATGATTTAAGTAAATTGTTGGCTGCTATAGCAAATCAAGGCAGTTATCAAGGTACTCAGATTTTAAATGCTGAGAGTGTAAAACAGTTAATTGGTGCTCAAAGTGATGTGTTTAACATACCTTATCAACAGGGCGTTTTTTGGTATTGGGACGGGGCGTTCTTTGGCCACAATGGTGGTGATCCGGGCACGAATGCGTTAATGATTTATAACGCGCTGACAAAAACAGGCGTCATCATGCTGACAAATGGTGAGGACTTTATACGCGGCAAAGAAATTATCCAGCCTTATTTGGATAACCTCGCGGCTGATCTGTATAGATTTGGTGTGCAGCATAAATAACAAATAAGCAAAATCACTCAAAAAGATGTGTGGGATGTTTTGACGTGCCACACATTCATCGTTTTTACCAGCGACTTTTAATCTATTATCAACTTCCTACTTTTTAAAATATATACATATTTTTCAATAGACTAAACCTATCAGAACTCTATTTTTATATTTAATAGATAAGTTTTAAGACGTGATAAATGCTGTTGCTTCATAGTGGCTTAGAACTTTTTCTAAGGAGCAATTATGAGATCACATCTGTTCGTTTTTAGTGCTGCTACGCTGGTGTCGTTAGCCACAATACTGCCTGTACAAAGTAAGCAAACGACTTATATTGAACCGCCCATGGTGAGTATTCCCAAAGGCACTTTTACCATGGGTAGTACAGAGGGAAGACAGGATGAGTTACCTATTCGTAAAGTCACTGTACCTGCATTCCAAATGGGGAAATATGAAGTGACCGTAGCCGAATATCGAAAGTTTATAGAGGCGACCGGCTATGAATCTACCAAAGGCTGTGTCCACCGTATTGGCCCTCAGTGGTTTGGTAGCGGTGAACGCGATGGGACATGGGATGATAATATTTATGTCCTCAGTGAATTTCACCCTGTGGTTTGTGTGTCTCGTATTGATGCAATCAACTATGCAAAGTGGTTATCAAAGGCGTCAGGCGATCAATATCGATTACCGACAGAAGCCGAGTGGGAATATGCAGTAAGAGCTGGAACCAAGTCAAAGTACTTTTTTGGTGATGAAAACCGCTCAGTCGATGCATGCCGATATGCAAATATTGCTGACATACACGCTTACTCCTTGTCTGGGAAGTTGTATGACGCGCCCTATGCTCAAGACGCGATCAATGCGTGTAATGACAATGAAGTGATGATCTCAACGGTTGGCCTGTATAAACCCAATGGGTTTGGCTTACATGATATGGAAGGTAATGTGGTTGAGCGATTAGCCGACTGTTATCAAGACAGCTATGAGGGGGCACCTGTTGATGGTAGTGCGGTAACTAAAAAAGACTGTGAGACTTTTGTCGCTCGTGGCGGCAGTTGGCACTGGCCAGCATTTGGATCGAGCCGACGAATGATGATGTATGAGGACTTTTTCGCGGCGCTGGAAGGCTTCCGATTAGTAAAAGATACGAATGGCAAAGCGTTAGAGGCGACCGAAGGTACCCCTTGGTTTGTTAAGCAATTAAATAAAGCGCAAAAAAATGCCAGAAATAAACACAAGAAGGAAAACCCACATTATCCAAAACAGTTGAATGATGTGAAGCTGAGTCGCCTTAGCAAAGATAAAGTGAAAATTACTTGGCAAGCAGAGCAAAAATCTGGTGTAACAGGGTACGAGATAGTTAGGCAAGACCCGCTAACCAACCAGAGTGTCACATTGGTAAAACTGAGCCATAAGCAGACAAGCTTTATTGATGATACAGCGCTTTCGCACAATGGCAGGTACTCTGTTGTTGCGTTAAATGGCAGCGCGAAGAGCTTACCAAGTCCTTTTTTTGACAGCGCTTCTAAGCAGCCTCATGTTATTCCCTCGCGCATTGAAGGGGAAGCATTTAACTTTGCGCCAGGGGCAACGGTTGTGAACTCTAGCTTTGAGCCAGAAGGCGATAAAATCATCGGCTCTATTGGCACAAGTAAGGCAAGTTACATCCTCGAGGCACAAACAGCAGGGGACTATTTGATGACAATTCGCTTGTTTCACTCTGGACCGACACAAAATTATACCTTGATGCTCAATGGGGATCCGATCACAACCTCTGTGCTATCAGGCGAGCGTGGCTGGCGTACCATCAAAGATATCAAAGTAAAATTTGAACAAGGACAACAGACTCTAACCATCCAAGGAGAGACGGCCATCTTCGCAGTGAATTGGTTCGATATCGCGATGCGTTAGGCGGCTAAATTCTACTTTTATCTTGCTCATAGGGGTTATTGATAACCCCTAATTTTATGAGTTTATCTCGCCGCGCTTGTTGCCACCTTGGTGAGGCGGTATCTCTAATATAGTGGCGATAAATCAGAGAATCTGTATCCTCATTAAGTTGGGCGTTTAGCTCCAATAACTTAACCGCCATTGCTAGTCCAACCCAGTCTATGTGCTGCATTCTTGCGATATTAAAGCTTGATTGAGCGTGCTGCTTGGCAACATCAATTTGTCCCATTTGGTGATAAATCTGTGCGAATAACATATCCCTTCTAGCGGGTTCATCAATATTTTCAGCTAGTTTTATTGCCAAATCCGACTCGTTTTGTTCAAGGTAGAGGTTAGCTAGCTGTTCACTGACGGAGAAGTAAACCCAGTAGTTTTCAGGCGTGATGGGCTGCTCTAATACTTTTAAGTAATAATGTTGCTTTTGCTCTAGCTCTTTTGCAAATAGTGCGAAGTGATAGAATATGAGCATGTAATGACTACCATCAAGCTGGTGGTCGGCTAACAAGGTTTTTGCTTGATAAAGATAGTCGTACTGTTCTTTTTCTAATTTGAGTTTAAACGCTTTGATTGATAAAAGTGTGTAGGCCCTGATCTCTTGTACTGGGCGATTGGCTAGTCGAGCTTGACTAGCTGATTTATACAAGTGCTTTTGTATCAATGTAAAGTCTTGCTCGTGTGCAACCACATCAGACAGTGATTTACTGATCTCACTATTTAAGGCGTTAAAGTTCGCGTCATCCATGAGTGCACTGGCGCGTTCCAAGTGCTGTTTAGATTGAGCATATTGATTTAACGCCATTAGTAATTGGCCTTTAAGCCATTGGCTATATGCTTTGTACAGCGGATGATTTTGTTGTTCGCTGAGACTTATCATTTGCTCAATATGCGCGCTCGCAACATTGTGGTTGTATTCATCAAGCAGGCGTTCGACTAAATGTTTCAATATATCCAAATTATCAGGTGATTGGCTGTATAGCTTTTCAAGCTCTGCTGTCGTGAAAGTATCAGAGTGAACTTGAAAATAATCGGATTTAAGTAACCCATCAATCTTAGATTGCAGCTGATCTTTAAGTTCGCTGACGCTGGGGGCGTAAATATAGCCTTGCCAGTGCCTGAGGTGGCTTTGTAAACGATACTCAAGTAAGTACATAGGTGTGTTAGACACCTCTTTTGAGTAGATAAACCCGCTCAATAAAAGCTTATTTGATGTTGCTCCCAATAGCTTTTGGTGCTCTATGTAGGGAGAGTTGAATAGGGCTTGTGCCGAACTGTGTTGTTCACCGAGAACTGCGTAGCTGGCAGATAAGGTGTCATTGAGTTGATTTGTTTGGGAAGTTAAATGCCCTTCAAATCTAGGCGAAAAAGGAACTAATAAAATGTGTTGATGTGTATTTGTTTGAACATCCAGGTTGTTATCTTGATGTGACCATAGCCAATAGCTGCTGACAAGGCCTATAACGAATAAAGCGGTGAATACACACGAGAGGATAAACCTTTGCGAGTAGTTGTGTTTAGTTGACTGCGATGTAACCTCTACATTACTGGTTTTAGCCTGCGAGGTTACTTTTAGCTGCCATTGATAGCCACGCTTTGGAAACGTTTTTATAGCGGCATCAGAAATCATCGCCCTAAGCTGACTGATATTTTGAAATACGACCTGTTCAGAAACGACTCGACCTTGCCAAACATGATCCAATATATCTTCTTTACTGAGTACCTCTTGACGCGATTCGATTAACAACGCAAGCAACCTACTTTGAGTGGGGGTTAAGGGGATCTCATGACTATTTTTGAATAGGCGCTTTTGCGTTGGGTCGAATTCGAAGTCTAGAAAATACTGCATGATTGGTGGTCGTCACTCCATTGTTAAGGTTGCAATAGTAGCCTAGTCGATGAGGTTTGTGAATGATTTAGGCTAGAAGTAAGTTTTTGATTACGCATGTAACAAGAAAAAGCCAGCTACACTTAGTTAAAGTTGGGCACTGAGACAGTGCTTGAAACAGTGTAATTAGTGATGGCAGATATTTATGAAATGGCTAAAGGATATTGATGAGTCTTTTGATGCACTACTGACTGATTGCTATCAGCAAAGAGAAATGGAAATGGAGTACCACATTAATCAGATCCGATTTGTTGGGTTAATGTCACTCTTTTTATTGGAGCTTTTGATAGGTTTGCTAAATAGAGGCATAGATTGGACGTTAATAGTCGTCGATCTGGGCACTATGGCACTGACTGCGGTTTGGTGTTTTTGTGTCGCTCGGTGGGCAAAAAGTGAAGGCTACAAACCGTGGTTAAAGTATATTTCTATCTTATTTGATTATCTTATTATTTTGCTGATCACCCTTGAAATGGAGTTTCTTTCGGAGATTGGCCACTTTTTACACGATATGCATAATACGGAGTTTGAATTGATGCTGATAAGCGCACTTATCTTGTTCAATGTGATGAGTGCGTTCCGTCAAGGTAAGTTAATAATTTACTATTCCACCTTATGTTGCTTGGCAACGGGGACAGTGATCCTAGAGCACAGTGATACAGCCAGAGCGATTGAGATGCATGAGCAGATAATTATTCTATTTTCGGGCTTGTTGGCATGGTCAATTTCTAGTTATATCACAAACACTTATACTAGACTTAGACACAGGGAAAGGCTACTTCGTTATTTACCAAAAAAATTAGTGAGTGCAGTTGAAACTGGCAAAGTTGATATAGAACCAGGTGGAGAGCGGCGCAATGTGACGGTATTAATGGCTGATATTCGGCGCTTTACTAGCATGTGCGAAACACATGAACCAGAAGTGATCACTGGCCTATTGAATCGATACTTTTCAGCGATGAGTGCAATTGTGTTTAAGTATGATGGCATGATAGATAAATTTATTGGTGATGCCATTATGGCGGTGTTTGGTACACCTCAAGGTGAAGGAAATAGTGCCAGTAATGCAATTAATGCCGCCAAAGAAATGTTAGATGCACTGGAAACCCTCAATAAAGAGTTTATCAAAGAGGGGCTACCTAGTTTAGAAATAGGGATAGGAATACACAGTGGAGATGCTATCGCAGGCAACGTCGGCAGCGTGAGTTGTATGGATTACACCGTGATTGGAGACACCGTTAACGTTGCCGCCAGAATAGAAAGTAAAACAAAAGAATTAAAGAAGGCTTTACTCATCAGTAAGGTCAGTGTGGAGCAGTCTCAGCAACAAGATTTACAAAAAGCAGCGGAAGTGAGTCTTAAAGGGCGGGCCGAACCTATAGAAGTATTTTTTGACCCTCAGATATAAATGTGTATTTTTTGTTTTTAAAATGAAAAAATTTTGGTTTTAAATTGCTGGGTTTTATTTTAGTATGGGTACAACTCAAAAATAAGCTTGTCCTATTTATTTTGCTCTTTGAGCGGGTGCTACACTATCTCGTGCTTTGAAGCGCATGGAAGGGGTCATAGGTCAGACACTGGGCAATAAATTCAGGGCGAGCATATTTTTGAGGAGTGAAAATAAAAGAGTAAAACGCAAATCCTTTGTTTTACTCTTTTTGACATGGAAGTGACTTATTTATTCGCTTCTTTTGCTGCTTTTAGTTTAGCGGCATGATCTATCTTGTAATCTGGCATGTCTTTGTTGCCATGAATTAGGTAGTTATCCATCCAGCGCATCAGGCGAATGCTGTAATCATACTGCGCTGCGACTTTGCGGTTGCCATGACCTTCTCCAGGATAATAGACTAAACGCACATCTTTACCTTGTACCTTCATATATCTATACAGTTCCATGGATTGTGCAGGGTGTACGCGAGGATCATCTTTACCGTGCATAATTAACAATGGTGTTTTAGATTGACCAGCCCAGTAAATAGGACTGCGCTCAAGATACCATTGCCACTTCTGCCAAGGGTATGAGCGAGCGTGCACTAAAAACATCTCATTTGAAATATCAGTAGTACCAAATTTCGATAATTGGTTAGTCACACCCACAAACATGACGCTTGCAGCAAAATGCTCTGTTAATTTTGTTGCGCCCCAAGCAGAAGCATAACCACCGTATGAGCCACCTGTAATACCCACTTTCTTGGTATCTACAAGTCCAAGGTCAACGAGGTATTTTTTCATATCGACTAAATCATCGAACTCTTTTCCAGCGTAATCACCTTGGCCTAGTTTCGAGTAATCTACGCCTTTTCCGGTTGAGCCACGGTAGTTAGGGTAGAATACCGCATAGCCACGTGCAGCCCCCATTTGACCTGGATCTGAATAGCTTGTCAGCCAGCCATTTTTATCGTGTGACTCAGGACCACCGTGAACAGACATGATCAATGGGTAACGTTTACCTTCTTGGTAGTCTAATGGATAAATAAGAACACCACCGATTTCGACCCCGTCTCTGGCTTTAAATGTCAACGCTTCTTGCTTTGCAAAGCGTTTGTTATCAAGCCAAGAGTTTGAGTTTGACAAGCGAGTCGTACGCTTTGAGCGTAGCATATAGACTTCGTTAGGGTGCTTTGCTGTGTTTGCAGTAAGTGCTATGGTCTTATCTGAGTCTGAAACTGATAGCTTTCCGGCGATAAGCTTGCCATCTTTGATGACTTTTTTGTATTTCTTCGAGCCAACTTTAATTTGCCCTACGAAACTCTCTGCACCAACATGGCCCACAAAATTAAGCGTGTTTTTACGATTAGACCACTCAAAATCACCAATATGGCCCATAAAGTTCGGGATCCACTCTTCGATTTCGCCAGTCTTTGCATTGGCTAAGAACAGTCTGCCTTTAGCTGGGTCATGCTTATCTTCTGCGCCTAAGATCGCAATGTATTTGCCATCGTGAGAAAACTCCGCTTCACCTAGCTTTCCTTCGGTTTGGAAAGACGTAGTGATCTGCTTTGTTTTGGCATCCATAATATGCCATTGTGACTTCATATATTGGTCGTCAATGAGCGCGGTTGGCTGAGTTTTGACCAGTAATTTACTGGCATCATCAGACCAATTCATATCGCTTACATACCCTTGAACTGGGACGACATCAGGTGTGAGTGCTTTTTCACTTGGCTGTAAATCGATAATATGAAGTTGTTTATTTCTTAAACCAAGTTCATACACTTCAGCCATAAAGCCAAGTTTTTTAAGTTCTTTTTCTGAGCTATCTTTGGCTGGCATTGCTAACACCGCAACTTGCTTGCCATCTGGGCTTAATCGATATTTAGAAATTGATGTATCTTTTAATGCGAATACTTTTTGTGCTTCACCACCGTTTACGGCGATACGGTAAAGGGTCGTGAATTTATCCGTTTTTTTCTTAGTAAGGAAGTAGATAAACTGGCCATCGGCTGACCAAGCGATGCTTTTGATATTGACTTGACCAGTAATAAAAGGACGTTCAATACCCTCATCATTAACTAGGTGCAGCTCGTTAAAGTTTTTACCATTTTTATCTATGTACAATTCGCGAGGTACAGAACGTGTGAATGCAACAGATTCACCATCAGGGCTGACCTGTGCACTCACTACGCTTTGGATTTTTGGAATGTCTTCTATGGTAATGGTGTCAGATTGAGCGCCAGCGAGTGCGCTTGTGCTTACCAAGCCAACTGCCAGTGCAATTGAGGATTTGATCAATTTCATTTTACTAGCCTTGAAAAAAGGATTGTGAGGGACGTAAAACGTCGGGTAAAAAAATTCCCGCTATTTTACGATGAGCCCTGAAGAAAACCACTGTTTGCGATTAATCGTCTGAGGTATGCGACCAATCACTAACTTGAATAAATAAGCATAATTGGTGAATGAGAAAAACACATATGCAATTGACCTTAAAGCGACGCTCAGTCCAAAAGCCGAGTTATCAAAAGGCGTATTAGGTAGTTAGTTAATTGATCTTTTTGGATTAATTTGATGAGAAGCGATACCTTGCCCCTAAGTAGAAGCGGCGACCATTTTGGTAAATAGCAGTTGGGGCGTATTCATTGCGGTCGAATGTATATATGATCTCGTTGTTTAAGTTTAAGAATTCAAGAATAAGGTCTAAGTCATCGTTGATTGAGAATGTAACACTGCCGTCAAGCTGTCCATAATCATCCATTTTTGTTTCGCCAATGCCTGTGGCAAATTGCGTTCTGTAGTTATATGCGAGGCGAAAGCTGACTGAACTATTTTCATAATATGCTGTGAGGTTTGTGCTGTGTTTAGAGGTCCCTGGCACCCAGTCATAATTGCCGTTTAGTTGGGTGTTACGGTCTCCATCAACAAAGGTGTAATTTGCAATGACACCAAAGCCATATGCAATTGCTTGTTGGTAACTGAGCTCAACCCCTCGGATCACCCCTCCTGCACCATTAATAGGTCTATCAATGGACATGAGAATTCCTTCATGTAATTCAAGCGCTCGATTGAATTCAATAAAAGACTCTACATCTTTATTGAATACTGCAATCGATGCCAGCGCTGAGTCAGTAAAATACCACTCTAAACCAAAATCATATTGAGTTGCTCTGTAGGGATTAAGCTCCGGATTGCCGCCTTGGCCCTGCGCTTGAGTAACATTGTAATTAGTGGAGGGCATCAAGTGGTGAAACTGTGCTCGAGACATAACACGTGCAACTGCAAATCGAGAAATAAGGTGCTCAGTTAAATCAAATTGAATATTAAGGCTAGGTAAGAGGTCGGTGTAGTGTTTTGATGTAGATTGCCAGTCATAAGTGTCTGTTGGTGAAGAAGCTGTGCGCTCATATGCCCCTGCTTTTTGCCAAGTAGAGACAACTCTTAGCCCCAAATTGGCTTTATAGCCTTCGCCAGCAAACTCAACCATGGCATAACCAGCAAGAGTTTCTTCTTCAATTGTGAAACGGCTGGTTTTTTCTTCTGTTTGAACAAAGTCTAAGGTTGAGAAGTCACGTGATAATGCATTGATATCAGCAAAGCTATACGCTTTTAAAGTATCGCGGCTTCCGATGCCGTCTAAATAGCCACTAATAAACTCATTTGGATAATCAGCCAATGTGGTATTGAGTTGGCCTGCCAAGCCATTAAGCCCACCATTTTGTGAACGCATGCGAATAAAGTCACGCTTATGGCGTTTGTATTTGCCGCCAAACTTCAAGGTGTGAAAATGTTGAAATGAGAGATCCCTAGTAAAGTCTTTTTGTAAAAAGTAGCCAGTATCGTTACCATCTTGACTATCATTGCGCGCTTCACTGATAAACCATTTTAGTGGGGCCAGCGGCGATACGTCATACTGAGTTTTAATATTCTTATTTTCTCTAGTATCAAAGCTGTAATGGGTGTTTGCAGCAAATTGAGCCGTATTATCTTCACTTGTTCCGCCACTGCCATGGGTATAGCCCACTTGATATTGAGCCTGCCACCATGGGCCAGTATAGAGCAAATCGAGGTGGATACTTTGGGTTTGTATTTGCGCTTTTCGCCAAATTGCTTCCATGCTGGTATTAAATGGTTGGCTTTGCGCGGGTGTAAGAGACGCATGAGCAAGGGTATTATCTATGATTTGGTAATTGCTTATCGTGCTACCTGCATCTAATGCCTTTCCTGGTTGCCATAAAAAATTTTGGTTCGAGTTATCAGCATTGAGTTCAGAGTGTAGAAGGTGGCCTCTCAAAGTCCAAAGTTCATCGATGTGATAGGTGGCACTGGTGGTAAAACTACTGAGTGCTCTGTCCTGTTGGAAAACGGCTGAGCCTCCGCCACCCGGTGACCATATATTTTGTAAGTCGCTTTGTTGGTTCGCTTGAGTATTTGACACTAACTGGCCAGCATCGTCTAGGTTGTAACTTCTTTCATGCCACCCCCAAGATTCCAGTCCGTCCCTACGCAAACTTCTGCTATGATGATTTACCGTAAAGAGTAAAGCAAAATCACGTTGTTCATTGATCCAGCTATATACGGCTGAGAGTTGCGGGTCGTACTGCTGTGATAAATCATTGTATTGGAGTTGTGATGTGACAGATAACACGCCAGGATCTGAAAAAAGAGGGTCCAGGGTTTTAATATTTATGGCACCACCTAGCGAGCCTTCATCTTGATTTGCTTTTGGTGTTTTATAAACCTCGAGGCTCGATACGATATCAGCTGGAAGTAGGGTGAAATTGAAGCCCCTACTAGGTAGTGACGATATCCACCAGTCTGCTGAAGCTAGGTATTGTCCATTTAGGTAGGTGCGATTTTGTTCTGGCGTTGTTCCTCTGACGCCGATCCGTTCACCTTCCCCTTGTACTCTTGAGAGTGAAATACCTGTGATCCTTTGTAAGGCTTCCGCAACATTTTTGTCTGGGAATTTACCAATTTCTTGAGCACTGATGCTGTCTGAAACTTGATCACTAAAGCGTTTTATATTCAATGATTTGACAACGCTGTCATGGAAGGCGCGGATTTCTATTCGAGACAGGTCGTTTTCAACTCTCTCTGAGGGCTTTTGACTGTGCGGTTGGCTTTGGGATTCTTGATCAGCTTTGCTGTGGGCAAAGGGCATATATAAAAGCATAAGGGGAAGAAACAAATGACAAATACGTTTCATGACCATTGTTTCCTACTCCTATTCTCAATTAACGTTCGGGAAACTTTGCTTTTATATTTCTATTTAAGTGCAACAGAAAGTGCTGTAAAGTTGCGTTTAGGTAAAAAAATTTGTCCCCATCATAACATAGTATGATCATAATGGAATAGTCGTTATGTGCAGGGCCATGTAGCTTAGGCTCGTTTTTTGGATTGGATCAGTAAATGCAGTTTGAACGCTTTCTGTTAAATGATGTTTTGATAGATACCCAAAAAATGAGTGTCAAAGTGGACGGAATATGGCGGCCACTTGAGCACAAACAGCTTGCATTGATAAGGTTGTTAATTGAGAAATCTCCTGAACCTGTCAGCAGGGATGAGATAATTAATCAACTATGGCCAAATCTTGTGGTTAGTGACAACTCTGTCAGTCAACTCGTGGCACAAATTAGGAAAACGCTTAATGATACATCTAAAGAGCCTACCTTTATAAAAACAGTACCTCGGCTTGGTTATCAGTGTATTGCTATTGTTGCAAATGCGCCAACATTAGCTCAGAGGGCAAATTCTCCGCAAAAGAATATACCAATTCACTGGCTTGTTTTGGGAGCCTTTCTTGGCTTTATTATTACTTTTATCGCTTTGTTTGATTTTAATATATTTAAATCTACACCAAAAATTAAATATATCTCTAGGATTACTTCTTCTCCGGGGGCCGAAGCTTATTTAAGTTTTTCTCCAAATGGTCGTTTTTTGGCTTACAGTCAAATTGTAGCAGGTCAAAGTCAATATGATTTGGTAGTGCACGATCTCCAAACAAACTCTTCTCATACAATTAAATCATCAGGTTATAGTGAGCAAGCACCGAATTGGTCTGAAGATGGAAAATGGCTGTTATATTATCGATATAGCCCATTTAGTTGTGAGGTAAGAGGTTTATCCGTTCACAATGCTATTGAATTGTGGCGTTTAAATCGGGATGTATCATTATTAGAATGTGATAGCGCACAAGTTCCTCAAAAAGTGATATTAAATAAATCTGGTCAGCTCTTTGTAAACGAGATGAGCCAAGGGGAAAAGGGGATAGTGAAATATAATATATATATGGACGATATTAATAATTTATCATTATCAAAAAAAGAGATCGTTGCTCAAGCTGAGGCTTATCGGTCCCGCGGTGACCAAATTATCTATAAGCAAGATTTGCAATGGGTACAAGGGACTATTGGTAAAGACGGTGAGATCAGGAAGACAGGGCTAGTTGAGGTAGGTGATGAGCCGTATTTTGGCTTAACTGACGGAAGTTGGTTGAGTGCTGGTAGCGAGTTAAAGTTACATTCACCCGGTCAGCAGAGCAGCACCTTGTATAAGCCTTATGGCGAAATATCTGAAATTGCCATTAACAGTGAAACCGGCTTAATAGCGCATACAGAGGGCAGTGCCGAAGTTAATCTCTATGAGTTTTCTATCACATCTGATACGTTTACGGCCGTTTCTTCAAACTCAAGAATTGATACGCAGGCCACAATTTCAAGTGATGGAATGCAGGTGGCATATGTCTCAACGACACCACATGCTGACCCTCAAATCACACATGTTGAAGTATGGCTAAAGCACCGTTTTAAGTCGAGTCCTAATCTTTTAACAAGTTTACTGAAAAAGGATAAACCTAAGCTGCTGCTTTTTTCTCCTAATGGTGAATACTTAGCTATGCTGAGCGAGTCTAATACACTATTTATAATCAATACCTTTTCAAAAATCCCTCGTTCGGTGATTAAGGAAAATCAAACTCTGCAGAATATATATTGGTCAAACGATGGAAAGTCATTGTATTTTAAAACAATAGAAGAGAAGCGTTCGCAGTTTTGGAAACATGAAATAGCTAGCGCGAGTAATACGCTTCTGCCTGAACTAGAGCAACCCTATACGGCATTAATTAATAAAAATGAAAGTTTTGACTCATATATAAATGATATTGGTGTATATTTATATGAAGCATTACAGGGAGAAGTGCCGCTTCATCATCTTTCTTATTCGTTAGAATTATATCGCCCTGCAATATACAAAGGTGGTATTTATTATGTGGTGAGGCAAGGGCATCAATTATCATTGTTTAACTACAACATAAAAGAGCAGACTAATGAGTTTATTTCTGATGTTGGGCTTTATCTATATGATGTAAATGTGGAGCTAGGGTTGAGTGCAACCAGTGACGGTGAATATATTATAATCAATCGAATAGAAAATCTGGAAATGGATATTGTCCTTCATGAGTTTTTAACGGATTAGATGTGTTTTTGTATTATTTGTGGCCTTGTTTCCTAAATATT
>NZ_AUXY01000097.1 GCF_001625695.1 Pseudoalteromonas luteoviolacea H33-S
TATTTGATCAACAAGGCCGTTTTCATCGTTAAACCACCTTTAATAGGCCTCTATATTTTTAAGATTGATCTATTTCTTCACGCTAAGTTGTTGCATTGAGCTAGTTCCGCACTCTATTTATTGCATTTTACTCTAATTGGTAAAGTAAGGCTTTACATTATACGTAAAAATCAACGATGGACTTTAAGCAAAATAAAAGATTTGAAAGTGCCTTAATTATAAGGTTTTTTACAAATTTAGCCGATCTATAGCAATACAAAGTCCTTTAAATCCTAATAATTGAAAAATATCAATATTATAAAATATTACAATTAAAAATAAATAAAGCTATAAGTAATTGTTATTTATGCTTTAAATTCAACTTTGGAAAGTAGAATTGTTATATTTTACCCTTTTGTAAGTATCTGGTTTGTAAAGCTAAATTCTGTTTGTTAGTGTTATTTACAACCACTGCTTAGTGGGATAATTAAAATAATAAATTTAAAATCTCGTAAAATTAATAAGGGTAATTATGAATTTACTATCTAAGGTCGCTATTGCTTCTATAAGTGTTTTGTCTGCTAGTGTTTTTGCTGCTGGAGATCAAAAGGTTAACTGTAAAACAACGACAGTACAAACTCCATATTGGTACGGTTGGGCTAGCTGCCATGCTTCTGGTGAGTTCCTTCATCAGCTCATAAGCCAGCATCATTCTGAGTGGATAACATTAACAGAGACAAAGTATGAGAATGGCGACTGGACAACATATAGATGTGATACAACATTACCTAATAAAGGATATAACACCAGTTCACGAGAGTCATGCCAGTATACGCCTAAAGCGAATATAACAGAGCATTTGGTCGAATCGCATTATGACCGACATACAGGTATCACCTATTATGAAGCGGACGTGATTGTTGCAGATTTTAATTACAGTGATCGTGATGGCCAGGTCCAGAAGGTAGAGAAGTGGGTAAATGGAGTGAGCACGACCCGTGGCCATGTAGATATCCGTACTACAAGCACTGTTAAACTAAGAGTAACAGATAATGACGGTAATGTAACCGAGACGACTAGAACGCTAAGACCACCTATGATCCAGCAATGTCGCCGCGGAGACATGTTGATCCTATGTGAAGATGACTTCCTATAATTAGTGGCTTATACCTATCTACTAGCAAAAAAGCCAAGGTGGATGAGGTAATTTAAATTACATAAAATATTGAACTATACAGTCAAACTGTGTAGTTCTTTTTTATGTTTAAAGCATAAATATATATGGTTAGTTATCTGCTTTGTTTTTTGGCTAAGATAAAGTCGTTATGCCTTACGGTTCAAGTTGTCATTGATTTTACGCTCTCGTGTATCTGTCTGCTATAACGTCAGGTTACGAGTAATCGGTTAATAAATTAAAGTTTTATTTTTAGCTAATCCTATAAAACTAATATGTGAATTATGAATTATAACAAATGTGCTCTTGGGTATTAGTAAAGTCTCCTGCGTGTAAAGTTGGTTGAATATTAAACTCAATCTTTAATGTTCAAAAAGTGGAGAAAAGTGAGGGCATAGGTATGGACGATTTAAGGTCGGGGTGATGGGGGCGTATTAACCACCCAATCAAGGGTAATTAATACAGGCGGGTCTTATAGACCAAAATGCTACCTAAGGCTTTGAAACTGCCGCAAGGCCTTGCCAGTCTTCTAAGTCTTGATCTGGTTTTTCTTGCCTAAATTGAGCGTATTGAGCTACACCCATCTTATCTTCGAGAATATCGACTGTAATGCCTTTTTCTTTTAATAATGCTTCGTTACCGCATGCATTGGTAACATCTCCAACAACTACGCGTTGAAAGCCTCGCATGTAAAGTAAGGTTGCGCACACATCACATGGACTCAAACTGGTGTAAAGCGTGGTTTGTGAAAAATCAATTCTGCCAGCGTCACGAATTGCCGACGTTTCCCCATGGTTATAAGGGTGCGACTCTTGAACCAATGTATTGTGGCCTTTACCGACAATTTTTTTGGTTGCATTGTTAACGATAACAGCACCAATCGGGCATCCGCCTTCTATATAACTTTTTTTAGCAAGGAGTACGGCTACCCGCATATAGTCTGCGTCACTTAGCTTTTGATTAAATTCATCAGTAGTGATAACCGGTAGACTTAAAGTTGGCATATGAGCGATTACGTTGAGGTGAGTATCGTTTACGGCTGTCTCGCCATCAAATAGTGGTTGGATCATGAGTTTATCCATCTAATTACAACTAACTATTATATAAAAGAACAATAAGGAGCAATTGTGAAGTGTGGACATAAACTTAATACTAAAAAATGAGAAAACAGATTTGCTTTTAAAATGCTCACTATCAAGCTTGAATTACAAAGTTGTCTATTTCAATATGGTGAACACGACAAATAAGAAAGGAATACACTATGGCAAAATATGAAATGCTAGTTGGGTTGGAAGTGTTGGATGACGTTGTATACAGCCAGTATCGTACCGCTATGAGGCCTATTTTAGAGGAGAAAGGAGGTGAATTTGGGTATGACTTTCGCGTATCCGAAGTACTTAAAAGTGAAGTAACCGAGTGCATTAATCGTGTATTTACGCTGCGATTTCCAAGTAAAAGTATCATGACTTCATTTTTTGATGACCCAAGGTATCAAGCGGTTAAATCCGAGTATTTTTCGCCTTCTGTTGGAAGTTTTACAATTATTCGTGGTTACGATGTTGACGAGTGTCATTTCTAATCGCTTAAGGATGACGTAAGCACTATTAGGAATGGCGTGGCTGTTTAAACAAAAATGTAGGCAAATACCTGGACAAATATATTTGAATGGCGTTTAAAAAAACATCACTCATTTACTTTTCTTTAAAGTAAAGGTGAAGTTTGCCCTTTTTAATACAAGAGTTTAATTGTATCTTACCATCAACTTTAATCATGCTGATTTAAAAGGATAAATGATGAAAAGATTGGTGTTGTGTATGGATGGTACCTGGAATAAGCCTACGCAATATGATCGAGGAAAAAGAAAGCCAACCAATGTGGTGAAGCTTGCTAGAGGAGTTGATCCTGTATGCCCTGATGGTGTGCATCAAGTTGTCTATTACAGTGAGGGGGTTGGAACTCATTGGGGAATGGATAAAATTTTAGGTGGCGGTTTTGGTCTTGGTTTGTCGCAAAACGTTTTGCGTGCGTATCAATTTTTGGTCTTGAACTATCAACCCGGTGATGAAATTTATGGGTTTGGTTTCAGCCGCGGTGCTTATACTATCCGCAGCGTAATTGGGCTTATTAACAAAATTGGATTATTACCAAAAGATCATGCTTTTTATATGCCTGAAGCATATAGGCTTTATCGCAATACCGCGCCTGAAAGTGAAGTTGATAAATTTAAGGCTGAACATAATTGCACAGATGTGTCGATTAAGTTTGTAGGTGTGTGGGATACAGTTGGTGCGCTAGGAGTCCCGTTTGATTTAGATTTTATAAATGGTCGATATCGATTTCACGATGTGAGCCTTACCGAAAATATCGAACATGCTTATCATGCTTTAGCAATTGATGAAAGGCGAGGACCATTTAAACCTGCAATCTGGACGTTACCGGAAGGTTCTAAGCAAACATTAGAGCAGAAGTGGTTTGCAGGAAGCCATAGTAATATCGGTGGTGGTTATTCTCAAGATGGGTTAGCAAATATCTCGTTGCATTGGATAAAGGATTGCGCCAGAGCGCATGGTTTGATCTTCAACGAGAGGTTTTTATCATACTATCGACCTTTCTACCTAGATGAATATCGCGACTCGATGAGTTGGCTCTACAAAATTACAGAGCGCGTGCGTAAACTGGGTATTGGTAAACGCACTAATGAATCTTTGCATGAAAGTGTTTATAAGCGTATTTCTGAAAGCGATAACTATCAACCAGAAAATGCCATTGAGTTTATGGAAATGCTTGAAGATAAAAGGCAGGGTGCTCAGCATTGATACAATTTAGCGTTGTCAGAATACCTTGGAGTTTGACAACGCTAACAAAGTACAACACATTTATTGACTTATGGAAACAGAGTTAATTTGGTTAGTTGTAGCGAGTAATGCATGTTTTTGTGTTTGAGTTGAACTGTATCTGATTTGAGTTCTTCATCTCCTATGACGATACAGGAATTACACTTTTGCTTGAAAGCGGCTCTACCAGATTTTTAAGCAAATGAATGCTAACCCGACAATTAGGTGGTTGGCGTGGTGGTGTTGACTTGTAAAACGAATACAATAATTTTCATTTTCTATTTAATTTATGTTGCCTAGTTTTCGGGTCTATTCTTTTTTATTTAAAATATAAACAGGGATGTATCTTTTAATAAACGTCTAATTTTGATGTTTTTAATTCTTTTCATTACGTATTTAAGATTGGTTTTAGTTGCTTTTGGTAGGATATTTCACCAGATTAAAATTCTGCAAGTTGGCTCTTCCATATAGTATTGATTCATTTATGTTGGTCTTAATATTTTTTGATTTTTTAAAAATATTCCTATTTAAATCAGTCCTTAGTTGTTAGCTTGTTTTTCTTGAATTGGGCTTTAGATGAACACTCATAAAAATCAAAAGCTATTATTTATGACATGTTGATATTGAGATTTTCTTGATGATTTTTTTGCATGAGTAGCTTTGAATTTTTTGTTTGTTAATAATTTTATAATATGAATATAGTGTTTATGGCTTTTAGCCAAAGAGAGTGCTTGACACTTTTTGCTTTAAACACAATAAATAAAGGAAAATAATTATGTTAAATAAGAT
Organism: Pseudoalteromonas luteoviolacea H33-S; assembly: GCF_001625695.1. Taxonomy (GTDB): domain Bacteria; phylum Pseudomonadota; class Gammaproteobacteria; order Enterobacterales; family Alteromonadaceae; genus Pseudoalteromonas; species Pseudoalteromonas luteoviolacea_B. The sequence continues at coordinate 4,777 of NZ_AUXY01000097.1, forward strand.
ATTAATTATCTCACTTTCCATATTGTCAATTGGGAACATAAATGTACTCCACGCTGAACCAAGTGTAACAGCTGATCATGCTCGAGTTTCATGCCATAACCCAAGGTATGGTAAGAGTTGGAGTGTTTTTGTCTCTGGTAACAGTCAAATTAACTACTATGTTAGGAAGTGTATTTATGAAGGTGGTGGCCCGAGCGTTGATATGTACTAAGCATCAGCTTTGATATTTTATTAAATGCCTATTGTGCAATGTGAGTTTATTAAACACCGCAGTACATATTGCACTTCTGAATAAGTAACCTCCATATCAGGGCAAGAGCATGAAAA
>NZ_AUXY01000098.1 GCF_001625695.1 Pseudoalteromonas luteoviolacea H33-S
TTTTTCATGCTCTTGCCCTGGTATATAACCTCTTTAGTCGGTGTTTTTAAGATAGCTTTGATCCTTACAATACAGTTGGGTTCATCATTAAATCCAGCGATATAATCAGCCTGCTCCCCTGTGAGGTTATCTTCGACAAGAATGACTTCGTTAATTGAGTGTTTACCAATATCACGCCCTTGCAGGAATGTGTTACAAGTAGCATTCATTGCTCCATAGTTAAACTCAATTATTACTTGTTTAATAGTAATATCAAATGAATTGAAGTTTACACCCATTAGCCAAAACTTGCTTTTTGGCAAGTCTTCATTTAGCCAAAGCTCAAATGGATTGTGCCTTGGGCGTATGTCAATTTTGACTTTTTGAATAGTTACTGATTTCGAACAGAATATACTAATAAGAAAGCCATGAGCTTTTGAAACCTTGTCTTTAATAGTGGTTAGTTTTGTTTTTTTTACCCAAGCAATGAACCATGTAATAACAAGTATTCCAGCACCACTAAATATCCACTGTACGTGCTTAATAGATTCTTCAGACACACTTATTTCCTTGATGTTTTTTATGTTTATAGTTTAATTGTATTCTGCCAACGGATTCAACCTAACTGCGTCCTCATAATGGCTTGGGGCGAAGTGTGCGTATACCATCGTTTGTTCGATTTTGGCGTGCCCCAAGACTTTCTGTAATACCAAAATATTACCGCTGTTCATCATAAAGTGACTTGCGAATGTGTGTCTCATTACGTGAGTGCATTGGCCGTCTGATAGTTGGATACCGGCTCTGTTAATTGCTCGTTCGAATGCTTTTCTACAATCAGAGAATAGTGGGCCTGTCTTTTTGGGTATCTCTTCGTATAGTGATTGACTGATTGGTACGCAGCGGTTCTTTTTGCCTTTGGTATTTATGAAAGTAGCTTTATAAGTATTACCTGATTTAATTACATGAGACCCATGTAAACCACATACCCCTGAAATCCTTGCTCCAGTGCTTAAACAGATTTGGTGCAGGTGATTGAGTGTCCCATAGCTTTCACATATCAATTTCATTCGAATTGGTGGGGGGAAGCGATTTTATATAAAAGCCAAGTTGTAACTACCGATACATTCTGTTTTAAATTATGCCGTTCCATATTTTCTATGTAGTTTATTTATTCTTACTGTTAATTAAATAATCAATTGATTCATTAGGTTGTGTACTAGATTTGGTTGATAATTATACTTTAACTCTGCTGTAATATACTGTAATGTTTTTGAAACCCTGATTTGGGTAACATCCTGTGCATTTGGCTATAAATATTTTCATTTGAGTTGAAAAGGACCTTTTATGCAATCGGCAGTATCTAACAGTTTTATCGGCTCTAGCGCTGATTTAGTCACAGCTATTATTTGTGGTGTGCTTGCAGTTATTTTCTTTTTTGGCTTTTGGCATGCTAAAAATAAAAAATCCCCCGAGTTTGTTAACTATGTTCCTACTTTACTTACTACAATGGGTATTTTTGGTACGTTTCTGGGTATAGTTTTAGGTTTATTCCACTTTGATCATACGCAAATAGACTCAAGTATTACTGCATTACTAGATGGGCTGACAACTGCCTTTATTACCAGTTTGCTGGGGTTGTTGTTATCCATTATTTTTAAGTTCACCCAAACCACGTTTTTTACGCAAAGTGAGGTCGAAGCTGTATCGAACGCTTCGCCAGAGGCTATTCTAGCAGCCATAAAAGCGCAAACGGTTGCAACCAGCGAGCTAAAAGATGCACTAGTCGGAAATGAAGAAAACACTTTGCTGGGCCAAATTAAAATATTGCGATCAGATGGCAACCATAATTTTATGCAAGCACAAGCATTGCAAAAAGAGCAATTTGAGGCACAGTCGCAAAGGCAAACAGAATTTGCAGATAAGCTTTGGATCAAACTGCAAGATTTTGCAGATACATTGTCTAAATCGGCTACAGAAGAAATTATTGCCGCTTTAAATAACGTGATTGCCGACTTTAACCAAAAGCTCACCGAGCAGTTTGGCGACAGCTTTAAACAGCTTAACGAGGCAGTCTTTAAACTCGTTGAGTGGCAAGAAAACTACCGTATTCAACTCGAAGAAATGAAAGCACAGTACAGCCACGGGGTTGAAGCCATTGTGAAAACCGAAGGATCAGTGGCAAGCATTAACGAGCACGCAAAATCAATTCCGCAGTCTATGGATACCCTTACAGATGTCATGGAAGTCAATCAGCACCAATTGGCTGAACTAGAAAGGCATTTAGCCGCGTTTGAGCAAATGCGCGACAAAGCGGTGGAAGCAGTGCCTCAAATTCAGCAACATGTTCAACAAACCGTTCAGGATATTGGAGCTGCGGTAGAAGAAGCAAGCATACATTACACATCATTATTAACGCATTCTGACGAATACATAAATAAACACATAAGCTGCTCAGAAGCGCTATTAGATAAGTTTGTTAGTACTACTGAGCAAGGTATTGACGCCGTTGGCAACAAACTGATCAGTAGCTCAGAAAATATGGGTAAAGCGCTTGATCTTGCCAGCACAGAGTTTACACATTCAGCCACCAGAACAAATGAAAGCTTGCAAACCAGCTCAGATCACTTAGCCGATGGCAGTGACAAGATGCAGCAGCATATTAAAGACGCGGTTTCTGATTTAAACAACAACATGCGTGACTTAATTGAAAAAGTGGTCGTTGAAGCACGCACCATGACCACCACGTTTAAAGAGGCAAATTCGGAGCTTGCGCAAGATACCAAACAAGCAAGGGATACCTTTGTTACAACCAATAATGAAGTCTCCGAACATATTAAACGCATTGTTGAGCAAGTAGCCCAAGAGCAAATGCAACAAACCCAGCGTACGTTTGTGGCCATTGAAGAAGCCGCGAACCAACAACTCACTAAAACACATGAAACCGTTGAAAATCAGCTCAAAATGATTGACCAGTCGATGCAAGAAGAGCTCACACGAGCACTGCAGTTGATGGCTAATTCGCTGGGTCAAATCTCTGGTAAATTTGCAGATGACTACCAAGTGCTAACACAGCAAATGAAGCGGGTAGTTGACCAAGGAGCGACGGTGTAATGGAGCATATTTTTGGTAAGCGCAAAACATCAGAAGAGGGCGGTGAGCATTGGCTGTCTATCTCCGACTTGATGGCAGGCTTAATGATGGTGTTTTTATTTATCGCCATTGTATTTATGCGCCACACTATGAAAGAAAATGAAAAAATAAAGAGTGTTGCGGTCGCTTATCAAGAAAAACAAGTCGCCATTTATGACTCGCTGATGAAAGAGTTTGAAAAAGACTTAGCAAAATGGGGCGCAGAGATCGACAAAGAAACACTGGCTTTTAATTTTCAATCACCAGATGTGTTGTTCGATGGCGGCGAAATTGACATAAAACCGCGATTTGCACGCATACTAGATGACTTTTTCCCGCGATATTTAAACGTACTCAAGCCATTTCGTAGTTCAATTGACGAAGTCAGGATTGAAGGCCACACCAGTAGCGAGTGGAACAAAGATAGCACCGAAGAAGAAGCCTATTTTAAAAATATGAAGCTGTCACAAGGCAGAACTCGGGCGGTTTTAGCCTATTTATACAACTTAGTGCCAGAAGAAACGAGTTGGATCAAACGCAATATCGCAGCGGTTGGCTTTTCTTCGTCGCGTTTAATTTTGACTCATAATGGCGAAGAAGACGCCGAGCAATCACGGCGAGTGAGCTTTAGGGCCATCACTAATGCGCACATTCAGATTAAGCGCATTTTAGAGGCGCAAGAGTAATGAAAATTTCCATTAATTTTGAGCCGCTTGAAAGTGCTGCTTTAAAAATGGGCGCGCCCAGCAGGCACATTGAATTAAACGCAAACCTAGAACAGTTAAGTGAAATAGACAGTGGCTTGGATGAGGGACTAGTACTCCATGATGACTTGCACCTCTATGAAATTGAAAGCAAACATAGCTTGTTGTCATACAAGGGACGGCAAATTATGCTCTACATCCCTGAGCAAAATAGCCCAATAGAAGAAGTCATTAAAGACGGTAAAATAGAGGGGGCGAGGCGGCTTCATGTTGCTGAATGTAAAACGCTAGAACGGATGAGAAATGAGGGTCGTGAAGAGCGTTACCATGTAACCAACAATATTAACGGAAGTTATTTAGTGACTGGGTACAGATTTAACGGAGGAGACAAGATAGAAGGCAAAGCTGAGCTGGGGGTATGCAAAAACTGTTTACGTATTCTTAATTACAAAGGCTATGCTGATCTCAAAGGTGAGGCAAAAGACAAAGTGTTTTTAGAGCTTAATCTCGCAGAGCTCTTTGAGTCTTACAGTTCCTACTTTAAACACTATCCCACCCCAAAAAAATCCATCGGCAGCTACACCAAAGACTGGGAGCAGGTATCCGCAAATTACCGTCAACAGCAAAACTATACCTGTGAGCAGTGCGGAGTCGCACTATCAAGCCATAAGCGATTACTACATACGCATCATATTAATGGTGTAAAAACAGACAACGCTGTAAACAATTTAAAAGCCCTGTGTGCTGATTGCCATACTAAGCAACCTAACCACGACCATATGTATGTTTCCCACGAGGATCGCTTACTAATAAATCAACTTAGACGTGAGCAACATAAATTTGATTGCAGTGAATATTCGGACGTTCTCCAGTATGCAGACTCCGCCCTCAATGGCCTATTGTTAAAGTGCCAAAAATTTCGGCTACCCACGCCAGAGCTAGGTATTTGCATAAAACATGGCAATGAATTGGTATCGATTGACTTAGCGTGGCCGCGTAAAAAGTTTGCCGTGGTGATAGAGCACACACAACTTACGCCATTAAAAGCATTGGGCTGGGATGTGTGGTTAGCCAGTGACGGGCTCGCCAACTTTTATGCGATGCAAAAATACATCCGTTAAGGCTCAATTTTAGGTAGCAAAAAGGGTATGATATTGCCATTAAAAACAGGTGGTTTGGTTTTTACATAAAACGCTCCACTCGCTCAAATTTGAAAAGCATCACTAAATAGTTCAACTACATAGCGCATAAGTGTATTTGAATATTTGTAAGAAGTTCAGGATAGAATTTAAAAATGACAACTGCGAAAAGCAAAAAATCAGACGCTAACTTTGAAGAAACTCTCTGGGATACCGCCAATAAGCTACGTGGCAGTGTTGAATCATCAGAATATAAGCACGTCGTGCTGAGTCTTATCTTCCTAAAATTTATCAGCGACAAGTTTGAAGAAAAGCGTCAAGCGTTAATTGACGGTGGTTTGCAGGAATTTGTAGACCAAGTTGAGTTTTACATGCAAGACAACGTGTTTTATTTACCAGAGGAAGCGCGTTGGTCGTATATTCAAAAGAATATGAAGCAAGATGACATCGCAGTAAAAATTGATACTGCATTGCACACGGTAGAAAAGAACAACCCGTCATTAAAAGGCGCACTCCCTGAAAACTACTTTAGTCGTTTAGGGCTTGTTACCAGTAAGCTTGCGTCACTTATCGATACCATTAATAACATTGACACCGCTGCCAGCGAATGTGACATGACCGAAGAAGATTTAGTGGGTCGAGTATATGAATACTTCTTAGGTAAATTTGCGGCAAGCGAAGGTAAAGGCGGTGGTGAGTTCTACACGCCAAAATCAGTGGTTGCATTAATTGCTGAAATGATTGAGCCATTCAAAGGCAAAATATACGACCCATGCTGTGGGTCAGGCGGTATGTTTGTGCAATCCCTTAAGTTTATCGACAGCCACAAAGGCAATCGTAAAAACATTGCCATTTACGGTCAGGAATACACAAACACCACCTACAAGCTAGCCAAAATGAACCTAGCCGTACGTGGTATCTCGGGCAATTTAGGCGAAGTGGCGGGTGATACTTTCTTTAAAGATCAGCACGAAGATTTAAAAGCGGATTACATCATGGCAAACCCGCCGTTTAACCAAAAACAATGGCGTGGTGATAAAGAGCTTTTAGACGACCACCGCTGGGATGGTTTTGATGTGCCACCAACCGGTAATGCTAACTATGCGTGGATCATGCACATGATCTCAAAGCTAAGCGAAAACGGTACTGCGGGCTTTGTTCTAGCCAACGGCTCAATGAGCTCAAATACGAGTGGTGAAGGAGCAATTCGCCAAAAAATCATCGAAAAAGACTTAGTAGATTGCATGATCGCCTTACCGGGGCAATTGTTCTACACCACGCAAATTCCAGTATGTTTATGGTTTATCACCAAAAACAAAAAAGAAGATACCGAGCGAGGCTACCGTAACCGCCAAGGTGAAACCTTATTTATTGATGCTCGTGAAATGGGCACCATGGTGAGCCGTGTCCACAAAGAACTAACCACCGATGATATTGCTGAAATTGCTCGTACTTACCATGCATGGCGCAACACTCCCGGTCATTCCGCACTTGAAGCGGAACCGCTTGAACCGTATGAAGATAAGGCTGGTTATAGCAAAGCAGCTACGTTAGATGATATTAAGGCTAATGACTTTGTACTCACACCAGGCCGTTACGTAGGCGCGGCTGAAGTTGAAGATGACGGCATCCCGTTTGAAGTGAAAATGAAAGAACTAAGCCAAACCCTTTATAGCCAGATGGAACAGGCTGAAACGTTAGATAAAGCGATCCGTCAAAACTTGGAGGTATTGGGTTATGGCGAATAAGTGGAAAACAACTTCTTTGAAAGATCTAGGAGTTCAACTAATCGATTGTGATCATAAAACTCCCAAAGCAGTTGAAGATGGTATTCCCTATATTGGGATTCCGCAGATGGATAAAGGCCGAATAAACTTTGATGCGAATCCGAGGCTAATTTCTGAAGCAGATTTTATACATTGGACTAGAAAAGCAAACCCAATGTATGGAGATATAATATTGTCCCGCAGGTGTAATTCTGGTGAGACAGTGTATGTACCAAAAGGGGCTAAATTCGCACTGGGTCAAAACTTAGTTTTGTTGAGGCCAACTGGAGAACGTATGCATCCTGAATATTTACGTTGGGCTGTTCAAGGACGGGAATGGTGGAATGAGGTCTCTAAATACCTTAATCCAGGTGCAATATTTGAAAGTTTAAAATGTGCAGATATACCAAAATTTGAGATACCGGAACCTCCAAAAGATGTTCAAATTAAGATAGCAGAAACACTATCTGCCATATCTAATAAAATAGAACTTAATCAACAAACCAACCAAACGCTTGAGCAAATGGCGCAAGCGTTATTTAAAAGCTGGTTTGTTGATTTTGATCCTGTATTCGACAACGCCCTTGCCAAAGGCGTTGCTGTCAGCGACTTCCCTGAAGCATTACAGAAAAAAGCCCAACAAAGATACGAACAACGCCAATTGTTTGATGACGCAGAGCTTTCAGCCAATAAAGAAGCCGATGTTAAGCCACTAACAGCAGCCGCCAGCGCAAGCGAAGAATTAGCTAGTCTCTTCCCAAGCGAGTTTGAACAAACTGATGAACCATCAATTGGTATTAATGGTTGGATACCAAAGGGGTGGAGAACTCCATTCTTGTATGATTTAGGAGAGTTTATCAACGGTGCTGCATACAAAAAGTTTGAACCAAATAAAGATGGAAAAGGGCTTCCGATAATTAAGATAGCTGAGTTGAAAAATGGAATTACTGGAAGAACTGGTTTTTCCACAGTAAATATGCCAGAAAAATACCGATTAAATAACAGAGATATTCTGTTTTCTTGGTCTGGAAATCCCGACACATCAATAGACACATTTGTTTGGGGCCTTGGCGATGCATGGTTAAATCAGCATATCTTTAAAGTGGTTCCAAATGACGAATGTTCATATTCATTTTTGCTGTCGTTATTAAAGTTTTTAAAACCAGAATTTTCAGCAATAGCTAGAGATAAGCAAACTACTGGCTTAGGTCATGTTACTGTGAAAGACTTGAAAAATTTAGCTGTAGTAATGCCATGTAGTGTCTTGTTAAATGAGTTTGATAAATTAGTTTTACCTCTATTTGATAGAGTATTTGTAAACATGCAGAGCACAATTGAATTGGTAAGAACTCGTGACTATTTACTCCCAAAACTAATCTCTGGTGAATTACAACTGCCTCAAGAAAGCGCTAAAACTGAGGCATTAAAGCAATGATGCCCAGTTACGTTTGAAAATTAGAAAATCTGGCCAAAAGTATTAGGGAAAAATAAAAATGAAATTTACAGAAGCCCAATTGGAAGCTGCCATTATTGAATTGCTGGGTGAGCAGGGTTACCCGTACACATCAGGTGCAGAACTGTCACTCGCTGAAGGCGTACGCGCACCAGAGCAAGTATTAATCACCGAAGATTTAAAAGCTTACCTTGTTAGTCGCTACGCTAAAGACGATATCACCCAAGGCGAAGTCGATAGCATTATTAAGCAGCTAGAAAATCTACCCGCCAGTGATTTATATGAGAGCAACAAGAGCTTCTGTAAATGGTTAAGTGATGGCTTTTTGTTAAAGCGAGAAGCCGGCAGCAAGCCAGGTGAGGCGTCTAAAAAAGATTTATACATTCAGCTAATTTACTACGATGAGGTGGTTGACGGCCACAATGTTTTTAAATTTGTCAATCAGCTAGAAATTGAAAGCCCGTCTGCTGATAACACTAAACGTATTCCAGACGGCATTTTATATATTAATGGTTTACCTCTAGTGGTGTTTGAATTTAAAAGCGCCATTCGAGAAGAGCAAGCCTCACTTCATGATGCCTATGTGCAATTAACCACGCGTTATCGCCGCGATATTCCGCAATTATTTGTATTTAACGCCCTGTGTATCATCAGTGATGGTGTAAATAATAAAATGGGGAACGTCTTTGCGCCTTACGATTTTTATTACGCATGGCGCAAAGTTACAGGTGACGAGTCAATAGAGCAAGATGGCATAAATGCACTGCACACCATGTTACAAGGCTTGTTTGATAAAGAGCGCTTGTGTGATGTTATTCGCAACTTTATTTACTTCCCTGATAAATCAAAAGGTGAGGTAAAAATTGTTTGCCGTTATCCACAGTATTACGCCGCCAGAAAGCTTTTTGAGAACATTAAAAAAGAACGCAAGGTTATTTCAGTTGACGGTACTGTTGAAAGTGGTAGCGGTAAAGGCGGCACCTACTTTGGGGCAACGGGGTGTGGTAAAAGCTTTACCATGCAGTTTTTATCTCGTCTTTTAATGAAAAGTGTTGAGTTTGAAAGTCCAACCATTGTTTTAATCACGGATAGAACGGATTTAGATGACCAGTTATCACAGCAGTTTGCTAATGCCAAAAGCTATATTGGTGATGATCATATTGTTAGCGTTGAAAGCCGTGATCAGTTAAGACAATTACTAAAGGGCCGACAAAGTGGCGGTGTATTTTTAACGACCATTCACAAATTTACCGAAGACATTGAGCTGTTGACTGAGCGTAGTAATGTGATCTGTATTTCTGATGAAGCGCACCGCAGCCAAGTTAACTTAGACCAAAAGGTATCAATCACTGAACAAGGTGTAAAACGTACCTTTGGCTTTGCCAAATACCTGCATGATTCACTACCAAACGCCACCTTTGTTGGTTTTACTGGCACACCTATTGATGCCACGTTAGATGTGTTTGGTGAGGTGGTCGATGCGTATACCATGTCTGAGTCGGTGAAAGACGAAATTACCGTGCGTATTGTTTATGAGGGACGTGCGGCTAAAGTTTTACTTAATAATGCCAAGCTTGAAGAAATAGAAGCCTATTACAAGCAGTGTGAAGAGTCTGGCAGTAATGAACATCAGATAGAAGAAAGCAAAAAAGCCACATCAAGCATGAACTCGATATTGGGCGATCCTGATCGTATTCGAACCCTTGCTAAAGACTTTGTGGAACATTATGAAGAGCGCATTAGAGAAGGCTCTACCATTAAAGGTAAAGCTATGTTCGTGTGTAGCTCAAGAGAAATTGCTTATCAGTTTTATCAAGAGCTAGCAGAAATTCGCCCTGACTGGTTCGAAATCAAAGAAGCTGAAGATATTACGCAATATTCAGAGCAAGAGAAGAAGGGAGCCATCAGCGCAGGTAAATTAGCCAAACCGATGGAACGTGTCAAAATGGTGATGACACGAGGTAAGGATGATCCAGAGACGCTTTACAACCTGTTGGGCACTAAAGAGTACCGCAAAGAGCTAGACCGACAGTTTAAAAACGATAAATCTAACTTTAAGATCGCCATTGTTGTTGATATGTGGCTCACCGGTTTTGATGTGCCATTCTTAGATACCATTTACATCGACAAACCATTACAAAAACATAACCTTATTCAGACTATTTCTCGTGTTAACCGTAAGTTTTCGGGTAAACATAAAGGCTTAGTGGTTGACTACATTGGTATTAAAACAGCAATGAATAAGGCGCTAGCGCAGTTTTCAAAATCAGAAGAAACGAATTTTGAAGACATTAATCAGTCAGTGATTGCGGTTAAAGATCACCTTGATTTACTCTCTCGTATTTTTCATAAGTTCGATTCATCGCCCTATTTCACAGCTGAGCCTGTGGCTCAGTTAAACTGCCTAAATAATGCGGCTGAATTTATCTTGTCAATGGGTAAGTTAGAAAAGCGTTTTATGGCGTTAGTTAAGCGTTTAAAAGCCGCTTATGACGTTTGTTGTGGTAGTGAAAAGCTTTCACAAAAAGAGCGGGATTATATTCACTTTTACTTAGCTGTTCGCTCAATTATTTATAAATTAACTAAAGGCGATGCGCCTGATACGACGCAGATGAACGCTAAAGTGCGAGAGATGATCAGCGAGGCACTGAAAAGTGATGGCGTAGAAGAGATCTTTAAACTGGGTAACGGTGATGGCGAGATAGATATTTTTGATGAAGATTACCTTGCCAAAATCAGCAAAATTAAATTGCCAAATACCAAAATCATGCTACTGCAAAAGATGCTAGCAAAAGCCATTGGTGAAATAAAAAAGGTTAACCTCGCCCAAGGGGTGGATTTTACCAAGCGCTTTAAAGCCTTGGTTGAAAAATACAATGAGCGCAAAGAAGAAGATGTATTGGTCAGTGAAGTGCTTGAGGACTTTTCAGATGAAATCATTACAATGTTTACCAACTTAAAATCAGAAATGGACTCAAATGATGATTTGGGGATCAGTTTTGAAGAAAAAGCGTTTTACGACATTCTAAAATCATTAGCAATTAAGTACGACTTCAGTTATCCAGAAGATAAACTGATTGAGCTTGCTCAAGAAGTGAAAGAAGTGGTGGATGATAAAGCCAAGTATACCGACTGGAACAACCGAGACGATATTAAAGCGTCGTTAAAAGTGGATCTGATCATACTGCTGGCTAAATTTGGCTATCCACCAGTAAATCGTGACGAGGTGTATAAAGAGATTTTTGCTCAAGCAGAGAATTTTAAAAAGCATCGTGCGGCTTAGTAGTGCGAAGGCAAAGGAATTGAAATGATAACAAAAAATAAACTCAGCCATTTGATTGAAAGTACGCTTACTAGTTATGGCTTCAGTATTGAGAATGCCGAGCTTGAAGCGCATGTCGAGCGGATTTATCCAGAGTTAGTGAAAACGGTATCTTACCCAGCTTGGGACAGCAAAGACGATACTTTGGCCTACATTGGCACTTTGATCCTTCAGATAAATCAACATGCCGAATTTAAAAATGAACTAAAAGCGCTTTTGGTTAAAGAAATGAGACAAAGCTTGGCCGAAAGCAGACCTTGCTGGTTTGTGGGGGCGAGTTGGGGCAAGCAAAGTGTTGACCAAACCCAGCGCTTTATTGAGCAAGGAATTTGGGAAAACGGCTATGAAGACAAGTACACTCAAGATGTAAAAAGCATCAAGGTGGGCGATAGAATCGCTATCAAGTCTGCGTATACAAGGCGTAAAGACTTACCTTTTGAAACTCGAGGCAACACGGTTTCTGTCATGGGGATCAAGGCCGTTGGGGTAGTGACGGGCAATAAAAAGGATGGACGGCAGCTTCAAGTCGATTGGCAAAAAACCTATTCACCAGCCAAAGAGTGGTATTTTTATACAGGCAGAACCACAGTATGGCGAGTAGAGCCGGGTGAGTGGATCACCGATGCGCTGATTAAGTTTACATTTGAAGGCGCTGAACAAAATTACAAAAAGTTTGCCAATCATGCCTCATGGAAAGAACGGTTTGGCGACATACCCGAAGACGATATTAGATTTAAATGGACTGGTTTTTATGAGGCCATTGCCAATGAACTAAGTGGTTATAAAACCAATAGAGCAGCTTTAATTGATTGGATGATGACGGTTGCACAAAAATACGACCTATCTTATATCATGGGTAAAAACCTTGAAGATATTGACCCATTTACAGTTATAGGCATTTTCAATCGTAATATAAGACCTGACACCCGCAAAGAGATCGCGCACGAGTTTGCTGACTTTTTACAGCTAGATATACCGGTACCGGAGTCTTTTGAAGCGATCCCTGTATTGAATAATCAAAGGTCTTGGTTTTTTTCTTCTAAAGAAGAAAGAGGAGAAGAGGACATAAATAATCTTTGGGCCTTATTTGATGCTGCCAGAGACTTAGCGGATGAAAATAGTGAAGATGATTCGGTATTTGTGAATTTATACAATAAAGTGGCGGCCCAGCATGGCATACGCTGGAACTTGTCGATGGGATTGTATTGGGTAAGGCCATGGAGCTTTCCGACGCTTGAAAAGCAAAGTAAAGCGTATTTGGCAACACTGTCTATTAAACCGCAAAGAAATGGCCCCGATAGAAGTTGCAGTGGTCGTGACTACTTGTCAATTAGAGAAGATTTACAAATCAGGTTTGCAGAGCCTGAATTTCCAGTGCATTCATTCCCTGAGCTGTCGCTTTTGGCTTCGCAAAAACCAGTTCAAAAGAAAGAAAACACGCGTTTAACATGGAAAACAGAGGTATTGTCCCGAGTTAAAGACCTTTGTCATGAAAAGTGCAGCGCGTTTTTTTCACGCGTAGAGTTCAAATCACGTTACCTTAAAGAGTTAGAGGCTTTGTTCCCTGACAACAATAGCGCTGAGTTTTCGATTGATAGCAATATGCAAAAGCTGCGTGATGAAGATGAGATCCGTTTTGTCACAGGTGGTAACTATGAGTGGTTGAGTTACGAAGAATCTTTAGAAGATGATGAGCAGCAAGAAGCGTTTAAAGGAAAAGAATATACGGTAGAAAGCATCGTTGAGGAAGGCTGCTTTTTATCACAAGATGCGCTTGAAGACATGTTGTATTGCCTAAAAGAAAGAAAAAATCTCATTTTACAAGGGCCGCCGGGAACCGGAAAAACATGGCTTGGAAAGCGTTTAGGCTATGCGTTAATTGGACAGGAACAGCAAGATTTTATAAAAGCGGTGCAGTTTCACCCAAATATCTCTTATGAAGATTTCATCATAGGTTGGCGACCAAACGAAGACGGCAACCTGTCGCTATGTGAAGGACCATTTTTAGAGTTTGTTAGACTTGCGCAACAAAATGCTAAAAATAATTATGTTGTGGTAATAGAAGAAATTAACCGAGGCAATCCCGCGCAAATTTTTGGTGAAATGTTGACGTTACTGGAAGAAGGTAAACGCACACCGAGAGAAGCTTTGGAGTTGAGTTACCGTATTAAAGGTGACGAGCCAGTATATATCCCTGAAAACCTTTATGTGATTGGTACTATGAATGTGGCAGATAGATCCCTTGCCATGGTTGACTTAGCACTACGCAGGCGTTTTTCATTTATTGACCTTAAACCTACTTTTGGCAAGCCATGGCGTGACTGGGTGCACCAAGAAACAGACATTGACTTGACCAGCTTAGAAGCAATTGAACGCCGTATCAATGCGCTAAATAAAGTGATTGCTGCAGACGAGAGCTTGGGTGAGCAATTTAAAATAGGCCATAGCTATGTAACCCCAGCGCGCGGCCGTAAAATTGAAGATGTAGGTCGCTGGTTTAAATTAGTGGTAGAAACCCAGATATATCCAGTGTTGATTGAATATTGGTTTGATGAGCCTAGTAAAGCAAAGCAGCAAAAAGACGCGTTATTAAAACCGCTATGAGTATTGTAGAAACCGTTAAGTGCAATACGGCTGCGGGAATACCCGTCAGAAATTTATGGCTTTTGATGCTGTATGCGTCTGATTTTCGCTATTTGCTGCACCAAAAAGGTGACAAAGAAGATATTGATGAAGATGTTGCGAATTTGGTTGCAGAGGTGTTTTGTAGTGAGGTGAACACTAGGCTAAAACGCCAGTTAAGTCATGGCTATAAACGCACCTCAGGTGAATTGAATCGTGTTCGAGGTCGTATTAATACGCTAGAGACGTATTCAAAAGGTTTACTTAAAAAAGGTAAAGTGAGCTGTGCTTTTGAGACGTTATCTGTCGATACGGCCAGAAACCGTTTTATTTTGGGGGCGCTACAGCGTTTGCTTTGCTTGGTCTCAAGCAAACAGTTAAAGCAAAGTTGTGTAAGCCTTGTTAAGTCAATGAAGCAGCATGGCGTATCAGATAAGCTCGATAGACAATATCACCCTAAATATGAGCGGTTTGGCAAGCATGAGATGGCTGATCGCAAGGTATTACAGTTGGCTGCACTGGCTTTTGATCTAGCGCTTATAAATGAGTCGGCGGCCAATCAACTTTACCCATCTCCAGACAAGCAAGCATATTGGGTAAGAAAGTTGTTTGAAAAAGCCGTAGCAGGCTTTTATACCGCTAAGCTAGGTAAAGATTGGTCCGTTAGACGAGGTAAGCGCCTAGATTGGCGTATTGATGGTGCATCAGAGCTAATTGATAAACTTATGCCATCGATGAAAATAGATATACAACTTGAAAACTCAGTGATCCAGCGGCGGTTAATTATAGATACAAAATACACATCAATAACCACACATAATTATTATGGTGGAGAAATATTCAAAAGCGGTTATATCTATCAACTTTATACCTATTTAAGGTCACAAGAGTGTACCAATGATCCTTTATCTTTGACCTCATCGGGCATGCTATTACACCCTTCGATTGGTGAACATTATGATGAAGTTGTTAGCATACAGGGGCATGATATACGGTTTTGCACGGTTGATTTGACTGAGTCAACCACTGAAATAAATCGTCAGCTGATTGGGTTGTTGGGGTAGTTAGTATTTAACAAATAAGGAAGGGTAGAAGGCATGTCATTCAACAGGGGAGTACATGTATGGATTGGTTATCTGGCACAGATTCGTTTGTCAGTATTATTGCGGGAGCAATAGCTATTTATGCGGCATTTCATCACTGGCGTAAAAAGAAAAACGCACTAAATCAAAAATTAGAAAATAACATATGCCCAGCACAACGGTTTTTAGACTTGTTTGAGGCACATGGCGTTGCAAAAAGCCAAATACCGGCATTTTTTGGTCGAGGCCTAACAATATCTGACTGCTCATCACCGATAAAATTGCTGGATAAGCTTACTGATGAATTATTAAAAGACGCGGCAACCTTGTTTGCAGTCAATATAGAGTGGCTTTATGGCACAACTGGCGAGGTGTATAAGATACACCAGTTCTATAAGCATCCTGAGTATTGTAAGGATTTTGTTAATTCACTTAAGAGCGAAGGCCGTGACCTTACTTGCTATGCGTTATGGCCAAATAAAAATCTTACGTTCTCAGATTCCAAGTCAGCAATTGTGATGATGGAAGAGGTAGGTTGTATAAATGAGCGGCCAATTCATCGGCTGCATATCTTGGGTGGCTGGGTTCATAGCTACTGGAAATGCCGAGGCTATTATGCGGCTTGCACCTCAATCATAATGAATAATGATATTAGGGTATTTGGCAAAACAATTGAAGTTGAGCTCCTTACTCACATAGCGAATGGAACGCGGCTACCAGCTTATAACTTTGACGATAGCTTATTTGACTTTACATTAGGGGAGTCATGGTTGGCTGATGATTTCATTGATAATCCCGAATGCTACTTACAGGGCATATCGCCCGAGACGGATAACTTTGGATTGCATGCTGCTACAGACCTGTGGCTGAACCTAGAAGAGCAGGGACACTTAATTGTCACAAAGTACTCAAACCCTGAGTATGTCAGAGCATTATTTCATAAGTTTGAAGTTAGAGAGTGACCTACGTCAGTGATTGGTTGGATGCTGACTTGGAGAACAATAAGTAGCTTTGAAATTGAATATAAACCAGCAGGCTTTTATCAGGCGTCGAATTGTTTTATCTGAAACTGTAGCTGTCCTAACTTGAGCTTAATAAATGTGGTTTAGAAAGGTACATATACGAGATCCCAAAGGCTGTTGTGGATGGAAATTGGACACTTTCCATTAGGCACAAAAAAGCCAGTTAAAGAAACTCTCTAACTGGCTGTTTTATAACACTTAATGTGGTGGAGCTGGGGGGATTTGAACCCCCGTCCAGAAAGCGTCGACCCTCGGTCCTACATGTTTAGTATCGTCTATTGGTTAACCTTTAAATCTCGGACGAACACGATAAGTAAAGGCGAGGCCGCTTATATTTAGCCCTTCAACCCCGGCCAGGGTTTCCGTAGCGATCTTATGTAGGGTGACACTCCAAATCCAGAACCACAAGCATTTCTTGGAGGAGTGCTAGCGGGCTTATTATGCCGCTAGAGCGTAGTTATCGTCGTTTGCGATTACTTTAAATGCGGCTTTTTTACGAGGCCAACCGCCCCTCGACATGCACCTCAGGCTTCATGAATCCTGTCGAATCCTAATCAGCCCCTGAAATCTTTCATTCAGTACATAACAGTTTACTTATAATGCTAAGTTAAGCTGTTATTTTCGGGCATTGTAGCCCTAATATATTGGCTTAGCAATAGTTTTTATGGCTTTTATGTGACGCTCGCGGTTAGTTGCCGATTAACTAACCGCTTTGTTTGTAAAGTATCCTGAACTCTGTCTGTTCATGCCATTAATGTAATGCATGCTGTTTAAACCGACTATGCCAATCTACTTGGTTGAGTTGTGAAAGCTGCTCGTCGCTTAATATTTGTGCCAGTTGCTCGGTTTTTAGTTGGTTAAGGCTCTGGATTTGTGAGGTAAAGTCTGCAAATGTGGGGTAAGCGTCGGTATCAGCAATGACATAGGCGGCTTCTACAAAGTTGTCTCGTAAAATTGAGAATACTTGCTGTTGCTGGCTTTGTGTTAATGCATTGCTTTTGGTTAAATGCTCGACCATCATGGTGGCTTTTTTATCTGAGTCGGTGTGTAAAGTGGGTAAGTACTTTTCTTGCCACTGGGTTCTGCCTGCTAAAAACTCTTTTTCTACTCTGTCTTCATCTGAAAGTGGTGTTTGGTTTGTTTTTGGCTTTTGAGTTTTAGTGATTTTTTGGTCAGTAAAAGCGTGTTGTGATTGCTCCAGTGTAAGTAGACGGTTTTGTATATCTGCCAGCTCTGCATCTAAATTTGATTCGGATGGGCTTTGCTTCTGTGATTTTAATGCTAACTGTGACTCAAGGTTTGCGATCCGCTCGGAGAGTGCGGTTAACTCAAGCTGGGCTGCTATATTTGCGAGCAGCAAGATAAAAGTGAGTAGAATAAACAAGTATTGGGTTTTGGTGTATGTCATATTTGCTTCCTAATAGGTATCAGCCCAATTAAGCTGATACCTGAATGGGGTTATTTACCGTAGCCTTCCTCTTTTTGATAGGTATACCCACCGGAGTGTGTTGCATTTAGCATCTCAGTTACACTGGTAGTATAAAAGTGATTAATGAGTTCGCTGTGATAGCCGCGATAGATAGTTTTGGCTTGAGATCGAGTGGTATAGCCCTCAGTACTTTCATATTCATAGCCTAACGACTTAATATTTAATGCTTCATTGAGATCCGATGTATAAAAGTGATTGCCCCCAGGGCCTGCATCGGGGTTGTGCATACGATAAAATGCTTTATCAGCATCGTTGTCATCATAGCTGACTAAAACCACAGCAATACCCTCATAAGTAAATCCGCCAGAGTGTGTCGCGTTAAGCATGTCTGTCACATTGGTTGTATAGAAGTGATTTCCATGTTTGTAGGCTCGATATAATGTTTTGTCAGCAGCGAGAGTCGATAAGCTGGTTGTGGCTAACAGGGCGCTTAGTAATAAAGCAACTTTTTTGGTTTTTATGTTCATCTTCATTCCTTGTATTTATCTAATTAGGGGTAATACCCAAAACGATAATAACATTTAAAATACATCCATTAATATTAAATTTACATTTGGGTGGGTGTTGGGTATTTAAGTCATTGAAGGATCGAGAGGTTTTAAAGTGCTTTCATTCAGTATTCAGCTAAAATTAGGTATTAATTTTAATTGTCTAGCCTGTTATGAAAACCTTTGGAGCCCATACATGATAGAAAAAAGCCAGTTTGTAGGTTGTTTTAAGGGCCTTGCTATTGGTGATGCTTTGGCGGCTTCCTATGAAGGTGGGCCAATTGAGCGTCTGCTTTGGCGCTTTTTAGGTAGAACAAAAACAGGACAAAGAAGGTATACAGACGATACGCAAATGTCTATAGATATTGCCCAGTCTTTTTTAACATGCAAACACCTTGATCAAACACATTTGGCGCAAACTTTTGCGAGTAGTTATAAGTGGTCTCGCGGATATGGGCCCAGTGCAGCTAACTTGCTCAAAGGTATTAAAAATGGCGAGTCTTGGGAGAAGCTAAATCGGAAAAAGTTTGCTGAAGGCTCTATGGGTAATGGTGCTGCAATGCGAGCGCCAATAGTCGCTTTGTGTAGTTTAAGTTGTGATGACGGACTTGTGGGTTATGTATCTAAGAGCGCGGAGATCACCCATGCTCACCCTCAAGCCATAGAGGGGGCACAGCTTATTGCACACGCAACACGCTTAGCATTGATAGGTGTAGAAAATGTTGGCATTTTGCAGACCCTATGTGCCAGTGCCGTAACGCCGATTTATAAGCTTAAGCTCAGTAAATGCCTTGAGTTTGTTGTCAGTGGCAAAGCACAGCCAGTCCAAGTGATAAAGGCCGAACTTGGTAATGGTATACTGGCAAGCGAGTCTTGCGTTACCGCTCTTTATTTTGCGTTTATGTATAGGCGCTTGGCATTTTCTGAAATGCTGCAAGCGATTTGTGATTTAGGGGGGGATGCCGACACAATTGCAGCAATGGCGGGCGCAATATGGGGGGCCTGTAATGGTGGTTTGTCGCTGATTGAATACGATAATCAAATTGAAGATTTAGCCACAATAGAACAGTTAGCAAGCAGTATTTATTTTCGTTATGAAGAGATGTCACAGTGAGTAGGTTACTGTGTTTTGAAGTTGCTGATTAACAAACTATCAATCGCATTATTGATTTCATACCTATTGAGTTTTTGCTTGATATATATAATCCACTCTATCGTATCACTCCATTTATCTATGTTATCTGTTTGTATTAAGTCATGTGGTTTTGCTTGATATGTGAGCAATAATGTGTATTTTAAACTAATTTATTCAAAAATACAGTTTCTTACAAATTTCCAGATTAATTAATGTTACTGTGCGCGCCCTGTTTCAAGTTAGCACGAATACTTAGTCATTGGTTGAAAGCTTATTTGATTCAGTACTTAGCAATATTACACTTGGGATTAATATGAAAACTAAAGTTATGGGCGCTATTTTTGCAGCGTCACTTTTATCGGGCTGTGCAGCTCAAACATTTAATGTAAATGGTTCTACAAGTACTAAGCCAACGGTTCAAGAGACACAAACGTTCTTCATCAGTGGTTTAGGGCAAGAGCAAGTCATCGATGCTGCTGCTGTATGTAATGGCGCTGAAAATGTGATTAAAGTGGAAGCTCAACATACGTTTTTAAATGGCCTAGCGAGTATGATCTCATTTGGTCTTTATACACCGCGTGATGCAAAGGTGTATTGTAAAGCTTAAGCTCTTCATTTTAGTGAGTGAGCACTTTTGTTTATAAGAGCCTTATGGCTCTTTTTTTATTTGCATATTTAATCGTAAGCTAATTAATTTATAGACAGTATTTACTTTTTATTACTAAAAGCACTAAAGTTGGTTTTTTAACTCGTTTTGATATTTAGAGTGAGTACTAATTACACTCTTTTAAAGCAGGGAATGTGTATGAATTATTGGGTTTTTGCAGCAGGTATATTGGCGTTATTGACAGCGATGATACATATTATTGCTGGGCAGTTAGATCCGATCAGGCCATTTTTAAAATCCAAGTTAGACAAAGTCGTAAAAGCGACCTTATTGGCTTGTTGGCATATGATATCTTTATTACTACTTGTAAGTGCTGCATTTTTAATTTTTGCAGGTTGGCAAATGCAGCCTGATTTGCAGCTATTTGTTCAAGTCGTGGCATCCTTATATATTGGTTTCTCCATTATATTTATCACAGTTGGGGGTTATTTCTTTAAATTTCAAGCTATGTTGAAATTGCCGCAGTGGACACTTCTTTTGCCTGTTGGCTGCTTAGCGTTTTATGGGGTCTATTAACTCCTAAATACATGATAAAAAAGCCACGATAACGCAGTGGCTTTAGCAGCTTTCTAGACGATTATTGGCAATAACGGCTGTAACAAGTACCTTGCGAGCAACACGCTAATGTATTGCCAAAGCAATTAGTCCTGCCTGTATTACAGCCACCTGCAACATCCGGAGTTTGCGCGTTAGGTAATTCTTGTGTGTTTTTACTCAGGTCTTTAATGCGTTTTTTATCAAGTGTTAGTTTCATAATGCTTCCTTTTATCTTATCCAAACTTGTTGAGGGTGTTTTTACTTTTTGTACACCTATGTACATAAAGTAAGTCTGAGCATATGTGTAAAACCTAAATAACTCTAATGAAAATTTATCATGTTTTTTAGATTAATTACTTTAAATTTCTCAGTTGCTTACCTGTGTCATGGCTTGTTATTACTCCTTTTAAAAAGTCGACTTACCTAAAAAAGGTTCATGTTGTGTTTATTTCTATTGTTGCATTATGAGAAAATAAAAGTGCTTGTAGCCACATGTTGAAATCTTGAGATGTAACGACACTTATTAGATACTTTTTACAACATTTACCTGATAAGTCTCCTGTACTTAGCCGTGGCTTTGTTTTAATCAATAAGGAAGAATATGAATTTAATTTCTGCAATGTTGTTATCAGTTGCTTCATCTCAAGCGGGGGAGCAATCTATTGATGAGACTAACGACGTGTTAAAAGGAACTATTATAAATGCTGTGCCGGTTGAAAAGGCGCCTCCTTATTTTCCAACGCGTGCTGCAAACCAGGGACGTGAGGGATGGGTACAGCTGAGTTATGTTGTTAACGAAAAGGGGGAAGTGGAGTCCGCCGTTGTAGAAAAGTCGTCAGGATATGGCATATTTGAACGTGCAGCCCTTAGAGCTGTTGAAAAATGGACATTTGAGCCTGCACTGCAAAACAATAAGCCGGTTAAGCAATGTCAAAACCAAGTGCACATGAACTTTCATTTGGCCGGTGTAAACCGTACAGTCACTCGTCAGTTTTTGCGTCGTTACAAGGCCGTTGTTGCAAAAATTGATGCAAATGAACTAGATGATGTCCCTGCACTTTTACAAGAAATGGAATCGAAAGGGCTACAAAACCTGACAGAGGATAGTTATTTTTGGGTTGCTAAAGCAAGGTTTTACAACGTAAAAGCAAACAAACTAAAGGAGTTGCAAGCGATTGAGCAGGTAATGTTGTTTGGTGAAGGAGTTGTAAAAGAACAAATTTATAATGCCTTGTTAGCACGTGCTACTTTATTAAATATTGAACAAAACAGATTTGAAAATGCGTTGGAGACATACGCGCTTTTATCTAAATCGAAAAAGGCAGAAAAAGCAACGAGCCAACTTGCCCCTTACATCGACAAATTAAAGGAATTTATTGCTGATGAAAGCAAACACATCTGGGTTAAAGGGCAAGTTGAAAAGTCCTTATGGGTTCATAAACTCGTTAGAAATGCATTCTCTATTTCTGATATTCAAGGCAATTTGAACACTCTAGAAGTGAGATGTGATAACCAGTTTTCAACTTATGAGGTCAAAACAGGCTTACAGTGGAATATTCCTAAAAGTTGGCAAGGTTGCCAAGTCTATGTGTACGGAGAGCAAGGCGCATCATTTAACCTCGTTGAAACGGCTGCTGCAAAAAAGGTCTAGCAGGTTTGTCTTAGTATAAAGATAAATTTATTAATAATCGGCGCGCTTAAATTATGAGCGCGCCTGATATCCCGCACTCTTATTTAAAGACAGCTTTTCTTGTTGTGAGATTTAAAAACAGCAAGTGAGGACACTTTTTACTTCCTCTAATTGGTCATACTGCGCGTTAGTAGTACTTAGGAGCGCGTTATGTCCAATCAAAATTCTATATCACTGTATTCAGTCGTCAGGTTAAGCCCAATAAAGGTGGCGATAACTTGGTTAATGGTGATAGCAGAAAATATCCTGCTTATTTTACTTCCTTTATTAATTGGGTATGCCATTGATGGTGTGCTGTCAAAAGACTTTCAGCCGTTAGTGGTCTTTGCCGCTTGTTTATTTGGTTTGGTGGTCGTGAGCGTGATACGCCGATTTTACGACACACGGGTATATGGGGGCATTCGCGTTAAGTTGGCCGAGACGGTTGCGCATAATTTACGTGGCGCTGATATCTCTGCCAAAAATGCACGCCTTTTGATGTCCAGAGAGCTGGTGGATTTTTTAGAAAATGATTTACCCGCATTGATGACTGCGGGGATCCAACTGGTTTCAATTGTGATCATACTCGCGACATTTCACAGCTACTTTGCCTTGAGTGTATTAGCGGCCAGCTGTGTGATGTTGATGGTGTACGGATTTTGCCATGGTACTTTTAAACGTCTCAACGGCAAGTTGAACGACCAAACAGAGCAGCAGGTGCATATCTTAAGTCACAAGCCTTTTGCAGCTTTAAGCGCCCACCTAGAAAAACTCAAAAAGCATGAAATTGAACTCTCTGATACCGAGGCACTGGTATATGGCTTGATATTTTCACTGTTGTTTGTATCAGTACTTGGCAATTTATGGCTGGTGAATATGTTGCCAAACCCTTCCACAGGCGACGTATTTTCGATTCTTACTTATTCGTTGGAATTTGTTGATACAGCAATCATGTTGCCCGTAACACTGCAGGTATTGTCCCGCTTAGATGAAATTACACAGCGCTTAAATCGAAACGAATTGGCACTCAATGATAAGGAAGCAAGCTATGAAGTATAAAAAAATAATGGCGATATCGGCAGGGCTATTTTCGATATTTGTCGCACTGGTGATTGTTGATGAATTGACTGTTGAAGCAAAGTCTACCGTTGTCAAAGAACCAGCGAAACAACCAGTCTCAACAGTGACCGTTGTGGCAAAGGCACATCATCCTGAAGTGACGCTCATAGGCAATACAAGGGCGCGTTTTTTGACGCAATTGAAAGTAACCAGTGACGGCCAGCTAGCTTGGCTAGATACGCACTTGGAACCAGGTAACTTAATTAAAGCGCAGACGCTGTTAGCCAAATTGGATATGACGCATCTAAAGTCTGAACTGGCAGAGGCAAAAAGCCGTGTTGAGCATGCCAAACTTGAATTAGAGCGTCAGCTGCATGAGCAGTCGGTTGCATTGAGTATGCTGTCGCCGAATAATCAAAGTCCATTCGCCAAAAGAGAGCAACAAGTCGCAGCTGCAAAATCAGATTTAATACAAGCAGAGCAAGCACTTAAAAGTACTGAAAAGCGAGTGCATGAAGCAAAAGTGAGTGCGCCATTTGATGCCGTTATTTTATCAAGGCTTGTAAGTCCAAATGATTGGTTAAGTGCAGGAGAGGCTTTGTTTGAAGTGGCAGCAAGCGACAGCATAGATGTGATTGTGCCGGTGTCTGAGCCTGTTTGGCAAACACTACAAGGCAAGCTTAAAGATAAAAAAATAACAATGCATGTCACAGATCGTACTAATAAACGCTGGCCGGCCTCGCTCAGGTATATTGCGCCCAATTTGGACGTAACCACTCGGCAGCGCCAAGTCGTTCTGCAAGTTGCTAATCCTTATGAACAGCCTACTGCGCTTTTACCAAATCAACCAGTGCAGGTGAGCATGGCATTTTCAGAGCCTGTTTTATCTTATCAAGTGCCGCAAAGCGCGGTGACGAGAGACGGATATGTTTGGACGCTAGGTATTGATAATACATTACAAAAAGAAGCCATTGAGGTGCTTTCTAAAAGCTCAGGTGCTGTGCATATTCGCTTCGAAAAAAGCAGTGAGAATCCCAAGCAAGTGGTTGTTTATCCTTTACTGAGCATGATAGCTGGCACACATGTTGAGCCGATATCACAGGGTATGCAATTAGCAGACAGCACAGGTGCGGGGGAGGTGTCTGATGAACTGGCTCACTAAATGGTTTATTGATAATACGGTTGCGGCAAACTTGTTGATGTTTGCCATTATTGCCAGTGGCATTTTAGCACTTGGGCAACTGCGGGTTGAGTCTTTTCCGCAAATCCCAGCGTCGACGATTTCAGTGTCTGTGTCGTACCCAGGTGGCAGTGCCGAGCAAATTGATGCGGGGATCACTCAGCGCGTTGAAGAGGCGATTAGCGGTATAGCCGGTGTGAAACAAGTGGTGAGTGAGTCCAGTGCAGGGAGCTCAACGGTAAGCATTCGTAAAACACCTGATACGGATATCGAACAGTTATTGAGTGAAGTGCGTAATCGGGTCAATGCCATTGTGGGGTTTCCGACACTGGCAGAAAGACCGATAGTCAGTAAAGACGAGTTTACTAATTTAGCGGCGTTTGTGATTGTCTCTGCGCCCAGAGCTAATGCGGATTTACAGCCAATTGCCAGGCAAATCGAAGTGGCATTGAAAAAACATTCAGATATTTCATCTGTTGATAACTGGGGCAGTCGCAGTCCGCAACTGGTGATTGAACCAGATCCAATAAAACTAGCTCAGCTTGGCTTGTCACTGGAAAGCGTGGCGGTGGCGATAGAGCAGGCTTCTTTAGAAACCAGAACTGGAGAACTTGAAAGCCAAAGTGGTCGCTTACTGCTGCGTGGTGATGGTTATGCCGATAGCACTGAACTACTAAAAAATATCCCCATTGTGGCGAATGCGCAGGGTACGGTTAAATTGTCTGATATCGCGCAGGTATATCGCGACTTTGCCCAAACCAGTTCTATTGTGCGTAATAACGGAGAAAACGCCATTGCGCTGCTGGTCAGTACCAGTCAGTCAGATAACTTGTTGCATGTGAGCAAAGCGGTCAATGACACGCTCGAACAAATGCGTAAGCACCTACCAGCTGATGTGCAGCTAAGTACCATGGCTGATATGGCTCCATACATAGAAGATCAATTATTTAGATTAGGTCACAACGCATGGCAAGGGCTGCTCATTGTGATTGTATTACTTGGTATTTTTTTAGACTTAAAATTGGCATTTTGGGTATCTGCGGGTATTCCAGTCGCGCTGTTTGGTACTTTGGGGGCATTGCAGCTGACCGATCACAGTATTAATGATATTACCTTATTTGGCTTTATTTTAGTCTTGGGTATTTTAGTCGATGATGCGGTGGTTGTCGGAGAAGCCATTCACGAAAAGCGGGGAGTACACAAAAACAGTCAACTTGCTGCATTTAAAGGCGTACAATCAGTGTCGGTGGCGACCATATTTGGCGCTTTGACAACCATCGCTGCATTTTCTCCTATGCTTTGGATAAATAATGATTTGGCAAAGCTACTAGCAGGCTTTTCAGTGGTGGTTATCCTCGCTTTGCTGTTTTCACTGATAGAGAGCAAGTTTATTTTACCTGCTCACCTGAGCACTTCGACCACGCGTCAATCCAAAAACGGGTCGTTGGTTAGTTGGGTGCAAATGCAAGCTCAGAGCTTTTTACTTACCTTAAAAAGCAAGGCTTACCAACCAGCTCTTAGCTTTGCAATGAAATATAAAATAGCCAGTTTATTGTTCTTCTGTGCGTTTATTATATTAGCCTATGGCATGTGGTCCACAGGGACGATCCGAAGCGCGGTTTTTCCTGAGATCCCTGGGCGTTACATTACCGCTAAGGTGTCATTGCAAGATGGCGCGCCTTTACCACTGCAAGCGAACGCGTTAAACCAATTGGAGCGCGCTGCGACGCAAATATCAGATGTCATTCAAGCAGAGCACAGACTCGAGCAGACGCCATTTGTGAATGCATTGGCTTGGTCTGATGGTTATGGCGATATTGAAATTACTTTGGAGCTTTCAAATGAAGCACTCAGTGCAGTCCCCAGTCATGAATTAACCGATAGCTGGCGTTTGCAAACTGGTGCCATCGAGGGGGCCGATTCAGTGCAATTTTCGGCATTTGAAGCACCTGCAGGTGGGACATTTGTATCGATTATTGCGCCTGAAAAAGCGCAAGCTCAGCAAGTGAGTGCACTGTTATCAGATGCATTGGCTTTGCAGTCGGGCGTATCAGATATTTATGACGACGCCAGTGGCGGGCAGTGGCAAGTACGTATCAAGTTAAATGATTATGGTCAGCAATTAGGGCTTACTCAGCAACACATCGCCCAATTTACCGGAGATGCATTTGGGCATAGAGAAATACACCGATTGCTAGATCAAGGACAAGAGACCAAGGTCATAGTGCGGTATGCACAGCAAGAGCGGCAAAGTATCGAGCAGTTAAAGCACAGCATATTGACTCTAGAGTCAGGCCATAGCGTGCGATTGGCAGATATCGCCACGCTGAGTTTTGAGCAGGTGCCAGAGACGATTTATCGACGAGAGGGCGCGGAAGTCGTCAATGTATATTGGAAGCAAAACAGGCATATCCAATCGCCAGAAGAGGTGATGTCAAATTTACAATCAGAGATAAGTCATCTGGAGCAAGCGTATCCAAGTGTAAAAATAAAAGCAGGTGGAGAGTTCGAGGAGATATCAGAGGTATCTAAAGGGTTTAAATCCGCCATGTGGATGACAGTGATCCTCATTTATATTTTATTGGCAATTCCGCTTAAATCTTATTGGCAGCCTTTGATCATTATGGCGGTGATCCCATTTGGTTTTGCTGGGGCTATTTTTGGGCATTACATTATGGACCTGCCAATTAGTTTATTGTCGATGTTTGGCATGATGGCGATGACGGGTATAGTGATTAATGACTCATTGGTGTTGATCACCCGCTTTAACTATTTATACCGAACTGGCACACCATTGAATGAGGCTTTAATTCAAGCTGGATTAAGCCGTTTTCGAGCCATATTCCTTACCACAGTGACGACGGTGTGTGGTTTGCTGCCACTGTTGTTTGAACAAGCGGAGCAGGCGCAATACTTAAAACCAGCGGCGGTGTCATTGATTTTTGGCGAGTTGTTTGCAACCTTGGTGACCTTGGTATTGATCCCCATATTGCTTGGGCTGTTTTGTCGCACACAGCCTAAAGTTCGGGTGACTGGGTTATTGCAGCAAGGTACCTAGTTACAATTGCTTACACGGTGAGATTTGCTTTTCCTTGAAGAGCGCGAGATAGTTGCGGCATTCGTCACAATTATCTCGCTTATGTCTGATCAAAAACCAACGCCGTTTGTATTAGTGCCTGAGTACGCGTTGCTCGACGCTTTGCCTGAAAACGTGCAAACTCGTTTTGCTACTGCTTTGACGTTAATGCATGAAGACTTATCCTCAGGGTTAAGTTGGGAGCAGATCGCGACACAAAGTGCCATTTCGCCTTTTCATTTTCACCGTCAATTTACTGAGCTATTTAATGAAACGCCTGGGCAATATTTGAGCCGTTTACGCTTGCAGTATGTGGTGCATTACCTCTTTGCTGAGCAAGATTATAAGGTTATTGATATTGCTCATGAGTGTGGGTTTTCGTCATCTCAGTCACTGGGTAAAGCGCTTAAAAAAGCCATCGGATTAACCGCAAAACAAGTGAGGGCGCTGGGCGTCAGTGGCACCCCTCGTCAAACGGCTGAAATTATTGGCAAGCTTGCTCACCCCGCTGAGCAGGGCACGATTGAAAACAAGCTTGCAGCCAAGTTGCCTTGTGAACTGGTGTGGTATCCGCAAAGGGGAATGAAGTATTTGCCGCATGTGAGTAACGACTGGGATACGATTTTTGATACCTTTGGTGAGAAGTCGACGCGGATCATGGCGACGACGCCAATCAACCAATTAGAAAAGAGCTGGCAAGATATCGAAACCCATATTGGCGATTGGCAAGCCTCTGCATCTGAGCATACGCGAACCGTGGCTGAAGGGCACTATTTTTGCTGTGATGTGTATGTGGTGTCAGATGCGGGATACAGCGCTGCGCTGGAGCAGTTATTTAATATCATCGAGTCTCAAGGCTATCAATTGGATGAAAAGGGGCATTTGGTTGAAATCATTCGTGATATCGAAATGACAGACACAGGTGGGGTAACGTTTTCATTTCAAGTACCTGTAAAGGTGTAAAGCCGCAAAGGGTTATCTGACAGCGATTGAGAAATGGGCGCAATGCAAGTAACATGGCGAAAAATTTAAAATAATAAAAGTACTATGAGACAAAGCCTTAGAGATAAAATCATTCAAGTGTGTGAACAGAAAATTGAGAAAAAAGGAGAGGGCGTCGGAGTCTCATTTTATGCATTCTTTGCGAACAAAAATAGCGATCCCGAGCTATTGATGGAAGCGGCAACATGGTGGATCCAAACGCACCAATTAGATCATTTTGAAAAAGCACTGAAAATAAAAGAGATGGTGCAGCAGGGCGTCTAATATGCCCTCAGTTAACTTGGTGGTTTAAGTGCTCTTTTAGGGTACTTGGTTGAGTCAAAGTATGAATTTCACCCACAACTCTGCTGTTCGGGGTTAAAAGCCAACTTTATTTACTGATATTTGCAATTAACCCAAGACTAATGGCACGAAAAAGAAGATAATTGCACAGTTAAGATAATTTATTGCTGTTGGGGCGCGTTTCCGAGCAGCTGCACAAAACTGTGGAAGAATTCAATGGAAATTAAAGTTAATTTTCTCGACAACCTTAGACTTGAAGCTAAGTTTGACGATTTTAGTGTCATTGCCGATCAGCCGATCCGTTATAAAGGTGATGGTTCTGCACCGAGCCCATTCGATTATTTCTTAGCTTCATCAGCACTTTGTGCGGCTTACTTCGTGAAGGTTTACTGCGTATCTCGTGACATCCCGACAGACGGCATTCGCGTATCGCAAAACAACATTGTTGACCCAGAGAACCGCTATAACCAAATCTTTAAGATCCAAGTTGAGCTTCCTGAGAGCATTTCTGAAAAAGATAGAAAGGGCATCCTACGTTCAATCGACCGTTGTACGGTGAAAAAGGTCATTCAAACGGGCCCTGATTTTCAAATTGAAGATGTTGAAAGCTTAGACGATGATGCGCAAGCTATGTTGATGGTGAATCCTGAGCAAGATGCTAATACATTCATTCTTGGTAAAGATCTGCCATTAGAACAAACGATTGCCAATATGACGGGTATTTTGTCTGATTTGGGTATGAAGATTGAAGTGGCGTCATGGCGCAACATCGTGCCAAATGTGTGGTCACTGCATATCAGAGATGCGGCGTCGCAAATGTGTTTCACCAACGGTAAAGGTGCGACGAAAGAAAGCGCACTTTGCTCTGCTCTGGGTGAATTTATCGAGCGTTTGAACTGCAACTTCTTCTACAATGACCAATTTTTCGGTGAAGAAATCGCAAACAGCGACTTTGTACACTATCCAAATGAAAAGTGGTTTAAGCCGGGTCCAAACGATGAATTACCGAGCGAGATTTTGGACGAATACACGCGCGATGTGTATGACGCAGAGGGCGAATTGAAGGGCTCAAACCTGATAGATACAAACTCTGGTAATGTTGAGCGTGGTATTTGCTCAATTCCATATACGCGTCACTCTGATGGTGAAACGGTTTACTTCCCGTCAAACCTAATTGAAAACATGTTCTTAAGTAACGGCATGAGTGCGGGCAACAACATGGCAGAAGCCAAGGTACAATGTTTGTCTGAAATCTTTGAGCGTGCAGTTAAAAAGCAAATTATAGAACAAGAAATTGTATTACCAGATGTACCTGAAGAGGTGCTTGCTAAATACCCAGGTATCGTAGACGGTATCAAGGGGCTTGAAGCGCAAGGCTTCCCAGTAGTGGTCAAAGATGCGTCATTAGGGGGTCAGTTCCCAGTGATGTGTGTGACGCTGATGAATCCAAAAACAGGGGGTGTATTTGCATCATTTGGTGCACATCCAAGTTTAGAAGTCGCGTTGGAGCGCAGTTTAACTGAGCTACTGCAAGGTCGTAGTTTCGAGGGCTTAAACGATGTACCTCGTCCAACTTTTAACAGTATGGCAGTCTCTGAGCCAGAAAACTTTGTTGAGCACTTTATTGATTCAACCGGTGTGATCTCATGGCGCTTCTTTAGTGCGAAGAAAGACTATGACTTTGTTGAGTGGGATTTCTCAGGCACAAACGAAGAAGAGTGTGACAAGCTATTTGGTATCTTAAAAGATCTTGGTAAAGAAGCATATATTGCTGAGTTTACAGATTTAGGTGTGGCTTGCCGTATTCTTGTACCGGGCTATTCAGAAGTATATCCAGCTGAAGACCTTATTTGGGATAACACCAATAAAGCACTGCAGTACCGTGAAGATATTCTTAACTTACACAGACTGTCTGATGAAGAGTTGGCGGATCTGGTGAATCGTTTAGAAGAAAGCCAGTTAGATAACTATACAGATATTATCACCTTGATCGGTATTGAGTTTGACGAAAATACAGTCTGGGGTCAGCTAACCATCCTAGAGCTAAAATTGCTGATTTACTTGGCGCTAGGTGACTTAGAAGAAACTATGGACTTGGTTGAGTCTTTCCTTCAATACAACGATAACACAGTTGAGCGTGGACTCTTCTATCAAGCGATGCACACAGTGCTTGAAATCGCCCTAGATGAAGAGCTAGAAATTGAAGACTATATCCATAACCTGACTCGCATGTTTGGACAAGAAAACATGGACAATGTGATTGGTTCAATCAATGGTGACGTGAAGTTTTACGGCTTAACAGAGACAAACACGCAGTTAGAAGGTCTAGATAAGCACCTTAAACTGATTGAAAGCTATACCAAGCTGCACAAAGCGCGTGCAGCCATCGCAGCGAATAAATAAGCTAAATATTAAAAAGCCCTAACTCAGTTTAGGGCTTTTACATTTCATCTATAGCCATAATCTTATCTCCTTTTATTTAGTATTAGTCTGTGCTGTTACACTGACCATTTCATCTGTTGCAATCGCTGTTCCCTTTACCTTATCAACTGATTAAGATAGACAGTATATTGAAGTTTACAGATTAAAAGGGAAGTGAATGATTAAGCCAAAGCCGTTACAAAAAGGCAGTAATATTGCCATCTTGGCACCATCCGCTGGGCTGTCTTGCGTTTTTCCACATATCTATCAAATGGGAATAAAAAACCTCACTGAAATGGGGTTTAATATCCTTGAGTACCCGACGACTAAAATGAGCGCCAAAGATGTTTTTGAGAACCCAAAAGCCCGAGCGGAAGATATTAATCGCGCCTTTGCAGATGAAAATGTACACGGCATAATTTCATTGATTGGTGGAGAAGACGCTGCGCGTATACTGAAGTATTTAGACCCTGAAATTATTCAAGCGAATCCCAAGTTATTTATGGGTTACTCTGACTTTTCTGCGGTGTCAGTGTTTTTGAATCAGTTAGGCTTAGTAACATTTAATGGGCCGTCCGTTATGGCGGAATTTGCTCAGCTGCACAATCTGTCTGACGAGTATCGAGCGTACGTTAAAGCGTTTTTGTATGGTGAACTTGTGGACGCAATCTTGCCAACGTTTTCGCATTTTTATGATGGGTATCCAGATTGGTCAGACGCTTCAACAGCTGGTCAACTAAACCCGATACAAAAGAATGTTGGGCCAAGGTTTTTTGGTGGTAATTTGGCTGATACAGACAAAGTGTCAGGGCTGCTCTTTGGTGGCTGTATTGAAGTACTCGAAATGTTAAAAGGTACGCAGTTTTGGCCTGCTGCTGATTTTTGGCAAGGTAAAGTGTTATTTCTAGAGACCTCCCAAGAGAAACCTTCCCTTGACTATGTGAAATACTGGTTGCGCAATTATGGTGTGATGGGCGTATTTGAACAATTATCTGGGTTATTGGTCGGTCGTGCTCGGGATTACAATGAAGATGAAAAAGCACAGTTGGATGAGGTGATTTTGTCTGTTGTTCGAGAAGAGTTTGAGTGCCATAGCTTGCCGATTGTCACCAATTTGGACTTTGGACATACAGATCCTCAGGTGATTTTACCGCTGGGTTGTGATTTACAGATTGATGTAAAAGCCAAGCAAATTAAATTATTGGGAAGTGCGTTTAATTCTTAAATCGTACTTCACTAACCGTAGTAAAATAGTCTAAATTAGCTGCATGTAACTTATTTGTCATTTTTCAAGGTTATAAGGCGGCAAGGATGAATACGGCAAACTATTGTCAGCAGAATATATTGGTGATCCCACAGGCATTAGGGGCACTTTCTGATGTATGCAAGCTGGCTGCATTGAACGGCTCGGCTATTTATAGCAAAGACTTAGAGCAGAACTTACTTGATATCGAGTTTTATACTAACCAGCTTTGCTTAGTCTATGTGGAGGCTGGCGCAGAGACACTCACCTGTTGGGATAATCAAGCTATTGAGCTTAGTAGTGGGCAGTCAGTTTTGCTCTGTCAGGGGCAAAACTTGCACTCTGATTTTGTACACAGTGCGCAAAATTTAAAGGCTTGGTTGGTGTTTTTTGATAGGAGCATTATCGAGCAGTTTATATTTTCTAATCAGCTCATGATGCCAAAAGGGCAGAAGCAAATTAATCCTTCAGTACACATGGAGCATAGTTTGATCAGTGGCTATTTTGAACAGCTGAGCATGTGTGTAGATGAGGGGATAGATATAACGCCTATATTAAATCTTAAACTCACTGAGCTATTGCACCTATTGCTACACGTACTGGGCGATGAGCTAGTCTCGATTTTGAATATTGCCGATCATTCTCTACCAGCGAGAAGAAACCTCAAGAGGTTACTGGAGAATAAAGCAGTGTTAAAGTTTTCAGTTGCAGATATCGCGAAACTATCTGGCCGCAGTGTTTCTGGCTTTCAAAGAGATTTTAAACAGTTGTTTAACGAGCCGCCTAAGCAATGGCTCATCAAGCAACGGGTGATGTATGCAAAAACATTGGTTGAGCAAGGGAGTTTATCCATCACAGATATCGCATTAGAAGTGGGATACACCAATATTTCTCACTTTATTAAAGCGTATAAAAGCCAGTTTGGTGAAACGCCAAAGCAAGATGGTATTAAGTTTTAACTAGAAAGTTGGTTTTGACCGAAAAACGGCATTTTTTTGTATTAGCAGCATTTAATAATTTCGTCATAGATATACTCACTACCACTTTCATAAATCGGAGCTGAGTATGTCTGTAAAAGTAATGATAGAGTGTAACCTGACACAGGGTAAAACAGGTGATTTAGACGCATTTTTATTGGCCAATGTACCTACTGTAAGAGGTTTTTTGGGGTGTGAGCGAGTAAGCATCAGTTTTGATGAGCAAAGCGCTGTGATGGTAATTGATGAAGACTGGCAAAGTGTCTCTCATCATCAAAAATACATGCAATTCATTGGTAACAATGGCGTCTTAGAGCAGCTTAAATCGTTTATGTCGGCTCCGCCAACGATTAGATATCTTCAGCTAAGTCATTACTGAGGGAATTTTAAATTAATATTTTATAAAATAGTGCTTAATTTATCCTCGTATTTAGGATAAATTAAGCACTGATGAATAATAAAAAAATATCTAAATACCTAAGTCTAGTTTTACGACATAAGCCGGAGCTAGCGAATCTTCAATTAAATAATCAAGGCTGGGCCTTAATAGATGATTTAATCAATAACTCCCATGAACACGCTTTATCTCTAGAACTTATTCAATCGATTGTTGATGCTAATGATAAACAGCGCTTTGCCATCAGCGAAGATGGCAAAATGATACGTGCTAATCAAGGGCACTCCATTGATGTTGATCTGGCATTGGAAGCCACCATACCTCCTGATATTTTATTTCATGGCACAGCAAGTCGATTTATTGAGTCAATAAAAGAGCTCGGCTTGACAAAAGGTCAAAGGCATCATGTGCATTTGACAGAGTCGAAAGACACGGCAATGAGAGTCGGTAAGCGTTACGGCAAAGCAATGTTACTGGGCATTGATGCCAAAGCAATGCGTATGCAAGGTGTAAAATTTTACAAAACGCAAAATCAAGTCTGGTTGGTTGAACATGTGCCACCAGAAAAATTACAGTTTGATTTATAAAAACACAGTAAGGAAGAACTTTTGACAGGACCCAATCCAAATAACAAACATCCGCTAGCAGGCTTTCCGCAAGTAGGCTTTTTAAAAAACTTTATCACATCAGACAATATCAATGTTGGCGATTTCACTTACTACGATGACCCTGAGGGGCCTGAAAACTTTGAGAAGAACGTTTTATATCACTTTGATTTTATTGGCGATAAACTAAATATTGGCAAATATTGTGCAATTGCCACTGGCGTGAAGTTTATTATGAATGGCGCGAATCATAAAATGTCAGGCTTTTCGACTTATCCTTTTCAAATTTTTGGTCATGGCTGGGAGAAAGTCATGCCCAAGGATGGTGAGTTACCTTTCAAAGGCGATACAGAAATAGGCAATGATGTCTGGATTGGGTATGAATCTACCATTATGCCGGGGGTTAAAATCGGTAATGGGGCCATTATTGCTAGCAAGTCGGTGGTTACCCAAGACGTGCCTCCATACAGTATTGTTGGAGGAAATCCAGCCAAGGTGATTAAAATGCGCTTTGAGCAAGATGTAATCGATATGCTTCAAGACATTGCTTGGTGGAATTGGCCAGTAGAAAAGGTGACTGAGCACCTAGATGCCATCGTTGGCTATGATCTAGAGACGTTAAAAAGGGCAAAGTAAGTCATGCAGTTAGAAGTTGAAGGCCGGCTCAAAAAATTAAAAAGTTACAAATCAAATTTTGTATTGATTGTGATAACGGCCTTATTAAGCCTAGTAACCTTAATTTTATTCGTAACAGAGAGTGAAAGCTTTATTAATGTATCGGGTTATATTAAAGCAGGTTATATGGCCTTTTTAGTGGGGTTATATGTATACATTCTATATCGCTGGAAATATACCCCTTTACGAATGATAAAACCGATATTAATTTTTAATTTACTGCAAATAGCAACAGTCAAATGGGGAGAGTCGAGTATCGGCTTGAATCCATTTTCTGCCATCGGGGTATCATTTAATTTTGATACTTTTTCTATCACAGTTAACTTGCTGGCAATAGTCATGGTTGGGCTTACATGGCGCTGTAAATTATTTGCCAAACATTAATATGCGGTATGGGGTGTTAAATGCTAAAAACACAGGTTATTGCGATAAGTGGAGCATCAGGCTGTGGTAAAACATCCCTAATAAAAGCTGTTTCAGATAAGCTTAATTGCCCATATTTACTTTTTGATGAGTACACAAATGCGCACACGTACCCAAAGGATATGAAGATGTGGTTAAAAGCGGGTGTCGATCTCAACGAGATTAAAACGCCCGCTTTTATCAAAGCACTTGAAGAACTTACACTGTCATGTAGTGCGCCTTATATCTTTGTAGAAGAGCCTTTTGGTCGGTGTAGAGCTGAGATATCAAAGTACATTGACTATGTTATTTTGCTCGATGTGCCTTTAGAAGTTTGCTTGTCTCGTGTGATCACCAGAAATATCAATACGCCGCATATTGATTCACGTAATGCCATATCAAAATACCTTTGTGCTTATGATAACTATTTAAGCGCTATTTATGCAAACGTGGTTGAACAAGTTTGTCATACCTGTGATTTGACAGTGACTGGGGTATTGCCACTTTCAAAGACTGTTGACCTAGTTGAGCGCTGGTTAGTTAGACAGCGCATTTCTCAGTCTTAAAAGTGTTTTATGCATTGTGAAATGTAAGTCATTCTTTCAATTTATATCGTCCCTTTGAGCACATCGATAATCGGTTGTTTTTAATCTAGTTAATTTTCTCCTCTATAAGTTACTGAAAATATTTGTAATAAAAAGAACGAACGGGCCCATTAGGACGCTTATGGCCATTTTTTCCCACATACTGAGCTCATCAAATCACGGGCTGTGATGACGGAGCAAGCATATTGCAAATAGCCAATTGTGATGATTAGTAACTAAATACCAGTGGGAGAAAAGATGATGAACACACATAACACAGCGCATTGCACAACACGTTGGGATACGAGATTGTTTTTGATTGCAGGGTGCTGCATGTTAATTAATACAGTTTGCTTGTGGATGAGGCATTTTTCAGGTTATCAGATGTCTTTGCTATGGGCTGCAGTGCCTGCAATTATCGCATTGGGATCTTGTACATTGGGGGTTTTAAAGCTTTATCCTAGGGCGGTGAGCCAAGCTCGTAAACTTGCCATTAGCGGGGCATGTTTTGCAATCATGTCACTGACGTCATTAGTACTTGCGTCCATGTGGATATTTGTTTTATCGGTTTTTGGAGACGGTATTACTGGTCGGCCATCAACTGGGTTTGCGGTTTTGATTGGGGCATTTATGGTGTTCATGATGATATCGTTTGCTTTTAACTCGGTTGCATTCTTAGTTGAACGCACGACTCGCAATATCGGACTTTTATTACTTGTTCCTGTCAGCTGCTGGGCACTCATGTTGATTGTTGCCTTACTTAAAAGCTTTGAAGCTGGTTTATCTCTTGATTTTTATACCAATGGGGTAATGGGCGTTGCATTTTTACTTGTCGCATTTGTTCTGAAAAAGCGTCAATAACATTTACAACATATAGTGGGATAAGGGATTGAGTATTGATACATATTGCAAATGCGCAATCCTAACCTCTTTATATTATCATTCATCTTATGTTTATAATAAGTGTGTATTCTTTAGCGCAAATAAAAAAATATACAGGATTTACAATGATAAAGAACACGATGTTTGCATTTTTACTTACTCTACCATTTATATCCAATGCGAATATTTCAATAAAGACGGCAAGTGGAACTGATAAAGAAATAAAAATAGAAAACGCCTTAAATAAACTCATTGATGAATATGATATTAAAAAGTGGCTTTATACAAGTAAGGTATTAGTCAATGAAAAGGCAAGGGTACCTCACAGTCATCCAGTACTTACAATGAATACGGCAAGGCCTTATTTAGAAAGTGATATAAGAGTGCTTTCCACATTTCTTCATGAGCAGTTTCACTGGCATGTGGTTTTAAATGGGAAAGGCAGCATTGATGAATTCCGCGGTGCGATAAAAAGAGAGTTTCCGGTTGTCGAATATAAAAGGCCGATGGGAAGCGGGGATGAAGGGGGCACACTGACACATTTAATCGTATGTTATTTAGAATACCGAGCGATGGCATCATTAATTGGTGAGCGTGAAGCAAGAGCATTGCTTGAAAGTAACCCTTATTATACGTGGATATACAAAACAATTTTGAATCAAGATAACCACTCCAAATTAGATAAATTAGTGAAAGCACTAAACCTCACTATTTTTAACCAAGACAAAAATGTAAAGCGAATTTAACTGGACGAAATCTCTTTGATAGTTAAGCGATTTAGTTCAAAACTAAATCGCATAGTGTTAATTTAGAGATTGTTGATAATAAGACTTTGCTTGCTCTAGAGTGTGTTTGAGGATATGGCTAAGAGATGCGGGGCTTTCGAAAGCTTGAATTGAGCGCTGAGAAAGCAGTGTTTTTAAAGTGTCTGTTGTATGTGATAAGCGCTTTTCAACCTCGATAAAATCGATTTGCTCGTTGCTTGTAAAACGCAGGTTACTTGGGTTTACACATCCTCTTTTACAGGTACCACGTAATTTTTTGCTGCAGTGACAAAGGGCTTGTTTATTAACAAGGCCGCAGCTTTGCTGGGTAAATTCGACGACTTCAGTTCTGGCTCGCTGGAGCTGCTTACGGTAGGTTGCAGGGGAGCAAGCTAAAATATCACTAGATTGTGCGTGGTCCAACTCAAAGATCTCACCCAAAATGTATACTAACCTTGCTTTGGGCTTTAGGCATAATAACATGGCCATAGTGCAAGATATTCTAAGTTCGTTCAGTAGAACCTGATAATCCATCCTCGATGTATATTCTTCGCTAGGAAGTTCTAAATCTGACTCCAAATCTGTTTTAAAAGTCTCGAACGATAAGTGCAATTCAGCACGTCTGGCTTTGTTGCTTGTCATGAGGTAGTTTGCGGCTACGCGATATACCCAGGTTTCAAATTTACTCTCAAAACGAAATGAACTTAAATTGGTCATTATTTTTATTAAAATATCCTGGGTAATGTCCTCGGCCTGTTGGTGGTCTACCAGCATGCGAAGTGCCAAATTAAATACCTTATCTTTTATACTGGCAATTAATTGAGCGAGCGCATCTTTATCCCCATCTACAGCGGTGCGAATTAATGCGTGCATTTCTTGTAAGTTTTTCTGCGACAAGTGAGCGTTCATTTTTATCCTTGTTCTTTTGAACAAAGGCTTCATATTTTGAAGCCCATTTATTATTTTTATATTGGGTGATTATTTGTCGGCATGTGGATTATCAATGACGATGAGCCAATTGCCGCTATCCTGTTTTCTAAGCGTTGCGACTGACAAGCCACTTTCTTGTATCGCTTCCCCAGAAGGGAGTATCGCGTTCATAACCCAGTTTGCAGTATGTGTGGCTATATCTCCAGCAATAGTTACTTTATGTGTGCCTGGATATGTAAATGTTGGTTTGATTGCAAGTGCCTCTTTAAAGCATTCAGAAATCGTTTTTCGACAATGTATCCATTGATTAGGTTCAAAGGCCACAGCTGCTTGAGTTTCATATTGCGCCATGACTGCTTCTAATTCCCCTTGATTAAAAGCGTTTGTCATACGTTTAATCGTTGCCAGTACATTTAATTCTTGATGGTTCATAAGTCTTCCTTTTTTTGTAATTTATTTTACATAAGTCATTAAAATTTAGTTGCTTAGGTCTCTTTTATTAAAAAGTAACAGCAAATCAAATACGACAAATATTTAGACAAAAGTGAAAGCAAAGGTGTGACATAAAAAGTGATTTAATTTCAGAGTGAGAATTTCAAAGTTAGTCTCAATTCGTTAATTGGTGATGTAAGGCGCTGTTTATTGTGCTGATTTTTTTAATTTAGGTTGCAAAAGTGTTTTTAAATTTTTATTTAATGTTTACTTGTAGTATCTTGCACCTGTCGCAATAATGCGTACGAATCAAGAGTTTTTACAGGAAATATTAATTTTTGAGCGAAATATGTATATAAAACAATATTATAAAATGCCTATTTTGGCTTCGACAGTAGTGTCATTGATCTTGACCGGGTGCGGCGGCTCAAGTTCAAAAGAAGAGGAAAAGCTGAATGCGCCAGCTGCAGTCGCTGAGCAAGTTTCACCAGAACTAGCACCAGAACTAGCACCAGAA
This sequence comes from Pseudoalteromonas luteoviolacea H33-S, assembly GCF_001625695.1. GTDB lineage: Bacteria > Pseudomonadota > Gammaproteobacteria > Enterobacterales > Alteromonadaceae > Pseudoalteromonas > Pseudoalteromonas luteoviolacea_B. The sequence goes on from NZ_AUXY01000098.1 coordinate 39,632, forward strand.
CCAACACCAGAACCAACACCAGAACCAGAACCAACTCCTGCACCATTAACATTCACCGTGACTGGACCTTCAGAGGTGCAAGAAAAAACCGACTTTAGCTTAACATTGGCTGTAGAGGGTGAAGGGACAATTGAATCAGTTGATTGGACACATGATTCGAGCCTGAATTTAGCTATGAGTGAAGAGAGTGATCATAGTGTTAAATTTTCAGTGCCTGATATCAATCAAGATCATACAGTGAGTTTTACTGTCACTGCTATAAGCGACTCAGAGGAAAAAATTGAGCAGGTTCATTCAGTGACATTAAAAAGAATAACTAAAAGCCTTTCTTTACAAGGTATAGTGACTGATAGCCCTATCCAGCATGCTCAAGTTAAATTATTTGCGGGTGAATCTAGTGTTGAGGTTGAAGCAAATGAATTTGGTGAGTACACCGCAGCACTTGAGGTTGATGAAAGTGAAATAGATGAAATGATAAAGGTTGTCGCAGTTGGTTCTAGCACACAACCAGAAGTCGAGTTCGTTTCTCAGCTTGGTACTTTTTCTGCACTTCTAGAGCAAGCCGGTGATGATGCTATCTTATCAAAGAGTGAGAATTTCTCGGTTAATGTGACTAATGTGACAACGGCTGAGTTTGCCCTTTTACAGCGAACAGACATTGAGATAACTGATGATGAGAGCTTAAGAGAGGCGTTACTGGCGGTAGATGGCGACGAAATGTTAAATCTTGCAACAGTCATTAAAGTCATCGTGGACTCTGAAGATTACGATTTACCTGAAGGGGTTTCATCTACATTAGAGCTTGTTAGTAATGAAGAGCAAGCTGAGATGTTTAAAGCTGCGCTTCAATCGAATAACCCTACTTATTTTGATCAAGTTAAAAAACAAATATTAGATGACGACAGTCTCACATCTAAAGATTTAACAGCCCTTCAGGGAGATTTTTTATTATATCACCCAAAATATCATAACCATTATGCTTATCACTTATCTTTAGATGAGAGTGGTCAAGGGCAGTTCGTTGCTCAAAATTCGGTGGAAGTGACCAAAGTCAGCTATGTAGATGAAAAGTATGTTGTTGAACTAGCCGAGCCAGCAATACTTTACCGCTCTGAACGATATAAACGTGATGAGAATGACGAGGTAATACTCGATGAAGATAATGTTCCTTTAAATGCGCAAATTGCATGGAAGTCTTCAAAGCTTTCACTAGAAGTACTTCATGTGAATCAAGGTGCTAATATCGTAGAGTTAAATACATATGCACAAGAATATGTTGATGGTGAATTAAACTCAGCGGCTAATTTAAACACGAAGTACACGTATAGGTTATTAGATAAGAAGCTTACTGAGCCACTGAAACGTGAGGAACTTGTTGGCAAAATATGGTTAATCGAAGCTGATAGCAAAGATTTCCGTTTACCAGATCGCGCTATCAATCGTTACGTATTTAATGAAGACGGTACGGCAACGATAGAGGGGCAAGATGGAAATACTGTTTGGGAGTTGGATGGCAACTCACTTGTTATTGTTCATAAGAATGAAGAGAGTGAGGTTAGTACTCAGTATTGGTTTACAAAATCTATTGCTTCAGGGTTTTACATTGTTGCAAAAGAGCAACAGCTGGAAGAAGGCACTGTGTCAAATTCGGCATCTCTTTTAGGCATTATGTTTCCCAAACAACCTGATTTAAATGTGACAGAAGAACAACTGATAGGTAAATGGACAGGTTTTATTGGTCGCACACAAAGTTTGCACGATTTACGTGTTTTTCCGGACTTAAATGTCAAAGTTGGGGTTGCCGAGTTAACACCTTACGCCCACGGAAAGCTTGAAAATAACCGTTTTTATCGTCAGTGGTATAGAAGTACAACAGACTTTAGTACATGTTATGAATTAACTTCAAACTGTGAACTCTCGGCACTTATGGAGTACGAATTCTTATCGATAGAAGACAATAATTACGTTGTATATAGGAAAGTAGTAGAGCATCCGGGGACGGCAGAACAAAATGTATCTTATGCAGGTTTGTTTCACTATCATTATACTTCCGAAAATGAATACAGCGCATTTAACGCTATCATGCTTGGAGGGAATACGACATTCTTCGTAGAGTCTGAAATTGGCGATAGCCCAACAATTTTTATTCGCACTGATGATAACGATGACTATGTTATTGGGCTTAATGGTGCTGATTATCCGATGTCTATTGTCGATGGCTACTTGCAATATACAGTTGAAGGCATTGTTAACCGTATTTCTTGGTTGAACGAATCTGATGATTATATAGAAGTTTGTGTATTTGAAGCTTCGCAAGGTTGCCAAGAGCACAACAAACAAGTTTGGTTTTACAAACCTGAAGCTTTACCCCGGAAAAAGAGCTATTTCTTTGACAAAAGAGACGTAGATTCTATTCACTATACTTTAGAGCAAAGGTGGGATGAGTCTGTCGAGTTCAAGAGCGCTTATGAATTCGATTCTAGTATGAATGCTGAAGTGGTTGGCGGTAAAATCATTCTTACAGTGCCGCAAGATGCATACACGCCCGACTATGCGTTTGAAAGGATAGATAGAGTAGAAATTGAAGACGTTGGTGAAAAGTCTAAGCTCACTATTACTTGGAATAGTTACGATTTTGGTCAAATACAAAGCTCTTTAATCACTCAATCAATAAAAGATAAAGTCGATGCTCGCAATGGCATCCAAATCTTGCCAGAGGACATGATTGGTCAGTGGTCAATACCAAACCATTATTTATATACATATTACTTTGAAGATGGAGAAGGGTATAAAGTTAATAATTTTGATGACCAGAGAGAAGAGTTTACTTGGTCTTTAGACGGAGGGAATGTACTTAATCTCGTCTACAACTATTATCACGTAGAGCGAATTACTGTTGTTGACGATATCGAGGTAGGGTATCAATTTATTATGGAGTTTGGTAATACACACCCTTATTCAAGATCTAGCCATGATATATCTGATTGGATGGTCAAACATCAGCCACTTGAATTCTCACAAGATGATTATGTGGGACGTTGGTTGAGATTAAGGCTTTCACCTGAAGGCCCTCAGCTTACTGCTGCTATGGAAGTATATGATGATATGACTGTTCACCATGGTACTGAGACTGCTACCTTGCAAGGGTATTATGAAAATGGGCAGCTCATTCTAGGGCATTATTATGACCAGCAACTTGGACGCTCTGTGAGAAAGTGCGAAGACCGTTCTCAGTGTTCAATTTATGATGAGTATGTATATACACCCATCGCGCAGAGCGGCTCTTTAGTTTATTTTACAGGGGCGAATAGAGTTGAAAGCGGAGCACATGAGTTTTTTATAATGCGTAAACAAGAGATACCTTTTGAAGACGGTTTTACGCATATCCATACTCGTTTTAATTTAATTGATGAAAACAATAATGCGTGGGTGGGGTATGGAGATGGTTTCAAGGGTTTTTTAACAATACCGTTTAGAGGTGAGTTTGAGTATGAGCTCTACGATGGGAAAATCCTCCTAACTTTAGATGATGGACATGATTATATCATCGAAATTGTGCCTCAAAGTAATACGGTAGAAGGCATCTCTTTTTGTATGTATCAATCGGGGTTTGCTTGCACACCTGAAAAAGTGATTCGATTACGTTATTAAAGCGCTTACAACAATTAGAATTACTTTAAAGTTAGTAATTTTAAAACGCTATTTATAAATATAAATAGCGTTTTTTATTTCTAAAGTGCCAAAAAGTCATTTATCTATTCTAGCTTTATAGAATAAACTTGGTTTCATATGTTCTAACGTGTAATTAGAATGTGATTATATAAATAATTAAAGGAGTATTTAAAACGTGGTTGAATACAGAGTTGCAAATCCCATAGAGCTTCCAACCTTAAAATCACTGTTGTGGAAATACGGCCCCAATGAATGGAACTACCTAACTCAAGCTGGTGTTGATGAAGAGTTTGCACTCATTGAACAGTGTGATGCAGAGGCACTTGTAGCGCTAGACGGCGAACAAATAGTTGGCTTTGCTGTCTTGATAAATGGTAATGTCAGTCCAGACTACCTGAGTCAATATTGCTGTCTAGACGAGATTGCGTTTATAGGTGATGTGGTGGTGTCTGCAGAACATAGCGGTAAAGGCATTGCTACGCAGCTTTTACGTCACTGTATTGATTTGGCAAAGGATAAAGGGGTTGGCTCTGTTTTGATTGAGCGCCATGAAGAAAACTTAGCGTCAGCAGGTATGATGAAAAAAGCAGGGTTTTCCGTGATTGATACTTTTTATGACCCCAAAAAACGCGCAGCTGGTTCGCAAAAGAGCGTTATACTGTCAGTTACGCTCTAACGTATTTATTAAAACAATATACTAAAAATATGGCAGTACTTAGGGTGATGAGTACTGCCATGTTCAATTTTACTTATTTGATATAACCAAGGCCGACCAACTGATGTTGACGATGCAGCATTGGATCTTGCATTTTGCATCGACCGTCATACCTACTGATTTCCCAGTTGGTATAAGTACATAGTTTAGGTGTCATTATATTTTGGATCTCTTTAATTACGCTGTTGTCTAAGGCTTTGTCTGGAAATTGTGTTTCTTTGATATGTATAGCCCAAGATAGTGCGACTGGGCTAAACCAAGACGGTTGTGGTCCAATCATTGGAAGGTAAGATAAGCCAAACTGTGACGTAAGCATGACAGGGGTATCATTGTAAGGGAATGGACGCTCATCAATAACGCCAGAGTTAATAAACAAGTCTATCCACTGCCTATCATTATTTGTAAATTGACTGCGGGGCGTTGGTGCAATTCCATGTAGTTGACCATTAACAGGTAATTGTGAATTAAGACTTTCAAAATAAGCAATCAAACTACGATTTTCGAAGCTTTTATCTATATCCAGCGCGTTGTTGTACTCAGTCATATTTGTAGTACCAGCTTGAAATCCCATCACCCCCTCAGTATTAAACATGGCGTCGTAAAAAGGGCGAATGGTGTCGTATAAACGTGCCAAAACTTCATCTGATGGTTTGGGTCCTTCGCAGTTTTTTCCCCAGTCATCTACAAGAGTTCTTTGAATTGTTGTTCCTGCTGAGAAGTTAATATATTCCACATCTAGATCTTGTAATACCGTTTGCTTGAATTGCTCTGCTATCTGTTGAGTATGTGACTTGAGTAACTTAATATTTGCCTCAGTTGGGTTGCAATATAGGTCATATCTAGAGGAGTATAGTTTGGGATATGGACCGACAATCAGCTCAGCGTGCGGGTTATGTTCTAAGAGGTAATGAAGTGGCCTTAAACCATGCTTAACATCGGGGGATTCATAACTTTTATATAAGGCCTGATGAAACTCATCAATGAACCAAGCGGCAGGTATAAAAGATGCTTTACCTGAATTATCTGTGAATTGGTCTACTTGCTTAAGCGTATCATGTACAATTTTTGGCACGAGATAAGTGGGATCAAATGATTGAGAAGAGGCTTGTTGATAAAAGCCTTGCTCATCAACGTAAAATAAACTCTTTATTCGGCTTCTATAGCGTAGAGTAGAGGAGAAGTGTACTCCTTCATCTTCAAGAATTAAGATGGTTTGTTTGGGGTCTGCTTTACTTTGATCAAATTCACCATCTGAAAATTTAACCTCAACGAGATCACAGTATTCAGGGGTATCATCTGATAAGCAGGCAATATTATTGTCGTTTAAAGTATCAAGTGTTTCACTGGCAAAGGTATCAACACGCTGTTTTAACGCAACTAAATACTCGTCTCTCGTTTGTTGTACCTGGCCATCAATGATGCCTGTCGCCGTTGCATTTTTATCGTCTGAAATAGTATAAGTAAGTGAAAAGTCACCGACATAGTTTTGTTCAGGCGTGATGATTAAAGCGTTATTTTCAATTATAGTAGTGACATTTCCTGTGTCGACGACTACATCAATAAGCGTTATTGGGTCGCCATCTGGATCACTGTCATTGGCCAGTGGATCGAAAGTGATTACTTCATTTGTTTGTATGGTGACTGAATCCTTATTCGCAACTGGGGAGTGGTTTGTTTCTTCTGGTGGCTGATTGGGCCGGTTACTTCCTTGAGGCGTTTCACTGCCTCCACCGCAGCCAGTTAATGCTAAAAGCAAAATGCTTAGACCATAGCTTTTTATTCCGTTCATTTTATTTCCTTGAAATTAAACTTCTATTCAGCAAGCTGATTTAAGTGATGCGCCGTTATTTCACCACACAGGCTCGCGAGGGTTTGTTACTTTTTGTTATTTGTAGGGAGATTTTTGTACATTATATGGGGGCGTAGAGAAATATTCTTACCTGAACATTGAGTAAATGTGAATTTAATTCAAGAGGCTAGCCATGGAAAAACCCTTATATATTTAGGCAGCAGCACAAGGCAATGAAGCGTTTAAGCTGCTGCCTAAATGAAAACTTAACGATGCATACCGCGAACAGGATTATTGTTTTCAGGGTTTCTTATCCAAGTTAGACCATTTACAAGTGCGGTAAGTTCTGGTCTTACAAATGGGTTGTTTGATATATCGATAACTTGAATATTCCCCTCGTCGTTAACAACAAAAAGGCCTGGTTCTGCAAAGTGGTGATCAGTTTCTTGTTCTGAGCGAGGATCTGAAATATACAAACCGAGTTCCTTCATTTGCGTAAGGGATAAACCGTAAGCAATATCAAATTGAACGTCTAATTGAAGTTGGTGCTCTGCCAGTTGAGCTTGGCTATCACCTGAGACCGCAATCACGTCTACGTTAATAGCAGCAAGGCTTGCAATGTGGCTTTCTAACTGGTTTAGGTATTTTGTACATAAAGGGCAATGTTTTCCACGATAAACTAAAATAAGTTGCCAATCAAAACCAGACCTTGGCTCCCCTAATGTAACAGTTTTATCATTGAATAGGGTGACGGGCAGCTTAGGAAACTTGCTGCCAGCATGAAGTTTGTCTGTATAGTGTTGGGACATGGCTCTATCCTTTAAAAGTGCTTATTGATATGTGTTGTAAAGCGGGCTAAATCATTTTCAATATCTGCATGTTTCATCACATCAAAACAAGCGAATGTGGGCAAAGCAGTTAAGTTGAAGAATTTAAAGTTCATATGCATTGGAAAGAGCAGATCATCCACTGACTTTCCATCAAAAAACTCCGCTGTATCATTAAAAGCCTGTTTTGGGGCGTTAAATGTGACCGACATCATATATTTTTTACCTTTAAGTACACCGCCACTACCATAACCCTCAGTAGGTGTTGATGCACTGCGTCCGTCTCCTTGGCATAATGTGCCCGCCATACCTGCTGTATAGACTTCATCCATATACTTTTTAAATGACCATGTAACGCCCATCCAGTTAATAGGGGATTGAAAGATTATGACGTCAGCCCATTGATGTAGAGCGAGTTGTTGTTCGACATCTATGTTTTCTTCCATAGTCACAATATGTGTTGTGTGTCCTTTGTTTTGGAGTAACGTAACCGCTGTATCGACGAGCGTTGCATTTAGCTTCCCTTCAGAGAATGGATAATACAGATGCCCATTGATGATTAAAATATTGCTCATGACCTCTTTCGAACTCGTTTATTTATTAACCAGATTGTTTAAGGTATAGTTTAGGAACCTAAAGTAAAATAACAACTAGTATACTTTTAGTAACCTAGTGTTTATGGTGGTATAAAAATTGAAAAGTTCAGTTAAAATAGATGCTAAAGGGCGAAAAAAAGTTTTGAATATGTGCGATGAACCCTGTGCAATTGAAAAGGGGATGAGGCTGATCGGTGGGAAGTGGAAGGGCTCGATAATTTACCATCTAAAAGATGAGCCTGTACGTTTTAACGATTTAGCACGAATGCTAGGTGGCGCGACGAAGAAGATGGTGGACCAGAGACTTAAAGAGCTAGAGCAGGAGGGCATGGTTGTTCGCAAAGTGATCAGTGATAGACCTGTTGCAGTTACTTACGAGTTGACAGAATTTGGACGCTCAGCACTAGATATTCTTGAATCACTCAGAATTTGGTCAGAGTCTCATAACATTAAAATCTGAATTAATATGATTGTTATAATAACTATGTTTCAGCTAAATATCAGTGTTTACTAAATGTCATTAGAGCCCTGAAAAAGCTATTCTCTCAACGTTAAATATTTAATTACTTTTAGCTCCCTCAATGTCTCTTCTATGCAGCCTAAGAGTATATGTGCTCTCCTTAACTATTACATTTTCGAAAGAGCATCAACCTAGTCGTTCGCAATTTTGATTATTATTTGATAGCTATCTACAAAAGTGAATTGATGTGTGGTGAATAGGTGTGAAAAATTTAATAATTTCTTTTAATAATGAAGTTCAATAAATAAGTTTAATTTCCACTACTTTCTGAATTTTATGGTTTAATTCTCTTTTTCGGTGTTAGTGAAGGAGCGTAAAGTCTTCCTCAGACATCTGCTGATCTAAATCAAGGGACAAACCGTAATTAATAAGTCTTCAGATTAGTGGTAGCACTCGTTACCCTTTGGTAAACTGCAAGTTAAAAATGTAGGGATAATCTTGATTCAGATTGTAAGGACAAGAAATTTTTATGATTGAGAAGTTAAAGCAGCCGTCAACTTGGCCGTTGTATTTTACATTACTGATATACGTATCCTTGATTTGGATGCAAGGGTTATCTAGTGCCATGTTGCAAGTATTACAAGAAATAGAAATTGCACTGACCATGGCGTTGGGGTCGTTTGTTGCTGGTGGGACGGCATTGGGGGGCGGTGCCGTAGCCTTCCCTGTTATGACTAAGGTATTAGATATTGAGCCAAGTACGGCGAAAGTGTTTTCATTGGCCATTCAAAGCTTTGGTATGACTGCGGCAACGATTACTATATTATGCCGCCGTATTCCTATTTATACTAACTTAGTACTGCTAGCGCTGCCAATGTCCGCATTAGGTGTAATCATAAGCTTACTTTATATTGCGCCTATTGCCCCGCGTTTGCTCGTTAAATCCATTTTTAGCTTCTTACTTTTATGCTTTGCAATCACCATGTTAATGCGTTGGTGGAGAAAAGCTCATCACCAACACAGCGCACCAAAAATACAGCCTAGCACACTTCGTTTTATGTTGGTGGCTTTTGTTGGGGGTGTTGCCAGTGGATTGGTGGGGTCTGGATCTGATATTGCTTTATTTGCTCTTTTGGTTATCGCTTACAATGCGGATATCAAAAAGGCAACTGCAACTTCTGTGGTGGTTATGGCATTTACTTCATTAGTCGGTAGTGTGATGAATGCATGGTATTTAGAGGCTATTACACCACAGATTGAAAGCTATTTGCTTGCAGCAATTCCTATTGTCGTTGTGGGTGCGCCTTTGGGGGCCTATGTTTGCTCTAAAGTAAAAGTCGGCCAATTGGTGAGCTTTTTATTGTTGCTTATTGCCTTAGAGGTTTTTTTCACAAGTTACGAGCTATACTCTGGTAATGTCTTATCTTGAATAAAGTTAAAACATTTATTCAAATATGAATTGTATTTTTTAGTCAATTAATCAGGGGTTCGAAAAGATAACAAAAATGGAATTCAATACCAAACAAAAAAGCGATTTGGGTGCTCTGCCTGCGAGTTAAAGCCGGCTGGGCGAAAAGCTAAGCTTATTTTGACGGCAAAGCGGTTACTCAATACTTAGTTATATAGTCAAGTTACCATGCGAGATATTGCCCCCGAGGCAGACATCAACTCTGCCATAATTAAATATTATTTTGGTGGTAAAGAAAGTTAATTTATGGCGTTAATACATTCGATATCAAGAGACCACTTTTCTCAATTTGTAGATTTAATGTCACAATCAAAGCGGGTGTATTAATTTACTCTGCGTTTTGGAAAAGTTTTTGAAATACACTCAAGGTTAGTGTCCTTATTGAGAGAAGAAATATTTAACAAAATAGCCTCCTTAACAGAAGTGTTCATGGCTACCTTGCTTGCAAGGCTCCCTAAGTATTTGCCTCCGCTTATTCAATAAGAGGTAGGCATAGTTGATGGGAGCTACTCGATATCAAGCGTTAAGTATGTCATCTTTTAGATCGCAAAATCGTTTTGTGTGGTAAGTTAATGGGTAATAACCAACTCAGCACCTTCGTGAAACTTTCAGGTGAGGTTGTTGCCATATACATATTAAAATTGGGTATATTTTTAAATCGGCGGCATTGCTGCTTGAGATTGAAAATAGTGAGTACCAATTTAAATTGGCTAGTTCAGAGGCTTGATTGGCAATTTTCACCAAAGTTGGTTGTGCGTCCTAGTTAGCTTAATAGTGCTAATGCTCTGAATAAATCAATAAAGTAGAAAAATAAGCCAAAATGAGGTTCAGGACGCTGAGTAAAGAGCGTGTTAATTAATAAAAAGTCAGCTATTTAGGGGGGCTTTTGAGGTGTAATTTCGGAAAAATTAATCGAGTATAAAAAAGCACAAAAAGGAAGTTTATGATGAAGTTTTCGATCAGTCGTTTTGAAAGTACATTGGGTATTTTTAAAGTACTCGGCAACTGTCAGCCTGCAGGTAAGATTGAAGTGTTGAGGCTTGAAGTGATGGGCACTGATGGGTGGATTTTGATGGATATGCACCAAGCCATGACACAAAAGATAATTAATCAGCTAATTACTGAGTTAAGAAACCACCCTAAGTTGGGAAGTCTATAAGACTCCCCAATCGGCTGTATTCAGCTTTATATGTAGCTACTTAGCTGAGCCTTGCAACCGTATTTACAATGCTATCTACTTGCTGGTTAATTTCATTAATGGTGGTGTTAAGCTCCTCGATAAGAACGACACCTGAGCTGACCTGCTCAGCACTTTTTCTCATAGAGTCCGACACTTCTTCTGAATGCGTAAGGTTTGCCTTAACAACATCGGCGATTTCAGTCGTTGAACTACTTGTTCTGGCTGCAAGTTGACGTACTTCATCGGCAACAACAGCAAACCCTCGGCCTTGCTCACCAGCCCGGGCTGCTTCAATAGCAGCATTGAGTGCCAGTAAATTGGTTTGCTCTGCAATGGCGCTGATGGTAGATACAATATTACTGATTTGGTCTGATTGCTTGTTCAAAGCCTCTATTTTTGTCAATGCCGTATTCATGTCATCGCTCAATATTTGCATGAGTTCAATGACACCTGTGACAGACTCAGAGCCAGTTTGAGCGGCTTTATCAGCAAGGCTTGAGGCATGACCAACATTTTCTTGCGTTTGGCGTGTACCAACAATACGTTCCGTGATATCAGAGGCAAATTTAGTTACCTTAATGACAGTACCATTTTTGTCTATGATGGGGTTATAACTGGCTTCAAGCCATAACTCGTTACCCAGTTTATTTTTCCTTTCAACTTGGCCACTGAAATAGTGGCCAGCAGCTAACTGGCTCCAAAGCGCAGTGTAATCTCGAGATTGAACGATATGCTCTGGGCAAAACAAGCTATGGTGTTGATCTTTGATTTCGTCTAAACGATAACCTGTTGCCGCTAAGAAATTCTCGTTGGCACTGAGCACATTGCCTGATGTATCAAATTCTATGACTGCCATTGAACGGTACAGTGCATCAATCAGGTTTTGTTGAGATACAGCGGTATGTTCACGCTTAGTGACATCAGAAGCAAATTTGATGATCTTAACTAATTGACCGTCGATATTAAAAACTGGGTTGTAGCTCGCTTCAAGCCAAAGTTGTTTTCCAGAGCGAGTGAAACGTTCTATGGTGCCAGAGAAAAAATCGCCTCGATTTAGGTTTTGCCAAAGATGTTGGTAATCTGCCGAACCAGTATATTGTCTGTCACAAAAAATACGGTGATGTTTACCAACTAACTCATCTAATTCGTATTCCATCACTTTGAGAAAGTTATCATTTGCGGTAATGATTTTTCCATCGGGGGTAAACTCAATGATGGCAGTGGAACGCCCTACAGATGCCAGCGTTTGCTCAAATGCTTGTTTCTCACTCGTGACTTGATCAAGCGATTGCTGCAGTGCTTTTCTTTCTTTGCCAAAACTAAACATTGATGTTCAAAACCCTTAAGATGATTATTTAGGATTGTCGAATTATTGTTATATGCAATTGAAAGTCAATTAGTATGTTTAAATATCATGAATTAGTATGTATTTTGTACCTTTTATGGTTTGTTTTATTTTATAATTTCAATTTAAAACAATCACTTATATGTTTATTGATATTGTTTGAATTAGATTGCTTTTATGTCACCAAAGAAAGCTCCTAGCGCTTTAAAATGTTGCTTTTTGTATATTTCATTGAACTTCAGAGTGTTTTTTGAACAAAGGGTGTTTAAATATTTTCAATGAAGAAGTGTTGTGTGTATTTTGTGCAAAGAAAGGGGCTCACAAATTAATTTAGGTGGAACGCTGCCTTTAGACACTTTAGGTGTATGATATTGTTGAAATTAGTACAATATAAGTGGTAAACATAATTAGTAAATAAAAATAATAATTGGAGTAATATGATGCGGTTAAGCTTTATGGTTTTGATTCTCGTCTTATCGTTTGGTACTCAGGCAAATGATACACCTGAAAAAGCGGTTAGTTCATTGTTTGAAGCACTTTCACATGCGGCAAAAGAAAAGCCAAATATCCCAATGCTTAAGAAGCTATTTCACCCTGAGGCAAAAGTTTATGGTGTCCATTTTACTAAAGCCACACCGAGTTTGATGGCCATTTCTAGTACCGAGTTTATTAAATTGCTGGATAAAGTGCCTGAAAAAGGGTTTTACGAATGTGAGGTGGTGAGAAAAGTGCAAACATATGACCGTTTTGCACAAGTATACAGCGTGGCAGAAACTCGATTTAATAGAAAGCAAAAACAGCCTGACTTTACAGGGGTAAATAGTATTCAGCTCTATAAATACGACAATGAATGGCAAATATTGTCTTTGTATTATCAGATAGAAAGCCCTAGCCACCCTATAAACTTAGAGGGCGCTAAAAGTGGGGTGTGCTTGTAACTAGAGCTAAGAGCACCAAATGGCTTAGCAGTGCTTCATTTCGTTGTTGAGCCAGTCGGTAAATATTTGTAGCCTTGCTAGTCTGGGAGTATTTGTATCGTAGACAAAATATCGCTTAACTTTGTTTGGATGGGGTAGTCTGTAGGGAATAATAAGGGTTCCTCTATCCAGTTGCTCTTGACATAAGTACGGAGCTGCCAGTGTAACGCCATGACCACTAGAAACAGCACTAATTGCCATATCCGTCGAGTTGACTTTTGTCCAAAGTGTGTGATGTTCAACCCCTTTCACTCCGGCTACATTAAACCAGCTAGGCCAATCGTAGGGACCAGCATGCGTTAAAGTAACTATATGTTGGGATAATAGATTGGCGGGGTCGTTTAAATTGAGTTGTTTCGCTAAGCTATTTGAGCAAATAGGGTAAACGGGTGATTCACCAAAATATTCGCAGCTAAAGTTATCCGGTGTATGCTGCTCAACCGTGGTACCAAATCGTATTGCTAGGTCTATATGCGCTTGTTTCAAATCAACAAAATTTGCTGATGAAGAGACGTTAATTTGAATATTTGGGTAACGATCTGTAAAGCCTTGCAACCTTGGCATCAGCCAAAGCGAAATAAAAGCCTGTGTAGAAGTAATAGTGAGCTCACCATCAATACCTTCTCTTTGAACTTGGTTGATCCCTTTATTTAATATCGTGAGCCCTTTTTGAGCATGTTCGAATAGGGCTGCTCCTTGTTGGGTGGGGAGCATTCGCTTTCCTTTGCGAACAAACAGGCGGCTATTGAGCAAGGCTTCGAGTTGACGTATTTGTTGACTGACAGCAGCTTGAGATATACATAACTCCTGTGCTGCTAGGCTATAGCTATTGTGTCGTGCTGCACATTCAAACGTGACTAACAAGTTGATATTTTTAAACACTTGAAGTTTATAATTCTTGAATTCATCTTGGTATTATAAGCAGGGCTTATAATAAAAGTCGATTTTCATCGTTGGTCTTTTTTAATCGGGACTGTAAAAATGCAGTCATTGAACACGTATTAATACAATTACTAAATATAAGACAAGGACATAATGATGAGAGAGTTTAAACAGCTGCACCAGCAGAAGACGCCACTTTTGTTGGCAAACGTTTGGGACGCAACCAGTGCAAAATGTGCTGAAGCAGCTGGCTATCAAGCAATTGGTACCTCTAGTGCAGCATTGGCTGCAGTACTTGGTTACGAGGATGGTGAACATATACCTTTCGAAGAGCTATTGTTCGTTGTTAAAAGGATCGCAGCATCTAGCAGTTTGCCTTTGAGTGTTGATATTGAGTCTGGTTTTAGTGCAGAACCACGTATTATCGCTAACCATATTCAGCAGCTGGCTGAGTTGGGCGTAGTGGGGGTTAATATTGAAGATAGCCAAGTACAAGACACACGGACATTACGTAATAAAGATGAGTTTGCGACCTTGTTGCAGAGCGTGCGTGCTGAGCTTGCCGGGCGCGAAGTGCCTATGTTTATCAATGTGCGCTGTGATACATTTTTGCTGGGTGTGGATAATGCAGTAGATGAAGCACTGAGCAGAGCGAGTAGCTATCAAGCCGCCAGTGCGGATGGGCTTTTTTTCCCATGCATTTCTTGTGAACAAGATATCGCTCGAGTCGTTGGGGCAACATCATTACCGATTAATGTGATGGCTGTCCCATCTTTACCTGACATACAAATATTGACACAGCTTGGTGTTAAGCGAATTAGCACAGGCAATTTCGCGCAGATAGCAATGAATGAGCAGTTGAGTACTAAGTTATCACAAATTAAAGCGCAAGGGAGTTGCTCCATACTTTTTGAGTGATGATAATTTTAGCTGCATTTTGACTAAAGAATAATGTACATGTGCTCTATTGAAACCATCAATGAGCACATGATGGGATATACAGCCGTACTGTTGATTATCGAATAAAGATAATACTCGTATTTTAAATGGGTCAAATAGTTCTGCTACGAAAGCGGTTCACTTAACTGCATATTAGAATGATGAGGTATGTCGCACATCGTTACTGCCAAACGATTAAAGTCTTGGTTACAAGGTGGTGCAGCATATAAGATATTTGAGTTATCTTTAAAAGTGGAGCGGCTCAAAATGTTGATTGTTCTTTGACCATGTGCAACTGCATACATGTGACTTCGGTCTATTCTCCACGCGCAAACCTTCTCCGTTTCAGGATTATTAGCTTGTGTAATTTTGACGACATTTGAAGCGACAGATAAGTCCATGTAGCTTTTTTGGCTGCGTGCGATTTTGTAATAAAAGGCACTACAATCTCTGCGACAAGGTATAAGTTCAAACTCAGCCGCATTTTCGACTAAACCATTGCCATAAAATAAGCCGGTTATTTCATTACTAATAGTTATGTAGCCAAAGTCTTGACCTTGAGTTACTAGTTTTAGGTGTTGTTTGCTCATGCTTTATTACCCACAGTGATTTGGCATCATCTGTATGGCACTCTCTTTAACTCATGTTAATAAGACGAATGCCTTAATGAAAACATTAGAGATCCTTTATTGAGTAAATATGACATTTGCTCAAAACTTATGTGTTGATACGAACAAGCTCTGATAGAGTTTATCTTGCTATAAACATAACTTCTTACTTCCTCCATAATTTATTGATAACGTCATCTTAGCCACTTGAAAGCGCTGTAAAGGTAGCGTTTAACAGGTCAGTGTTCCGAGCAGCGCGATAACGCTTTTTGATGGCTTAATAAATGCATAAAATTCCATGATAGATTTTACTAATTAAAAAAAGATGTGAAATTGAATTAAGGCATTTTCAATCAAATATGATGTCAAAGTTGGCAAAGCTGTTAATCAAATGACAGGTTTTGGGTTTGTACCCAGCTAATAATAAAGTCTCATATTATGAATTTTGCTAAAGAAATCACGCATTTTTCCGATAAATTTAGTAATAATAGTAACTTGTACTATTTTGGCATTAAGTGTGTTTACAATCATTCATAAACTGCCTAAAAAGCGGCCGATTTTAACTTAACATTGTAAGGGCTATGTGCTGAAATGGTGGAAGTTGCATAAAAAAAAGTAAAATATGCAAGAGTATTTAGGAAGGAAGTGATGTCGTTGTTTAGTTTTGATGAGGAATCTGGGTATGTTTCTATGAAGGAACATCCTGCGCACTCGGGGTTTCCCGCCAGTGCTGCACAGCTAGTTGAGCTGCTAGAACAATCCTCTTATGCCGACTTTGATGTCATTCATGCCAACATTGGTCAATTATTTACCCCTTCTGATGATAGAGACAAAGATGTCCTTATCGTTGCAAGAGCGGTCGACGCTTCCATTGCTGTACGTGTAGAAGAAAATAACATGTTAGCGGAAGCCAGACTCACCACTGCCAGAGGTGGTAAGTTAATCACGATTGATGAAGCAAGAGATGCTTTGACCAATGCAGGTGTGGTAAAGGGTATAAATGAAAGAGCACTTGATACATTTTTGGGTCAGCAGTTTGAGCAATCCCCAGGCAGTGTTTATTCAGGTATAGTCGCCCATGGTGTCAGAGCAAAAGATGGTACGGATGCACGGTTTGTTCGGTTATGCATGACTGCACAGGATCGCGTACTGAGCCCACAGGAAAAATCCGGTGGTAAGGTTGATATGCGAGACTTGGGGGCAATCATTACTGTTAAACCAGGCAGCCCATTAATGAAAAGAGTCCCGCCAACACCTGGTGAAGAAGGCTTTTCTGTGTTCGGTGATGTATTAGAGCCAAAACCAGGAAAAGACTATACGCTACAGGTATCTGAAGGGACAAAGATAAGTCCAGATGACCCCAATTTACTGATTGCTGACGCAAAAGGCGTTCCAGTGGCTGTGCCGCGTGGCATGCGTGTTGATGATGTTTTATGTTATGACAACGTGGACGTAACGACTGGGCATATCGAGTTTGACGGCAGTGTGGTTGTTAGTGGTGATGTTAAAGATGGCATGAGAATAAAGGCATCTGGTGATATTACGGTCATTGGCTTCGTTGAATCTGCGCAGTTAGAAAGTGAAAGTGCAGTAACTGTAATGCTTGGTGCAATAGGACGCAAACGCATAGAGGGCGAAGATTTTTCTTGTATCATTAAAGCTAAGCGCACTATTTCAGTTGGATATGGACAATATTGCCATATAGAGTCAGAGCAAGACTTATTTATTGAACGCCAAGCTTTGCATTGTGATTTAAAGTCTAAACGATTGATCAGAGTGGGCAAGGGGGATACACCACGCGGAAAATTGATCGGCGGTAATGTGTATAACGCGATGCGCATTGAAGCAGGTGAAGTGGGTGCGCCTTCTGGGACAAGAACACGTATTGTCCTTGCACAAGATTGGTATGACTTGAAGAAAAAAGAAAAGGAATTTAAAGAGCTTGATAAGCTGTTATCAGACAAGATACTCGCTGTGAAGCGGGCGCAAATTAAAGCGAAAAAGACACCAGCTTCAGATAAGCGAGATAATTACCTGAAAAAACTGACTGTTACAGAGCAACGCCTTGATACACACTACAAGCGTAATGTCCGTAATTGTAAGTTAGTTGCGCAAAAGTTATTGCGCTTGGTTAAACTGAGTCGTGTAAAAGTGAATGAGCTAATGCATCCTGGTATAGAATTGACTATCGCAAAAGACAGTCGATCTTTTTCCAGAATTTACCCACCGCATTCGGTCAAATTAGACGCTGGAAAAATTACTCAGGAGTTTCAAAACTAAAAAAAGCAGCCTAGGCTGCTTTTTAGTTTTAATGACTTGTTTTAAGTAGCGTTGCTTAATCCTGGTCAGTAGTACTTGGCTCCTCGCTTGGAGGCAATGGCCACCCACCTAACGCTTGCCATTTATTGACAATGTAGCAAAACAGCTCAGCTGTTCGTTCAGTGTCATAAAGTGCAGAGTGCGCTTGAGAATTATCAAATTCTATTCCGGCAGCTCGACATGCTTTCGCAAGCACTGTCTGACCCAGCGCCAGTCCTGACAAAGATGTGGTATCGAAGCTAACGAAAGGGTGAAAAGGCGTGCGCTTTATATTATTACGTTCAATTGCTGCATTCAAAAAACCATGGTCAAACGCCGCATTGTGAGCAACAATGACAGAGCGCTGACATCCAGCATCTTTTTGTGCTTTTCTGACTGCTTTGCAGATTTCTTTGATTGCTTCGCTTTCTTCTACTGCGCCACGCAGCTCAGAGAAAGGGTCAATACCGTTAAACTCTATGGCAGATTGCTCAATGTTAGCCCCTTCAAAAGGTGCTACATGGAAATGAATGGTTTTATCAATGCTGAGCTCACCTTGGCTGTCCATTTTTAATAAACTGACCGCAATTTCTAGCAAGGCATCAGTTTCTTTATTGAAGCCTGCTGTTTCAACATCAATTACTACGGGGAAAAAGCCTCTGAAGCGTTTTGCGAATAGGGTTTGCTCTTGTTCTGCCATGATTAACTTGGATTTCTAAAATTAGCCGCCTATTATACTGATCATAAGGCAAGATGCTAATTAGGATCGGGTCAACAAGCAGATATTTTTACTTTCTGTCGATTTATTGTCTCGAAAGACGGTATGTTTATTGCTTTCATGTATCTAGAAATATGATTTAGGCACTAAAACGTTGGCCTATTTAGTTGTTCATAGGCTTGGAGAAGCAAAGTGAGTTTACATTTCAATATCTTAGCAGCGGTAATTACATGTGTGTTTGCGACAAGTGCGCACAGTGCGATGCGGCAATATAGTGCCTCCGTTGATAACTCCAAGTGGATGGTAGATAGAACGACACGGTTATCTTGCACACTTTCTCATGATGTTCCATATTACGGCGAAGCCATTTTTAGCGCGACAGCAAGTAAAAACAAAGATCTTACTTTTAATCTTGATATGGTTATTCGGCCTGAAGACTATGATTTTGCAGGGCTTGAATCTGTGCCACCAAGTTGGCGAGCAGGGCTGCCTGCGCGTTCAATGGGCGAGATGGCTTTACTTAAAAAGTTTGATGGAGAACTGGCTAATCCAGTCGCTTGGGAAATGCTTACAGAGCTTGAAAAAGGCTATCAACCTACCTTCTACTATCAAGATTGGAATAACAAGCATGACCAGATTGCCGTTTCTTTATCGTCTGTAAACTTCAAAAAATCATATTGGGACTTTTTACAGTGCAGAGATAACTTGTTGCCGTACAGTTTTGAAGACATCGCATTTGTGGTGATGAATTACCGTAAGAATTCGAGTGACTTGACTAAGTCATCACGCAAGCGGCTGGATATGATTGGAGAATATTTAAACAATGATCCAGACATTGATTCAATTTATATTTCAGCCTACTCAGATAGTTATGGTGGTAAAAACGTCAATTTGAATCTATCTAAAAAGCGCGCGATGGCGATTAAAGAATATATGGCAAGTAAAGGCGTACCGGCTGAAAAAATAATGACGGATGGCTTTGGTGAAAAGCGTCATGTTGCGATAAACACGACGCCGATAGGGCGTGAAGCGAACCGCCGAGTGATAATCCAAATTTCCAAGCCCTAATAGTGGGCTTGGTAGCATCGTTCATTCAAGGCTTAGATTTTATTCCTGATCATATCTCTGATAACTAAACGGGCAGGGTGCAATGCCTCGTGAACTCGTTCGCTAAATGGCAAAGGTTCTTGGGTTAAACTCGCAACCAGGTGCTCCGCAACAAGAGGTGCAGTGCACAGTCCTCTTGCGCCAAATCCGGTAACTACATGCAGCCCTTTATGAGGTAAGTTTTGGGCTTCAAAGTCATAGAACTTACCTCTTTTGATATTCTCGTACGCGTGCAGCAAATCATGTTTGTCTTGGATTTGCCCAATCATGGGCGTATGGTCGTTAAAGCAACATCTCACAGCAGCTTTAGCGCTTTCAATTGAGCCTAAACTATTGTCGAAGTCAGTACCTTGATAAAAGCCAGCAAGTTGTTCACGGTTGGTGATGTTATCTTGTTCAGTGACTTCTCTCGATTTGCTATGTTTTTCAAAAGTTGCGCCCATACAATGTAAGCCATTGTGGCTCGGAGTAAAGTAGCCTTTATGGCAAAGTACTGTAGCCAGTTTAGATGAGGTAACTCCCTCGTTGATATGAGAGACTTGTCCGCGAACGCCGTGAATGCCAATGTCTTTTGTTTGCTCAAACCGGTCTGAGTGTTCACCTGCGCAAACAAATACATCTGAAAATGGACCGAATTGGCCTTTGTTTGTCGTTAAGTACCAACCATCTTCTTTCTTATCTAGTTTTTCAACGTGAGTATTAAAGTGACACTGACTAGCTTGAAGATCTTGTGCTGCATTAAATACAGCTTTAGTGAGCTCAGGAGGGCTGACCCATCCGCCAAGTTCAATAAATAGTCCACCGTACGGTGTATCAATATTGGCAATTTCTTGGGCTTCGGTTTGATCAACCGCTTTGATCAGCTGCTTAGGAAAAATGTTGCTCTTGGCCACTTTGTTGTGTTGTGTTTTTTTACTGTCGTTGATGCTTTGTAGCAGGACACCGCACCATTGATGGTCAAAGTGATAGCCAGTATTGAGAAGTTGGTCGTAAAAGCGTCTGGCATATAAAAAGCTATGCGCATAAAACTCAGATGGGATCCCAAACTCACTTTGTAGGTTTGGATAAACGGCACCTTGCAGGTTGTGTGAGGCTCCTTGGGCAAGTGCGTCATCTTCGCAAAATAGGTTTGTTTTGATGCCGCGTTTTGCCAAATGATATTGCAAGCAACTACTTGCTATACCACCGCCAATAATTGCAACATTAGATAGCTCAGCCGCATGTTGCTGATAGTACAATGGAGTTGTTGCCTGTTCGGTCGTCGTATTGAGCTTACCAACAACCATTTCTCGTTTCCGGCCATAGCCTTTGACTTTCTTACACTCAAATCCTGCACTTTGTAAGCCTCTACGAACAAAACCAGCAGCGGTAAAAGTTGCAAAGGTAGCGTCTTTTTGGCTCAAATGCGCCATGGCGTCAAAAAGGGATTGTTGCCACATATCAGGATTTTTGCTTGGTGCAAAGCCATCCAAATACCAAGCATCTACAATGCCTTTGCTCTGATAAGCTATTTGTGGCATCGAATCTTGAACATCTCCAAACCAAAGGTCCAAAACAACGCGACCTTGCTCAAATTCAAGTCTATGGCAGCCTTGCAACGCAAGCGGGTATTGCTCACACAATTGCTCCGATAGCGATGTTAATCCGGGCCAAGCTTTTAAAGCTTGCTTTAAATCATCAAGCTTAATGGGGTATTTTTCAAACGACATAAAGTAAAGTCGTTCAACAGCTAGGTTCTCTGCTTGTTTAAAGCGAGTCCACGTATTTAAAAAATTCAGCCCTGTGCCAAATCCAGTTTCTGCGATCACAAAGTGCTTTCTAGGATGGTTTGTGAGTCTTGTTTGTAGTGCATTTTGCTCAAAGAAAACATAATTTGACTCAGCTAACCCATCGTCATTGGAAAAATAAACGTCGTCAAAGTTGTCGGCAACAGGGGTACCTGAATCATTAAAGTGGATTTGTGCGTTACTTATCATATAAATACGTTGGTATAATGCTCATTGATGACTGGTATTTTACTGCTTTTATTTGCATTAGTCCGTTGCAATTTCACAAATATCAGTTCAGAGTACGTGTGTACGCTGGAAAGCTGACCACTTGATCAGTATTTTACGCGTAGAATACACCTAAATTTTTTAAGTTCTAAGGGAATTACCCATGAGAAGAGCCGTAATTACGGGGATCGGTGTTGTTTCAAGCATCGGTAACAACAAGCAAGAAGTATTAGAATCTTTGAAAGCGGGTAAAAGTGGTATTGCTTTTAACCAAGAGTTTGCTGACATGAATTTGCGCAGCAATGTGTCAGGCAAAATTGATATTGATGTGAAAGCGTTAGTAGACCGTAAGGCGCACCGCTTTATGGGTGATGCTGCTGCCTATTCATATATTGCGATGGCACAAGCTATCGAAGACTCAGGTTTAGCTGAAGACCAAGTTTCAAATGAACGTACTGGCCTTGTAGTTGGTTCTGGTGGTGGTTCTTCTAAATACCAGGTAGAGGCAGCTGATATTTTACGTGAGCGCGGTGTTAAGCGCGTTGGCCCTTACATGGTACCGCGTACTATGGCGAGCACAACATCGGCATGTCTAGCAACACCTTTCAAGATTAAAGGTGTAAACTATTCAATTAGCTCTGCATGTGCGACATCAGCACACTGTGTTGGTCACGCGGTTGAGCAAATTCAACTTGGCAAACAAGACGTTATTTTTGCAGGTGGCGGTGAAGAACTACACTGGACACTGGCAATGGAATTTGACGCAATGGGTGCGCTATCAACTAAATACAACGAAGAGCCAGAAAAAGCGTCACGTACATATGATGCAAACCGTGACGGTTTTGTTATCTCTGGTGGTGGCGGTATCATGGTAATTGAAGAGCTTGAGCACGCGCTTGCTCGTGGCGCGCATATCTATGGTGAAATCGTAGGTTACGGTGCGACTTCTGATGGTTACGACATGGTTGCACCATCAGGTGAAGGCGCAGTTCGTTGTATGAAACAAGCAATGGCAACCGTTGAAGGCGACATTGATTATTTGAATACGCACGGCACATCAACACCAGTTGGTGATGTAAAAGAGCTAGGCGCAATTCAGGAACTGTTTGGCGATAACTCACCTGCAATCAGTGCGACTAAAGCAATGACTGGTCACGCGTTAGGTGCAGCTGGTGTTCACGAAGCTATTTACTCAGTACTTATGCTTGAAAATAACTTTATCACGCCATCAATTAATATTGACGAGTTAGATGAAGAAGCAAAAGGCTTAGACATCGTAACTGAACGTCGTGATGTTGAATTAAATACTGTGATGTCAAACAGCTTCGGTTTTGGCGGCACAAATGCAACGCTTGTTGTTCAAAAATACAAAGGTTAATTTTTTAAATTAGCTAATTTATAAAAAGCCCGAAAGGGCTTTTTTTATACCTAAATTATTATAATAATTAACATTAATCATATTTTAATTTACGTTTGCATCTCTATTTATAAATATATTTATGGCATATTTTAGCGCTATTGAATAAATAATTTTGCTGTGCTAAAAAGTGTGCGTACATACAAGGTGTACCTAGTTATAAAAGGGATAATTATGGAAGATATATACGAAGTAGATGTTGATGGAGATGGTATCAGTGATGGCGTAGTCGCTGACTTGGACGGCGATGGGTATATTGATACTGTGGGCGTTGATCAAGACGGTGATGGTTACATTGATACCGTTGCAATGGATACTGATGGAGATGGCTATGTAGATACCGTCATGGTTGACGAAGACGGTGATGGCGTGGTCGATGCTATTGCGATGGATACAGATGGTGACGGCTATGTAGACACTGTAGGTGTTGACTCTGATGGTGACGGCGTTATCGATACTGTGGCTGTAGATACCGATGGTGATGGAGTAATTGACGTTGTCGCCATGGATCTGGATGGTGACGGTGATGCAGATGCGGTGATCGCTGACACCGACTTTGACGGTGAGGCGGATACCATGATTATTGAAGACGATGGATTTGACGATTATTAATTTATTAAAGGGATTTAACTATGTTCAATAAAATAAAAGAAACAGCAGCAAAAAACTTCACAGATGAAGAAGGGAATAATCAATTGGGTGTTAATTTAAAAGAAAAAGGTGAAGGCTTAACTGCTTCTATTAAGCAAAAAGCGACAGATGCGAAAGATAATATCAAAGATATATCTGTCATGAACAAAGTAAAAGAGTTCACCAAAGCATCTGTAAAAACAGTTGAAGATATTGATAACGATTTATTGGCGAGTAATTCACAGTATGAAATCAATAACTTTAGAGTTTCAGCAACGGCTGGTGTTACAGCTGGTATGACCCTAGATATTCACTTTGTGAAAAACCAAGGTGCGAAGGAAATTGCGCAGAAAGCATCACGCTTTTTGATTGTGGTTAACCCTGATACGGGAAGCAAAATCCAAGTACCACGAAGTGCACTAGTGAATAAAGAAACAGCAAAAATTAAAGATCCAAAAACAGATGCTGTACTAACAATTGATGCTAAAACTGGTGCTATCTTAGCCTAGTTATAAAGTAATTAACCATATACAGCCTAGATGCTAGGCTGTATATTTTGTGGGTTAAACCTTGTGCTTCATGAGTCTTTCTTTATCGCGAGACCAATCTCTGTCTTTGATGTCTGCGCGCTTGTCGTGCATTTTCTTACCTTTTGCTAGGTGAAACTCTAATTTTACCCAACATTTTTTCCAGTACATTGCAGTAGCGACTAATGAAAAGCCATCACGTTCTGTGGCACCGATTAATCTGTCTATTTCACGCTTATTGAGAAGCAGCTTACGATAACGAAGCGGATCGCAGATAACATGTGTAGAAGCACTGTTTAAAGGCTGGATTTGAGAACCAAGCAAAAAGGCTTCACCGTCTTTTAGATGGATATAAGTTTCTGAGATATTCACTTTACCTGCTCGGATACTTTTAACTTCCCAGCCTTGTAGTTCCATACCTGCTTCGAACTTATCGTGTAAAAAATACTCATGACGCGCCTTTTTGTTTAACGCGATGGTATTGCTTGTTGATTTATTTGATTTTTTCTTTGCCATAATGGCTTAGTCTACCTACAAATCGAATTGGAAAACAGAGTTATTTAATTTATCTGCGATATTTTCGCTCACAGTGGCGCTGCAAACAAGATAAATCTTGAAAAGCTTGGTAAAATTGGGACAGTAAAGTTTGGAGATTGTATGCCACAAGTAGAAAAAAGTGCATTGGTGATGTACAGCACACAAGAAATGTTTGATTTAGTCAATGACGTAGATGCGTATCCTGATTTCCTCCCAAATTGCTCAGGTGCAAAAGTACTGAGCAGTTCACATGATGAGATGACAGCAAGCTTGGAAATTTCTAAAGCGGGCCTGACCAAATGGTTTACAACAAAAAATCAGTTTGAAGGTAATCGAGTTAAAATGCAGCTTGTTGATGGGCCATTTAAATCATTGCAAGGCTATTGGGAGTTTATTGAATTAGATGAGCAAGCGTGCAAAGTTAATTTAAAACTAGAATTTGAATTTGCAAGTAAGCTTATCGAACTGGCTTTTGGTAAGGTATTTAATGAAGTGGCAAAAAATATGGTCACAGCGTTCACCCAACGCGCTAAGTCGGTCTACGGGGTTAGATAAATGATAAAAGTTGAAGTTGTTTTTGCACTTCCTGAAAAAGCGACCAGTGTAACCGTAGATGTGGCGGAGGGCACTTCTGCTGAACATGTAGTCATGCAATCGGGTATTTTAGATAAGTGCCCGGAAATTGATCCAACTAATCTAAGCCTGGGTATTTGGAATAGAACGGTAAAGTTACATCAGGTGGTAAAAGAAGGGGATCGAATAGAAATTTATAGACCCTTAATTGCCGACCCTAAAGAAGCTAGACGTCGTAGAGCTGATAAGGCAAAAGAAGAAGGTCGTGCAAATAAGATCACAGGTGGTCGAGCATAAAGAGTGTTATTTGATAAAAAGCCACGTTATTACGTGGCTTTTTAATATCAGATAGTTAGTCTATTTTATATTGTCTTCACTTTGCTCATGGGCTGCTTTTTCATCAGCTAAGTCTTCCTTTAACTTTCTGATTTTTAAACCAAGCTCTTGCCCTCTGTGTCTTGCGTAGTATGTACAACCAATAAACATAGCTGAAGCAAAAGTTAACTCTAACGCTATCCATAATAGCTCATCAGTTGCTATCCAAAGCAAGGTGAGTCCGTGTATAAAATATATAATGACAATGAAGTTAGCCCATGCAAATGTATAGGGCTTATCTTGTACTATGCCTTTTAATGGCAGCAATAATGGAAGAATGTAGACTGCAAATATAAATCCTTCGCTGTAACCCTCTGTTGGTGATACGACAAACAACCATAGGGGCATTAATAACAACAGGCCAAAATATCCAAATAATGCGAGTCGATGGAACTGCTTTGTTTTTGGTTGCTTGGGGATCTGAGTCATAATAACTTACTGGCCACTCTGTAGAGTCGAACGGCGACCGCTCGACAGATTTTTACTTCGGTTTCAGTTAACTGGGCACTATTGTCTAGACCTGCAACATGTGTTGCGCCATAGGGTGTACCACCACTTTCTGTAGAAAGCAATTCAGGCACATCATAGGGTACTCCCATTAACATCATGCCATGATGCAATAAGGGGAGTGATAGATTTAAGAGTGTTGCCTCGTTACCACCATGCATGCTACTGGATGATGAAAAAACACAGGCTGGTTTATCAATCAGTTGACCTTTTAACCACAAATCGCTGGTTGTCTCCCAAAACGTTTTTGCTTGTGCTGCCATCATGCCAAAACGTGTTGGTGTACCAAATGCTAAACCATCACACTCTATAAGGTCTTGTTTAGTAACCACGATATCATGAGGGTGTTTTTGTACAAATGTTCTTAAACGCACAGTAGCACCTTGTGCGCTCAGTGTATCAGCGATTTCGTTGGCCATAGATTCTACAGAACCATGGCTAGAATGATATAAAACTAAAATAGTTGGCATATCTTAGATAATATCTAGCACTGACTCAGGAGGGCGTCCAAGCGCGGCTTTGTCGTCTTTAACAACAATAGGGCGCTCAATTAGCTTTGGGTTATCCAGCATAGCTTGTCTTAAAGTTGCTTCATCGCTGTCTTTGCTTAGACCAAGTTCTTTGTATATTGCTTCTTTATTTCGGACTAATTGGTGTGCAGAATCAAAACCTAGCTTAGATATAAGTGTGTTTAAAGTTTCTGAATCAATTGGTGTTTTCAAATACTCAACTACTTCAGGCTGAATTGAGTTTTCTTCTAACAAAGCAAGTGTTTGTCTTGATTTAGAACAGCGTGGATTATGATAAATAGTGACTGACATAATGAACCTTTTAAAACGGTAACCAATGATCTCATTGGTAATTGTAACTGATTGATTTCATTGTGCCTATCCTTTGTGCCAACAGGTTAAATACCAGTTAGGGTGAGGTAGGCACTAAGTTGTTATAATTTAGCGAGCTCTTTTTGCATATTTCGATACTTAGCGAGCAGTGCTTTTAAACGTAGCTTTTTAATTTCGTCTTCTTTTTCAATAAAGTTAAGCGCTTTTTGTACTTCATCGGCAGCTTTCATAAAGGCGCCATAGTGAGAGAGTAAACTCGCACGTGACTCATGATATGCGGCTTTATTTTTACTTAGTTCATAAGTTTCTGTTAAAAGCTGTTTGGCAAGTACATGATTTGGTTTTTCTAACAAGAACACTTTAAGAAGCTGTTCAGCTTTGTCATATTCTTTCGCCTTGATAGCTGTATTTGCAAGGTTTAATGTAATAACTTGGTTGTTAGGGCGCAACTTGTGCTTTTTCTCTAACACTTCGATTGCAGGCTTGAATAGCTTTTGTCCTATCTTGATATCAGTATAAACGTCCAGATAAAACAAGTTATTAGGTTGTGCCTTGACTAATTTATTGATGATTTCTTCTGCTTGGTCATATTTCTTCTGATCAAGTAAAGATATTGCGAGCCCGTACTCATATTGGCTTTTGTCCAAATCCGATGTAGTTCTTAAAGTATTCTCAAAATAGGCTTGTGCGTCTTGAGAGTCCATGTGGTAGCGTGCGATCACTCGGCTTTTTGCATAGAGAAAATCTGCACTGCTAGGAACATACTTCTTTGGGTATTGCTGGGCTCTTAACCTGACATCTGATACTCGCGAGTCCGGTAAAGGGTGAGTGAGTAAAAAAGCAGGAGGTTTATTTTGAAAGCGCACTTGAGCCGCTAGTTTAGTTAGAAACTCACTTGCCGCGTAGGGGTCATAACCCGCTTTTTGCAGCGTTTGCATACCAAAGCGGTCGGCTTCTTGCTCTGCTTTTCTGCTATGAGTTAGCTGACTTAATGCTGCTTGTGTACTATTTGCTGCGAGTATAGCCATTCCTGCGTCAGGCGCAACAACTGTGGCCAGAATACCCGTGATCATACCTGCAATGGTCAATGCGCTATTATCTTTGGCACTTTGTATACGTCTTGCTAGGTGTCGTTGCGTAACGTGTGCAATTTCGTGTCCCAGCACAGATGCAAGTTGGCTTTCATTATCAGACTGAGCAATCAAGCCTGTGTGCACGCCAACGTGACCTCCATAAAATGCAAATGCATTGATAGCTTTGTTATTTATCCAGAAAAACTTAAATGGAAATCTTACGTCATTGGCACTAGCAACCAGCTTGTTGCCAAGCGATGATAGATATTCATTAAGAACAGGATCTTGTACAAGTGGTGAACTAGAGCGGATCTGCATCATCATCACTTCACCTAATGCTTGCTCTTTCTCAATAGGCAGCACTTGTACCGCTGATGTTCCAAGGTCTGGTAACTTAAAATCTGAAGCTGTACTGATTGAAGTGTAGCTCATTGTGATAGCACAAAGTGTGGTTATAAGAGCTTTTCTAAATTGCATCCTAATCCTTCTTAATATCTTCACCGAGCATGATCTTAGCTAGATTTAGCTCGTCTTCACAAGCTCGGGCGTCTTTTTCACATAATTGATAAAAATCTTTTATTGAGACACCATCAACGCTCACAACGTTCAATTCTCTTTTTAAAAGAGAGATTGTTTGATGCACTACTTTGTGTGCGTGGAGTATGAGGGCTTTATCTGCAATATCCCCACGCTCAAAATAAAAACCAATAAACTTATGCAGTTGACTAAATCTTATCAGTGATTTCATGGTATGGGGGTCCCATACGTTAAACTCAAGATATTTGTTGTCCTTTAGATAGGTATCTACTTTAACGCCACGGGCAATTGGAAACGCCCAAAGCTCATAACCCCGATCTGTAAAAGCTTGGTGTAGAGATATTTGAGGTGCGCCATTACAATGAACAATGCCGTTGTCATCTTCATAGCCATCGAGTAGTTGTAAATTCCAATTTCGCTTATCGAGTATTCTTTTTATCGCATTATCAAAACCATGTTGAAATATCCCTTCGCTTTCACTTACTGAGGATGCGACAAGGTGATAAAAGGGTGGCAACTCCCCCCAATTGATTTGCTTTTTATACCAATTGATTTCTTTTAATGTCGGGTTGGCCGGTAAACTTGCCTTGTTATTTGCTCTTGGCATGTGGTTTCCCGTAAAACTTGCTGTTCATATAAGAATAAACCATTGGCAAAGTACAAGCTACAGAAAGGCGCTGTAATATGCGTAAAATAGAATATTATTCTCTTGCTATTGAGTGCTTAGGTGCCTTATAAACAAGAAGCGTATTTATAGTAGTAAATATTATAGGTTTATAATTGGTTTCTAATGTTTTAAAAGTGTATAAGATGCTACTTTTTGTTTGTTTTATCTATCCTGATTGTAACGAGGTGAGTGCTTTTGAAGTTGGTTAAAGAGCAATGCATTGAAGCAAATGCCATCGATTTGAGACAGTATCAATGTCCACAGCTCTTTGTTCAGTTTAAGTGGCATTTAAAGAACTGCCCAGATAAAAGTATTCAGTATATTTGTACAGACGAGCAAGACCTGTCTGATGTTAAGCGCTATTTGTGCAACAACTCCTATCATTATGCCTTTATAGAAGAAGGTCAATTACATTACATTGAGGTGTACATCACGGATGTTTGAGTTAATTAAATCTTGGTATCAGGATAAATTTTCGGATCCCGATTCAGTTACGTTGCTATTAATGCTCGTTTTTACAGCGACAATGCTGTATTTCTTTGGTTCATTTGTTATTCCAGTGCTTGTCGCCCTAGTTATCGCATATTTGCTTGATTGGCCTGTCACTAGGTTACAAAAGTTAATGCCTAGTCGACTTATGGCGACAAATTTGGTGATGTTAGGCTTTATTGGCATTGTGCTGGCTCTGTTGCTTGTGATAGTTCCTGTTTTGTGGTCTCAAGCGAGCAATTTAGTGCAAGAAGCACCGAGCATGATTGAAAAGGGTCGAGATTACTTGTTGCACCTTCCTGAAGACTACCCAAATTTGGTCTCAGTACAGCAAGTACAAAACATTGTGGCTGGGGTTGAGAGCAAAGTACTTGCTTTAGGTGAGCTCATTGTTTCTGTATCCCTAACGTCGATTAAGGATTTAGTGGCTTGGTTAATTTACTTGATCCTTGTGCCTTTGTTAGTATTTTTTATGCTTAAAGACAAAGTGTCTCTAACTACAGGCATCAAACAACTTATTCCAAAAGATAGGAAGTTAATTACACAAGTATGGGAAGAGATGGACCACCAAATAATGAATTATATTCGTGGCAAAGTCATTGAAATTGTAATTGTCGGTGGAACCAGTTTTGTGGCTTTTGCAGTTTTAGACTTACGATATGCTGCTTTACTTGGTACCTTAGTTGGCCTGTCCGTTTTGATCCCATTTATTGGTGCTGCATTGGTTACAATCCCCGTAGCAGCGGTGGCATTATTTCAATTTGGGGTAGCGCCAGAGTTTTGGACCATTCTAATTGTATACAGCATTATCCAAGCACTGGATGGTAACTTATTAGTGCCTCTTCTGTTTTCAGAAGCCGTTGATCTCAACCCTGTTTATATTATTGTCGCAGTGCTTTTTTTCGGAGGTCTATGGGGGTTTTGGGGAGTTTTCTTCGCTATCCCTTTAGCATCTCTAGTCAAAGCGCTAGGTAATGCTTGGTCGACTAACCATAGGCGAGCACAAACAAGTTAGAATGAAATGGATACTAGAGAAGGGAGCTTTTAGCTCCCTTTTTTCATTTTTGCTCTTAATTGACAAACAATAAGAAATCTAAGTTAACTCTCAGTCGCTTTTTGTGTAAAATGGAATATGTTAGTTCATAAAGTTATAAGTGGTATTAATGATCCCCTCGACCCATACTGAGTTTTATCTAGATGCAAATGCTACAACGCCAGTTTTAACACCTATTTTAAAAAGTGTTATTGACGCGATGACAGATAATTTTGGTAATCCTTCAAGCGCACATACCACAGGGTTATTAGCTAAGGATCTTCTTGAGCAAACCCGAATTAAGGGAAAAGGTATCTTAGGAACGAAAGAGGGGGAGTTACTCTTTACTTCAGGAGCAACGGAGGGTATTCAAACTGCTGTCGTTTCGTCAATTAGTCATCATATGCGAACTGCAAATAGCACAATTGATAAACCCATATTGATGTATGGCGCTACGGAGCATAAAGCGGTACCAAATACATTAAAGCATTGGAATGAGACTTTAGGTTTACATGCTGATCTAGTTGAAATTCCAGTGGATAAAAATGGAAAGCTTGACCATACATTCATTGCACGACACGTGTCGCAAGCAGTCATGATTTGCACAATGGCAGTGAACAACGAAACAGGTGTAATGCAAGACTTGTTAAAGCTAGAAGAAGTGATCCGTAAAAATAACTCAGATGTTTCTTGGTTAGTGGATTGTGTTCAGGCGCTAGGTAAAATAAGCATTAATATGGATGCTATCTCCATTGACTACGCTCCGTTTTCTGGCCATAAACTTTACGCTCCTAAAGGAATAGGCTTTTTGTATGTTAGAAGCGGTCAACCATATGTCCCTTTTATTGCCGGTGGGGGCCAAGAATCGGGCATGAGATCAGGTACGGAGAACTTACCTGGGATTGCGGGTTTAAATAAGCTCTTTTCATTACTCATAGAGAAAAAAGGTGTTTTTTATTCAATCAGCCAACTTGAACTACATCGACAAATGCTCATAGAGGCTCTACAAGACACTTTTCCTGGCGTCTCTTTACACGCTAAGTGCGAGGATTCGGTACCTACTACAATCAACTTTTCGCTAGACCATTATACATCTAAGGAAATAATAGACTTATTTGATGCAGCAGGGATCAGGGTAAGTGGTGGCTCCGCTTGTAGTTCGGGAGTTTCAAGTAGTTTTGTGCTCGAAGCGATGGGGCTTGATGAGTGGCAGTGTAATAATGCAATAAGACTGTCATTTGGTCCTGCAGATACCACAGAGTTTATTAAGAGCGCATGCGATGCAATTCGCTCAATAAAACCACTGTTATCAATAAATCCAATAAAGGGGGATTTGGCAAAGCATTCGTCATTTAGTTGGCATGGCGTAACTCAATTAGCATATCAAAATGAAACAAGCTGGGTGTTTGTTTCACAAAATAGAGAAGCTATAATTATTAATCCCATTGGCCAACTTATTCCCAAGCTAAAGCGCATATTCGGTGAATATGGTATTTGTATAAAAGCATGTATTATTAATAATTTAAATAAAAATACTAAAACGTTGATACAGAATATTACGTCAACTTTTGGCCAATCAGTGCACATTTATCATGATGGAGGTCATTTGTCTCCAGAGGTACTTTTATCTGGTGAGCAATGGGAAGTTAGAGCGGTAGCTTCGAAGCAGGGTAGTTTGGGTTATTTGTACATTGAGTGTAGGGTAGATTTATCAGTAATAATTTCATGCTCAGAAGAAGCACCAACTTCATTTGATAGTGAAGCTGGTAAAACAGTGGTGATCTCTAAAAACAGCATTGGGTTTTACAGTAAAGAAAAGAGTAATACGCAAAACTCTATCTCAGCGAATATCAACAATAACGTAGAGCTTCAAGATGGTCTTGCTGCAATAAACTGGATTCAAACGCATGATGCGGTGGTACTAGATGTTCGAGAGTGGGCAGAGCATAAAGCTTCATCGCATCTATTAAGTAAAATATCTCAAGAATGCGCTGCGAAGGTGATTAATATACCAGCTAGTCGACTAGTTAACGCAGTTTTTGATGGAACACTTTCGCCAGGTACTTCTTACCTGTTATTGTGTCGTAGTGGTAAACGTTCTAAACAGCAGATTAAAATGATGCGGTCGCTAGGTTTTACCAGTCTTGCAAATTTAACAAAAGGCTTGGTGCTGCTCTGAGCACCAAGCCTAAAAGTTTACACAGGTGCAGGTCCAGTGCTTTCGCGAACCACAACGGAAGGTGTAAAGGTTGTGATGATGTCTTTATCTTGCTTTCTACTGCCTCTTGTTTTAGAAAACAATAACCGAGCCGCATGTTCTGAAATAACACTATTGGCTTGATGTGCAGTCGTTAACTTTGGCCAAGTTTGGCGAGAGAACGGTGAGTCCTCGAACCCTGAAATTGAAAGTTGTTCAGGAATGGCAATATTCATCAGTCGAGACGCAAAGAGCGCGCCAGCTGCAATTTCATCGTTACCACCTAAAATAGCGGTAATCTTATAGGCATTATTATTCTTTAATAGTGCTTTTGCACCTTCAACACCAGACTCGAACGAATAGGTTCCCTCATAAATTAAATCTTCATTCAAAGTGAGGTCATGATCTTTAAGCGCTTGCTGATAGCCAGCTAAGCGTTCAGTAGTTGATTTGTGTTCGGCATCTCCACAAGCAAATGCAATGGTTTTATGACCTAATTTAATTAGATGTTCGGTAATTTCATATGCCGCAGCATAATCGTCAACATAAATGCAGTTATTTGCCTTGTGCTCTTCAGTTTTACCTTCACAAGCTGCTGAAGCATGGCTTTGGCCAGAAAGTAGTCTTACGTAAGCAACGCCTAAGCTATCAAGCATATCAATAATGTCTTGCTGCTCAGAAAGTGGAGGAGTTAATACTAAGCCTGCAAGTCTTGAGCGCTGGATCATGGTAGCGATTTCCTTGTGCATATCCGGATCTTGAGCACAGCAAGGGTGGATAACCAGCTCGTAACCTTCTTCTTTACACCTAGATAGCACACCATTTTGCATATCAATGACATAATAGGCATTGGGGTTGTCATATACTAGGCCAATGGCAAAGGAAGAGGTACCTGCCAAATTCCGTGCTGCAGTATTTGGTTGGTAATTTAGCTCTTCGACGGCTTGCATAACCAAATCGTAAGTTTTTTTTCTGACAGAAGGCTCTTTATTTATGACCCTTGATACAGTTTTCATAGACACGCCTGCATGTTTTGCGACGTCGTTGATGGTTACTTTCATTTTTTTTCTTCTATATGAATAAGGCTAAGCTTTGGCCAAAAATTGAGTACTTTACTCTCAGAGCCCTTTAAATGCTGGCTTTTAATACAAAATAATATGGATCAGCATTACGTGTAAGGCAATATAGTATATTTCAGCTTTTCATGAAACGATCAAATTTGTACGCTGCAGTTTTTTAACATTAACTGAATAACTTTAATTTATTTTATGATACCGGTGTCAAAAAATAAAAAATCAGTTATTATATGCAAAGTAAAATGAGGAACATGCAGTTTGACAGCGTTGTCATTTTAACTTATGGTTAACGCTCGAATATGTTTATGTGTGTATTTATGTGTTTGCACACTATCATCGCTAGGGGAAAAATTATGAATTGCCGTACAACATTACCAAGTTGGCAAGCATTATCATCAGCATCAGAACAATTAAAAGAACAGCATTTAAAGACCCTTTTTGAGACTGATAATGGACGCTTTGATAAATTTTCTCGTCAGATCCCAGGTGTTCTTTTTGACTTTTCGAAGCAGCTTATTGACAGTAGAGTATTTGAGCAGCTAATTACGCTTGCTAAAGAATCAGATATCGCGACGTGGCGTGATAAGATGTTTTCTGGAGAGAAAATAAATATCACAGAAGACAGAGCTGTATTACATGTCGCCCTTAGAAACAGAGATGCTTCTGGGATTTATGTCGATGGTGTGAATGTGACCGAACAAGTTCAAGCAGAACTTGAAAAAATCAAGGTTTTCACAGACAGAGTACGCAGTGGAGAATGGACTGGCTGCACAGGTAAAGCTGTAAAAGACATCGTTGCTATTGGCGTAGGTGGCTCGAACTTAGGTCCGCAAATGGTGACTGAAGCACTTGGCGCATATAGCGATGGTAATTTAAACGTTCATTACGTTTCTAATGTCGATGGTGTTCAACTTGGCGAGGTTTTGAAAAAAGTACACGCTGAAACCACCTTGTTTGTTATTTCGTCAAAGACGTTTACGACTTCTGAAACGATGAATAATGCACGCTCAGCTGTTGCTTGGTTCTTGGAAAGTGCCAATGATCAAAGTGCAGTTGCGAAGCATTTTGTAGCAGTGAGTACAAACCTTGAAAAAACCCGCGCATTTGGTATCGCAGATGAAAACGTATTTACAATGTGGGATTGGGTAGGCGGACGATTCTCTTTGTGGAGTGCTATAGGGTTACCAATTGCATTGTACCTTGGTTATGAAACGTTTGTAGAAGTACTTGAAGGTGCGTTTGAGGTTGATACGCATTTTAAAACAGCTGAGTTTGAAAATAACATACCGCTCATCATGGCTCTTTTGAGTGTATGGAATTCAAGCTTCTTAGGATATACATCTCAAGCCATTTTGCCATACGATCAGGCGTTGCACATGCTGCCGGCTTATTTGCAACAAGGTGAAATGGAAAGTAATGGCAAACATGTCACATTTGACGGTCAGACTGTACCGTATACGACTGTGCCAATTATTTGGGGTATGACAGGTATTAATGGTCAGCATGCATTTTATCAATGCTTGCACCAAGGTAATGTTATTGTGCCAGCTGATTTTATTGCTTCAGTAGAACCGCAAATAGCTCTGGGTAAACATCATGACGTGCTGTTGTCTAACTTCTTTGCACAGACAGAAGCATTGATGGCTGGTGTAAATGAACAGCAAATTCGTGAAGATTTAGCTGCAAAAGGTAAGTCTGATAGCGAGATCGAAAAGCTGGTTGCGCATAAAATACATCAAGGCAATCGCCCTACAACATCAATGATCCTAGACAAAGTGGATGCAAAAGCTGTAGGTAGACTGATTGCGCTTTATGAGCATAAGATTTTCTGTCAGGGCATTATCTTGAATGTATGTTCATTCGACCAATGGGGTGTTGAGTTGGGTAAAGGCTTAGCAAGTAACATTGAAGCAGAACTGACGCAAGAAAACATATGTCACGAGCATGATAGCTCTACGTCTGGGCTAATTGCTTATTACAAGCAAAAACGAAACAAATAAAATCGTAGCACTTGGCTACGACAGTAAAGAATACCTTTGAACGGGTAGCGCTGGAGTACTTAGGGCCTGTATTTTTGTGAGAGGAATTACAGAGCCCCTAAGACTCATTTTAAAAGACTACTAAAAGAATAAATATGCAATTGCTACTAGGTAGGCTTCACCTGAATCCTAAGCAAGATTGTGGTCTGAGAACGAATTCAAACCTATAAATGAAGTTGTGTTTGGCATGTTTACCTAAAACACCAAACGGTTTTGATTGTAGCGCGTGTTCTCTACAGAGTAATTACCGCGCACCTAACCTTGTGAGAAATAATTATGCTTAATCCTTTTGATATCGTAATTTTTGGTGGGGGTGGCGATTTAGCGTTAAGAAAATTGTTGCCTGCTATGTATCGTGCATATCAAGAAGGCAATCTGCCTGAAGGTAGCCGCATTCTACCTACCGTTCGAGAAGAAAGTAAAAAAAATGAATACGTAGAGAACGCTGGCAAAGCACTCCAGGAGCATTTAGGAAAGGGCGAATATAACCAAGCCGACTGGAATGCGTTTTCTCAGTATTTGGTTCCTGTTGTGGTAAATGTTACAGCAGCTGATGATAATTGGGACTTACTTCGAGATATTTTAGAGCAAGATGACTCTAGTAAATCTCGCGTTTTTTACCTCTCTCTTCCTCCTGCAGTTTATGGCACATGCTGTGAATTATTATCTAAGAAATCTTTGATCAGTGAAAACTCTCGAGTTGTTGTTGAAAAGCCTATTGGCTATTGCGGTGAATCAGCTGAAGAAATCAATGCCAAAATCGCAGAGTACTTTGAAGAAGATCAAATTTTCCGTATAGATCACTATTTAGGTAAAGAAACAGTACAAAACCTTATGGCGCTGAGATTTTCAAATGTTCTTTTTGAAAATTTATGGGATGCAAAGACCATTGATAATATTCAAATCAGTATTTCTGAAACCGTAGGTTTGGAGAGCAGAGCTGGTTTTTACGATAAAGCGGGTGCGCTGCGAGATATGGTACAAAACCATCTCCTCCAGCTATTGTGTCTTGTCGCTATGGAATCGCCTCATAAACTCAATGCAAATCGAATCAGAAATGAAAAGCTGAAAGTGTTAGAAGCTTTGCGTCCACTTACAGATGAGTTAGTAGACGACAATGTTGTTCGAGGACAGTATGTACCTGGTGATTTGAACGGGAGTTTAGTACCTGGTTATTTGGAAGAGCTAGGTGAAGGTTCAAGCACTACGGAAACGTTTGTTGCAATTCGCGCTCACATCGATAATTGGCGCTGGTCAGGTGTACCTTTCTATTTAAGAACTGGTAAACGTATGAAGCAACGTTGTGCCGAAATCGTCGTAGAGTATAAACCAGTTTCTCATAATGTGTATGATGATACTGTTGGTCCAATTTTGCCAAATCGTTTAATTATAAGGCTTCAACCAGAAGAAAGTATCCAACTGACTCTAATGTCAAAGAGATTAGATAATTTGGAGATGCAACTTGAACCAGTCACACTTAACATTGAACTGAGTGAAAAGTACAGTAATGGTTTCCACTCAGATGCTTATAAGCGTTTGATGCTAGATGCTGCAGCGAATAATCCATCATTATTCATTCACCGTGATGAAGTAAGACAAGCTTGGAAATGGATTGACCCAATCATTGCTCGTTGGCAAGAGAAGGGCACGCCTGCATTATACAGAGCGGGCTCCTGGGGACCAGAATCGGCGGATGAGTTGTTAGAAGAAAAAGGTCACGCTTGGTTTAATGTTGGAGAGAAAAATTAATGGCAATCTTAAACGAAAAGTTCTTTGATTCTAAAGACGAGATGACAGAGCACTTAGCCACGGTATTAGAAAATACGTTGAGTCAAGCAATTGAAACTGACGCCGCGGCAAGCATCTTGGTATCTGGTGGTTCGTCACCTGCACCTGCTTATAAGCGACTTTCAGGTTTGGATTTGGATTGGAGTAAAGTCACCGTTGCTATGGTTGATGAGCGCTGGGTTGCACCAAGCCATGAAAAGTCAAATGAGGCTTTTATAAAGTCGACATTGTTACAAGACAAAGCATTGAGTGCACCTTTTGTAACGATGAAAAATGAGCTACAGTCTGCGATTGCAGGTCAAAGTGAAGTTGAAGCTCGTTATCAGTCTTTAAAACAGCCATTTGATGTAACCATTTTAGGCATGGGTCCAGATGGGCATACTGCATCGCTTTTTCCACATGCTGATGGTTTAGAAGATGCACTTAAGACAGAACAGCTTGTTTGTGCAATTAATGCAAAAGAGAGTGAAGTGACGGGTAGTATTACTGAGCGTATGAGCTTATCGCTAGCTGGTATTGCGAACACTCAGCATGCCATTTTGTTGATAAGTGGTGAAGCGAAGCGCGCTATTTACGAACAAGCAAAAGAGCAGGGCTCTGAATTAGATATCCCACTTAGAGCTGTATTGGGACTACCTGAACTAAAGCTAAGTGTTTTTTGGTGTCCTTAATTCTTTTTATTGAAAAACGCGTGCTTAGCGCGTTTTTCTAACCTGAAGTCATTATTTATACTCTTCCTTTTTTAACCTATAACCTACATTGCAATCCTTTTTATTGAAAATAGTTACTCTTGTTTAAGAATTTCACTTCAGAGGTAACCGCTAGAGTGTTTCTTTTATTAGACATTGACAGTAATTAACAAGTCGAGAAATAACTTAACTTAATCAGGCTAAAGTTTTCTTATCCTAATGTGAGAAGACATTAGTACCGATTAAGCTTGAAACAACCTGGTTTGCTTATAAAAACACATACTTTATTAGTATTTGTTATATAAGATTTTTGCTACCTGTATGTAATTAAGCCGTTCTTTGTTGCGTTAAATGAGATTTTTGCATTCGAGGGGAAAATTAATTTCTTAATTTTCAATTGGATCCAATGAGTTTTGTTTTTTGTCCCGCAAGGGTCTTTAGGTTCACGCTTTTACTGGACATGGAAGTAAAATTCAACTAAAATGACAGCGTTGTCATTGAGAATTGTTATCACCTTGAACAGCTTCTGCCCAGGCTATTATTTTGACTAACTCTTCTTTTACTGCATTAAAATTATGCAGTTTCTTAATTAGATACAAATAATTCGTATCATTCACCTTATAAACTACAGATTTATGCATCTTATGTGGTATATTAGTTCGCGTTTGTAACAAAGTATGACCAAGCTTTATATAATCCATTATTATTCAAGAGGTTAGTACCTCTAATGAAAATTTTTAAAGTTTTTGTTTAAAAAACATGTAGCGATTATGTAATTTTGGGTGTATTGTTTGTTATTAGATGACAGCGTTGTCATCATCACTGGGCAGAAGTGATTTTAAAACCAACAAAATGATTCAAGGGGAATCCTGTGTTAGCTAATAATTTTAAGAAAAGTTTACTAGCTGCAAACATTGGTCTTGCGTTAACCGCAGGCGTATCTGGTGTAGCAGTTGCTGATAGTGGTACTCAAGTCAAAGAAGACGTAGAAGTAATTGAAGTACGCGGTATTCGTCGTTCTTTAGAGGCGTCAATTAATACCAAACGTTTTGCAACATCTGTTGTTGACGCTGTAACAGCGGAAGATGTGGGTAAATTCCCAGATAGTGATGTAGGTGAGACGCTAGGTCGTATCCCAGGTGTTGCCGTTAACCGTCAATTTGGTCAAGGTCAACAAGTTTCAATTCGTGGCGCATCAGCTACACTAACTAGAACGTTATTAAATGGACATACAGTTGCTTCAACTGGTTGGTATGATCAGCAAGCAATAGACAGAAGCTTCAACTATACGTTACTTCCGCCTGAATTAATTGGTGGTATTGAAGTTTACAAGTCTTCACAAGCTAATATTGTTGAAGGCGGTGTAGGTGGTACTGTTATTGTTAAGACTCGTAAGCCATTAGATTTAGATGCGAATACGACATTTATCGGTATTAAAGGCGATTACGGTACAGCTTCAGAGTCAACAGATCCTCAGCTTTCTGGCTTATACAGCTGGAAAAATGCAGACGAAACGATTGGTTTCTTAGGTTCAGTAGCATATGCTGAAACTAATTATCAACGAAACGGTATTGAAACTCTTGCTGGTTGGGGTGAAATTTCACCTACAACTTTCCAACAAGAGCGTGAACGTACTGCAATCAGTACATCAATTCAGTTCAGACCAAATGATCAATTTCAAGTAAGCCTTAACTTAATGAGCTTAGAGCTTGAAGCTGACAACGCAAATACGTCAATCTATACAATTTTTGGCGATAAAAAAGATGAATCTTGTACGCAAACAAACGCTAACGGTACATGTATTGTTTGGGAACGCCCAGGCACAGGTGACTTTGGCGGTTGGATCCAGACTTGGGCCCGTGCTGCAAGCATGCAGTCAGACACATACGACGTAGACTTTGAGTATGAAACTGATGACTATAAGCTGACTGGTCGTGTTGGTATGACAGAGGCTGAAGGTGGTACAGACTTAACGGCTAACTTTGGTCAAGCAGTTGGCGAAGCGAAACATTTTGCAGGCACATATGATTTGCGTGGTGATGTTGTAGCTATTAGTGGCCCTAAGAAAAACTGGGTTGCTGGTGACTTCAATGACACGCTAAGTGCTGCTGGTTGGTCTCTTAAAAATGAACCAAACACAGATGAAGAAACTTATGCGCAGTTAGATCTTGAGTTACCAGTAGATTTTGGTGCAATCACCGCGATCCACACAGGCTTCCGCTGGGCAGATCATGAAGTTAAGAAAGATGCTTATGCTGCTGTAACTGTTGCTGAAATCAATAAACTTGCTGGCTCTGAGTTATACAGTGGCACGGTTTCATCAGGCGCAGGATATGTTTTACCTGAGCCAAACCTTGACCGTATGCTCGCTGAAGGACGCGCAGCAATTGCTAGCTTCGACAAGAATGTTGCTGGAATTGGCACTATCACCGAAGAAA
Source organism: Pseudoalteromonas luteoviolacea H33-S (assembly GCF_001625695.1). Lineage (GTDB taxonomy): Bacteria > Pseudomonadota > Gammaproteobacteria > Enterobacterales > Alteromonadaceae > Pseudoalteromonas > Pseudoalteromonas luteoviolacea_B. The sequence continues at coordinate 80,641 of NZ_AUXY01000098.1, forward strand.
ACTTAGCCGTGTATGTTATGGCTGATTTTTCTGCAGACAGTGTAAGAGGTAATTTTGGCCTTCGTTATATCTCAACTGATGCTGAATCTACTTATCACCCGTTTGTAATTGGTTCTGGTTACCAAGATACGTTAGGCAAAGACGAGAGTGACTACTCTCAGGTTTTACCAAGCTTAAACTTGGCGTTTGATGTTAAAGAAGATGTAATTTTACGTTTCTCTGCAGCACAAGTAATTTCAAGACCTAACTATGAAGACTTATTCAGTGGCGCGACTCAAATTGGTCTGAATGACGGTACTCCAAATAACGAAGTATTACGTTATGGCACAATCAGTCTGAACCCAGTTAAAGCAACACAAGCGGATCTTGGTTTCGAGTACTATTTTGATAACGATGCGTTATTTGCTATGACGTATTTCTTTAAAGATATCTCATCATTCGTAACCTCAGATCAAGTAGCTGACCAACAAATTGGCATTGTTGACAACAACACTGGTGCTGATAGCTGGACTATTGAGACGCTGTATAACGGTAACGGTGGTACAATTGAAGGTATCGAAGTTCAGCTTCAAGATGGCTTTGATAATGGATTCGGTTATGCTGTTAACTATACTTATGCAGAAGGTTCTGCACCGGGTCAAAACTATTCTGATGGCCTATCAGTATTCTCTGATTCATCAAAGCATACTGTGAACATGGTTGGTTATTATGAAACAGATCTGTATAGCATTCGTTTAGCCTATAACTGGCGTTCAGAATACATGATCCGTGAAGGTGCTAAGTTCTATGGTAACCGTGAGCACCAAGACTACGGTTCACTTGATTTGAGTGCAAATTATAAAGTTACAGACTACTTAGATGTTACTTTCGAAGCAGTAAACCTTACTGAAGAAGATAGTATTCAAATTGGTACAGCTGCATCTGACTCTCAAGTTAAACGTGAACTACAAGCTGGTTTCCCTGCATGGTCATATGAAGGTGAAGCGAGATACAGAGTGGGCTTAAACTTCCGCTTCTAATAAAAATTTGTTTATATAAGGCCCACATAGTGGGCCTTTTTTGTTTGGGTTATTAAATATGAAGTTAATCGTTGTCGGTGGAGGTACTGCTGGGTGGCTAACGGCGTGTCATTTAGCAAAATCGCTAGAAAATAGTCCAGAGTACTCTGTTACATTAATTGAGTCACCTAATATTCCAATTATCGGTGTTGGTGAGGGAACTGTTCCGAGTATCCGTGACAGCTTGAAAACAATAGGGATTAGTGAGCAAGAGATATTTCAAAAATGTGATGCGACTTTTAAGCAGTCAATTAAATTCATAAACTGGCGCCACAGAGAAAAATCAGAATCAATTCATTTCTATCATCATTTGTTTGATTACCCTTTACCTTCAGGAGTTGATTTATATCCATTATGGAAAGTAGAAGGTCAACAAGAGCCGTATGCCAGCTTTGTAGCACCTCAGTACTCTGTGTGTGAAAACGGTCTAGCTCCCAAATTAATTACCACACCTGAGTATAAAGGTATCACTTCTTATGCATATCATTTTGATGCACACAAATTTGCAGATCTGCTACGGAACCATGGAGTAAAAAGGCTTAACATTGAGCATATAAAAGCTGATGTTGAATCTATTAATAAAGACTCTGAAGGCTATATTGAATCTTTGATTTGCCAAGATGAGTCCATAATTACCGGTGACTTATTTGTAGATTGTACTGGGTTCAATTCATTTTTGATGGGGCAGCAATTGGGTATTCCATTTGTTGATAAAAGTGACCTGTTATTTACTGATAAAGCGTTAACAATGCAGGTTCCTACTACCGAAAATGAAGACATACCACCGTATACATTGTCAACGGCCCATCAAGCAGGCTGGATCTGGGATATTGCCTTGACAACAAGGCGGGGGGTTGGGTTTGTTTATTCGTCGAGACATATGGATGAGGAAACTGCACGGCTCAAATTTCGTGCGTATTTGGGGGAAAGTATTACAGATGAACAATTTACTCCCCGAAAAATAGATATGAAAGTGGGTCGAAGAGAAAAGTTTTGGCATAAAAATTGTGTTGCTATTGGTCTGTCACAGGGGTTTGTTGAACCTCTTGAGGCCACAGCAATACTAATATCCGATTTGTCTGCTAGGTTACTCGCACAAAGGGTACCTAAAAATAGGCAGGAGATGGAGGCGTTATCGACACGGTTTAACAACCGCCTAGTCTACGGGTGGGATAAGGTATTAGAGTTTATAAAGTTACATTATGCGCTATCGGACAGAAAAGATTCCGCCTTTTGGACTGATAACCGTGACTTGTCTTTATGTTCTAATAATATAAAAGACATGTTGGCTCTTTGGTCACACCAGCCACCTGTAAAAGAAGATTTTTTTTCCAAATTTGAAGTGTTTGACTACGAGAATTATTTATATATTTTGTTCGGTATGGATTTCCAAACAGGAAGTGAACACCGCCAAGGCCAAAATTTATCAATGGAAATGAAATGTCGTGAGCAAGTAAAAAGTGCGAGCAAGCATTTTTGTGATAATCTTGAAGAGCATCGGACTTTGTTGAACAAAATAGCTGAATTTGGTATTCAAAAAAGTTAATCGAATCCCTTGTAAAACGACGCGATAGTCAATCTTCCTTTTCGTTTGTCTTTACAATAACTTAAAGGATTATCTAAGTTTGCAGAATGCAGTAAATTACCTTTATAAAAAACAAGTCGATTTACTTTTGCTTCTATCTTTATTACAGGTTCAAACAGAGAGGTTGTTCCTGTAATATAACCTGAATGTTCATCTTTATGTTTCTCGACCTGCTCGATCATACTTTTGATTATTGCTACGTCATTATTAAAAAATTGAACCTTGTTCTCAGGAAGGTACTTGTAAATTGAGGTGCCACCGTGCTCTTTTCCACACAGGTAGTGTACACTGGCAAATTCATCATTTAGGCCTGTGTCTACATGGGGCATTTTTTGTTGTATTTGTAAATCGGTCGGTTCAAGCGTAGTTAAACTCATAAATGATTTTGACAGTTGGATTGAGGAGAATGTTTTGAATATTGGTTTGATACTCTCATTGACGAACTTTTCTATCGCAGCGACATAAAAATTGGGCATCAAATCTCGTTTTCCAGGATAAAAAGTGCCACATGCTCCTTCTTTATGAAAATATGCTGTGTTTTGTGCAAAGTCCAAAAGAGACTCTGGGTTTACAAGCAAATCATCAACAATAACTACGCATTCGCTTGTTTCAGGGACATTTATTGTTGTTATTGATGCTTTGTTATTAATTATTAAGTCCACAGGTTTATTCTCATTATGTATTGTAACACCTTATTTAGACTGGATTTTAACCTAGTTTTTTATAAGGTGAAATAAGTATAAATAAATAAAATTTACTTCCATTTTAAGTCTAAAACCTTTAGCCTTAGGGCCACAAAAAGTAATAATTTCGAATTTGAATGGAGTAGTATTATGGCGGAGCAACAAGTGCAGCCTTTACACAACGAGAAGCATGCCAACCTTAAAGTACAAAACGGCATCAATGTTGAATTTCTTAAGTCTCAGCACCTAATCCCAGTTGTTGCACATGAGTTTGCTCGTGTTGCGACTGAGTTCCCAATGGCGTTTGTTAAAAATACTGAATCAGGTCAGTTCCAAGCTGTTGCATTATTTGGTCTTGAGCCAGGTGAGAACCTATATGTTAAAGACGGTAAGTGGCAGGCCGGTTTTGCACCTTTAGCTGCTGCTCGTTACCCGTTTGGTCTTGTAAAGCACCCTGAAGAAGATCAATTTGGTATAGTTATCGATGAAGCAAGCCCGTTAGTAGGCGAAGAAGCTGGTAACGCGCTATTTGCTGACGGTAAAGAAACAGAATACCTTCAAGCACGTAAAGAAGCGTTAGTAAACTACGTTGAATTTGCACGTGTAACTGAAGTGTTCACTCAGTTCCTTGCTGAAAAAGAGCTTCTAGTTCAACAGACACTTACAGTAGAAATCGCTGGTGAGAAAAAAGACATCAATGGTATCTACCTTGTTGATGAGCGTAAGCTTAATGAATTAAGCGACGAAGATTACCTAGAGCTTCGTAAACGTGGCTACCTAGCACCAATCTTTGCTTTCCTTACGTCAACTCACCAAGTTGCACGTCTAGCTCGTCTTAAAGCACAATCACAAGAAGCATAATTAACTATTATCTTTAAGTGAAAAAAAGCGCCCTTGGGCGCTTTTTTGTTTTTGAAATCCTATTATTACAACTGCATATTTTATATTTTCAATTCAGTTTTTTTCTTTGGCGCATATTGTTGCACAAATGCAGTCTTAAGTTTATCTTGCCAAGTTAAGTAACAAATAAATCATAAATAAAAACAGGAACTCAGGATGCGCAAGTTAACAATGCTTAGCTCTGTATTTGTAATGCTCACCACTTTGCAAGTGTCTGCTACAGAAATCAACAATTCACCTATTGCTATCGCTATCCATGGTGGCGCTGGCACAATTGAAAAAAGTCGTTTTACACCAGAGCAAGAAAAAGCGTATCGCGCGAAGCTCCAAGAGGCCGTAGAAGCCGGCTATAAAGTGCTTGATGAGGGAGGCGATAGTCTTGATGCAATTGCTATTGCGATTAATATTTTGGAGGACTCTCCTTTTTTTAATGCGGGTAAAGGCGCTGTTTATACCTATGAAGGGCATCATGAACTAGATGCCTCAATCATGGATGGCCGAGACCGTCAAGCTGGCGCCGTATCTGGGGTTCAGCATGTGAAAAACCCGATTAATCTCGCCCGAGAGGTGATGGAAAACTCGGTACACGTTATGCTAAGCGGAGAAGGCGCAGAAAAGTTTGCAAAGCAGCAGGGTCTAGAACTTGTTAAGTCTGAGTATTTTAATACTTCACATAGGTATGAGGCTTTGTTGCGAGCAAAAGAAAAGCTCAAGCAAAAAGAAAGCGGTACCAAAGACTACCAAGCGTTACATCAGGCACTTCCTGAACAATACAAAATGGGCACTGTGGGTGCAGTTGCGTTAGATAGGCATGGTAACCTGGCAGCTGGTACCTCGACTGGCGGTATGACTGCAAAACGCTATGGTAGGGTAGGTGACTCACCAATCATAGGTGCTGGTACTTTCGCGGATAATAATTCATGTGCAGTTTCTGCAACTGGGCATGGGGAGTATTTTATTCGATATAATGTCGCTGCCGATATTTGTGCACGCGTTGCTTATCAAAATAAATCCATAAACCAAGCAGGCAAAGAAGTGATTTTTGGCCCTATGTATAAAGCGGGTGGAACGGGTGGTGTGATCATCGTCGATACGAAAGGCAACATCAGCATGCCATTCAATACAAAGGGTATGTATAGAGCGAGCAAATCAAATTCAGCGCAAACCTATGTAGAGATTTTTAAATAGTCGGTTCAATTGTTGATTCTTAGGCAAATTTTTCAGTGCCAGCTACTATTATAAAAGTAGCTGGCATTTTATTTGGGGGAATAAACAATGCAATCAGTTAAAGTAGCAGATTATTTTAATCACAGACCAGTAACGTTTAGTTCAAATATGCGTATTGAAATGGCGGTTGAAAAGCTTTTACAAAGTGGTCAATCAGGCGGTCCTGTTTTAGATGACAACCAAAAAGTCATTGGGTTTTTATCTGAGCAAGATTGTATTAAAAAGATGCTGGAGGCAACATATCAAAATGAGTCTCACAGTATTGTCTCTGATGTTATGAATAAGCAACCTGTATGCGTAAGTCCCAATGACAGCATTTTGCAAATAGCGGATAGGATGTCTAACGACAAACCTAAATTGTATCCGGTTTGTGACGAAGATGGCCGACTAGTCGGGGTAATTACGAGAGCACATGTTTTACTCGCTTTTGATAAACATTTGCACGATACCTACGAATCAGGCAACAGATTTGTTTAAAAACTTGTTTTTACTTGGGTAGATTACTCAGGTTTTGATAAACTACGCGACGATTTTGGAATTTTCAAGGTGTCGTGTAGTGGACTTAAAGTCGTTGTATTCAGATATCCCTTTTTGTTTAAAGAAGGATCAGTTTTTATTTAAAAAACGTCTGCAAGGCGTAAAAAAAATAGCCGACGAAAAGAAGCAACAAAAAGTGATTGCTCAAATCGGCGAGTCCATTGCCCGAAGCCAGCAGTTGAAAACGCAACGTCAAGAAGGATTACCGCAAGTAACCTATCCTGAAGCTTTACCCGTAAGCCAGAAAAAAGAAGATATCAAGCAAGCGATTGCTGAAAACCAAGTGGTTATCGTCGCAGGTGAAACAGGGTCAGGTAAAACCACTCAGCTACCAAAAATTTGTCTTGAGCTTGGCCGAGGTATTGATGGTTATATAGGCCATACTCAGCCTCGTCGATTAGCCGCAAGAAGTGTTGCGAATCGAATTGCTGAAGAAGTGGGTTGTGAGCTAGGTGAGGAAGTCGGTTTTAAAATTCGTTTTAGCGACCAAGTTTCTGATAAAAGTTATGTAAAGTTGATGACTGACGGTATTTTACTGGCGGAAATTCAACAAGATCGATTTTTAAATCAATACGACACCATCATCATTGACGAAGCCCACGAGCGTAGTCTTAATATTGACTTTATTTTAGGTTATTTGAAAAACTTACTACCAAAGCGCCCAGATCTTAAAGTTATTATCACCTCAGCAACCATTGATCCTGAGCGTTTCTCACAGCATTTCAATGATGCGCCAATCATTGAAGTGTCAGGTAGAACCTTCCCTGTAGAAGTGCGTTATCGCCCCGTTATCGATGTATCAGGGGAAGAGAGCGAAGCCGAGAATGACCAGCTACAAGGTATATTTGACGCAGTTGATGAGCTGTGTGATGCAGGCCCGGGCGATATTCTTATTTTCATGAATGGCGAGAGAGAAATTCGTGATACGGCTGATGCGCTGTCAAAACGCAACTTGAAAGGCGTTGAGATTTTACCGCTGTTTGCACGTCTCTCTAATGCTGAACAAAACCGAATTTTTGCGCCTCATAGCCATCGTCGCATTGTACTTGCCACGAATGTTGCTGAAACATCCCTAACAGTGCCAGGTATACGATACGTCATAGACCCAGGTACTGCGCGTATAAGCCGTTATAGCTATCGAACAAAAGTTCAGCGCCTACCAATTGAAGCGGTTTCTCAGGCAAGTGCAAATCAACGAATGGGCCGATGTGGCCGAGTTGCTGCGGGTATTTGTATTCGTCTTTATTCTGAAGAAGACTTTTTAGGGCGACCAGAATTTACAGATCCTGAAATTCTTAGAACTAATCTCGCATCCGTTATTTTACAGATGCTTGCACTTGGCCTTGGTGATATTGCTAAGTTTCCATTTGTACAGGCGCCAGATAGTCGAAATATCAAAGATGGTATGGCGCTTCTGGAAGAGCTTGGCGCGGTAAAAGCAGCATCACGTCGAGAAAACGCCAAGTTGACTCAAGCTGGTAGAAAGCTAAGTCGTTTACCAATTGATCCTCGCTTAGCCAAAATGGTGATGGCATCAGCAGAGCAAGGCGCTTTAAATGAAGTTATCGTCATTGCTGCTGCGTTGTCTATTCAAGATCCAAGAGAACGACCTCAAGAAAAACGCGGCGCGGCAGATGAAAAGCATGGCCGATTCGACGACCCTAACTCTGATTTCATGGCATTTTTGAATTTATGGCAATATTTAGAAGAGCAGCAAGAAGCGCTGTCGCGAAGCCAATTCAGAAAGCAGTGCCAAAAAGACTTCTTAGCTTATATGCGGATCCGTGAGTGGCAAGACATAGTTTATCAGCTTAAGACTGTATGCGATGAAATGGATTTTAAAGGCTCTGGCAACGAAGCGGGCTTTGATGCTATCCATCAATCTTTACTTAGCGGTATGCTCAGCCATATTGGTATGAAAGATGAAAAACAACACTATAAAGGCGCGCGCAATAGCCTGTTCCATATTTTCCCAGGATCTGCATTATTTAAGAAAAGCCCTAAGTGGCTGATGTCAGCGGAGCTGGTAGAGACGAGTAAGTTGTATGCACGCATTAATGCCAAAATTGATTTAGCCTGGGTTGCGCCTCTCGCGCAGCACCTTGTGAATCGCAGCTATAGCGAGCCTCATTGGGAGAAAAAGCAGGGTGCAATTATCGCTTTTGAACAACAAACACTTTACGGGTTGACCATAGTTTCGAAAAAGCGCACCGTTTACAGCCAAATTGACCCTGTTATTAGCCGAGAGCTATTCATTAAAGAGGCGCTTATTGGTCAACAGCTCGGTCAAAAAGCTCAGTTTTTAGAATATAACCAATCTCTTGTTGAAGAGATCCAATCATTAGAAAGCAAAGCTAGACGTAGAGATATCTTGGTAGACGAGCAAACTATGTTTGAGTTTTACGATGAGCGGATCCCAAGTGATGTAAATAATCGAGCTGCATTTAATCAGTGGTTTAAAAAGCACAGTGATAAACGTGTTTTGCATATGAGCAGAGAGTCTTTAATGCAACACGATGCTGACAAGGTAACCGCTTTTGATTACCCAGATATTTGGCAGCAGGGTAATTTAACACTGCCACTGAATTACCACTTTGAACCAGGAAAAGCCGTTGATGGTGTGACCGTTAATATTCCTTTGGCATTACTTAATCAGGTTCAAAACGAAGGCTTTGATTGGCATATTCCAGCGCTTAGGCATGAGTTGATCTGTGCATTGATTAAGAGCTTGCCAAAGACTTTGCGAAGAAACTTTGTGCCTGCGCCTAATTATGCGGATGCGGTACTGGCTTCAATTGAGCCTTTACAAGGGCCTTTACTCGAGTCATTGGCGACAAGATTATTGCGCATGACCGGCGTCAAAGTGATTGACACTGATTGGGATCTTAGCTCGCTTGAAAACCATTTGAAGATGCAATTTGAAGTGGTCGATGATTCTGGCAAAGTGATTGCACATGGTTTTGATTTAGAAGCACTGAAAGAAAAACTTCAAGGCAAGGTTTCACAAACGCTTTCTAAAGTTGCAGAAAAGGGCATTGAACAAGAGGATTTAACCGAGTGGGTATTTGGGGAGTTACCAAAAGAATATACCAAGACCCAAGGTGGCTATGAGATTAAGGCATTCCCTGCATTAGTGGATAAAAAAGATAGTACTTCTATCTCGTTATTCGACCACCCTGACAAAGCTGCTCAAGCGCACCAATTAGGCTTGCGCAGACTTATTTTGCTCAACATACCTTCACCGGTAAAATATTTACAGCAGCATTTACCAAATAAGGCTAAATTGGGACTGTACTTCAATCCCTTTGGCAAAATTCATGACTTAATTTCAGACTGCACAGCAGCTGGCGTAGATAGCCTATTAAAGCAGTTTGATATGATTAGAGATGAATCTGAGTTTGAGCGTGCTAAGGAGCATATTCGCGGTGAGCTTGGCGATAAAGTAGTGGAAATTGCATCGCAAGTGGAGCAAGTATTGAGTATTGCGCACAGTGTCAATAAACGCATGAAAGGCCGTGTTGATTTGACCATGATCACTGCACATGGCGATATTAAATCTCAGCTAGAGTCGCTTATCTTTAGAGGGTTTGTGAGTGAGCATGGCGCTGACAAAATCGCTGATCTCTTGCGCTATTTGAAAGCGATTGAAAAGCGCCTAGAAAAGTTACCTGTTGACCCTAACCGAGATCGCTTATGCGTACTAGAGTTAGATAAAGTATCAGACTTGTACAGTCAAAAGTGCAACAAGGTGCCAAAAGGAATGCCTGTGCCAAAAGAGCTTGTACATATTTTTTGGATGATACAGGAACTAAGGGTGTCTTTATTTGCTCAAACCTTAGGTACACCTTACCCAATTTCGGCTAAGCGCGTGATGAATGCATTAAATGAATTGGATTTATAGGAATTGACTTGCAATTTGCTTTGAGCCAATTACCTTAATAAGAGGATTTAAATTTTTGGATTGTGATAAGGAAGCGACATTGACTATGTCCACGCAGCAAAGACGGAGTAGAACACCGCATGTGTTAGTTGTTGATGATGAGTATTTTAACTACGAAATGTTGTCGATGGCTTTGTCAGATGCGTTTAAATTCAGTTATGCAGAATCTGGGATCAGCTGCTTGTCAAATGCAATTGCGGACCCACCAGACGTGATTTTGCTTGATGTTTGTATGCCTGGTTTAGATGGGTATGACACTTGCCGCATGCTGAAAAATACACCCGAAACCAAAGATATTCCGGTAATGATGGTCTCAGGTTTGGAATCTGAGCAAGAGAAACAAGCAGGGTATGAAGCGGGTTGTGATGAATATGTCGTAAAACCATTTGCCATGCAATCGCTTTTGGAAAAAATAAAAAATATGGTCTAGGAGCTCACTATGATCCATGAAGATAAACGTCGTTTTATGCGCATGATGGTCAATGCGCAAGCTGAGTTAACGGTAAGCCAATCTGGGGAAAAGCATCTTGGCACATGCCTAGATTTAAGCGCTACTGGCTTGTCCGTAGAGATTGAACATCCATTGGAAGTAGGTGAATTGGTGACAGTGTTCATCAATAGTAAAAGCACAACGATCCCGCCTTTTAATGCCAGCGCTAAAGTGGTCAGGAGCAGCAGTAATGAAGATGTAGCAGAACGCTATGTTGTTGGTTTAGAAATCGTTCAATTTAATTAGTTGCTAACACCTTATACGAAGGTGAGATTTCGCCTTCGTATCTCTAACTTCCACGGTTTTTGCACATTCATATCCGATACTACTTGTAGTAAATTAGAAACAAGCCTCATATATACATAAAATGTAGAGCCTGCATTAATATAGGTGCAATATGTTGGGCACTGGATACAGAGTATTTGCTTGTATCTTTGATTTTTATGGAGTTTAAATGAAGTTAACCCTAAGAAGAAAGTTACTTGTGATCTTGCTTTCGGTCAATGCAGTGCTTATTTCAGCAGTCTACTATGCAAACCAACTTGCATTTGAAAAGAGCTTTAAAGAGTACTTACAAAATAGTAGTCGCGCAAAACTGGTCACCTTACTTCCTACCATTCGTGAAAACTTTGCTCAATATGGCGATCAGTGGATGACGAGAAAGTATCCGCATTGGACTCGATTAGTTGGTGAGTATCATGGTCGCTCTCAAACAGAAATTGATGACATGGTAAAGCGCCCAAGGCGCGGCCCTCCAAGACATCACCGTTCTGAAAGCGAAGCATCAGATGATAAGGCATTTTCGCCAGAGAGACGGATGGGAAGGGAAGAGCGCCCTCCAAGACATATGCGCGGGGCTCAATCTCGACTTGTACTTAAATCGGCATCTGGTGAGCTGCTCAAAGGCCGAAAAGACAGTAAAAATACCACACTATGGGTTGAAGTGTATGAAAATGCAGATAACTCTGGAAAACTGCTAGGGTCTATTGGCTTGGAAAATGGCTTAGAGATAAGTAACTCTTTGGATTCTTTATTTGCTAGTCGGCAGCAACATTGGTTTTTAGGGATTGCGATCATAGCGATGATAGTGAGTAGCTTGCTTGCAATCCCATTTAGTCGTTTCCTCGTTGCACCTGTTTTATCTCTAAGAGCGGCGGCTAAAAAAATTGCGGCGGGCAATTATGAACCGCCTTTTAACTCTTTCAGTAAGGATGAGCTTGGGTTGCTCGCTAATGACCTAAACACATTGGCTAAAACGTTGGATGAAAACCAACACTCACGGCAGCAATGGATAGCAGATATATCCCATGAATTACGTACGCCTATTGCAGTATTTAAGGCTGAGCTAGAAGGTATGATTGATGGCATTATTGAGTCTGACGAAGCACAGCTAAACTCGCTCTACGACGAAATTAATCGGTTAACCAAGCTCGTTGATGATCTGCACCAGCTCTCCATGTCTGACAGAGGATCATTGAGTTACAACATGGCAGAGTGTGATATTAATGAAGTGATAGGCCATACGTTCGATTCACATTTGGCTACACTTAAAAATAAGCATTTTGAATGGCAGATAGTTGGTGAGTCACAATGTATACTCAACTGTGATGAAGCAAGGCTTTCACAACTGTTCAGTAACTTTATGCAAAACACGCTGCGTTATACTGACTCAAGTGAAACGCAGCCAGGGCAGATAAGGGTGGTAATTGAGCAGTCAAAAGATACGGTACTGATCCGTTGGCAAGATAGTAGTCCCAGCGTTGAGCCTGAGTTGCTGCCTATGTTGTTTGATAGGTTGTATCGAGTCGACAAAGCGCGAGACCGTGCCTCCGGTGGCTCTGGTCTTGGTTTGGCAATTTGTGCCAGTATAGTACAAGCACATAATGGCTCCATTGTTGCCACCCACAGTGAACTAGGTGGGGTAAGTGTTGATGTGACACTGCCGATAATTAAATAATCACCAAAAATTATAGACATAGACACACTTTTCAAAAGAAATAAGATCTATAACACGAGAACGCAAAGAAGAGCAAATAGGGTAATTAAATGGTAAATCAGAAAGTTCTGATCATTGAAGACGAAGAAAAACTGGCTGTTATTCTAGGTAAATATTTAGCGCAAGCCGGTTATGAGTTTGACATCGTAATGGACGGTGCTGACGCACTTTCTAGAGTCCGTACCTTTGCCCCTGATATTATTTTGTTGGATCTCATGCTACCGTCGGTGGATGGTATCGAAATTTGTACTCAAGTACGCAGAGATTCTGAAGTGCCAATAATTATGACAACCGCAAAGGTTGAGGAAATAGACCGCTTATTGGGGTTAGAGGTGGGTGCCGATGATTATGTGTGCAAACCATACAGCCCAAAAGAAGTGGTTGCACGTGTAAAGGCGATTTTAAGGCGTACCAACAATACCACGCCAATACAAACAGGCCTGGTGCTTGAAGAAGAAACCTTGTTTGTGAATTATAACGGTATGAGAACTGACTTGACGCATGTTGAGTTTATGCTGTTACAGACCATGTTTAAGCACCCAGGTCGCGTTTATAATCGAGCAAGGCTCATGGATTCAATCTACGATGACGATCGTGTAGTAAGTGATAGAACAATTGATAGCCACGTTAAAAAAATAAGGAAAAAACTGCAAGATATCGCGCCCGATTGTGAGTTTATTCATTCAATCTATGGAGTCGGCTATAAATTTGAAGTCATGTAAATGCAAGTTTTAACCGATTGGCAACGGCAGTTTTGTGAAGAACATAAGCTGCCAAAGCAGTATATTTACGGATGCGAAAAAGCGTTAGCTTGGCTTAAGCGCTCAATCGAAAATCAATCAAAACCAATATGTATAGCTGTGAGTGGCTGTCAGGGCAGTGGAAAGTCAACACTGTCTGCGTATTTTGTTGCTTATTTAAAAAGCCAAGCGAAGTTGGCTGAGTCCGTTTCTATTGATGATTTTTATTACAGTACAGCCAAACGCCAAGTGCTTGCCAATCAGTATTCACCACTGTTTCTAACGCGCGGTGCGCCTGGTACTCACGATATCCAGCGTGCCATAGATGTCATCAACGATTTTAAGCAATCAAAACCTTTTGTTTTGCCTCGTTTTGATAAAGCGGCTGATGAACCCTACCCAGAATGTAACTGGACGTCAGTTACTTCCACGCTTGATGTTTTAGTATTTGAGGGCTGGTGTTTAGGTTTGCCACCGCAGCCCCCAAATTTATTGAAAAGTAGCCGTAATCAATTTGAGTCTCAACATGATGCAGAACGCTTGTATCGCTCCCAAGTAAATGATTTCTTGTCTAAAGACTATCAAATGCTTTTTTCGTTATTTGATAATTTGGTTTTTTTGAACGGACAAAGCTTTGAATACGTATATCAGTGGCGCTTGGAGCAAGAGCAAAAATTGATTGCGAGCAGAGGAAAAGGCATGAATGAGCGGCAAGTACATGAGTTTATTCAGTCATATCAGAGGCTAACTGAGTGGGGTATTGAAACCTTGCCAACAATATGCGATTTAGAGTTGATATTAGATAAGGACAGGCGTTTTTCTTAAAGCCAGAATGTGTTAGTCAAGACGGGTCACAGGATACAAAAAAAGGCTCTTTCGAGCCTCTTTTCATCTGCTAAATTTAGCTTTCGATTAAGTCTTCTACACCAACGATCAACCAAGGTGCATCACCCTGTGTTTTACGCTCTAAGTGCCAAACTTCATGAATTGGTTCTTCTTGCATGTCACCTTGGTCACGATACTTACCACGGAACATGACGCTGATTTCCCACTTATCTGCACCTACGTCAGCACGAGCAAGTTCAGCGTCAACAAACATAACTTCAGTAGCGACGTCACCTTGTTGCTCACGCTCTTGACGGAACTCTTCTACAAGCTCTGGGCTTAGGTATTCAGCCATTGTCGTGTAGTCTCTGTTGTTCCACGCTGTCTGGATCGTTTGATAGTGTGAACGCGCACCTTGTAGGAAGCCATTTACATCAAAATCGCGAGGTAAGTTAAATGGAACTTCTTGCTGTGCACCAAACCCACCTGCTGTTTGATTCGCTTGAAACTGTTGAGGTTGAGAGAAAGATTGATTTTGTTGTGGCTGCTGCTGAGCAAAGTTAGGCGCGCCAGCCATTTGCGGCTGCTGCCTTTTGCGCATAAAGCCCATGATCACTTTGAACAGGACAAATGCTGCAATAGCGAAAAGGATCATTTCAAGGAATTGGAAGCCCTCAAAATCATCACCCATCATTGCCGCGATTAGACCGCCAGCTAAAAGGCCACCTAGTACGCCAGCCATAATGCCTTTTTTGCTCGACTTTTTCTTTGCGCCTTGCTGTGCAGCCAGTGATTTAGTATCCACTTGCTTTTTTTGTTGCACAGTAGAAGTTTGATGTGTTTTACCTTTTTTCTTGCTGCCAAACTTTTTACGCGCTTCAGCGTCAAAAGCAGTAGCAAACAACATTGAAACGATAGTCAATAAAACAAAAAATTGTTTCATGGTTTTCCTCTAAGTTTAAATACTGTGTGACATTCTAATGAAATTAAAAAAGAAATTGAACTGAAATAGGGTGGTTATAGGAACAAATAGGGCGCTTATCGCGCCCCATTTTATAGCCATTGTAAGGAGTTGTTGACTTCGCCTTGATACTTATCAAGTGGAGTGCCTAATTTTGCAACCAAAATGGTGTCTGCATTGGCGCCTTTATTAATGGAGCCACTGAATCGGCTGTCACTAAACTGGGTATCACCCTGACGATAGTCATTTTTGTCGCTTGGAACAATAAATACGGTCATAGGACCGTGATCTGATTGAAAGATCAAGTGCAAACTGCGTTGACCTTTAAAGTTGCAGAATGTTGCATAAGTCACTTTGCCCGGCAGTGATTCAAGTTTACCGCCAAGCATAGCAAGTTTCTCATTGACTACTTGTAGATTCACTTCTTTACTGAGTGTTAACGCGCTCTCTTCGTAATATACGTGTTCAAGAGCATGTTCTCCAGCATATAAAGGTGCATGGACAGCGGTGCTAAAGTAAACCATCACAGCCAGTACAACAGATGCCGCTGACGCAATGGGCACGGTAAAGCGCCTGTACCACGCTAGATTCACGACATTGTCGGCAGAGTGCGCCTTAGGTTCTTGCTCATCCATGTTAGCAAGTAATTTGGCTTGCAAGCCCTCAGGTACCGGAACCTTTAACGCATCACCTAACATATCATCAAAATCTTGCACTTCGTCAACCAAACGTTTTTTAGCTGGGTCTTGCTTAGCTTCGTTCATAAGTTGCTCATCGCTCGGATCGGCGAACAGGCGACGGCGAAATTCTAAATCATCCATCAGTTTGATGCCCCCTTTGCTGATTCATTCACGTTAGTTAGTGCCTCTTTTAGCTGATTTCTCGCTCTATACAGTCGGGTCATGACTGTATTTTTGTTTAACTCTAAAATCTCTGCGATTTCATCCCCAGAGCACCCCATGACAACCTGAAGTAAAAGGGGCTCTCTATATTCAGAAGCCAACTGATTGATTTGTCTTTGAACAACAGTTTGCTCCATTTCATCATCTAATGCTGTGCTTTTGGTATCGACTAAGGTGTCGTTTTCAACATCCGCATAGTCAAATTGTTTTCTCTCAAAGCGACGGGCGTTTTCTCGTCGCAATATGGTTAGTAACCAAGATTTGGCGGCTTTTTCATCCTGTAGTGCATCTAAAGAACGCCATGCACGTAAAAATGTTTCCTGAACCAAATCTTCTGCAATAGTTGGGTCTTGGCATAACCAGTAAGCAAAGCGATATAACTCTGTATGGTAAACCTGAACCAAAGATTCGTAACGTTTTTGTTTTTGGGTCATGCTAACTAGACCTTGCCTTCAGCAATATTATTTCGTTTTTCGCCATATTTTTTAGTAAAGCGACTCTAGGCTATTCTTAGCGTCTGATTTTGAACGCTTTTTAATTTTACATATTTGATTATATAGCGTTACGAGATCGACCTGTTGTTTATTTGCACTATAAAGGGATGCTTGCAATTTTGCAATTTCTTCCCCAATTTCGGGTGATTGCTGGCTTAACCACGATTTCAGTGTTTGCTGATGAGCAAGCTCTAGATAGTTACGCAATAGCGAGTAGAACTGGTTTGCGTCATTGCTCTTTGCAGCGGTTCCCAATTGCTTGAGTTTTGCTTGTGCATCAGTACTTATATTGGGTTGATTATTCACTTGCGGGCTTTGTGCTGATACAGTCGGTTTTCTAAGTAGTAATACAGCCAATGTAATCAACCATAGTAAATAGCCTAACCCCATAATAAGCCAATCAACCCAAGACTTTTCAACATCTTTGTAAATGATGGTCGGCTCAACGCTGGTTTGCGGTAGTGTATCTTGGGTTTGAGTATCAACTTGTGGCAAAGTCACAGGCTGTTGAGGTTGATTAGGATCTGCAATCACTTCAATTGTTCTCGCTGGTAGAGTGGCATATTGAATGCGATTTATCACCGTATTAAACCAAGGTAATTTAACCTCTGGTAGAGTATAAGTGCCCGGTTTTTGTGGCAGAAGCGCATATGATGCAACCATTTGTGAAATGACTCGACCATCACGAGCCATTTGGTTACGGTCGGTTTCATCAGGGTAAATTCTAAACCCATCTACGCTTGGCACTTCAATATCAGGCATTTGCTCTTTAGTAATGCCCAATGCAGTTAAGGTAAACGTACGTGTGATCGGCGCACCGACAACAACTTGCGCATCTTCTGGTTGCCATTCTTCAGCCAAGTTAACCAATTCGCTCGGTAGCCATGCACCACGGTAATTGTCAGGAATAGGTTTTACTTCAACATCAATAGAGTCACCAACCGCGCTAACAGCCATTCTTCGATAACCCTCTCTAACTTGACCATTGAAAATCGGCCCTTCAATTTTAAAGTTACCACTCTTTTGAGGCTGTATAAGGTAATTTCTTGTGATCACTCGATAGCGGCGGCCATCAAGTACTTCATAATTTTCTTCTTGCTGTCCCATTGGCGTAATCGAGCCGTCATTCATCGTTGGCGGTGTCATTTGCGCGTCGAGCAAATCTTTACCAATGAAAAGCTTAACGGTATATAGCGCAGCTTGTTGCACATACAAAGATTCTAGGTTGAGTTCAGTGGTAACAAACACATCTTTTTGTTGATTGTCATCTGCTTCTCTTGCAACAACACGCAGAGTAATGGGTTGACTCTTTACACCAGATACTTCAAAAGCAGGAATGGTTAACTCTCCAGCACTTCGAGACATCACCTGCATTTGCCAGCTTGTAGCACTGCTCATGCTGCCATTAACAATTTGTGTGCGAGAGCTGGTACTCACAGGGCCTGTAATGAAGCTTCTTGCCATGGCGCTTGTATCAGGCATTTGGCCCGACACTTTACCATCCGCTTCTATAGTTAAAGTAAAGTATTCCCCAACTAATACGGGGTTTTTATCGACACTGGTTGTCAGTCTGTCTATAGCCAAAGCGGGCAGCGCGACAGCGAATAAAATAAAATAAATAGCAAATCGCATTACCATGATTTCTCAGCTCCTACTGGTTGTCTTTGTTGTTGTCTTTGTCTTGATTCCAAAAGCATTTTGTTCTTCAGCAAAATAGCGGGGTCATCTGGTACTCGGCGCAGTAGCTGATTGAGTTGCTGCGCTTTTTCTTTCTCTTCTGGTGTTAATTCCTTCATTTCACTTGGCAGCATTTGTTCCGATTGCTCACCTTCTTTTGGCTCACTTTGTTGTGCTTGCTGCGGGCGTGCTTGGGATTGCTCTTCTGTTTGCTCGCTTTCTTCACCTGTTTGTTTATCTGCTAATTCAGGCTTATTTTGACTGTCTGATTGCTCACTACTTTGAGATTGCTCTGACTGTTCGCTATTTTCTTGCTCAGATTCATTTCCTTGTCCGTCTTGCGATTGGTTCTGTTGATCGCTTTGTTCACCAGATTGTTGCTCTTGATTTTCGCTTTCACCTTGCTGCTGATCGTTTTGCTGTTCAGAAGACTGCTCTTGCTGCTGATTGTTTTGATCTTGGTTTTGTTGTGATTGCTGATCTTTCATTTGCTCAAGGAGTTCTTTGTTCTCTTGTGCTTGCGATAATGACGGATCTAGTTTCAACGCTTGATCATAAGCTTGAATAGCGTCATCAAGTTTACCTATATGGGCGAGGGCGTTACCTAGGTTATATTGACCTATGGCTGTATTTGCATTTTCTAAAGTCTTTGCAGCTTGCTCATATTGACCTTGTTTATATTGTGCAGCCCCACGTAACGACGCATCCTGTGCGGTACTTGCTTGATCAAAGTCTTCTTTTTGATAAGCAGAAAGCGCATTTTGGTCGGCATTTTTGAACCAAGATTGCCAATCGGCTGCATAACTGGGTTGGCTTGGTAAATAGGCAATAACGCAAATTATCAGCGCAACTGAATTATTACGAAATGCCAATAGTGCGAGAGGAATAATTACAAATAATAAATATTTTCCCGCGTCGACGCGCCAAAGGGTTTCGTTTGGCTCATTGGGCGTTTCAATATCTTGCGTATTATTTATTGCAAAGGTTTCTATATCTGAGTTATCCGGTGAGTAAGTGGCATATCGGCCGCCTAAGCGCTGCGCAAGTGAACGTAATCTATCGACATAAAGCTTAGGAACGACAATTTGTCCATATCTATCTTTTAAAAAGCCGCCTTCTGGAATACTAATAGGTGCGCCTTGTGCTGTGCCAACACCGTAAACATGCAGGGTATAACCTGAGCCGCTGAGCATATCATGTATATCTTGTGCATCTTCCAACTCGACTTCATCGGTGATTAAAATGATTTCGCCTGATGGGTAACCTGCCTGTGCAAGCAAGGTTTTTGCTTGGTCAATACCGGCTAGTACGTTAGCGCCTTTGCCCGGCATAATCTCTGGGCTAATACTTGGTACAAGGTTTTCTAGCGTATTTATATCGCTTGTGAGTGGTGAGATAATAAAGGCATCTTGTGCGTAGGCAACCAATGCGGTGTCACCCTCACGAAACTGTTGCAACATGTCTAAGGTTTTAAATCTGGCCTGAGTCAATCTGTTAGGTGCAATGTCCGTCGAATACATAGAGTAGGACATATCCATAACGATGACTCTAGCCTGTTTGGCAGAGAAAACCGGCACGCTTTGCTTTTCAATGCTTGGCCCCGCTGCAGCAAATACCCCTAGGAATAAAATTAGACTGGTTAACCATGTTGAGTGACTGGCTTTACTTTGATTGCCTTCAGTTAAAACCACTTTCGCAAGATGCGGTGCAATTAATTGAGACTGTTTATGGCCTGCTTTTTTGTACCATTGCAATAAACTGATGATTGCCCAGGGTATCAATAGCCAAAGTAGTTCGGGTCGAATAAATTGAAATTCGGTCATATTAATTATCTCGCCTCCATTGTGTTGCAAAGCGAATAAGCAGTACTAAACCCCACAGAGTAATTGCGGCCAATAGGGGAATATAAAACAATGCGATTTTAGGACGAAATGTTTCATCCTCTGCTGAAATAGGCTCTAGGTTATCAAGTTCAGAGTAAATTTGTTGTAGGCCTTGTACATCTTTTGCTCTAAAGTATCGGCCACCTGTCTCTGTTGCAATGTGTGTCAGAGTTTGCTCATCAATGCTTGCCCCCGACATACTGCCCAGTGAGAAAAAGCCCATGTTTCTGCGACCGTCAGAGCCAACACCAATGGTATATACTTTTATTCCTTCTTCTCTGGCTAAGATTAACGCCTCTTCAGGTTGTAAGTTACCAGCGGTATTTTGACCGTCGGTAAGTAAAATGAGGATGCGATTACTTTCTTCTTTTTGATTGAAACGTTTAACGGCAAGACCTAACGCATCACCGATTGCCGTTGCTCTGCCCACCAAGCCAATTTGTGACTCTTGCAGCATTTGACTTACGGTATTAATGTCTTTGGTTAATGGCGTTTGTAAAAAAGCGGTGTCGGCAAATAATATCAAGCCAAGTCTATCGCCTTGTCGCTGTTCTATAAAATCACTTAATACAGCTTTAACGACAGACAATCTGTCGATATAACGGCCATTGTACTCCATGTCTTCTTCAGCCATAGAGTGAGAAAGGTCGACAGCCAGCATGATATCTCTACCTTCACTGGGCAATGTGATTGGGTCATCTAGCCAAGTTGGGTTGCTCAAAGCGGTGACCAAAAGCAGCCAGACTAGCATTTCGAGCCAGTTTCTTTTTCGAGAATACGATTGTACCTGTGTGCCGATACCGCCTAATGAGGCATAACTAGGCATACGGATTTTCTGTTGGGACTGTACTGCAACAGGTTTTATTTTTGAGATTATCCAAGGTAGTGGGAGCAATAAAAAAGCCAACGGCCACTCAAATTCAAACATCTAAGCGCTCCTTGATTTTAAAAGTTTTAATTGCCGTCAGGAGCTTTTCGCTTTGTTCATAGTTGTTATCTGATTGATATAATGAGGCAATGTCTTGTTCATTGAGCTGCGCTTTTGATAGTGTATTTAAAGTTTTACACCAGTTTGTGCTGGTTTGTGATGCGACGGTTGTACCGTAATAATGTTTGGCTAATCTCTTGACAAGACCATGCAAGGCAAGCGCGTCTTGTTTATGTGTTTCACTGAGCTGTATTGCCTCTCGTTTTGCCGCGCCATAGCGCCAATTTTTATATAACCAAACAGTCAATGCGACCAGAAAAAGTGTTGAAGCAATGATCAGTGCCCACATTGGCAAAGACAAAGGCCACCAACTTACTTGCTCTGGCGGTATTACATCATGAAGGGCATCTAAAGGGGATTGATTCATTATTGTCACCTAGAGAGCTGTGTTTCTAAGGGGGTATCAGCAGAGAAGTTGAGCATGGTCATGCCAGAACGCTGTAAGCGCTTTAACCGAGTGTTAAACACTTGCTGGGCGCGTTTGGCAAACTTGTCTCTAAATTGTTTGTCGCTCAGTGGCAATGTCCAAGCACTGTGCGTACCTTGGATTTCGACTGCTTCGCTGTAAGCTGGTAAGGTATGCTCGAATGGATCACTTACTTGGCAACCAATTAACTCACAGTGTCTACTTATCCCTTCAAGTAAGGAAAAGCTTTCTTCATCTAGCTCAGAAAAGTCTGAAATAAGATAAATTAAACTGCCCGGCTTTGCGAGATGTTTGAGGCGCTTTAAATTGTCGTTAAATCGACTGTCGCTTTGTTTGTCACGACTAATTAGGCTGGTGTTATGTACATCACATAATTGATGACAAAATGCTAAAACGCCTTTATCCCTAGCCGTTGGTTTGAGCTCATGATGACTGTGCTCTGAAAATACCACGCCACCAAGCCTATCGCCACGTTGCGAT
Source organism: Pseudoalteromonas luteoviolacea H33-S (assembly GCF_001625695.1). Taxonomy (GTDB): domain Bacteria; phylum Pseudomonadota; class Gammaproteobacteria; order Enterobacterales; family Alteromonadaceae; genus Pseudoalteromonas; species Pseudoalteromonas luteoviolacea_B. Next base: position 102,434 of record NZ_AUXY01000098.1, read on the forward strand.
GCTGACCATGCAACAAGAGCACTTAAATGCGCGGCTTGCACAGATTTGAGCAGCAATTGGCTGCCAAATAGCATGCTATTGGACAAGTCTGTAAATAAAAAGACTGGACGTTCTTTCTCTTCTTGGTAAAGCTTTGTGTGCGCTTCACCCGTACGAGCCGTTACGCGCCAATCTATCGCGCGGATATCGTCACCATATTGGTATTGACGCACTTCAGCAAATTCCATGCCTCGCCCTTTGTGAGGTGCGAGGTATTGTCCAGCTTGTGCACTGCGAATTTGACCTTTTGGTTTTAAGTCGAGAAGGCGGGCCTTGCTCCTGTAGTAGAGCAACTCTTTCAGCCCGAGTTCGACGCCATTGCTGTGGCAATTTTCAAACCAGTTTTTAATATCAATATTTGCTTTCATAGCGGAAGACTACACTTTAAGGAACTGGCACTAACTCAAGGATGCGGCTGATTACCTGATCTTTTGTAATACCATCTGCTTGTGCTTCGTAGCTTAAAATAATGCGATGTCTGAGCACATCATGTAACACTGCTTGTATATCATCAGGCGTGACAAAATCACGTTCTTGTAGCCAAGCGTGAGCACGAGCACATTTATCAAGCGCAATGGTTGCACGTGGACTCGCACCCAGTTCAATCCAAGTACCAAGTTCAGCATCTAAGTTTGCCGCCTCACGAGTAGCGATAATAAGTTGTACCAAGTATTGCTCAAGTGGTTCTGCAAGATGTAACTCAAGTACCTTCTTTCTTGCTTCGAATAAAGTTTGCTGACTGATTGGGTTAAATTTAACGGCTTCAGTACTGAGTGCCTCACCACGTGTTAAACGTAAAATCTCTAACTCAGTTTGCGCTTTTGGGTAGTCAATATTGAGATGCAGCAAAAAGCGGTCTAATTGTGCTTCAGGGAGCGGGTAAGTCCCTTCTTGCTCAAGTGGGTTTTGGGTCGCCATAACCATAAATAGTTCAGGTAATGGATAAGTCGTTTTACCTACTGTGACTTGTCTTTCTGCCATCGCCTCTAATAACGCTGACTGAACTTTAGCGGGAGCTCGGTTTATTTCATCAGCCAGTACTAGGTTATGGAATAGTGGGCCTTTCTCAAATACAAATTCACTGGTTTGTTGTCTGTAAATATCGGTACCAGTAATGTCAGCAGGTAATAAGTCAGGGGTAAACTGAACACGTTGGAAACTGCCTTCAATGCCTTTGGCAAGTGCGTTTACAGCACGTGTTTTTGCCAGCCCTGGAGGGCCTTCTACCAGTAGGTGACCATCAGCTAAAATCGCGATTAAAAGGGCTTCAGTCAGGTCTGGTTGACCAATAATTTGGGTATCTAAGTATTTTTTTAATTCAGTAAACTCATTAACTGCCATGCTTGTTTGTCCTTGTTATGACAAATTTGTTGCTTATTTATATGGATTGAAACAGAAAACTCAAGCTTTTGAGGTGTAATTTCACACTTTTCTTAGACTCTTTTTTTTCGTTTAGTTCCATATTTTTAATATATTTTTCAGATGCTTTTTGATTTGTTTAAAATTCACGCTAAGTTTAATTTGCGCTGTGATTTTTACAGACAATTTCCATTTTTCTATTGGCAGAATGGATTCGGTTGTTTAGAATCGAGTTAAAATAACAGGTCAGACCTGTCAGCGGGAGAGCAAATTCATGTCTGGACAAAACATTCTAAAAACAATAAACGGAGACCGTATTGCCATCGTCAGTGGCCTGCGTACTCCTTTCGCAAAACAAGCAACTGCTTATCATCATGTGCCTGCGCTTGATCTGGGTAAAACCGTGGTCAATGAAATGCTGGAACGACTGAACATAGATAAAAAAGAAATTGACCAGCTCGTTTTTGGCCAAGTGGTTCAAATGCCTGAAGCGCCAAATATCGCCCGTGAAATTGTATTAGGTACGGGTATGCCGGTGTCGGTAGATGCTTATTCTGTATCTCGTGCCTGTGCGACGAGTTTTCAGGCTGTGGCGAATGTTGCAGAGTCTATTATCGCGGGCCATAGTGCAGTAGGTATTGCTGGAGGTGCCGACTCTTCATCTGTCCTTCCTATAGGTGTCAGCAAAAAGCTGGCTGGCAGTCTAGTTGACCTTAATAAAGCAAGAACCTTAGGCCAGCGCCTAAAAATCTTCTCTAAATTACGTTTAAAAGATTTACTACCAGTACCGCCAGCTGTAGCAGAGTATTCTACAGGCCTTTCTATGGGGGATACTGCAGAGCAAATGGCAAAAACACACGGTATCAGTCGTCAAGAGCAAGATGCATTAGCACATCGTTCACATTCTTTAGCTGCTAAAGCTTGGGACGAAGGGCTTCTATCGCCAGAAGTGATGACTGCGCATGTTGAGCCATACAAACAATTCATTGATAGAGACAATAATATTCGTGCAAACTCATCCCTTGAAGGGTATGCAAAGCTGCGTCCAGTATTTGATAGAAAACATGGCTCAGTGACTGCTGCTAACGCAACACCACTGACAGATGGCGCTGCTGCGGTACTCATGATGAGCGAGAGTAAAGCAAAAGCACTTGGCTACGAAATTCTTGGTTATGTGCGCTCTTACGCCTTCTCTGCCATTGGTGTACATGAAGATATGCTAATGGGTCCTGCACATTCAACGCCTTTAGCATTAGATAGAGCGGGTATTGAATTAAAAGATCTAGATTTAATTGAAATGCATGAAGCGTTTGCAGCACAAGCGCTTGCTAATGTGAAGATGTTTGCATCAGACAAGTTTGCGCAAGAGAAATTGGGCCGCAGTAAAGCCATTGGTGAAATTGATATGGATAAATTCAATGTTAATGGTGGGTCACTTGCTTATGGGCATCCATTTGCAGCAACGGGTGCCAGACTAATCACACAAAGTTTAAATGAATTAAAACGCCGAGGTGGTGGGCTTGCATTAACAACAGCATGTGCGGCTGGTGGCTTAGGTGCGGCTTTTGTATTGGAGAGTGCATAAATGTCAGTATTTAATTATGAACTAAATAGTCACAAAGTTGCTTTGGTCACAATTGATGTACCTGGCGAGAAGATGAACACTTTGCGTGATTCTTTTGCGGACGAGTTGCTTGAAATTCTCGATCAAGGTAAAAAAGATGATGTCACAGGCATGGTCTTTGTGAGCGGTAAAGCGGACAACTTTATTGCCGGTGCAGATATCAAAATGCTTGATAATGCGAATACGCGAGAAGATGCACTTAGGCTTTCTGAAATGTGTCAGCAGGCATTTTTCAAAATGAAATCCTTACCATTCCCAACGGTAGCTGCGATTCATGGTGCGGCTCTGGGTGGCGGGCTAGAGTTTGCTTTGGCATGTGATTACCGAGTGTGTAGCAGCGATGATAAAACCAAACTTGGTTTACCTGAAGTACAGCTAGGTCTATTACCGGGCGGTGGCGGTACACAAAGATTACCTAAACTGGTTGGTATTCAAAAAGCGCTTGAATGGATGTTAACAGGTAAGCAGGTTAGGGCGAAACAAGCGGCTAAAGCGGGCTTGGTCGATGAAAGTGTACCGCAAAGTATATTGATGGAAGTGGCAGTTAAACTGGCCCGTAAAGGCAAGCCTAAAGGGCGTAAGCCAAAACTAGATAAGTTAAGTCAGCTGTTAGAATCAAATCCGTTTGGTCGCAACATCATTTTCAAAAAAGCGCAAGAGAATGTTGAGAAGAAAACGGGTGGTCATTACCCGGCTCCACTGGCCATTATCAAGGCTGTTCGCGCGTCTGTAGAGCTTGATGAACTAAAAGCATACAAAACGGAAGCAGAAGGGTTTGCTGATTTGGTGATGACAGAGGTCTCGCGTTCATTGCGTGGCATTTTCTTCGCAACAACAGAGATGAAAAAAGAGTGGCAAAGTGATGATGCCGCTAAAATCGAGCGAGCGGCTGTGCTTGGTGGTGGTTTAATGGGCGCGGGTATCACGCATGTGAGTGCAGCCAAAGCAGGCGTGAGGGTGCGTATTAAAGACGTTGCGCATCAAGGTATCAGCAATGCACTTAACTATAGCTATAAGATCCTATCGAAAAAGCAAAAGCGCCGTATTTTATCTAAAGCGCAAATGCAATCTACGATGAACAGTATCACAGGCACAACGGATTACAGTGGTTTTGAGCATATTGATATTGTGATTGAAGCGGTGTTTGAAGATCTTGCTTTAAAGCAAGGTATGGTGGCTGATATCGAGCGTGAATGTGCTGAGTCGACAATTTTTGCCAGTAATACTTCCTCATTACCGATTGCACAAATTGCTGAAAATGCAGCACGCCCTGAAAATGTGATTGGTTTACATTACTTCTCTCCGGTAGAGAAAATGCCGTTGGTGGAAATCATTCCTCACGAAGGCACATCGGAAGAGACCATTGCAAAAACAGTTAATTTTGCGCGTAAGCAAGGTAAAACTCCTATTGTTGTAAAAGACAAAGCCGGATTTTATGTAAACAGAATTTTGGCCCCGTATGTGAACGAAGCTGCAAATCTTCTACTCGCCGGTGAGCCGATTGAAAAAATAGATCAAGCATTGGTTGAGTTTGGCTTCCCGGTCGGTCCGCTTGCGTTGCTTGACGAAGTTGGGATTGATATAGGTTCTAAGATTGCGCCTATTCTTGAAAAAGAGCTAGGAGCCCGCTTTAAGGCGCCTAATGCATTCGAGCGCTTGATTGAAAATAAGCGTCTTGGCAGAAAAACCGGCCGTGGTTTTTATACCTATGAAGGTAAAAAAGGCAAAAAGGTGGATGAGTCTGTTTATGATTTACTTGGGATCACCCAAGCACCTCGTTTAAATAAGCAAGAAATTGCCAACCGCTGTGTCTCGCAAATGCTTAATGAAGCATCACGTTGTTTAGATGAAGGCATTATTGCTTCAGCAAGAGATGGTGATATCGGGGCTATCTTCGGCATCGGTTTCCCGCCTTTCTTGGGCGGCCCGTTTAGCTACATGGATAAACGTGGCATTAATAAGGTGTGCTCAGAGCTATCTACTTATGCAACCGAAAATGATGTTTTCACTCCTTCAGAACCGTTAAAAGCAAAAGCTGAAGCGGGTGAAGCTTACTATAGTTAATCTTCTTTACTTGGGAAAACACGAAAAACATTCGTGTTTTCCCTAATTTTTTCCCCTACCTGAATTCTCTCTGAATATTAATATTTTATTAAATGTGAAAAAGTCTTCCCGTTAACTTGTTATTTACCGTTGTTTAACTTTTGTGTTTCTGGCTTGCTTGCTATTAAAAGATATTTAAAATCAATTGACTAAAGATTTTCAGTGCCATTTTAATCCGCCTTTTAGGTTGAATATTAATCATTGGCACAGTGTTTTTATTTGTATTATTTTTTACACAGCTTTATTTGTGTTGATAAAGGAATAAAAATGAAAAAATTAAATTTGTTAATGGTTTTTGTACTTTTGTTTAGTACGTTTTATGCGGCGGCTGCTGATAAATATTACACAGCATATGGTGGCAGCGAAGCAAGTGCCACTACAAATGTTATCCGAGCTTGGAGAGAGGCGGCTAACTCCTCAAACACACCAACGAGTGTTCAATGTCAAAGAGTTGGTCTGGGCTCTGTATGGCAATGCACGGCACGTGGTTATGCGTAATGCAACTTGTGCGTTTTAAATTAACCGAGGTGTATATTCTTAGTTAATTTTATTCTACTTATAAAGTGCTCAGCAGCTTTAATCGTAGTCAAAATTTTTCATTCAAAGCTTAAAAGTCAAGTTTGAAAAAAGTGCGGCAATATAAGGCTTTTAGACATGCAGTTTACTCTAAAGTGCTATGTTGAAGAGTCGTATAGCCAAGTAAAAAAAGAAAGTTAATTCAAAAGGAATTTTAAATGAAGTTATTAAATAAAATAGCAATTTCAACATTATTATTAGGGTCATGTGCGGTGTCTGCTAGTCAGAATTATTTTGAGATATATGCAGATGGTACAACTCAGGGACGGGCTCATCATAATGTTAAAGTAGCTTGGTGGTGGGTTACTCAATCAGCAGGCATCCCTTCAATTAGATGCGAGCAAACGCGTGTAGATCGTTGGAGATGTTACGCTCGAGTATATAGATAGAACGGTCATATATTTAACTTTGAACTGAAAGCGTTTTTTCCTAAAAACTATCGTATGGCAGGTTGTGACGTAATGGGATGTAAGCTTAAACATATTTAGGAATGTCATTCCATTGAATATCAGACGAGTAAAAAGCTGGATATTTAAAACCGGTCCTGAATGGACATGTTATGCGTCAGGGTATGCATGACCATTAAATTATTTTAGTAGCTTAATATTTTTAAGTAGTTATTAGGGAGGTTTTAAATCTCCAAAAGAGTTATATTTAAAGGAATATGAAATTGAAATTAGTAAAATTAATAGGTCTTTGTGCTGGATTATGTTTGTCAACAAGCTATGTAAATGCAAAGCCCTCTGAAACTCATACAATTAAACCAGCTGGGTACGTGTCAGCTTCTGCTTTTGGTTACAGCGAATCAAATGCTACGCAAATTGTCATTGCAGCTTGGCAGAAAAAAGCTGGCTCTTCGAAAATCCCATTCTATAGATGCCAATACATAGGTGTTGGGCCTGGTTGGCAATGCAGAGCCTGGGGTTATGCTTAACTCTGAACCAGCTTCCATTATATAGAGAGCTACTTATGTAGCTCTCTTTTTTGGATTAGTGACCGTAGAACGTGATGCTCCAACCAGTCAACTGGCCCGGTTTAGTGTTGTTAGGCTGCACTTTGTCACTACGCTGTGGTGTAACTGTCAGTGAGTTTTCAACAAACTTACCTGTGCCAAGGTCATATACTCGCTCAGACCAAGCGTCTTTAGCGTTTGTATCGATAATGCGAAGTTTCCAATCACCTTTTGCAGACTCACCATAGAAGTGGTTTGACAGAATAACGTTACCGTTGAACTTATTACCTTCGATATCAGTACCCGCAGTTAAAATAACGCTACGTGTGTTGCTTGGAGAGATAAGCTCAATTGATAAATCGCCTAGGCGGTCATGTTCTAAGTCTAGGTGTACTCTTACACCTTCTACAGTTAGGTTTTCTGTTTGAGTATGAACAGACTCGGTACCAGAGAAATCACCATCGTAAATGAATGCATCAGCAGCAACTGGCACATCGTACGATTTGATTTGTAAATCCCCAAGGATTGGACCTGTTAGCAATGCTTTTTCAACCGCTGCATCAACATTTACTAGACCAAAACCATAATCATAATGGAATGCGTGACCTGCGCCGTTAACCTGCCAGCTAGGAATGGCTTCGTAGTCACCAATCATACGTGGTTTTGCATCTGCATCTACTTTTGTAGCAGTTGTGATCATCAGGTGTCTAACATCACGCCATGAAAGCTGGTGGTTCGCTGACATAATTAGGGCAACTGCGCCAGAAAGTGCAGGGGCTGCAGCAGACGTACCATTCATATTAAACGCGTACATTGGGTTTTCACACTGTGCTTCTGTTGCATCAGTACACCATTTTGGTAACGCTGTCGTTACAGTTGCTGGGCTATAGCGGCCCCACTCACCAGCTGGTGCCGTAAGTAATACAGCTGAACCACCTGTAGAGTATGCAGCAAGGTTACCTTTAGCATTTAATGCAGAAACTGTTAGGTTCCAGAAGTTGGCGTTAGTTGGATCTGCAATTGAAGCATCATATGCAGGTAGTGCATAACCATTCGGGTAGATAAGGGTAAGAAGGCCATTATCTCTATCTAACCAGCGGCCACCAATGTAGTGGCTGTTACCAGCTGATTTAACCGCCATTGCACCACGACCACCGTGACTTTCAGTTACAGCTTTTTTAGTCACATTATCGATATTATCGAAGAAACCACGATAATCGCCATAAATGCTAGCATCAGAGAATGCATAACCAATACTTTGGTTAATAACGCGTGCATCTGTATGCTTGTTCATCGGTGCAACAGCACCATCCATATCCATTACGGCACGAATTGCAACGTCACGACCTACGTAGTTACGTTCATTACCAATTAAATTAGCACCTGTTAATGTTGCAGCAGGAGCAACACCACGGCCACCTTGACCATTATATGCAGCAGCTGCAGCAATACCTGCTACTTTAGTGCCATGGTCGTCAATCGTTAGACGACCTCTAGAGAAGTACTGATAAATATATGGGTCAGGGTTAAGTACATCACCTTGTGCCATATTTGGTGCAAGGTCCGGGTGGTAAGTAGCAAGGCCGTCATCAATAACAGCAATGTTGATACCTTGGCCTAAAATACCACGGCGATGTGTGAAATCGAGGTTTAAGTCAATACCAGCTACGCCCGGAGTGATGGCACCAGCATGTTGGCCATTGTTCTGTAAATGCCACTGATGTACCACAAGTGGATCACCACCAGCTAGTTGATATGTATATTCCCATACATGTTTTGATGGGTCATATTCTTGAGCACTGTTATCAAATGTTTGCGCGTTTGCTTGACCAAGTGCTAGTAGTAAACCAGCAGTCACTATATTCAATTTATTATTCATTATTTTTCCGCTTTATTAAAAGTGTTCAATTAATCAAACTAGGAATATTTTAAAAAATAACACTTGCGCGCAAAAATTTTACTTTTATGCATCTTGTTGTATCAATTGTTTTATGAAATTAACCAAAAAAGGGTGTGAAACGAGAGTAGACCTGTCTGATTTTTGTTTAGTTCAGCCGATCTAAAAGATATGTAATGAAGAGAAGAAACTGATCTTTATGAGTTTTAAGCCTGTATTAATGACTATCTTGGAATGTAAGTCTATGTAAAGTTTATTGTGCCGTTGCAAACCTGCACAGTAAACTAAAATAGTAATCTAGAGTAAAGCCGATAGGAATATAATAATGTGGCTAAAAACTTCGCTTGTAGCAGTCTTGCCAGCGCTGTTATTAGGCTGTCAAGCGACAAGTCAAATTGATAGCGACTACCTCTCAAACATTCAGTCCCCAGAATCATGGCAACACAAACATACTACAGGTGAAGTAAGTATGAATTGGTTGCAGCAGCTTACCAACGCGCAAGTACATGGCTTAGTTTCATTAGCATTAGAAAACAACTTAAATTTACAACGCAAATCAATGGATGTTGAAGCTGCACAGCAGCAGCTTATTAGCAGTGGAAGCGCGTTGTGGCCAACATTATCAATTGACCTAGACAGTAGTCGGCGCAAATCAACATCAGAACAGTATTCTACAGGGCATTCTTTGGCGCTGAGTATGAATTATGAATTGGACTTGTGGGGTAAGTTAAGCGATGAAGCGCGTCAAGCCAATCTGAATGTGATGGCTAGTATGGCAGAGTACAAGCAGCAAACTTATGGTTTAGTTGCAGACGTGGTTGTAAGCTGGTTTGCTGTGATTGAGGGTAAAACGCAAAAAACTTTATTGGAACGCCGTTTGGAAGTAGTAGAGCAAAACCTCGATATTATTGAGTCAGGCTACAAGCAAGGTCTCAATAGTGCTTTAGATGTGTATCTTGCTCGGACTGAGTTGAGCAATGAGCAAGCTAAGTTGGCGCAACAAGAGACGCTTGTAACGACCACAATACGTAAGCTTGAACGGTTAGTGGGTGAGTATCCCAGCGGCTTACTGGCGGTTAATGCGCAGTTGCCCTTACTTGAGTCAGCAATTTCTCTCGGGGTGCCCTCGATGCTTCTTACAAGGAAACCAGCACTTATGGCTAGCTGGTATCAGTTATTGGCGCAAGACGCGGCACTAGCATATGCCCATAAACAGCGCTTTCCTAGTATTAACATCAGCGCCAGTTATGGTTCTGGTGGAGAGCAATTATCGGATGCATTTTCATTCTCTGCCGCTGGTTGGTCTCTCATATCAGGTATATCTGCGCCACTTTTTAATGCTGGTAATCTCGCCGCCAGGGAAGAGCTAGCTAGAATCGAGTTAAAGTCCAAAGAATTGATGTACTTAAATAGCCTTCAAGATGCTTTTGCAGCCGTAGAAAACGGTATTAGCAAAGAAGCATCTTTGAAGAGGCGCTATGAGGAAACGCTGGTAGCTCAGAAAAATGCACAATTAGCAGAGCAGTTGTCGTTTGAGCAGTATCAAAAAGGTCTAGTCAGTTACACCACAGTACTTGATGCTCAAAAGCGGTCATTTGACGCGCAAAGCAGCCTTATTTCAATAAAAAACGAGTTGATTAAAAATCGTGTAGAACTCCATCTTGCACTTGGTGGTGATTTTCAACAGACAGAGGAAGTAAGCAATGACATTAGCTAAGCGATTGATTTTACCTGCAGCGATACTTGCTGTGTCTGTTTTATTGGTGGTATTGATTTCTTCCAACCCTCCTCAGTCTGCAAGAGGGAAGGGAAAGCCGCAGGCGAAAATGGTAGTCGATTTTGTAGAGCTTGAAGCCATGCAATTCACCATGGAAATAGAGAGTTATGGTTTGGTTCAGCCTAGAACACAGAGCATGCTGGTGGCACAGGTTTCAGGGGAGATAAGTTTTGTCAGTGATAACTTTAGAGATGGTGGTTTTTTTGAAAAAGGTGAAGTATTACTGCAAATTGATGAAAGGGATTATGTAGCAGAAGTGCAGGTTGCTAAAGCGACACTATTAAACGCCGAACAGGGTTTACTCGAAGAAGAGGCCAGAGGCAAGCAAGCCCTTGTTGATTGGAAGCGCTTGGGGGATGGCAGTGAAGCCAGTGAATTGGTACTCAGAAAGCCTCAATTAGCGGCGCAACAAGCAAATGTATTGTCTGCAAAAGCGAAATTGGCAAAAGCCGAACTAGCGCTTGAACGAACGCGTTTAGTTGCGCCTTTTGATGGTCGTATATTGACTAAAAAAGTTGACTTAGGGCAAGTGGTTTCGAGTAATAGTCAGCTTGCACAAATATACGCAACAGATTACGTAGAAATCAGATTACCCATAAACAACCGAGATTTGGCGTTTATGCGCTTACCGGAGCACTTTAGAGATGGGGAAATCAATGCGCCTGCACCCGATGTTCAGTTACGCTCTGATTTAGTGAAAAAGCAAAGCTGGCATGGCAAAATTGTGCGAACTGAAGGCGCAATTAGCGAACTCTCTCAACAACTATATGTGGTTGCACAAATAGATGACCCCTTCTCAGTGAAACAAAAAAGTGACTTTGCAATTAAAATAGGTCAGTACGTCACAGCAAAAATTACCGGTAGAACGCTTACAAATGCGATAACTATCCCAAGTAGTGCAATCTATCAAGGTAGTTATGTGTATGTACTTGATGAGCAAGACTTGCTGATGCGAAAGGATATTTCTATTGCTTGGCAAAATGATGAATTGGCTATTGTCGACGCGGGTGTCGCAGCAGGTATGCGTTTAGTTACAACGCCATTAGGACAAGTAAGCTCAGGAACACAGGTATCATTAAACAATCAACCGTCACAAGACATTGAACGGCCTCAAGCTGAGGAGTCCCAGTGGCAACAACTATCAGACAAGCAAAAAAGTAGGTTAAAAAAAATAGCAGCAGAGCGTGGCGTGACGGTTGAGCAAGTGCTAACAGAGCGAGCGCAAAAAACGCAGGAGACAGGAATATGATCGCTTGGTTTACGCGTAATCCTGTTGCTGCAAACTTATTGATGCTGTCGATATTGTTTGGTGGCTTATTTTCTATGTCGACCAAGATCCCACTAGAGGTATTTCCTTCTTTTGAGCTTGATGTGGTCAGTATCAATATGTCATTACGTGGTGCTACGCCTGAAGATGTTGAACAGGGAATTGCTATCCGTATCGAAGAGGCTGTGCAAGACCTTGAAGGGGTAAAGCAAATCTCGAGTCGTTCATCGGAAGGGTCTGCGAATGTGCGGGTTGAAGTCGATAGTGGGTATGACCCGAGGGAAATGTTGGCAGATATAAAAAGCCGCGTAGATGCGATAAATACTTTCCCATCGGATGCTGAAAAGCCTGTAATTTCTTTAGCTGAGCGAAGACGAGATGTGATCACAGTCACTGTTGCTGGAAGTTACTCAGAGAAAGAAACCCGTGAATTCGCAGAGCAAGTAAGAGATGACTTATTACGTATAAACGGCGTAACTCAAGTAGAACTAGATGGTGTTCGAGATTACGAAATTGCCATTGAGCTGAGTCAAGATAAACTCAGGCAATACGACCTGACAATTAAGCAGGTAGCGAATTTAATTGGACAGTCTAGTGCTGACATTTCAGCTGGTAATCTCAAATCATCTGGTGGGGACATCCTGCTGCGATCGAAAGGTCAAGCTTATCGTAAAGACGAGTTTGCAGGGATCCCGATTAAAACCAATTCGGATGGTTCAGTGGTGTACCTATCAGATATCGCGACGATTATTGATGGCTTTGAAGAAACGCCGGTGAGAACGCGTTTTAATGGCAAGCAAGCCGCTTTCATTGAGGTATATCGCATCGGCCAGCAGAGTGCAATTGAGGTGGCTGATAAGGTTAAAGGGTATATTGAACAGCGTCAGGGTTCTTTGCCCAAAGGCTATGAACTCAGTTATTGGGATGACGATTCTGTGATCGTAAAAAACCGTATCTCAACGCTGACTTCAAATGCCCTACAAGGTGGAATTTTAGTATTGGCATTGCTGACCTTGTTTTTACGTCCAGCTATTGCATTTTGGGTGTTTATTGGCATTCCGGTCTCATTTATGGGGGCGTTCTTGGCCATGCCACTATTTGGCGTAAGCCTCAACATTATGAGTTTGTTTGGCTTTATTTTGGTGTTAGGCATAGTGGTCGATGACGCCATTGTAACTGGCGAGAACATTTATACGCATTTAAATAGCGCTGAATCGGGAGAGGAAGCTGCCATTAAAGGCACGCAAGAGGTTGCTACACCTGTCACCTTTGGGATTCTAACTACTGTGGCTGCTTTCTTGCCATTAGCCTTTATCGATGGGGTACGTGGTGCTATTTTTGCGCAAATTCCCGCCGTCGTGATACCTGTTTTATTGATGTCATTAATAGAGTCAAAGTTCGTTTTACCTGCACACTTAAAGCACCTAAAACCCAGAAAAGTAGCACCACAGCCAGGTCGTTTTAGTCGTTTTCAGCAGCGTTTTGCCGATGGTTTTGAACGTGCGATTTTAAAATATTATCAGCCCGCATTAAAAGTCGCTATTTCTCATAAAGCGGCAACGTTGAGTGCGTTTGCAGGTGTTTTTATTATCATTTTGACTTTGATCACCAGCGGTTGGACAAAGTTTATTTTTTTCCCGCGTATTCCGAGTGAAACGGTAAGAGCAAACTTAACGTTGCCAACGGGGACACCTTTTGAAGTAACCGCCAAATATATTGATTTGATGTCTGATAAGGCACAGGTTTTAAAAGATAAGTATGTAGATCCGAGTACTGGTGAAAGCGTGATCACCCATATTCTAGCGACTACGGGTGGACGAGGCGGTGCATCTAATTCTGGGCGCGTGCGATTTGAGATAACACCGCCTGAAACTCGTTCCTTAAGCGTCGACTCTCGCCAGTTAGTCAGAGAATGGCGAGGCCTTATCGGTACGATTCCTGGAGCAGAAAGCTTAACATTTAGAGCTGAAATAGGTCGCTCTAGTGACCCAATTGATGTGCAATTAACAGGTACTTCTTTGGTGGTGTTAAAAGAAGCGGCTCAACAAGTGAAAGCGAACTTAGCTACATTTCCGACTGTATTTGATATCACGGACAGTTTAAGTGATGGCAAAGAAGAGCTACAAATTGAGTTAACTCCACAAGGCAAAGCGCTAGGTCTAACCCGCACAGACGTATCAAGTCAGATCCGCAGCGCATTTTTTGGTGCGCAAGTACAACGGATCCAAAGAGGTCGTGATGATGTTCGAGTGATGGTGCGTTTGCCCTTGAATGAGCGCAGCAACTTAGCAACGTTAAATACCTTGCTGATCACGACTCAAAATCAAGGTGCGGTGCCGCTGAATCATGTCGCAACGTTAACTCCAGGGCAAAGCCCATCAAGCATTTACCGTATAGATAGATATAGAACGGTGAACATAACAGCCGACATTGATAAAGAAAATACCAATATGACTGTTCTACAAGAAGAGTTAAAGTTTTATCTAGACCAACTTGTGGCGCAATATCCGGGTGTCACGCATTCACTTGAAGGGGAGGCTAAAGAGCAACGAGAATCTTTTGGCTCTCTGGCATGGGCGTTGCTGTTTGTGTTTTTCATTATTTATGCGTTGTTAGCTATTCCGTTTAAATCATATGTTCAACCCTTAATTGTGATGAGTGTGATCCCATTTGGCTTGATTGGTTCAGTGATTGGTCACTGGATCATGTCTATGGAGTTGACCATTATGAGCTTATTAGGCATGTTGGCGCTAATTGGTGTGGTTGTGAATGATTCATTAGTACTTGTTGATTACATCAATAAGCAACGCGCCAAAGGCGCTGCGTTAATGCAAGCTGTGCTCACCGCCGGAGCTGCCAGATTCAGACCTGTGATGCTCACCAGTATCACCACATTTTTTGGGTTGATGCCCTTATTGTTTGAGCAGCAAACCCAAGCACAGTTTTTGATCCCCATGGCGGTTTCATTGGGCTTTGGAATTATTTTTGCCACCTTGATCACGCTTATTCTGGTGCCGGTGAATTATTTATTGGTCGAGAAGCTAAAGGAGTTTGGACGTCGTTTGAATTATAAACCTGCATAAGTTAATTGAAGAGACAGATAGTTTGTATCGTTTTTAATTTTTCCTTGGCACAGACTATCTGAGCTCTACTTTTTGAGGTTAAAAACGTTTTTTAGTTTTTGCGTTGAGGCCTTACCCATTCACTTTTAATTTTTATCATGTCTTCCTAGTGATAATTAATCACGATTAATTTTTCTTGTACGAATTACGAGCGATAGTGGCTGGGTTTTCTTTTGAGGACTTAGTTTCTAGAAGCTTTTATGGCGAAAAAAAGACTAATTTAAAAATAGCTTAAAGGTGGTTTCTATGTTTTTGTTAATGTTTTTAGTGTTTATAAAACAACATCTTATGGATTTTATAGTGTTAATCTTATTTTGTTTTTCCACTCTGTTAACTTAAGCAATGCAGATTTGCACATTGTTCTAATAATTAGAACTCTATATAATTTATATTAATTGAACGTTCAATTAAAAAAGTTATGCCTAAAATTGGAATGGAACCGATACGTCGTCAGCAGCTAATTGAGGCGACGTTAGAGTCAGTTGCGGAGCTTGGTTTGCACGCGACGACAATAAACAGTATTAGTAAACGAGCAGGGTTATCTTCGGGGATAATTAGCCATTATTTTGGTGGCAAACAAGGCCTCATTGAGGCTACGGTTCGTTATTTATTAACTAATTTAAAAACCAGTTTGTTATCAAAAACATATTCGACTTGTGACCCCAAGTCGCGGCTGATGTTCATTGTAGAGGCCAACTTTTCAGTTGTACAACAACAAACAAATGCAACGAAAACTTGGTTGAGTTTTTGGGCGCAGTCCATGCACGATGAGCAATTACATCGACTGCAAAAAATCAATTCAAAAAGGCTTTACAGTAACTTATCTTTTTCGTTTTCAGCTCTTTTGGACAAAGAAGCCGCGCATAACGCTGCTAAATTGAGCGCAGCAATGATCGATGGTTTATGGCTTCGAGCAGTGTTAAGTAAAGCTGATGAGGCTGCGTTTATAGAAGCTGAGCAGTTGGCAAAACAATACATCTTATCTCTAATTTCATCTCGTGGAGTCTAAAATGACTACTTTGATTTATCAAAATTTTATCCATGGCGCTTTTGTTGCCAATAAGTCGAAAGAAACGTTTCCAGTTATTAACCCTGCAACCGATGAAGTAATGTATCACGTTGAAGTAGCCGACGAATATATACAAAGACAAGCGATAGGCAGCGCGCAGCAAGGGTTTGCGCAGTGGTCTGCTATGACGCCTGTTGAGCGTAGTCGTATATTAAATAAAGCGGTTTACTTACTGCGTGAGCGAAATGAAGAGCTGGCCAAAATCGAAGTTTTAGATACAGGTAAGCCAATTCAAGAAGCCGATTGCGTAGATATTCAAACAGGAGCAGATGTCATTGAATATTTCGCAGGGCTTGCGCCAACACAAATGGGCGCGCAGCAGCCTGTTGGTGACGATTTTTTTTACACACGTAAAGAGCCGCTAGGGATTTGCGCAGGTATTGGCGCATGGAATTATCCTTTGCAAATTGCTTGTTGGAAATCGGGACCTGCGTTAGCTGCAGGTAATGCTCTTATTTTTAAACCTTCAGAAGAAACACCGCTGGGTGCAATTAAACTTGCTGAAATTTTTATAGAAGCAGGCATGCCTGCTGGTGTGTTCAATGTTGTTCAAGGCGCTGCCAATGTTGGTCAATGGTTGACTACGCATCCAGATATCGAAAAAGTGTCTTTCACTGGTGAAGTAGGTACAGGTAAAAAAGTGATGCAGAGTGCGGCATCTAATTTGAAAGAAGTGACCATGGAGCTTGGTGGTAAATCACCTTTGATTGTTTTTGATGACGCCGATATCACCGAGGCTGTGAGCGCTGCAATGCTTGGTAATTTCTATACTCAAGGTGAAATCTGTACAAACTGTACACGTGTCTATGTGCACAAAGATATTTATCAAGCATTTTTAACTGAACTGAAAACACGAACAGAGCAAAACATCATTGCAGGAGATCCTCTTGACCCGAAAGTTAATCTTGGGGCGCTTATCTCAAAGCAACACCAGAAATTGGTACTGGATTATATTGAGCAAGGTAAAAATGAAGGGGCAAAACTGCTAACTGGCGGTCATGCTCTAACGCCTGAGTCGGCTCCAAATGGGTATTTTGTTGCACCGACGATATTTGTTGATTGTACGGATGACATGACCATAGTGAAAGAAGAGATCTTTGGCCCTGTGATGAGTGTACTGGTTTTTGAAGATGAAGATGAAGTTATAGCCAGAGCCAACGACACTGAACTTGGACTCGGAGCAGGTGTGTTTAGTTTGAATATACAACGTGCCCACCGAGTGATCCACCAACTAAAAGCAGGTATCTGTTGGATCAATAGTTACGGTAACTCGCCAGCAGAGATGCCTGTGGGTGGTTATCAACAGTCGGGGATCGGCAGAGAGAATGGTGTTGAAACACTCAATAGTTATACGCAGACTAAGTCTGTTTATGTTGGCATGAGCAAAATTGAAAGCCCATTTTAGGGGGTCATATGTCAACATTTGATTACATTATTGTTGGGGCTGGCTCCGCAGGTTGTGTGTTAGCTAATAGATTATCTAAAAACCCCAAACATAAAGTTCTGCTATTGGAAACTGGTGGGTCAGATAAAAGTATTTTTATCCAAATGCCAACAGCGTTATCAATTCCTATGAATACCGATAAATATGCATGGCAATTTCATACCGAAGCAGAACCCTTCTTAAATAAACGTAAAATGCATTGTCCAAGAGGCAAAGTACTTGGCGGTTCGTCCTCTATCAATGGCATGGTTTATGTGCGAGGTCACGCTAAAGATTTTGATGAATGGGAAGCCAATGGCGCACAAGGTTGGAATTATCAATCTTGTTTACCCTATTTTAAAAAAGCTGAGACTTGGCTTAATGGTGAAGATGCATACCGAGGTGGAAGTGGCGAGCTAGGCGTCAACAACGGGAATGACATGGTTAATCCTTTGTATGGTGCTTTTATTAAAGCGGGTGAGCAAGCTGGTTACCCTATTACAGATGATTACAACGGCGAACAGCAAGAGGGTTTTGGGGCAATGCATATGACGGTAAAAGGTGGTTACCGTAGCTCAACCAGTCGCGCTTATTTGGATCCTATTAAAAACCGCAATAACTTAACTGTTATAACTGGTGCGCTAGTGAGTAAGGTCTTGTTAGAAGGGAAAGCGGCTACAGGTGTTGACTATTCGTATAAGGGGGAGAGTGTCACTGCGCAGGCTAACAAAGAAGTTATTTTAAGCGCAGGTCCTATTGGTTCTCCACATATTCTTCAATTGTCAGGAATAGGTGATACCGATACGCTAGAAAAAGCAGGGGTGAAGGTAAAGCATCACCTGCCAGGAGTCGGCTTAAATCTTCAAGACCACTTAGAGTTTTATTTTCAGTACAAATGCAAGCAACCTATTACACTCAACGGTAAGTTGGGAGTATTTTCTAAAGGGTTAATAGGCGCGCAGTGGTTACTGAATAAATCAGGCTTGGGCGCAACTAATCATTTTGAGTCGTGTGCATTTGTTCGCTCAAAGGCGGGTATTGAGTGGCCTGATATACAGTATCACTTTTTGCCTGCAGCTATTCGATATGACGGCAAATCTGCATTCGATGGTCATGGTTTTCAAGTACATGTCGGTCATAATAAACCAAAGAGTCGTGGATCGGTCTTGATTCAATCTGCTGATCCTAAAGTGGCACCTAAGATCCAGTTTAACTATCTACAACACCAAGATGATATTGAAGGGTTTAGAGCTTGCGTGCGTTTGACGCGAGAAATCATTTCTCAACCAGCGTTTGATGCGTTTAGAGATGGTGAAATCCAGCCTGGTGAGCACATTCAAAGTGATGAAGAAATCGATGAGTTTGTTCGCCAATCGGTGGAAAGCGCTTACCACCCATCATGTTCATGTAAGATGGGTGAGGATGAGATGGCCGTTGTAGACTCTGAAACTAAGGTACATGGTCTAACTGGCCTTAGAGTAGTCGACTCTTCAATCTATCCGACTATTCCCAATGGTAATTTGAATGCACCGACTATTATGGTTGCGGAAAGAGCCGCTGATTTAATCTTAGGCAACACTCCATTATCAAGTAATCACGTCAGTGTACATATCCCTCCAAACTGGCAAGAGCAACAGCGCTAATTAAAGTGGTTTCGTCTGATACTTTACTTCAAAGGTAAGGCATTCGTTTGCTCAGGCGATTGCATGATTTATATCAATCGACGTAAATCATGCAACTCATGCAAACGACACAATAACAACCTTATATAGGGAACAACATGAGTTATTTTTATTTATTTTGGGAGGGCGATAATGACCATTTGGCTTAGCGCAGGTGTTCTTTTTACCCTACTTTCTATTACGTTCATCCTTTACAAATGGGGAAGTGTCCAAGTCGTTGGCACGACACCCGTCAAAACTTTTACTTTTATTGCAATATTATTTACTTCGGGACTTGATGTCGGTTTAGTCATGTTCCCGTTAACTGAGTTTGCTGGTTACGCAGACATAAACACAAGCCCAGAATATGGATTTACTAACCCACTAGCCATTGAGTTTGGTTATTGGGGATTTTTGATCTGGGGGTTTTATTTCCTAACCTGTTTTTATTTCTGCGTAATTGAACCAAAAGTTCGATTTTTTGAAATTCCATTGGTGAAGCTTGTTAACAATGTAGTAATTATCGGCACTTGCGCGTTTACCGCCTATCTATTGCTCTCAAATCTACCTTGGTATTTACCCAGTGTCGGGGATGGTGAATCAGTTGTTACTGAATTTTATCTTATTGTTTTTACTGCCATTTCTTTAGCTGTATATTCAAGTACAAACATCAAATATGTAAAGCTATTAAGTATTTCGACTACCTGGGTGTTTATTGGTCTGATTGCTTTACTCTGGTTAGACGCGTTTATCTTTGGTGACAGTCCTTTAGGAGCCTATTTTAATAACTTAGCTATGATGGGCGATTACTTCGCGAATATGTATCAGTTTGTATTACCTTTGAATGATTATCATGAATTTTATTTATTTTGGTGGTTTGCATGGAGCATCATGATAGGTCAATTTACCGCACGGTTTGTCGGTGGTTTAACGACTTATCAGGTACTTGCTGCAATGCTTGTTTTCCCATCTATTCCAATCGCTGCATGGTTTGCCGTCTTATACCACTATCATGAAGCAGGCATTGCAACCGAAGGCTTAATTAATTTTGCCATGGTGTTTGTTGGAGTGGTGTTTGTGATCAACTCCTTAGACTCGCTTATTAGGTTATACACAGATAATTTAAGCCTGACAGTTAAGCGCTTAGGTAAGCGCAATTATGTGTTAATTAATATTACAGCGCTTTCGTTACTTACACTCTTGTTCCAGCTGAACTTTTTACAGATCCAGTGGGTTGGGGCGGTAGTGATTGCTATTTTCTTTGCATGTTTTGGATTTATCTTGCTGAAAAAGCGCCGTGTGGTTACAGAGATAGAGAGTTCACCAAAAGATAATGAAATCGACTTTAACAAAATAAAAACAGTGAGTTAATTATGAAAGCGTCAAATAAAGTATCAGCCCTCTCTTTGCTGATATGTTCAAACTTTGCAATGGCGGACTGGAGTACGACGCTGACCGCAGCGTCTGATTACACTTTTAATGGTGTTAGTCAAACGCAGAACGATCCTGCGATACAAGCAAGCTTAGACAAAGCTTTTGAAGGTGGTGTTTATGCTGGTTCTTGGGTATCTAATGTTGATTTTGGTGATACTGACATTGAGTGGGATTTCTATCTTGGCAAATATGTTGAGCTTGACGAGCAATGGAGTGCTGATTACGGTATCGCTTATTACTCTTACCATGGTGCGAGCGCGTCAAGCGACGGAAATTACCCAGAAGCTTATGCTAAATTAGGCTATAGAAATGCATTAGGGCAAACTGAATTTAACTTTTGGTATAGCTGGGATTATTTCGGTGAAGGTGCTGATCATGTGATTGCGATGGTTGCACATACAATTGAAGTGATGCCTAATCATGCGCTCAGAGCCAGTGTCGATGTCTCTAACTCGCTTGATGGTGACAAATGGTTATGGCAGAACACAGACAAGTCATACTATCACTATCGACTTGCTTACCAGACTAGCTTACATAAATTTAATATCGAAATAGCGGCTGAAAATACCAGCTTAGACTTTGATACAGCTGATGAAAGACTGGTTGTATCGTTATCGAGAACATTTTCGATGTAACGCCAAAGTTGATTTACTTACACCAAGGAAGGTGTTTTTTATCATTTTAGTCATCAGAGCAAAATTTTTAAATTTGTAGCTTTTTACATTCATATCAAAAGTCCGTACAATCAGCGCCCATTGAATGACCGCGCTTTATTGGCGTTTATGCACCAAATATCTGACCTAAAAAATATATTCGATACACAATTTGCAGACTCTCATAATACCCGTTTAGTAAAAGGGGATGATGAGCCTATTTATCTGCCTGCCAACGACACGTGTTCACATCATCAAGTGGTTTTTGCACATGGTTTTTATGCCAGTGCATTGCATGAAATAGCGCATTGGCTGGTTGCGGGTGATGCCCGTCGGTTATTGGAAGATTACGGCTACTGGTATTGCCCTGATGGGCGAGATAAAGCTCAGCAGGCCGAGTTTGAAAAGGTTGAAGTCAAACCTCAAGCAATAGAATGGGCACTTAGTGTCGCTGCAGGTTTCGATTTTAATGTATCGGTAGATAATTTAAATGGTGAGCAAACATGCCGTTTTACTTTTCAAAAACGGGTTTATCAGCAAGTGATGATGTTGCTAGAAAGTGGCTTTAATAAACGTACAGAGCAGCTGATAAAAGCCTTATCCGCCTTTTATCAGACAACATGGCCATTGCAAAAAGAACAGTTTTCTTGGGATTGCCCACAGGAGTTAGAAGATGTCATTTAAACTTGGTTTAATTGTTAACCCTGTTGCAGGGTTAGGTGGTTCCGTTGCCCTCAAGGGGAGCGATGGTGCTGATACAGCGCAAAAAGCTTTGTCGCTTGGTGCTGAGCCTAAATCAAATAATCGCACAAAGTTGGCACTTGAACAGCTTTTACCATTTAAAGACGGTATTCAAATATATACAGTTTCTGGAGAAATGGGTGAGCGCATTTCCCATGAGCTTGGCTTCGACACCCATGTTGTATTTAATGTCAGTGACAATACCACTGCACAAGATACCGAAATCGCGGCACAAAAACTCATTGAGCAGGGTGTTGATCTTATTTTGTTTGCCGGAGGCGATGGCACCGCGAGAAATATTTGCACTGTGGTTGATGATAAAGCGCCTGTGCTGGGTGTACCTGCTGGATGTAAAATCCACAGTGGTGTGTATGCCATTACTCCAAAAGCCGCTGGTCGCGTTGTAGAAATGCTCATAAAAGGAGAGCTTGTCACGCTTTCTGAAGCGGATGTGATGGACATTGATGAAGTGGCATTCAGAGAAGGCTCTGTCAAAGCGAAGCGCTATGGTGAAATGCAAGTCCCCAGTGAAGTGCGCTATGTGCAAAGCGTAAAAAATGGCGGTAAAGAAAGTGATGAGCTAGTGCTGGCCGATATTGCGGCGTTTGTGATCTCAGAAATGGATGAAGACGTGCGTTATATCATGGGCTCTGGCTCTACTGTAGAAGCGGTGATGGAAGAGCTGGGTTTAGACAATACACTCCTTGGTGTAGACCTGATCCAAGATCACGAGCTGCTGGGACAGGATTTAACCGCAGCGCAATTACTTGAACTCACCCAAGACCAGCCGACAAAGCTAGTTATTACGCTTATCGGTGGGCAAGGCCATATTTTTGGCCGAGGCAATCAGCAACTTAGTCCAGAGCTCATTAGAAGAATTGGAAAAGAAAACATTGTAGTCGTTGCAACAAAACGCAAACTTCAAGCATTAAATGGTCGTCCGTTAATTGCAGATACCGGCGACCAAGCACTTGATGATGAATTGAGTGGATATATTAAAGTCGTCACAGGGTATAATGACCATGTGATGTATGCCGTTGGGCATCAAGATTAAATGAGGAGACGGAATGTCATTTGAAACCTATGTAGAGGCTGCACAGCAGTTTTTTGATGAATTAGTCGATCGTGCAGATGATGATGAACTGTTTGCTGGTGGATACTTGCGAGGTCATTTTGATTTAGCAGTGGGCTATGCACAAGTTGAAGAGCTTGAATTACAGCCTGAAGAGCTGAATACGAAAATTGAAGAGAGTCTAGTAAAAGCTTACCGCAATGGTGAGTTAACAGATGAAGACAAAGAGCACGTTGTTAGCATTTGGGAGCAGGTAAAAGCACTTGCAGCCTAATGTGTGATCACTCATGACTTACTGTCATGAGTGACATTCCCGCCATGGTTGGTTATAAAAACCAGCGCCATACGATAAATAATAAAGAAAACGACACAAGGTATATGAGACCTAGTACAGCAAAGACTTTGACAGCCTTTGGCTGTGAGTCGTATATATCACCCCGTATCAAAGACAAATTAAGCCAAGCGAAAAATGGGGTAGTTAAAAACGACATCGTCATGGCAAACATTAACATGTCTTTTAAATTTCCCTTGAAGAACAAAATGACTATCATGCCAAGTGCTGATTGTATAGCAATGACCACGGACAGACTGTATTTTCTGTTGTGTGGTTTGATGATTTTTAACGATTCATCTAACGTTCTTGCGTAGCCATCTAACACAGTGAGTGTTGTGCCAAACATACACAGAAAAGCGACGACAGCAATCAACCAACGGGACCATTCTCCTATGGTAAGAGCATACATATCAATGAGTTGTTTTGAGAATGCGACACCTGCCAATTCAATTTTTTGCTCCTGACCGTATTGCAGTAATACGCCGAGCGCGAAAAACATCAAAGCCAGTATTAATGTCATGGCATAACCTAAATTAAAATCAAACAAGCTTTGCTGCTTGGTCAGTGTGCTGTTTCTTAGCTTGCTCTTAAGCCATAAAGAGTTTATCGCTGAAATTTCAATAGGGGCTGGCATCCACCCCATTAAAGCAACCATAAAGCCGAGTAAGGCCAATTCGTATGGTGAGGGCGCAACCTGTGGAGCAGGGTGTGCAGGCCCATTGGCGAGCGTAACGACAAGGGCTGCGGTTGTTGCGACACACAGCAAAGCCATAATGACTTTACTTGCGCTATCTAACACCTTGTAATGCCCAAAAATGAGGATCCCAAGGCATACAAACAGTAAGCCAAAGCTCAGTGTCGTGAGGGCCAAGTCGCCCGGTAAAATATATTGGAGTAAAGCGGCGGTAAGGAGCAAGACACCCGCCGTGTTTACCACTGCTGCGAGTAAATTGATGATAAAAAACAAATAGAATAGCGATGGATTTTTGTCTTTATAGCCTTGCACCAGACTCTGCTTACTGTGCAAGGTGTATTCAACACCAAAACGGAAAAATGGATATTTTAGAACGTTGACTATCACAATAAGCCACAATAGCTGCCAGCCGAATAGGGCGCCAGCCTGTGTTGCAGCCACTAAATGTGATCCCCCTACGGCAGCGGTGGCCATTAATATGCCAGGCCCGAGCGCCTTAGATCTTGAAATTATGCCTGATAACACGTTGTTTCCTTGTTTTTGTTTGCTATGTTAGCGCGTGTAAAAAATTATCCAAGTGAAAACTTTATAAGTACGGCTGTTTGTTTTACTGAGCAGATAGCTCTGTCTTGAAATACAATTTCACAAATTGAATAAATGTTTTTAGCTTGTGTGATGGCAATGTACTTTGCGGGTAGAAAAGATACATGCCATTGCTTTTTCGCTCAGTATATTCATCGAGTACTGTGCTCAATAAACCAGCATTCAATTCTGTATTGATAAAGTAATCTGCAATTCGAATTAAACCTGAGCCTTGCAATGCATATTGTTTGGCTAAGTTGTTGTCATTGCTAGATAGCCAGCCAGAGACAGTGACTTTTTCGCTATTAAATGGCCAACAGGACTGCCCATTGATGACGATACACTCGTGGTCAACTAAATCACTCGGGGTATTGATATTCTGATGCGTTGTTATGTACTGCTGTGAAGCAACGATAATATGTTGGTAATCAAACAATTTCGCTGCCACCATATCGAGCGGTGGAGTAGTTGTTGCTCTAAATGCTAGGTCATAATCTTTGGTATTTAAATTGTGTGTTGTGTAACTGGCGTCGATTTCAAACTCGACATTTGGGTGCTGTTTTTTAAATTCAGCACAAAGGGTTGGCAGATATACTTGAGCAAACATACGTGGCGCGGTGAGCCTTATAACGCCCTCAACCTTCTCATTGTTTATGTTACGTTCTAAATTAAACAGCTGGGTTCGAATGGCTTTTCCTTGCTCGAATACTTGCACACCGTACTGGGTTAACTTTACATTGCGAGTCGTTCTGATAAGTAAAGGGGTATTCAATACCTGCTCAAAGCGTTTAATTTTTTCAGATAACTGCCCCTTAGAAATCCCAAGCGCCTTCGCGGCCTTAGTGTAATTAAGTTCTTCAGCGAGCTTTACGAAAAGCATCAATAATTCAATTCGTTTGTGTTCATTCACAGAGTTAAGTCCAGAATTTATTGTTTGGTATTTTGAACGCAGAGTTCTTAATTAAACTGTTTTATTCAATATAAAGAACAATATCATATAGTCATCTATCTATTTCGACTAGCTGGAATAAAGTATGAAAACAATATTACCAATTCAAAAGTATTTTCCAACCGTGGGCCCAATCGCGTATGGGTGTATGGGGCTTGGTGGCCAAGGGCCACACTTAACAAGTGCAGATGTCATGCAGGCACATAGCGTGATCGATTGTGCTTTAGAGTCTAATATCAGTTTTTTTGATCATGCTGATATTTATCGTGATGGCCGTGCGGAGCAAGTGTTTGGCAAAGTGCTCTCAGAAAGGCCTGATTTAAGAGCAAAGATGGTGATTCAATCAAAGTGCGGTATTCGTAAAAAAAATGATGAGCAGGTTGGTCGATATGACTTTTCGAGCGAGTGGGTGAAACACTCTGTAGATGGGATATTGTCGCGCTTGAACATCGAATATCTTGATGTACTTATGCTACATCGCCCAGATCCACTAATGCAGATTGATGAATTGGCAGAGCAAATTTCTCGTCTTAAAAGGCAGGGGAAAATCAATCATATTGCTGTATCGAATATGAACTTGCATCAAATGTCTTTCTTACAAAGCGCTTTAAATATGCCCATAATTTCGAACCAGATTGAGATGAGTTTGGCAAAGCTTGATTGGTTGAATGATGGGGTAATGGTAGGTAGTCAGGGTAATCACTTAGTTGACTTTGTAAGTGGTACTTTAGAGTACTGTCAACAGCATGAAATCCAATTGCAAGCATGGGGTAGCATGGCAAAAGGGCAATTTTCTGAACAAGGGTTATACTCAGATGAGCTAAGAGTACGAAAAACCTCACAATTAGTTAAAAAACTAGCGCACAAATATCATGTGAGTGTTGAGGCCATCGTGCTGGCATTTGTATTACGCCATCCAGCTAAGGTTCAGCCAGTGATTGGTACAACCCAAGAGATACGGATTAAAAATGCGGTAGAGGCGATAGATGTTTGTCTTGAGAGAGAAGATTGGTACAACCTATATGTCTCCTCAAGAGGGAACCCTCTCCCCTAAAGAAGATACAGTGAAATCATAGAGTAAGGGGTATAACTATGACAACGCACCCATTTGATAAGTTACAGACAGAGTCAGGATACACATTCTTTTTGACGCCCTGCCCAGGGACCAAAGGTGTCGCGTTATTTTCAAGTTTAAAGCAGCTTAAAGAAGCGAATGTCGCAGGCGTGATCACTTTGATGAGTGATGAAGAACTGATACAAAGCGGAGTAACTGGTTTGGAAGCTGGGTGCGCAAGTGTTGAGTTATTTTGGTGGCAATTCCCTATCTCGGATGATGGTATACCTACAGAAGTATTTAAGCGGCGTTGGCACAAGCACCTACAACACATATTGCATGTCATTACGCAGGGGAAAACGGTTGCTGTGCACAGCAAGGGAGGCTCGGGCCGAACGTGCTTGATGATAGGGTTGCTATTGTTGGCACTTGGCCATACCAAAGCACAATCAAGGCAACTGGTCTCGAGGGTGTGGCCAAACGCATTGAATAACCCTCATCAATCTCAGTTTTTTGAGTGCTTCTAATCCTCTTTTTGTATTAGATGGATTTTTCCATCTAATACTTCCCAATTCGCTAAAGAACGTAATTTCTTTCTTTAACTAAATATGTTTTTTAGTATCCTTCTGTTTTTAATAAAGATTCTTTATATTTCGACGGTTTTTCAATAACTTTTATAAGTGTAAATCTTTCACTCTGGTCGTATCAGTTGTTTATTTATATGAATTTTAAGAGTTTATTCCAACTTTAAAGGTTTTTTGTTCCTTTTATGAGCTAATACCAAAAGCTCATTTTTCGCACGTTTACTAGAGCTTTTGTTTAGATATTGGTAATAATAAGTGCAACTTTTGACATGGTCACTAGCTTTAACTAGGTACTTTAGTACTGGTTTTCCAGGGATGCTTGCTTATGACAGCTCGATACACACCACTGGAGTGTTTTATGCAACTATTTGAAACTGATACAACTCGCTTTACTAACGGTGCTCGCCCATTGGCTGCCTATGTACTATTCACCTTGCTGCTTTTGTTGCTCACCCTGTTAAGTTTCCCAAGTAAAGCCATGGTTGTGATGTCAGGGGAGTTAGATAAGCATTTAAAGTCTTATAACTATGGAACAAAGGCGGACAACAAATGGGTTCAACCAAGCCATGAATATCAGCAAAATTTTCACGTTTTATTTGAGGCTTTTCATCAGCAAAATTGGTTATTAGCTAGCGATTTAGCTGATGAATTAGACTATCAAGTTATCCAATTTAATGATGTCGATACAGACAAAACCTACTTTTTATTGCAAGAGAAGTATCAATTACCGAGTGAAAGGTTCATCGGCGGCGGAACTTATGTGTTAAATACTTCTGGTACTAATGCCGTATTACAAGCGCCACATCCAAAAAGAGATTCGTTTACGGGCACACAGGCAATAGACGCATTTTTATATACGCAGACAAAGTTACTTATGTTAGCAGGTACGCGACGTGACAGCAGCCATGAAGTGAGTGAGTGCACAGGCACGAATTATTCAGCCAGTGATGTTGCGCATCAAACAGAGTCCTTGTTTCAAGTAGTACATGAATATATGAGTGACTTTGACCAAGCAACCATATTTATTCAATATCATGGTTTTGGTAAAACAACGCGTGCAAAACTTCAAGCGCAATGCGGCACTGACAATGATCTGATGCTCAATTTGAGCGAAACGGTGCGCTATTCAACGAACCCTCAAGAGCACAGCATCCTGCACTCAATACGCCGCAGTGTAGAAAGCGAAGGTGTTATTAAGGCTTGTGTCTACGGCAATGATACAAAAAGCTTAGGTGGTACTTGGAATGTACAAGGGCGTCATAGCAATGACTCAGTAGACAGTTGCCATAAAAGCGCAGATGCATCTTCCAAGCGTTTTATTCATCTTGAACAAAGCTATGGGGTTAGGAAATATCACAGGGCTGCAATGCAAAGACACCTCAAAGACGCACTAGACGAGTATTTTCAGTAATCAATCTCCCACTTCAGTAAACCAAGTTGCTAAAGAGAGTTGTCGCTCTTTAGCAACTTTTATGAACTAACACTTTGCTTTGAATAAAAAATTCTGTAAAGTTTTCTGGTCTGGAATTTAGGTACTACAGTGGACATGTATACCAGCCCAGCACTTTCTTTATTTATTTGGAGTAAACAATGAAGTTTCCATTTATTATCTCAGGGCTTGCTTTTGTTACGCTATCAGCGCATGCTCAGTTGAATATTCAATTAACAAGTCAAACAGAAAACCCCTCAATTAGAAAGGAAGGTGGTGTCCTTGAGGTTCAAAAAACGCTAAACAACAATGGTTCAACGAATGTTGCCGTCAAAGTATACAGCCATGTTACTTTCCCTGATGGCAAAACTTTTGTTGATGCGATTCCAACTGAATTATATCTTTCACCAGGTGAAAGCTTTACTGATTCTAATTCAATGTTAGAAGTGCCAGCCAGCTTTCCCCGCGGCAGTTATAGCTATCATTACAGTGTTTATAATCAGGATAATAGTCAAATACTCAGTGACAGTATTACATTTGAAAAGAAAAGTCGCATTATTGATGTGGCTGTGAGCCATGATAGCGCATGCGGTACTGACTTGACAGGTACCTTATGTTGGAAGTTAACGGATGGTCGGCTTTATACCCCGACGCCTGAGCCAATATACGATATTAAAGATATAGCAATAAACAGTAAAGGTGGTTGTGCGATTGTTGGTAAAGAAGTGAAGTGTTGGAGTAACAGACATTACAGAACGCATGTTCAGTCATTTTGGAAGGCTTTACCTTCGGCTGTGACCTTTACGGATCCACAAAAAATATTTGTGGCGCACACTTACGATAATTATTGTGCTATTGATGGCGGTGAAATTATCTGTTGGAGTTCTGGAAAGTGGAACCCAGGCGCTGTAAACACTGCTCCACCTAAATACTCTGAGCTAAAAAACCCGAGTAGAATTGAAATTGGTCGAGCTGCTGCCTGTATTCGACATGATGATGGTATTGACTGCTGGGGCGCCAAGAGTTCTCCGACAGTATCGGATGTACCTACCTTTACTAACCCAACGCACCTTATTGTCGGGTTAGATTATGCGTGTGCTAAGGGCGATGAAGGAGTAAAATGCTGGGGTAAGGCGCCAGCTTCTGACCTCAATGCGCCTGAGTTATTGCCACATACAGAGCTGAGATTCGGCTACCCAGGAATATATTCTTATGATGAACGTGGTATGTCTGGTTGGTCTACTCGCCCTGCTCAGATAGGTCCATATCAGATGCAAGAATTGATCAACCCTATAGATATTGACTTTGACTACGGGTACGTATGTGCATTAGACGATACAGGTATCGTTTGTGGGGGGCGAAATAACGCTGCTAACACTGTGCCTGAACGGTTTAAATATTAATTTTCATTGAAGCCGTGCCCAAATATAGTTGGGCATGGTTTTGTGCTTGTTTGGGAGGACAAAGTCCTCTTTTGTTAACCCTCACATTGCTTTTTATCTTCTTGTATGTAGCTTAGTATTTGTTCAATCAAATAAAAAAATATAAGGAAGTAAAAATGCGAGAGAACGAAAATTCGGCACTTATTAACCAATATATTGAAAGTTATAATGCGTTTAATATTGAGCGCATGTTGTCGTTATTGGATGACAGTATTGTGTTTGAAAATGAAGCCAATGGTGCAGTGAACGTCAGAGCTGAAGGAAAGCTGGAGTTTGAAAATCTTGCCAAAGAGTCTGCAAAGCTGTTTAGTCAAAGAAATCAAACAGTGACGAATTTGATTGTAAACGACACGACCGCCCAAATAAATATAGACTATTCGGGCGTGTTTTCTGTTGACTTACCTAATGGTATGAGGGAAGGCGATGAGCTTACGGTACAAGGTAAGTCTTACTTTGAATTTAAAAATGAAAAAATCAGCTATATTAAAGACGTAAGCTAATCAATATTAAGGAATAGCTCTTGTGTAGTTAAATATAACATTAGCTACACAAGGTTATATTAAAGTGGAATTTAACTGGGTTAAATTCATATTTACATAGTTTACCCGGACAAACTCTGCCTATTTAGAATTTATTTACCTCAATAATAATTAGGCTCAAGGCCTAAACGTTTCAATAAACTCTGACTCTACCCAATATATGTCACCATTTCCCATGCTCGTCGTTCTATTGAAAAAGAAGTATTTACCATCTGGAGACATATAGCCGCCAGTTTCACTAGCGGCTGTATTCACTGTCGGGCCTAAATTAAGTGCTTTACCCCAACTTCCACCAGACTTACGAAAACTGATATAAAGGTCAGTATCCCCAAAGCCTCCGGCCCTTTCTCCATCCCAAATAATATAGCTGTCATCACGGGCGATAAATGGATGCGCATTCCATTTACCGGTATTAATATGTGCAGGTAATGGTTTTGGCGTTTGCCGAACACCATTTTTAACCTCAGAGATCCTCAGTAAATCCCCATTTTTATAATCATCGAGGATATAGGTACCTGAAGATGATGAAGATAAACGCATAATACCCCAATCCTTGTTATCGAACATTGGACCTAAGCTTTTGACTTGTGACCAGTCGGAGTCTGTTCTACTAATATATTTCTTGCCAAGATGTAAGGTATTACCATCTGGTGAAAGAGTGGGGCGGCCTACTCTTGGTGCTACTGTGGAACCATACCAGAGATTGTTTTTTTGCTTGTACGTCATTGTCCACCACTTGTTAGTATTGGCATCCATTCGCGTAAAATAGAGTTCCTTCAAATCTGGCGTAAACGAAATAGTGTACTCTCGGTCTTTAGGTGTGCTCAACAACCCAGGAGCAAAGACAATAGCTGTTTTCCCTGGTGGTGTTTGCCCTAAGTAAGGGCCATGTAATCCAGTAGCGACCTCCTTGGCTCCAACTGAGCTGCTGGCAATAATAGCGCTTGTGGCAATCAAAAAGCAGTTCATTGTTTTTATCATGTGTTCTCCGGTTTTGTAGTGTTAATTTCACTTTCAATAAGGAGAATTTACCTGAGCTGACTTTAATGACTTGAAGAAAGAGTGACTTTTGGTTGATGTTTGGATTGTTGAAAAGTAAGTATAACTTTCATAAAGTTATACTTTTTCTCGAAAGGCTTTAACTAGGAATAGGTAGTTAAACCTTGCTAGGAAGAAATACAGCGTTTAATAAAGAAATAGTTTATCCCTAGCATTCGAAAATAGACCACTGAAATATCGCTTTTTAGCTGTTCATGATATCTCTACTATTATCTTTTAAATTTATTACAGTGTGGTTGAAAGTATTCTTGAATCAGTACTATCTGAAGGTTAAATGCAACATAGTGTGGCATTACCCGCACTCATTTCAACACGATACCACTTAACCTTTAAAATTTTGCAATGCCACAGTTATTAGTGCAGATGAAATAATTGCTTGATTTATCCTCGCTTGACTTTGTTAACAAAACGTTTAAGTATCGGTGGTTGTTTAAAAATCAACCGTTAACTTGCTTTGAAAAGGATAATTAAATAGGTGATTTATGAAAAAGTCTTTATTAATACTTTCATTGGCGCTTGGGCTGTCCGCTTGTAACATTGATGACAGGCTGCAATTAGCTCATGAAACAAAAAAGAGTGAATATGTTCATTTGAGCGCACAAAATACGGGGTTGCTCATCATTGATGCTCAAAAAGGGTATGTGATGGATAGTGACGACTTTTGGGTCAAGGTCTTCTATCCAGAGTTGGAAATACCGGCACAAAATGTCGATCCTCAATTACATTCTAGTATTGACCGTATTGCACAACTGGCGCAAAAAGCCAATGATTTAAATATGCCAACTACGATTACGTATGAAGCATTCGAATCCGATACAGGTTTGGATTATACGCCCTACATAACGCGCATTGAGCAAGTGCTTGACGAAAATACCCAAAGCTATTTTAAGCAAACGTTTAACTCTACATTAGAAGATGATATTCATGCAGCAATGCAAGCTTGGTCAGATGCCGGCATTTCGCGAGTGGTAGTTGCTGGTGCTGAAACTGATGTGTGTGTTATGCAAACCGTTTTAGGGCTTAAGAAAATGGGTTTTGATGTCTACCTGGCAAGTGACGCGACGTTCTCGACAGAAATTTATGAGCGACCTACTTTTAAGCGTTTGCAGCAAGCAGGGGTTAAGTTGGCAAAGGCCAGTGAAATTATGGAGTCGATGGACTCCAATGACAAATTGATCTATAGCCCACGCTACGCAGTTGGTAAACGAGATGAATTATATCAAGGTGAGCGTCATAAAATGGCAATGATCAATTTTAATATGGATGACGCAAGCTTGAGTAAGGCAGAGCACGACAATAAGCCTGCAACAGAGCCTAGGTTCACATTTTTAGGTTTAGAGCAGGAGTTTTTGTTTAGCTACATGCCGAGTTTTCACGTGAATAAAAAAGGGAAGCCCTACACATCCAAATATCGTAAAAATGCCAATGTTGTGAACTATAAAAATATTGCCCCTGTGATTGCTGACATTAAAGCCTCTGGTAAGACGCAAGCAGTGATTTCTGGTGTGGTCTCTCAGTTAGGCTTGTATGACGCGGTCTATAAATTAATTGCAGCAGATATTACCCCAATTATTCTCGAAGATGCGTTGCTGGGATCAGATGTAGACCCAATTCACTATTTAGATTACATCTATCAATTAGGCGCGGTGCCAAGCACACAAAAGTCGCATGGCTATGAGATGTATGTCGAGATACAGCTAGGGGACTTTACGGAAGAAGAAATCGCTGCTTACTATGAAATGATAGCGCTGAATGAAGCTGTGATCCCTGAGGTATACCCGCGTTTGCGTTAAGTCTTTTACGCTTAATTTCGAGCGCAAAAGTGCGCTCGTAATTGAAATTAATTAGTGTCGTACAACGCGATGCCAATTAATTTCATGCTGCACAGCCAAAAATTCAGTTAGCGTGTTTTTTAAGCTCGATTGTTTAACTATTCACTTGACCCTTACGGTATTCGCTTGGGGTTTGTCCTGTTACTTGTTTGAATGCTTTATAAAAAGAGGAGCGTGCGTTAAAGCCGACATCTAAAGCAATATCGAGCACAGTACTGTGATTTGCCAAAATCTGAGGTTTCGCTGCTTCAATACGCCAGTGATTCACAAAATCAAAAAAGCTCATGGATAATGTTTCATTCAATGTTTGTGATATGTAGTTTGGTGAAATATTGAGGTGTTTAGACAGCTGCTGCAACGATAGATTTGAGTCTAAATAGAGTTTGTCTTGCTCCATTGCTGAGTTGATCTTTGTTGCAATCCGATCCGACTGTGTTTTATCTAAGGCTGAGCGTTGATATTTTTTTGCTGCAACGGGTTTGTCATTTGCGTTATTTCCATCTGAGCTATTACTTTGCTCTTTGGAGGACCCTCTAGTATCACAACCACCTAACGTAGCTAACGGAGGCTTTTGTTGCAGGCCAAAGTGGCTCATGCACCATATCAACAGCAAAGATAGGAACATCTCCATATTGTTATTAAATAAAGCTTGGTCGAACAAGCTCGAAGAAAAAACCGTTACCAAGGAGCATAGCCACACACTTACTGCAATTAAAAGCAGCCAATTCATCCAGTTAAGTTCTTTTTTATCGTGATTTGAAAAAACGTCTTTGAGTTTTTTGCGGTATTGATTCAGTCGGCGCACAATTTTTAGCAAGGTATAGGCACATTGGACCAACCAAAGCAGCATCATGATTAAAAGCCCTACGAGCAAGGTGCTGACAAATGAGCTGTTTATTTCTTCGTCATGAATGAAAACGGCGGTATGAACATCGCTTGGCAAAAATAAGATCATGCCAGAAATCAGTAAAGCGGGGAGTACCAAAATGTAGCGATAAAGCCGTTTTTTATTGAACTGCCAAGGTATATCGTCTGTCAGTCCCTCGACATAACACCATAATGATGGACAAAGCAAAAAAAGGGCTGGGAATGCAATGGCTGTGCACACAGCATAGTATTCAGGTAGTAGAGAAGAGGTAACAGAGTTTAACGCCAAAATACCACTGGCGAATAGAAACAATGCCAGAGGCCAGTTTAGTGCACTTTTCACTGCACGTGATAAAAGAATCGGTACACTGATACAAACTTGTCCAACAATCATCATCGTTAGAATAATTTCGATAGGGTCAGCCAAATTCTGTTCCTTTTATTGCGTGTCCTAGGTGACTTTAATGCAAAAAAATGTCCGCACTTATAGTCTCGGACGACCTAACTATTTATAAGTTATATCGTTTAGTTTCGTCAACCGCCCAATAGCATGGGCTTAATTTAAAACAACGGAGCTAATATGAATACGACAAAGGATATCTCCTTGCCTTTTGAGGATTACCAAATAAACGTTAAGTTGAAAATCTCAGCACTTTGGGTTGCAGTGATGTTTTGCTATGTCTACGGTGATTATATTGAAGTCTTTGTACCTGGTGTTATGTCTGAGGCCTTGCTCGTCAGCGCAGATAGGAAGGGCATTCAATATGAGTTCTTTGCCGTCGCGCTGCTCATGTCCATACCAAGTGTCATGATTTTTCTAACATTGGCACTCAAACCTAATTTCAATCGAAAATTAAATATCATCATTCCAGGTTTGTTTATTGTGCTGCTGGTGTCACTTAATTTAGAAACCGGGTGGGGCTTTTATTTATATCTCACTGGGCTCGAAATTTTATTGTCTGTGATGACAATTCGGTATGCATGGAAATGGCCAAAGGCAGAAATCATGGGCTAAGTGTAGCCGTGATACCAAATCTTATCTAACAATTACAGAATAATAGCACGTATTTTTAATGGACTTCTAATATGAAAAAATTACTCACTTTAGCTGTATTTAGCAGCTTAACTTACGCAGGCGACTCAATTGATTTACAACACAAAGCCGATGACAGACTTATTATATCAGATACTGATTCTGCCTTTGTCGCCGGTAATGGTGATTCTGCTTTTTTACAAAAAATAGACCTTAAGACTCAACAAGTCACTTTATTAGCGCTACCCGAAAAGCCGATTATCTATAGTCTTGGCAAACTTAAAAGCCATCAAGGGACGCAAGCATTTGTGTTAACTGAGCAGGGCATTTTTCACGTTAATGACACTGAAGCACGTAAGCTGATAGATATTGACTCTGTATTTAAATCTGAGGCTTTTTCGCAATTTCAACATCAAGCATTTACGCTAGATGCGAATGGTGATGGCTTGACTGATTTTTACTTACCAGGCATTGAAAAACAGCATGTTTATATCCAACAGAAATCAGGCAAATTTTCCCAAGCATCACTGCCTTTACGTGCCAAAACAGTGACGCATTCTAGCGAGAAAAATTTGACCATCAGTCACACATTGCCTCAATTTCCAATATTGGCTGATGTGAATGGGGATGGTATCGATGACTTGATGTTCTATGAGCAAAAAAGGATTCAGTATTTTACATCGACAGACCATGGTCCTAGCGCTAAAGGGCAAATACTCGTTACGTTCGATGAGAGCGGCAAACAGCGTATCGAGAAACTAAGCGACTTTAATAATGATGGCTATCCTGACATCCATACGATAGAAAGCCTGTCAGAGGATACTGGCAAAGAAAAGGACTTGGACAGTGAAAGTATTCATCGGGTCTTTTTTTCACAGCAGACAAGCAGCGGGTTGGTTTTTAAAGATAGCCCTGATATTGAACTTACGTTGGAAGAAACGAGCGGCATCGCTAATATCAGCGACTTCGATGGCGACGGGCTAGATGATTTGGCAGTGATCTCTTTTGATATTGGTTTTATGGATATTCTTTCAATCGCCAGTGCTGCGATGGACAATAAAGAAGTGATGCTCGATAGCTCAATTAGTATCTTTAAAGGAAAAAACGACAACCAATTTGCAAAAAAAGCGGCGGCAAAGAAAAGCTTTGAAATCGCAATGAATATGAATGAATCAAGCAGCGGTGCAGGCAAAGGCATTATTTTTAAAGATTTCAACGGTGACGGCTTAACAGATCTATTAATTAGAGCTGATACCAATGAACTTAAAGTTTATTTTGGTGATGCAAAAAGAGGGCTATCGCGCAGAGCAAAGCGCATAAAGCGCGCTTTGCCAGCATCTTCAACAGATATTTATAGCCATGATATTAATCTTGATGGTAGAGAAGAAATTGTATTGAAGGTAAACGAC
Organism: Pseudoalteromonas luteoviolacea H33-S; assembly: GCF_001625695.1. Lineage (GTDB taxonomy): Bacteria > Pseudomonadota > Gammaproteobacteria > Enterobacterales > Alteromonadaceae > Pseudoalteromonas > Pseudoalteromonas luteoviolacea_B. The sequence goes on from NZ_AUXY01000098.1 coordinate 139,010, forward strand.
AAAAAAGCAGGTTTTAGGTTAGATACGATTTTACTTGCTAAGTAGGGGGCTCATAGTGATTAACTGCCTGTTATTGAACTTACAAAAAGATCGGCGGGCAGTTTTTTATCGTAATGGCGGTTTATATAAATAATTTTTATATTATTGATTACATTGATTATATTTTTTAATCAGTAGAGGTTTATAAGCATGCAGTTGAATTTGTCTTAGATAAATTTACAGGAAAACTCAACTTGTTTTAATTTAACTGTTTACATACGTTGGATATGAAATAAAATTAGCACCCTTAGTGGGTAACTCAGCACTTGTGCTGTGAGAAACCTGTGATGTTGCGTTAATTTACGGTTGAACAAGCAGAAATATGATCAAATTTATTGAAACCACGCCTTGGTGGTTCTTAATACTTCTTTATGTCACAACATTGACCCTTGGAACCTTAATCGGGGCCCCTCTGGTGATCCAAGCTTATGATTTGCCTAATCCAGTTGAAGTAACTCGACTGTTTGTATTAGTACCGTTAATCAAAGTACACTATTTACTCCCTTTACTGTTGGCGGTCACTTTTGGCTTGAAGTTTGTTAAGAGTAAAGGTCAGAAACCACTCACGCTATCATTTATTATCGCAAGTATTATTCTTGTGCCTGTTGTATTTTATGGCTTACAACTTTCAGATATTTATTTGTACGCAGAGGCCTAAAAATCATTTTACCTCTTCACGCAAGCGTAAATGTTTGCTGTGGTTATGCTATCGACACTGTGCTTTAAGCGTGCAGTGTCGTATCTGATTTGATTGCTTGAATTCAATTAAATGGCTTTTCGGCAAAAAGAAATCAATTTTCTGTTATTCGTAATTCTTCAAGTTACTATGTCACTATTTTGTAAGGAAAGGATCTCACTGGAACTTTATTCATGGGATACAGCAAAGATCATCTTTACAGTGAATGAAAATTAGCGCTAGATCTGGAATTAGAGGTCCCATAGGGGGTTAAAAAAGCGGTTAGGGCGGATAGATACTTTCTGATATCTATCCTAAGTTACTAAAGTTTAAATACTTATTTTGACAAGCGCTTATCCACTTCAACTTTGCCATCTTTTATAACTAAAGTGACATTTTCCATTACTTGGATATCATCGAGTGGGTTACCTGGGACGGCCACAATGTCCGCAAGTTTACCAGGCTCTAAAGAACCAAGATGTTCCTGTAATTTAAGTAGGGTTGCCGAGTTGATAGTAGCGGCTTGTAACGCTTGCAGCTCGGTCATGCCAAATTGGACCATGCGACTAAATTGCTTAGCGTTATCTCCGTGAGGGTAAATACCGCCATCGGAACCAAAAACCATATTAACGCCTGCTTTGACTGCTTTAGTAAAACTATCGCGCTGAATTGAACCAACTTTGCGCTCTTTTTGCAGGCTCTCTTCTGGTATACCGGCTTTTGCACCTTCTCCTAATATGTACTCAGTTGTGTATATATCCATAGAGAAGTAAGTACCATGTTTTAGTGCAAGCTGTATTGCCTCATCATCTAAAAAACTGACATGCTCTACAGAGTCAACGCCTGCTCGGATCGCCGATTTGATCCCATTCGTACCATGAGCATGTGCTGCGACTGTCAGCCCTCGCATATGCACTTCATTCACAAGCGCTTCCATTTCTTCAAACGAGTATTGCTGAGCGCCTACTTTGGTACCTGTTGACATAACACCGCCTGTTGCGCAGAACTTGATAACATCAACACCATATTTCACATTTTCACGTACTTTATGTCGAACTGCCCATGGCCCATCTGCGACTCCTTCGGAGACAACTTTGTGCTCATGAGTAAATGCATTAATATCACAATGCCCACCGGTAATACCTATCGCGGGTCCTGATGCAAAGACTCGAGGCCCCGGGATGTCTCCATCATAAATGGCATCACGGATAGCAAGATCTGCATAGCCAGACGCGCCTAAGTTTCTAACTGATGTAAAACCTGCTTCTAGCGTACGCTTTGCGTTTATCGCCCCTGTAATCGCCGAGTGAGGAACAGTTCGTCGCAGCCTTTCATAACCATGTACGGATGCATCACCCGTAAGGTGAACATGCATATCAAATAATCCTGGCACCAATGTATGGCCCTTTAAATTGATGACTTTGGCATCTGAGCTGTTGGTATCTTTGGGAGTATGTTGAGAGACTGAAATAATGGCTTTATCTTCAACGACAATAGTTGCAGGGGTAATGAGTCGTCCCGATTTCACATCAAGTGCAGCGTCCGCTTTGAGAATAAGGGTGTTTGCGAACACGTTACTAGTGGAGAAAATGAAAGCTGAAGCTAGGAGTGTTTTATTGAACATATTTTCTTCTTATGATTATTTCTTCAAAAATAGTCTAGGCAGGCTAGCAGAGCCCTCGCAAGTATTTTACGACTGAGTGCACAATTTACCTGATGAATTTATAGGCAAGTAAAATGTAAAAAGCTCTTTGTAACAGGGTGTTAATGAGAAAACAGACTTTACTAGTTATTAGCTTACAACTGTTTGCCTTAGTTTCGTTTGCTGTAAATAATGAATGTAGTCTTGCTCTTTTAAACCAGCCTCACGACTTGAGCGCAATAATAAGTCATTCAGCGCTTGGTCATTAATACCACTTCTTAGCGCTTTACTGCACATTTTTATGGTGTCTTTATATTCACCCGAATCAAACAGCCGAGAGGCAAATTGCATATAAGCTTCCTGTTGCTCCGATTCCTCTTGGTAAATTTTAGCAAAGACTTCTCTGTGCATTAAGCCTGCTAACACATAGTGGCTATTTCTATGTTGCTTGCCAAGTGCTCTATGGGCGTTAAATAGCATTTCTCTAGCGTGCTCCATATCCTTTACGAGGAAGAATAAGTAAGCAACGAGTGTCGCCGCACTTGGATCATCTAATACACTATGGCTAAGTTGCAAAAGCTTTGCGCTGGCATCAGCCTTTTTGCCCTCTAGTAACATCATCATGATCAACAGCAAATTAAATTCATCAGAGCAGTATTTTTGCATGTTTGATGCATGTCGTGTAATGGCCGTTTTCAAATCAGTTTGAATTGATTTCAGTACTTTAGGTTCAATTGCTTCTTTATTGTCTAATGTTTCTAAGAAACGAATTTTAATCGATAAGGCCGATAGTAAAGTAGACAGAGCAGGATCTTCACTGTAAGCACGCTCTTTGCGTCTAATTAAATTATCTATGGCGTCATGCTCTTTGCAAACATGCAAAACCATCAGGCTTAGCCGGAACATACTTAGTGACATATCTTCAATAGGAAATGCCAGCACTTGAGCTGTCGCAAGATCTCGGTTGTCTGTTTGAAATGCGATGTATATTTGCCAATAGAAAACACGTACAGGGTAATCTTGTCGTGTTTGCGGCTCTGATAAAAAACCTTTACAGGCTTCAAAATCTTTTAGTTCATAGTTGACATGAAACAGTGACCATTTAGCCCATTGGATGTTGCGCTCAGCCAAAGGTAAAAGCAGTTTTTTTGCTAATGAATAGTGCCCAAGTTTAAGTAACAAGTTTACAAGTAGTTGATTACGCGCTTTTTTTAAATAGTTTGGATATTCTTGATTACGTAACTCTTTGAGTTTTAATAAGGCATTTTTGAATTTTTTTGCCCTGATGAATTGGTAAGCAAGCTTAAACTCTTTAACTTGAAGCGTATGTTCTTTCAGAATGTTCGCGAGGTCTTGTGGAGTATAAGGTACCTCCAGTAGTTGGTTACTGTGGAACGGGTACTCACAAGCGTAGTCAAATGCACTTTGCCTTTTTGCCATATAAACAAGTCTGGTCATAGGTGGCAATGTTTCGTTGTACACGAGTTCGCTGACAAGATCATAAAGGTTTTTTATGGTATCAACTTGATTATCTAAAAACACAATATCATAAGTATTTTGCTTAGCTGAACGCTCAAAAGCACTACCAGAGCGGTAAGATCGAACATGAGACACACCTTGCTTGTTTAGCAAAGCTTCTAAAAATCTAATGTTGTCGCTGTTATCGTCGACTATTGCAATTTTTAGGTCTGAATACTGCACGCTTTTTCCTTTTATCAGCCGTCGGAGATATAACCGATGCTGAAAAAAACACCTGTCTTGTAGTTAAATTTGGAACTCGCTATTCTAATCGTTTTAAACTCATAATCATAGCGTTAAATGCGTTTTCATTTACATTTATTTAAAATTTGGATGTTGGGAGTTAAAGCAGGCAGTTTTTGGGTGCGGGCTTTGGCATGTATGTGCCATAAATGAGCACGTTGCATGCCAAAAGCATTGGCAATTAATTGAATATTTCTTCTACGTCATCTTTTATGTCTTGATAGGCGTCTTCATCTAGCTCTAAAACATGAAGCACATCTGTTTTTATATATGCCCAGTCTGGTACTGAGACAAAACGTTTATTTACTTGCACCAAGTGCTCTGCCATTTTTAGCGTTGCCATGGTACAGGCGTGTTCTATGTCGTGGTTTTCTTTAAAAAACTCCATATCATGGTGTCTCAGTATGAGCTTGCAGATGGGCTTGGGCAGATTCCAGCTATTAGCAAGAAAATACCCAATGGTTGCGTGATTGGTGTTGTATATGGCTTCTTCTTGTTCTATGAGTAACATATCATAGTTGCTGTTAGCGCAAGAAAGCACATTGGCATAATCATCAAATTTTAATGCCATAGCAGGAATGCCTGCATCATGAAAGAGCCCAAGCATATGCAAACTTTCTAATGGGATTTTCACTGGAATTTTGCGGCCAATAATCATCGCGACTTCAGATATCTCGTTTGCAGTGTCCCAAAATCTTTCCAAGCTTATACAGCACCGAGATTGATCAAATGCTTGTTTTAGTAAAAAACCTGTAACAAGGTGAGTCACACTGTTTAAACCGAGAAACATTACTGCTTGACGGATATCAGTGATTGTCCGTGAAAAACCATATGATGAGGAGTTAATCACTTTTAATACGGCCGCAGAAGTCGCCACGTCTGTGGCAATAAGATCTGCAATTTGGCCAAGCTCTGGCTCGCTTGATTGTAGAAGTTCATGTAAGTGAGTAAGTAATTCTGGTTTCGGTGGAAGGGAAAAACCTTTTTCTACATCATTAAGAACAACATTGTCTATTTCTATCATAGTTCTTCCATCTCGATGCTAAACATCAAATTTAGGTGATTGCACTGACGTTAGATGAGTATAGTAGTACCTGCTAAATTTTGTGCTGATGGTATTAAATTTGTATTTTTTGCCTGTAAAGTAATCAACCAGTTGGTAATTCAGGGACGTTTTATTGCTTTCATTCGCTTTGTTAAGTTAAGGTTAGATAATTTTACTGTTTGGGAATAATTATGAGTCAATCACCAGAAGCGGCAGCGCCGAGTGGGGCAGTTGCACGTTTTCTTAACGGGATCGAACGTGTGGGGAATAAACTCCCTGATCCTGCTATTATTTTCTTGTCAGCGATGCTGCTGATATGGTTCCTTTCTTGGATTTTTTCAAGCACGACTTTTGATGCGATAGACCCACGTACTGGTGAAGCTATCGTTGTTCATAACCTACTAAGCGGTGATTCACTCGCCAGTTTCTTAGCCAATATGGTTAAGACGTTCACAGGATTTGCACCTTTAGGTGTTGTATTGGTAGCGATGTTAGGTGTTGGTGTTGCTGAGCACTCTGGTTACATTAACACGGGCTTGAAACTCATGCTAAAGCGCACACCTCAAGCATTATTGACACCATCAATCATTTTAATTGCGATTGTGAGCCACACAGCAACGGATGCAGGTTATGTCTTGGTTATTCCATTGGCAGGTGTCATTTTCTATGCCATGGGCCGTCACCCACTTGCAGGTATTGCAGCAGCGTTCGCAGGTGTAAGTGGTGGATTTAGCGCTAACTTCATCCCATCAGGTATCGACCCGTTACTGCAGAGCTTTACACAAAGCGCAGCGCATATTATCGATCCTGAGATTGCAATTAACCCGCTGAACAACTGGTTCTTCACCTCAGCTTCTAGCTTGTTCATTATCCTTCTTGGTTGGTACATCACGGACAAAATTATCGAGCCTCGTCTTAAAAATACAGAGATCGATGGTGATACAAACAGCTTACCTTCTTTTGATGAAGTGAACGCAAAAGAAAAAAGAGCATTTTTAGCTGCATCTGGTGTGATGCTATCAGGTATTGCTTTATTGGTTTACGCTGCAAGTGGTGAAGATTCAGCACTACGTAGTCCAAACGGCTCGCTGACTGAATTTACAGCGCCGCTTATGCAATCTATTGTACCGCTTATTTTCTTGCTGTTTTGGGTACCTGGTGCAGTGTATGGCTTCTTGGTTGGTACTTTTAAATCATCTAAAGACATGATTGATGCCATGAGTAAGTCAATGGGCAGCATGGCTTACTATATTGTAATGGCATTCTTCTGTGCGCTATTTATCAGTGCATTCAGCCAATCTAATTTGGGTGCATTACTTGCCATTGAAGGTGCAGAGGTACTTAAAGCGCTCGCATTACCAAGTTCAGTCACTGTAGTAGGGATTATTTTCTTGACTGCGTTTGTGAACTTATTTGTTGGTTCCAGCTCTGCTAAGTGGGCGTTGCTAGGTCCTATCTTTGTTCCAATGCTGATGCAACTTGGTCTATCACCTGATTTGACGCAAGCCGCTTATCGTGTAGGTGATTCGAGCTCGAATATTATCACACCGCTTATGCCATATTTCCCGCTTGTTGTGGTTTATTGTCAAAAGTATGTGAAGAACACAGGTATCGGTACTTTGATAGCACTGATGATCCCATACTCAATCGCCTTCTTAATCGGTTGGAGTATTTTCTTGTTGGCTTATTGGGGTTTGAGTATTCCACTAGGTCTTCAATCAAGCTACATTTATCCTGCTGGATAAATAAAAAAAGCCGCTCAATTGAGCGGCTTTTTTAATCTCGATAACTTAGCAAGATTATGCTTCAGCAATGAATATTGCGCGCAGTGGAGCAGGGTAACCCTCAATTGTTTTGCTTGGGTCTAGTGGGTCTAAGAAATCTGCAAGTGACTCAGTTTCCATCCATTCAGTCTTGCGCTGTTCATCTAATGAAGTGGTGTCTTTGTTAACAACACGAACGTTCTTAAAGCCAACGCGTTCTAACCACAGCTTGAGTGCATCACAGCTTGGGATATACCAGACATTACGCATTTTGGCATAGCGATCAGTCGGTACTAGCACTGTATTTACATCGCCTTCTATTACTAAGGTTTCAAGTACAAGCTCGCCACCTTTACGCAGTTGTGCACGCAATTGACTTAAAAAGTCTATCGGTGAGCGTCTGTGATAAAGCACCCCCATAGAAAATACCGTGTCAAATGCTTTTAGTTCGGGTAACTGCTCTACGCCTAATGGCAGTAAATGTACATTTGGATCTTGATTAAAGTGTTTAACCGCTTGGAATTGACTTAAAAACAGATCTGATGGGTCAATACCGACTACAAAGTCTGCACCAGCGCCTTTCATACGCCATAAGTGATAACCAGAGCCACAGCCAATATCTAAAACGGTTCTACCGTGCAGGTCACTAATGTGTGGCAATAGTCTGTCCCACTTCCAATCACTTCGCCATTCAGTGTCAATGTGAATGCCGTGGATATGGAAGGGACCTTTTCGCCATGGCATCATACGCTTTAATAAATGGGTAAGCTGCTTTGTATGGCCTTCTGAAAGCTCATCGCTTAAGCCAAACTCGACACGATCCTTTGTGTTGATGTGTGTTGTCCTTGACTCAGGTAAGTTTTTAAGGACCTTTTCCCACTTTGGCCAATCACCATGTTGTGCTTCTTTTTGCCAGTGTGTTAACTGGGCAGGCAAAGTATCTAACCAATGACTGAGCTGGTTTTTAGCAATGGCTGCGTAAAAGTCATTAAACCAAGTATTCATAATATCCTCGTTATTTTATTGCGACCATTGAGCAAAAGTTAAAGCACTGATACCACACTTGCGTGTTTGAAAAACCGACATTGCTCAGCCTTTCTCTATGAGTGCTAAGGGCATCAGTACGCATGATGTTTTCAATTGCGGTTCTTTTTTGGCTTATCTCTAATTCTGAATAGCCATTTTGGCGTTTGAAATCATGGTGCAGGTCAATCAACAAGTTATCTTTGATATCGTTTTCGCCTTTGATCTTTTCTGATAAAAGCAAAACACCACCGGGCTTTAAGCCTGCATAGATTTTTTCAAGTACAGCTTGTCTTTGATCTTGCGGGATGAACTGCAGCGTGAAGTTCATTGCAACTACACTGGCATTTTCAATTTGAATGTCATTAATGTCACCCAGTTGAACATTAACAGGCACTTCTGATTTAAAGCCTTTGAGGTGTAGCTTACAGCGTTCAACCATAGGCGCAGAGTTATCAATGGCGATTATCTGGCAGTTCTCTTTGTCTATGTTACGACGCATACTAAGCGTCACAGCGCCCAAAGAGCACCCTAAGTCATACAAATTTGAATTACTTTGCGCAAACTGACCCGCAAGCTTACCCATCGTACTGACCATCGTGGCGTATCCGGGTACTGATCTTTGGATCATGTCTGGGAACACTTCGACGACATTTGCGTCAAATGTAAAGTCTTTTACTTCTTGCTCTGCGGCATAAATACTGTCTTTGCCAGTCACAATACTACTCTCATACAAAAATAATCTCGCTATTTTAGCATTTTATACTGGATAGTCAGTGATAAATTGAGTAGCTTGGCTACTATTAGTCATAAGAAGTAAAAAATGAGATAAAAAATGGCGAAAAATAAAGTTGTCAGTACAGAAGATATCCTATCAACCTTGTGTCACTCAGTGACTGAAGTGCTTTCATCAGCGAGTGGAAACCAAATTTCATATTCGGCGATGGTTCAAAAGATCACGCGTACCTGTATGCGACCGGATATCGGCTGTTTTGTGTTGTTCGATGGCGGGTTTACAGGACTGGTTGTGACTAACTTTACAGCTCAGTCAGCGATGGAAATTTACCAAGATTACATGCGCAACATGGGCATGCCGGAGAGTGAAATTGCACAAAGCCACTTATCTGACGATGTATCAAATGTGATGGGTGAATTGATGAACCAAATTGTTGGTGATTTTACAGGCAAAGTAAGAGAGCAATTACATACCTCAATTACGCAAAACCAGCCGAAAATGATGGCAATTAATAAGCAGGTGCAAATCTCGGTTGATACAACCATGGACAGACCACAAGCAAGACGAGTCACATTCACGACGCAAGGGCAGAATATATTCTACCTTGAGCTAGCAATGGATAAGACTGAGTTTATTAAGCTTCATGATTTTGATATTGCCGAAGCAGTAGACCCGGACGATATTATTGCAAACCAGACTTCTTCATCTGCAAAAGCGAAGGCTGCAAAACCAGCTGAGCCACAAGAAGATGCTGCTGATGATGACTTTATGGCAGAATTAGGCTTATAACCTTCTAGGTTTTATGCATCATGCAGCAAAAAATAAGCTGCATGATGTTTTATTCGCTTTCTAACTCACCCACCGTATTTTGCAATAGGTTATATGCCTCTGAGAATTCAAACCTAGATATCATCACTTTTAGTTCTTTAATTGTTTTGTCATCTAGCGCTTCGTTGGCTTCAAGTTGCTCAACCATATCCGTCGCTTTTGAGTCATATTCTTTTAATGCCTGAGCAAATTCACCGATTGAAAATGATTGTGTTTGCTTGCTCGGAGAGTGACTTCGGTGAAGTAGTAAGGTGGCTTTATTTTTTGTATCGCTGATATAGTCAGCCAGGGTTTCGAGCAGTGCTAAGTCGATATTATCGGCTTTTACTTGCTCTTCTATATCCGCAGCCACCTCAGAGAAGTAATCCATGGACAGGTTTGCGCCAGCCCCCTTCATAGCGTGGAGTATATCCAATGCAAGTTCCATGTTTCCCATACTAATTGATTGTTGTAGGTTGATGACTTCTTCGACTTGTTGAGAAATAAACTTGTTTAAAAGCTTAAAATAAATGGCTTCGTTATTTGCAGCTCGCTCTACGCCTTCTTCAATATTGATACCGGTTAAAACAATATCTATGTCTTTTTCAGAATGTTCGGGTATATCTTCAACCTCAATCTCTGGCGTGTTTGATGTTTGCAGGGTAAGTGCTTCAAGAATTGAGCTAATAAGGCCGTCCACATCTATCGGTTTAGCGACATGGCCATTCATACCTGCATCTAGACATAATTGAATATCCGGGCCCATTGCATTTGCTGTCATTGCTAAAATAGGAAGGTGGGTATTAGGGATTGATTGGCGGATTTCTTTTGTTGCCTCTACGCCGTCCATAACTGGCATTTGCATATCCATAAGCACGATATCAAATTGATTATCTTGTACTGCTTTGAGTGCCATCTCTCCATTACACGCGACGCTGACCTGTGCGCCATGAAAGCTTAAAATCTCTACCGCAATTTCTTGATTCACTGGCTGATCTTCAGCAACCAGTATTTTTAAGTCTTTAAGCGCTTGTTGATTATCAACAGGCTTTTTCGTTGCTTGGCTTACTGTGCTTGCGCCAAAGCACTCCTGTAAACAGTCAAGCAAACTTGAAGGGTTAAAAGGCTTGAAGAGCATGCTATCTATCATGCTTTGATGCGCCTCTTTAAAGCCAACCTCATGGCCATGAGCGGTAACTAATACAAAGTAATTTTGTAAGCCGCTTTGTTTTAAGTACTCGATGGTATCTATGCCATTGATGTTGGGCATATGCCAGTCCACGAACATAATGTCGTAGCGACTGGTCGAAGGACTTAACTTGTCTATAAAATGTTTACCGCTCTCATATAACGTCACTTCAAACCCTAGCGATTCGAGCATGGTTTCTAATATATCTCGTGCATCTTCATTATCATCAATAACACAGGCTTTTTTACCACTGAAGGTATGCGACTTTTCAACGGATTTTGAGGCGTAATTGTTGATCTCCATTGGTAAGGTAAAATAAAACTGTGAGCCACAACCAAGTTCACTTTCAACGAAAATTTCTCCGCCCAATAGCTTCACTAATTGTTGAGAAATCGTTAGTCCGAGTCCAGTACCGCCGTATTTTCGCGTGGTGGATGTATCGGCCTGAGAAAAGGATTGAAAGAGCTTTGTTTGTTGCTCTGCACTCATACCAATCCCAGTGTCTTTCACTGAAAAAGTTAATTTCACTTGATCTGATTGCATATCTAAAAGAGTAATCGTTAAGGTCACACCGCCTGTTTCGGTAAATTTAACTGCATTTCCAGCCAAATTAATGAGAATTTGTGAGAGTCTCAGCGGATCGCCAATAAAGTTGTTAGGCATGTCTGTTGGCACATTAAATACTAGGTCGAGCTGCTTTTCTTGCGCCTTAAGACCAACTATGGTGGTGACATTATCGAGAACTTTATCTAATTCATATGGAATATGCTCGATTTCAACTTTGCCAGCCTCAATTTTAGAGAAATCTAAAATGTCATTGATCAGTTTAAGTAGTTGTTTTGCTGCATAATCGATTTTTGTAACATAGCCGAGTTGCTTCGGATTTAGGTTTGAATTAATCGCTAAATGCGCCATACCGATAATGGCGTTCATTGGGGAGCGGATCTCATGGCTCATATTCGCTAAAAACTCGCCTTTAATTTGCGCGTTTTTGTCTGCTTCTTCTTTTGCAGTGAGCATTTGTCGCTCTAATTCATTACGCTCAGTAACATCTAAAAAGGTGCCAACAACACCGCCTACTTCACCCGCACTGTCGAAAAATGGCGCCTCATATACTACTAATTCTCTGTGTTCATTAAGACTGTTTTCCATTGCAAGCGCAAAGGAGTGTGCGTCTTTTTCTTCAATCGTGCGCTGTGATTTTGCATCTAGATAAGTCGCAGTTCGCTGGTCAAAAACATCATTTAAATGAGAGTCTGTGACTTCGACTTCAAATTTATCAATAAAAGCTAGAAAAGCTCTGTTAACCCCCATAAAAATTCCTTTTTTGTCTCGATAATAAGTAGGATTAGGAATGGCGTTAATAATATGAAGGGTTAATTCTAAATGGGCTGCCAGTGCATTTTCTGCCTCTACTTGCTTTTGGCTGTTCTCACTGAGTCGTAACTGAATACTTAAGTCTTCACATAAAAGTTTTAAACATTGATTTTGCACCTCTTTTGGCGGGCTTGTGAATGTAATAACGACGGCGCCTGAAAGTTCTTCGTTGATGACCAAAGGGATATATAAAATAGTGTGTACTTCAAGTGTTAAGCCGTCTTTGTGCAATACTGCGTTTTGTCCGTCACTGATAAAAGCTTGCGCAGTTTGGTCTGAGACGAGCTTTTTTACTTGAATTGAGTGTTCGTCAAAATATGCAGCAAAACCAACTAAGGACTGCTGAATAAAGTGGTCATCTTCATATCGATATATGGCTACGCTGGGACTATAAAAATGCTCAGCAAGAAAGTTTGCCGCAACGGTTCTCATTTGATTGGGAGAATTACAATGACGAATATCTTCACTGAATGCATGTCTTATTTTTGCCGTATCAGCACGTTCATCGAGCTTTTGGTAGGTTTTGGAAACCGCTTGCACAATATCTGCTACTTCACCGCTAAGCTCTGCCGGCAAGGAGATACTGCGACCGTTATAATTTTTGTCTATGCAAAATGCGCGATGAAGTAATGTGAAAGGCGTTATCAAACGTTTGTTTAAGTAATAAAAAATGAAAAGTGCGAATAGCAATAAGGAGATTAAGCTCACCCAAAGATAAAATAAAAGGTTACTACTACCGTCGTGCAGTTGTTGTTTGGCATTTTGTAGCTGTTTTTTAGTCGACGTTAGAGCCGTATTTATGGCCCTTGTTGTTTGCTGGTGGACTTCAAGTAACGCGGTGTTTTGGGCGCTAGCTTTTGTTGTGTCGAACGCTTCATATACAGACTGCATGACGACATAGGCATTGAATGCTGATATTAAATCACTTTGTTCTGGGTAATTCGCTATTTTTGACTGTAGCGCGTCTAATGATACTTTTGAGCTAATGAGCTGCTGTTTAATTGATATAAATGTTTGTTCGCTTAATGCGCTATTTAGGTAGCGATTGATGTTAAAAAACAGGGAAAGGTTCATCGTGTTGAGCTTATTTAACACTTCAAATTGCTCATTGAGCTGCTCAATATGCTGCTCATGAGATCCCATTTCGTTTTCCCAATTAGACATCACTATGAGGCTGATAATAAGAAGAGCGGGGAGTAGTACGAAAAACGAATGGAACATTGTTTTTATTGACATAACTTACTTTCCGAAACTTGACTAATATTAACCATAGTCGTGCTCTCGTAATTAACAAGCGCAGTGCTTTGGCTGAGGGAACAAGTTAAATTAAGAAGGTGGTAAAGATGGCAGATATTCTCATTGTTGATGACATTGCTGAGAACTTACAAATACTTCAATTGATATTACGTAATGAAGGCCACAAAGTGTATGCCGCCATTAGTGGTGAAGTAGCAATGACAATCGCTCAAGCACATTTACCTGAATTAATTATTTCTGACATTAATATGCCAAATATGGATGGATTGGAATTATGTAAATTGCTCAAGCAATCATCAGATACAACTCATATCCCAGTTATTTTTGTCAGCGCAGAGCGAGAAACAGATCAGATTGTTGAAGCGTTGGAAGTTGGCGGAGTTGACTACATTACTAAACCTTTCAAACCAGCAGAGGTACTTGCTAGAGTAAATACCCAGCTTAAGTTAATAGAAGCCAATAAGTTAGCTGTAAGGCAGCAGCTATCTCAAGTCATGAATCAAATGGTGGTGGGCATTGCCCACGAAATTAATACACCTTTAGGTGCCGCAATCACGGCATCGACGCACTTTGATGGTGTATTGACTCAGTTAATCGAGTCATTTGATAACCAAACGCTCAGTGCTGAGCAGCTTAAAGATGGATTAGAGGAGTCAAAGCAAGGTGTTGCTTTGTGTGAGCGTAATCTTCAGCGTGTAGCTAAATTCGTAAAAGTTCTGAAAGATATTGCGCAAATTGAAAGGCCGACTTCACCTGAACCGTTAAACACCATTTCCTTCTTAAACGATCTAAAAAGCGCTTGGTCAAAAAAAGGCGTTATGCTTGAAATAAGTGCGCTAGATATGAACTTTGTAGCGGATAGAGACATATTGTTGAGTGTATTTGATAGTCTATTAGATAACTCTTTGGCGCATGCAGACTTAGTTGAAGGCAAGGCACTTACCATCGAAGTATCAATAAAGGGGCAGCATATTTGCTTTTTGTATTATGATCATGGCCATGGGTTGCAAGGTATCACGATTGATGAATTGCTCAAGCCTTTCATTACCACCAAGCGTGGTAATAGTGGTCATGTCGGGTTAAGTGCGTCCGTTACGGCCAATTTAATTGACAGTGCCCTGAATGGTAATTATCACCTGAGTGAGGATGGGAGGGGCTTGGAGTGGCAGATTGAAATTCCAATAAATTCAGGTTGATCTGAATCAAGCTAAGAGAATTATCACTATCAATGAGGACATAAGTCCTTATGTGAGAGGCTTTATTTCACTAAGCTCGCGGGCAAAGATATTATATCTTTGTTCGAGTATTAATTATAAATAATTCTTATGATTAATGTTTTGAATTGAAGTCACGCAAAAAAATTGGTGGAACCATTATGCAACAGCTACCTACAGTTGACTATAAGTCATCTACAGCAGCAAAAGAATTTGTTGAGTCTCTTCGTAACACAGGTTTTGGTGTACTTAAAAACCACCCAATTCCGAAAGAGCTTGTAGAGTCTATTTATAAAAACTGGCAAGAGTTCTTCTACACAGAAGAAAAGCACGACTTCCTATTTGACAAGGACACTCAAGACGGCTATTTCCCACCGGAAGTTTCAGAAGTCGCTAAAGGCTTTACTGTAAAAGATATTAAGGAATATTTTCACGTTTATCCAAAAGGTCGCGTTCCTGCTCAGCTTGAAGCTGAAATCAGAGAATACTACCGCCTTGCGAACGAGTTTGCAGCTGAGCTATTAAGCTGGGTTCAAGCGGAAGCGCCTGAAGATGTACGTGCTAAGTTTTCGATCGATCTTAAAGATATGATCAAAGACTCAGACCAAACGCTATTACGCGTTTTACACTACCCACCAATGACTGGAGACGAAGAGCCTGGCGCAATTCGTGCAGCAGCACATGGTGACATTAACCTACTGACTGTATTACCAGCTTCAAATGAACCTGGATTACAAGTTCAAAGAGGTGACGGCAGCTGGTTAGATGTACCATGTGATTTTGGTTCATTGATCATCAACATTGGTGATATGTTGCAAGAAGCATCAGGTGGTTACTTCCCATCTACAATTCACCGAGTGATCAACCCTACGGGTAAAGCGAGTGATAAATCTCGAATTTCATTACCGCTGTTTTTACACCCTAAACCAGAGGTTGTACTATCAGAGCGTTATACTGCAGACTCATATTTGCAAGAACGCCTAAGAGAATTGGGCGTTAAGTAATTATCTGATTTAAAAAATAAAAACGGTCTTTTTTAGGCCGTTTTTTTGTATCTGAATATGGCTGTTTTTTGAATTTTTCCTGACAATTAGTTCAAAGTGTGCAATATTAAAATTTCTCAAACTGAGAAAAAATAATAAAAAACTTAATGACAACGCTGTCATTTATTGTGTAACATCAAATCAACATGACTGAATACTGTGTCGCGGAACAATTCGCGTTCATATCTTATTTTTTAGGGGTCGCTTAATGATGGCTAAACAGGTTGAACAAGACCAGTTGTATATAGGTATTGATGGGGGCGGTACAAAATGCCGAGCCACCATCTACTCAATTAAAAACGGCGTTTTGGGAACTGGTCTCGGTGGGCCTGCTAATCCTCTTCATGGTTTTGAAAGAACCATTGAATCGATAATGGTATCGACTCAACTGGCACTGCAGGATGCAGGACTAAGAATTGAAGCAGTTCATAATCTCTATGCTGGTCTTGGCTTAGCAGGCGTTAATTTGCCCGCACTACATGAAAAAATAATGCGATGGGATCACCCATTTAAGCAGATGTTTTTAACTACCGATCTTCATACTGCTTGTATTGGCGCACATGAAGGTGGGGATGGGGCTGTAATTATCACTGGTACGGGCTCATGTGGTTTTGCAATGGTTGATGGTGTCTCCGTTAATTATGGTGGTCATGGTTTTGCACAAGGTGACATGGGCAGCGGCGCATGGATGGGACTTGAAGCTGTTAAAGCGGCACTGCTTTCTATTGACAAGCTTGGTCCAACAACCGCACTAAGTGACACGCTCAAGCAGCACTTTAATACCACAACTGCTATGGGTATTGCTGAACAAATGGCCGGTAAACCATCGAGTAGTTACGCACAATTAGCAAGGTTTGTTCTTGCTGCTGCTGAAGATAACGATGAAGTTGCATTGAGTATTGTGAGAGATGGTGCTGATTACATTAGTAAATTGGCGCATCGATTGATGGAAAATAACCCACCACGATTATCTATGATCGGTGGATTATCCGAACCATTACGTAAGTGGCTTGACCCTGAAATTGCAAAGATTGTTGAATCTCCAAAACAGCCACCAGAGATGGGCGCAATTTTCTTTGCAATCCAAAGTGTCGAGCAGCAGTCTGAAAAGGCGGTATGAGAATGAAAAAATATTTGGCGAATCAATTTTTTGATGGGCACAAATTAAAAAATAATGTTGAGTTTTTGGTTGTTGATGGAAAAATTTCCTTTGCGACCGAAAGCTGTGAAGAAAAAGCTGAAATTCTAGAAGGGTTAGTGGCTCCAGGCTTGATTGATGTTCAAGTGAATGGTGGCGGTGGTGGCTTTTTTAATGCAGAACAAACAGTTGAATGTTTGAGAACCATTGTTACAGCGCATGCTAAGTATGGTTCGACTGCGCTGATGCCTACCCTTATCACAGATAAAGTAGAGGTGATGGCACGTGCTGCTGATGCAACAGCTCAAGCAATTGCACAAGGTGAACCTGGAGTAGTAGGAATTCACTTTGAAGGGCCGCACTTATCGCACCCTAAAAAAGGAACTCACAGCGAGCAATATATCAGGCCAATTTCTGAAGAAGAATTTGCAATTTATGCGAGACAAGATCTTGGTATAAAAATGGTAACATTGGCACCGGAAACGGTACCGCTTGCAGACATAAAACGCTTAATTGACTTGGGTGTTAAAGTGAGTGTCGGCCATTCAAATGCAGATTATGAAACTACCATGGCTGCACTTGAAATTGGTGTTGATGGCTTTACGCATTTATTCAATGCAATGTCGGCTTACACATCAAGAGAGCCGGGCGTTGTTGGCGCTGCGCTTTGGGAAGATAATTCGTGGTGTGGTCTTATTGTTGACGGTCACCATGTACACCCTGCATCTGCAAAGCTTGCTATTCGCTCAAAGCAACGTGGTAAAATCATGTTGGTGACGGATGCAATGCCTCCTGTTGGCACTAATGATATGGAATTCGACTTTTTTGATGGTCGAAAGGTCATTAGAACGGGTGATAGATTGAATTCAACAACGGGTGAGTTGGCGGGCAGTGTACTTGATATGGCAAGCGCGGTTAGGAACACAGTTAACACACTTGATGTGACATTGACTGAGGCACTGAGAATGGCCTCACTATATCCTGCTCAATACTTAGGGTTATCTGACAAAGGCCACCTTTTAGAAGGGGCTGATGCAGACTTTGTAGTATTAAACAACAGTCAAGAAGTTCTGAGTAACTTCATTGGCGGAAAAGAAATTTAAAGTTCCCTGGGTAAAAAACCCCGCTGCAGTTTAGCGGGGATTTTTTGTTTTTACAGGAAAGGTATTGATGACGAATAAAAAACAACGATTGGCTTCATTGGATGCACTGCGTGGCATGGACATGTTTTGGATCCTAGGCGGCCAATCTATTTTCGCGGCACTGTTCGTGTTGACTGGGTGGCAAGGTTGGAAACTATTTGAAGCACATACTGTGCATAGTCCTTGGCATGGGTTTACATTTTACGACCTAATATTTCCTCTATTTATATTTCTATCTGGTGTTGCCATGGGCTTGAGCCCAAAGCGCATTGACCATTTACCTCTAAATGAGCGCAAGCCTTATTATCAAAAAGCAGTGAAGCGTCTGTTTCTACTGTGTGGCTTAGGCATTATGTACAACCACGGCTGGGGTACAGGCATTCCTTTAGCGCTTGATGAAATTAGATATAGTAGTGTACTCGGTCGGATTGCCATCGCGTGGTTCTTCTGTGCCATGTTGGTCTGGCATACCAGCCTCAGAACGACGGGTATTGTCGCTGGTGGTATTTTAGTTGGGTATTGGGTACTACTGAACTTTATCCCAGTCCCAGGTGGCAGTGCTGGTCAATTAGCCGCACCAGGTACGCATAGTTGGAATGCTTGGTTTGATCAAAACTTACTACCAGGTATTACTTATCAAAATAGACCGGTAGATCCTGAAGGGATACTGTCGAGTGTGCCAGCCATTGTGAATGCGATAGCCGGGGTGTTTGCAGGGCAGTTGATAGCACGTGCAGATAAGCTTGGGCAGTGGAAAACAGCAGGATGGTTATTTGGTGCAGGTGCCTTGAGTGTTGCTCTTGGTTGGTTGTGGCATTTACAATTCCCAGTGAACAAAGAGTTATGGACAAGCTCTTTCGTGCTTGTAACTGTTGGCTGGAGTGCGATTTTACTCGCAGTATTTTTCGCCTTGGTGGATATTTTGAATGGTCAAAGGTTTGCGTATCCATTTGTGATCATCGGGGCTAACTCGATCATTATTTATTTAGCATCGAGCTTGGTGAATTGGGAATTTGTCAGTAAGAGTGTGTTTGGTGGCTTTATCAATGCGGTGGGGCCTGATTGGCAGCCTCTGTTTGCTGTTATCGCGCTGCTACTCGTGCAATTACTGGTTCTTCACTGGATGTATAAACGCAAAATATTTGTCAGCGTTTAACACGTAAAATATTGAGAAAACGGCCATCTTTTGATGGCCGTTTTTTTATTGGCTCAAAAAAAATACAAATTTTTCTTCACTTTTACTTTACAAAGGCTTTTTTTCTGATAATAATGACAGCGTTGTCATAATGGTAATAACCTAATACAGTGTATCCCAATTAGGTTTAGATCTGACCTTGTTTTGATTGCACGCGAAGCAGGGTTCAGATCCCATTTTTCTTATTTCAAACTCAACAACGAGCTTTAATATCATGCAAATAGTAATTTTAAAAAATGCTGCTGAAGTCGCTGCTTATGGTGCAGATATATTTGAAAAACAATTAAATCGCAAAGCAGAGTCGGTGTTGGGTTTAGCAACAGGATCGACACCTGTTGCTTTGTATCAAAACCTTATCGAGAAGAACAAACAGGGCGATATCAGCTTTAAAGATGCGATTACGTTTAACCTAGACGAATATTTAGGTTTAGAGGGCACACACCCACAAAGTTACCGCTTCTTCATGAACGAGCAATTGTTCAATCATGTTGATATCAACAAAGACCATACTCATGTACCACCGGGTAATGCTAAAAACCCAGTTGAAGCATGCCAAGAGTACGAAGCGCATATCGCTGCTGCTGGTGGCATCGATGTTCAATTGCTAGGTATTGGTCGTAACGGACACATTGGTTTTAATGAGCCGTCTTCAGGTTTGACCTCAAGAACGCGTGTTAAAACTCTAACCAAAGAAACGATTGATGATAATGCACGTTTCTTTGGTCCAGATGAGTACCAACCGCACCTATCAATCACCATGGGTATAGGTACAATCTTAGATGCTAAAAAAGTTGTGTTATTAGCGACTGGCGAAAACAAAGCTGAAGCAATCAGAGCAACAGTAGAAGGCCCATTAACGGCGTCTTGTCCTGCATCAGCACTGCAATTGCACCGTGATGCGGTTATTGTAATTGACGAAGCTGCGGCCAGCAAGTTGGACAATATTGAGTTTTACAAACACATCGAAGCTGAAAACCAAAAGCTTCAAGCACACCTTGCCTCTCTGTAGTGTGAATTCACACTGTAGTTTAAAGCCCGAAAGGGCTTTTTTTTTGCCTAAATACTTGGCAAACAACGTGACTATTGTTAGCGTGACAGCATAGAAACTAAAATTAGTTTTTGTACATTAATAGTCGTGTTTTCTTTGATTAAATAATGACTGCTTGGCTGCACTTAATATGCTTTTTTGTAGCGCAGGACTTAGTAATTTAATCAAGAATGGGCTTCTGCTTTGATTAGGTAACCCACATTAAAGGACAAAGTGCTTGTTGTACTATACACAAATGACGCTAGATAGAGCGTCAGCTCAGCGTAAAGATAAAAACTGGCTTTTAACTCAATATGGAGAGAAAAGCCGTTGGTTGCTCATCCATCATGATCAAAATCTATTCTCAGCCGACCTAACCGAGTTGGCCTTTATTCAGCAGTCACAAATAGAACACCTTGATAGGCGGGATGCCATCTTTTTAGGTAAAGATGATCAGTTTTCCTATTTTGCTTTAGATGTGTCCAGCATTGATTTAAGCGAGTTACAAAAACAACTAGATGTTTGTACAGAAGACCATAGCGATGGGCAGTATCGCTTTGCTGACATGAGAAAAGTAGGTCCTAAGCTTGAACGCGTGAGTGGCTCTGTTGGGGTGTTAGCACGTGGGTTAAGTTATTGGCATAAAACTCATTGCTATTGCGGCCGGTGCGGTCACAAAAATATCCCTGTCGAAGCGGGTCACGCAAGGCTATGTACAAATAAAGCGTGCAAGCATATGACATTCCCAAGAACTGACCCTGCTGTGATCATGCTGGTCACGCATAGATTTAAAGATGGCGTAGAACGTTGCTTGTTAGGTCGTCAAGAGGCTTGGCCAGAAGGGGTATATTCAACGCTTGCAGGGTTTGTTGATCCAGGTGAAACATTAGAGCAAGCCGTCGCCAGAGAAGTAGAAGAAGAGGCGGGTGTTATTGTAGACGATGTACAATACTTGGCGTCTCAGCCATGGCCTTTCCCATCGTCATTGATGCTGGGTTTTATCGCAACTGCCAAGACCACAGATATTTTTGTTGAGCAGGATGAACTAGAGCAAGCACATTGGTTCTCAAGAGCCGACCTTGATACTTTTGGTCAATGGGGCGATGAAGCACCCGGTTTTAAATTGACTAGACCTGACTCAATATCACGTTTTTTAGTTGAACATTGGCGTCAACTTCCAGAAAAAGAGTAACGAATGAAAAAAAATACCAGATTAGCCAGTGCAGGCCGAAAATCTCAATATACTCAAGGAACCGTGAACCCGGTTGTGCAACGTGCATCGACTGTTGTTTTTGATTCTGTCGCGGATATGCATGAAGCGATTAAAGAGCGCGGCAATCGCACTTTATTTTATGGTCGCCGAGGCACAAACACGCATTATGCTCTGCAAGATGCCATTACTGAATTAGAAAATGGTGCAGGGTGCGCTTTGTATCCAAGCGGTGCAGCGGCCATTAGCCAAAGCTTACTGTCATTTTTAAAAGCAGGTGATCACCTATTGATGGTAGACACTGCTTATGAGCCAACTCGTGACTTATGTGACAAGATTTTAGCTGGCCTTGGGATCACCACAACCTATTATGATCCTATGATTGGTGCGGGTATTAAAGCGCTTATTCAAGACAATACCAAGGTGCTGTTTTTAGAATCACCGGGCTCAATTACCATGGAAGTGCAAGATGTCCCAGCACTGGTTAAAGAAGCCAAAGCACATGGTTTAATGACCATGTTAGATAACACATATGGTAATGGCTGGCATTATCGTCCACTTGACCATGGTGTTGATATCAGTATTCAAGCTGCGACTAAATATATTGTTGGTCATTCTGATGTGATGATGGGGGTGGCGGTTGCTAATGAAGAATATTGGCCTGTACTTAGAGAAAACTCTTACTTGTTAGGTCAGTGCACCTCAGCAGATGATGCATACCTTGCACTGCGAGGCCTACGCACGATGCCTGTGCGTTTGCAGCAGCATGAGAAGAGCGCACTAGAGGTTGCAAAGTGGGTGGCACAGCATCCACTTGTAGATCATGTTCGCCATCCTGCATTGCCTTCAAACCCTGGTCATGAACACTTTATGCGCGACTTTGATGGTAGTAATGGCTTGTTTTCATTTGTAATGAAAGATGGGAATCAAAAAGCCATTAATCGCTTCTTAGATAGTTTGCATCACTTCAAAATGGGCTTTTCCTGGGGTGGGTTTGAGAGCTTAGTGACAGCGAATCGCTCAATGGCCGCGTTAAGAACAACCACGGGCTGGGAGCATGGACCAATTATTCGTTTGCATATCGGTCTGGAAGATGTTGAAGACTTAATTGCAGACTTAGAACAAGCACTCGCAGTGTATGAATCACACCTATAAATAAATGTAAAAGAGGCTGTTTTTCAACAGCCTCTTTTTCTTTATAAGCTCTGTGCGTAGTGATAAAGCGCTTTGAGTATGGTAACTTTTTTCTCGTTGCCTTCATGCTCATAGACAAGGTTTTCAAGTGTCAGCATGAAGTCTTGCGCATTGATAGAAGGGTTGTCTTCACCATGCATCAACTTACCTTGGCAATACTTTCTCCATGTGTCCAACTCAGACTGAGATAGGCTTTCAGGCCAGTTTCTCGCGCGATATCTAAACAATAAAGTATGGAATTTCGGATCTTCAAATTCGAGCGCTAAGCTGCCTAATTCAACGGGGGAGGCATTGCGAACAATTGCCAGTTTGGCTTTGTCTGCTTTACTGATAAAGCCGTTGTAAAGCTGGTAGTCAGGGTTGGTTGTATCACTGAAGTCGCCTTGCTCAGCAAATACTTGAGAGACTTTATCACGCAATTCTGGGTGTGCTTTTAAAAACTTTAAGTGCTCCAAGCATTGCTCTCTATCAATACCTAGCCTTGCTGCATTTTCTGGCAGTAATGTTTTCGCGGGGGCAATGATTGGGCACTTGTTTAAATGTACAAGTTTTAGCCCAACAGGCAACATGCCCTCTTCAAGTTCGGCGTGTTTGGTATAGAGTCGCTCGCGCAGCTCTTCAACAGATAAATCAACTAACACGCTGGGGTCATGCGTCAAATTAAAGCACACCACGGCATTTTTATTAACCGGGTGAAAGCTCATTGGCGCAATCCAAGTCGTGCAGCCTTGTGTTGCGGGGATGCGTGATGAGGTATGCACTAGAGGTTGCATGTTAAACACATCAACAATGTCAGTGAGCGCCTTTTTGGTTCTTAAGTTAAAGAAAAACTGATAAAGCTTTGGCTGTTTTTCTTTAATTAATTTAGCAAGGGCAATGGTTGCAGTGACATCGCTCAGGGCATCGTGTGCAGCACTGTGTTCAATGCCATTTGCAACGGTGAGTTCTTCTAGTCGAAAGCTTGGTGAGCCATCTTCTTTCAATGGCCATTCAATACCTTCTGGACGCAATGCATAACAAGCTCTGACTAAGTCAATAATATCCCAACGGCTATTCCCATTTTGCCACTCGCGCTCATAAGGGTCATAAAAATTACGGTAAAGGCTGTAACGCGTTACTTCATCATCAAAGCGAATGCTGTTGTAACCCGCAACACAGGTGTTTGCTTTACTAAACTCGGCGTGAATTTTTGCCATAAACTCGCTTTCAGGCAAGCCGTGTTTCAGTGCATGTTGCGGTGTAATACCGGTGATCAAACAAGCTTCTGGGTGTGGCAAATAATCTGGTGCAGGTTGGCAATACTCAATCAGCGGCTCGCCAATAATGTTTAAATCGTAATCGGTTCTGATACCTGCAAACTGACTGGGTCTGTCTTTTTGAGGGCTTGCCCCCCAAGTTTCATAATCGTGCCAATAGATTGTGGGGATGTTTTCGTTATTGTTTTGATTCTTCATTTGGTCATTATTTGTCATAAAATCATTGGCTTATATAAAATATACTGCTTTTCTAAATATGTTCATCACGCTTACAACATCACTTAAGCGTGTATAAATGTGTGTATAAAAAACTTGTAAGTGTGTATACGGCCGTAAAATGCTATTAGATGCAAAATGCGAAAATCTAGTAATAAGAAAACGACCAGACGGTATTATCTCATAGAGATGGACTAAGGGTAAGGTGTAATAACGATACTAGGTTATGTAAATGATGTGTTTGGCGAAGGAATTCATAGAGTCACTAGTTGAGCAATTGGGGTAAAAGCAGTTCTGAAAAAAAGTTAGGTTGGGCATTAATCATCATTTGTTACCAAAACTAAAAGAGGCAATTCTCATGCACCGTCTACAGGCCTTTATAATACCTGCAGATATGCAGGCCTAAGTTTATCTGCAGGTATTATAAAGGCCATAACTTTATAAAAAGTAAGTAGTTGTCGCCGAGTGCTAAAACGGTCCTTCTCTACTTTCACCTTGGCTAATATTATGATTATCAAGCTCTCTTTGTTCTCTGGATATAAAAGATTCCATAGATTTCCTTTTTCGATTACCAGCAGTGTAGCCTTTCTTATAATCTACGCCTACATCTTGATGACAGACATGAGAGGCGCCTAAACCATCAGTCCCATGTTTATAGCCTTGTTCAAAAGTGCAATAGGCTATAAGTCCATCACTATATCCATCAACAAACAGGTCTTGTGCATTGCTATTTAGGTCTGTGCCACAGTCTTTTTTAACTGCGTCAAATGCTCTGACTTTGGTACCTGATTGAGCAGCTTTGTAGCCTAGTGCTTTCCAATCCTCATTGGTGCAGCTACTATAAGCCAGTTCTTTTTTGATTGATATGCATCCTGATAATATCACCATAAAAAGGGCAATGATGGTCCCGGTTATTTTCATGTGAATTCTCCTTATAATGTGTTGGTACTTTGAGTGTTTACAATATTGGCGAGTACTTCTATTTTGTTTTGAATTCCCGGTGTTTCAGGAAACTTATTCTTAGCATCAAGCAACAAAGTATAAGCGGACTGTAGATCATCCGTATTTATGTACAGTTGAGTTCGGCCTAGCATTGCTTGTAAGCGATGGCTATCAAACGCTTCTGCACGAATGAACATTTGCTCTGCGCTAATAAATCGCTTTTGTTGCAAAAGTAATTGAGCGTAGTTAAGTAAAGCATTGGCATTATTTGCATTTAATTCGAGCGCATTTTTGTACAAATCTGTAGCTTTTTTATGTTGTTTTTTTGCCTCTAATATCCTTGCCTGAGAGTAGGATAGAGTGCTTTTTTCGGCGTTGCTTAAAGACTTTGAATCATCGAATTGTTTGAGCAACCATTCGCTGTCTTGCCATCTGTTTGCGTCATTTAGCCAATATAAGTAATTATTGATATCTGCAAATTTTAGCTTACCTTGTTGAGCAACTCCTTTTAAGAGTTCAATTGCCCGATCATATTGGCTTTGTTCAAAATGTAGGTTTATCATCAAAAGCGTATTTTGATGGGAAATTGGCCCTAGCAAAGTTGCATACTCTAATGTCTTTAGCGCTTGTTCATTTTGCTTTTGGTCTAATTGAATAGCAGCCTTTGTTAGCCAGTAAGGTTGAGCTTTAGGGTCTTTAGCAATCAATTCTTCCAGCATCGCCAGTGCAGAAGGATACATTTTTGCTTTGACCAGCGAGGTAACTAAGCCTTGCTGCCACTGAGCGTTATTGGGCTCTAAAGTATATGCTTTTTGATATGCGTAAAGTGCACTGAAAGCACCATGTTGATGTAAGTTCAAATACCCAAGTTGGCCGTGGACCATTGCATTATCTGACCCCAATGAGATAGCTTTAGCAAAGTGAGAGCGTGCGAGCTCAAAGTTTTCTTTGATTAGGTATAGCTGTCCTAAGTCCTCGTGCGCTCTGACTAACTGAGGTTTGGCTTTTAGGATAAATTGATATAACTTTTGTGCTTTTTCGTATTCTTTTAGAGAGAAATAAACCTGAGCTTTGATCATCAAAAGTGCGGGGCTCAATTCTACATTATAAAAAGTTTCAAGTTCGTCACTGACTTGGGCAAAGTCTTTTCTATCTAATAAAGCACTAAGTTTTTCCGCCAGTTCATACTCTTCAGGTCTAAGTGTAACTTCCCTTTCTGAGTACTGTTCACTGTATGCCGGCATGACAAACTTGACTGGCTCAAGTTCTAATTGATAACTTTTTGCTATTGTTGAATCACTGAATGAAAGGCAAGCAGTGAGCAAGAAAAATGTAAACGTCCGATTCATGTTGTTATCCATAATTGAAGTTAATACCATATAAATAAACGGCTTGGACAGCCTTTCCTTCCTTTTTGGGTACCTCAAACTTGGCGTGTTGGACCCAAGTTCTGATTGTTTCAACCATTTCTGGAAATACAGGGTCGATGATTTTTTTAACATAAGGTTTGCCAGTTTGATCGATAATGAGCTCGACCGATGTCTCTATTCTCTTTTGGCCATATTTACGTACTGACTTTGGTGGCCTTACATAACGTTGTGAAACTATTTTAGGTACTCTATCTAGATGCTCGACTTTTAACATTGGTACACTTGAAGAGAAATGGCTAACAATCTCAAGCTTGTCGAGTTCTAGTTTTGGTAATTTGATGTCTTCAAATTTTGGTACTTGCATCGTGTTCTTTATGCCATATTGCACCTTTACAGGACCACCTAACCCCATCACATTAAGTGCGGTAGAATCGCTAGCTGCCTGGCTCGTTTGTGTCAATGGCGGTGGTGGTGGGGGAGGCGTAAGCATGGCTACATCAACCTGGTTCACGATTAATTTATCTGGTGTCTCTACATCTGCCTTGTCTAATACGACCATACCTATAAACAACGCAAATGCCAGCCCAATAGCGCTGATTGAAGTTATGACCTTCAAAATGGTTAGCTTAACTTTATTCATTACTGGCTCTTATCTGTCGCGAGGTTAATATTTGTTATACCAGCAAGCTTTGCTTGATCGATAACCTGAACCAGTACCTCGGTTGTAACAGACTTATCAGCTTGAATAATTAAGGGACGAGATTCTTTTCTGTTAAGGTGTTCAAGCGTACTTCTTATTCCATTGATGCCTATATTGGTGCCACCATAAACAACTTGGCCGTCACCTGTTACTGCTAATAAAAAAACATTTTTCTCAAGGTTTTCGCTTGAAACCGCAGTGGGTTTATTGATCTCCACACCAGTTTCCTTGACAAAAACAGTGGTTACAATGAAAAAGATTAACAAAATAAAAACCACATCTAACAGCGGGGCTAAATCAATTTCATTGCTTTTTTCTTGCTCAATGCGTTGCTCAAATGAAGACCTCATAAAATACCCTGCTGTTTTTTATATTTAAATAATAATAGTTGCCTTAATATTAAAGATGGGATAGCAAGTATTAGGCCCAGTTTTGTGGTGATCAGTGCGCTTGAGATCCCGCCCGACATTACGGCCTGTTGGCTGAGTGCGTCAAAAATAGAAATAAACTCAAATGTATCGAGTAACCCTTGTATTGTGCCAAGCAATCCCAATAAAGGCTGAGACGCAATCAGTGCGAGTAAACCCATTTGCCAGTTATGTGCATCATTAAGCCAGTCATGGTTTACCGGTCTAAAGTACAACGTAAGAATGATGTAATACGTATAACTCGCAATCAGCAAAAGCGCTATGATGACCTTATTTGAGAGTAAAGATGTTAAGTCATTCATGCTGCTTTCTCGCGTTACTCACTTCTAATTTGCTCAGTTGTAATGCCAGTGATTCCAAAGAAGACTGGAAACTTTTCACTTTTCTTCCTAACAAGGCGCCCATGATCAAAGAGGGGATGGCAACGATTAACCCAAGCTCTGTCGTTATTAATGCTTGAGAGATACCGCCTGACACCACTGATGCGTCCCCTGAGCCAAATATATTCATCATCATAAATGTGTGGATCATGCCAGAAACAGTACCCAATAGACCGAGTAAGGGGGCCACTGCTGCGCAGGTTGTGATAACTCCGAGGTATTTTTCGTTATGTGCTTTATGCTTCGAAAGTTCAGCAATCAATAAGTCATCTCGCTTTTGGGAGATGGCATTGCTTTCAATCACTAGCATTAGTGATTTTTGAATTGGCTCTAAACCTTTTAGCAAATTATCAAAGTCCTGTGTAGCGAGTGGTTTATTAGTATATTGCTTGACTTTGACCTCTAGCTCTTTGAGGCTAGGTAACTTTAATAGCTGAAATGATTTGAACAAAGCAATAACCAGTGCTGCTAGCGCGAATGAAATGATAGGAATGGCCCAAGTGCCACCGCGTTCTATGTATTCAATGAAAGATGTATTTGTTTGAGAAAGCTTGTTAGCATTACCGAGTGTAGGGTCAAAATGTATATAAGATCTCCCTGTTTCTTTCAGTGCCAACATATTTTCATGAAAATCATGACTTGAGTTAATAGGGGCAACACGCGCTGCTTCATTGTTGATGCTCTTTGTAACGATACCTGCTTCCTCAGCGTTCATTGCGAACTGTAAAGGACCAAGCTTGATACTATCAAACGTTTTAAGTTTATTATCGCTACCAATTAATTGCTTGGTTGAAAAAGTCGGTGTTAATAAAGCATTGAATTGACTTATGATAGTGGCGGTATTAATTCCCGAATGATCGTTTGAAATATGACTTTTCGTCTGCTGCTCAAATGATGAAATCAGCTGTAATTGATAGTTTTGCTGCGCGAGCCATTGCTGATTGCGACTTTTTAAGTTATCGATACTTAAGAGTTGCTCATCCTCTAATCTGCGTATGTTTTTAGCTTGTTCGCGCAGAGATTTTACTTTTAACAGCTGTGCTTGAAGCTTTTTGGCTAATATTTTGTGTTCTTTATCTATTTTTTTTTGTGTTTGACTTAACTTCGCAGTGGAATCTGAAATTCTCTTTAACAGTACCGAACTTTCAGTTGAAGCGCTGATAGAGGTAAAGCTTGCTGCGAGCATTAAGATGAAAATCGTCGTGCGCATCATAGTTTACCTCCTTGCTGATTGATGATTGCGAGTGGTAATTGTATAAATCTGGCATCTGTGGGTTGTTTGAGTATGTTGGTGACTGATAACACTTGCTCATTTGACAAAGGCAGATTGAGTGTTTGATTCGCTTGCTGATTATGCCACCATTGCCATTGCGCTGCGTCACTGCGCCCATACCCATAAAGTTCTTGATCAATAGATACATACCAGCCTTGGGATAGACCCAGATAAACTTGCTCTGCGAGAACTGTTTCATTTGAGTCTGCAAGTTCTATCAAGCCCGTATGGAAGACAACGCGTTCATCGAAATCATATGCCTGCTTAAAGATTTTTAGAAGCGACTCTAGCTTTTGAGAGTTTGGCTTATTTTCGATTGAGGGCAATGTTGTCTGCCATTGTTGCTGTAAGGGGGTTGGTAATCGAGCCTTAATAGTATGCACATAGCTTACAAGTGTATCCATTTCTTTGCTCAGTTTGGCATCAAACTGTTCAAATTCATTTTGCTGTGAAATTAACTCTTCTCGTTGTTCAGATACTTCATTTTTATTGCTGTTGCTTCGTGCGATGAGTTCCTCTATAGCCTTTTGTTCTCTTTGTAATAAAGAAAGCTGTTGCTCTAACCGTTCTTTTCGTTCACTCCAAGCCGACTGAAGTGCGCTATTTTGTTTCTCCAAATCTAACCATTTCTCAACAAGCTGTATATCTTCACTTTCACCGGCTAACGTTGATGAGGCCAGAAAAGTAACTGTTATACACAAAGTGCCTGAAAAAGCGCTCAGAAAAAATTTCCTTATCATTTTAGTCACATTTTAGTTTGGTTTTTATCCTTATGTTTATATTAGGAACACCCTTATTTAAATGTCAAACAGTGTATATTTTGTCCAATAATTGCATGAATTTTTCTAAAGTTCTGTTATAGAGTTTGGTGGTTTATAGCTCTAAAAATGTGTGGTAAGTATTATAATTTAGTATGTATAGTCAAAAAATCGCTGACTATAATTATATTAATGAAACAGTGTGATTATTTTTCAATCAAATTGTGACAGTGATATTTCTAAAATATAAGCCCGTTAAGTATGTACAGATAAAGCTATCAGTTTCTTAGGCTATACCATCAAAACCATAGGGCAAATACCTAAGTGGATAATGCACTGCGGCGTTGCAGATATAGTTAAGTTGGCAAAAGGCTCAATCTACAAGCCAGTAATATTTACAGTACTTGGGAGTGGATAACCGGCTGTAGCGGTAGTCACAAGTGAATCGTCACCATCCTGTAACTGGCTTGTTGTAAAGGTGATGATCTAGACCCTGTTGATTGGGCAGCTCTAACTGTGATGCTTTTTTTGGTAGGTTATATTGTGGATCTGGAATACTTGATAGAGGTTATGGGCATCCAATTTAAAGTTAAAGGAATAATGATTAATTTTAATCGACTTTCATGGTTGTTTGCCAATATTCACTGCTAAAACCAAAGTGAGAACTATGTGTTTTTACACTGCCTTGCTTAATAAGTGGAGGCTGTATATAACTTTGTGTAACTGCCACCTTTTTAAATAAAGTCTTGTAAGCGGTCTTCGAACTCAATCATAAATCTGTTCATAGCCGCTTTCCAATTCCTGATGGGCATTGTCCATTTTTTTGAAGCATCC
>NZ_AUXY01000099.1 GCF_001625695.1 Pseudoalteromonas luteoviolacea H33-S
ACCGCATTACGAACCATGTGAACGATACAAAGCTGAATTTTAGTTTCAGGGAACACGGTATTGATGGCATCCGGGAAACCCTTGAGACCATCCACGCAGGCAATCAGAATATCCTGTACACCACGGTTTTGCAGTTCTGTCAGCACATTGAGCCAGAACTTCGCCCCTTCGGTCTCAGAGAGCCACATGCCCAATAACTCTTTATGGCCTTCCAAGTTAACGCCCAGTGCCAGATAAACAGCCTTATTGATGACCTGTTTATCCTGACGTATTTTAACTACTATGCAGTCGAGGTAAACGATGGGATAGATGACATCAAGAGGACGGCTTTGCCACTCAACTACGTTAGCGATAACGGCATCTGTGACACGAGAAATGAGTGATGGAGAAACGTCCGCATCGTACATTTCTTTGAAGGTTTCTACGATTTCCCGGGTCGTCATACC
>NZ_AUXY01000100.1 GCF_001625695.1 Pseudoalteromonas luteoviolacea H33-S
TGAGCTAATGACCCGCTCGGGGATATGAATAACACTTAAAATGGTGGGTCATGATGGACTCGAACCATCGACCAATGGATTAAAAGTCCACTGCTCTACCAACTGAGCTAATGACCCGCTCGGGAAATTTTAAGCTTAATGGTGGGTCATGATGGACTCGAACCATCGACCAATGGATTAAAAGTCCACTGCTCTACCAACTGAGCTAATGACCCGCTCATATCAAAATTAAGCAAAAGTGGTGGGTCATGATGGACTCGAACCATCGACCAATGGATTAAAAGTCCACTGCTCTACCAACTGAGCTAATGACCCACTCATTGCAGCAAGATGTTTATAACGTATCGCCTGCTGCGGGCGCTTATAATACTTATTTAAAATTCTAGTGCAACTGAATTACGCTGTTTTTTTTAAATTTTATGCCTAAGCGCCTATTTTTACACCACAGTGTTCACAAAGCAGCTTATTACAGCTTAGATAAACGCTCTGTTGCTAATTTTGCAGCAGTGGTGCTTGGGTATTCTTTTATCAGCGCATTGAACAATTCTGTCGCTTTTGCCTTGTCTCCAGCATTCGCAGCCAATGTGCCAAGCTTCAACATCGCATCAGGACGCTTATTTGAGTCAGGGAACTGCTCAACAACAATGGTAAAGTGCTTAATCGCTTCAGCAGGCTTACTTTTTATAGATTGTAGCTGGCCTAACCAATAATGCGCATTAGGAATATATACTGACTCTGGGAATTGTTGCAAAAAGCTTTGAAACTCTGGGATCGCCGCATCATAGCGCTTATCCTTCATGATCAGAGCAACCGCGCGATCATAAGCTTCATTCTCAGATAGATTAGAGCTTACCGCTTGCTCGCCGACAGTGGGAATAGCCGTCGCAGCAATATCAGATTTGGTCTGCTCATACACTTGGCTAACGCGGTTTTCAATTTCTTGATAAAGCTCACGTTGGCGCTGCAATACTTTTTCCAGTTTATAGCTTTGCTCGTCGGTAAAACCACGAACTTGGCTGACTTCGTCTTGCAATTGCTGCAACTGTAATTGTAGGTCTGCCTGCACTCGATTTCGATTTGTCATCATTTTTTCAAGTTCGGCAACGCGCTGTTCAAGCGACTTTTGATTATTTGCAGCATCATAAACAGTAGCGGGAGCTGCCAAAACCTGGGAGCTCCCGCTAAGAAAGATGATGGCTGCCAAAATAGTTTTCGGCTTCATAACATCTCTTGTCTAAATTAGTATACCAATACCGCGCGACGGTTCTTAGCAAAAGCTTCTTCTGTGCGCGACTTAACCATTGGCTTTTCTTCACCATAGCTCACTACAGAAATTTGGCTTTCAGAAACACCTAGGCTCTCAAGGTATTTAGCAACTGACTTACCACGGCTTTCACCTAGTGCGATGTTGTACTCAGGTGTACCACGCTCATCCGCGTGACCTTCAACAAGTACTTTTACACTTGGATTTTTCACTAGGAAGTCTGCGTGTGCTTGTAGTAACTCAACATATTCACTACGTACTGTAGAGCGGTCAAAGTCGAAGTATACGATTTGCTCTTGACGCAACGTTTCGTACTTCTCTTGTTGGATCTCTGCAGCTGTTTTTGGACGGTCAATTGTGTTTACATCAACCTTGTCATTGCTGTTTGAAGAAGCATTTGTCTGCTGGCTATCACCACCATCAACATTACCAGATGATGAGCTACATGCAGCTAAAGTCATTACAGGCAACGCTACCAATAAAGCCTTTAAAGTTTTGTTAAGTTGCATCGAGTATATTCCTATATCTTTATAAGTCTAACCAGTAAATATTACTGTAAAAACGGCGACCAGGCCGGTGCCTTCACTTGCCCGTCAAGTACTGGCAATCTCGCTTTAAAGCGACCGTCCATCGACACCAGGGCCAAAACCTGCTTATTATTATGCAGGGTACTGTAAATAATCATAGAGCCGTTCGGCGCAATACTCGGTGATTCATCGAGTCTCGTACGAGTTAACACCTGAAACAGCCCTGAATCAAATTCTTTCTTTGCTATATGGTACTGACCTAATGTGCGATTTACCATTACTAATTGCTTACCATCTGGCGTAATTGAACCCGCTAAGTTCATATCGCCATCGAAGGTGACGCGTCTAGATCTACCAGTATCTAAATTTAACTTATAAATCTGGGCATTACCACCCCTTTCAGACGTATACACAATTTCACGGCCATTTGGGTGCCAACTTGGCTCAGTATCTATACTTCTGTGCTTAGTTAAGCGCTTTTCGACGCGTGTTTCTAAGTCAATCAAGTACACCTCTGTCGCACCGCCTTTGTCTTTAGATAATACAACCAGCATTTGTGACCCATCTGGCGAGAACTGTGGTGCACCATTGATGCCTGAGTAACTGGTTAACTTTTCACGTTTACCAGTGTATATATCTTGAACATAGACCTGAGACTGACGATTTTCAAAGGTAACATACGCTAATTTATTGCCATCAGGTGACCATGCAGGTGACATCAGAGGCTCTTTTGAACGCAGTAATACTTGCTCATTAAAGCCGTCATAATCTGCAACCACAAGCTGATAAGGTTTATCTTGCTCTTCTCGCACAATCACATACGCAATTTTAGTTCTAAATGCGCCGCGCTCGCCAGTCAGTGCTTCATAAACAACGTCACTTATCTGATGTGAATAGTATCTAAATGAATCACTGTCGATCACGCTCTGACGACTTTCCAAAATATGGTCTTGGCTTTTCATTAACTTGCCGTTGCTCATCATACGCGTTTCACCGCCTGTGATCTGCGCACGTAAAACATCGATCAACTCATATTTTACCAAATAGCGATTTGCTGGCTGTTGGGTGATAGTACCCACAATAATCGCTTCAACACCTAAATTAACCCAGGCGTCATAGTCTACTTCTTCATCTGTGGTTGGCAGTTGCGGCATCTGATCTTCCGATACCGCTTTAAACTTACCACTGCGCATTAAATCTGCTGCAACAACCGAACTAATCTCTGAAGGGGCTTCACCGTTACCGATGTATTTAAATGGCACCACACCTAACGGGCGTGCACTGTCAACGCCCTCAGTGATGACAATTTCTAACGCCGCATGGACAAGTGTTGTCATACTGAAAGCAAAAACCAGAACTATGTTTTTTAAATGCTTTAACATGGTTTTCCTTTAAAGATTGGGTTTAATCGTTAAATTAATATTCTTAAGTTGTTCAAACACATCTTTGTCTTTTGAAACAGGCAATGTATCTGCCATGCGAACGGCCCGCAGTGCCGCTTCACACACTAACTTATCTCCGCCTAACGAATTAGCCTGCGTAACCAAACCATTGAAGCCTAAACGAATGTTCAAACGACACTGCTTACCCTTCATTTTTTCGTCTATTAATAGGTTAGACTGAATACGCTGCATTATCAGGGCTTTATATTTGTCCACTTCACCAAGTACTTGTTGCTGCCTGACTTTGGCGCGCGCCGCCTGTTCTTGTGCTAATTGCTCCTGCAATAATTGCTCTTGCAAGGCTTTTTGACGAGCTTGCTCAGCGGCTTCAGCTTTGCGTTTCGCCTCTTCTTCTTGGCGTTTTCGCTGAGCTTCAGCTTGCCTTAAACGATCCTCTTCAGATTTACGTTTCTCAGCTGCCGCTTTTGCAGCTTCCTCAGCTTGTAGCCTTTCTTTTCTGGCCTTTTCTGCATCAGCGCGCTGCTTTTGCTCGACCTCTCGGGCTTTTTTCGCTTGCGCTTCAGCTTTGCGCTTTTCAGCCAGCTTAGCTTGACGTTGCTGTTCAAGCTTTTTAATGCGCCTTGCTTCCGATTCACGATCTTTGCGTGCTTGTACCGCGCGACGCTCTAAATCACGGATACGTTTTTCTTCTGCACGCTTTTGAGCATCTTCAGCTTGCTTGAGCTCTGCAATTTTGCGCTCGACTGCACGCTGGTCCACAGAAATCGCTGAAACCGCTTTTTCCTGCTCTTCTTGCATAACTGGGTTTAATTGCACCTGCATTACCGTGGGCTTAGACATTTGCAAATTAGCTGAAACAAACAACATACCCGCTAACGCGATGTGAAGCAGAAACGACTTGATAATTCCGCTTGTTAACGCATCCATTAATTATCCTCAAACGATTTAGTCATCAGGCCAACAGACGGCACACCGGCATTTTTCAAAAAGTCCATAAGTAACAAAACTTCTTGATATGAAACTCGACCAGAACCTTTGATCATCACTGGCGTATCCGGATTTTGCTGCAGCTTTAATTTAATTACCGCAGCCACTTCAACAGCATCCATCGGTGCTTCAGGATCGGTACCGACAGACACATAATAACGACCTTCTGCATCGATACTGGCAATAATCGGCGGTGCATCTTTAGTCTCGACTAAATCAGACTCCTGCATTTGTGGTAAATCCACTTTGACACCATGGGTAATAAGGGGTGCTGTCGCCATAAAAATGATCAGCAACACCAGCATGACATCAATGTAGGGAACAACATTGATCTCTGCAACCGGTCTTCTTTTTTTAGGCTGATACATTGGCTTTTGTCTCCACTAATGTGGCAGCTTGACGATGTAAGATATTGGCAAACTCTTCCATAAAGTTGGCGTAGTTTACTTCAAGCTTTTCAACGTGTTTTGCGAATCGGTTATATGCCATTACCGCAGGTATCGCGGCAAATAAACCCATCGCTGTTGCAATTAGTGCCTCTGCAATACCCGGCGCGACCATTTGTAGCGTTGCTTGCTGCACATTACCCAAAGCAATAAATGCAGTCATAATACCCCAAACCGTACCGAATAGACCGATATAAGGGCTAATGGAGCCAACAGTCGCTAGAAAAGACAAGCTGGTTTCTAGTTTTTCTACTTCACGGGATAAGGCAACACGCATAGAACGATGCGTGCCATCTAAAATCATGTTCGCCGAGCCTGTATTATTCTTTTTATGTCTTGCAAATTCTTTGAACCCTGCCACGAACAGTGCTTCTAACCCTTTAGAACTTCCTGAGCGTGCGGTGATTTCGTTGTATAATTTGCCTAAGTCCATACCTGACCAAAACTGTTGTTCAAACTTTCGGGCTTCGCTTTGCGCTTCTGCTATCACCGAACGGCGCTGGAATATAATCGCCCATGATGCGATGGACATACCAACGAGTGTCAGCATAACAAGTTGAACCAACACACTGGCTTCTAAAATTAGATCGATGAAATTTAAACCCGATTCCACGTTTTAACACTC
Source organism: Pseudoalteromonas luteoviolacea H33-S (assembly GCF_001625695.1). Classification (GTDB taxonomy): domain Bacteria; phylum Pseudomonadota; class Gammaproteobacteria; order Enterobacterales; family Alteromonadaceae; genus Pseudoalteromonas; species Pseudoalteromonas luteoviolacea_B. Next base: position 5,253 of record NZ_AUXY01000100.1, read on the forward strand.
CTAATAATATTGTGTACCCGGCATGGCGCCTTTAAACAGATAGACTTCAAGCACGACAAAAGGTTCAGGTAGTTTAACCACACAAATAAGGCCTTACAACGACAAAGCTATAAAATTAGCTTAAATGTCGATAAATAGCACAATGTCTAAGTTAGCAAGACTTTTATAACCCCATATGTTTGTTTCGGTATTTAAATCATTTTATTTACCGCTTTCACTGATTAATTAACATTTTTATTCCTAACCATCAGAACAAGCGTAATTATTTACTCAGAATGCATAAAGTAAGGGATTTATTCACTTTGCACGAATAAATGCTCAAAACATCATTGGTAATACCAATTAACAACAAATTATCTAATATTCACATTTTGCGCATAAATAATACAAAGCCAATAAAATCATATAGATACAAACATTAATATTCGTATATTTTACCAATGTAAAAAATGGTAAATAGGATTCGCATTAGTTATTTTTATCTGAAAGATATAATTTTTCTAGTTTGATAATAATCCATAAGATCTCTAATATACACCCTGTACTGAGCGCACTGCTTAACGCAATGCAAAGCCAGTTACCGAGTGATAGAGTTCTGATTTACTCTGTTGCTTTTGATGAGAACCTTTTGGATAAAACCTTAACAGACTCATCAGTTCCCTGGATTACTTCCTTCAACTTGTTGTTTTCGCCCGCACATATGTGCGGGCTTTTTTTTGTCTGAAATTTAATTTCAGATTGAAGGGCTAGCAAATTCAGATGAATACAATCAAAAAAGCCATCGTAAATACGATGGCTTAATCGACGTTATTCTTTAGAAAGGTCAAAATGTAGATACGCCCGGTCAGAGACTATCCGTCCTCTCGGCGTACGTTGTATAAAGCCTTGTTGAATAAGATAAGGCTCTATGACATCCTCTATCGTCTCTTTCTCCTCACCAATTGCCGCTGCGAGGTTATCAAGACCCACAGGTCCACCAGTAAACTTCTCTATAATGGCCAGCAAATACTTTCTGTCCATATAATCAAAACCACATTTATCCACATCAACCATATCTAATGCTTGGTTAGCAATGGTTTTATCGACGCTGCCATCTCCTTTTACATCAGCAAAATCACGGACACGACGTAACAGGCGGTTTGCGATCCTCGGCGTACCGCGTGCCCTTTTGGCAACTTCACGGGCGCCTTCTTCGGTTGTTTCTAAATTTAAAAAATGTGCAGAACGGCTGACAATTTGTGACAAATCATCCACTGAGTAAAACTCAAGCCTTTGCACAATACCAAAACGGTCTCTGAGCGGTGAAGTCAAAGAGCCCGCTCTAGTCGTCGCACCGACCAATGTAAATGGCGGTAAGTCCAACTTAATAGAACGTGCAGCAGGCCCTTCACCGATCATGATATCTAATTGATAGTCTTCCATCGCGGGATATAAAATCTCTTCCACTTGCGGACTGAGACGATGGATCTCATCAATGAATAACACATCACCTTCTTCAAGGTTGGTCAACATCGCTGCCAAATCACCCGCTTTTTCGAGTACAGGGCCTGATGTTGTTTTAATATTCACGCCTAGCTCATTAGCAACAATATTCGCAAGGGTTGTTTTACCTAATCCTGGCGGGCCAAAAATCAACAAGTGATCCAGCGCCTCTTCACGTGTGCGCGCAGCTTCAATGAAAATCTCCATTTGCTGCTTTACATGAGGTTGACCTGTGTAGTCACTCAGTAGCTTTGGGCGAATCGCTCTATCAATTTGTTCTTCGTTACCCTGAACTTCGGGTTCGATTAGTCTGTCAGCTTCTATCATAATTACATCATAGACCTAAGCGCTTCTTTAATAATGGTTTCAGTATCTAAACCATCGCCTTTTACTGCTTTAACTGCTTTTTGTGCCTGAGCAGCCTTATAGCCCAGGGCCAGCAGCGCCGCAATGGCATCATCAGCCGGTAAATTGCCCACAGTAGGATCGTCCTGCGGCGGGATAACGGCATTATCACTAAATGGCGTAAACAAGTCATGACCAAAGTCTTTTAACTTGTCTTTCATTTCTAAGACTAGACGCTCTGCAGTTTTTTTGCCTACACCAGGGATTTTAACTAACGTGGATGCATCACCATGATTAACACATTGCACAAATTGCTCAGCTGACATACCTGACAAAATAGCGAGCGCAAGCTTAGGGCCCACACCATTTGCTTTAATCAGCTCTCTAAATAAAGCACGCTCTATTTTGTTATTGAAACCAAATAATAACTGGGCGTCTTCACGAACAACAAAGTGTGTGAAAATCGCTGCTGGCTGACCCGTACTTGGCAGCTCGTAGAAACAAGTCATCGGCATTTGTACTTCATAGCCTACCCCATTTACATCAATGAGAATTTCTGGCGGCTGCTTTTCTAATAAAGTACCACTGAGTTTACCTATCATAATTATCTTAACCTTCCACGAACTGTTTTTTTAGCATTGCCTGCTAAGCGAATTAAGTTTTGTTCAGAGTGTGCATGACAAATTGCAATTGCCAATGCATCGGCAGCATCTGCTTGTGGAGTACCCGGTAATTTTAAAATGCGTTTTACCATTTCTTGTACCTGAGACTTATTTGCTCCACCAGTGCCCACCACAGCCTGTTTGATCTGCCTTGCCGAATATTCATGTACAACCACATCTTGCATAGTGGCTGCAACAATGGCGGCACCTCTAGCTTGTCCAAGCTTCAGCGCTGAGTCTGGGTTATGTGCCATAAATACTTGCTCAATCGCAAAGCTGTCCGGAGAAAACTGTTCTATCAACTGACTAATACCTTGAAAGATCATTTTTAATCGAGTCGGAAAATCATGCTCTCCAACTTTGATACAGCCGCTGCCTAAATATTTAAACTTTGCACCTTGGTGCTCAATAACACCATAACCTGTAAATCTCGAACCAGGGTCTATGCCCAAAATAACTGCCAAGGCACTGCCCTCTTTGCTTTTTTCAACATCATGCCAAAATACTGTATGGATTTCCAGTTGTTAAACAAAAAAGGCGGCCATTAAAGCCGCCTTTTCAAAGTAAGTCAGTGATTACTGCTCTTCACTTTGCTCTTGCTGTGCTTGTACTGCAATTGCAAGCTCAGTCAGTGCATCAGGGTTTGCAACACTTGGTGCATTCGTCATCAAACAAGACGCCTGAGTTGTTTTAGGGAATGCAATCACGTCACGAATATTATCTGTACCACATAGAAGCATTACTAGACGGTCAAGACCAAACGCTAAACCAGCATGTGGTGGTGTACCATACTTCAATGCATCAAGTAAGAAACCAAACTTATCTTGCTGCTCTTGCTCTTCAATACCTAAGATTCTAAATGCTGCTTGCTGCATTTCATTATTGTGGATACGAACAGAACCGCCACCGACTTCATAGCCGTTAAGAACCATATCGTACGCATCAGAAATAGCCACAGCTGGATTTGCTTCTAACTCTTTTGCGCTGATGTCCTTCGGTGCTGTGAACGGATGGTGTACCGCGTGCAAGTTACCTTCGTCATCTTCTTCAAACATTGGGAAGTCAACAACCCAAAGTGGCGCCCACTTGTTCAGATCAGTGATCTCTCTTTCTAAACCTACTTTCAGACGCAATGCACCCATTGCTTCGTTCACCACGTTGCGCTTGTCCGCACCAAATAGAATGATGTCACCCGTTTGCGCGTTTGTGCGCTCTAGTAATGCGCTGATCACATCTTCGTTTAGGAATTTAGCGATAGGTGATTGCACACCTTCCATACCGGCTTCACGGTCATTAACCTTCATCCAAGCAAGGCCTTTCGCACCATAAATACCTACAAACTTTGTATATTCGTCGATTTGCTTACGAGATAACTCAGCGCCGCCAGGGACTGTTAGTACTGCAACACGACCTTTTTCATCGTTAGCAGGGCCCGCTAGAACTTTGAACTCTACATCTTTAACAATATCAGCAACGTCAATAAGCTCTAATGGGTTACGTAAGTCAGGCTTGTCTGAACCAAAACGACGCATCGCTTCAGCATATGGCATGGTTGGGAACTCACCAAGATCAACGTTCAGTAGCTCTTGCCACATTTCACGGATCATACGCTCGGTGACTTCACGCACTTGATCAGAACTCATGAATGACGTTTCTAAATCGATTTGGGTGAATTCTGGCTGTCTGTCAGCACGTAAATCTTCATCACGGAAACATTTTACGATTTGATAATAACGGTCGAATCCAGACATCATTAACAACTGCTTGAACAGCTGTGGTGACTGTGGCAATGCGTAGAAGCTGCCTTTGTGAACACGACTTGGAACTAAGTAATCACGCGCACCTTCAGGCGTTGCTTTCGTCAGTACTGGTGTCTCAATGTCTAGGAAGTCATTAGTATCTAAGAAACGACGCACGAAACTTGATGCTTTTGCACGTAGCTTTATACGATCGCTCATCTCTAAACGGCGAAGGTCTAAATAACGGTACTTTAGACGACGCTCTTCTGAGTTTTGCTGGTTAAAGTCTAACGGCAAAGGCTCAGAACGGTTAATAATCTCAAGGCCTGTGCCCAAGATTTCAACTTCACCGGTTGCCATGTCTTTGTTAACTTGGCTGTCAGGTCTTGCACGCACACTACCTGTCACTTTCACACAAAACTCTTGACGCAGCGTATTTGCAACGTCCATCAAGCCTTCAACTTCTGGGTCAAAAACAACTTGAACCAAGCCTTCACGGTCTCTTAAGTCGACGAAAATTAATCCACCTAAGTCACGGCGCTTATTGATCCAACCACATAATTCGACTTCTTGACCTACGTGGTCCTTATTTAAATTTCCGCAGTATATAGAGCGCATATCGTTCCTATTTGCTTAGGCTTGCATGAAAAAGTGCTATCCAGCCTATAGCTATCGTAATTAACAAAAATAATCGCCAATTATATAAAACTGGGGGGCTTTGTCATCCTTATAAAGCAAGGAATCTTCGCAAAGTTGATTTTTTTAGGTACTCTCAATTTGTTAAACTCGAAAAAAACACTAATGAAGAGAACTATGTTGTATTTAGGTTGCCCACAATGGAGCTCATCGCACTGGAAAGGACGGTTTTTTAGTCAGCACTGTAGTAATGCCAACATGCTCAGTGAATATGCCACCATGTTTAATAGTGTTGAGGGCAATACAACGTTTTACGCTAACCCAAAACCTGACACCGTTTTACAATGGAAAAGTGCCGTCTCTGATGACTTTAGGTTTACTTTTAAGTTACCTAAGCAAATATCTCATGAGCTAGCTCTGCAAAATTGTCACAAAGAACTAGAGTCGTGGTTAACCCTCTTTGCGCCACTATTCGAAAAAATAGGTATGGTCATGCTGCAATTACCAGCCAGTTGTGGACCCGAGCATCTCCCAAGGATACAAAACTTTGTCGCTCAATTACCCAGTGAACTTTGTTTAGGTATAGAAGTACGCAACCTAGCTTTTTTTCGTAAAGACGATAATGAAAAACGCTTAAACCAATTTTTGATGAGTAAAGACATTAACCGCATCATGATGGATACGCGCCCTTTATTTAGCGAAACGCCAAGCACACCGGCGATTGAAGATGCACAGCGTAAAAAGCCCAGAGTCCCTGTCAACGTCATTGCGACCGGAGAGCGACCTATGTTGCGTTTTGTAGGTTGCTCTGCGCTAGAAAATAATCGTCCTTTTTATCAGCCTTGGATCAAAAAGATCCATACTTGGATAGACGCAGGTAAAGAGCCCATCGTATTTTTCCACACTGCGGACAATTACAACGCGCCATTGTTAGCGCGACAATTTATTCAAGACTTAGGCATTGAGCACAAGGTGCTACTGCCTTTCCCTGCAGAAAAGCAACCACAACAACAAACATTATTGTGAAATTTGACAACTCTAACCTAAGATGGCTTGCTGGATTTGGTTTTAAGAAAAATAGTGATAGTGAAGCAATAACAATGAGACTAAAACTACAAAAAAAAGAGTAAAAACTTTATCCTATGACAATGCTAGCTTGCCTGAAGCGCAAACCCATGGTGTTGCAGACGGAAAATCTGGGGAGTGAATCACGCGCCTCTAACTGTTGCGCGTTAGATACAATTACACACTAACCAGCGTCCATTAATGCTGCTCCTAAATTATCAACTAGCCTAAACAAGCTCATTTCGAGTCATTCAATCCTTGGTTAACAGTCCAATCACTTAATTTTTATCATGAAGTACTCTAATCTTTTACGTAAGACAACAACTTCAGTTAACACTCCTAGCGTTATATTTGACAGAATAATTATAAAGTGGCAATGTAAATTTAGATTTAATAACAACAATGAAGGACCCGAAAATGTTACCAAAACTACAAAAAAAGCAATTTAAAACATTATCTTATGACAAGCTACATTTACCTAAAGTACTAACTAAAAATATTGCTGGAGGTGAGAGTAGCGTATTTACTGCTGGTACATCTTGTTGTCCTGCTTTGTAAGGAACAACCCTATAGCTGAGTGCTTCGCACTCGCCTTTATATTACAGAATTACAATCAGCTATTTTAGTCACTGCATAACACAATTGCTCCTTAAACAAGCTCATTTCTGCCATTTATCCATTGATATGATGTGCAATAACTTAGTATCTGGCTGAACGTACTCCACCCTTTTTTGTCAAATAACAGCCTGAGCAGCAATCTTTATTGTGACATTCATCACTTCCACCTTAAAACAGGTTTTGCGTATAAAGAGAATGCTAACACTCTCTATATGATATGTTCCTAAGGTTTGCTATTCATCCGCCCCGGTTCAAATTCTTCATAATGGGGGATCTTGGCATTTACTTGATCCCAATTCGCTTTTGAAGCCATAAAATTATGGGATTCAGGACGTTCATTAATGTCAGAATCTAGAATGCCGAGTCGAATCCGTAGCTTTTCGGGTAAATCCGCATTGGAGCTAAACAGAGGAGATGCACAGTTACGACAAAAATGCCGTAACCTGCCAGGTTTAAATGCGTAAGCATTTACCAGCTCTTGACCAGTGACGATTTTCAATGAGGATATATCAATAAACCCATTTGTCGCATAGGCAGTACCACTTGATTTACGACATAAGGAGCAATGACAATGAATGATATTGTCAATAGACCCATTAATCTCTAATTGTACACCTTTGCATAGACAGCTTGCTTTATACATTTGCATTATCCTTGCGCTATAATTCTGCGCTAGATTACCTATTAAAAGACCAAAAACACAATACAAATGCAGCAATTAAAGTATTTTCAACACTATCCTGACAGCTTACAAGCACAAATTGCTTCTTTGATAAAAGAGCATAAATTACAAAGCTATTTCAAAAATAAATACCCATGCAGCCACCAACTACAAAACCAGCAAGCGCTGTATCAATACTGTACTGATATTAAGCAGCGCTTTTTGAAAAATACCCCAAGATTAAATAATGTCAGCTTCACTAAACATACAGACATGATGAAAGGGACGCTTGGCACACACACTCACAAACAGCATCGTCATGGCCAAAAACTCAAAGCACGTTACGACATAGCTTTAAACAACCAACTGAAATACGCGCCCGAAGCCATATTACGCGCACTCATTGTTCACGAATTAGCGCACTTTAAACATGCCGAACATGACAAAGCATTTTATAAACTGTGCTGTAACATGGAGCCCGATTATCATCAATTAGAGCTAGATTTACGCCTTTTTATCGTCTTAGACGAGTTAGCACTTAACTTTTATAAATGATCTAAAGTAAAGTAAATCTGTGCTAACTCAATGGTACCTCACACACGGCATTGTGGGCTAAATCCCTTTTGCTTTGCAGCTCTATATAGGGTATTTGCCTCAGCCATTTTGCTGTTAAGCTTTTCGATACGGTTATCCGGCGATGGGTGTGTAGATAAAAACTCCATAGGCCTGTCTCCGCCTAGCTTTTCCATGTTTTGCCAAAGCTCAACGGCACCAATAGGTTTAAAACCCGCTTTAGCCATCAGGTCTAGTCCAATCACATCTGCCTCACTTTCATGTGCACGGCCAAAAGGTAAGGTTAAGCCCACTTGAGCACCTACACCAAGCCCCTGCATTATGGCGTTACGCGACTGAACGTTATTCATTTCCATCACGGTATTACTCAGTTGCAAGCCAGCCTGCACTAACCCACTTTGTGTCATTCGCTCATTGGCATGCTGCGCAATTACATGTCCTACCTCATGACCCATTACCGCTGCAAGTTGATGTTGGTCTTGCGCTACTTTTAATAAACCTGTGTGAACACCTATTTTGCCACCAGGCAGTGCAAATGCATTTGCACTGTCATCTTTGAACACCACTACTTCCCATCTTTGTTCTGCATATTTGTTAGGTAGCTGAGCGATAAGTGCATCGGCTATACATTTCACATATTGGTTCGTTTTAGGATCTGCTTCTACCGCTTGGTCTGCCTTTATTTGCTCAAAGCCTGCTGTTCCCAGTTCATTCATTTTTTGCTCTGAGTGCAGCATTATTTGGGTTCTTCCGGTCGGAGATGTTTTACAGCCAGCTAAAAACATCGCTGCAATAACACAAGCAACAACTCGTTTCATATTACTTCCTACTCATTTCTTTTACCGCTACTCTATTTATCAAATTGCATATCAACAAGACAGCGCCCTCGACCAAAATAGAATAACTCTATTGCTACTCTATTAATAATAAAGCACATTGGAGTTGAGGTGAAAAAATTCCAATAAAAAAGCCCGCTTGTGCGGGCTTCTCTAGATCAAAATGCGGTTTATTCAGCCGCTTTTGATACCATAACCATTGCAGGGCGAAGTAAACGACCATTTAAAGTATAGCCTTTTTGCATAACTGCTAATACAGTATTTGGCGCGACATCATTACTTGGCTGCATAGACATTGCTTGGTGGAATTCAGGTGAGAAAGCTTCGCCTTGCGGGTTAACTTCTTCAACGCCAAACTTACCAAGTGCATCAGAAAAGCTCTTCAGCGTCATCTCAATGCCTTCAAGAATTGATTTCGTTGCTTCGTTGTCTTTATCAGCAAATTCAATAGCGCGCTCAAGGTTATCAATCACAGGCAATAGTTCATTTGAGAACTTCTCTAGTGCAAACTTATGTGCTTTTTCAACATCCTGCGCTGCACGACGACGCATATTTTCTACATCTGCTGCAGCGCGAACTACACCATCTTTTTGGCCTTCAATCGTTTGCTTTGCAGCTTCAAGCTCAGCGTATAAACCAGCAATTTCTTCTTCAGGGCTTATTTCGCCTTGTTCAGACTGTGGCGCTTCTTCCTGTGCTTGCGCTTCAGCAGCTTGTTCTACTACTTCTTCTTGTGCAGTTTCTAGTTCCTGCTCTGGTGCTTTTGTCTGCTCAGACATGAAAGTTACTCTCCGATTCTTTACAACTGCCGTAATTATGGGGATTGATTTTTTAGTTTCAAGAGTCTTTTTGCTCTAACCGACTAAATTCATCAATTATTGCTTCAATTGGTGCCTCTGCTGGACACACGACACAAAATCGACTTTGATATTCTTGGTCCATAAAATAGGGCACACTTAAAATAACGTACCGCGATAAATTGTCCGCATCAACTTCACTGCCAAGTATGACGGATAATCCGTCACGAAAAGCCAGCTTGTCTTCTATCTGATGTAAAAAAGGCACCCCTAAACTAATTTCATTACTCTTGCCGAGTCGATTGTAGATATGCCGCTCTCCAACCACGATGCTATTATCAGTACCCAATTGCAAACTGAGTTCGCGAGTCCACTGTGTTAGTAGCGCTCGACAATCTGGCATTGCCGTATTGGCCATTGCGCGCATTCGATGCAATCCCTCTTTTAGCGTGTGCTGACTAAATACAGTATTCATCCAAAGTGCAAACTGGTAACGCATTTCATCGGAGTTGTCGGTGGGCTTGTTGATACAAATATTCTGTGATTGCCCAGCTTTATCAATAAGTAGCACTAGCCAATGCTTGCGGTCAAAATCCAACACTTCAACACGAAACACCTGTTGACTACTAACTTGAGGTAAGCCGACTACACAACACACTTGATAGTGCTGACTCAATGAGTGCGCTAAAGTGACTAAGTGTTCTTGCTCTGGCTGCCAGTAGGTAGCTATGTTATCTAGCTCAAAATATTCTTGTAGCCAATACTTTATACCAACATCTGATGGCACACGCCCCGCCGATGTATGGGGTGAAAAGAGTAATCCATAGTTTTCAAGACGTGCCATCGCATTGCGCACCGTTGCCGAGCAAATGGCCATGCCTTTCATTTTTGCAATTTTACTCGACGCGACAGGTAACCCTTCACCATTACAGTAAAGCGTCATAACCGCAGAGAAAACTTGTTTATCACGAGCACTTAATTTCATAATTCTTTATGTTGGGACGAATTTCTAAGTTTCAAGCGCTTCAAATTTAAGATAATCTTAGTGAGAGTTTTCACACCAAGGATTTGCGTTAAAAATGAGCTCTCCATTTAACACCATCGGCCTTATTGGCAAACCGAATCATGACGGCGCGGCTCAGACCTTACATCGCCTTTATACATTTTTGCAAGCACTGGGCTATGACGTTTTTGTTGAACGTCGAGCAGGCAAACAACTGGACGTTTTGCAAGATGAACAGTTGCTCGACCTTGTCGAACTTGGAGAAAAGTGCGATCTTGCCGTTGTGGTAGGTGGTGACGGTAATATGCTTGGCGCTGCGCGAGTGCTAGCTCGTTTTGATGTTGCAGTGATAGGTGTGAACCGCGGAAATCTTGGTTTTCTAACCGATTTAAATCCACATGATTTCGAACCCGCACTTGAACAAGTACTCAGTGGTAAGTTTGTTGAGGAGCATCGCTTCTTGTTAGAAGTGGAAGTATATCGCCATGCTCAGCTAAAAAGCGCCAATTTGGCCGTCAATGAAGCTGTACTCCATGCCGATAAAGTTGCGCATATGATCGAGTTTGAAGCTTTTATTGATGAGCAATTTGTTTTCTCACAGCGCTCAGATGGATTAATAGTCACCACTCCTACAGGTTCTACTGCATATTCACTATCTGGTGGTGGTCCTATTTTGACCCCAGAGCTTAATGCCGTTGCCTTGGTCCCCATGTTTCCGCATACACTATCAAGCCGACCTTTGGTCGTGGATGCGAATAAGCAAATAAAACTTAAGCTCAGCCCTGAAAATACCGCGAGTTTACAGGTCAGTTGTGACAGTCATGTAGTTTTAGCACTGCTGCCTGGAGATGAAGTGGTGATTAAAAAAGCAACACAAAAACTGAGACTTATCCATCCAACAAGCTATTCCTACTACCATGTTCTTAGAGAAAAACTAAATTGGGGCAGTAGGCTTTACTAAAGTGAATTTGTTAAGCAGAATAGGACAGATTTATTTTCTAATTTAGGGAAAAGTAAGACAACATGACTTACATAGTGTTTGTATCGATAGTGTTGCTCATCACTATCCTCGGCGTATACATGGTCATTGAAAACAATCGACAAAAAGCCCGTGACGCTGAGAAAAAAATTTTTAATGAGCGCGTAAAAGACATTACTTCTTTGTATAAGAGAAAAATAGCAGAGTATGTTGACTGTAAACTTATCAGACCCAAGCATGCGCCAAAATTTAACGCTATTGTCGGCAATTTTTTCGTAGTTCAAGCGCATAATGAAGAAAACTTGGCACGCCTAGAAAGAGTTAGTGAGCATTTATTAAGCCAAGTTGGCTCAGAGTTAAACAAATGCCGCAGCAATGACACGGTAGATTTATTAACCGAACAGCTATTTTTATTTGCTGCTGAATTGCCTTCAGCTGGTATTGCTTACAATAAAAACTTTTATACAGAAATTCTGCCAGCGCTGATATCTCGAATACAGACACCAGATTCATACGAAGCGATACAACCTGAATCAGAGCATGAAGTAGGCACTGAATCTGAAGACGTCTCTAACGATAGCAGTGAACAAGCGCCCCCTCCATCAAGACAAGCAGCTGACGCAATCAATTAAAAGTTGATTTTTTAAGAAATGCTGTATAAATTAACAGTAAAATACTGTTTGGATATACAGCATGCTTACTAGTTTGCAAATTAAAAACTTTGCCATAGTCAGTGAACTTAACATCGATTGGCGTTCCGGCATGACAGCCATTACTGGTGAAACCGGTGCGGGTAAGTCGATAGCAATTGATGCCCTATCCCTTTGTCTTGGCGAACGCGCTGATGCAAATGCGATCCGTCCTGAAAGTAGTAAAGCAGAAATTTCTGCGCAATTTGATATTCGTAAGCTGCCACAAGCACAGAAATTTCTTTCTGAGTTACTGCTCGATGATGAAGAGCAAAACTGTATTTTACGTCGCGTGATCACACGAAATGGTCGCAGTAAAAGTTTTATCAATGGCTCCTCTGTAACGGCCGCTCAGCTTAAAGAGCTGGGCCAAATCTTGATAGCCATTCACGGACAGCACGCCCACCAATTGCTGTTAAAGCCCGACCATCAGCTTGGGCTACTCGATGCGTATGCGGGCCACCATAACCTGCTAAGTGCAGTCAAAACCCAATATAACCACTATCACAAGCTGCAAAAAGAACACGCCAGCTTGTTAAAACAGCAGCATGCACAAGCAGCAAAAAAGCAACTGCTTGAATATCAAGTCGAAGAGCTCGATGAATTTGCGCTTCAAGAGGGTGAGTTTGAGCAAATTGAAGCTGAACATAACAGACTTAGCCATGCCCAAACTTTAGTGGAGAGTTCGCAACGTGAGCTAATGAGTCTGTATGAACAAGATGACCAAACAGTACTTGGCCAACTTCAACACAGTGTACAAACTTTTAGTGAGCTGAGTACGTTAGATAAATCTTTAGAAGGAATATCTCAAATGCTCAGCGAAGCGGCTGTACAATTAGAAGAAGCCTGCCGAGAGATCCGTAGCTATGGTGAAAGCGTTGAGCAAGACCCTATCCGTTTACAAGAAATCGAAGAGCGGATCACGCAAGCAATGGCGCTTTCAAGAAAACACCAAATTCAACCAGATCAGCTCGCGGCTCACCATTTTGCTTTAAAGCAAGAGCTAAATAACATCTGTTCAGATAACGCGCGTATCGACGACTTAGAGCATGAAATTGCAGAAGCATTACACGCTTACCACATTTCTGCTAGCCAGCTAAGTGAAAGCCGTGCCATTGCTGCGAGCACACTCAACACGCTGATCACAAACAGTATGCATGAATTGTCTATGGAAAATGGCCGCTTTGCTATTGAGCTCAGCAAAGAAGCAGATAGACGCCCCAATGAGCTCGGTATGGATAATATTGAGTTTTTGGTATCTACTAACCCGGGTCAACCGATGCAGGCACTCGCTAAAGTTGCTTCAGGTGGTGAATTGTCAAGAATAAGTCTAGCAATTCAAGTGATTATCGCAAATAAAGTCACTACACCTACTTTGATTTTCGATGAAGTAGATGTGGGTATCTCTGGCCCTACGGCGTCTCAGGTAGGAAAGCAATTGCGTTTATTAGGTAAATCAACACAAGTCATTTGTGTAACGCACTTGCCGCAAGTTGCCTGCAGCGGTCATCAACAATTTTTTGTGCAAAAAACAGTTGAGAATGCGCAAACTTACACCTCGATGGTATCGCTAAATGAGCAAAAACGAGTAGATGAAATAGCCCGCTTGCTCGGTGGTGACAGCGTAAGTGATACCACGCGAGCCAGTGCCAAAGAGCTACTCAGTGTGCAGGGCTGTTAAGCCGCGGTAGACAAGCAAAGAGGTATCAAGATTGATACCTCTCATGAAGTAATTAGGGTGCGCTTGAGGTCATTTTTTTAAGGGTGCGATCTTTTTTTACAAAATGGTGGAACAACGCAGCACCGGCATGCCCGACAATCAATATCCACATAAGCCATGCGCCTAAAATTTCTTTATGAATAAAATCAATCGGCTTTTCAAACTCTTTGAAAGTCAGCCCCCAACTTTCCACTACAAGATATTGAAACAGCGCTGTATCGGAAAACTTTGGTATATCGAATAAAAAGAAAAATTCAGTATGTACACCTGTGCCAATATACCCTGTTATCGGCGCAATAATCATGATTGCATAGAGGGCGTAATGTCCTAAATGTGCGGCTATATGCTCCAAGTTAGTACCCGGCTCTGGTTTTGGTGACTTATTCATTGCGCGCCACACTAATCTCAGCAGCACAATGGCCATAATGGATACGCCAAACGATAAGTGTAATTGCAATGCCGTCCAGTTCTCGGGGGTTTTGACCTCTGTAAACCACTGGCGATAATATACGCTCACATATGCTGCTAAAAATAACATAACCATGAGCCAATGGATCCACTTGGCAATACTGCCATAGTCTGTATCGCTATTTTTAAACGCCATAGATACCTCAATCATTTTGTTACTTAAGTTTAATCTTAAAGCTTATGATAATGCTAAACGCCCCCCCTTGTATTGCGGTTAATTATGGACAAAGTATTCAAAAAATAGAACGTAAGGCCAGTGGTAAGGTGTTAGCGACTCTAAAACAAAAAAGCCCCATCATTGAAATGACGGGGCTTTAAGCAAAGTACTAAGTTATCTTAAGTTTTTGGTCATACTTCAAGGTAATCTAAAATGCCTTCAGCGGCGTTTCTGCCTTCAAAAATTGCCGTTACAACCAGATCAGAGCCTCTTACTGCATCACCACCAGCGAAAATCTTGGGGTTACTCGTTTGATGTGTAAAGGCCCCCTGCTCTGGTGCAACGATCCCGCCCCAGTGATTAATTTCGACATCATACTGAGCGAGCCAATCTAGGTTGTGTGGTTTGAAACCAAACGCAAGGATGACAGCGTCTGCATCTATGATATGCTCTGAACCTGCGACTTCCTGCGCTCGTCGACGGCCATTACTGTCAGCCTCACCAAGCTCTGTTTTGACCATCTGCACACCAGTTACATTGCCCTGCTCATTTAACACGATGCCTTTAGGCTGCACATTGAATTGAAAATTAACCCCTTCCTCTTTTGCGTTTTTAACTTCACGCTTAGAGCCCGGCATATTTTCTTCATCACGACGATAGGCACATACCACTGATTTAGCTTTTTGACGCACAGAAGTTCTAACGCAGTCCATAGCAGTATCACCACCGCCCAAAACCACTACACGCTTGTCTGCCATACTAATATAAGCTTGCTGGGACTCGTCATAACCCATCACGCGGTTTGTATTACCAATTAAAAATGGTAAGGCATCATACACCTGTTTAGCATCCTCATTCTCCAGGCCTCCGCGCATATATTGATAAGTACCTACACCGACAAACACAGCGTCATATTGGGCAATTAATTCATCCATTGTCACATCTTTGCCAACTTCCGTATTTAACTTAAACTCAACGCCCATTTCAGTGAAGATCTCACGACGCTTTTCCATTACCGTTTTTTCCAGCTTAAAAGATGGAATACCAAATGTAAGCAAACCGCCGATCTCTGGGTTTCTATCGTAGACAACCGCTTTAACGCCATTTCTAACTAAAATATCAGCACAACCAAGCCCTGCTGGTCCCGCACCAATAATGGCAACCTTTTTGTCTGTCCAAGTAACATACGAAAGGTCAGGTTTCCAACCTTGGGCAAAGGCAGTATCGGTAATGTACTTTTCGATATTACCAATGGTCACCGCACCAAACTCTTCATTCAAAGTACAAGACCCTTCACAAAGTCTATCTTGTGGGCATACTCGTCCGCATACCTCGGGTAAACTATTTGTACGATGAGATAGCTCTGCGGCTTCAAAAATCCGTCCGGTGCGGATCAGCTTCAACCACTGAGGAATATAGTTGTGAACTGGACACTTCCATTCACAATATGGATTTCCGCAATCTAAGCAACGGTCAGCTTGTGAATCCACTTGCTGCCCTGAAAAAGGCTCATAAATCTCAACAAAAGAGCTCTTGCGTGTTGATATCGGTTTTTTTCTTGGGTCAACGCGCTGAACATCGATAAATTGGTAAACGTTTTCGCTCATAACTCCTCCTTTACTGCGCCTGTACTCTAAGTTCCGCACTGCTGCGCGCTCGATGTCCAAGTAAGCTCTTTACATCACTTGACTTAGGTTTCACTAACTTAAACATAGGAACATATAATTCAAAGTTAGCAAGTACTTGCTCAGCTCTATCTGAGCCTGTGCACTCCAAATGCTCAGCAATCATGCCTCTTAAATGCTCTTGATGAGAAGGCAAGTTATCTAACGTTAATACCTCTACCAATTCTGGATTAAAGCGTTTATCCATATCGTTTTCTTCGTCTAAAACGTAGGCAAAGCCACCTGTCATACCGGCACCAAAGTTCACGCCAATTTGGCCAAGCACACACACTACGCCACCTGTCATATACTCGCAGCCGTTATCGCCTAAACCCTCAACGACAGCGTGTACACCAGAATTACGTACACCGAAGCGCTCACCGACTTTTCCAGCAGCAAATAACTTTCCGCCCGTTGCACCATATAAACAGGTATTTCCAGCAATCGTCGCTTGATGAGACTTGAAACTAGAGCCAAGTGGTGGCCTAATCACTAACTTTCCACCTGCCATGCCCTTGCCAACATAATCATTTGCATCACCAACAAGGGTTAACTCCAAACCACCGGCATTCCACACACCGAATGATTGACCAGCAGTACCGTGTAGCTCAATTGCCACTGGATCTGCTGCCATTCCCTGATTTCCGTATAAGTTAGCAATATAGCCTGACAGCATCGCGCCTACTGATCGATCTGTGTTCCTAATCCGGCTGACTAGCGATGTCCCACTCTTGTCGTCGATGGCTTGCTGTGCCTTATTGAGCAAAGATTCATTTAACTCACCTCGATAGTGCGAGGTATTTTCAGCACTACAGTACAAGGTTTGATTACTTGGGTTATTCGGCTTGGCCAAAATTGGCGATAAATCCAGCTTTTGCTGCTTACTCGTCTTGCCTTCAAGTACTTCCAGCAAGTCAGTGCGACCAATTAAGTCCGTTAGTTTAGTCACACCTAAGGTAGCCATTAATTCTCGCGCTTCTTGTGCAATAAACTTGAAGTAATTCATCGCCATCTCTGGTAAGCCATGATAATGACGCTGACGCAAAGTATCATCTTGTGTTGCAACACCTGTGGCACAATTATTTAAGTGACAGATACGTAAGTACTTACAACCTAGTGCAACCATAGGACCAGTACCAAAACCAAAACTCTCTGCACCTAAAATAGCGGCTTTGATGATGTCTAAGCCCGTTTTTAATCCCCCATCAGTCTGCAAACGGATCCGGTGACGTAGACCGTTTTCTACCAGTGCCTGCTGCGTTTCTGCAAGACCTAGCTCCCACGGACAACCCGCATATTTAACCGAAGTAAGAGGACTTGCACCTGTACCACCGTCATAACCTGCGATAGTGATCAGATCAGCATACGCTTTAGCTACGCCTGTTGCGATGGTGCCGACACCTGGTTCTGATACTAACTTCACCGAGATCATCGCCTTAGGATTAACTTGCTTCAAATCAAAAATAAGCTGAGCTAAATCTTCGATGGAATAAATATCATGATGCGGGGGAGGTGAAATCAAAGTGACACCTGGTACTGAGTACCTGAGTTTTGCTATATATGGCGTGACTTTTTCACCCGGTAATTGCCCACCCTCACCTGGTTTTGCACCCTGCGCGACTTTTATCTGGATCACATCAGCACTTTGCAAATAGTGGGGGGTAACGCCAAATCGGCCTGAGGCAACTTGTTTGATGCGAGAGTTTTTCTCATTACCAAATCGTAGTTTATCCTCGCCACCTTCTCCTGAATTTGAAAAACCACCTAAACGGTTCATCGCTATTGCCAGCGCCTCGTGCGCTTCTGGAGAAAGCGCGCCAATACTCATCGCGGCAGAGTCAAATCGCTTATACAAAGCCTCTGCAGGCTCCACATCTTCAATTGAAACCGCGTTATGTGCTGGTTTTAATTTCAATAAATCTCTTAAATTAGTGACTGGACGATTATTAACAATATCTGCATATTTTAGATAGTCTTCGTATTTCCCTGACTTAACAGCTGCTTGTAATGATTGCACAACGTCAGGATTGTAAGCATGGTATTCGCCACCGTGGACAAATTTAAGTAACCCACCATGACTTAATAGTTTACGTTTACTAAACGCCAATTGGTTTAATAGTTTGCTCTCAGCTTCAAAATCACTAAAGTCTGCGCCTTTTATACGGCTTACCACTCCCTTAAAGCACAGATCCACAACATCATCAGCAAGACCCACAGCTTCAAACAACATAGAGCAACGATATGACGCAATGGTGCTAATACCCATTTTCGACATGATTTTATACAGGCCTTTGTTTATAGCGTTGCGATAAGCAAGTGTCACATCTCGATATGATTTTTTAATCACACCTTTGTCACATAGAGAAACGAGCGTTTCGTAGGCCAAGTAAGGGTAAATTGCTGTGGCACCAAAACCGAGTAGTACAGCAAATTGATGCGGATCACGCGCACTACCCGTCTCTACAATAATGTTAGAGTCGCAGCGCAGGTTTTCATTCACTAAACGCTGTTGAATGGCACCTACCGCCATAGCCGCGGGTATTGGCAACTGGCCTTTAGCAATATCTCTGTCGCTCACCACAATCATCACACAGCCACTGGCAGCTTTTTGATGAGCCTCATCACACACTCGCACAATGGCATTTTGCAAGCCTTCATCTGGTGCATAATTAAGATTTACTTTGCCAACTTGATAGTGAGCGTCATCTGCTTCAGTTAGTTGCTTGATATCTGAATACGTCAATATGGGTGAATCAAACTGCAATCGCTTCGCATGACCTGTGGTCTCATTAAATACGTTTTGCTCACGACCGATGCATGTTGCCAATGACATCACGTGATTTTCACGTAATGGATCAATTGGCGGGTTAGTTACTTGCGCAAACTTTTGTCTAAAATAATCATAAATTGAGCGAGTCCCTTGCGAGAGCACAGCAAATGGCGTGTCATCTCCCATTGAACCAGTAGCCTCTTGACCATTCGCACCCATTACGCTTATCACTTGTTCGACTTCTTCATTACTGTAACCAAATTGCTTTTGATAGGTCAGTAATGTTTCCTCAGAAAAGTCTCTTTGCCCAGCATCTTTCTCATCGAGCTGCTCAAATGGTGTTAAGCGCTGAACATTTTGTTCGAGCCAAGCTCTGTATGGATGTCTTGCTTTAAGATCTTGATCAATTTCTGAAGATTGCCAAATTTTACCATGAAGCGTATCAACAACCAGCAGCTCACCAGGCCCTACTCGACCTTTTTCAACCACCTCATCAGCTTCATAGTCCCAGATCCCAATCTCTGACGCGACTGTGATAAAACCATCTTGTGTAATCACATAGCGCGCAGGACGCAAACCATTTCTGTCAAGATTACATGCGGCGAAGCGGCCATCTGACATCACGATACCTGCAGGTCCATCCCAAGGTTCCATGTGCATTGAATTAAAATCATAAAATGCACGAAGGTCATCATCCATGGCGCGATTTTTTTGCCAAGCAGGCGGCACTAACATACGCATAGCACGGAAAATATCCATTCCACCCGCTAAAAATAGCTCTAAAATATTATCTAAGCTGGATGAATCAGAACCGGCTTCATTGACAAAGGGCGCAGCCAGTTGCAGATCTGGTAATAGAGGCGATGAGAATTTATACGCGCGAGCACGTGCCCACTGCCGGTTACCCATGATGGTGTTAATCTCACCATTATGTGCCAAATAACGAAATGGTTGTGCTAGTGGCCACTTAGGCTGAGTATTTGTTGAAAATCGTTGGTGAAAAACACATATGGCACTGGTCATACGCAGATCTGCCAAATCTAAATAGAAGTTTGGTAAATCCGCGGGCATCATCAGCCCTTTATACACAGTGACAAGGCCAGAAAGACTCGCAATATAAAACTGCTCATCCGATGTAATGCGCTTTTCAATTCGCCGCCTTGCAACATATAAGCGGCGCTCTAAATCTTTTGGTCGCCAGCCTTCAGGCGCACTGACAAACACTTGTTCAAATTGCGGTAATTGTGACTTAGCAATTGGTCCCAACATATCAGGTTGAGTAGGCACCACTCGCCAACCGACTATACTCAGCGTTTCTTTTTCTAATTCTTCATTAATAATGCGTTTAGCAGACTGTGCCAACGCATCATCAGCATTTAGGAAAACCATACCAACTGCATAGTTTTTGCCTAACCGCCATTCATTTTCGGCTGCTATAGCGCGAAAAAAGCTATCTGGCTTTTGCAACAGTAAACCGCAACCATCACCTGTTTTACCATCTGCAGCTATCCCACCTCGGTGCTGCATACGATCAAGACCCGTGATCGCTGTACGTATTAATTTATGGCTTGCTTGGCCTTGTGTATGTGCAATCAGACCAAACCCGCAGTTATCTTTTTCTAATGCCGAGTCGTATAACATAGACCCCTCCCCTTGCTACACCTGCCAGCTTGAATGACTTCGACGATTTACTGGCAGATATTCAAAATTAGCGCTGAAATCAAAGTGAGTCAACAAGATATCGAATAAATATTCACTACGTTGAATATTTTTCAACGACCCCATAACGTAACCAAAATTTAATATAATGCACTAAACGGGCTTTTTTAGTTCCTCAAAAAGAATTGACACCGGTATCAAATGTTAAACTTTTGATTTAAAGGAAAGAAAAAAGAACAGTTTACGTAAACGTAAAGAAACCCGGTAATGAATAAATATTCACTAAAGCAATATTTGATATTTCTTCAACATATATAGGGAGGTAAACACGGGTTGATTGAGTTTAGAGAGTGGAAAGTAAATACTACGGACACAAAAAAGCCCGAAATAAATTCGGGCTCTTCAGAATTATAGCGGCATGATTACTCTGCGGCTTCTTCTTTATATTTAGCAGCTGTCTCAGTGATCAGTGGTTGAAGTTCGCCTTTTTGGAACATTTCAATGATGATGTCACAGCCACCGATTAACTCGCCTTCTACCCAAAGCTGTGGGAATGTTGGCCAGTTTGCGTAATGTGGTAACTCTGCACGGATATCTGGGTTTAAAAGGATATCTACATACGCAAATTGCTCTCCACATGCCATCAACGCCTGTGAAGCTTGAGAAGAAAAACCACAGTTAGGTAACTTAGGAGATCCCTTCATATATAGAAGAATTGGGTTTTCTGCAATTTGCTGTTTGATCTTATCAATGGTTTCCATATATACCTCAAATGACGATATTAACTGTTCGCATGCAACATTTTGCTCAAAATTAACGCATACGAAAAATTCACACTACAAGTCTTGGCCTCGGGCATTGCTGTTTACCAAAACTTGAGTAAAATACTCAGGAATTATAGTATCACTATATAGCACTAAAACGTACTTAAAAGTGCCCTAGCAATGGCATCTTTTTTAACTGTTTAGAGTATCCAACATAAAAATGGAGATTAAAATGGCTTTTGAACTACCGTCACTTCCTTATGCTATCGATGCATTAGAGCCACATATTTCTAAAGAAACTTTAGAATTCCACCATGGCAAACACCACAACACTTACGTTGTTAAGCTGAATGGCCTAGTAGAAGGTACTGACTTTGCAAACAAAACTCTAGAAGAAGTTATTGTTAGCTCTGAAGGCGGCGTTTTTAATAATGCAGCACAAATCTGGAACCACACTTTCT
The DNA here is from genome assembly GCF_001625695.1 of Pseudoalteromonas luteoviolacea H33-S. Lineage (GTDB taxonomy): Bacteria > Pseudomonadota > Gammaproteobacteria > Enterobacterales > Alteromonadaceae > Pseudoalteromonas > Pseudoalteromonas luteoviolacea_B. The sequence goes on from NZ_AUXY01000100.1 coordinate 27,001, forward strand.
ACTGGCACAGCCTTGCACCAAATGGTGGTGGCGAAGCTAAAGGTAAAGTAGCAGAACTGATTGACGCAAAATGGGGCTCATTTGCGGCATTCCAAGACGCTTTCAACGACAAAGCAGTAAATAACTTCGGCTCAAGCTGGACTTGGTTAGTTCAACTAGCTGATGGTTCTTTGGACATCATTAATACATCAAATGCAGAAACTCCGTTGACACAAGATGGTGTAACACCACTTATTACTGTTGACCTTTGGGAGCATGCTTACTATATCGATTACCGCAATGTTCGCCCAGAGTACCTAAAAGGTTTCTGGTCACTTGTAAACTGGGATTTTGCTAACCAAAATCTAGCTTAATTACAACAGTATAACTGTACCAATTTAAGCAATAAACAAGGCGCGTAAGCGCCTTTTTTACCCCTCATCAAAAACCTCTATCACATTAAATTCTCATATTTTTTAAGCAAATATCCCAGAACCTGACTAAGCTTTAAGTACGCCTAGCATTTTAGCCCACGCATTTTATTTAACAGGTTATTGGAGTTTGATATGACAATATTTGAGCATTACCAATCCCGATACGAAGCAGCAAAAGAAGAAGAATTCACAATTGCTGAATTTCTTGAGATCTGTAAAGAGGATAAGGCAGCTTACGCCAGTGCGCCTGAACGGTTGCTCATGGCGATCGGTGAGCCAGAAATGATCGACACGTCAACAGATGCAAGACTGAGTCGACTCTTTTCAAACCGTGTGATAGCACGTTATCCCGCTTTTAACGAATTTTATGGCATGGAGGATGCCATTGAACAAATCGTTTCATACTTAAAACACGCCGCTCAAGGCTTAGAAGAGTGCAAACAAGTGTTGTATTTGCTCGGGCCCGTCGGTGGTGGTAAATCATCTATCGCTGAAAAGCTAAAGTATTTAATGCAACAGGTGCCTGTTTACGCAATTAAAGATTCACCTGTTAACGATCATCCCTTGAGCTTATTCAACCCTCAAGAGGATGGTGAGTTACTAGAAAAAGAATACGGCATTTCGAAACGTTACCTTAAAACGGTCATGTCTCCTTGGGCTACCAAGCGGTTACACGAATACAACGGCGACATCAGTAAGTTCAAAGTTGTCAAGCGTTATCCTTCAATACTTGACCAAGTTGCGATTGCCAAAACAGAACCAGGTGATGAAAATAATCAGGATATTTCTGCATTGGTAGGTAAAGTGGACATCCGCAAGCTTGAACATTTTGCCCAAAATGATCCAGATGCTTATGCCTATTCTGGGGCGCTATGTTTAGCCAACCAAGGCCTAATGGAATTTGTTGAGATGTTCAAAGCACCTATCAAAGTGCTACACCCACTATTAACTGCAACACAAGAAGGTAACTACAACGGTACTGAGGGCATATCCGCATTACCATTTAATGGCATTATTCTCGCGCACTCTAACGAATCTGAGTGGCAGACCTTTAAAAATAACAAAAACAATGAAGCATTTTTAGACAGGGTATTTATCGTAAAAGTACCTTATTGTCTGAGAGTGTCTGAAGAAGTGAAGATTTATAAAAAACTGCTTGAAAACAGTGAACTTAAAGAAGCTCAGTGCGCCCCAGGCACATTAGAAACGCTGGCTAAGTTTTCATCATTGTCACGCATTAAAGAGCCAGAAAACTCTAGTATTTACTCAAAAATGCGCGTCTACGATGGCGAGAGCTTAAAAGATACCGATCCGAAAGCGAAGTCTTATCAAGAATATCGTGACTATGCAGGTGTTGATGAAGGTATGAATGGCCTCTCTACACGCTTTGCATTTAAGATTTTATCTCGCGTGTTTAACTTTGATCACGCAGAAGTCGCCGCCAACCCAGTGCATTTATTCTATGTGCTAGAGCAGCAGATTGAGCGAGAACAATTTAGCGCAGAAGTACAAGAGCGATATTTGAGTCACCTTAAAGGCTACTTAATCCCGCAATACGTTGAGTTTATTGGGAAAGAATTGCAAACCGCATATCTTGAGTCATATTCTGAGTATGGCCAAAATATTTTTGACCGCTATGTCACATATGCAGACTTTTGGATCCAAGACCAAGAATACCGGGACCCTGATACTGGTCAACTTTTCGATAGAGCAGCTCTTAACGCAGAACTTGAGAAAATTGAAAAACCGGCAGGTATTTCAAATCCGAAAGACTTCCGAAATGAAATCGTCAACTTTGTCCTAAGAGCACGAGCACACCATAATGGCGATAACCCTGTATGGACGAGCTACGAAAAACTTAGAACAGTCATTGAGAAGAAAATGTTCTCAAACACAGAGGACTTGCTGCCTGTTATTTCCTTCAATGCCAAAACATCGGCAGAAGATCAGAAAAAGCATGAGGACTTTGTTAACCGGATGATGGAGAAAGGATACACCCAGAAGCAAGTACGTTTGCTTTCTGAATGGTATTTAAGAGTTCGGAAGTCACAGTAATCTAGCGATTGGAGGGTGGTCAATGGCACATTTCATCGATCGAAGATTGAACGGTAAAAATAAAAGTACGCCAAATAGGCAACGCTTCATTAGACGCTATAAAAAGCAAATTAAAGAAGCAGTGTCAGATGCTATTAATAAACGTAGTGTGACAGATATTAGTAGCGGCGAGAGTATATCGATACCGCAACGTGATATTAGTGAACCTGTGTTCCATCAAGGTAAAGGTGGAAACCGTGAGCATATACACCCTGGTAACGATCAGTTTAGTACTGGCGACAAGATACAGCGCCCTCCCTCCGGCCAAGGGGGAGGTGCTGGAGAGGGCAATGCCAGTGATCAAGGTGAGGGACAAGATGATTTTGTCTTTTCAATTTCTAAAGATGAATATCTTGACCTGTTATTTGAAGATTTGGAGTTACCCAACTTACAAAAGAGTCAGCTTGATAAACTGGTACAAATGAAAACGCACAGAGCTGGGTTTTGCAACGATGGCATGCCCAGTAATCTAGATATTGTTCGCTCGTTAAAAGGCTCTATCGCAAGACGAATAGCGATGACAGCCAGTAAGCGTAACAAGCTAAAGGAGCTCGAAAAAGAGCTTGAAGCATTATTGGCTGAGCCGGTGCCACCACAGCATAAAATAGAGACGCTTGAAGCAGAGATAGAGACCTTGAGAAGGCGCATTGCCGCTGTGCCATTCATAGATAATTACGATCTCAGATTTAGAAACTATGAAAAACGTCCACATCCCACCAGCAAAGCCGTTATGTTTTGTTTGATGGATGTATCAGGCTCAATGGACCAAGCAACTAAAGACATGGCAAAGCGTTTTTATATTTTGCTTTATCAGTTCTTGACTCGAACCTACAAAGACATTGAGGTTGTGTATATTCGTCACCATACACAAGCAAAAGAAGTGGACGAGCAAGAGTTCTTTTACTCTCAGGAAACAGGCGGCACCATAGTATCCAGCGCATTAAAATTAATGGATGAAATCGTCGCTGAGAGGTATTCCCAAGGTGATTGGAACATTTATGCAGCACAAGCATCTGATGGGGACAATTGGGCAGATGACTCTCCTCACTGTACTGATATTCTTGCAAATAAGCTCCTTAAAGTAGTGCGTTATTACGCCTACATCGAGATAACAACAAGAGCACATCAGAGCCTTTGGAGAGAGTATCAAGGGTTATCTGCAGCCTACAACAATTTTGCTATGCAGCACATACGCTCCGTGGAAGATATCTACCCTATCTTTAGAGAGCTCTTTAAAAAGAACCGCCAAAAACAGCAAGGTGCAGCATAAACAGGAGGGGAAGCGCTAATGACCTATAACCCTTTGAATGATGGTCCAGATTGGACTTTTGAAAGATTGGAAGTATATCAAGCCGAGATTGCTCGTGTTGCAGAGCACTATCGACTTGATACCTACCCTAATCAAATCGAAGTAATTACTGCGGAGCAGATGATGGATGCCTACTCCAGCGTAGGTATGCCAATCGGTTACGCACATTGGTCTTATGGCAAAAAGTTCATTCAAACTGAGCAAAATTACAAGCGTGGCCAAATGGGGCTTGCGTATGAAATTGTCATTAATTCCGATCCCTGTATCGCATATTTGATGGAAGAAAACACCATGCCAATGCAGGCATTGGTGATGGCGCATGCTTGCTATGGCCACAACTCTTTTTTCAAAGGCAACTATCTATTTAAAACTTGGACTGATGCCTCTTCAATAATTGACTATTTAGTATTTGCCAAAAACTACGTCGCAGAGTGTGAGCAAAAGTATGGCATTGAGGAAGTCGAAAATTTACTAGATTCATGTCATGCATTAATGAATTATGGTGTTGATAGGTACAAACGCCCACAGCAGATTTCTTTGTTTGAAGAGCAAAAGCGGCAAAAAGAACGTGAAGATTATCTGCAATCCCAGGTTAATGAGCTATGGAAAACAATTCCAAAAAGCAAGCAAGAGGATACCGAAGATTTACCTCAGTTCCCCTCTGAGCCTCAAGAAAATATACTGTACTTCATAGAGAAAAATGCACCTTTACTTGAATCTTGGCAGCGAGAGATCATTAGGATCGTAAGAAAGATCTCACAATACTTTTACCCACAAAGACAAACGCAAGTCATGAATGAAGGCTGGGCTACTTTTTGGCATTACACCATTCTTAACCATTTATATGACGAAGGTAAGTTAAGTGATGCGTTTATGTTGGAGTTTTTGCAAAGCCACACCAATGTCGTCTATCAACCGCCCTACAATAGTAAGTTTTATTCGGGTATAAACCCTTATGCACTTGGCTTCAATATGATGGTTGACATCAGACGCATTTGCGAAAATCCAACTGCAGAAGACAAAGAGTGGTTTCCTGAATTTGCAGGTAAAGACTGGCTAGACACACTTCATTTTGCGATGGAAAACTTTAAAGACGAAAGTTTCGTTAGCCAGTTTTTATCACCGAAAATCATTCGTGACTTCAAATTATTTACGATATTGGACAAAGAGTCATCTCCTCACTTAGAGGTGAGGGCAATCCATGATGAGCCTGGCTATCAGAAAGTAAGAAATAGTCTATCTGCGCATTATAACCTCAGTAATAACGAGCCGAATATTCAAGTGTACAAAGTAGATGTTCGCGGCGACAGGTCTTTAACGTTAAGATATGTCCCTCAAGATAAAATCCCGTTAGCAGAATCGAAAATAGAAGTGCTCAAGCACCTATATAGACTCTGGGGCTTTGAGGTTAGGCTTGAACAAGTAGAAGATGATGGCAGTATTAATACGCTTGGTCAATGCCCACCAGCAAGCACTGACAGCGATTAAATCAAAACGGGCTTACGATACAGATTATTCAATACAACTGTATTGTAAGTCCACTTACAACAAGCTTATAAAGCACTTCTCTAAAAACTCCCCATATGATGCCATTCATATAGTCGTGTACAGCCCCCCAAAAAGCAGCGCTAAACTTAAAACTTTTAAAGATGTTAGATGAGGGTCGCCTTAGAGGATAGCTTCCTTGTAAGCAAAAAATAAAGTAAGGACAGAGTGAGTATCATACCTATGAATATAGGAAGTTTATCGACCGTCGTAGCTCTTTGGAATAAAAACTACGACGCAAGCTCGTTAAATATTAACTGAGATATGATGTTTAAAATATTTAACTACTGTGACATGCTCGGGTCATACACGGTGACTTTATTTCTACCAGTCTCCTTTGACTGATACAATGCAATATCCGTTGCTTCAATCCATTGCTCATGCTTTTCAAAAGCCTCATCATAACAAGCAATACCCAAGCTCACAGTCAACTTAATTTCTTTACTATCATAATAAATGACAGAGTTTTCTATCATGCTACGAAGTCGCTCTGCAAAAATCAATGCGCCATCAGCATCAGTATCGACAAGTGTCACCGCAAATTCCTCGCCGCCATACCTACCAGCAACATCTGTTTCACGTAATGTCTTTTTCAACAGATCAGAAATATGCCGTATCGCCTCATCACCGCCACTGTGACCGTATGCATCGTTAATTTTTTTAAAAAAGTCGATATCAAACATAAGCAGACAGCTTGTGCCGTGATTACGCTTTAAACGCTTGAATTCAGTTCTTGAGCACTCTTCCCAATATCCTCGATTGGATAACTTCGTCAGAGCATCTGTACGGCTCATCTCTTCTAATGTCTTATTTGCTTTTTCTAACTCAAGCTTATTCATCGCTTCGTCAGTAACATCGTACAGAATCACGCAAATATGCCCCACTTCCCCTGTCAAAGTAGTAAGAGGGATAAATGTCGCATTTTGATACATATACTCGGCTTTGCCTGTTATTGGCCGATAATTTTTAAACTTGAAGATATAAGGTTGCTGCTCCCAAATAGTAAATGAGCGGTTTTTCAGCACAAATACAGGCTCGGCTTTTCCGCGAAACCAAGACTCATCAATACTGGGAAATAAATCAAAGACATCTTTGTCTTTTACAGCACTGGGCAATAGACCAGAGTGGTTTTCCATAAAGCCGTTCCAAACACACACTCGATAGTCTCTGTCTAAAACAACTAACCCAACATCTACCGTGTTAAACATATCCATTAACCAATGGATTTCATTCATATCAAAATCAGATGCAGGCATAATTCTAATCTTCTAATAAGTATGCGACTTTGTATCTCAACGTCTTCAGAGAGTCTTCTGTGAACAACAACATCAAATCGCAGTTAATATTATGGTGTTCAATTCCGTAGCTAATTTCTATTGCCAATGTCCTCTGCCACCTTGATTTGTTGGCTTTAACCAACTCAGATACTTCACAGTGCTGACCAAGAACAACGGGGTGCCCTTGGCTAAAAGGCATGTCTAATTGCTTAGATAATCCCGTCAGAATGGCACCGATCAAGATATTACTAATATCCATTAGTAATTCCAGCTCAACTTTCTGGTTTAACTTCCCGTCATATTTCATCAAAGATGCAATTTCTTTGAAACTAGAGTCATTTAACAGCAGCAGTGCCTCTCCTGAAACTCCTCCGCCAATAAACCCTTGGCAAACGCCGGATGTAGAAGCGTTGGCATCTATGGCTTGCAATGCCATGTGCAGTTCATTGACCTCAAGAACGTTTACATTAGGTATTGGCAGTTCAACAAACACATTAAGTAATCTTGCAAGTAAATCACCAGCCTGCCCCATCGCGACATTCGCAATTTCTTGGTAAATGTCACGCAACTCAGGCTCAACTTGCTCGCCTAGTTTATGTACTAAACTTTCTCGGATCGCCTTATCTTTAATACCATGCTGTGTGATTATTTCTTCCAACTTTTTAGCATCGCAAGGCTTTCTAATAAAGTCTATGGCACCGAGTTCCATGACTCGCTGATGGGCGTTAGGTTGAATATCTCCGGATACCACAACAGTCAATACATTTAAATCTTGCTCTTGAATTGCTTGCAGTACTTCATACCCGTCCATATGTGGCATATTGAGGTCTAAAAATAATATTTCAGGCGAGATTTGTTTAATCTTTTCAATACAATCCAATCCATGTTCTGCAAATTCTACTTTGATGTCCCAATCGTCAGGTAAAGAACGCGCGAGCTGCCTTCTTGCAAGTTTGGAATCATCACAGATTAGGACAGGTGTAGACATAAAAGCTCTCTATCTATTGGGTGCACTACCCAAAATTCTAATTATAGTTATCAAACAGCAGTGTTCAGATTAAATATGTTAATCAATGCATGATTAATTTACAATCCAAATTACTACCAAAGCTTGGTTATATAAAATCAGTATAATACACTGTCGTGAATTGCGAAAAATTTAAAAAGGAATACGTTATGCGTAAAGTCCCCTTTATTACTACAACCATATTCGCACTGAGCTGCTTTTCTGCCAGTGCATCCCTTGATGAGAACCAACTTGATAAGGGTAAGGTCACCGCTGGCGGCAAACCTGTAACCTTGCTTGGTTCTGGTGTAGAAATTGGTGATCAAGCGCCTAATTTTAAAGTCGTCAATGCTGACTTTACGCCAGTTGCGCTTTCTCAATTTGAAGGACAAGCCGTATTAATCAGTGTAGTACCAAGCTTAGATACTGGCATTTGCAGTCTACAAACTAAGTACTTTAATGAAAAAGTTGCAAGTGACTATCCAAATATTGCAATGCTCACAATAAGCACCGATTTGCCTTTTGCTCAAAAACGCTTTTGTAAGCAAGAAGGTGTCGATAAAGTCCAAACGCTTTCTGATGCTGTATGGCGCAACTTCGGGGAGCAATATGGTCTATTGATTAAAGATATGGGCTTATTAAGCAGAGCCGTATTTATCCTCGATAAAAAGCACAAAGTAAAATACAAGCAACTGATCAGTAATCTCGCTTCTGAACCAAATTACGAAGAAGTGATAGACACGTTGAAAGCACTCTAGTTCAAGCGTTTTAAATGCAAAATAAAAGAGCCAGCAAATGCTGGCTCTTTTATTTTGATCTATTGGGGCTAACTAGCCCCTGTAATTTAAAAGCACTATTTCAACTAAAATCATGCTTTAAACAATCATCTCTTTGTCTGCTATTTACTAAGATCTAGCATTAATTTGTTCAAGCGCGTTACAAACCCAACCGGATCTTTTAGGCTGCCACGCTCTGCAAGCAGTGCTTGGTCAAGAAGTACTTCAGACCACTGTGCAAATTTATCTTCATCTTGCTCATCATTCAAATGCTTAACCAATTGATGTTCTGGGTTAAGTTCGAAGATAGGCTTGCTCTCTGGAGCAGATTGACCGATTGATTCCATTAACTTCTGCATCTGAGAACTCATATCATGATCATCGACAACCACACACGCTGGAGAGTCTGTCAGACGATGTGTAAATCGAACTTCTTTTACTTTATCACCTAGTGACTCAGTAATACGCTCAACAAGACCCGCAACTTCTTTTTCACTCTCCTCTTGCGCTTTTTTAGATTCTTCATCTTCTAGGTTACCTAAATCTAAATCACCGCGTGTGATAGACTGGAATTGCTTTCCATCAAACTCTGTCAAGTGTCCCATCATCCATTCATCAACACGATCTGACATAAGAAGAACTTCAATGCCTTTCTTACGGAAGATCTCAAGATGCGGAGAGCTCTTAGCAGTAGCAAAGCTATCTGCAACAACATAATAGATCTTATCTTGACCTTCTTGCATACGTTCAATGTACTGCGCTAAAGATACATTTTGTGTACTCTCATCCGTATGTGTTGAACTAAAGCGAAGTAATTTTGCAATAGCCTCTTTGTTTGCTGCATCTTCAGCTGGGCCTTCTTTGATAACCTGACCAAACTCATTCCAGAAGGTCTGATATTCATCAACTTTGTTCTTGCCCATTCTGTCTAGCATTTTAAGCACACGAGATGTACAGCCTTTGCGGATAGCTTGGGTGATCTTATTGTCCTGTAAAATTTCACGAGATACATTAAGCGGTAAATCGTTAGAATCAAGCAGACCTTTTACAAATCTTAAGTAACTTGGCATGAACTGCTCAGCGTCATCCATAATAAAGACACGCTGAACATACAATTTTAGACCTGTTTGACGATCTCTATTCCAAAGATCAAAAGGCGCTTTTTTAGGGATGTAAAGTAAGCTTGTGTACTCAGTCTTACCTTCTACTTTATTGTGAGCCCAAGTTAAAGGCTCTTCCCAGTCATGACCAACGTGTTTATAAAACTCTTTGTATTCTTCTTCAGATACTTCTGACTTGTCACGCGTCCAAAGTGCTGTCGCTTTGTTAATCGCTTCCCACTCACCTGGTTGCGCTTCAATTTTTTCACCGTCAGGACCTTCTGACTCAGGTACTGGCGCTTTAAACATTTCAACAGGAATAGAAATATGGTCTGAGTACTTAGTAATGATTGAACGCAAGCGGAATTCATCTAAGAACTCACTTTCATCCTCACGAAGGTGCAAAACAATTTCAGTACCACGCTCGGCTTTTTCAATTTCGACTAAGCTGTACTCACCTTCACCTTTAGATTGCCATTCAATCGCAGACTGCTCTCCAGCTTTTCGAGTACGGACAGTAACCTCATCGGCAACAATAAACGCAGAGTAAAAGCCAACACCAAATTGACCAATTAACTGAGAATCTTTAGCTTGATCGCCTGTTAAATTTTGGAAAAACTCAGCTGTGCCTGATTTAGCAATTGTACCTAAAGAATTGATCACTTCATCACGAGTCATACCGATACCATTATCAGAAATGGTAACCGTATTAGCATCTTTATCAGCACTAACTCTTACTTTTAGTTCAGCATCCCCTTCATACAAATCGCCATTTTGCAGGGCCAAATAACGCAACTTATCAGCCGCATCAGAGGCATTAGACACTAACTCACGTAAAAATATCTCTTTATTAGAGTATAAAGAGTGGATCATAAGGTTTAATAGTTTACCTACATCTGTTCCAAACTGATGATTTTCTTTATTTTTAATATCAGACATCGACTATATCCTAATCTATTTAGTACCCAGGTCTAAACCTGTTAATCGTAATATGAAAAGATATATTGTGCTGTGACGTTATATTTCAAGGGGCTGGAGTAGATTTTTTTTAGATTACTTTTTTTGTAAAGAACAGGCAGGAGCACCCGCTTTATGGTACTGCACTTACTGGCAGAGAAGTACAGTACACAACTACATATTGAGTCAGGGGAGTTTAAGCGCTTCTCTTATCTTCAAATGTATTACTCTGAACATCACATTGGTCAAGTAACATTAAGAAATTAGGCTTACCGAACAGCATCATAACATCTAAAAGCTGGGAGGCTGACAGCTCAGTTTTACCAGATTCCCAATTAGAAATGGTTGCCTGATCGACAGGTGTTACTAAACTTTTTCCCAATTGTGCTTGAGTTAGGTTCATGTCTTGACGCATTCTGCGTATCGTCATCTGGATGTAGCGCTTTGCATCTTGTGTCTGAGCTCTGCGAGAGCGTTCATTTCTAGAGATTATACTCATAACATATCCGTATTATTACATCACCATACTGACAAGCTACTTAACAATACTTGCTTTTTTGCAAGTTTGGTAGAAGTACGCATGTCAGAAAAAATGATTAAAATTAACCCCGACCCAATTAGACAACTTGTTACATTTAATGTAGGCTATCTGGGTCAACTGAGTAAATAATTGATCGGATTGGGTTATATGTCAACATCTTTTGCAACAAGATTGAAACAACTAAGGGTTTCCTTAGAGGAATCTCAAATCAGTTTTTCTGAAATATTAGATATACCTACAGCCTCTTATCGCAAGTATGAGAAGGGAGAGAGAGAGCCGACTCTATCAGTAATTGAAAAGTTTTTTTCACACCCATTAACAGAAGGCCACGCTTATTGGTTAATTACTGGTGAACAACGACCCAATGGGGATACTTCTAATCAAGGTATGACCTCGGCTAATGTAACCCAATCGTATAACAAAGACTTTGAAGACGAATTTATCAAAACAGCTAAAGAAAGCTTATTATTCATTTGCCACTTGGGTTGGTTTAAAAGAGGAAAAGAAGTTAACTTTGAAAGTTGTGGAAAGATTTTACTCAGAGACCTTGAACCATTCTTAAATAAGCAAACTAACAATCAGAGTAAAAAAATTAGTTGATCCACGTTTTTATACAAATAATAAGTTTATTTTATAACTTTTAACTTTGCTTTTTGTGGACTATGTTCCTGTGGATTTAGACTATAATCCTTTGAGTCATCTCTAAATCCTTCAACACGCTTTAATGCCATCTGAACTGCATCATGTTTTGTCATATCGTTATCTATTTCTAACGCCTTTCCAAGGTCCATAACAATTTCATATGCCTCGTCATATAGCTCATCCGGTACCTCTTCTTCCGAATTTGGCTTAATAAAGAGTGCTCTTATTTTTTCTTCAAATCGATTTAAGTTGTGGCCATTAATAATGGCCGCAAGAATAAAGCAAATAACAAGGCAGTGTATCAATAGAATAACAATCAACAATGGCATACTAGTAATCCTTTGCATACTTTCTTTGCATAAAGCAGTTAAACGGATATTTTGCGACCAACAAGCTTTGTGCAGTGCTAAGCACTAATATAGACAACATGTAGTAAGGATAAAACCATTCGATATCTAAATAGCCATAAAGGACTAACTGCACCGTTTTTATTAGCATTGCTGCAAATGATAAATAGCAGGCATACCTGGCATCCTGAGAAAAAGTGCACTCTCTTATTGCATGCAAGAGGGTTAGTGCAATAATAAATGATGCACTTCCACTGGCAGCAACAAAGTAAAGAATTTGCCTTTTTACCATTTTATCTATTTGTAAACTTGGCAAAAATTCCAGTAATTGGTGGAATAAAATAAAACTAGCGACAGTTACAAACGCAGTTAGGAAGCATGAATGCAGTTCATGGTCAGACTTGGTTTTTAAACTTGTATTGCCAGCGAAGACAAGTTGCACCCAACGCTCTTTAAAAAGGTATAGGAAACTAAATACTACAAAACAGCCAAACCCGATTGAGAACCAAGCTGCTAAATTTATTAATTCATCCATAAAGGCAAACTTTTGTTTTTAAGTACTCAAGAGCAAACTTTACCAGTGTTTATGACTGCATTGATGCACTTAACCTGTGCCAAAACAAACATAAATGATTTTAATCTAATGAAAAACTTCATTTATGAAACAGGGTTTGATTCAAAAAGTACAATAGGGATTTTATTTAACGACCCATAGATTGGCTTTCTTTTCATCAGGTAATTCTTTAGTTATATCATCAAGCGAATTATTTTTGTTCATGACGTCATGTTTTTGATCTCTAAACGCTTCTACACGTCTAAACACACTCTTTACACCATTATACTTAACCATATCATTGTCACATTGCAATACAACGGCAAGATCATCAACTATTTCATATGCCTGATGGTAGTCCTTTTCAGAAATCTCTTGATCTACAAAATCTTTATTATCCAGGGTCACATTTTTTATTTTTCTTTCAATAAAATTTAAGTTGTGGCCTTTAACTATTACAGAAATACATATAGCGATAACAATAATATAAAGCAATATAGCGGCGATGAGCATTATCACAATGAAAACCTTATATATTTAAATAAGATAGAAAACTAGACGTGTCCTCTTTGATTACTTGTTTAATAACTCCATGTCAATCAAAACCAAACATATATCGTAAAATAACAAGCTTTTAGCCGTCTAATGATGTAAAAACTATCAGCTCTCCGATAATAAATTTCTCTATACCTAATTGCAACTTTTAATTTTACAACTTTTAAACAAACCTAACCAAAAGGCGATATTTAATACGATACGGTACAAAAGAGCATCTATATTTAATAAAACAAAATAGTATAGGTTACAGCATCTTACGTCCCGAAAATGCATGCATCAATGTCATACCATCAACCAAATCAAGCTCTCCACCAACAGGCATACCATGAGCAATTCGAGAAGCTTTCACATTTGAGTTATTACACAATTCAGCAATGTAGTGTGCTGTGGCCTCGCCTTCAACAGTTGGATTTGTAGCCAAAATCACCTCTTCTATGTTTCCCTTTTGCAAAGTCTGTTGCAATTTATCTAAACCAATCTCTTGCGGGCCAATGCCATCAAGAGGTGATAAATGCCCCATTAATACAAAATACAAACCCGTATATTGACCGGTTTGCTCAATTGCTAGTACATCCGTCGGAGACTCAACAACACATAATAAACCTGTATCTTGACGTTTTACACTATCACAGATATCACAAATGGGTGTTTCAGAAAAAGTGCGACAAGATTCACAATGACCAATATCTTGCATCGCTTGTGTAAGGCAATTACCTAACTGAGAACCACCCTCTCTGTCTCTTTCTAATAAATGAAACGCAATTCGTTGAGCTGATTTTGGACCGATCCCCGGCAAACATCTCAGAGCTTCAACTAAAGCCGCTAATTTAGGTGATAATTGCATATATCCTCAAGTTAGGCGCTAAACACCAGTTACTTTTATCTTTAAAACGCGATAATAAGACATCACGCGCTTGATTGAAAGGTATCAAAGTACAGTCACTACCAAGCGTTCAAAAATCATCATGAGTGTTTGTTATTTAGACGAACGCTTTGCAGAATCAGTGCTTTTTTGCCTCTTAAACCTCAAAAAGTAAGCTGTAAGCACACCACTGGCAAAACCAAATAAATGACTCTCACTACTAATATTTTCTGAAAAGTCAAATAATGTGGCAAGCAAGTTTATATTTGCATAATAAGTGGCCGCAGCTAATAAAATTAAACTGATGACACTTAGTAAGTTTCTTTTAAAAACAGCATAGCCAATTAGAAAACCATAGTACCCCATTACAACGCCTGAAGCACCGATATGGTTACCACTACCCGCAAACAACCAAACAAGTATACCCGTTAAAGAAATGATCGCTGTACTGGCCGTCTTAAAACCGGGTAACCGACTGGCCAAGTAGCCACAAATCATTAAACCGACTAAGTTTCCACCTAAGTGGGACCAAGAATCATGTACAAAAGGCGCTGTCACAATACCCGTAATATGATTTTGGCTAAGAGGGATAATACCCAGCTTTTCGACAGGCACTCCAAACGAACTGACCAACATCACGACAATCATTGTCAACGATGCATAAAGGACGTATTTAAAATTAGTTGGAAAAAGAAATTTTGAGATGCGCATTCCAATCTATCTTACTGCTTGATGTCATTGGAATAATATAGCGGCTTGAAGAAGAAGTCTTCATAATTTGCAATTGGCAAATAAAAGCCGCTACAGATAAGTTAGAAGTTCATTCGCTTCTAATTTAGAAAGGCATTTTAAACCCTGGTGGCATTTGCATTCCGCCAGTTACGTCAGACATACGCTTTTGTGACTCTTCACCTACACGGCGAACAGCATCGTTTACTGCAGCGGCTAGTAAATCTTCGATCATGTCTTTGTCGTCTTCCATTAGGCTTTCATCAATTTCTACACGGCGAACGTTGTGGCTACCAAGCATAGTTACCTTCACAAGACCAGCACCTGCTTCACCAGTTACTTCTAAGCTTTTGATTTCTTCTTGGGCTTTTTCCATGCGCTCTTGCATTTGCTGAGCTTGCTTCATGATATTGCCCATTCCACCTTTAAACATAGTGTACTCTCTTACTTCAATAATTTAATTGGCTCAAAGATAAAGTCTATTGCTGTCAATTACAATGCCTTTACCGATTTTTCATTTACTACCGCGTCAAACTCAACCACCATAGTCTGAATTATGGGATCTGAGTTTACTGCGTCAACGGCTTCTAAATACCGTTTTTGATCAATATCTTGTTGAATTAAAAATGGCGTTAATTGCACCTGTTCAACAAACTCCATTTGCAACTCCACTGGCTCGTTCAAAGCAAGTGTGAATGATTGCTGCAATTTATCCCTTAGCATAGGTGAGTCTAAATGTTGTTGGCTCTGTTCAGCCTTCAAAACACATGTATTACCCTGCTTTTCAAACATGGCATGCAAAGCAAACTGTCTAACACGACCACTCAATCCCATTTTCTCTATCAAGTTTGCCCAATCATCTTTCTCATAAGCAAATTTCAAGCTACTAATTGGACTCGTAAAATTCTCAGGGATCGGCATTTCAATCACGTGCTCTGGCTCATCTGTTTTGGCCGGAGCAGGAGATAACTGCTCGAGTAATTCTGGCGCTAATTTACTCTCGTCTTTTTTAAAGCGCTCTGTGATTTCTGGCTTTTTAGCACGAGATACTGGTACACGATGGGTCGTCGCCGTATGTGTATTAGATCGTTCGCTACTATGAGGCTGCGCCGTCGTAGAAGAAGGCTGTGTCTGAGTTTGTGCAGGCATATTCGAATTATTCACAGCGCTTCTGTGAGAATTCAAAGTACTTTGATTAGCCTCAGGCTTTTTGGGCTCTTCAGTGCCGCCCAGTAGCTTGCCTGCGCCAGATATTTGTCTGTTCTGTAAGATTTTGGCTATCGCTGATTGTGCTTGGCCTTGCTTTTGGGAATAAAGCTGACTAGCCGACGGCGCAATCTCTGCACTGCCTGGCGATGACATCTCGCCAGAATTTGAAAAGCCTTCTGATGAACCCGATTCACTAAAGCCCTGCGCAGTCGCTTGAGCCATTATATCGTTATACTGTTGATCAAACTCTGATGGGCCTGAGTCTACCTGCGAAGAATCACTCTCAAGTAAAGAGGGATTAGCAGGCTCTGGTTGTTGAGGCGCATGTTGCTCAAGCACCGCCTGCGGAGTCTGCATAGATGGTTGCTGAAGCGCATGTTGCTCAGGCACCGCCTGCGGAGTCTGCATAGATGGTTGTTGAGGCGCATGTTGCTCAGGCACCGCCTGCGGAGTCTGCATAGATGGTTGCTGAGGCGCATGTTGCTCAGGCACCGCCTGCGGAGTCTGCATAGATGGTTGCTGAGGCGCATGTTGCTCTAGTACTGTCTGCGACTGCATTTGTGCTGGCTGAGACATACCTTGCGCTGCTGCATGTGAAGCATTAGCTACATTCGATTCAGGTACGTTTTGAACTGTTTTTTTTTGGTTTTGATTCAGTATATCGCGCAGTGCACCAGCCTTAGACTTTTTAGCCTCTCCATGATTTGAAGAAGTGGAAACTGGCGCTATGCTCGCTTGTGAAAAATCAGTGCCTTCAAAAGCAAGCAATCTCAACATCACCATTTCAAAGCCAAGTTTTGCATCTGGAGCCCAGCTCAGGTCTTTTTTACCACTTAAAAGTAGTTGATATAACAACTGTGCTGTTTGAGGGGATAATTGCTCTGCAAGTGTTTTAACTTGCTGTTGGTCAAATTGACCTATATGTGCTGCTTGTGGCACCAACTGAGTCAATTGAATAACGTGTAATAGCGAGATTAAATCATCGATTACACTGACAAAGTTTCCATTTTTGAGTGCGATATTTTCAACTTCTGCCATCATGGCATTGCCATCTTGACATAACACTGCGCTCATCAATAACATCGCATGGCTACTGTCCATCAATCCAAGCATCTGTTGTACCGCTGTGACGGTCAAATTACCATTCGTTTGCGCGATAGCTTGATCAGTCAAACTCAACGCATCACGCATACTGCCATCGGCAGCTTTTGCCAAAATACTGAGCGCATCATCTTCAAACTGAAAGCTTTCTTGCGGCAGTATTTTAGCCAGCTGTTCTACAATTTGTCCTTTTGCCATTGCATTAAGGTTAAACTGTAGGCAGCGCGATAAAATCGTAATCGGGAGCTTTTGAGGATCGGTCGTCGCTAATAAAAACTTGACGTGCTCTGGGGGCTCTTCCAGTGTTTTAAGCAAAGCATTAAAACTATGCTTAGACAGCATGTGTACTTCATCAATGAGGTACACTTTATAGCGTCCACGAGTGGGGGCATATTGGACATTATCTAAGATCTCTCTTGTGTCCTCGACTTTTGTCCTTGAAGCAGCATCGATCTCAATCAAATCAATAAACTTACCTGATTCGATTTCTATACATGTGCTACATTGACCACAAGGTGTCGATGATATGCCCTCTTCGCAATTTAGACTTTTCGCGAAGATCCTAGCAATAGTCGTTTTACCCACACCTCGGGTACCTGTAAACAAATAAGCGTGGTGTAACCTTTGCTCATTTAAGGCGTTTATTAATGCCTGTTTTACATGTTTCTGCCCCATCATTTCATGGAATGACTGGGGTCGCCACTTTCTTGCTAAGACCTGATAGCTCATTGATACTACTCGCCGTCGAACTCTACTAATTTTAGAATATTAATGCCCAATGCAGTCACTCGCTCTTCACCGCCTAATTCAGGTAGTGAAATAACAAAAGCAGCATCTGTCGCTTGCCCACCCAAACGAGATACCAATTGCGCTGTCGCTTCAATTGTGCCACCAGTTGCCAATAAATCGTCAACCAACAATACTTTATCACCTTCTACTACTGCATCAGTATGAAGCTCTAATGTATCTTCACCATATTCTAATTGGTAAGACTGACTGATCACTTCTCTTGGCAATTTGCCCGGTTTACGCACAGGGATAAATGGAATACCAAGCGCTAATGCCAGTGGGGCACCAAAAATAAACCCGCGGGATTCAGTACCAATAATCTTATCAAATCCTTGGTCCTTATACGCTGCAACAAAAGCGTCGATTGTTGCTTGGAATGCTTTTGGATTAGCAAGTAATGTAGTTACATCTCTGAACATGATCCCAGGCTTTGGGTAGTCTGGAACAGTTGCAATGCTATCTTTGATCAAAGACAAGTTTTGTTGTGTCATAATCGTTCGTTTTTCAGATTTCTTTTAGAAAGAAAGTGATTATAACAAGAAAGGATCGACTTTAAACGAGAATGGAAAAAAATCGAAGAAAAAACGAGTAAAGGTACAATAAATGGGCCAAACTCGGTGAATAAGTAACCCATAAAATCTTGCTAATTTGTTATCTTAGACGCATCTAGAAGTTTAGCCACCTAAATAGATCCAGCCAAGGATCGCATTTAAGCATCCGATACCAACAAAGCATGCAAGAAAAGCGAGAAAATAGGAAAGTTTGAATGGATCTTTTCGTTCAGAGTTAGACATGAGAACAACCTTAGTTTTGTGCCTTGAAACCAAATAAGAGAGTCAAGGCGTTAGCACAAATCGCGTTCACATCTTAGTAGAACTTATGACATCAATAAAGGTGAGCGGCTGCTTTTATCTACAACAATTCCTTTTTCAGCGAACTGCTGTAAAGTTTGTAGAGCGCCCACTACCAATTGTGAAGCTGTAAAACCAGAAGTTTGTTGGGCTATTTGCTCACAAATCTCCAAAACACTCATACCTGGTTGCTGCTCAACGCTCGCCAGCAATAGACTTGTCATTGGATTTAATGCGATAAACTGGATCTCTTCTTCTAAATCTCGATACACGACAAAGCTATATGGCCCCTCTTGAGGTTGCTCTGGTTGATAGCCAACTTGAATTTGGTGGACTGGAAAGGTGTACTGCACACATTGAGCAACACTAGAAAGAAATAAGGGTTGATGTTCGTCGAGCTCAGCATCAAATAGCAAGTCATAATTATCACGCTGCAAAATCGACACATTCAGTTCCACCCATTCATAATGTGCTAATTCAAACATAAATACCGGATCTGACTCTTTAGGGCGATAACCTTGATCCAAATACTTTAAAAACTCCTGACTGATCTCCAAAAAATAAGGACTTGTACATTGATGCTCAGCAAAAAACTGCCTGACTAATGCTATCCAGCTTTTCTCATCATATAGGCTTTTTAATACAGGAAACGCTGATGCAACAAACCCCTCTACATTATTAAAAAACAACTCTCTGTAAATTTTCATTCTGCGATCTTCAATATCGCTAGGTTTTACTGCATTTTCAGGATCTTTAATATGGGCAACAAAAGCAGCTTGAACTTCTTGAAACGACATTAAGCAATCCCTCTTTGCAGCTTCTGATGCACTGCTTGAGCTTGATGTATTTGTTGCACTTCAGTGAGCAGTAAATTTAAAGGTGGAATATTAAAGTCACGCTCCAATAGCGTTGGAAACAGCCCGTGTAACTCATATGCTTTTTGCAGTAACGCCCAAACAGGGTCACATACGTCTGCCCCATGAGTATCGACTAATAAATCTTCCGCCTCTTCGTAGTGGCCCGCAATATGACCATATGCAATTCGTTCAGTTGGCATTGCAGCAAGAAAAGACATGGCATCGTAGCTATGATTAATCGAATTTACATAGATATTATTGATATCCAATAGCAAATCACAATCTGCCTCTTGTAAAACAGCGAGCGTAAAGTCAAGCTCAGACATTTCTTGCCCTGGCGCCGCATAATACGATACATTTTCTACAGCTATGCGCCTCTCAAGTCGCTCTTGAACCTCAGCAATCCGCTTGGCTGTATGCATGACCGCTTCTTCAGTAAATGGGATGGGCATCAAATCATACATATGCCCATTGCCCGAACAATAACTGAGATGCTCGCTGTAGCACTTGACGTTATGCTGCTCAAAAAAAGTTTTTAAATCAGCAATAAATTGAGTATCTAGCGGATCTGAGGAGCCAAGTGATAACGATAAACCATGACAAACAAAATTATGCTGCTCAGTTAACTGCTCAAACTGCTTAGCAAACCGCCCACCCAGTGTCATCCAATTTTCTGGTGCAACCTCGTAAAAATCCACCGTGTTAGGCGCACTGTTCAAAATGTCATCTAACATTTCTCTACGCAGGCCAAGTCCGACATGGCCGAAACTCTTATTCATTATCACTTCCTAATCTACATGCCACTCGACACTATTTATTAGTGGCTACCACCACATTTTCCTTCGCCGCATTTACCTTCTTTGCTTTTAGTGCTGCCACCACATTTACCTTCGCCACACTTGCCTTCTTTACTTTTTGCTGCGCCACCACATTTACCTTCGCCACACTTACCTTCTTTACTTTTTGCAGCGCCGCCACATTTACCCTCGCCGCACTTACCTTCTTTGCTTTTAGCACCGCCGCATTTACCT
The DNA here is from genome assembly GCF_001625695.1 of Pseudoalteromonas luteoviolacea H33-S. GTDB lineage: Bacteria > Pseudomonadota > Gammaproteobacteria > Enterobacterales > Alteromonadaceae > Pseudoalteromonas > Pseudoalteromonas luteoviolacea_B. The sequence continues at coordinate 47,548 of NZ_AUXY01000100.1, forward strand.
TCACCACACTTGCCTTCTTTGCTCTTTGCGTCACCACCACACTTACCTTCGCCACACTTGCCTTCACTCGCATCTACTTGATAACCCGACGTCATAACTTCATAAGAAAATGGGTTTGCAGACGCCTCTCCAGAAGCCAAAGCTGCAGAGCTTACAACTGCTGCACTTAAAGTTAACGCTAAGGAATTTTTCTTTACTGTATTCATAATTTTTCTCTCAATCATTAATTCGGGTTCATTTAATAGACCCAGTTACCTGAAAACAAATTTCAAAGTTTTTCTTTTTTGAGTGTACAGCCATACACAGTGGGTACTTAGAGTATGAGGAACAGATAAGATTTATATTAATAATTCGCTCCATCTCATATAGAATAGCCCGAATTTTAATTTGGTGCAGTACTGATGAAGCTTATATTGGCCCCAATGGAGGGCGTTGTCGACTTTAAAATGCGTGAATTACTCACAGATATCGGTGGTTTTGACCTATGCGTCACTGAGTTTGTTCGTGTTGTTGACTTAACTTTGCCTAGACGTGTATTTGTCCGTTATTGCCCAGAACTACTCAACGGTGGACTTACACGAGCAGGCACCCCCGTTAGAATACAATTGTTAGGTCAAGTACCTCATGTACTTGCAGCGAACGCTCGAAAAGCAGTCAAGCTAGGGTCACATGGTGTTGACTTAAATTTTGGCTGTCCTGCAAAAACAGTCAATAAGAGTAAAGGCGGTGCCGTATTACTCAAAGAGCCAGAACAAATTTACCAAATCATCAAGGCAGTGCGTGAAGCTGTGCCTTACGAGCATGTGGTAAGCGCGAAGATCCGACTCGGATTCGATGATGATGCAAATAGCAGTGAAATTGTCGACGCAGTGCAAAGTGCAGGAGCGTCTAGCTTAGCGATTCACGCAAGAACTAAACGCGACGGCTATCGCCCTCCTGCGTATTGGGAAAAAATCCCTCCTCTACTTGAAAGACTCACCATCCCAGTCGTTGCTAATGGTGAAATATGGCAAGTAGAAGACGCAATTAGGTGCCAACAGCAAAGTCAATGTGAAGATTTAATGTTAGGCCGTGGTGCCCTTGCTACCCCTGATTTGGCGGCAAAGATAAAAGCACATATCAATAAACAAGATTATAAACCACTTGAATGGCAAGAGGTGGTATACCATATTGTCCACTCCTCTATGCATCAAGATGAGAATGTCAGTGAGAAATACTTTTCTGCCAGAACAAAACAGTGGCTTGGTTACCTAAAATTACAATATCCTCAAGCGCACGATTTATTCGAGGAAATAAAACGCTTAAAAGCCAAATCCGAAGTTGTTAGCATATTACAGAAATACGTAAAATCTCCGTCTCTTGATTCAAATCATAACGTCTAAGTTACTCTGCAATAGATAATGGGCCTTCAGAGGAGAAGCAGCCCATGAATGAAAATCTACTAAAGCAATGTCAAGAAAAGTTAAGGGAAGAGCTTGCTCGTACACGAGCAAGCTTTGTCCTGGATTTAAAAACAAACACAAACCCCGTTATATTGGCGTTAGCGGAGTTATTAGAAAATACGGCACCGTCTGATTGGATTGATAGCATTAACGAGAAGATATGCCCAAGCCAATTTCCGAGCTATCAACGGTTAGTACAACTAGAAGCTGCTTTGTGTCAAATTGATATTGGCCAATTTGGCTTTTGTTGCGATTGTGAACAAGAAATCGAAGACGCCTTATTAATGCAAGATCCTGCGACACAAAGGTGCACACAATGTTGCCCAGTAACAAAAATTAAAGAGGCTTAAACTGCTCAAGCAATACAAATATCGAAGCAGGATAAAATACGATATTTTTGAGTAAAGCATAGGCTTGCGCTTCATCCAGCGCTAATTTAGATTGTAGCCTATGCATTGCTTGTTGCTGTGACCATGAAAATGCATGTACACCTAGGTCTACTTCAGCAACAATGGCGGCAATATAGAGATTATCGTTATCTAATTTATATTCACAACGACTAAACGTTTCACGAATATCAATAAAATGGTCTCGCCAATTTAAACCTGATTTGTATTGACAGGCATTTGCGAGAAAAGCCAACACAAATGGTTTGTTATATCCTACAGAACGCCATTCAAAAGCGACTTTCGACAAGCCTTTCTTTTTACTGTCTTGTAATATGCGCAAAAAGTCATGTGGCGCTTGCACTGTTCTAGTATAGTAATTTAGCTTACTTTGATACCACTCTGTGCCGTTTGGAAGTTGAGATAGTCCAATGCCTGAACGCGTTTTATATTGTGTAAGAAACGCCTTAAACGCATTTACCGTATCACTTTGGTGATCTGAGTCAGATAAATAATCCATTAATTGGCTTTTTTCGATTCTAGAGAGATAGATATTACTCTCGGCCCCATCTTCCAATCGTCTTTTGACATTCAGTAACCATGTATCAATTTCTTGAGGTGAAAAATAGGCTTGTGACAATGCTAGAACATTAGTCTGTACCGGCCAGCTTAAATAACGCTCAGGATAGCGCTGCTGTATTTTTAAATACATAATTGTGCTCGCGTCGAACTGAGACAACTCTTGTGCATTAATTGAATCAAGCAACGCATGCCTTTGTGATAAGTACACCTCATCATATGGCATTGCCTTATCAAAATCAGACTCTTGAGAGCCAGACATAAACCAGTTTAGAGCATGAAGCTTTTGCGTAAAGTCAGCTAAGTTAACAGGCGCTTTAGATTCGCTACAAGCGCTTAAAATAAATATGCTAGACAGCACGGTGGCAAATACACGACTTTTTGACATTTTCTCTCCAAACAAACGGCTCTCTGATGGCCTAAATTTAACTTGTTAGATTTGAACTTAGCTATATCTCTATTCCAACCGGATAAGAGCTAGATTTACTCAGAAATACAGAACTTGCTAGTTTACGTAAAAAATGCGTTGTGGGTGTGTTTTGAATCAAACTTTTCTACAGACAATAAAAAAGCCCCTGTTGGGGCTTTTAAATTAAAGACTGATGCCTTTACGCTGTGCTTTTTCTTTTATGAAAGCAGCCCAGCTGCGAGCAAATCTGCGAGTCTTAGGATCTTCTTGAGCCTTAGTAATCGCACGATAAGCTTGCTTGTACTTTTCTTGATAAAGATAAGCCTCGGCTAAATCAGAGTAGATTGTACCCTTTTTCTTAGAGCCCAACTCAAGCGCCTTGTTTAAACGAACAACAGCAGCTGCATATTGAAGGTCCTGTAGCAACAAGCTACCTGCCTTTCTATACATCTCTGCATCGTTATCAAACTTAGCTGCTTCTTCGTAGTACTTCGCTGCTTTGTCAATGTTCTTCGCTTGGTGGAAGTAACTTGCCGTCGCAGTCACATTTTGCTTAGTGCGCTCAATGTGCTTGTTTTTGATCGCCTTTTCAAACGTAATAGCCGCTTTGTAAGGGATCTCATTCAATGAATAGTAACTACCAAGAATCTTGTAGTGGTTCTCTTTTTCGAAATAGCCTTTGTCATATGCAATTTCCATCACAGTTTGACCTTTACGGTACTGCTCTGTCTGCATATAGAAAGAACCAAGTTGAGTCCACACTTGCTTATCTTCAGGGAAGATTTTGACAAGCGTTTCTGCAACACTAACTGCATTCTTATACTGCTTTAGCTCAAAATAAGAGCCAATTTTCAGCATATAGAAAGATTTGTTAGGTTCTTCTTTATTTAAGGCAATCGCTTGGTCAGCAGGCTCAATTACATCAGCAAACTTTTTAAGCTCATAGTTTGCTTGTGCAATACGACCGTAAACTTTAGCGTCTTGTTCGCCGGTAAAGTCCATCCAGTCATAATAAGCTTTTTTAGCACCTTCGTACTGCTCAGTACCTATCAATAGGTCACCGAGAAGCTTCATAAGATCTGCATGATCTTTGAAGTTAAGTACATCAGGCGCAACTGCTTGACGAATATACTTGATAGCCGTTTTATACTCTTCTTTCTGAGCATAAAGGTTACCTAGGTAGCGATTAACTGTGGCTCTATCAAAATCGTCGGATGCATCGATTTCCAGAAGTAAAGTAATTGCTTCATCAACTTTATCTTCGTTGTAAAGGTCAAATGCTTTAATGACCTTTTTACCAACACGCTCGCCCATGACTTGAGTCTTTGCATTTTTACGCTCTTCGATCTTTGCTGGATCTGGCGCTGCAATAGCCGCGGTGCTAAGTGCACCGCCAGCTAGTGACATCATCAGAGCAAGAGCTGTTGCTTTTGACATTTGCTTCATATCTTACTCCTTAGTCCTGGTTAAGGTTGAAATCAAGTTGAACCTGGATACCAAATTGCTTCTCCGGTTTCCCGTCAACAATTTTTGGTCTGTATTTCCACTTACGAAGTGCACGTTGCGCTTCGCGGTTGAAAATACGCTTTGGTTCAGCTGCAATAATTTTAATATCTTCTACACCACCTAGCTCGTTGATTGTAAATTCAAGCTGTACCCAGCCTTCTTTACCATCACGCGCAGCTTGCGGTGGGTATTTAGGTTCAATACGAACGATAGGTGTTGCTTCACCATCACGACCGAAATCACCCGGGCCACTTAAGCCACCTGCCGTACCACCAATGTTGATGCTAGGCATGTTGAAACCTACAGCACCAGCAGCAGGATTTGACGTCTCTGGCTGTGGCGGCTGCGGTTTAGGCGGCTGCTTTGGCGGTGGAGGAGGTGGAGGCGGTACACGCTTCCTCTCCTGCACATCTGATTCAGGCGGATTCGACATAATCTCGACTATGATCTCTTCCTTCTGGTTGTCTGCCCTTTCAGCTCCACCGGAGATAAGGTAAGACATGAAGAAAAATAAGCCGAAAGTTACTGCCCCACCTGCTAGAAGTGAAAACAGAAATCGAATCATTACTTAGCTCCAGCTATTGAAATCTTCAGTGCGTCATCAGTCGCCTTGATTTGGTCCATTACCTTCACAACAACACCGTGCTTAGCGCCTTTATCCGCTTGGATAATGACTGTTTCAGTCTGTTGTTCAGCTAATAGGTTCTCAAGGTTAGCGCTCACACGCTCAACATCAACCTGACGCTTGTCCATCCAAATCTCACCGTTTTCACGGATGGCGATAAAGATGTTTGCATTTTTCTTAGTTTGAGCCTGTGCAGCTTTTGGCTTTTTAACTTCAATGCCTGCCTCTTTTACAAAAGAGGTAGTTACGATGAAGAAGATCAACATGATGAATACGATGTCAAGCATCGGCGTCATATCTACTGCTGCTTCTTCTTCTTCACGAAAACGCTGTTTACGTGCCATATTTATATCTCTCTCTAGTGATGTGGCAAGCTATCGATTAGTTTTTCTTTAGCCATTTTTGCTCTCGCCTCAAGACGAGTGCTAAAGAATACACCTGATAGTGCCGCAACCATTCCAGCCATTGTTGGTATCGTTGCCATTGAAATGCCTGACGCCATCAAACGCGGATTACCTGTACCTTGTGTAGCCATGGTTTCAAAAACTGAAATCATACCTGTTACTGTACCTAGTAGACCGATTAATGGACACATTGCAACCAATGTCTTGATAATCAACATACGCTCATCTAATTTTTCAGACGCTTCAGAAACCCATGTTTCACGGATTCTGTGTGCGTACCAAGATGTAGTATCTTGGCGGGCATCCCACTTAGTTACAATCCCCTTATGCATTCTAGGGAACTCAACTAGTAGGAACCAATAGCGCTCAATCATTAATACCCACATAAGAAAGAGTGCCATTGCGACAACGATCAATACGTTACCGCCTGTAGCAACAAAATCCCTGATAGATTCCCACGTCTCCACCAGGACTAGCATTATGCTTTCTCCTTCTCCGCGTGCGCAGCTACGATACCCGCGCTTTGCTCGTCAAGAATGTGTAGGATTGATTTACTACGACCAGCAACGATTGCGTGAAGTAGGATTAATGGTAGTGCTGCAATTAGACCAAGCGCTGTAGTAACAAGTGCTAGAGAGATGTTACCTGCCATGATCTTCGGATCACCAGTACCGAATAGAGTGATTGATTCGAACGTCAAGATCATACCAACAACCGTACCTAGTAGACCTAGTAGTGGTGCGATAGCTGCAAGGATCTTGATGATGTTGATACCAGCTTCGATGCGAGGCGTTTCACGTAGAATTGCTTCGTCAAGTTTAAGCTCAAGGTTTTCAACGTCTTGATTCTTGTTATCATGGTACACTTTCAAGATACGACCAAGAGGGTTGTTATCTGTTGGGTTGCTAGCGTTCTTGATTTGAGATTTGATCTTCGCACCAACAAGCATTAGGTCAACAAAACGTACCAATGCAATAAGAGCACCTAGTGCTAGTAATGCAGTGATGATGTAACCTACAGTGTCACCTTGGTGCCAACGCTCTTCAACACTTGCTTTTTGCGTGTTTAGACGAAGGATAGCGCCACGAGTTGGGTCAACTACGAAAGGAACAAAGCCAGTTGCAGGTGTATTTAGTAAATCACCAATTGTAGCAACAACGTTTGATGCAGGCTGCTTACCTAAAGGAACGATTGATTTGTTCTCTGCATCGTATACAACGTAACCATCTTGAGTGATTAGGTTAAAGTTACCAATACGAGTAACAGACTTAACATTGATGTCACCGCTTAGCTCAGCTACTTCAGCTTCAAAAGTAGAAGTCTTTGCAGATTCAGTCATTTCAGTTTGGAATGCAATCCAAAGGTCTTCTAGCTCACGTGTCGTTGGTAGCTCTTTAGCAGCAGCTAGTGAACGAAGAACTTCTGCACGTCCTGGCTTTTCAGCACTAACGATTGACGCTTCGATTGAACCGATAGCATCTGCAGCTGAACGACGAACAACACCGAACATCTCACCTAGAGTACCCTGTGCATTTACAAGCTCAGTCTCTTTATCTGCAAGTGTCACTTCGTTTTGCTTGAACTGTTTGTTCAGACGCTCACCACGTGCTTTTTCAGCAGCAAGGTCACGCTTAGCTTTGTTAAGAAGTGCTTGCTTGTCTGCGCGATCAGACAAGAACTCTTGCTCACGAGCTTTGTTAATTTTACCTTCAGAGATACGGTTTTGCTTAACTTGCTCAAGGATCTGATCTAGTGCTTCCGTGTTTGCGTGTGCATTCAACGCGGCACCAGCAGAAACGGTTAATGCTGCAGCAACTGCAAAACCTTTAAATAGTTTCTTCATGTTTTATTACTCCGCGCCGAAAATAGGAAGTTTAACTAGTTCAGGAGCAGCCTGACCACGTGCGATACGGATCATGTCTTTAACAGGCTTAAGGTACTCTTCACCTAGCGATTGCCACTGTTTTGCACTGTTGTCCCAAACCCATGCATTCTTTTGATCGAATGACTGAGCAACATATGCAATACGACCTAGACGTGCGAAGTCAACGTTGATGTTCTTACCGTTGATTTCCAGTGAACCTTGAGAAGCAGTCATTGCAGTACCGTAAGCAGTTTCAACTGTGTATGCTTCAAGTACTTGACGGAATTTCTCAGAAGTGGTTACTTTTGCGTTAGAAAGTGTTACGCGTAGTCTTTCAACACGCTCTAAACGCTTTTCTGTATCAAACGGGACGTCCGCTTTGATGAATTGCTCGAGTGTATCAATCATGCGATACATCAAAGGCACAACGTCTTGCTTAGTTTTATCAACTGTTGCGATCTGACGCTCTAGAGACTCAATGTTTGCATTTTGGTCCGCTACCAAACGTGCAACGTGGTCGTTGTATACTTTTAGAAGCTCTGTTTCATCTACAGTCGTACGGTAATCAGCAATCATGTCGATTGACTGACTGTAAATGTTATCAACTTTTTCTTGAGACTTTTGAGCAGCCTTTTGAGTTTGCTGACCTACTTTCTGTATGTCATTCAAAGGATCTGCCATCACATTGCTGCTTGCAAATGCTGCTGCGCCAAATAACGCTGAAGCTACAAGACTCTTTCTGATTTTAACAGACATAGTTCCCAACCAATTAAGTAATGTTACTTTTATAATTTTTGCACTCAACTAAAGAAGAGTACCCCGGATACCTTTTTAGAAGTATCAACCGTGCAATAATGCTAAATGCATTTGCCCATGTCAACTTCATGTTCAAAACTAATTTTGCATCACCACTTTTAATAAATTGAAATAAAACATTGCATTAACAACAAAACAAAGAAAAAAAACTTAAATCACTTACTTTTCATACACAAAGCAACTTAATTAACAATTTATTACAGTCGAAAATTAACCAAAGCTAGCTTAAAAACACGTTTCAATATGCAATTTTGGCTTTATAATTCATTGCTTTAGGCCAATTTTGCTGTAAAAAAGAATTGCATATAACACAATATTATCAACTCTAAAAATTATTTTTACTTCGTAAGTATTCACATAATGCAATGATATTAAGAAAAAACTCATTTAAAAACAGTGATAAATGATAACCATCGACTAAACCATGGTGTACCTCTATCGATACAGGTAAACGATTTTCTTCTATATTAAATTTTCCAAAAACAACCTTAGGTATGCCTAAATTATCTCCATTATGCCTAGCATGCTTAAATCCAGATATATCAAACCAAGGTAAAATGGAAACAAATACCAAATCAACATTGCCACTATAAGATAAAAAATCATCGCTCAAAAGTGGTTGTCCAAGTCCTCTTTGCTTCTTCTCTTTATTTTTTGTGACAAACTCATCAACGGTGTTGGCGTTATCTAACAGAATAAAACGGAAAGTTTTATCCTCTGCTAAAAATGTACTACTTATCGCGACTTTTTCAACATCTATCGGTAGCTGATCAACAATCCGAAAGCGCATAAAATCACATGACTGGAGGGCTTGACTCAAGCAATAGAGATAACAATCAGTAAAAGAAATATTGGCAGCTTTAGCGTCTGCATAAAGCGTGTGGGTATCAACAGAAGTGACAAGATTGAAATTAGGGTCTTCAAAATGCTGATAGAATTTAAAGTGTTCAGCACGTTCCCACTTAGATAGATCTATTGTTTTCATAGGTTACTGCAATAAAAAAGGGCGTAAAACGCCCTTAATTATAGCTGTAATCTAGTTAGATTATAGCCCGTTTTCTATGATTTCTTGAGCAAGCTCATCCGCTATGATGTGCGTAGACTTCTGCTCTTCATCAGAACGCTTGAAGATCTCAGCCAATGTATCGTATATACCTTCTACATGTTTTGTAGAAAGGGCTTCATCATAGCCTTCAGGCTTAGTCTCATAGTATACGTTGATAATACCACCAGCATTGATCACATAATCCGGAGCATACAATACGCCTTTTTCACGCAATACATCACCATGTCTTGGCTCTGCTAATTGGTTATTAGCACAACCTGCAATAATAGAAGCTTTAATGCGTGGGATTGTCTCATCGTTAATAGTCGCGCCTAGTGCACAAGGTGCATAAACATCGACATCTAGGTCATAGATCTCATCAATAGCAACCGCTGTTGCACCAAAATCATTTACCACACGTGCTACCGACTCTTCATTGATATCAGTAACAAATAACTCTGCACCAGCTTCGTGAAGGTATCTACATAGTGTATATGCCACTGCACCTAGGCCTTGAACTGACACTTTTACACCAGATAAATCTTGATGACCAAACTTATGCTGATATGCAGCTTTCACACCTAAGAAAGTACCAAGCGCAGTAAATGGCGATGGGTTACCACTTTTGCCCTCTAAGCCAAGCACATAGTTTGTTTCTTTATGCATCATCATAACATCACCAGTTGTGATGTTTACGTCTTCAGCTGAGTAGTAGCTACCGCCTAGTCTCTCTAAATGCTTGCCAAATGCTCTAAATAGCGCTTCCGATTTAACTGTTTTTGCATCACCAATGATGACTGATTTACCACCACCAAATGGCAAACGCGCAACGGCATTTTTGTATGTCATGCCTTTTGATAAGCGAAGTACGTCATACACTGCATCTTGATCTTCTGCATAATCCCATAGACGACAACCACCTACAGCAGGGCCTAGTTTAGTACTATGAACCGCGATAATTGCTTTTAAGCCCGACTCTTTATCCGAGCAAAACACGACTTGCTCATGGTTATCAAATTCAACTTGGTTAAATACAGCCACTTTGATTATTCTCCGATTTTTGTCTGACAAAGTCAGATAGCGCTGAAATTGCGCCTGACTCTATCATTAACTATTTAGGCAATCCAGCAAATGAGATGATCTAAGCTAACATACGAAACAAAGTACATATATAAACTAAAATAATATAAAATATTGATTAAATAATTCATTCAAACTCAAATTTAAAACATCTTTAATTAAAATTATCTCAATTTCTTATAGTATCTGTTTACGTAAACGTAAAGCAAGATACCCTTGTAAGTATAAATTTACATTTTTGAGTTTACAAAGATATTACCTAGAAAAGTTACATACCAAAACACCAGTGGCTATCCATTTTTTGTCACTAAATTGCCATTTCAATAAAAAGCAGCAACAAACTCTTTGTTTTTTGCTTTACACATGGGAGAGCTTTGCGTGTGCACATGACACCTTAACTACGCACACTCTCTAATAAGCTTTTCCTGATTTAATTAGGCCATTAAAACGCTTGAGGACAGTATCTCGACCAATAAAGCTTTACCGAATAACAATACCTTTTCACCCACCTTTCAAGCTTGGATGCCGTTATTCACAATAAGAAATGAACATACATTTCAGTCAGCCTCATTTCATCTACAGAGTAAGATTACTAACAGATAATCAGTTTGAGAGCCGATAAGCTCAGTAATGCAGCTTGCAAATAAACTATTCATTATGAAGTGAGTCAATTGACATTTCCTCGGCCATTTTCAGGGTATTTGAAGTTAAGCTTTGGAGGAGCTGAAAAAGAACCTGTTCACGCGATCTTATTCGCGACACCATAGAACAGCATGCTCAGAACACTATATACATCTGTGTCGACGTAGGAGAAGTATGGCAACAAACAATTTAGGCTATTCATTACGGGTTAAAAACCAACCTGTACAAAATAACAGCCTTTATTGACAATATTTGCACGATATTGATATAAAAATACGGCTTAACCAACAGTTAAGTTAATATAATAACTATTAAAATTATAACTTTTAAAGGAAATGATTATGAAAATTAAGTTATCAAAAAAATCTCTAAAGTCGCTCGCATTGCAGGATTCAGCAATTGACCAAAAAAGAACTCAATTCATTGCAGGTGGTTTTGAGCCACCGGTTATTGTACTGCCAGATGTCACAGACACTCCAAGATGCCGTAAAATTACATTCAACTCGCAATGTTGTTAACTGCTTTCTAAAGTAGGGCGGTATTGACCGCCCTTATGATTTACCGGCTTTTTATTTCAGTTTGCTGTCCAGCTCTTCTATCTTAGCTTTCCAAATAGCAGGGCCTTGTGTATGCGCATTAGCACCTTCACTATCTACTGCAACTGTTACTGGCATATCTTCTACTTCAAACTCGTAGATAGCTTCCATACCCAAGTCTTCAAACGCGACAACGCGGGACTTCTTAATTGCTTTAGCAACTAGGTATGCAGCACCACCCACAGCCATTAGATAAACAGCTTTATTTTGCTTGATTGATTCAACCGTTGCAGGGCCTCGTTCCGCCTTACCGATCATGCCAACAAGGCCTGTTTTCTCTAACATCAAGTCAGTAAACTTATCCATACGTGTTGACGTAGTTGGGCCCGCAGGACCTACAACTTCATCACCCACAGCATCAACAGGACCAACGTAGTAAATAAACTTATTGGTGAAGTCGACACCTTCAGGTAAACCTTCTCCTGAATTGATCATTTCTTGTAGACGCTTATGAGCAGCATCACGACCCGTTAAAATTTTACCGGATAGCAATACAGTTTCACCCATCTTCCAATCTTGGATGTCATCTTTAGTCAATGTATCTAAATTCACGCGACGTGTGTCTTCGCCCACTTCCCACGTTACTTCTGGCCAATCTTCTAGTTTTGGTGCTTTAAGATCTGCAGGACCAGACCCATCAAGCGTGAAATGGACGTGACGAGTAGCGGCACAGTTCGGGATCATTACTACCGGCTTTGATGCAGCATGCGTAGGCGCAGTTTTGATTTTCACATCAACAACCGTTGTTAAACCACCAAGGCCTTGAGCACCAATACCGAGTTTATTTGCTCTCTCAAAGATCTCTAAACGTAACTTTTCTTCCGCAGTCTTGGCGCCACGCTCCTGAAGATCATGGATATCCACTGGATCCATTAAAGATTCTTTCGCTAAGACTGCAGCCTTCTCTGCTGTTCCGCCAATGCCGATACCGATCATGCCTGGTGGACACCAACCAGCACCCATCGTTGGTAATGTCTTTTCAACCCAAGCTGCCACATCATCTGATGGGTTAAGCATCGCCATCTTAGTTTTATTTTCAGAGCCGCCCCCTTTAGCAGCAATCATCACTTCAACTTCAGCACCAGGTACCAAATCTACGTGCACAACAGACGGTGTATTGTCTTTGGTATTCTTACGGCTGCCAGCAGGATCTGCAACAATTGAAGCACGAAGTGGATTATCTGGGTTGGTGTATGCACGACGAGTACCTTCGTCTACCATTTGTTGCACAGTTAGATCTGTCTTATCCCACTTAACATCCATACCAACTTTAACGAAACAGGTAACAATGCCTGTATCCTGACAAAGTGGGCGCTTACCTTCTGCCGACATACGTGAGTTGATTAGGATCTGTGCAATGGCATCTTTTGCAGCCTTGCTCTGTTCATTGTTATACGCTTTTTCTAGTGCTTGAACAAAATCAAGTGGGTGGTAGAAAGAAATATATTGTAATGCATCTTCAATGCTATCAATAAAATCTTGTTGACGGATAATACTCATGACGGTTCCTTTAGTAACCATTAACTTTATAAATGGTGTGTTCTTAATAAGTGGAAAAATGATGACCCTACCACTCTAATGCTAGTTAAACGCAAAATGATTTTATGCCCCCATTTTACTAAAACTATTCATTTAGTCGCTGTGGTTATGAGTTATCACTCCTCTACTCTATAGATTCATTTCTAATTATGATAACCTCCTCGCCCGTTTCGGGCTAGTTTTCAGGGTCAAGTAAATGATAAATGCACAGAATAATTGCATTGCCGTTGACATTTCACTCTCTACAGTTGAAGTTTTCGAAAAAATTTCAACTCAAGATCACGCTATTCTTCTAGATTCCAGTGACGCTGCACACGAAAATAGTCGCTACGACATCATTAGTTTTTCGCCAGCGCATGTATTAGAAGCCAGAAGTGGACAGGTCTTCTTAGATGGCATTGCACAAGGTAAAAGCATTTTTGAGATATTACATCAAGAATTAGAACAATTATCCCCTGAGCGCATAGAAACAGTGCCGTTTTGTGGTGGCTGGTTAGGTTACTTTGGCTATGACTTAGGGCGTTATATTGAATCATTACCGCAAAATGCAATATCAGATATCCCTTTGCCAGATACTGTTGTAGGGCTCTACATGGATGCCTTGATTTACGATAACAAACAGCGCCAGTGGTACTATGTATCTCAACCTCATGTCGAGCGCCTAAACGACTATCTCCAGCTCATAGAAAGCGAGAATACTACCTCACACTGCTTTGAATTGCAGAGCAATTGGCAATCCAACATGACAGAACAAGAATACCAAACTAAATTTCAGCGTATTCAGGACTACCTACTCAGTGGAGATTGTTACCAAATCAATCTCGCGCAACGCTTCAGTGCTGATTATCATGGCTCTCCATGGGCGGCTTACAAAAAATTAAGGCAGCAAAACCGAGCGCCATTCTCTGCGTTTTTCAATTTAGGAGAAGGTGCAGCGATCGTTTCGGTTTCACCAGAGCGTTTTATATCCGTGCGTCAAAAGCAAGTAGAAACTAAGCCAATTAAAGGCACCTTGCCACGATTATCTGACAGTCATTTGGATTTAGCGCAAGCCAATAAATTACAAAATAGCAGCAAAGACCGAGCTGAAAATGTCATGATCGTAGACCTGTTACGTAACGACCTCGGTAAGGTTGCAGAACCAGGCTCAGTGTATGTACCTAAACTATTTGAAATTGAAAGCTTTCCTGCTGTGCACCACCTAGTTAGTACCGTCACCAGTAAATTAGCCAAAGGGAAAAGTGCCGTAGATCAACTTGAAGCAGCATTTCCTGGAGGGTCAATCACTGGTGCGCCAAAAATCAGGGCAATGGAAATCATTGAGGAGCTTGAACCTCATCGCCGAAGCGCGTACTGTGGGTCTATGGGTTATCTCAGTGCCTGTGGCGATATGGATACATCCATTACGATCCGAACACTAGTCTGTGAAAACAATAAGATACACTGTTGGGCTGGCGGCGGCATTGTCGCTGACTCTCAGGTAGATGCGGAATATCAAGAAACCTATCATAAGGTCAATAAGATTTTACCTATATTGCAATGAAGCTTGAACATGTAATAAGCCGTTTTAGACTCGCTCACAACCCCACTCCCGACAAGACCTTGCAGGGAGTAGAAAGTGCAGTGTTAGTACCACTGATTGAAGTTAATCAATGCGCACATATTTTACTGTGTAAGCGAGATGCCAGCTTAAGATCTCATCCAAGCCAAATTTGTTTTCCTGGCGGAAAAGCTGAGCAAAGTGATCGCTCTGCTATCGACACAGCCCTTCGAGAAACCTACGAGGAAATTAGCCTGTGCAGGAAAGATATTACTGCACTTGGCCAGTTGCCAATTCACAACACCTTGAGCGGATTTCATATTACGCCTGTCGTTGGAAGAGTTCAGGAATATGCAACTTGGGCAGAAAAAAGTAGCGAAGTAGAGCGTGTATTTACTATCCCATTAACTGCGCTTATGGACCCTATTCAGTGGCAAAGCCACCCATGCAGATATCGCGGCAAGCCCATTAATATCAATGGATTCATGACTTCACATGGACTTCTATGGGGCGCCACAGCCAGTATTATCAAGAAATTCACTGACACACTTTCTTAATCTTATTACATTTGTCAATTTTCCGCTCAATAACGGGTTACTTCTGCAATAATTAACGTTATTATGTGCGCCCGTTCAGAGGCAATGATGAGTAAATTTTATGATTAGTGCATTCGATATGTTCAGCATAGGTATAGGACCTTCGTCTTCTCATACTGTTGGACCAATGCGCGCTTCGCGTCTTTTTGTCAAAGATTTACAAGATAGTAAGTTGATTGATGACGTCACTTCTGTAAAAGTCGAACTGTTTGGCTCATTGGGACAAACAGGTATTGGCCATGGTTCTGGTAAGGCAGTTATTTTGGGCCTTGCGGGTCACGATCCTGAAACGATAGATGCTGACCTTGTTCCAGAAATCCTAGAAAAAATTGAACAAGAACAAGTTATTTACCTTGATCAACAACATAAAGCCGACTTTCCAAAACAAGGAGCGGTTGTTTTTCATCGCCGTAAAACATTACCTAAGCACTCTAACGCAATGGAAATCCAAGCATATAAGGGTGATGAGCTTGTACATAGCCAAATTTATTATTCGATTGGCGGCGGCTTTATTGTAACCGATCAAGATTTTGAAGCCGAAAAACAAGCAGCACTTGATATCCGTGAGCAAAACCCTGCACCTTACTTATTTGATACCGCAGAAGAGCTACTACAAATTTGTAAAGAGACCGGACTGAGCGTATCGGCACTGATGATGGCCAATGAAAAAACATTGCGCAGTGAAAAAGAAATAAAAGCAGAGCTCTTTAATATTTGGCAAGTAATGAAAGCGTGTATAGAGCGTGGTATGCGTACCGAAGGGATACTGCCCGGCGGTCTAAAGGTTAAGCGTCGAGCACCTAGCCTATACTTAAAACTTAATGTTGAAAACAGTAACGACCCACTTCGTGCTATGGATTGGGTAGACTTGTTTGCACTTGCGGTCAATGAAGAAAATGCAGCGGGCGGCCGCGTAGTTACCGCGCCAACTAACGGTGCAGCAGGGATCTTACCATCTGTGCTCATGTACTATCATACGTTTATCAAAGAAGTAGATGAAGAGATTGCAACTAAGTACTTACTGACAGCTGCCGCCATCGGTATTCTTTACAAGAAGAATGCTTCAATATCAGGGGCTGAAGTAGGCTGCCAAGGCGAAGTCGGTGTTGCCTGCTCTATGGCTGCTGGTGCACTAACTGAGATCATGGGTGGGAATGTTGTGCACGTTGAAAATGCTGCGGAAATTGGTATGGAGCATAACCTGGGACTAACTTGCGATCCTGTTGGTGGGTTAGTTCAAGTACCTTGTATTGAACGCAATGCCATGGGTGCAGTAAAAGCAATCAATGCATCAAGGCTGGCATTGAGAGGTACAGGTGAGCAAAAAGTATCTCTCGATAAAGTTATCAAAACCATGTTAGATACAGGTAATGATATGAAGACCAAGTATAAGGAAACCGCTCGCGGTGGCCTTGCCGTCAATATCATCGAATGCTAATACAAAAAAACCCAACGCAAGTTGGGTTTTTTTATGCTGCTGTCTGATAGCTTTTTATTTTACTGGTAATGTCACTTTCTCAAACAAAGCATCAACATCATCTTGATTTCTCATCAGGCTTGCTTTTTCCACGACATCTTTTGTCAGATGAGGGGCAAATCGCTCTATGAAATCATACATATAACCACGTAAAAAACTGCCTTTTCTAAAGCCAATTTTGGTACTACTCGCTTCAAATAAATGGCTGGCATCAATACAGACTAAATCTTTGTCCGCAACTTCATCAACAGCCATCGTTGCTAATACGCCCACGCCTAAGCCAAGCCTAACGTATGTTTTAATCACATCCGCATCTGTTGCTGTAAATACAATATGCGGTTCTAGACCATGTGCGTTAAACGCCTTATCCAATTCTGAACGCCCTGTAAAACCAAACACGTAAGTGATCAGTGGGTATTTAGCCACATCCTGTACTGTAATATTTTTACCAAGCTGAGCCAGCGGGTGGTCTTTTGTCACTACAATGCTTCTATTCCAGTGGTAGCAAGGCAGCATGATCAAATCACCATATAAATGAAGCGCTTCTGTCGCGATTGCAAAATCAGCATCACCTCTCGCAGCCGCATCTGAAATTTGTTGCGGTGTACCTTGGTGCATATGCAGCGATACCGCAGGGTATTTTTGCATAAACCCTTGGATAACAGGCGGAAGTGCGTATCTGGCTTGCGTATGAGTGGTTGCGATATTTAATTTACCTTGATCTGGTAAAGTGTGCTCATTGGCAACCGCTTTAATCCCCTCCACTTTTGAAAGGATCTCTCTGGCAATGTTAATTATCTCATTACCCGCACTGGTGACATGTGTGAGGTGCTTACCACTGCGACCAAAAATCTGCACACCTAATTCATCTTCTAGCATACGTACTTGTTTTGAAATACCTGGCTGAGAGGTATATAAACTCTCGGCAGTGGCAGATACATTCAAATTATGATTGAGTACTTCTACTATGTATTTCAATTGTTGTAATTTCATAACATTGTTTATTTTTTTAGTTGTTATCCAATAAGTGACTAGGTTTACGCTGAGCGCTGAGTCGGATCTTTTGTAAGACTAGCATAGTTATTGTTTGCCTGATAGTAATTGTAACATTTACGCAATCATATAAGAAAAACGAATTAGAAACGTCTATACTGAAAAATGGTGTATTTAAAATCGTTTACATACACCTTGTTATTAAAACTATCCAATATACAATTGTTTGATGTAATATAAAAATTATCGCCTTGGGTAGTTTTCGTAGAGAATCGGGTATGTTTGTTTACATAATAGTATTGTTGATTGTTGCTTTGGTTATTATTGCTGTCTGGGTTAGTGCAATTCAACAACACAAAGAAAAACAAGAAGCAGAAAGACGTAAAGAGCTAGCAAAGCAAAAGCGGATAATCGAAGAATCCGAGGATGTCCTAGTGAATAGTTCAAATATACCTATGTCCAGTGAAATGCTCCGGGTTATCCAAAAAAGAGTGCATAACGCACTAGCCACTATGGTTGAGCTCTCCCCTACGTCACGAGAGCTGAAAAACCGCCTGCATGAATCTACTGAACGAATGAACTCGGAACCCGCCAATCTCAGCGACAGTGATAACGTCGCTTTACCGGATAACGACAAACAGCTAATTGCACTTGTACAAGGGATAAAAAAGCTTCGTCAACTTCTTCGTTCAGAGCACAGTAAAGGCAAAGTTGATACGCAAATCTTTGTTAAAGAAGACCGCCGCTTGGAAAAAATTCAGTTAAGGATTAATGTAGAAAGTCAAATCAAACGAGGGCTCTCTGCAAAAACAGCCAATATGGTTGGCTCTGCAAGACAGTACTTTGAAAAAGCTTATGCAACCATTATGGCAGTGACTTACAGCGACGAATATGTAACAGAGAAAAAGAACCAATTAGAAGGTTATCTCAATGAGATCAGTACTGAACTCAAAGCGTCTAATGCCTCAGCAGTAAAGAAAAAAGCAGAGAAGGAAAAGGACGACTTGGACGTCCTTTTCGCACCGAAAAAGAAATGGTGATCAGCTTAGTGCAAATTTCACGATAAATAATATTGTCAGTACCCAGACACTAATAGATATTTCTTCTTTTTTATTGCACGCGAGCTTCACGGCGGTATATGCAATAAAGCCTAAGGCGATGCCATGCGCAATTGAAAAGGTGAGCGGAGTCATCAAGAGTACAACGCTCACTGGAATGGCATCAGTCATATCATCCCAGTCCACCAACTTTAGATTTTGCAACATTAACACAGATACGTACAGAATTGCTCCTGCCGTAGCGTAAGCTGGCACCATTTTAGCTAATGGCGCAAAAAACATCATTAATAAAAAGCAACAACCTACTACGACTGCAGTCAAACCTGTGCGCCCACCGACAGACACCCCTGAGACAGATTCAATATAAGATGTTGTCGTTGATGTACCTAAGAAAGAGCCTGCTACTGTGGCTGAACTGTCTGCAGACAAGGCACGTCCTAATCGAGGCATGTTGCCTTTGTCATCTGCAATCCCCGCTTTTTGTGTCACTGCGACCAAGGTGCCACTCGTATCAAAGAGGTCAACAAACAAAAATGCAAATACCACACTCAGCATTGAAATTTCCAACGCACCGGCGATATCTAACTGGCCAAATGTTGGCTCTATGCTTGGTGGAGCAGACACTATACCTTGATACTCAACTAAACCGAGCCCCCAAGCAATCACTGTCACCAACAAGATGCTGATCAACACCCCACTTTTCCATTCTCTATACATCAATGCAGTGATCACAAACAAACTAAAAACCGCCAATAAAGGACCCGGACTGGTAATGTCACCTAACTGAACAAGCGTTGCTGGGCTTGCGACAATAATACCCGCATTTTTAAGCGCGATGAGTGCTAAGAATGCACCAATACCCGTTGCGATTGCTCGCTTTAGCACAACTGGAATTGCCTGTATAACCCACTCTCTGACTTTAAAAAGGCTTAATAGTAAAAATAGACACCCAGATAAGAACACTGCGCCCAAAGCAGTTTGCCAGCTATGACCCATACCAAGTACAACACCATAAGTAAAAAATGCGTTTAAGCCCATACCTGGCGCTAAAGCAAGCGGATAATTAGCAATAAACCCCATGATAAAACAACCAATTGCTGCAGCCAGGCAGGTAGCAACGAATGCCGCACCGTGATCTATCCCGGCTTCTGCGAGCATTGCTGGATTAACAAATACAATATATACCATGGTGATAAACGTAGTGAGTCCCGCTACAACTTCTGTTTTTACGTCCGTGTGTAACGCCTTAAGCGAAAATAATTTTTCTAGCATGTCTTTGTATTTTAAATGGAAACGAGGTCGGCGATTTTACCACAAATCATCACCATAAACGGACAAATAAAGCAAAAATCAGCTACAATGAAGACTAAGTTGTAATAAGTGAAGTGAGTATGAAAAGCAATCAATCTACAAAAGCGCATGGTGGTGACCTAGAGCAACAATTACTCAATGTGCTCGAGTTTGTGACGCAAGAGCCCGATCCGAAACACAGCTGGCCAAAACAGCAGGATCCCGAGCAAGCTTACAAGAAAGGCCTTTATTACATCAAAGAAAAGCAATACCCGCTAGCCGCAAAGTGGATGAGGTTAGCAGCCATGTCTGGTGATAACAAAGCACAGTTTTATCTAGGCCTACTATTTATCAAAGGGCAAGGAGTACCAAAAAGTGCTTTTCATGGCGTTGCTTGGTTGAGCCTTGCCCAAAGTCAAGGCAACAGCGCAGCACAGAGCACATTGAATGAAGTTCGGCCACACCTAACTACTAAGCGCTACATTGATGCACAATGTTATGCCGCTACTTTGTTTGAGCAAATTCATCAGCAAATGCATTTTGGTCCAAATAATTAATTAGCAATCGAGTTTCGAACAATAAAAGTACAAAAAAACACCAAACAAAACTTGATTAATACCACTGTATGAAATACTGTATGCATACTGTATAGATAATCAGTGGTCTAATCATGTTGCACATATCAGCAAATTTAAATACGTATTCAGAAAACGTTAATCACTATCAAAGTTTTAATGTCTTGGATGCAATTGACGAGCAAAGCATCAATGATATGCTCTTACAAATTTTATACCGTTGTAATTCAAAAGCAGGTTGGACTTTACTCATAGCGCCTGACCATGTAGTGAATAAATCTATGCTAGATAGCTATGACATAGATGCAAACAAGCTACTGGTGCTTAAACAAAGGGATCTGATAAACTTAGAGCATACTCTGGATAGCGCTTTGTCTAATGGTAATTTTGCTGCGGTTATAACTTGGCCAGGGATCCTATCGCATAAGCAAATTGAGCATAGAAGTCTTAGTAAATCTAAAACGATACTATATTGCTTTAAAAATTCAGATAAATTGCCATTATCAAAGTTTGCACACTAATTATGTAGGTCACTTATGTGTTTTTGTGGTAACACACAAGCTTTTGAGCAATGTTGTCAGCCTTTTATTACTGGGGCAGTAATCCCCAAAACAGCAGAGCAATTAATGCGCTCTCGCTTCAGTGCGTACTGCACACACGCTGGGAAGTATATTTTAAATACATATGCTTCCAAAACGCGCACTGAACATACCGTTGAAGACATTTTACTATTTGCCAAACAAGTTGATTTCGTTCACTTAGATGTCATTCAAACAGAACAAGATGATCAGTATCAATATGTTGAATTTAAAGCGGCATATATTGAAGGCGCGGTATTGAGCGCACTACATGAACGCTCAAGGTTTATTCAAGAAAATGGCGCTTGGCTATATCTTGATGGCGAACTATATCCAACCGATAGTAAAAAAGTAAGCCGTAACGATCCTTGTCCGTGCTTAAGTGGGAAAAAGTTTAAAAAGTGTCACGGCTAATCATAATACGCTTACGCTTCCTGTGGCTTAGTCAAAATACTAATGCCACACAAAATACGACTATGCATCCAACTTCAATTACTTGTTAAACAGCAACATTTAACTGAGACTGCATCTCTCCACTTGCAATCTGATCATAAAAAGCAGCGGCATCCATCTCTTTTTCTTGAACATCAATTTCTGGGTTTTTCTGACGATATAATTTTGCTCTGACAGCTGGTTCTAAATTTTCAATAACATTTAGAGGTATGTGTGCCTTATCATCGCGAACATGAAATGGCTCAGGATCTAAGCATTCGTTTAACTTTATATCTTCGAGACCACCATCTTTGACGAAGTAGCGATTGTACTGTCCGATTAAAAAATCAAATTCATCCGGCGCTAATGGCTGTTTGGGACCAACTTGTAGTTCTTTGCGAAGTGCTTCTTCAGATTTATCTGATTCATCTAATGCACTGCGCGGTAAATCAAACTGACTAAAATCCAATGCATCTTGAGAAAGTGCGCTTAGCAAAAGTGCAAAGTCACCTCTTCTTGATTCATGAACACTCAAACTCAATGCATTACCTAATTGAGCTTCCTTGAGTAACAATTGTTCTATCTGCATGGATTTTCGCCAAAAAATATTAATTCTGAAAATTTATCGGCATTTTTTAAAAAAACTTTAGGACATTTCTTTACTTCGTCAAAAACTTTGTTATTATCAGCGCCGTTGTTGAGGAGGGGTTCCCGAGCGGCCAAAGGGATCAGACTGTAAATCTGACGGCTCAGCCTTCGCTGGTTCGAATCCAGCTCCCTCCACCATCAACGACAACAAAGTACAATTGGAGGGGTTCCCGAGCGGCCAAAGGGATCAGACTGTAAATCTGACGGCTCAGCCTTCGCTGGTTCGAATCCAGCTCCCTCCACCACTTTGTACTTTAAAATCTGTTATGGAGGGGTTCCCGAGCGGCCAAAGGGATCAGACTGTAAATCTGACGGCTCAGCCTTCGCTGGTTCGAATCCAGCTCCCTCCACCACTTCCTTTTATCTCTTTATTTCTATCTATAATTTCTCTTTATTTTATTGAATGTGATACATCTCATTTTTTAAATAGTTTTTTGCTTTTTCAAACTCAGGGTAAAAACGCGCTACTATTTGCCAAAACGCATGGTTGTGTGCCATCACATGATAATGTGCTAGCTCATGCACTATCACATAGTCGATCACCCATTTTGGCGCGCCAAGCAAAGCACTATTAAAAGCCAGTACACCTTTACTTGATAAACTCCCCCAACGACGTTTATAAAAACGTACTTTAAGTACTTCGTATTTTGAGCCCATGCAGGTTTGGAAGTAAGGTAAACGCCCTTGTAGGTAATTCGTCAACTCAACTAGAAAGAGCTGGTTAAGCTCATCAATGTGACTCTCTTTGCTCCCTTCGCTAAATGCTGTCAAATAAATGCATTTATTCATGTGATCAATAAAGCGAGACTCTGAATCAAAAATCAATTTGTAAGACTCGCCATAGACATTAACGGACTTTAACGGTTCAAGGCCCAGCTCTGTTTTTTTAGCGATTATATCTAGCTTTTTCTCAACCCACTCCTGCTTTGTTTCTAACCATGCATTAAGCCACTTGTGACAAATACCATGAGGGGCATGAACAACAACGCCTTGAGGTTTAACAGTAATAGCGACCGTTTTTCTACGGCGGCTTAGTTTGAGTTGGTAATTGAAATTCATAGTAAATTTATTGCTTTTTCATATATCAATCTAAATTGCTGCTAACCTTTATACTTATTACGGAAAAAACAGGCTGCCATGAATAGCAAACCTAAATGTCAGTACACGTCACCTGATGGACACAAATGCCAAGAAATAGACATGGGATCAGGGTATTGTTTTTGGCATGACGCTAAGTTCGATAAAAGTGGATTAGAGCTATCTCATAAACTCGAACGTTATGCCAAAAAAGGAGGGCTACTGCAAGGCCTTGAGCTCAAGCGGGCCAATTTAGAAGGGTTAAACCTTGTTAAATTCAATGACCACAATGGCTATGACCTCTCGTACAGTAACTTTTACCGCGCTAATTTGCATGGTGCTCACCTGTTTAATAGTACGATACGTAATGCCTCGCTCATGAAGGCAGATTTAAGAGATGCAAACTTACACTGCTGTAAGATCGAAAATACCAATATATTAGGTGTAAAACTCAATGCGACCAGAATAGATAACTTGGTACTTGGAGACAAACTTCTCCAAGAAAGCCAAGCGATTGAAGCAGCAAAGCAAAAAAAGACCGATGACGCACAAGACTTGTACTTGCAGAGTGAAGAAATTTATCGTTTGCTCAGAAAAGGTGCAGAACAACAGGGGTTGTTCGAAATGGCTGGAAAGTACACTTACAGTGAACTTCGCATGCGCCATGCACAATATCCAAAATATTCAAAAAAGCGACTCGTTTCGAGTTTTATAGATATGTTATGCGGCTATGGAGAAAAGCCAGAAAATGTCATCCGCTTTAGCCTTGGTATGATTTTACTCTGTGCACTGTGCTATTTTATGCTCGGTATAAACTACAATGGCGACGTCATCCAATTTGCCGCCAATGCGCCTCTAAAGCAAAATTTACACTCCATGCTCAATTGCTTCTATTTTAGCGTCGTCACTTTTACCACCTTAGGCTATGGCGATATTACTCCCGTCGGGATCACCCGACTCATTGCAACCATAGAAGCATTTATTGGCAGCTTTTCTCTTGCATTGTTCGTCGTGGTCTTCGTAAAAAGGATGACTAGGTAATCACGCTTCGTTAGATATTTCCCGCCCTAACTCAGCTAAGAATAAGCGCATGAACTCAGTACGCTTTTTCGCTTCCTTTTGTGCCGCCTGCGTGTGCATTTGTGACTCTATATGCAGTAGCTTTACAAAAAAATGATCTATGGTGTAGCTTTTGTCATCAGGCTCTCGAGTGTGACAGAATGGGTCGTCAGTATGGTAAAGATGCCTGGCAATTGCGCCACCTACTTTCATACAACGACTGACACCAATTGCACCAAGTGCATCCATGCGGTCCGCATCTTGTACTATTTTGGCCTCCAATGTGGTTGGGGTCACGTTAGCACTGAAGCTATGAGCCACTATTGCATGGTGGATCCCTTCTAGCTTATCCTGCGGGTAACCTATTTCTATTAAAAATCGCTCAGCTTTATCCGCTGCCATTTTCGAAGCGAGTGCTCTGTCTGGATGATTTTTTGCAACGGCAACACAGTCATGTAGCCAAGCTGCAGGTATAACAATATCTAAGTCCGCACTTTCTGCTATCGCAAGCTGTTTTGCAGTTTTAACCACCCGTTGTATATGAGAAAGGTCATGCGCGGTATCGGCAAAAGGCGTATCAAGCATAAATTCCTTAAATGCTTCTTCAAACTGTTTCATATTTTCCATCATTTTTACGTAAACCTTATGCTTTAGATTGTATGTTGGAACCCCCTTCACTAAAATGACAGGATTCTACTTAGTAAGGAATTTATATGTCTTGCGCGCTGTATTTACAACCCGGCCGAGAAAAATCTCTTAAAAGAAAACACCCTTGGATATTCTCTAAAGCAATTAAAAAAATCAAAGGTAAGCCAGGACTGGGCGATATTGTTAAAATCTACAGTCACGATGGTCAATACTTGGCAACAGCGGCGTATAGCCCAAGCTCTCAGATCAGAGCAAGGATCTGGAGCTTTGATGAAAATGAACAAATTGATCAAGCTTTCTTTAAGCGTCGTTTGGCCCGTGCCTTTGCAGTCAGAGAATATGCGATCTCAGAGGGTGGGCTAACTGGTTTTAGGCTATCTGCAGCAGAGTCTGATGGCTTACCGGGAATTACCATTGATAAGTTTGATAACTACCTTGTATGTCAATTGCTAAGCGCAGGAGCAGAACGCCACAAAGGTGAAATTGTTGCTGCATTGCGTGAGCTTTTCCCAGATTGCCATGTATATGAGCGCTCAGATGTTGATGTACGCAAAAAAGAAGGCCTTGAGAAAATCACCGGTGTATTGCATGGTGACGCACCAACAGAACCTGTGATCATTGAGGAAAACGGCTTAAAATTAGAAGTCGATATTATTGGCGGTCATAAAACTGGTTTTTATCTAGACCAAAGAGACAGCCGTGCCGCATTAGAACGCTTTTCAAAGGGAAAAAGTGTTTTAAACTGTTTTTGCTATACTGGCACATTCAGCTTATATGCACTCAAAGGCGGATGTGATGAAGTGATCAATGTCGATGTATCTCAACCCGCTTTAGATACTGCAAAGAGAAATGTCGAGCACAATAACCTAGATTTAAGCAAAGTCGATTTTGTCAAAAAAGATGTCTTCAAGTTACTTCGAGAATACCGAGACGAAGGACGCCAATTTGATACCATCGTCATGGATCCACCTAAGTTTGCTGAGAGTAAAGCCCAGTTAACAGGGGCATGTCGAGGCTACAAGGATATTAATATGCTTGCAATGCAACTATTAAAGCCAGGTGGTACTTTACTGACTTTCTCATGCTCAGGGTTAATGGATCAAAACCTATTCCAAAAAGTCGTCGCAGATGCAGCGCTGGATGCGGGTAAAGATCTGATGATAATGGAGAGATTAAATCAAGCAGCTGATCACCCGATTGCAGGCTTCTACCCTGAAGGGTTTTATCTCAAAGGTCTTATTTGTAAAGTATATTAAAATAAAGGGAGCCTCTGCTCCCTTTATTTTCTGACTTAGAAGCTACCTGTTAAAGTAACACCTGAATACGCATTATAGCCACGTAACATGATGTGATAAGTTGCATCTGCACCAGAATTAGTCAAGCTGCAAGTTTCCGAGTTACCACTGCGATATGGTCTACAGTCGTAAGTGCTAGTTGTCGGCGCAGCTCCCTTTCTAACGTATAAATCCGCGTCACCAGATCCGCCAGATATCTGTACACTTAATGTCGCGTTAGCTGGTACATCAATTGTGTAAGCGACTTCACTACCTGATGCGCCAGAGAGATTAGTGACAGGTACACCGTTCGTTAGACAATTATTACCACAGCCACCACCATCACCAGCCGTGCTTGCCACTAAGCTTGCGCCAGAATAAGCTGAATATCCATGCAACATGATGTACCAATCACCCGCAACTGGATTATTAAATGTACAGACTTCTTCATTGCCATTTTTGTATGGACGACAAGAGTAGCTACTTTGAGTTGGTTGCTGACCTTGTTGCACATACAGGTCAGCATCCCCTGTACCACCAGATAGTTTAACTGTTAATGTTGTTTTACCAGCTGGTACCTTAAATACATAGTTTGACTCTTCACCAGCAGCGCCGCTAGCACTGACAGCTACACCATCATCTAATTCTGGTAATGGCGGTGGTGGAGGTGGTGGTGTTGAATCAGCTAATGCAAATAACAGCTCATTTGGAGAACCAGACTTGGCATCACTCACTTTGTTTTTGGAGCTGCGAGAGCTTAGTAACGTATCAATCTGGCTTGGAGTAAGAGACGGATTTTCATCAAGGTATAGTGCAACAACACCCGCAACATGAGGTGCTGCCATCGATGTGCCGCTGATTGTATTTGTCGCAGAGTCTGAATTGTACCAAGCCGACTTGATGCTTGAACCTGGCGCGTAAATATCTAGACAATTACCATAGTTTGAGAAACTCGAACGTGCATCTGAACTTGTAGTAGAACCTACTGTCACAGCGTCCGCAGCCCTAGCTGGAGAGTAATTACACGCACTGCTGTTATCATTTCCTGCCGCTACAACAAATGTTACACCTGATGCTACCGCTGCATTTACCGCATCATCAACTGCTTGTGATACACCACCACCTAAACTCATATTAGCAACAGAAGGGCCTGATGCATTATTCTTAACCCAGTTGATACCTGAAATAACGCCTGAATATGAGCCTGACCCATTACATCCTAAAACACGAACACCCACGACGTTGACGTTTTTAGCAACACCATAAGCACCGCCACCAATTGTACCCGCCACGTGTGTACCGTGACCGTTACAATCGCTTGAGTCGGCGTCATTATCTACAAAGTCATAACCATGACTTGCACGTCCACCAAACTCAGCATGTGTAATACGTACACCCGTATCAATTACATAAGCCGTTACGCCACTACCATCGAAGTCATAATGATAGTTACTATTTAGCGGTAGATCTCTTTGATCAACTCTATCTAAACCCCAAATTGCGTTACCTTGATCTGCACTCGCATCAACCATAGGCGTC
Organism: Pseudoalteromonas luteoviolacea H33-S; assembly: GCF_001625695.1. Classification (GTDB taxonomy): domain Bacteria; phylum Pseudomonadota; class Gammaproteobacteria; order Enterobacterales; family Alteromonadaceae; genus Pseudoalteromonas; species Pseudoalteromonas luteoviolacea_B. Next base: position 75,265 of record NZ_AUXY01000100.1, read on the forward strand.
ACTGTGACGATTTGGTCTTGCTCAATGTAATCGATACTAGGGTTGCTCAACAGTTCTTTAACTTGTTGCTTTGACGCATTAACCACAACCCCATTTAAAACACCTTCAAATTGCTTGGATACTTGTACATTATGCTTTGCTGTCAACGCTCTCGCTTGATCAGCTGCATAGCTGGCAATTGCATCACTGCTTGCTACATTCATAACTGTAGGTGTCTTAAAGACTACGATGTACTGATCTTCAATTGCACTAGTTTGGTCAACAGTCATTAACTGGGCTTGCGCTAAACAGCTTCCTGAAAGACCTGCCAAGACCGCAAATGCTAGTGTGTTTAATTTACGCATACTTGTTCCTTTATTATGTCATTTGGTTAATTTCCAATCAAAATGTAGCTCAAATGTAGAAATAATAAACAACACTTTTAACTAAAAATTAACCAAAAACCCAACACTTTGTAAGCAAAAATTTACAATGGAAAGTTTTATTCATTAATTTCAATTCTTAAACAAACTTAATTCAAGTTGAGTAGTTGATACGACTAGAACACTATATAAAGCGGAGTTATTTATGACTTTAAGGAGGTTTTTCAGATGGTTAATATATTTTTTAATCTTGAGAGTATGAAATTTATATCCTTATAATTTATAGCAATAGTGCAAAAAATTTATACCAAGTCTAAATCAGATGCATTTCAAATTATATCTCGATGATTTAATCTCATAATCAGTTTGTAGATTTATTCTAATTACAGAAGAATAACGCACACTTATAGGCACCTTGAGTGCTGCTTTAACCTATGAGTAGATGCTTTTCAAAAGCGTCTGGCATGAGTTTATTCCCTTGAAACTACTTGCTTCACTTTCACGACTATAGCGAGTAGCTCCATGTGGTCAGCTTGTTGTATTCAAACAGAGTTGATTTCTTTTGATATCTATATCCGTTCCCTTATTTATAACAACACCATTGGTCGTGGATCAAACAATCTTGACGACAGCGAGGTATTCAAACCGAAGGTACTCAACACACCTCTATAAACGCAGTAACCAAACCAAAACAGACGGAACATGGACCCTGAAACGAGTTGAGGCAAGATCGTGCAAAACTAGCGACAGCGAACATAGCGAGTACGCATCTTTTGTTCAAGGTGAATATCGTGAAAAAGGTTAGCGACAGCGAACGAAGTGAGAGCGCTCTTTTTGCGCAAGGTGAAATGAGCTAGCTTAACTGTTGCTGAAGAAATGTATTTAGCAGGAGTAAAGGTCTAAAGCCTGTAAAGGTTGCTCCCTTCACCTTCAGATTATCGTGCAAAATGTTAACGACAATAAAGCAGTGAATACGTTCTCTTTGTGCAAGGTGAAAAAACCGTTTTCACTAAAAATAATCAACTCCCTCTTTCATACGCAGCAACCGAGTCAATAAAAACAAAGCATGGATCCTGAAACGAGTTCAGGACGACATATTTAAACTATGCCGTCGCACTCAACCTAGCCGTCACCCTGAACTCGTATATGGACTCCACCTATTTGACAACATGTTTTTTAAAATTAAAGATGCTTGCGTATATTCGGTTTCTTTTGAGAGCGCTACTCCCTAACCTTTGATTTATTCGCACCTTCTGTCCTAAACGCTTCGTTAGTGTATTACCACTTCCAGTTCAGACAGGTT
>NZ_AUXY01000101.1 GCF_001625695.1 Pseudoalteromonas luteoviolacea H33-S
GGCAATGTATTCGCTTTTACTGTTACAGGAAGTAATGCAGATTATGACAGGATTTATCTAAATAAAATAGATAGTGATGTGATTTATCAAATAACAGGTGAGTTTGATGAAAAGGGTGTTTTAGATATTCTTTCAAGGATAGAGTATTAACCTGGGTGTAAAGTAAATGTGATAAATATGTTGCTACCTTTACCCAAATTAAGAAAGTTCGATTGGGTAGTTATTACTACCTCTTTACTTTTATCTTGCTAAATATCAGTCGCATTTCAGTGAGCCTGAATTTAACTGAAAAGTACGGTATTCCCCAATATCAAAACAGCCGTTGCTAAGTTTGTAAGGTTAGCGTTGATCCTGTGCGTTTTATGCAAAGTAGTAAGAGGCAGATACAAATTTATTTCTAAAGTGGTGACGATTCAATATGAAGTAAGCATGCAAGTGCACGTTTTAACTGCTTATGCAAAGCAGAATCTATCTTTTTGATGGCTATTAAAAATGGGGGATTACCAGCTAAGTATATTCTCTCATTTATTGGGCCTAGCTAATAGTATTATATTAGTTCAACTACGTGTTCTGTATGATTAGACCAGTTAAGTACACTGTTTGTATCAATTAAGGAGAAAGATGCATGAACGAAGCAAATTCAGTCAAAGATGCCATTAATGCTTTTTACAAAGGCGCTGGAATTAATCTAAAGTTCACCGGTGAGGTTAATGAAAAGGTAGCTGAAATATTTGGGAAAATGGTAATTGAAACTCAAAAGTTTACAACCGCACTAAAGTGGGTGCCTACTCCAACAGGCGGAAAAGCGACCATTACATGGGTTGCGAAAAACTTTACAAAGAGTGCGATTAACCAATTAAAGGAAGAGCAATCTTTAACTTGTGCTAAAAAAGTAATTTTAGACTATAAAACTTCATTGAAATTGGCGTCCTTAGGTATTTAGCTATGAGGTTAATATTAATACTATTATCCATTTTCACTTGTACCGCCAGTGCTAGCCAATTTCCACAGTCATCTTGTAGTGGCACCCCTTATTGGCTAGAAGTTTCTGCTATCAAATTGTGCTTGGAGCCAGAAAATGTAAGTTATCTGAATGTGTTAAATTCAAAATACACATCTATGTCAATAGTATACGATGGGCGTGAGTATATTTTTCAAGTACAAACGGTGGAAAATGCAACGGGTGGACTTCATAAAAAATATGGTTTATCAGCATATCGTTACTTTCTAGCCCTAGCATTAAAAAATAACCTTAAAGTAGACTACTCAATTGCTTACGAGATACATGAGTTGAAGTCCGAACATGAAATAAATGTTTATGAGTCTTCTGAATGGGCAGTTTTTACCTTAATAAGTAACCATAGAAGTTTTGACGAGGTATTTATTATAAACAAAAAGAGTCAAAGCATATTTCAAATAGGGGGAAAATTTGACCAAAAAACGATTATGAGTTTACTTTCTAAGGTGAAGTTACCATAAAAGTAGGGTGAAAGTATAAATGATTGGTCGTTTTTGTATCGTTAAAGGGTATGCAAATCATATGGGGCAGGCACAAATTTTTGCTGAAATAAAGCTACTCAGCCACTGTGTAAATATGCAGTTTTAATTTAAGTTGAACAGGAAATAGTGGTAATTGACAGAGTGTTCTGCGCAACTAAATCAGGAGAGGCTGTACATAACTTTGTGTAACTGCCACCTTTTTAAATAAAGTCTTGTAAGCGGTCTTCGAACTCAATCATAAATCTGTTCATAGCCGCTTTCCAATTCCTAATGGGCATCGTCCATTTTTTTGAAGCATCCATTATCGCCAGATAAATCACCTTTCTAGCAGAGTCGTCAGTGGGGAACAGTTTACGCTTTTTAATCGCTTTACGGATGACGCTGTTCAGTGATTCGATAGCATTTGTCGTATAAATTGCTTTCCTGATGTCAGCCGGATAAGCGAACAACGTGTTCAGGTTGTTCCAGTGGCTTCGCCATGAACGGCTGATTTGAGGGTACTTATCATCCCAACGAGTACTGAATGATTCCAGGGCCATCAACGCTTCTTCCTCGGTCGCAGACTGATAGATAAGCTTGAGATCAGTCGTCACGGCTTTATAGTCTTTCCATGGAACGTACTTCACCGCATTACGAACCATGTGAACGATACAGAGCTGAATTTTGGTTTCAGGGAACACGGTATTGATGGCATCCGGGAAACCCTTAAGACCATCCACGCAGGCAATCAGAATATCCTTCACACCACGGTTTTGCAGTTCTGTCAGCACATTAAGCCAGAACTTCGCCCCTTCGGTCTCAGAGAGCCACATACCCAGTAATTCTTTATGGCCTTCCAGATTAACGCCCAGTGCCAGATAAACAGACTTATTGATGACCTGTTTATCCTGACGGATTTTAACCACTATGCAGTCGAGATAAACAATGGGGTAGATGGCATCAAGAGGGCGGCTTTGCCACTCAACTACGTTAGCGATAACGGCATCAGTGACACGAGAAATGAGTGAGGGAGAAACGTCCGCATCGTACATTTCTTTGAAGGTTTCTACGATTTCCCGGGTCGTCATACCTTTTGCATAAAGACTGAGGATTTTGTCATCCATGCTGGTAAAACGGGTTTGTTGTTTCTTCACCAGCAGGGGCTCAAAGGTACTGAGGCGGTCCCTTGGAGTCTCTATATCAATAGCGCCATCTTCAGTAACAATGGTTTTATTGGAATAGCCATTTCGGCTGTTTAGAGAAGAGGATTTACCATTTTTACGATAACCCAGGTGCTCATCCAGCTCAGCATTGAGGGCTGCTTCAACCGTTACTTTAGTAAGCATCTGGCTGAATTCATTCAGGTCTTTCTCAGTTTTGAGAGTTTTAGCAGCTTCGCGAGCGAAGAGAAGCGAAATAGGACAGGCACAAATTTATTGCTCAAATCACGTTATTTTACTACTGTTTAAATATCCAGTTTTAAATTGAGTTGAATGGAAATGACAAGAGCAAGGAAAGCATTGATAGATTTGTCGTCGACGTCTTATTATCACTTAATAGCGCGGTGTGTACGTCGTGCTTTTTTGTGTGGAGAAGATGAATACACAGGTAAAAACTTTGACCACAGACGAACATGGTTAGTCGAGAGAGTAAAGTTGCTAAGCAGTGTATTTGCAATTGAAATAGCGGCTTATGCCATTATGAGTAATCACTATCATTTGGTTGTTAAAGTGAATAGGCAGCAAGCACTTGGTTGGCCAGATAATGAGGTAATATCTAGGTGGTATAAGCTGTCTAAGGGCAGTCCAATTATAGATAAGCAGCGAAACGGTGATACTCTTTGCGAGGCCGAGCAATTACTTGTATCGGAACTGATTGAAAAGTGGCGAGCTCGCTTATACGACATCAGCTGGTATATGAAAAACCTCAATGAATTTATTGCTAAGAAGGCAAACAAGGAAGACAACTGCACCGGAAAATATTGGGAGGGGCGGTACAAGTCTCAAGCCTTGCTAGATGAAACGGCATTGCTCAGTTGTATGGCTTACGTAGATTTAAACCCAATCCGAGCCAACATGGCAAATAATCTAGAGGGTAGTGATTTTACCTCGATTCAAGAGCGCATAAAGCACCTGCAAAAGACAGAAGGAAACGCAAACGACTCAAAACAAAATAATGAAGCTGCTCACCAAACAAAACAACCCAAATCACTAAAACTATTTGGTTCGAGGGAGCATGAAAACTCAATACCTTTCTCATTAATTGATTATCTTGAACTAGTTGATTGGACGGGTCGCCATGTTCACCCTAAAAAGAAAGGATTCATACCGAAGAATGTGCCAGATATACTTGTATCACTGAGAATTGAAGAAGCAACTTGGCTGAATAGGGTACAAAATTATGGTACTCACTATGGTAATTTTGCAGGCTCGAAAACCGTATTAAGAGCACATGCTGCTAAAAATGATGTAAGTTGGTATAAGGGAGTTGGTTAGTAAAAATTAGCTTTAGTCTTGTTTATCAGTTTATATTGTTCTCGTTTAATCAAATTAAAATATTCCTAATTTTAGTATATATCTAATGTAAGATGCTTCTCGATCTTTCTATAGTGACGAACTCATTTTTTTGGAATGATATCTCGCAATTTTCTTAGCTTTTAAAAATGTGCCTGTCCATTTTTATATGTATGATTATATGTTCTCCTTTGAACTGTCTGTTAACTATGAGACCATTCATATTTAGTTGGGAGAAAATGAAGAAGATTCAAGACCTTCTTGGTGTCGAATGTTGTTTTGGGTTGGAATATATGTATTATTTAAGGGAGGGTTCAAAGAATTTTATATCTTATTTAAGTTGAAAAGGAATTTTAATATGACAGACGATACATCAGTAAAAAGCGCTATAAATGCCTTTTACAAAGGCGCAGGGCTAAATCTTACGTTCAAAGGCGATGTCAATGATCGTGTAGCTGAAGTCTTTGGTGAAATGATCTTTGCAACTCAGAAATGCACAACTGCATTAAACTGGGTTCCAAGGCCCAGTGGAGGGAAGGCAACAATATCTTGGATCGTAAAAAACTTTTCTCAAAGTGTTTTAAGGCAGATAGAATCAAAGCAATCA
>NZ_AUXY01000102.1 GCF_001625695.1 Pseudoalteromonas luteoviolacea H33-S
TATTTGATCAACAAGGCCGTTCGATAGATACAAAATAAATGCTGCTATTTTCTTCTACTTTAATAACCAAGTTTGTGTTTACAGAATCAGCATCATTTTTTGCAGCTGTGAACTCAAGCTGTGACAAACTGAAACCTTCAGCGTTTGGAAAATAACCTTTGAGTAGAAAAGCAATATTTTTGATATATTTGGCTTTATGTATTTCAATTTGTTTATGAAAGTCTTTAGCTATACCTATATCTATTGCTATACCTACAGCAAGACCCGCAGCACCAAGAGAACCAACTAACATCGGTCCTGAATTTGTTCCCTTCCCTGTATATGACACCTCTGGGATTTCCGGGCTAAGAGGTGGTGTAGCTCTTGACCAAGAACAACCTGTCATTAAGAGAATTACGATAGATAGAAGTAATAATATTCTTATACTCATACTGATAATTACCGATAAAGGGTTTTTAATCTAGATTAAAAAGTTTAAGACCATTACAGGAGTTAAAAGCTTTCTAAAAACTTATTCTTTAATTCTATTTTCAACCTCAAACTATACACAACCATCATAAAATAAAGATTATAAATATATAACTTTAATCATGGTTATACAACCCACTACCACACTATTTAAACTACCACACACAACCAAAAAACTCTTAACCAATAAAACCCACACAGCACAATGTGAAAATAAATTCACTTTTTAAATCAAATACTTCCATAAACCGCATTACTTATAAAGCCATGGTAAAATTAACTAAACCTTATTATTTTAAGGAGTTTTCAATATTAAAAACTGGCTTTAATACAATAAAAAAAGCACTTATAAAAAAGGGCCTTATAAATCGATTGAGGATATAGGACAGGCACTTTTCTTTTGTACGTATAACGCCGCCCAAAGGGGTGAATAGTTGTTTGCTAAAATGTGTAAGGAAACGGAACTGAGCCAAACTTTAGCAGTTCCGCATTTAATTAGCTTGTGATATAGCGTTAACCTCCCTTCGCTCTTAGAACCACCACCACACCTATTTGGTGGAACATCAACAGTGACTGCAGAATCATCAACGTCTTTTGATGCAGAACCAATATACCCCAACCGATTATGTACCAAGCTTGCGCCAATAACTGGAACAGCCCAAGTTAATAGTAACAACCCAAACTTTTCAGAGCCAAACCTCAAAGGGCAAGTCACAATTGACATTGAGACAACAAATGAAATTAATAAATGAATAGCTAACAGAATTAAATGTATTGTCGAGGTTTCCATACGCTTTCTTAGGTTTATAATGCCTTGTGAAGTAGCAGCTAACTACCACTAAACCTAAACAGAGCCACCGTATTAACTGAGCTCAAATCAAACCAAAATCGTCGGCTGTCCGCATGAACAATTTATTAGGTATTTTCACACCTTAATAGACGTATTCCACCGACCTCTGCCGTAAAACCAAACTGCTCATAAAATGGTTCCATATCAGGCAAGCAATAGAGTTCAAAATGACGAACCTTCTTCAGTTTAGGATGATGTTTTATCAACTCCATTAACTTAATTCCAAGACCCTTCCCGCGCTCATCTGGCGCTACAATGACATCAAAAATGACAGCTTTATAGATAAAGTCACTCAATACACGTGCAAAACCGACTAGTTCACCTTGGTCACTTACGATACCAACACACACCTGTGAACCAGATACACAGTCTATTGTTTCAGCTAATGTGCGAGTTTTCCCCCACCATACCTGTTGGTACAACATATGAACTTGTTTTACATGCTCACTCGAAAATTGATCAATTACTTCCATGCTGCCTCTTGCTCCCTAAAACTTGCCTAACCGGCGTAAAATAGCAGGCTAAAATGAGCGACGAGGAGCGCAAACCTGCTGTTTTGCGTCCTTTGATTAAAGCGGTTTGTTAGCAGCTGTTACACTAAGACTAATTTGAGATCTTCTAGAAATGAAGGCAAACAAGTTTGGTCCGTTTTAAACTCTACAGCCAAATTTTGAGAATGTTCACTGTACTCTACGAAACAAGCACTGACAATTAAATGCCCTAAGTGATTAAGCTCAAATTTAAGGAAGTGATCGTTATAATCCTCTTTCAACTCAGCAGAACCTATCATTGTAGAGTTCATAATCTCAAGATCACTAAGAAACTTCTTAGGGTTGTCAAAGTAAACAGCTCCATGAAAACCAAAACCTCTCGAACTTAAAGTAACAGTGCATTTGAAACTACTGCCTAGAAGTTCAAATTCACTTAACTCTAAAATGACTCGATCATCATTTGTTTTTAATTGGACTGTTTGAGCAAGTTTAGATTTCGTATACATGATTCTATTGGGCAGCTAGCACCTTGATAATTAAAAAATTGTGCTGGGATAGCTTTTTACGCGCGAAACACAATGCACAAAGCGACACAGTAAATTTAGCCAGTTATCAGATTGTTAGCTATGCCGCGCGTTCAACTCTGAAACTGTAACAACCATAAGCAGCATATCTTGCAATTACAAAGCTTACCTTTTCATTGCTTAAAAACTCTTCAAGATCTGACTCTGCTTGTTCTGGTGATGTCAATTTTGCGTCTAATATGCGCTCGTTTTCACAGTATGCTCTTAATACAAATGTGTGACCTAAATAATCGGTTGCGGATCCATTTGGCAATGGCAATGTATTAACATCAAATTCCTGACTATTCGAGTTAGCCAATAAAAAAATGGGACCATACTCTTTATACGGGCCTGCTTTCGTGAAAGGACAATAACTGGCTAATATTAGCTTTTCACCAGGCTTTGCGCCACGAAGCACATCTCGACATGGTTCACCACCTGTAGCTTCCAATACTTCTACAGGTTGGTTTTGATCGTCAATACCTACATTTCTAACTTTATCTAAGAAATCCGATCTTACAGGTACTACTTTATATTTCATTTGACTCCCTCAATAGCTGACATTTTTATCAACGAAAAATGTCGCATAACAATAGCGTATTCCCCTCCGCATAACAATGGTTACTCATACACGCACTCTATTACTATCAACCATAACAATAACTTATTTAGGTGTCACCCAATCAGAAATGGTAAAAGTAGTAAACAAATAGGACAGGCATATATTCTCATAGCATGTTGGCTTCCATGTGTAACTCCCCCATAAACTGAAACAGTCCATAAGTAGAATTTCTATCAATATAAGAAGGAAATTTTACGATGCGAAAAAGTAAGTTCACTGAAACACAGATAGTCGGCATGATCAAATCAGAACGGTTTTGTTGAGCGATTTAATCGCAGCTATCGAGAAGAAGTATTGGATTTATATCTGTTTGAATCACTTCAGCAAGTTCGTGACATTACAGGTGAATGGTTAGATATTTATAATTATGAACGGCCTCACGATGCACTAGGAGATCAAACTCCAATGGGCTATCTTGAGGCGGCATAATTCTACTAATGGGTTGTATTAAAACTGGGGCAGTTACAAAAACACGCATCGAATTCTAAGGATGATTCAACTAAGCAAGTGGCTTTGTTCTTTTGACTTGCAAACTTATAAAGATTTTTGACTCTGGAGTGCTTTAGTTTACGCCTGATCATAACCATCACCGAATATGCGAGACGATCTAAAAGTAGGCTATGCAGGGTTAAATTCAATTTTTATGCGGGGTTTTACTACAAATTTGCAGACTTACACTTCAAATAACAATGAGGAAATTTGGGTGGTAGTCTTACCAGCCACATCCCGGCACACAAGTCATTCGCTGTGGCTGCTTCCTTCCGGACCTGACCAGGTTCACGAACTATTGTTGCGAGAGGACCAATAAGACTACCATTGAGGGCCTTGTTTGGCGCGGGATGAATTATGGCGATTTTCTTACTGGGATGCAAGCGAAAACTAAAAAAGCTTGCTCGTTTGCTGTTTGTTTAAGCAAGTAAGCAAGCTTTTGATTATTTGAGTATTAAATTTGTACTAGTTGGCAATTGCACGCTGAAAAGCTTGTAAGCGCTTCTTCGCTTTTTTCATGTTTTCAGGGCCCATACGTAAAAACAGTTTTTGTGCATCCGAAAGCTGTTCCCACTCTGCATAGGCGTACTTGTACGTCACTGACTCTTGGATAAGCGGTAAGTTTGACTCAGGAATAGGTGTTTCAAGTAGCTCACCTAAAGCTTCTTGTAGTGTGTAGTCAAACTCGTTGCCGTTATAGCCGATTTCTTCATATGCTTCGCTGATAAGTGGCTTGTATTGCTCATATAAACGAACAAGCTGCGCCGTGCTCATTGAGTTAAGCATATTCACGTATGGCGTATAGCGCTCAAAGCTGTTTGGATCTGTGATGATCAAATCATCTTCAATGACCATGAAGTTATCTGCAGGTTTACTTACTGGGTAGTGCTTTTTAGCTACTTTACCTTGCGCAAGGTTATCGATAAATACAACACTGCGTCTGACCATGTCTTCTGTAACCAATAGCTCCATCGCTTGCTTGCTTAAGTAACTAGCCACTGAATCGCGCACACTGGTGTCACTGTCATCAAGGCTCGGCAGTACCGGTTCAACAGGCTCAGCAGGTCTAGACTCTGGTTCGGTGACGCTCACAACAGGCTCTTCAATAGTCTCTGTTGTTGATTCTGGCTCCACAGTTGCACTCACTTGCGCTTTTTTGGTTTCTTCAGCTTCTTGACGTGCGGTGTTAACTACAGTTTTCGGGGTTTCTTCAGGCACTACGACATCCTGTCGAAATTTTGTATTTTCTGCGGGCTTATTTTCTTTGTTCGCTAATACAAATACAGCCACAATGATCAAGGCCACCGCTGCGATTACCGCAAGAAGTAACTGGCTGTTAGAAGGCTTTTTATTTGTCCTTGGTTCTGCTGAACTGTGCTCTGACATGGAGGCTCCGTAAAATTCGCTTAAAAAACTTGGCAACTAAGGGAAATTCCCTAGCAGCACCTAGTAATTAAAACACAAACTAAAAGATATCTCATCTGCGTCAACGCGCATTAACGAGAGTTTATCTCAAACTCGCATCTGTTTGCTGACAATTACATGAACGTAAGTACAAACAAGCGTCATATCGACAAAAAACCACATATTGATGACACATATTTACCAAATTAAATTTGTCAAAATTACGTAACAAGCTGATATTTATAAGAGATGTAAAATTCACATTCCCCCTTAATTGAGTATAGTATAAGTAAGCCTAATGCTTTTACCTTTGTGACTAACAGCTAATTTTCGAAGGAACAGATATGAAAAAAGCACAATGTAAAATTGGCAAACCGCATATTGCGCTGTTACTCACCGGTGGCGGTGCTCGAGCGGCTTATCAAGTTGGGGTACTAAAGGCCATCGCCCTTAGCTTGCCCCGCAGCGCGCCCCTACCGTTTAAAATCATCAACGGCACTTCGGCTGGCGCGATCAACTCAACAGGCCTTGCTTGTTACTCATCCAACATGCATTTGGCGATTCGAAAAATTGAGTGGATCTGGAAAAACTTTCACACCAACATGGTGTATAAAAGTAGCTTATTTGGTGCTTTTGGACATTTGGCCAATAATGTCATGCGCAGCTTTCAAGCTGACTATTTAAATCACCCACCAGCGAGTTTGCTCGACAATACACCTCTGCGCCAATTACTTGCAGACGTCATGGATCTGGCACGAATTGACCGTAATATTCATCGCGGCTTTATTGATGCTTTATCTGTAACCGTATCCAGTTATTCCAGTGGCAAGTCAGTGGCTTTTTTTCAAGCCAAAGATGCAAAACCCTGGCAAAGAGCCAAGCGCGAGGGGATTCAAACTCAGCTGAATATTGATCACCTGATGGCATCCAGTGCCATTCCCATGGTATTTCCAAGTTTAAGGGTTAAACACAATTACTACGGCGACGGTTCTATTCACCAGCTATCACCCCTTAGCCCTTCAATTCACTTAGGTGCCAGTAAAATCTTCATCATTGGTGTTGAGCAACCTAAAGTACAAACGCCGCTGGGCTACGAACCGCACTTCCCAGGCATGTCGGTGGTGGCAGGTCACTTGTTAGACAGTATTTTTAGTGACACCTTGCAATCAGATTTAGAGCGCCTAGAACGTGTTAACCGCACCATCAGCTTACTTCCTGCAAGAGAAAAGCATAAAGAACTCAAACGCGTAGATACCTTGATTGTTAACCCATCTCAAAACTTCAATGAGCTGGCCCTCGACTTTTATGATGATTTGCCTATCGCGGTTAAATTATTGCTAAGGACCATCGGGGTGAAGAAACACTCCCAATCAAGTTTAACCAGTTACTTGTTGTTTGAAAAAAGCTATACCCAAGAATTGATCAAAATTGGCTACGAGGATGGCCTTGCACGACTAGACGAGATAAAAGCGTTTTTGGAGTTGGACTAGGGTAAGCCATCTAAAATAAATTGCTCAGCTCGCTCTACCCGTCTGGGTTTGCCTTTGAGCAACAATACATCGCTTGCTTGCAAAATAATCTCTTCATCCGGCATGGGGATTTCCGTGCCATCGCGCCTGAGAGCCTTAACGACAACTTTATGACGCACCAGTTCAAGCTCAGAAATTGTTTTTTCAACCGCGTAAGCGTCCTCAGGTAACGCCACTGCATGCAAGTATTCAAGTCTATCTGTCACAAAACTTGAGTGAGAGTGACTGTGACCATATTCATTCATCTCATCACTACTGCCAGTGAAAAAGCCGTGCAAGTACTCATAGCGATTTTGTCGCTCTTTACTAACCCGTTTAAAGATCCGACGCATTGGTACCCCTGACATATACAGGACATGGGATACCAACATTAAACTGGCCTCTAATGACTCGGGCACAACCTCTGTGACACCAAGCTGTTTCAAATCCTCTAAGTGTGTGTCATCTTGCATTCTCACCAGTATTTTCACCTCTGGCGCATAATGTTTAAGTGCATCGATGACGATTTGGCTTTGTTCAAAATCATCCATAGTCACAATGACCAACCTTGCTTTATTGACACATGCTGACTTTAAAATGGCTTTTTGCCCTGCGTGACCAAATATGACAGGCTCCCCCGCAGTTTGTGCTTCCTGCACAATGATAGGATTACGCTCAATCGCGACATAAGGAATAGCTTCTGGCTTCAAAAAGCGCGCAATCGTTTGTCCAACCCGCGCATAACCAAATATCACCACATGATCTTTCACCGAATCATCTTTTATACCTGCATATGTAAAATCGGGTTTGTGCTCTCCATCGAGCTTAAACAGCTTTAATAACCTGTCTGTCTCACTCATCAAATAAGGTGTCAGAGCCATAGATAGAACACCAAGCGCGATTAAAAATGAGGCGGTATCTGGCGCTAATAAATGATGTTGTCCGGCAAGCGCAACCAATACAAAACCAAATTCCCCCATTTGCCACAGCATAATACCTGAAGAGAGCGCGTCACGTTTTCTCTCTCCCATGACATGGGCACTCACATAAATGATGGTGACTTTAACGACGAGTAACACCGCCATTGCAGCGACGATATAACCAAAGGTACTAATTACATAAGCAACATCTAGCTGCATACCTACGGTCACAAAAAATAAGCCCATGAGGATGTCTCGAAATGGTCTTATCTCTGCCTCTAGTTGGTGTCGGTATTGACTCTCTCCAAGCATCATACCCGCTAAAAATGCGCCTAACGCCATCGACAGTCCAAATGCATATGTTAACGCCCCCGCACACAAAGCGACGACCAGCGTGGTCAATACAAATAGCTCATCCGTTCTGGCCAGAGCCACTTCATTAAATACTTTTGGTAGAACCCATTTACCGATAGCCCAAAGCAATAAGCACACAAAGGCACCTTTTGCCAACGCCAATATCAAGGCCCCGACTAAAAATTGGTTATCAGTACTGGCCATTAAAGGAAAAACTATCAGCATGGGCACCACGGCAATGTCTTGAAAAAGTAGCACGCCGATAGATAGCTGCCCTTTGCGCATATTCAACATGCCAGACTCTTTCATGATTTTTACCACCACAGCGGTGGATGACAGCGATACAATGCAGGCAATGATCAAAGATTCAGACCAGCCAAAGCCAAAGAAAGAAACTAAAAAGGTCCCGATTAAAATAGACAATAAAACCTGAGTGCTGCCAAGCCCAAATACGACACTGCGCATTGCCATCAGTTTTGGGATAGAAAATTCCAAACCAAGACTAAACAACAAAAATACAATTCCAACTTCCGCGATTAAATGGATCTCATGGTTGTTATCCATTAAACCGTAACCGGCAGCGACTAAGCCAGTTAGTAAATAAGCTAGAATGGGCGGCAGCCCTACTCTTTTAAAAGACCAAACTAAGATCACGGCACACAGCAGCAGTGCAACAACATCTGTAAAATGACCATGTATTGCGGTCATAAAGACGGTGACGATTCTATCGGAAATAAATCCGGCAAAATTTTGCTGCAAATGGCCCCCTAGGCGTCAAAGAAATGTTTTGGTTTATTTTTCACACAATTTAACTATAGCAACCAACTGTTTTTCAGCCAGTTTAAATTTTTGGCACGAAACTAGCTTATATGTTCGGGAATGTTGTAATTAGGGGAATTACCAGATGGAAAATGTCCATATTTTGTCACAGCGAACGCCTTCGCGCGGTGATTACGTTCCGTTCACGACTGAACAATACGTAACACAGGCGCCTGAACAACCGAATGTGCTCGTTGAAAAACTGCAAACAACGCTAGACGTCAACGGTATTTTAGATATCTTTGCGTCTTATGTTAAACGCATCACTGATCTTGCAGGATTGCAGTTTCATTCAAACCAAGGACTGTTTCAAACTCACCAAGGTGATAACCAACTCAAGCCATATACATTTGACCTCGATTTAGAAGGCCAGCATCTAGGCCAATTGGTCTACTTTAGCAAATACAGCTTTAGTGGCACGATCCGAGCGCGCTTAATGCAATTGCACACTTGCTTATTGTATCCGCTTAGAAATGCGCTGATGTATCACCGAGTACTGCAACTGGCCACTAAGGATACGCTCACGGGACTATATAATCGTAGCCAGTTTAATGAATATCTTGAAACCAAATTAGAACGCAGCCGCAGGCAGCACAGAAACTTTAGCTTGATGTTATTGGACTTGGACAACTTCAAACAAGTCAACGATGAGTTTGGGCATAAACAAGGCGATGAAGTGCTTATCGGCTTTGCCAACATCCTAACCTCCAGTATACGTGCGACAGATGCGGTGTTTAGGTTTGGTGGTGATGAATTTGCGATTCTGATTGATGACCCTGCGTTTACGACCAACAAAGTTATCGCAGAGCGCATTATGGAGCGTGTTAATAACAATAGCCTGTTACTTAAGCATGCCGTCACAACCAGCATTGGCTTTACGCTGGCATCAAGCCAAGATTGCGCCAATGAGATTTTTGCCAGAGCCGATAGAGGCTTATATCAAGCCAAAGAAGCGGGAAGAAATTGCGCACGCGCAGTCTAGTTTTACAGGTACTTATCATCCCCTAATGATAAGTACCCCTTTTCAATCCTGACTATTTTTTAGCTTAAATAGCCAGAGTAAGATGGCAAAACCACAAAAGAAGCCATTGATCACCCAGGCTAACGCCCAAAAATCTGGAAGCTCACTAAACAATATGGACAACATGGGCGCAGCCAATCCTAATATAAAATAACTTCCGCCCCTACCATGCCAATATGCCAGCAATAACACCGCTGATAAGACGCCAACACTCAGAGCGAGCAACAGATTCGCTAAGTTAATGGCAGAGCCTAAAAATAATAACAAAAATATGATGGCACATATCAGAACAGCCATCGGCGCTTTACTCGCCAAAGACATACCTATTTGTTTGTTATTCTGCATCTTTTACCTGCCATAATACGCCTGAGGGTGCCATATATTCGGCGTTAACAAAAAAGCCAACCACCGCCACCAAGGCATCATTGTAATAAATCATTGGAATTGACGACCTTTCCCAACTCGGCACTTTGCCCTCTTTAAGCCAATGCTTTACTGTATTTCGACCGGGCTTGCCTATCGGTTTTATTTTCTCATTTAGCTGTCCAAAGCGGATAGTCACTCGCTCATCAGCGAGGGGGCGACGCACTCCCTTCCCTTCAACTAGGATTAAAATTCTGCCATCAGCCAGTTCAACATCTGATGTTAACTCAGCACATGGCATCTCAGCCAAAGTAACTGTTGTGTTTGCCACCCAGTACATAAGCCCGTTGTAGCACTTTATCGAGCCTGCTTGGAGCTGAACATTGACTTGTGCATCTTCTTTAGCATTCAGCGCTTGATTTAGAATTTGAGCTAGCTGCTTTTGTGAAGGCATATTAACGCCTTTATTACTAAGCCATAACCTAACCACATTACTTTGCCTAAGCTCAGATAACGCCGCCAAATCCGCCACACTGATATTTTTATCGCGTCGGCACACAGCTAAATCACTCTGTGCAATTTCGTCAATCAAGGCTTGTTGAGCTTGAAGTAAAGATATTGACCTTAAAACACTAGGTACAAACCCTTTAAAGCGGGATTTTAAAAGCGGGATCACTTGATTACGCAAAAAGTTACGATCAAATTCATCACTCTTGTTGGACTCATCTTCAATATGCGACAAACCAAAGATCTGCGCGAATGCTTCGATGTCTTTTCGCTCTACGTCAATTAAAGGTCTTGCGCAATGTCGTCCGCTGTTCAATCGCATTGATGAGTGCATTGCACCTAACCCTTGTAAGCCTGATCCTCGTTTTAAGCGAATAAAAAATGTTTCTACTTGATCATCAGCATGCTGACCAAGTACGAGAGTAGAGCCTATCATTGCGTGTCTGTCTAGCGCTGAATAGCGTGCGTCTCTTGCTTGTGCTTCTAGGCTCGTTCTGGTTTTCGCTTCAATACTCACACCAACAGCTTGAAAGGGAATATTTAAGTGTGCACACAGCTCGACACAAAACTGCTGCCACATATCTGCATTATCAGATAAGCCATGATTCACATAAATAGCTTCAAGTTTTATTCCTGTATGTAATTGGGAGAATTGCTGGCACAGATGCAGTAATACCACCGAATCAACGCCACCAGATAAAGCGACGGTCAACCCCTGCCCGATACGATCACCACACTGCTTCTCAAGCGCACTGGCAAATTGTTTAAATACGCCTGTCGATTCCATATTCTTTCCTCATGCAATTATCTGGCGTTATACCCGATCCTACTTAAAATGCAACGTGCACTTGGTCAATCACACACTAATCGTGAGCGAGATCACCTCAAGTTGAAAAATTCAGCCAGTCATCATCACATTATTTATTCCGCAAGTTAGTCACTCAAAATGATTAAAAAGTGCCTATATTTTGCATTAAATAAGCAAAAACCAATAAACAAAACAATTTTAATCACTTACCGTGACTTGCCATTGAATTATCATAAAAGTCATTTGCAAGTTTTACATTGATAAAACAAACCCGAAATTAATTGACATTAGTGCTAAAATCTAGGTAAATCCCTACTTATGTTTAAAAAGTCACATTATCTTGCTGGTCTGTTTTCCAGATCCAGTTCGGGGCAGTATAATGTGCGTAAAATTGTATGTGATGACAGAGAACGCGCCTTCACGAAGGAAAAACAGTTAAAAAATGAAGAAGTAAAATGTCGCTAAAATGCGTCAACTTCTGCAAAAACTGACTTAAATAAGCAATATTAACACTTAGTTTAAGCTCCATTTAGCAAAATAGACTACGCTAAATAATATGCTAAAAATAACTGAGTCACGGCATTTTAAATCTGTACTCTCTACATAAAACCGAGACAAACTTTAAAAAATTATCAGATAGGTTAGAAAATGAGCTTAAATTATCTAGAATTTGAACTTCCAGTAGCTGAATTAGAGCAAAAAATTAAAGAGCTACAAGCTGTTAGTCGCTCAGGTTCTTTGGACCTAAGTCTGGAAGAAGAAATCAGTAAGTTAAAAGAGAAAAGTGTACAACTTACTGAAAAGATTTACTCAGAACTTAACCCTTGGCAGCTACTTCAACTAGCTCGTCACCCAATGCGCCCTCATGCAAGTGACTACATCAAGCGCATGTTTACAGAATTCGATGAGTTTGCAGGCGATCGCGCATTTGCAAACGACCCTGCAATTATCGGCGGTACTGCAAGACTAGACGGTAAGCCTGTAATGGTTATCGGCCAAGAAAAAGGCCGTGATACTGCAGAAAAAATTAAGCGTAATTTCGGTATGCCACGTCCAGAAGGTTACCGTAAAGCTAAGCGTCTTATGGAAATGGCTGAGCGTTTTAAAATGCCGGTGATCACAATAATCGATACGCAAGGTGCATACCCTGGGATCGGCGCAGAAGAGCGCGGTCAAAGTGAAGCGATCGCGATGAACTTAAAAGTCATGGCATCTCTAAAAGTACCTACAATTTGTAGCGTTATCGGTGAAGGTGGTTCAGGTGGTGCACTTGCAATTGGTGTAGGCGACCGCGTAAACATGTTACGTTACAGTACTTACTCAGTTATCACACCTGAAGGGTGTGCTTCAATCCTTTGGAAAAGTGCTGAAAAAGCACCACTGGCTGCTGAAGCTATGGGTGTATCTGCACAACGTATCAAAGACAACAACCTTATCAACGAAATTGTTGCTGAACCATTAGGTGGCGCACACCGTGATTACGATACGGCAGCAAGAAACCTAAAAGCACAGATCATCAAAGATTTGGATAGCTTGTCTAAGCTTAGCCAAGAAGAAATGCTTGAGCAAAGATACCAGCGTCTAATGTCTTTTGGTTACTGTAACTAATTTACGTTATAAAAAAGGCCACCCATTGGGTGGCCTTTTTTGTATCTACTGTTTTTGTAGACTTAGTCAAAGATTAACTCTACATCTTGGCCAGTTAACTTTTTCAAAGCTCTGATCAGCTCATCGCTTGGTGTCACACACCACTGTGTACCGAGTGTTAACTCCGCTGTGGCATCAGGACGCTGATATTCAATGATCACCTCACAAGTACCAAACTTATAAGGCTCTAAGACACGCTTTAAGTTCTCACCAAAGTTCGCATCTATTTGCGCCATATTCAGTGACATCTTAAGAGAGCTAACCCGCTTCTCTCGCGCTTGCGCTATCGTATTGACGTCTCTGGCAGTCATGGTAATACCGCCTGAGAAGTTATCAAAGCTCACCTGCCCAGATATTACTAGGATCTGGTTAACCTGAAGAAGCTCTTCATACATTTCAAATTGTTCAGGGAAGAAACGTACATCGATCCGCGCACTCTTATCGTCTAGCGTGATGAGTCCCCAACGGTTACCTTTTTTATTTATCAAGGTGCGGGCGTTGATCACCAAACCAGCTGCGGTCGACTGCATATCTCGGTTAGTTGGCTGTAAGTCCACTAATTTACCCGAGGTATAATGCTTCAGCTCTTTACGGTACTGGTTAATTGGATGTCCGGTCAGGTATAAACCTAACGTTTCCTTTTCTCCGTTGAGCCATTCATTGTCACTCAATGGTGGTGCCTGAATAAAGGCTTGTGCCACTTCTTCAGGTTCAACGGCAAGTAAGCCAAATAAATCCGATTGTCCTAACTGTTCCGCTTTATGATGCTGTTCAGCCGACTTCATCGCATCTTTTAAGCTTGCAAGTAATGTCGCACGTCCGCCTTGCTTCTTCTCTGGGCCTAATTTGTCTAAGGCGCCAGCATAAATCAGCTTTTCAATAACACGACGATTAAGACGCTTCAAATCAACACGGGCACAAAAATCGAATAAGTCTTTAAACTCTCCGCCTTGCTCACGTGCTTCAAGGATGGCTTCAACTGGCCCTTCGCCTACTCCCTTTATGGCACCAATACCGTAGACAATCTCACCTTGTAAGTTCACCGCAAACTTATAAACACCCGCGTTCACATCTGGTGGTAGCAAGGTCAACTTCATGTTCTCACACTCATCAACCAAGGTGACAATCTTATCGGTGTTGTCCATATCCGCAGACATTACAGCAGCCATGAATTCTGCTGGGAAATGCGTCTTCATCCAAAGCGTTTGGTAAGAAACCAGTGCGTATGCTGCCGAGTGAGATTTGTTAAAACCATAACCTGCGAACTTTTCTACAAGATCGAAGATCTTCATGGCAAGTTCACCGTCGACACCGTTATTTATCGACCCTTCCTCAAAGGTTGAACGCTGCTTTGCCATCTCTTCCGGTTTTTTCTTACCCATCGCACGACGAAGTAAGTCAGCGCCGCCTAGGCTATAACCTGCTAGGACCTGCGCGATCTGCATAACCTGCTCCTGATACAGGATGATCCCGTAGGTCGGCTCAAGGATAGGTGCTAAGCTCTCATGCTGATATTGAGCATCTGGGAAAGAGATCTCTTCTCGACCATGCTTACGGTCGATAAAGTTATCTACCATGCCCGATTGCAGCGGTCCCGGTCTGAATAGCGCAACCAGTGCGATCATATCTTCGAAGCAGTCCGGTTTAAGACGGCGGATAAGGTCTTTCATACCACGTGATTCTAGCTGGAATACCGCAGTAGTCTCGGCTCTTAGTAGCACTTCAAAGCTGGCATGATCATCAAGTGGAATGGCGTTGATATCCACAAATGGCTTTTGCTCACGCGCCAAACGCTCGTTGGCCATATCCAGTGCCCACTGCAAGATGGTCAGTGTTCTTAGACCTAGGAAGTCAAACTTAACCAGACCGGCCGTTTCAACGTCGTTTTTATCGAATTGAGTAACTGGGAATTTACCCTCTTCGTCACAGTACAAGGCTGCAAAGTCTGTAATGCTGGTTGGCGAGATAACAACACCACCGGCGTGTTTACCAGCATTACGGGTACAGCCTTCTAGAATTCGACATTTATCGATGAGCTCTTTTACTTCATCATCGCCATCATAGGCTTCAGGTAGTCTTGGCTCAACTTCAAAAGCTTTAGCCAGTGTCATACCCGGATCGCCTGGTACTAGCTTTGAAATTCTATCAACAAAACCATAGGGATGCCCTAGTACACGCCCTACGTCACGAATTACCGCTTTGGCCGCCATGGTACCAAAGGTGATGATCTGGGATACCGCCTGTCGCCCGTAAAGTTTAGCAACGTGATCAATAACCTCGTCTCGCCTGTCCATACAGAAGTCGACATCAAAGTCAGGCATCGAGACACGCTCTGGGTTCAGAAATCGCTCAAATAGTAAGTCAAATTCAAGTGGATCAAGATCTGTGATCTTAAGGGCATATGCCACCAATGAACCTGCACCAGAGCCTCGACCCGGACCAACAGGGATATTGTTATCTTTACTCCACTGAATGAACTCCATTACGATCAAGAAGTAACCAGGGAATCCCATTTGGTTGATAACGTCTAATTCAATCCTTAAACGATCGTCGTACTCAACTCGCTTAACTTTTCTGTCTTCTTCATCAGGGAATAAAAACTGTAGACGCTCTTCAAGACCATCTTCAGATACCTTAACTAAGAATTCATCAATTTTTAAATCGCCCGTTGGATAATCTGGCAAGAAGTAAGTACCAAGCTGTACGGTAACATTACAACGCTTAGCGATTTCAACGGTGTTTTCCAGCGCTTCCGGAATATCACTAAATAGCTCTGCCATCTGCTCAGGCGTTTTGAGGTATTGCTCTTTGGAAAAGCGCTTCGGCCTGTTTTTATCTTCTAGCGTGTAACCATCATGAATAGCAACGCGGATCTCATGGGCTTCAAAGTCTTCTTCATGTAAAAAAACAACTTCATTGGTCGCAACGACGGGTAAACTACGTTCGCCAGCAAGTGCCACTGCCGCATGCAGATACTCTTCTTCTTGTTCACGCCCTGTACGATGTAATTCAAGGTAATAGTGATCGGCAAAGTGTTCTTCATAAAAAGCCACTGTTTCTAAAGCAAGCTGATGATTGCCCTTTAATAACGCTTTACCTACATCACCATCTTTTGCCCCAGAGAGTAAAATTAACCCCTCTTTGTATTGCGCTAACCATGCTTTATCAACCACAGGTCTATGAAATACATGGCCTCTTAAAAAAGCTTCTGAGATCAATAATGTAAGATTTTTATATCCTTCATTATTTTTAGCGAGTACGACAATTCGACAAGGCTCATCAGGAAACTCATCACTTTTTAGCCATAGATCAGCGCCCACCATGGGCTTTATACCAGCACCATGAGCACCGCCATAAAAGCGCACTAAACCACATAAGTTCATTTGGTCCGTAATGGCAAATGCAGGCATCTCAAGCTCTTGTGCTCTGGCGACAATAGGTTTGGTCTTGGCCAAGCCATCAACCATAGAAAAGTCACTATGAACGCGTAAATGTACAAAATTAGGCGTTGGCATGGTTACGACTGCTCCGCAATGATTCTTTGTACTGGTTTAAAGCTCTTTCGATGATGTGGCGTGATGCCATGTTGAGCAAGCGCTTCAAAATGCGCTTTGGTTGGATAACCTTTATGACCTGCAAAGCCAAACTGAGGATACTGCGCATCTAACTCAATCATTTCATTGTCACGGGTAACTTTAGCTAAAATCGACGCCGCACTGATCTCTTCCACTAAGCTATCCCCTTTCACAACCGCCTGTGCAGGGACAGTAATATCTGGTAAACGATTACCATCAATAAAGACAAATTCAGCAGGAATTGAGAGACCTTCAACGGCGCGCTTCATAGCCAGCATAGTGGCATGCAAAATATTAAGCTCATCGATTTCATCTACCGTGGCACGAGCAATACAGTAACACAGGGCTTTCTCTTTAATTTCTTCCGCTAGCGCATTGCGCTTTTTCTCTGACAGTTTTTTTGAGTCAGTCAAACCTGCTATTGGCTTACTTGGATCTAAAATCACTGCTGCCGTTACGACGTCACCCACCAAGGGTCCACGACCAACCTCATCTACACCTGCAATGTACTTAACTTTAGGGCGTTTAATTTGCATCTATCACCTCCGCAACAGCAATTGCTGCCTGTTCACTGGCATTTAAGCGAATACCTTTATGAATTTCGTAAAAACGTTCTATGAGTGCGGAATTGTCTCCTCTAAGCAAGGGGAGCAATGCATCCGTCAACGCATCTGGATTACAATCTTCTTGCAAAAACTCAGCTACAAGCGGCGCATCAGCAAGTAAATTTGGCAATGAAAAGTGTTTAATATTGAAAGTAAAAAAAGTGCTAAATATTTTATAGCTCAAGGTTTTTAAGCGATAACCAACAACCATTGGCTTTTTATATAACATCGCTTCTAACGTGGCCGTGCCTGAGGCTAACAACACCGCATCAGATGCTGTCATTGCCAATGAAGACTGGCCATCTAATATAATCGGGCGAAGTTCTGGCGCCACTTTGTCTAAAATTTGTGTGAACTGCTTTTTACGCTTTTCATTAACTAAAGGCACAACAATTTTGAGATCTGGCATTTTATCCACTAATTGCTTAGCAGTTTGCAAGTAAGTTTCACTTAGCAACCCAACTTCAGATCCTCTACTGCCTGGCAACAAGGCCAAAACTGTATCTGACTCTTTTAAGCCAATCTCTTTTCGCGCAGCCAAAGTGTCAGACTCTAACGGTATTTCATCTGCAAGCGTATGACCTACAAAAGTACAGGGTACATCATACTTATCGTAAAATGCTTTTTCGAACGGTAACAAAGATAACACCAAATTAGTCGCCTCTGCGATGGTATGAATACGCTTTGGTCGCCACGCCCAAACTGAGGGGCTTACATATTGAATTGTTTTAATTCCAGCCGCTTTCAACGGTTTTTCAACACGTAAATTGAAGTCTGGTGCATCAACACCAATAAACACATCAGGTGGATTTTGAATAAAATAATTGACTAATTCTTTTCGAATTTTAAGTAAGCGAGGAAGTCGGCCTAACACTTCCACAAGGCCCATCACAGCAAGCTCTTCCATATCAAAAAGGCTTTTACACCCTTGAGCTTGCATTTTAGGACCTGCAATGCCAACAAACTGTGCATTTGGAAAGCGCTTTTTCAGTGCTTTAATAAGACCTGCGCCAAGAATGTCACCAGATAGCTCACCTGCAACAATCCCGACAGTAATTGATTTTTCGTTTGCCATTTTTGTTCTTCTAGAAAATAAAAAAACGCCATACTAAGTATGGCGTTATTATATCAGAACCCGCTCTTTGTTATTCGATAAATTACGATAAGGCGACAAAGAGCTAGATTAGGTTAGCGTACCAGTCCACGCTCTGACGTTGCGATAAAATCAAGCATCCGCTGAACAGCTGGAAACTGTTGCGCTTCCTCTTGTAAAGCTGCAATCGCTTCATCTAATTTTAGGCCTTTACGGAAGAGCGTTTTATAAGCTCTGCGTGTTGCCATAATTTCATCAGACTCAAAACCACGACGCTTCAGACCTTCGGTGTTAATTGCAACAGGACGCGCAGGCGTACCTGTCGTTGTTACAAATGGCGGTACATCTTGATTCACACCAGAGTACATACCTACAAAAGCATGCGAACCGACCTTACAAAATTGATGTACGCCTGAGTTACCCGCTAAGATAACCCAATCGCCGATATGAACATGCCCAGCAACACTTGCATTGTTAGCAAAAATAACATTGCTGCCAATCACGGCATCATGCGCTACGTGTGTGTAAGCCATAAATAGGTTATTGCTACCAATTATGGTAACGCCTTGATCTTGGATTGTACCACGATGGATCGTCGCACACTCTCTGATCACATTATTGTCACCAATAATGAGTTTCGTTGGTTCATCCTTGTACTTTTTATCTTGGCAGGCCTCGCCCACAGACGCGAACTGAAATATGTGATTACCGGAACCAATTTCACTCGGCCCTTTAATAACAACATGAGATTCAATTTTACAATCGTCCCCAATAACCACATCGTTACCGATATAACTGTATGGTCCGACTGAGACGTTATTTCCTAATTTAGCGCCTGGCTCAATAATTGCGGTAGGATGGATCACGCTTAAAACTCTCTTCTAGCACACATTATTTCTGCACTACACACGACATTGCCGTCAACTTTCGCTTCAGCTGAAAACTTCCAGATGTTGCGACGTTCTTTAACAAACTGCACGTGTAAATGCATCGTATCGCCAGGGACAACTGGCTGCTTGAACCTTGCATTGTCAATGGCTGCAAACAAGTATAGCTCATTGTCACTGCGATTCTCGACCGTTTTAAAGCCGAGCAGACCTGTCGCCTGTGCCATTGCTTCTAAAATCATTACACCAGGAAAAATAGGTTGGTCTGGGAAATGACCTGTAAAGATAGGCTCATTTGCCGTCACATTCTTCACGGCATGCAAATACTCTCCAGGCTTGTGATCAATAACTTTATCGACAAGCAACATAGGGTAACGATGAGGAAGTAACTTCAAGATCTCTTGAATATCAAAGCTGTTTAATTCGTTGGCCAAAATAGTACCTTTTATTTATCCGTATGTTGTAACTGCTCGGTAAGATTTTCAAGCGCTTTAATGCGCGCTTTAAAATCTGAAAGATTGCGCAAGTGAGCGATGTTCTTACGCCACTCTTTATTCGTTGTATGAGGCATACCCGATGAGTAGATACCAGGCTTAGAAATGCCCTTAGTAACCATGCTCATACCAGTAATGACAACGCCGTCACACACTTCATTGTGGCCATTTACGGCCACCATGCCACCGATTTGGCAGTACTTTCCAATTTTTACACTGCCCGCGAGTACACTGCACCCTGCAATAGCAGTGCCGTAACCAATTTCAACGTTATGCGCAATTTGAATTTGGTTATCTAGAATGACATTATCATGGATTATGGTGTTATCTATTGCACCTCGGTCAATAGACGTACATGCACCTACTTCGACTCGATTTCCGATAATCACCGTGCCGATCTGTGGAATTTTAACCCACTCGCCTGACTCATTAGCGTAACCGAAGCCATCACTACCGATTACACTGCCTGATTGGAACAAGCAATGTTCACCAATTTCAACTTCGTGATAAATTGTCACATTAGCCCAGAGCTTAGTGCCGGCACCAATGCGTGCGTGTTTACCAATAAAGCACCCAGCGCCAATTTCAACATTGTCACCAATCACTGCACCGGCTTCAATAACCGCATTGGCCCCAACTTTAACGTTTTGACCTAAAGATGCGCTCTCATCGACAACGGCAGTGCTATGCACTGAACTTGCTGCAGCGGGGGTTGTATCCATATATTGTGCAAGTTTTGCATATGCCACATATGGATTATCACAAACTAATTTGTTACCAGAAAAATAATCCGCATCGTCTGCAGATAAGATAACAGCGCCAGCATGAGTAGACTCAAGCTGGCTGCGGTATTTTTTATTTGCCAAAAACGCGACTTCTTGTTCATTCGCATTTAATAAAGTGGCAATTTTAACAATTGGCTGTTCTGGATTCCCTTCAAGGGTTGCCCCCAAGTGCTCAGCCAATTGCGACAACGTATAGTGTTTAGTCATTACTTTTTGCTAACTGCTTCAACAATATCATCCGACAGATCGCTAACTTTATCAGGGTTGAAGTAGATTGTCGTTTCTTTTAATCTAACTTCGTCAAACTTTCCTTTTTTAGCAACATTTTCAATTGCATCTAGGATCATTTTTTGTACTTTTGCTAATTCTTGATTCTGGCGCTGCTTGATTTCCTGCTCAAGAGGACGACCTTTCTCAGCAAGCGTTTTTTGCATGCCTTGAATTTTTTCACGCAATTGTGTTTTTTGCTCTTCGCTCATAGTTGCACTTTCGCGCTTGAACTTTTCAGCTTCAAAACGGATGTCACCTTGTAGTTTTTCAAGTTCTTGGCGACGCTCTGAGAATTCACTTTTTAGAGTTTGCTCAATCTTAGCCATTTGTGGCAATTGAGAATAAACAGTCTGCATATCAACGATGCCCACTTTGTGTGCAAATGCGTTGATAGAGTTACCCATTAATAAAGCTGCTAAGATACCCATAGCAGAGGTTTTAAAAATCTTTTTCACAATAAACTCCTTAGAATGTATTACTGATGTTGAAGCTGATGTTCTTAGTATCATCGTCATCTTCTTTTTTCAGCGGATACGCAAAACTAATTAACATTGGTCCCATTGGCGATATCCATTGAATAGACATACCTGTAGAAACCCTAAAACGACTTGGGTCAGAGAAATCTGAAAGTTGTTTGTATTGATACTCTGGTAAGTTTGAATAACGATCTACATCGAATTCAGTATCCCAAACGTTTGCCGCGTCGACGAAGAAGCTAGTACGCACTGAACTCGTGTTCTCTTCATCTAAAAATGGCGTTGGTACTATCATTTCAGCACCAAATACAGCCTTGGCATTACCACCAATTCGACCGCCAGTGATAATCTGGTCAAATGCTGGGTCGCCACTAATCGAACCACTTTCAGTACCATCAGGTAACGATGGGCCAATAATAGATTGTGGCCTACGCTGAATAGCGAGTGGTAAGATTGTATTTCTTTCGAAGCCTCTTAGCTCCATTTCTGTAATACGGTAGAACTCTTGGAACGGAAGTACTTGATCAAAACCGTTTTCTTCTCCATAACCATTGCCATATGCAAGAGAGGCACGAGTTGAGAATACCCAACGATGATCATTACTTACAGGCCAATAGAAACGAGAATCATAGCTCAACTTAAAGTAATTCAAGTCAGAATTAGGCGTCGTAATTGTAAAGTTCGCATTTTGACGCGAACCATCTGTTGGGAACATACCACGGTTAACAGTGATACGAGACCAGCCTAGGCCCAATTCATACTTAGTAAAGTCATAGCCACCATCCGGATCATCTGGATCTTGGAACGTTAGCCTTAATACGCGTGTCTGCTCGTAATCAGCGATGCGATCAAGCTCCTCCTCAACCCAACGGAAACTGAAGTTCAGTCGGTTAACTGGGTTAATTGGAATACCGAAATGAGTACCAATACCATAACTGCGAGAATCGTAGTCAATTAGGCCAATCTCTGAACCATCAAACTTACTGAAGAAAATACTGCTACCTTGAGATATGCCATCAGGTGTAAAATATGGATCTGTGTAAGAAACACTATATCGTGTAGATGCTTTTGACGTGTTGATGTTGAATGCAACTTGGTCACCAGAGCCTAAGAAATTCGACTCACTCACACCAACATTAAATTGCAAGCCAGCATAAGAGCCATATGCAACACCGGCTTGGAAACTGCCCGCAGGTTGCTCTTTGACGTTAAAATCAACATCAACCTGATCGTCTACGCCAGGAATTGGCTTTACTTCAAAATCAACAGATTCCATATATGGTAAACGTTGAATTTGCAGCTTAGAGCGCTCAAGACTTTGGTTTGACAACCAAGCACCTTCTAGTTGAGTCATTTCTCTTCGAACAACATGATCTGCTGTACTTTGGTTTCCATTAACTAAAATACGACGTACATAAACTCGTTGGCCAGGGTCAACAGAAAGCGTTAACTGCACCTCTTTGTTTTCGTCGTCAATATCAGGAATAGTACGAACTTCAGCATTGGCATAACCAAAGCGTGCTAAATAACTTTTAATAAACTCTTCAGATGACGTTACAAGTGAGCCGTTATATAGCTCACCTGACTTCAAAGGGATAACACTTCTAATTAGCTCTTCACGGCCAAGTAAATCACCAATAAAGTCGAAACCTTTAACTGTGTACTTTTCACCTTCCGAGATGTTTGCAGTTACATACACTGACTCTCGCTCAGGGCTAACCGATACCTGAGTTGAATCGATATTGAAGCGCAAGTAGCCTCTATCCAAATAGTAACTACGGATCTTCTCTAAATCACCTTCAATTGTTTGCTTTTGGTAACGGTCACTCGATAAGAACTTCCACCAAGGCAAATCTTGCTGAGACTCAACGAGACGAAGTAATTGCTCATCAGAAAATAACTCGTTACCAACGAGGTTGATCTGTCGTACAGAAGCAGCGTCGCCTTCATCAAATTCAAATTTAAGCTTTACACGGTTACGCGGTAACTCAACAATACTCACTTCAATTTTGGCATTATATTTACCGATACTGTGAAAGAACTCGATGAGTCCCTTTTCAACACCATCAATGACAGTTCTATCCAGCGTTTCGCCAGTTCGAATGTCTTTGCCATCTAAGCTTTCTTGTAACTGCTCGTCTTTAATATCTTTATTGCCATCAAACTCAATTGAAGCAATCGTGGCACGCTCTTTTACTTTAAAAACAATCTGATTGCCATCTCTGTAGGCAGAAATATCGTCAAAATGACCTGACGAGAATAATGCCTTGATGGTTTTAGAGACCGTGTAGTTGTCAACTTCATCGCCAACGTTAATTGGAATATGAGTCAAGGCTGCACCCAGTGCAACACGTTGTAACCCTTCAACTTTTAAATCTTCTACGATAAAGGAGTTTTGCCCTAAAGCGGCAAAACTAGCGCCAAGTAAACTCGTTACAGCTAAATGTTTTTTTATAGGCATTTTTTTATCTTTATCCTTTACAGCTTACGGCGAACAAAGCGCCACGTGCGCTATCACCCTTATTTTAAGAGCCTAGAGCCTCGATACATCATTAAACAATGCAAAACAGGTCAGTGCTAACAGCATCATGGCTCCCAGCTTATAACCTAACTCTTGTGTCTTTTCAGAGACCGGTTTTTTTCGAATTAGTTCAATTAAGTAATACATCAAATGCCCACCGTCCAACATGGGCAGTGGTAAAAGGTTGAAAACCCCCAAGTTGACGCTAATAAGAGCCAAAAAGCTCAAAAAGGCAACTAATCCGTAACTAACACTGTCTCCAGCCCCTACCGCAATTCCTACCGGGCCACTGATATTTTTTACAGAGACTTGCCCCGTTATCAGATTGCCAATCATTTCGAAGCTCAATTTGGTAAGAGCATAGGTTTTCTGAACGCCAAGCAAGATACTATCGAATACACCATACTGTCTAGTCTCAATGTACCCTTCAGGCCAACTTTTCTGCCTCGGCACAACCCCTAAATACCCTATCTCTATTCCCTGAGCAGTTTCACGTGCATCTGGAGTTATAATTAAGGAAATTTCACTGCCATCCCTTAATACCGTCAATGTGCTTTGCTTATTCGGGGAACGTTGTACAAGTTCAACAAATTGTGTCCAAGTAGAAATAGACTCTTTATTAAAGGACACAATGACATCCCCTGCTTTAACTTTCGCGCGTTCTGCTGCAGAACCTTCCGCGACGATTGCAAGCTCAGTTGTGATATTAGGTCGGTACGGCGTAATACCAATGGAAGTTAAAGGCGCAACATCACGTTTATCCAGTTTCCAGCCATCAACATCTAGGGTGCGAATTGCGATTTGCCCATTAGCATCTGTTACTTTGATCTCTAACCTTTGCTCGCCCAATCCTGACATTACCGCAAAATTAACTTCTTGCCACGAGGACACATCCTCATTCCCTATGCGCTTTAACAAATCACCAGACTGAACGCCGGCACGCTCAGCAATAGAGTTGGGAGTGATGGAACCCACAACAGGTTTAACGTTTTGAACGCCAACAACATACATAATAGCCAGAGCAAAAACAGCAAATATAAAGTTTGCCAGTGGACCCGCAGCGGCAACCGCCATACGTGCATAAACTGATTTGCTGTCGAGCGTATTAGCTCTATCTTGCTCGGAAACTTCATCCACTCTCGAGTCAAGCATTCTGACATAACCACCGAGTGGGATAGCAGATATCGCATACTCGGTACCAAGCTTGTCATACCAAGTGAAAAGAGGCTTACCAAACCCGATAGAGAAACGCAGTACTTTCACACCTGCTTTTCTGGCAACCCAAAAGTGTCCATATTCATGTACCGCGACAAGTATACTCAACGCGACGACAAACGACCCAAGATTCCAGAAAAAGTCAAACATTAGCGTGCCTGCCCTGCTATAAGCTCATTTGCAACTCGGCGAGCTTGTTGATCCATATCCATGATTTCGTCCAGTGTTGTTAGCTCTCCTAACGCACTGGCTGTAAGCACTTGCTCATTGATTTTATAAATATCCATAAAACCAATCTTTCCTTGTAAGAACGCAGCAACGGATACTTCATTAGCCGCATTGAGCGTCGTTGTCGCAGCTTGTCCTAATCGACATGCTTCGATGGCAAGGTTTAAATTAGGGTAGCGGTTATAATCTGGCTTAGTGAACGTGAAGTCTTTCATAATTGAAAAATCAAGCGGTTTAACGCCTGCGTCAATACGCTCAGGATAAGCCAACCCATAGGCAATGGGGGTTCTCATGTCAGGCTGCCCCATTTGAGCAATGACCGAACCATCTTGATATTGAACCATCGAGTGGATCATACTTTGCGGATGAATAACAACTTCTATGTCATCAGGTTGACAGTCAAAAAGCCATTTGGCTTCTATAAATTCAAGCCCTTTGTTCATCATTGTTGCAGAGTCAACAGAGATTTTCTGTCCCATTGACCAGTTTGGATGTGCAACAGCTTCAGCGACAGTAACTTGAGATAGGGTGTTAATGTCACGGTTGAGGAACGGACCACCTGAGCCTGTCAGCAGTATTTTATGAATACCAAGGGGTGAAAAGTCAGTCGTTACTCCTTGCTGCATATCTTGAGGCATACATTGGAAAATCGCATTGTGCTCACTATCGATGGGTAGCAAAGTTGCGCCATGCTTTTTAACCTTATCCATGAATAACTTGCCAGACATGACCAAAGACTCTTTATTGGCAAGCAGTACTTTTTTACCTGCTTCCACTGCTGCAAGCGTCGGCAAAAGACCTGCAGCACCAACGATAGCTGACATTACAATATCAACATCATCGTGTGAGGCAACGTCACACATAGCTTGAGTGCCACTCAGCACTTCTGTCGTATATCCGCTTAAACGTGCTCTGAGCGACTGCGCTGCCGCCTCATCGTTCATTACAACATATGTCGGACTATGTGTTGCGATTTGTTGATATACAACATCAACGTTTTTTCCTGCGACCAAAGCAAATACACTGTATCTCGATTGATTGCGACCAATAACATCTAGTGTCGAGGTACCGATAGAGCCGCTTGAGCCCAGTATCACAACTTGTTCTGGTTGCAGTGTAACTATGCTCATAGTGTCACCGTCCAAGCATAAAACAGTGCAAATATAGGCGCAGCTGCCGTCAAGCTATCGATTCTATCTAAAATACCACCATGGCCCGGCAAACAACTACCCGAGTCTTTTAATCCTGCTTCGCGTTTAAACATGCTTTCAAGTAAATCACCAATGGCTGAGAATAACGCAATTACGACCGTCAGTAAGCCATATAGTACCCAATGTTTGAAATCAACTTCAGCACAATAACAAAAAACCATGACAAATATGACCGCAGTAACCAGACCGCCAATTAAGCCTTCAATGGTTTTATTCGGGCTCACATTTGGCATCAGCTTTCTCTTTCCGAGATTTTTACCCGCAAAGTAAGCGCCTATATCAGCACTCCATACGATACCTAAGACAACCATGATCAGTACAGAACCAAATTGTTCAGACGCTTGATAATCTGCACTTCTCAAAACGTTTAAAGCAAGCCACAGTGGCACCAAAGTCAAAAAGCCGGCAACAGCAGGCAATACATATCCTTGGCTCCAAGATTTAGCCATCTTCGGATAACGAACAACTAACAAGGTTGCGACAATCCACCACGCAGCAGCCAAAGTAAATAAGTAATTTGCATCCGCCACCAGTTTTCCTGACTGCCATAGGGTCTCAATTGGCCAGTGGAAATGCAAAGTAGCGATTAGGGCCCCTGTTAAGGCGACATATGGCAATCTATGTAACGGTTTAGTTATCCCCATTAGAGATGCCCACTCCCATGCACCAAGCAGTACAATAGAAGCAGCAATCATACTAAAGAGGTTTAGAGGCGTATAAAATACTAAAATCAGCGCCAGCGGTGCAAGCACAGCTGACGTCATAATACGTTGTTTTAACAAACTGAATACCTTTAACTTGTTGTATTGCTCTCGGCGAGTAGTTGTTGTATTTGTTCACCTGTGCAACCAAAGCGCCTCTCTCTAGAAATATAGCAAGCGATTGCTTCTGAGAAAGCCTCTTCGTTAAAATCAGGCCAAAGAGTTTCTGTGAAATATAACTCAGCATAAGCAGCTTGCCAAAGCAAGAAATTACTGATCCGATAATCACCGCCTGTACGTATTAGCAAATCAAGCGGACTCTGCTCAGCCATTGACATGTTATTTGTCAATGCGTCTTCGGTAATATCAGTCACGTCTAACTCGCCAGTTTTTACTTTTTCTGCGAGTGTCTGAGCGGCATTAACAATGTCCCAGCGACCACCATAGTTTGCAGCAACATTTAACTGCAACCCAGTATTTTTGCCAGTCAAAGCATGCGCGTCATGCACTTTATCCTGCAAGCTTGTCGGAAACTTTGATATATCACCAATGATGTTTAATTTGACATTATTTTTATGTAACTTTTTTACTTCTTTACTCAAGACGAAAAGGAACAATTCCATCAGAGTACTTACTTCGTCTTCAGGTCTACGCCAGTTTTCACTGCTAAAAGCAAATAGTGTAAGTGACTCAATACCTAATTTTGAGCAAAACTGTACCGCGCTGCGAACAGAGTCGACACCTTTTTTATGACCATAAGCTCTCGGGCGCTTGCGGGCTTGAGCCCAGCGTCCGTTGCCATCCATAATTATGGCGACATGCTTAGGTAGTGATTGTTGAGAAATCGCGTCAGCGTTTAAAACCATAGTACTATTTTAAATAAAAAAAACGCCGCCTAGTATAGCGCAGTCATCGCTGCAAACCTAATAAAATTCTTTATCTTCAAACTCGAGACAAAGTGTTTGATTTTCACACTGGGTTTTAAAATGTGTGTAAATACAGCAAACTACAATCTACCAAGTGCATTTAGTTGGGCTGAAAACAGCAAAAAGCCGCAACAATGCGGCTTTTTGGTCAAAAAAACAGGTCAATAGAAAATTAAATTTCCATTAGCTCTGCTTCTTTTGCACTCAACTGAGTATCCATTTCTTTGATGTGTGCATCAGTGATCTTTTGGATTTGATCTTCTGCTTGACGCGCTTCATCTTCAGAAATGTCTTTATCTTTTAATAGTGCTTTGATGTCACCGTTCGCATCACGACGAATGTTACGAACTGCAACACGACCGCCTTCCACTTCACCACGTACGATTTTAATTAAATCTTTACGACGTTCTTCAGTTAGTGGAGGTAGAGGTACGCGAATAACAGTGCCAGCTGACATTGGGTTCAGACCTAAATCTGAAGCCATAATCGCTTTTTCTACAGCTTGCGCTAATGATTTATCAAACACATTAATAGCAAGTGTACGTGAATCTTCTACAGTTACGTTCGCAACCTGGTTCAATGGCGTATCAGCACCATAGTAAGATACTGAAATGCCATCTAGTAATGCAGGGTGTGCACGGCCTGTACGAATTTTAGAAAGTTGGCTAGCAAGTGCTGCCACACTTTTTTTCATGCGCTCTTGAGCGTCTTTTTGGATATCATTAATCACAGTTGCAATCCTATTTTTACTGTTCCAGTCTCAGCTAAAACATGTTAGCAGACTGGGTTATTCTATAAGAATGGGGCCTCAAGCCCCATTCTTAATTGCTATTTATTCCGCTGCTTTTTTTGACGTTATCAGGGTACCTTCGTCTTCACCCATGATAACACGCTTTAATGCACCTGGTTTGTTCATGTTAAATACACTCAGAGGCATATTGTGGTCGCGGGCCAGAGTGAATGCTGCTAAATCCATTACTTTTAATTCTTTATCAATAATTTCGTCATGAGTAAGCTGACTGTACAAAGTTGCTTCTGGGTTTTTAACAGGGTCATCACTGTAAACACCATCTACTTTTGTCGCTTTGATTACTGTATCAGCTTCGATTTCAATGCCGCGTAAACACGCTGCAGAATCGGTTGTAAAGAATGGGTTACCAGTACCTGCTGAAAAGATAACAACACGGCCTGATTTTAACAAGCTAATTGCCTCAGCCCAATTATAGGCATCACACACGCCGTTAAGTGGAATAGCTGACATCAAACGGGCATTTACGAATGCTCTGTGAAGTGCATCACGCATTGCCAAACCATTCATCACTGTCGCCAACATACCCATGTGATCACCAACAACACGGTTCATACCCGCTTCAGCTAATGAGCCACCACGTAAAAAGTTACCGCCGCCGATAACCAAACCCACTTCTACGTCGAGTTCTACAAGCTCTTTGATCTCTTGCGCCATACGATCCAATACTTTTGGATCGATACCAAAGCCTTCATCTCCCATTAAAGCTTCACCGCTTAATTTAAGAAGAACGCGTCTAAAAACAGGTTTTCGATTGATAGTCATAATTTCCGGGCCAAGTTAAAATTGAGACAAAAAATAACCGCGCTTATGATAGACATAAATGCGCGGTTATTTTAGAGAATTTTCTTCATTGACGCAAAAGCAAATCAACACTTTTATGTCAATAAGATTATTCTATTGCGATTATTCGCCTTTTGCAGCTGCGATTTGAGCAGCAACTTCAGCAGCGAAGTCTTCTTCTTTCTTCTCGATACCTTCACCTACTTCTAGGCGAATGAATGAAGAAACTGTAGCGCCTTTCTCTTTAAGGTACTCACCAACAGACTTCTTAGGCTCCATGATGAAAGCTTGACCAGTAAGAGAGATCTCACCAGTGAACTTCTTCATACGACCAATAACCATTTTTTCTGCGATTTCAGCAGGCTTGCCTTCGTTCATAGCGATTTCAACTTGAACCGCTTTTTCTTTTTCAACAACGTCAGCTGGTACGTCTTCTGGTTTTAGGAAGTCAGGCTTAGAAGCAGCAACGTGCATTGCAACGTGCTTAAGTGTTTCTTCGTCAGCATCACCAGTTACAACAACACCGATACGGTCGCCGTGACGGTATGCAGATAGCTTGTCACCATCGATGTACTCAACGCGACGAACGTTGATGTTTTCACCGATTTTAGCAACTAGTGCAACACGCGTTTCTTCGAACTTAGCTTGAAGGTCAGCAATTGTTGCTTTAGTAGCAACAGCGTCGTCAAGAACAGTGTTAGCAAAACCTAGGAAGTTTTCGTCTTTAGCAACGAAGTCAGTTTGACAGTTAACTTCAAGAAGTGCAGCGAAACCTTCGCCTTGCTTGATAAGGATTGTACCTTCAGCAGCGATGTTACCCGCTTTCTTAGCAGCTTTAGCAGCACCACTCTTACGCATGTTTTCGATCGCTAGATCGATGTCACCGTTAGTTTCAGTTAGTGCTTTTTTACAATCCATCATGCCAGCGCCAGTACGCTCGCGAAGTTCTTTAACTAGGGCAGCAGTTACAGCCATTAGAATATCCTCAATTCTGAATTCGGTTTTTTGATAAGCGAATTACCGCTTGTAAAGAATATCAAGTCTTCATCACAATTGGATGAAGACTTGATGACAGCTAATTACTCAGCTTCTACGAAATCGTCGTTTTCTGCTTGAGCAACGATGTTGCTTTCACGACCTTCAGTGATAGCAGTTGCAACAGCGTTAGTGTAAAGCTGGATTGCACGGATCGCATCGTCGTTACCTGGGATGATGAAATCAACACCATCTGGGTTTGAGTTAGTATCAACAACAGATACTACTGGAATACCTAGGTTGTTAGCTTCGCGGATAGCGATGTGCTCGTGGTCAGCATCGATTACAAAGATAGCGTCAGGTAGACCGCCCATATCTTTGATACCGCCAAGGCTCTTCTCAAGCTTTTCCATTTCACGCGTTTTCATTAGCGCTTCTTTCTTAGTAAGCTTCTCGAAAGTACCGTCTTGGCTTTGTGCTTCAAGGTCTTTAAGACGCTTGATTGATTGACGAACTGTTTTCCAGTTAGTCAACATACCACCTAACCAACGGTGATTTACGTAGAATTGCTCACTTGAGATAGCTGCTTCTTTAACTGCTTCACCAGCTGCACGCTTAGTACCAACGAAAAGGATTTTACCTTTGTTAGATGCAACGTTTGATAAAAACTTAAGAGCATCGTTGAAAAGTGGAACTGTCTTTTCTAGGTTGATGATGTGAACGCGGTTACGTGCACCGAAGATGAACGGCTTCATCTTTGGGTTCCAGTAACGTGCTTGGTGACCAAAGTGAACACCAGCTTGAAGCATATCGCGCATTGAAACGTTTGCCATTGTATTTTCCTCTATTTAGTAGGGTTAGGCCTCCACATATCCCATAGCACCAACATGCTTATTGCGTATCTTTTTAGATACAAACATGCACCCAAGTGTATGTGTCGATATGTGTGTGTGTTAAAATTAAATTTTGTGTGTCTTAAGTACAAACAACCATCAAGATCAAATCGAGAAGATTTATTTGTAAAAAGACGGCGCGCTTTATACCATATAAAATAAATTAACTCAATGATGAGACCAAAATTTGCTCGTCATTGCTTTGTGAAAAATATGACTTGGAGTCTCAATGAGTGCAGTGATTAAAACCCCTGAAGAAATCGAAAAAATGCGTGTTGCCGGTAGGTTAGCGGCTGAAGTATTAGAAATGATCGAGGAGTATGTGAAGCCTGGGGTTACCACAGACGAGTTAAATACAATTTGTCATAATTACATTGTAGATGTACAAGGCTGCATTCCTGCACCACTCAATTATCACGGATTTCCAAAATCAATTTGTACATCTGTTAACCACGTCATCTGTCACGGTATTCCAAATGAGAAACCTCTTAAAGAGGGTGACATCGTCAATATCGATGTAACAGTTATCAAAGATGGTTACCACGGTGATACCTCTAAGATGTTCTACGTAGGCAAGCCAAGCATTCAAGGCAAACGTTTAAGTGAAATCACTCAAGAATCTCTTTATCTTGCGATTAAGATGGTAAAACCAGGTGCACGACTTGGTGATATTGGTGCTGCAATACAAAAATTTGCTGAAGGCTTCAACTACTCAATCGTGCGTGAATACTGTGGTCATGGTATCGGTGCACAATTCCACGAAGAACCACAAGTCATGCACTATGGCAAACCAGGCACTGGTGAAACATTAAAAGCAGGCATGTGCTTGACTATTGAGCCTATGGTTAACGCTGGCAAGCGCCAGTGTAAACTGCTCAAAGATGATTGGACTGTAGTAACGAAAGATCGCAGCTTATCAGCACAGTGGGAACACACACTACTGGTCACGGACAATGGTGTTGAAATCCTTACACACCGTAAAGACGATACGATTGACCGCGTGATTGAACACGCTTAAACCAAAATTCGCTGCTTGTGACTGCAAGCAGCATCCCACTTATATTCCATCAGACTGGTTCAGTATTAGGTAAAAAATACCCAATTAGCCTATCAATCCTATAAAACCCGTAAAAAACGCGTCTTTGGCGCTTCAAGTCATCCCAATATACAAGTAAACTGAGTTCATCTTGTGCTCCAAGGATCTCTCGTGGCGTTACCAAATAAAGTAAAGTTGTTGCTTGACCAAGCCGAACAACTTGATGATTATAAAGGCTGTATGACCTACTTTTACAAGTGGCTCAATAATCAATTTTCAAAGCAACCAGTCAGGCTGCTGATTAAGGCACGCTCTGAATTCATTGATACCTTATTAAAAAAACTATTTGTTCAAACCAGCCTCTCTGAATTTCCTCAACTGGCGCTTATCGGTATCGGTGGATATGGACGTGGCGAACTACACCCATTTTCTGATATTGATTTTATGCTGCTCACAGATGGAGAACCTTGTGATGAGCTTCGCCACGCCTTAGAGATCTTTGTTACCTATTTGTGGGATTTAAACTTGGACATCGGCCACAGTGTCCGTACGCATGAGCAAGTTCTTGAGCAAAAAAGTAAAGATGTGCACTTCACAACAAGTTTGTTAGAAAGTCGCTTAATTTGCGGTAACCTTGTTGAGTTTGAGAGACTCAAAAGCCATATTGTAAAAACTCCTATTTGGCGTTCCGATGATTTCTTTATTGCTAAAGTCAAAGAGCAAAAGCTTAGACGTAAAAAGTGCCATGGTACAGCCTATAACCTAGAACCAAATATAAAAGAAAACCCAGGTGGATTAAGAGACTTACAGACTATTTTTTGGGTGGCTAAAAAGCACTTCCATGCTGAAACATTAGAAGAGTTGATTGGCCATGGTTATTTAACTCATGAAGAATACCAAGAGCTCATGGAGTGCTTGGAAAACCTATGGAATATTCGCTTTGCACTGCACCTTGCGGCTGGGCGCTGTGAAAACCGTCTGTTATTTGACTATCAACCGCATGCAGCTGAATTGCTTGGATTTGGCTCTGAAGGTAAGCCATCAGTTGAGCGCATGATGAAGCGTTTATTTAGGATCATGAGCCGTGTTCGTGAAATGAACCAGATGCTGCTCGCCTACTTTGAGCAAAGTATTCTTCCAGATCATGATGCACATGTCGTCACCCCTTTAGATGCGCATTTTGAACGTATCGGTAATAAAATCCGAGTAAAAGATCCCTCCGCGTTCTTTTTACGAGAAAACCTTTTAGTCCTTTTTGAGCACATCGCTGACAATACTGATATCACAGATATTGACCCAAATACCATACGCTCAGTCAGACAAGTACGCAGACGTTTGCTGGGTGATTTGCAAGACTACGCCGCATGTCGAGACGCATTTATGCGCTTACTCAAGCATCCAAATGGCATGGGAAGAGCATTCACGCTGATGCACAAACATGGCATTATCGCAGCATATTTACCACAGTGGCGAAGCATATTTGGGCAAATGCAATTTGACTTATTTCATGCGTATACGGTGGATGAGCACACTCATAAGCTAATTAACAATATCCATAAATATCGCGACAAGCAGCTTAGTAAAGATTTCCCTATCTGTGCGGAGATCGTGACACGAATGGATAAACCCGAGTTACTGTATCTGGCCGCTATTTTCCACGATATTGCCAAAGGGCGTGGCGGTGATCACTCAGAACTGGGCGCTGTTGATGCCACTGCGTTTGCCAGCATGCACAAATTAACCCCATCAGATGCTAAGCTCATTGCTTGGCTAGTTCAGCATCACTTGCTCATGTCAGTTACCGCGCAACGTAAAGATATAAATGACCAAAGTGTCATCAACGAATTCGCTTCTAAAGTAAAAAATGAACGTCAACTGGACTATTTGTACTGCTTAACAGTGGCAGACATCCGCGCGACTAATGACAATTTATGGAATGATTGGAAGAATATTCTTCTTAGAGAGCTCTATTTGCAAACACAACGAGCTTTAAGATTAGGCCTTGAGCACCCAATGGATATGCGCGATCAAATTCGTGATAAAAAAGCGCAAGCCATGGAAAGGTTGATTGAAGACGGGTTCATAAAAGAAGATATTGTAAAGCTATGGTCCCGTTTCAAACCCAACTATTTCACGAGTTTCAGTGAAGAGTTAATATCATGGAATAGC
Source organism: Pseudoalteromonas luteoviolacea H33-S (assembly GCF_001625695.1). Taxonomy (GTDB): domain Bacteria; phylum Pseudomonadota; class Gammaproteobacteria; order Enterobacterales; family Alteromonadaceae; genus Pseudoalteromonas; species Pseudoalteromonas luteoviolacea_B. The sequence continues at coordinate 34,486 of NZ_AUXY01000102.1, forward strand.
AAACACTTACTAACCTCATATAGTAAGGAAAAATCGGGAGTTGCTGTTTCTGAAAAACCAATGCAAGGCGGTACACAAGTATTTGTTTACGCGCCCTATGAAGCAAGCTTGTTTGCCAAACTTGTGTCTGTTATTGGTAGTAAAAAAGCTCAAATTCAAAATGCGCAAGTCATGACAACCAAAGATGGCTATGTGGTGTTCAGCTTTGTTATTTTAGAAGTTAATGGCAATGCCATTAGCGGTAGCCGCGCTAAGAACTTGCGCAGAGCACTCGATGGCATTTTAGCCGATCCGAAGAAAAAAATACGCTTAAAGAAAAACCGCTCACAGCGTTTTAAAGATTTTAATATCAAACCAAAGGTAATTGTCCGTCCACATGCACGTGTCGATAGAAACCTAGTCGAAATTCAAGCCGTGGATATTCAGGGTCTATTAACCAAAATTGCGGAAGTATTGCAGGTTCATAACCTACATATACACGCTGCACGGATCACCACAGTTGGGGAACGTGCAGAAGACTTTTTCGTAGTCTCAAACGAACATTATCTAGCATTGAGTGAAGATGAAAAAACCGCTTTACATCATTCATTAATGAAAAAATTAAACGCCGAATCTGAATAAAAGAGGAAACTATGTCGGATTTAAAAAGTATTATTGAACAAGCGTGGGAAAACCGCGATAACATCACACCATCTGCTGTTGCACCTGAAGTTAAAAGCGCAATAATTGATTCTTTAGAGCTACTAGATAAAGGCGCAGCACGTGTTGCTGAGAAAGTCAGTGGTGAGTGGGTTGTGCACCAATGGTTAAAAAAAGCGGTATTACTGTCTTTTAGAATTCGTGACAACCAACCAATGAATGATGGTGTTAACCAATTTTACGACAAAGTACCACTGAAGTTTAGCGATTACACGCCGGAGCAATTCCAACAAGGCGGCATGCGTGTTGTACCAAATGCTGTTGCTCGTCAAGGCAGCTTTGTTGGTAAAAACGTTGTCCTGATGCCTTCATACGTTAACATTGGTGCATACGTTGATGATGGCACTATGGTTGATACATGGGCTACTGTAGGCTCGTGTGCGCAAATTGGTAAAAATGTACACCTGTCTGGTGGTGTTGGCATTGGCGGTGTTTTAGAGCCTCTACAAGCTAATCCAACCATCATTGAAGACAACTGCTTTATCGGCGCGCGTTCAGAAATCGTAGAAGGTGTGATTGTTGAAGAAGGCGCTGTTATTTCAATGGGTGTTTATATCTCTCAAAGCACACGTATTTATGACAGAGAGACCGGTGAAATTCACTATGGTCGTGTGCCAGCTGGTTCTGTGGTAGTGCCAGGTTCACTACCGAGTAAAGACGGAACCCACAGCCTTTATGCCGCTATCATCGTGAAAAAAGTGGACAAGCAAACACGCGAAAAAGTCGGTGTTAATGCCCTACTGCGCTCTGTGCAAGACTAACTCATACCGAGCCGTGCGCAACTTAGCTGCACGGCTACTTTTCAATTCAAGAGTTCAATTCATTATTTTCAACCATGTCGAACTGTGATTAAAATAGCAACACGCCCAAACATGGAAAGACATAATGATAACAATATTCCGAAAGTACCTTCTTTGCGTATTTATCTTATTTTTAACTGGATGTGTCAATACAACAACCGTTCACATTTACGCTAAATACATCCCAGACGAATCTCTTATTCAATTAGAACAAGCACTAGAAGAAAGTGGTTTCAACGTCAAGACCAATACTCTCGATTTTCCAACAAGCATTTCCCAAAATACGATGCTTCATTCGCTCATGTTGCAAGATCCAAATGCAGTAGAAACTGCCAAGCAAACGGCCAACAATAGTGGTTTTAATATTTCAGATATTCAAGCACTTAAAGAAGGTAACCATTGGTACACCAAAAACGCCATTGCAATTTATCCCTTTCCAAAAGATAAACAAAATAGCCCGCTCCTAAAAGCAGACTTAGCACAGCATTTTAAAACAACCTCATGTGAGAGTGAATATAAGCTCAAGCTCCATAAAAATGGGGCCTATGAGCTCTCTGGCCAGAACATCTCAGAAGAAAATAAAGGATTTTTAAAAGGTACTTGGCACTATGTGCAATATCCATATATGGAGCTCAGACCTTACAAAGGTATTAGCTGGAGTCGCTATTTTGAAATACACCAGTTAGTCACTCGAGATCAAGTCAGTGAAATTGAATTAATACAACTAAAGCCAGTTGAAAAACACTACGTAAGCCAACATTGCGTATATGAGTTCGGCACGCGTCTTTAATTTTTAAGTTCACTGAATAAAACAAAAAAGGTGAGCCGAAGCTCACCTTTTACTTTTATCGCGGCTGCCTGTTTACAGGCCGCGATTCATTTCGTCAAATTTAGCTTCTATCGTTTTTGAAGGCGGTGCCGTCATTAAGCTCACAGCCACAATTGCAATGGATGCTGCAATGAAGCCAGGTACGATTTCATAAATGAATCCACTCGGACTTTGACCTGCAATTGTGAATGGTGCATAAATCCATACAAGCACAGTAACAGCGCCTACAACCATACCTGCAAGCGCACCTGAGAAGTTCATGCGCTTCCAAAACAGGCTAAACAGTACCAATGGACCAAATGCTGCACCAAAGCCTGCCCACGCATTGCTCACTAAGCTTAAGATTGTGCTTTCTCTGTCGTGAGCAAGATAAATCGCTAACACAGAAACGGCTGCTACGCTAAAACGACCTACCATGACCAGCTCTTTATCTGTGGCATTCGGTTTGATAAATACCTTGTAAAAGTCTTCAGTTAAAGAACTAGAGCTCACCAATAGCTGTGATGAAATCGTGCTCATAATCGCCGCTAAAATAGCAGCCAGTAAGAAACCTGCAATCAATGGGTGGAACAATAGTTCAGACAAGACAAGGAAAATTGTCTCAGCATCTTTAACAACAATGTTGTTTTCATGCGCATAGGCTGCACCAAACAAACCCGTTGTGATAGCACCAACTGTGGCTACAATCATCCAACTCATGCCAATATTTCTTGCAGTCGGCATATCTTTAACACTGCGTACAGACATAAAACGAACAATGATATGCGGTTGACCAAAATAGCCTAAACCCCAAGACATTGCCGAGATAATGCCAATCACGCCACCAGCACCCACCCAAGTGAGCATATCCGGATTTAACTCATTTAGCGTCGTCACAAGTGGCTGTTCTAATAGGCTAAATGTCACTAGAGGGACTAAAACAAGGGCAATAAACATGATACAGCCTTGTACAAAGTCCGTTAGGCTCACAGCTAAAAAGCCTCCAAATAAGGTATAAAGCACAACCACACCAGTTGTTACATACAAGCCCGTTTCGTAGCTCATACCAAATGAGTTTTCAAATAGTTTGCCGCCTGCTACAACACCAGAAGAGGTGTATAAAGTGAAGAACACGATAATAACAATGGCTGAGACAATACGCAGTGCGTTACTGTTGTCTTCAAAGCGATTTGCAAAGTAATCTGGAATCGTTATCGCATCGTTGGCGACCTCGGTGTAGACACGTAGTCTTGGTGCGACAAGCAAATAGTTTAAGAATGCACCAATTACCAAACCAACCGCAATCCAAGTACTGCTGAACCCTGTTAAAAACATTGCGCCAGGCAATCCCATTAAGATCCAACCACTCATATCTGATGCACCAGCGGAAAGCGCTGCAACGCTAGGTGGTAGATTACGACCCCCTAACATGTATCCAGATACATCATCGGTAGATTTACGATAGGCATAAAGGCCAATAGCTAACATTGCAATAAAATACAAAGCCAGCGATATCATTGTGCCAATTTCCAAAATGACCTCCGTTAAAAAGAGCTTCTCTCCGAATAACAGTAAACTTACTTCTTAACTGATATTGGAACAAAAGCCAAAAACAAAGGCGCACTATATCACGCCTCCTCTTTACCCCCAAGCAAGTCTACGCAAATAGCTGTTATTGCACATTTCACACTCTAAAATATTACCCTTTAGTACCAAAATACTAAGAAAGTGTAAATTTAATAATGAAATACGCTTTATATTGCCTTATATTGAAGTGAAATGAAGTAACGATTGGGTGTCTTGTTCCATGTATTTTTATGCCGCTAGGCAACCTATTTTAAATATAAATAAAGAAGTCGTCGGCTATGAACTGCTGTTTCGTGATGGCGTAGATAACGTGTTTCCTAATATTGATGACGTAGAGGCGACATCAAAATTAATAGAGGGAAGCCAGTTCAACTTCGGTTTAGAAGATCTGACCGACTCAAAGCCTGCGTATATCAACTTTACACTTGAAACAATTCTAAAAGGCTACCCCACCATGATGGGGCGCGACCAACTAATTGTTGAGATTTTAGAAACGGTTCAACCTGGTAAGCGCCTACTGGCCGCAGTGCAAGATCTCAAAGAAAAAGGCTATAAGCTGGTCTTAGATGACTACAAGCATCAAAAAGTTTGGCGTCATTTTTATCCCTATATAGATCAAATCAAAGTGGATATGTTGGTCACCAGTGTTGATGAAATTCATGAGCTCAAAGAGGCCATAGCACCACATAAACATATTGAGCTCGTTGCTGAGAAAGTCGAAACTTACGAACAATATCAACTCGCCCTTGAATTGGGTTTTACACTTTTTCAAGGATTTTTCTTTGCCAAGCCAGAGATGGTGCAAACCAAAGCATTGCCGCCTTCTGAAATGGCATTGGCTGAGCTTTTATACGAAACATCCAGTGTCGATGTCGATTTAAAACGCATCACACAAGTGTTCGAGCGTGATGTAAACCTGAGCTACAAATTACTGCGTTATTCGAATTCAGCCGCCTTCAAACGCAGAGCTGAAATATCCACAATCAAGCAGGCATTGGTTGTACTCGGTAATCAAGAACTGAAAAAATTCCTCTCTTTATTGTTCGCCTCTCAGGTTGCGTCAGATAAGCCCATGGAGCTTATTCGACTTTCCCTAACACGGGCAAGATTCTGTGAGCTGCTCGCAATCAAACACAACCAAATGCGCGATACCGGTATGGCGTTTTTGACCGGTATGATGTCCTTAATGGATGCCATCTTAGATGAAACCATGGACAGTGTGATGCAAAAGCTCCCTTTGACTATCGATATTAAAGACGCTTTACTACAAGGAGAAGGCATGCTGGCGCAATATCTAAGTCTTGTCATGGCGTACGAAAAAGCAAATTGGTCTGATGCTTCTCAATTGACTGAACAGTTAAACCTGCAAACTCAGTCTTTGCCCGAGTTATACTCCGAAGCTCTGCAGTGGTGCGACCAACAGGTGGAAGCTATGGGCATTTAGGCTCATGCTTTCACTCCTTCAATCAGCGATGATGTCTTACATCATCGCTTTGAAACTCAAGATTTTTGAGCTGAATCAATTTTTCAAAGCTTTGTAACCGAGTGCGACATTTTGTCACATCCCAACCTGTTCCCACATCAGTAAAATACGCCTCAGAATAAACTATTGGTAATCAAATCAACTGTCTTACTAAAAAGTTATGTTGATATACAACTCTGAGGATATCCATGAAAAAGCGTCTGATCTGTACCGCGATAACCGCATCCATTGCTTGGCAAGGACAAGCACAATCTGAACAAACGATGGAACACATCGAAGTCATTGCCCCTATGCATAGCCCGCTCGATATCAAAACAGATCCCAAAGCCACAAGGCAACCTCTGCCTGCGCAAGATGGCGCAGATCTACTCTCTAGCATTGCAGGTTTTTCACTGGTTAAAAAAGGCGGCGCAAGTAGCGATCCCGTTTTCAGAGGTATGGCGGGCTCTCGTATTAACATTATCACCGATGGCGGTGTCACATTAGGTGGCTGCGGTGGTCGAATGGACCCGCCAACTGCTTACATTACACCGCAGACTTATGACACTTTAACCGTCATTAAAGGACCGCAAACCGTTTTATATGGTCCAGGTAATAGTGCGGCAACTGTGGTCTTTGAACGTGAATCAGAGCGCTTGCTTGAGCGCGGTACAACAGGTTTTGTTAACACGACACTGGGTGACTTTGGAAAACGCGTTATAAACAGTGATATCAAAACTGGGACTCAAGATTACTTCGCGAGAGTTGCCGCCAGTTACAGTGAAGCTGACGATTACCAAGATGGCGACGGCACTAGTATTCATTCAGCATATGAAAAATGGAATTTGGATACACAATTTGCATACACGCCAGATGATACAAGTTTATATAGTTTAACCCTTGGCCGCAGTGATGGTGAAGTGGCCTATGCTGACAGAATGATGGATGGCAGTCTCTTTGATAGAACGCAAGTGGCTTTGCAAATGTCAAAAAGCGAGTTGAGTGGTTTTGTAACGAGCATTGAAGCCAATGTGTTTTACAACAACATAGATCACATCATGGACAATCACAGTTTGCGCCAATTTATGCCAAATATGATGATGAAAACGCCCGTGTCCTCTAACCCAGACAGAAGAACTTTCGGTGGTAAAGTCTTACTCAATTCAGAGCTCAACGACAAAACTGCTCTGGCCTACGGATTAGATCATCAACAAAACCGCCACCGTATTCGAATTGGCCGCGATCTCGAAAATACCCCCGTCGAATCATTGACTCGTCAAGAAACCGCAGAGTTCGAGCAAACTGGTTTATTTGCTGAAGTTGAATATAGCCTAAGTCAAGACAGCCAATGGGTTAGTGGCTTACGAGTTGACGATTGGCAAGCCACAGATAGACGCCAAACTCGCACTGTGATGATGAAAGTTGTACCTAACCCAACAGCAGATATGACACGCAATGATACCCTAATCAGCGGTTTTACACGTTATCAAGCGCAAACAGAAAACAGCAGTTATTATATTGGTGTTGGGCGCACAGAGCGATTCCCTGATTACTGGGAAGTAATGGGCGGCGGCCGTGGTGCTGTTGATAGCCCAAGTGCATTTCTCGTCGACCATGAAACAACAAATCAGTTAGATATAGGTTGGCTTGGCCAGTCGAGTGCTTTTACTCATTCAGTCTCTGTATTTTTCAACCGTATCGATAATTACCTCCTTACTGATAACCTATATGAAAAAATGGGCATGGCCAGTAAAGTGACGCGCAATATTGATGCACAAACCTATGGATTCGAGGCTGAGAGCCGCTACAACGTCAATAAAAACCTCATGGCAACAGCGAGCATAAATTATGTCAAAGGCGAAAATCGTACTGACAATATAGCCCTTGCTCAACAACCTCCTTTGCAGCTTCGCTTTGCGCTTAGCTATACCAAAGAAAAATGGCAATTTGGCGGTTTATGGCGCGTAGTCCAAGGTCAACATCGAGTCGCGATAGGCCAAGGTAATATTGCTGGCCAAGACATATCTCAAAGCGACGGCTTTGGCGCATTGGCGCTCAACACCTCTTATTCACAATCAGATGATTTGGTCTTTAACCTGGGTCTTGACAATGTATTCGATAAAACCTACGCAGAGCATTTAAGTCGCTCTGGCACAATGGTAAGTGGATACTCACAAACTAGTAAAGTAAATGAAGCTGGTCGAACGGTGTGGCTAAATATGAACTGGAAGTTTTAAGCCACTCATATAAAAGTAAAAAAGCCAGCGTATGCTGGCTTTTAAATTAAAGATTTTCTAAGAAATCATCATCAAAATCTTCTGGCTCTTCTTCCATTGGCGGATTGCCATCATGCAGTTCAAAAAGCTGTCTTTGAAAGTAGATATCCTTTAAAAACATGTACGGGTCTAACGCTTCGTTAAGTAGCTTTTCTTGCGACATCAATGATGCACGTGCTTCAACGGCTCTCAATGCAAATACAATCAAAGTTTGTGGCGTCGTCAGTGCAATCTCTGGCAGCACGATGTTATCAACGAGATCACCTGTGGTATTTCTCACCGTTGATGGTCCCATGGCTGGCAACATTAAATATGCACCATCTCCTACGCCCCAAACACCGAGTGTCTGACCAAAGTCTTCGTCTTTGTGCTCAAGGCCCAGCTCTCTTGCAACATCAAAAAAGCCTAAAATACCTACAGTTGAGTTAATTAAAAAACGTGCAACATTAACCCCTGCATCTCCAGGTTTTCCCTGTAAGGCTGAGTTTATTGCATCCGTTGGCGCCGCGATATTGGTGGTAAAGTTAACAATACCACTGCGCACGGGTGCTGGCGTGATGGCCACATATCCCTTCGCCGCTCGACGCAAAATATAAGCATCCAGCACATCCATATTAAAGTCATAGATGGGTCTATTCATTGATTGCAAGGGATCACGAGGGTCTTCTTTTACCTCAGGGACCTGTGCGCAGCCTACAAGCATTAACGCAAGCGCTGCACCGACAATTTTTTTATACATTTAGCTTCCTGTGCTGGTTATAACACGACTTATAATGACATTAACCTGTTGGCGTGTATCCTTATTTATCGTGACCACGTCGGAGGTGCCTTCAAGCTCACCAGCTTGTGTCATCACCGAGTCATCAACAGAAATACGCGCCGTTATCACAACTTCATTAAAGTTTGATAACTTCAGATCTGGCAACATTGCCATACTATCATTCAAAGTGACAACTAAAGGCAAGTTAAAAACTGTAAGTTTTTGCACTGCAAGTGGCATTCTCGGTCCGTTTGCCGCTTTTGCGAACACAAACAAGGTTGCATTGTCTGGTAATTGACCCAGCAGCTTATCATCAATGCGCACCTGCACACTCAACTGAGGCCCAGCTCCTGAATCCACAGGCTCGGGTTCTCCGAGCTTTTCTGCGATCTCACCAATACGCTGTTTGATCATGGCGTAACGTGGATCATTAGGCTGTACAGTTGACAGTAAAACCTCAAATGCAGATTTAGCCTCAAGCCAATCCTCTCGCTCATACGCTATTAATGCTAACAAAGAAATCGCATCAATGTTTTGCGGCTCAGCCCTAAGTACACGAGATAACATTCTCGCAGCTCGGTTAATACTTGGCTCTGAACCTTCAATTAATAGCGCTTGGCTGTAATTAACCAACACATTGTGATTATCAGGCTGCATGATCAATGCTTTATCAAACGCTTGCATCGCCATTTCATAATCGTTTAAAGACATGGCGACACGTCCTAACAACATCCAAGCAACGGCATCATCACCACTATTAGCTAGTTTAGTTCGCAATCCCAGTGCAAATGCTTGCAATTCGTTAGCCGATAAAGGCTCACCGGTTTGCAGCACTGCCCTTTCACCATATTCGGGTAGCTTTTCCAGCGCTTTTTGCCAATTGGCTATTTGCTGATGGCTACCTGTGAAATAGTAAAAAACACTACTGACAACCAGCGTAAACGCAATACCTGTAGCACCAAGCACTAGATTATTGCCACGCGTATCCAGTGTTTGTTCTGGAGACAACTCATTTAACAGCCGTCTTTTTAACTCAATGACGGACTCTTCAAAGTCATTTTGACCGATGCGCTGATTTTCTAATTCGCCTTTTAGTTCATCTAATCTTTGATGATATATTTCAATACGTTGTGCATTAGCATCATGATCAACTGACACCACTTTTTCTTTGCGAAGAAAAGGCATCACCACAAATAGGCAGCTCAAGATTGCCAGCAACGCAAAAACACCCCACATTTGAGTCAACTCTATCATTGCTGGCGCTCCTTACGCTGATACTGTGCAATCAACTGTTCGAGCCTTTCATCATCTGCTGCGCTCCACTGCTGCTTTTTTGATGCCTTCTTTTGTCTAAACACGATAAAACCAAAACCTAACACGACGATAACCACTGGCAGCACCCACAAAATGATAGTCGCAGGCGTCACAGGTGGCTGGTAATGCACAAAATACCCGTACCTATCAATCATGTAATCAATAACTTCTTGCTTAGAGTTCCCCTCTTGTACTAGAGCCACAACCTTATCACGTAAGTCTTTTGCAACAACCGCATCTGAGTCGGCAATATTTTGGTTCTGACACTTTGGACAGCGAAGTTCTAGTGTCAGCTCTTTAAATGTTTGTGCTCGCTCAGCATTTTTAAATTCATACTTATCTTCAGCAGCATTGGCAACTGTGGCACTTAACAGCAATATCATCACCAACAGCATCACATGTCTGATCTTCATGGTTGCAACTCCTCAAGGGCAGGTAAGAACTTATTTCGCCATACTCGCTGGTTAATATCTCCAGTGTGATGCAGCAAAATTGTACCTTCCTTATCAACCAAAAAAGTCTCAGGTGCGCCCGATACCCCAAGGTCCAGCGCAAGACTGCGCTCTAAGTCCAAAATATTAAACTGATAAGGGTTACCCGCTCGGCTTAACATGGTATCAACTTCTTCTCTGAGTGCATTGATATCAAAATGGTCACCAAAATCTGGGTCATAGGCCTGCTCATAATACAAACCCACTATTTTAACACCCTGCTCACGCAACTTAGTTAAATAGCCCAGCTCAGCAATACATGTAGGGCACCAAGTCCCCCACACATTCATCAAATATACTTCACCCAGTAACTCTTTTTCTGTCCAGCGCTTATTTTCATCCATTAAATCAGGCAAATTAAAGCTCGGCATAGTTTGCCCTAATCGACCGGTTTGTAACTCTCTAGGGTTACCAAACAAACCTTGATATAAAAATACGCACAGCAAAACAAAAATTAAGAACGGCAAAAAGCCCAGTATTTTTCGATTCATAATTAAACTTGAGCCTCTTTTTTCACACGACGACGATAGCGTTTATCTGCCAGCACGACGAAACCAGCCAAGGAAATCAAAATCCCGCCAAGCCACATCCAGCGAACGTACGGCTTATGGTAAATCCGTAATGACCAAGCCCCTTGGCTCATTTGCTCACCTAAAGCCAGATACAAATCACGGAAGAATCCATCATCAATGGCCGCCTCTGTCATAAATTGCATGCCAATATCGTATAACCGCTTTTCGGCATAAAGCTCTGTTACAAACTCATCGTTTTTAAGCACAGTTACGACCCCAGCATGGCCACTGTAGTTTGGTCCTCGGATCTCTTTGACGCCATCAAAGCGGTATTGGTACTCATTTAAGGTCGCAATATCTCCAGGCTTCATAGCAACAGCACGTTCTACCGAATAAGCAGAAGTCAAAGTTACACTGGCAATCACAAAAGCGAGTCCAACATGACCCAGTACCATGGCCCAGTAGCTCAAACCGAGTCGTTTGAAACCTTCTGAAATAGATGTCTGCAATGACACTTTTTGCAATAAATCAGCGATGGTTGAAAACACAATCCAAACCGCCAGTGCCGTCGCCATAAAAGTCAGCACAGAGACTTGCTCATAACTAGAAAACAACCATGCAGCCGTCGCCACAAGGCTAAGCACAACATTGACCAACCATTTTTTTGCCAACGGAGACAATGTGTTTTGCTTCCAGCGCAACATTGGGGCAATCCCTAACAGCAGTGCGAATGGCACGATTAAAATGGCAAACATCTGATTAAAGAAAGGTACCCCAATTGAAATTGAGCCAAGGCCTAATTCTTTGTGGATCATCGGCAGTAAAGTCCCTAACAATACAATTAAGGTCGCAACCACTAAGAAAATATTATTGAGCCACAAAGCCACTTCTCGAGAAGCAAATCGATAACGACCTTCACTATGGACTTGAGAAACACGTGCGGCATACAAGGCCAAACTGCCGCCCACAACCACAGCTAAGAAAGATAATATGTACAAACCTCTGTCAGGATCTGTGGCAAACGCATGTACAGAGACGATGATGCCGGAGCGAACAATGAAGGTGCCCAACAGACATAAGCTAAACGCGGCAATAGCCAGCAATACGGTCCAAGATTTAAATACCCCGCGTTTTTCAGTCACTGCCAACGAATGCAGCAAGGCTGTGGCAACTAACCAAGGCATCAACGAGGCGTTCTCAACGGGATCCCAGAACCACCAGCCTCCCCAGCCAAGTTCAGCATAAGCCCACCAGCTACCTATGGTGATCCCCAAAGTTAAAAATGCCCAAGCAACCATGGTCCATGGTCGAGACCATTTCGCCCAAGTATTATCTAATTTGCCTGTTAATAATGCGGCAATGGCAAATGAAAATGACACAGACAAACCCACATAGCCCATATACAGCAGCGGTGGATGTATGATCATACCGGGGTCTTGTAACAACGGATTTAAATCACGCCCTTCAACCGGAAAGTAAGGTAACAGACGCTCAAATGGGCTCGACATCCACAAGGTATACAACATAAAACCAACGCCAAGGAAACCCAGTACGCCAAGTACACGTGCTCTGAGCACCCATGGCAATGATTTTGACATCAAAGCAACCAGTGCCGTCCAGCTAGATTGCATGACTAACCAGAGTAAAATCGCACCTTCATGTCCGCCCCACGTTGAGGTCACCTTGTAGTACCAAGGTAAGGTGCTACTTGAATGATGTGCCACGTACGCAACGGTAAAATCATCCGTCAACGTGATATAAATAAGAATGCCAAAAGAAAACAATACAAATAAACATTGCCCGAGTGCTAAAGAGGGGGCTGCACGCATCAACCTTAAGTTGCCCGTATATGCACCCCAAAGCGGGAAAATACAAAGAAGCAGGCTCAGTGCCATAGCTAAAACTAGCGCAAAATATCCTATTTCTGGGATCATACTAGTTCTCGCTATTTAAATTATATTTAGGTTTTTCGTGCTTGATCCCTTTTACCGCCTCAGCCACTTCAGAAGGCATATATTCTTCGTCATGCTTTGCCAGAACTTCAAAGGCTTCTATCACATCAGGTTCAATCAAAGTTCCCTGAGCAACAATCCCCTGCCCTTCTCTAAACAGGTCAGGCAAAATACCTTGATAGCGAATGGTCACAAGTGGCCCTGTATCAATGAGTTTGAATTCAACATCTAATGAAGTCTCATCACGCACCACTGAACCAGGCACAACCATACCGCCTATACGCAGCTTTTGGCCAATTGTTGGTTTCTCTAATTCTGGCCCTTTACCGTTCACTAACTCGCTCGGTGTGTAGAATAAGTTGATATTTTCTTGCAACGCATACAAAGTCAAACCAACCGCTGAACCAATACCGAAAATCACGGCAAGGACAGTAAACAAACGCTTTTTACGTCTTGGGTTCATACCTGTGCCTCCATTTCTTTGGCCTTTTTAATGCGCTCTTCTCTGGCCATTTGAGACTTTATTTGTTGTTTTAGTTGTTTGCCTTCGTACAGCGAGCCAAATAACAGGCCCAATATGATGACGGCACAGCTACCAAAAGAGAGCCAAACATAAAATCCATAACCGCCCATGGCGATAAAGTCGCTAAATGATTCAAACTGCATAATCAACCTCGGCTAACTAATTGACGGACCCAAGGACGATGTTTTTCGACCTGTATAATTTCATTTTTAAGACGGATCAAAGTAAGCATACCGACCAGTGCTGCAAACCCTAAAATATTAATCAATAAGGGCCAAAGCATAGATGGATCGATTGCTGATGTATCAAATTTAGTGATAGCGCCTCCTTGATGAAGCGTATTCCACCACTCTACAGAAAAATGAATAATCGGTAGATTGACCACCCCTACAATCGCTAAAATACATGCTGCTTTACCGCCTGCTTTTTTATCTTCAAAAGCATGGAATAGCGAGAGCACACCAAGATACAAAAATAATAAGATGAGCTCTGAAGTAAGTCTTGCGTCCCACACCCACCAAGCGCCCCACATTGGCTTGCCCCATGCAGATCCGGTAATCAACGCAATCGCAGTCATCGCCGCCCCTACTGGCGCAATTGCAATGACAGCCAACTCGGCATTTCGTAGCTGCCAAACCAATGCAATGATGGCAGCAATGGCCATAGAAGAGTATGCCCCCATCGACAAAATCGCCGAAGGCACATGAATAAAGATGATCCGGTAACTATCCTTTTGTTGGTAGTCTGCTGGGGCGTACGCAAGCCCCCACACCCATCCAACCACAATACATAGCACGGACACCACAACAAAGTACGGAAGCAAAGTGTTACACAATTGGTAAGCACGCTCCGCTTTGGCATAAGGATGTAACCACTTCCACATTTTAACTTACACTCACTCTTAAAGCTGACGATATAGCAATTGGTGCGGCGACTAAAGCGACGGCTAACATCGCACCAAGGATTGCAAGCTGCCCACTATATGCTAAAGACATGATGCTAGTATCAATAGCGGACGTTGCAAAAATAAGTACTGGGATATATAGCGGTAAAACGAGTAAACTCATTAAAATACCGCCCTTTTGCAAGCCTACAGTCAGGCCTGCTCCAATGGCCCCAATAAAACTTAATAATGGGGTACCAATTAGTAGTGTTAATATGGTGGCACCGAGCGCTTGCGACTCTAAATTCATCAACATAGAAAACACGGGCGCCATGACCACCATGGGGAGTCCAGCCGTTGTCCAATGTGCCGCGACTTTAGCTAATACAGCCAATGGCAATGGATAAGGGGAAGCAATCAGCTGCTCTAATGAGCCATCCATGTAATCGTCACGAAAAATCTTATCTAACCCTAACATAGTTGATAAAAGCGCTGCGACCCAAATAATCCCCGGTGCCATTCTCGCTAATAAGCCAGGTTCAGGGCCAATCGCTAGAGGAAATAAAGTAATGACAATCAAGAAAAACAGGAGCGGATTAACGATTTCAGCCCGTTGGCGAAAAGCCAGTGTGACATCTTTTTTATAAACGGAGCAAAATAGCGTCCAATATGAATTGCTTACTTGCATCAGTGGCGATACTCCAAAACCAAGGTTTGCAAAGAGCTAAACGAGTTGGTGAGATCTTGGTGAGTTGTTAACAAAATAGCGCCACCACTATCCAAATGCTGTTGAAATTGCGCCTGTAACATAGCAACGCCTTTTTTATCTAAGGCAGTAAAGGGCTCATCTAAGATCCAAAGTTTGGCATCATTAAGCCACAAACGCACCAAAGCTACACGGCGTTGCTGGCCTGCGGATAAGGTTCTGACGGGGACATCTTCTAAGCCGACAAGACCTAGCTTGCCAAGGAGGTCATATATTTCCGTTTGTGCGCTTTTATAGCCGTGAACAGTGAGCCAATGCATGACATTTTCATAAGCTGTGAGCTGCTGATTAACACCTGTTTTATGTCCAATAAACAGCAAGGACTGAGCGAAGTCATCGTAGTCTTCATTAATATTTTTCTTATGAAACAGAACACTACCTTCATCTGGCTGAGAAAAACCGGCTATTATTCTCAGCAACGATGTTTTTCCTGCACCATTTGGGCCTTCTATTTGCATGATTTGACCAGATAACAATGAAAAGTTAAGTGATTCGAACAAACAACGATCTTGTTTGATACAAGTTAAAGCCTTAATCTCTAGCAAAATTTGTTATTCTCACGACCCTAAATGTGGGCGTAAGTCTATCATAGTGATATTGTAATACGAATAATACCTTGTGACCGATTACCGAAAATTTGATTTAGAATAATGAATAAGCAAACAATTCCTGTACAACATCCGGCAAATGTGTCACCAACAACAATATCTTCACAAGGTAGCAACAAGCAGCCGCAATTAGACGCTGATAAGACGTTTTTGGCACGCAAC
The DNA here is from genome assembly GCF_001625695.1 of Pseudoalteromonas luteoviolacea H33-S. Lineage (GTDB taxonomy): Bacteria > Pseudomonadota > Gammaproteobacteria > Enterobacterales > Alteromonadaceae > Pseudoalteromonas > Pseudoalteromonas luteoviolacea_B. Next base: position 50,089 of record NZ_AUXY01000102.1, read on the forward strand.
ATTGTCATTAAGCCCGACTCGATTCAAATGGAAGTTGCGCTAGAAGGCCGTTGGCAACCGGTACGCTTAAGTAGCGAAGCAAACATAGATCAGGTTTTGAAATTACCGGAAGCACAATTAAAATTAGATGCCACTGGCACTGTGCTTACCCTTGTGACACCTGAAGCGAAATTATCGTTAAAATCAGCACAATCACTTCTCAGTTTACTTGGCGTTTTAAAAGGGTTTGGCGATCACAGTGCCATTCAAACCGACGCACAAATAAAACAAACACCTCATTCACAACTCGCTTTGCCCAAGCTAGGGGTGAACGTCCCAATTCCACCAAGCATAGGCAACTTATTGCAGCAAGAATCTAAATTGGTAGCCAGCCTTAGCGCCAAAAGTGATAAAGTCTTGATGCAAGTATTTAATATGTTTGGCGACAAACTGCATCAAATGCCGGTTGCCAAAAAGGCCATTGCAAAATTAGTCAGTCAGCTCAGTCAACAAACATCTAACTATTTGCAGCTGACGCAAAATAAAAGCACGCTGAAGCTCGGTCTACATCAGCATGACATTACGCAAATTCAAACACCAACACCTACTGAATTAAAGCAATTACAAAAGCAAGTATGGCATGGTGCTAAGCTGAGCACTGCACCGGATGGGATTGAAGTCGCAATCGCGACTAAGTCAACTAAAATCAAACTGGCTACATCACTTAAAAGTATTTTACCCAAGCTAGAAACTCAAGCATTTCAAACTCAATTAAAAGAGGCGACCCAGTCATACAAAGAGCAAACATTAAAATATGACAAACCGCTTTTTAACGTTTCCTTGGCTGATATAAAGCAAACCGTAAAACAGGCCTTGCAAGCTATTACACAGACACCATTTTTTAATCGCGCTGCACAGCAAGATACAAATAAGGCCAATCAGCTCCCAGCCCAGCAAATTCCATCTATCACTGCTACAGCCAAAAGCTATTTACACCAGCCACTTTACACATCAGCAGCACTGCGCCCTGCCAGCGTAGCGTTAATGGCACTCTCTGAGGGTATTAAACAAAATTTCTCTGGGCTGGAGTCACAAAGTCAGTCAGCTATGCACAAACAAAGACTTGTTAGTGCAAGAAGCCAAGCCCCACAATCACCTTTTGGTGACGCAAACACAACAGATCAGCAAAAAGCCAAAAGTATTGCCCCTGATAACAACAAGCCACATAGCTTTGTTCTTCAAGGCGACAAAAAGCAATCAGTGAGCACGCCAAACACACAAGCAAGCTCATCTGTAAATACTTTGCAAAGTGCACAAAGCAGCGCTGCAAAAATGCCATTTGAGATGCGCTTGCAACTGATCCAACAAGTCCTTTCTGCGGCATTACCAAAAAGTAATGGGCCAATTGCAGCTGATCAGATCAGCATGACGCAAACAAAACTCGCGACACAAATGCAATTAACTGATGTGATCCCGTTGCGAGGTGCCCAAAAATCACAAAATGCAGTACCTGCATCACTGCCACTGGCACATATACTTAGCAAACCTTTGCGAGAAGCCGCATTAACAGAAACGCAAACACCAGATCTCAAAGATCCCGCATTGTTGAGCGAGAAAATCTCAGAAAAGATGACCTTTAAAAGCAGCCAGTCGGTGGATCTCACTCGGCTTGTTCACCAGGCGTTTTCACGCTTAATGGACGAAGGAAAAGCAACACCAGACATGGTTAGCCAAGATTTGTTCAGCCGCTTACCGAGTATCGCAACGCCGCTGAACACCAGTGTGCCTATGACGAGCTTTACTCAAGCATTAGATAAATTGCTTGTCACACTGCTAGGCACACAACTCAGTACTCAAAATGAGGCTCAACTGCCAAAAAATGTGTCACAAGAACAACGTATCGCAAGCATGGTAGAAACCTTATTTCCCGGAAATAAATTACAACAACCCAAGCAGTTTATTCAGGCTGTGAATTTATCAGCACAGCAAAATCTGGTTGAGGAACTTGGCTTTATCCAAAATGCCATGTCACCAACTAACCAAACGCAAGCACTTGGTCAAAAGTTTGACAGTGAGAGTCAACTGCTCATCAACTTATTCTTGCCGATGAAAACCCCACCAGAGTGCAGACAAAGTGAATTGCAAATAGGCAACTACAAAAAACCGGCAAAAGCGGGATTGCCAGAAAAGCAAGTATGGTTTGTTAGGCTAAACTTTGACTATGAAGCGCTGGGACAGCTAAGTGTCCAAGCTGAGCTTATGGACAAAGCCGTAGATTGCGAAATTGTTGGTGACAGCCCCAGCGTATGTCAGCTTGCCGAACCTCATCTGGACGCCTTGAGAAGCAAGCTTGCAGCCCATGGCCTGCAAGTGGGTGATATCGCACTGCGTGAAGATGCCGTGCAAGTCAAACAGTTCTACGATAAGCACGCTATCGTCAACATAAAGGTATAAATATGGAACAAAAAACAGCCGTTGGGCTTTTATATGAAGCGGGTAAATCGCCGGAAGTTGTCTGTAAAGGATTTGGAGAACTCGCTGAAGAGATCATCGCTTTGGCCAAAGAAAAAGACATCATGATCCACGAAGATCCTGCCCTGGTGAAAACGCTCGGGCAACTAGACTTACATGAAGAGATCCCTGAAGAGCTCTATTATGTCATCGCTGAGTTAATTGCATTTTCTTATGTGCTACGCGGTAAATTTCCACCGGGTTGGAAAAATTTTCAGGGCAAGCTAAATATAAAAGCCTGACAATTAGAAATATTAATAACGATATTAATGCCTTGTGACACATGGTGCGCACCAATATTTTGTACGCCGCTTCAAATCATAAAATAAGCATTTAAACTGCAAACAAGAATGAATGTGCTTTTTTGCCTTACTCTCATTGCACGCAAAATAGTTGGCTAATATAAAAAAGATGACTTTATGATTTCAATCTCGTTTATTTATATTCTGCCTACATAGATACTTTATTAGAGCACGTTATAACTTGCCCAAGCCACCGCTCTAGAATAAAAGTCAGGTAATGTATGCTGTTGTAGAGAGTTGATTAACCGGCTACTCCATATACCATCTAAATTCCCATTTGTTAGATAAATATATGTCATATAGTCGTCTGTATTTTCTTGATATAAGACAGACACTCTTACCAATGTGCCTCCATCGTGCCCTGCCGTCGACCAACGCCCCACTTCGTCGGTATTCCACCCCAAGGAAAAGTAATTTGTAATACCATTCTTAAGCTTCTTCGGCCGCCAAAAGTCAACTAACAGGGTTTTATTGATCAACTTGCCTTCCATCAAGCCACTCAAGAAAAGATTTAAATCGTATGCCGTCGAATAAGCGCCTGTATGGGCAATACTATAATGAGGAAAGACATAACCATTGGGTTTTAAACTATCTCCCCCATTTGACAGGTATGAACGCACAACGCCTTTAGTAAGGTGATCAACATGAAAAGCGGTGTTGGTCATTTTTAAAGGGCTAAATATGCGTGTTTTAACTAATGACTCATAAGATTGCCCAGTCATAGATTCTAATAGCGCTTTGAGCAGCATATAGTTTGTTTGCGTATACTGAATTTGAGTATTTAATTCAAAGATAGGCTGTTGGGCCCCGAGTTTTTCTATCACCGCATCTTGGTTACTTGGCGCCACTACTTCTTGGTTAGACACAACAAAGTACTCAGGCAGCCCTGATGTATGGTTCATTAAAGCGTTGATAGGTATATGTTGCCAATGACTTGGTAACTTAACATACTCACCTATACGGTCACTTAGTTTAATTTGCTGTTTTTCTACAAGTTGATACACAAGCACATTGGCAAACAGTTTACTTACAGAAAAAATTGGAAACATGCTGTGCTCGTTTAACTTTATATCCTCTTTTTGCTGAGAGGTATCTAATGCATAGTTAAACTTTATATTACCATTGTTACTAATTAATACTGCTTGGGACGGTATACCATGATGTAGCGCATTATTATGAACCTGCTGGATCAACTTATCTTGCAAAGATAAATCAGTTTGCGCACAGCCCACAAGCATCAAAAAAATAATTAAACAAATTAATCGATAAACCATTCACTTTCCTTGGTGAAACTCAATTACTACTATTGTCGCATCGTATATTATCTAATTATTGTAGAGTAATCGAGCACGTTTAGACTTATGTTTTCATAATTCTAATGTCTTTAGCAGTATTTTATATATGTAATAAAAAAGGTGCCATTTGGCACAGGGCAAGAGCATGAAAAAT